>JBGURP010000031.1:0-4723 GCA_045132055.1 Bacteroidales bacterium
CGCATGCTATCGTTTGGGCAGAACCGGCGAGCATTTCATGGAATTCAGCGTGCCGGGCTTCATCAAACGTTACTGCACACCAAACGCAATCCTCACCCTCAGCGAATACCTCGTTGACTACGCAACACCTGAGGTTGCAGCAAAAGGCTGGAAAACAATCGAAAACAACTTTAAAAACGTTGACCCTCAGTTCCTCGATGAACTCAAGAAGAGAATCGAGCGTATCAAGAAGGGTGAAAGAGACCTATACTTCTAATTGATTTTACTTCGATTTAGAAAATAATGAATGATGTTTTTGGTGACCGCGATGAGCGGTCACCTTTTTTATTTACAGACTCAGCTTCAAGCCGGCGAAGAATGTGCGAGGGAACGTAGGACCATAAACATATCCTGCGTCGCGCAAAGCACCCTGGTCGAAGTCATCCTGATAGCTGTCGAAGATGTTCTGCACTCCCCCGTTGATTTGCAGCGTGGTGCCTATACACAGAGGGATATCGTAGGTCAGCTTCACACCCATGTCGAAGAATGATGGCGTGATTTTCTCACAGTCTTTCTCGACATAACCTGCATAATGCTGCACCAGCATCGGTCCGGTGTAGACCGCCGACAACGAGGTCTTGAAACGCTCGGTGATCGGAAACATACCGGTGATGTAGCCATAGTTGTCAGGGGTGCGGAACATGCGGCGCTGCGGCTCCACATCAGGGTCGTCGCTCCATTGCTCAGGCTCGTTATAACGGCTCTGCTGCCAGGTGTAGCCAATCTGCAGTATAAAATCACCGTAATCGAGCTGCGTCTCGATATTCACGCCGCCCACATGAGCACCAGAGCCGTTGCAGCGTTCGAGAAGCATGTTTCCTTGAGCGTCATAGCCGTTAGGACGAAGCACGAAGACGTCGTTCAACACGGTGTAGAATCCTTCAACCATAATGTCAAAACAGAACGGTCCGAAATAATGCTCCCATCCTACCGAGCCGCTGAAGCTGTGGCTGTATTCAGGCTTCAAATCAGGACTTAAGGTGATGAGCGACACCTCGCCTCCCACTGCCATGATATGCAGGTCCTCGTCAAAGACCTGAGGCGCGCGGAATCCCGAGGAATAGCTCAGTCTTGTGGTGACCGAAGGCACTATAGCCAATCTCACATTAGCTCTCGGGCTGAAAACAGGGTCGTTCATCATGCTGTGCTTGTCGACACGGAGTCCAAGAAGGAAGCCGAAAATCTTGTTTTTCCATTCATTTTGCAGAAAAGCGCTTGCCACATTAGCCTGCTGGTCAACCTCACGATTGTAAGCCGGCTGCTCATCGACGAGATGATTCGTGGTCCATTCGACACCAGCCATCAGCGTCGATGGCATGAAGATCACATGGGCAAAGTTATACGATGCCTGCGTGCCCAACACCGAGCTGAAGTCAGTGGAGTTTCCGTATGCATTCAGATCATATTGAGTGCCATAATATGTGTCGCGATGTATATCCTGCAGCGAGCCGTAAGCCGACAGATGGAAACGCGTGTTTTTACTAAGAAAATCGTAAGTCAAGCCACCTCCGTTGATATGATGTTCGGCCTGCTCTGCCACCTGACACTGATGTGGCGGGCGGTCGATGCTGTCGCCACCACGACGGAACTCGTAAATGCTGTGATACTCTGCTGTAATCTTAGAATTTGCATTGAATTTATAGAACGCGCGTGTGCCTATATTCATTGCCTTCTGCTTGCCCAGTTCCGTAAATCCATCACCATCACGGTCATAGCCCTGGCGGTTGTGCGATGTCCCGAAGATATAAGCTCCTGTCTTGAAATCGTTTGAGACCAGCGAGGCGTTGAATGAGCTGGTGTTATCCCACGATTTCCCCCCGATAAGCCTTGTGGTGTTTGCCACATCCAGACTGTTTTTTATCGGTTCGCGTGTGATGATGTTCACCACGCCGCCGACGGCATTGGCGCCGAATAAAGCCGACCCGCCGCCACGTATCACCTCGATGCGGTCAATCATTGAAACAGGGATCTGCTCGAGGCCGTAAACACCCGCCAATGCACTGAACACCGGACGGCTGTCAATCAATATCTGCGAATATTTTCCTTCCAAACCGTTGATTCTCACCTGGTTAGCACCACAGTTCTGACAAGTATTCTCCACCCTCAGTCCCGGCTGGAAATTCAATCCTTCAGCAAGGTTGACGGCATTAACCCTATCTAAAGCCTTGGGGTTCAGCACATTAACCACCACAGCCGCCTCCTTGCGGTTCACTTCCACGCGGCTCGCTGAAACCACAACATCCTTCATAACCTTGGCGTCGACTTCAATCACTATGTTAAGCTCATGACTCTGACCTTTGACAATCACCACCTCAATTGACGCTGTCTTGTAACCCACGCAGGATGCTTCAATAACCTGATTGCCTTCAGGCAAATTCGTTATGTAATAATGTCCGCTTTCATCAGTCGATGCGCCAAGTTTGGTCCCTTTCACCACCACATTGACGAACGGCATGTGCTCACCGGTATTCTTATCAATAACGTGACCGAAAATGTTTGCGTCGGTATTTTGCGCCACAGCAGCAATTCCAACAATCAACAATACAAATAATAATTTAATTTTTAAAAATTTCATACAATAATAATTTCTTGATTAAACAATAATAAACCTTTGCAAAAGTACATCCGCCATTTCACACAAATCATCACTACTAATGGTGATTTTTCAACAACAAATACCTTTTAATGGTTAATTGAGATTTGCAAATGCCATTATTTACGCTTGTTTGCAAACGCCTTCGAGTCTCCCCATGCGTTGTAGAGGACCTTATGCCCTATCGATTCCATCCTTAAATCCAGGCATGTCTGACATTGGTCGGGTTTGTCTTTGACGCAAGCTTTATCAGGATAAATGAGATAATTCTCGCGGAACTCATTAGGTGTGAGGTTTGGCATGATGACGTTGGCTCCCACCATGATTGCTTTTTCGCGGCCGAGCGGGTCGACAGTCTGGTTGGCTGTTGCCGCCACCATGTTGATTTCAGGCATCATCAGGCGCAAGACGGCTATCATCTTCAGAGTGAGACTCATGCGGTCTTTCACCGATGGAATCTGGTCTTTATATTCATATAGAGGCGTGTCGGGATGCGGGATAAATGGTCCCATTCCCACCATTGCCACGTCTTTTTTCTTGAAGAAAAGAAGGTCATCGGCCAGGTTGTCCAAGGTTTGGAACGGGAGTCCGACCATGACGCCGGTGCCTGTCTGATAGCCGAGGCGCAACAGCGAATCTATGCATCCCATACGTTTATGGAAATCGTGTTTTTTATCCTTCGGATGAATCTTATAATAAAGCTCTTCTGTCGAAGATTCGATTCGCAACAGATATCGGTGTGCGCCGGCTTCAAACCAGCGGCGGTATGTCTCTTCTGTCTGTTCGCCCAACGACAGCGTGATTCCGAGGCTACCGTTGTCTATCTTCTTTATTTCCTTGACGAGATATTCTATTTTATCGACAAATTCCTTATCGTCGCGTTCGCCGCTTTGGATGGCGACGGAGCCATAGCCCAAATCATGAGCCAGGCGGGCGCATTCGAGCACTTCGTCGTCGCTCAAGGTGTAACGCTCCACCTTGGTGTTCTTGCTTCTCACGCCGCAGTAGAGGCAATATTTAGCGCAGCGGTTGCTATATTCAATCAGTCCGCGCAGATGGACATAGTTGTCGAGATATTTAAGTTTGGTTTTCAGTGCCTTGTCGAAAAGGCGGGACATCTCCTCGCCTTCTGCGGCAAGGAGAATTTTCAGCTCGTCTTTTGTAAAATCGTGTTTATTAAGAATTTCGTCGAATGTTGGCATCTTAACTTAAAATTTCAGAATTATACTTGTCCCAGTAAACCGCCTCTTTGACACCGATTTCCTCGGGATTGAAAACAGGTTCTTTGCCCTCTTTTTTCTGGCGTTCGTATGATTTCAGGGCTTTGAATGCCTTTGGTGAGAGCAGCAGTATTGCGATGACGTTGATCCAAGCCATTGCTCCGACGCCTGTATCGCCGATGGCCCATATCACCACAGCGGTGGCAGTGCACACCAGCAGGGTGTCGACATACACCGAGAACGCCTGCACCAGGCCCTGTTTCACCGGATGTGACACTTCAGCGGCTCCTGCCACGATTGCGCCAGTGCCTTGCCCAGCCTCATTGGAATAGATGCCACGTTTCACGCCGCCGACAATCACGAGTCCGATGAGCACTGCAACGACTATACCTATCCAAGCAGGGTTGATATGGAATGTCTCGGCAAACGATTCGGCGATGCTGTTCGACTGTACCGAAGGCAGGAACCATCCGCATGCCATCACTGCTATAACTGCGAACAATACTGCCAACCACTTGCATTTCAAGCCTTTTTCGATATAATATGACGGACCGCCGCGTAGCTCTCCTTCGTTTTCCTCCTTATAAATCTGCGACAAAGTGGATTCGGAGAACGCCGAGCCTGCGCCTAAAAAAGCTATTATCCACATCCATACGATGGCTCCAGGTCCTCCAAAGCCTATAGCTGTAGCCACACCCACGATGTTTCCGGTGCCGACACGTCCCGAAAGAGCCATGGAGAACGCCTGAAACGAGGTGACGCCAGTGTTTCGGCTCTTATCGTTCGCAAACAACAGGCGTGCCATCTCGCGAAAACGGCGCACCTGCACAAAGCGTGTGCCTATTGAGAAATACAGCCCTGCCATCAGGCA
>JBGURP010000032.1:0-14983 GCA_045132055.1 Bacteroidales bacterium
CAACAGAACAATCGGTGCGAATACAGACTTCGGTATTGAACGGAGTGGAGAAGAAAGCCCTTGTATGGCTCGCTGAACGACAGCCTAAATGGGTTGATTCCGACATGCTGACGTTCATCGGTTTCATCGGTGCCGTGGTCATCGCAGCGGGCTATATCTTGTCGAACTACAACGTGCATTTTCTGTGGCTCGCCTCACTGGGCTTCGTCATCAACTGGTACGGCGACTCGCTCGACGGCACCTTAGCACGTCACAGAAAACAACAGCGTCCGATTTATGGTTTCTACCTTGACCACACTATGGACGCCATCAACGAGGCTTTCATGTTTATGGGCGTCGGACTGTCGCCTTTCATGAAGTTCGACCTGGCATGCGTCCTGCTTGTTGTCTATCTGATGCTAACCCTCAACGTGTCGATGAACGCTCATCTCAAAGGCGAGTTCCGCCTGACTTATGCAAAACTCGGCCCTACCGAATTCCGACTGATTTGCATCATCGCCAATGCCTTACTGGCGTTAGCCAAACCATTGAGAACCTGGAAGTTGGAGTTTAACTGGTTTTCATCCACGCTCGAACTCCACATCCTCGATTTAATTGGAATTGTAATTCTTCTTGCCTTGATATTGATATACATCATCACCATACTGCAAGATGCACGCTATTATGCGAAAATAGATCCAAAACACAAAAATGAATAAGTCCTGGTCATGGCGTTGATTACGATAGAAGATATTGAAGGCATTTCGCCAGTGTTCAAAGGCAAGTTCGGCAACAACTTGGCTCGTATGATGATGCGTGTCACCGGCATCGACAAGATATCGGAAATATACGAACGGCATGAAAATCTTGCCGGTCCGGAATTCGCACGAGCTTACCTGAACGACTTGAATATCAGCTATGAGACGCAAGGACTGGAAAATATACAATCGATAGATGGTCCTTTCATCACAGTCAGCAACCACCCTTACGGAGGACTCGACGGGCTTATTCTCATCGACCTGTTTGGACATCTCCGTGAGGATTATAAGGTGATGGCGAACAAGTTCCTATCTTTGGTGAAGACCCTCGATGACAGTTTCATCAGTGTGATACCCAAGAATAAAAGCACCAAAGGGATATCTCTTGAGAGCATCAGCGGGATAAAAAAAGCCATTGATCATGTAAAAAATGGGCATCCGTTGGGATTATTTCCAGCAGGGGCGGTGTCGGATTTCCGCCTCAAGGATTTCCGCGTGCGTGACCGTGAATGGCAGCAGTCAGCCGCCGGAATAATCCGTCACTTGAAGGTGCCCGTGGTCCCAGTGTGTTTTTTCGACATAAACTCCAATTTGTTTTATTTTCTCGGAGCTATCTATTGGAAACTGCGCATTTTAAGGCTGCCACGCGAAGTACTCAACAAAGAAGGCAAGACTGTCAAGGTTGGAATTGGTAATATTATCAGTGTTGAAGAGCAGATGAGCGTCTCCGAGGCGGATTTTGCCGCAATGCTGCGCTCATCGGTATATAAAATTACTGAACATTAATTAACAAAAAAATTACAGATATGAAAAACTATTTCGAAGACATGATGCCTGCTGAAGAACTTGCGCAGATGAAGTACATCCCGACGATTCCTGAGTTCGTCACTTGGATTGAGAGC
The DNA here is from genome assembly GCA_045132055.1 of Bacteroidales bacterium. Lineage (GTDB taxonomy): Bacteria > Bacteroidota > Bacteroidia > Bacteroidales > WCHB1-69 > F23-D06. Next base: position 1,640 of record JBGURP010000032.1, read on the forward strand.
AAATGGCGAGAGCTGCCGGCTCTTTCCGACACTGTCAACACTTTAACATACAAACAGATGTGCGACGCCATCGCACGCAAACGCGCCATGCTCAACGCCATGGGTCTTGCCAAGGGCGACAAGGTCGCTATCCTCGACAACACCACCGTTGAGGCTGTAGAGATGTTCCTCGCCGTCACCTCAGCAGGTTATGTCGTCATCAACCTGCCGTCACAGCTGCCGGCTCCTGCCGTCGCAGGATGCTGCATGAAGTTCGGCGTGAAAGTCCTCGCCGCCGGTGCAGGTTTCATGGAGACCGCCAAAGCCGCGTCATGCAAAGTCATCGATATCGCTGACATGGCAGAGCAGAAGGCTCCTGTCGCCATCGTCGATAAAAACGACCCGGCCGCTATCTTCTTCACAGGAGGCACTACCGGAGCTCCTAAAGGTGCCGTCCTGCCTCACAGAGCCCTTATGCGCGGCGCCCTCAACGGCGTCTACGCTCCAGGTCATCAGTTAGGTTGCCAGCGTTATGCCAGCGTGCTGCCTCTCAGCCATGTGTTCGGACTGGTCCGCGGCACTCTGTCAGTGTTATACGAAGGTGGCGCATGGTATGCAGCCGCCAACACCAAGGAGACCATCTCAAAGCTCCCGATGATTAAGCCTACCTGCCTCGTGGCAGTACCGGGCATATGCGAAATTCTGCTGGGTCTCGTCAAGATGTACGGCAAGCCATTCCTTGGCGGAAACCTCAGATTCATCATCGCGGGTGCTGCCAACGTGCCTCCGAAACTCATTGGCGAGTTCGACCAGCTGGGCATCAGCCTGTTCGCCGGCTACGGCATGACAGAAGGCGCCAACCTCACCTCAGGCAACATCGACGTCAAGGAGAAACCGACATCAGTAGGTAAGATATATCCTGGTCAGGAGACCAAGGTGGTCGACGGCGAGCTGTGGTTCCGCGGCGACAACGTCTTCCTCGGATATTACGGCGACCCGGAAAAGACCGCCGAGACCCTCACCCCGGACGGTTGGATCAAGACTGGCGACCTCGTACGCTTCGATGAAGAAGGTTACATGTACATCATCGGACGTATCAAGAACCTCATCATTCTGTCAAACGGCGAAAACGTAAGCCCTGAAAGCATCGAAGAGCCATTCTACAAATGCGACAAGCTCCGCGACTGCCTCGTCAAGGAAGACGAGATGGACGGAAAGAAGGTGATAGCCATCGAGATCCTCCCTCGTATCGAAGAGTTCGGCAACACCCCTTGGGAAGAGGTGGAAGCTTACTTTAAGAAATTGGTCGACGAAGTCAACGCTACACTGCCGACGACACATCGCATCAACAAGATAACAGTGCGCAAGGAAGATTTCAAACGCACCGGCGCAATGAAAGTTTCACGTAATTAATTTTTTATCATGGAAAGACAAGAGATTTTAGTAGGTCTCAAGGAGATTCTTCAACTTATCAAGCCATCGCTCGACCTTTCGGCAGTCAATGAGAACAGTCAGCTCATCAGCGACATCGGTCTCGACTCACTTACCATATTGCTTTTAAGCCTTGCCATTGAAAATAAATTCAATATCAAGTTTGAAGACGCTGTGAAATTCAACACCGTAGGTGAAGTCATCGACTATATCATAAAAGCAAAAGCATGAAGATAATGACATACATCGTGGAAGGCCTCACGGCCTTCCTCGTTAAAACGCTTCTCAGACCTAAGGTCTATTACGTGGAGCCTCCAAAACATAGGCGTAAGCTTGACAGCCCGTCGCTGCTCATCATCAACCACACCAGCCATCTCGACGGGCCGGTGGTGACTACGGTGTTCCGCAAAAACAAGATACATAATCTTGCCGCGAAAGACCGTTTCGAGCAGCGTGGCTTCGGGTTCTTCCTGCGTAACACGCGATGCATCCCTATCGACCGTCAGAACGCCGACCTGTCGTGGATTCATGAGTCTATTAAGATTATACAACAAGACAAGGAGAGCGTCGCGATATTCCCTGAAGGCCGTCATGGTGAGCACCGTAAGCAGCTGCCGTTCCATCCGGGAGCGGCGATGCTCGCCACCGTGTCGCAGGCTCCTCTTGTGATGGTCTACATCGACGGACCGGTAAAGATCCTGGGACCTCGCGCCCGCCTCATAGTGTCGCCACAGTTCCATCTCGCGCCACCAACACAAGGAATGAACTCCGATTATATCAACGAGCAGACCGAGATGTTGCAGCAAAAGATGAAAGACTTGATGGAAGAGCTGATAAAGAGGCTATGAGCATGTAAAAACTTAACCATTTAAATAAAAAACTATGAAAAACATCTTTACACTCCTATTTATCGCTTTGCTGAGCTTCACGGCGACAGCGCAAAACGCCAAACCGCAACCTTTGACACAAGAAGAGTTTGAGGCGCTGTGCCCTACTCCGCCAATGGGTTGGAACAGCTGGAATAAGTTCGGCTGCGACGTTAACGAACAGCTGCTGATGGAGGCTGCCGACGCCATGGTGGCATCAGGCATGAAAGACGCCGGATACGAATATATCGTCGTTGACGACTGCTGGCAGATCGACCGCGACGCCGACGGCAACATTGTATGCGACCCTGAGCGTTTCCCTCATGGCATGAAATATGTGGCGGACTACATCCACTCCAAAGGACTGAAGTTCGGCATCTACTCATGTGTAGGCGCATACACCTGCGCGGGACGACCGGGCAGCATGGGTCACGAATACCAAGATGCTTTGTTTTATGCACGCACTGGCGTCGACTACCTGAAATATGACTTTTGCAACAACCGCGGCACCAACTCGAAGACCGCCTACACCATCATGCGCGAGGCTTTGAAAGAAGCCGGTCGCCCTATAGTTTTAAGCATCTGCGAATGGGGCAGCACCAAGCCTTGGGAATGGGGCAAAGGCATCGGTCATCTCTGGAGAGCCACAGGCGACATCATCAATATGTGGGACGGACGCGAAGACTGGGGCGGTCACGGCATGGTCAACATCATCGACCTGGTGCAGGATCTGTATCCTTACAACGGCCCGGGTCACTGGAACGACCCCGACATGCTTGAGGTGGGCAACGGTGGTATGAACGCCATAGAAGACCAGAGCCACTTCTCGATGTGGTGCATGCTGGCAGCGCCGCTGATGGCAGGCAACGACCTCGGCAATATGAGCGACGACACCAAGCGTATCCTCACCAACAAAGACGTCATCGCCATCGACCAGGACCCGCTGGGCATCCAGGCACATCTGTCAGTGGCAATGGGCGACCGCCAGATCTGGGTGAAACAGCTCGCCAACGACGAGTGGGCAGTATGTTTCTTCAACCGCGGCGACGACACGTGGAGCCTCAACTTCAACTGGAGCGACATCCCTGAGCTGCGCGCCACCGGCGAAAACTATAAAATCTACGACCTCTGGCAGCACAAAACCATCGCCAAGTCAACCAAGAAAAACATAGTTAACAGCATCCCTTCACACGGCGTGCTGATGGTGAAGCTGAGTCCTGAGAAATAGATTGCTGGTATTCCTTCCAATCCAGGATTATTCAAATGGTTGTTTGATAATTAACTGTTTCGACAACACAAACACCGCAATCTGCCCGTTCTCTCTGCCGAATTGTATGGCATATTCCAATGAGTCTTCAGGGAAGATGCGGACACTATCGAAATAATAACTGCCATTGTCGGTGTCAAGCCAGCCACCGACATGGTTTCCGTTTGCTTTTGCATGGGTGATGACGAGAGCCAGCAGACAGAGCCAAAGTATCACACAAAACCTGTTTTTTGTCATATTTTCATTCTTGGGTGCAAATTTATGATTTTTTTATATCTTTGCACCAATAAACACTCTATTTTATGTCAAAATCTTACGATTCCACACCAAACCGCACCATACGCAAGGTCTCTCTCCCAAAAGATGGCGAGAGTCTGATGGAAGTCTTCGCTGCCGCCAAGGGCATCATGGCAGCCGACGGCAACGTGAACCAATGGATCGACGGCTATCCATCGCTGGATATTGTGCAGTCTGACATTGAGAAAGACGGCGGCTTCGTGGTTGAAGACGATGGAAAGATTGTGGCGTATTTCGCCTTTCTGCCATCGCCGGAACCTACCTACGATAAGATTTACGACGGCAAATGGCTCGACGACAGCAAGCCTTACCATGTCATCCATCGCATAGCGAGTTTTCCTGAGGTGCATGGCATCTTCCAGAGTATCATGGAGTTCTGCTTCGCTAAAGAGCGCAACATCCGCATCGATACGCATCGCGACAACAAAATAATGCAGCATAATATCGAGAAACACGGATTCAAATACTGCGGCATCATACATCTCGCCAACGGCGACGAACGTTTAGCATATCAGAAAATGACTGAAAAGAAAAAGATTTCTCTCACCGCCCAGATCGGCATCGCCCTCGTGTTGGCGGTGATAGCCGGCGTGCTGCTGCGCGACCATGCCATGTTTGTCAACACATATATCAAACCTTTTGGAACGATATTCCTTAATTTATTGAAGTTTATCGTGGTGCCGCTGGTGCTCTTCTCCATCATGGCAGGCATACTCTCGATGAACGATGTCTCGAAAGTTGGCAAACTCGGACTTCGCACCTTAATATATTTTATAATAACGACTCTCTTCGCCGTGACGCTCGGCTTGGTAGTGCCAAGTCTGGTGAAAGGCTTTCTCCCGACCATCAAAATCAGCACTGAAGCTGTAACAGATGTTATCGATACACCTCACATGACGGTGATGGATCAGATAGTCGCCATGTTTCCCGACAACATCCTTCTTCCAGTGAGCTCGATGGCGATGATGCAGGTCATAGTGATTGCGCTTTTCTTTGGCATCGCTATGGTGCATATCGGCGAGAAAGGCGAGCTGGCGCGCAAGGTGACGCTCAGCTTCAACGATGTGGTGGGTAAGATTCTTGAATATATCATGGCACTGGCGCCGTTCGGCGTGTTCTGCATGCTGACGCCAGTGGTGGTAGAAAACGGTCCTGCAGTGCTCGGCTCCTACGCGGCATTGCTCGCATTGGCATATTTCTGCTTCGTCGTTCATGCAGGACTGGTATATTCCTCAGCGGTGTGGGTCCTTGGTGGCATCTCCCCTCTTAAATTCTTCAAAGAAATGCAGCCCGCCATGCTGTTCGCCTTCTCCAGCGACTCGTCGGTGGCGACACTGCCTTACTCCATGCAATGTACCGAGAAGTTAGGTGTCAGAAAAGAGATAGGACGTTTCGTGCTGTCGTTGGGCGCTACCATCAATATGGACGGCGTCGCCATCTATCTCGGCGTTGCCTCAGTGTTTATGGCGACATGCTGCGGCATCGACCTCACCATGAGCCAGTATATGGCTATCGCTTTTGCCTCTACAGTAGCCTCTATCGGCACTCCGGGCATCCCGGGCGGCAGCTTGGCACTGATGGCAATGGTTTTCTCCTCCGCAGGCATCCCCGTCGAATGCGTGGCAGTGGCAGCAGGCATCGACCGCATCATCGATATGGGCCGTACAGTGATGTCAATCACCGGTGACGCCTCTTGCGCCGTCGTCATGCAAAGATTTTTAGGACAAAATATTTAGCCTGAAACCATTGTATATCAACACTTTATGAAAAATATCAAAAATATTTTAAAAATTTTTTCATTTTTTTGTAGTTTATATTATAAACTTGTTTATCTTTGCAGCGTCATTTAGGACATAAAGTGCACTTAAATTAAAGATTAAAAAATTTAAAACTAAAAAGTAACATTTAAAAATTAAAGCTATGGAAAACAACAATGAAAACAACATGACAGCTCAGCAAAGCTTCAGCATCATCACCGAGATGGTGAACAACAGCCGCCGTTCAATCCTTCAGAACAGCGCCAAGCACTTCCTGCTTTGGGGTGCATTGCTTACGATTATGTCGCTCGTGATTTACGAAACAATTCACATCACGAGAAATCCTATTTGGAATCTGTTATGGTTCGCGATGCCGCTTATCGGATTCCCTATGGCACATTTCATTGGCAGAAACAAAGTCGAGGTGCCTCAGAACATCATCAGCAAACAGCTTCACGGCGTGTGGCTCGCCTACTGCGCATTCATAGTGGTCATCAGCGCCGTCTTCATGTTTATCGCGCCACAGAACCTTACGCTCATCATCATTATGGCGTTCGGTTTCGCTCAATGCGTCTCAGGTATCATCTTGAAAAACTGGTCGATAATCGTTAGCGGTTTCATCCTCGGAGTCGGTGGCGCCATTGCAGCAATTATGCTTCGTTCAGAGGCTCAGCTGCTTCTCTTCACCCTCTGCGGAGTGATTCTTGTAGTTACAGGTCTTATTGTCAAATCTCAATACAAATAAGCCATGTTTCCGAAACTTGACCCAATATTACATTCCGAGCTGCGGCTGGCTGTGATGTCGATTCTGGCCGGGGTTGACAGTGCCGATTTCAGCTACATCAAGCAGCAGACCGGTGCCACGTCGGGCAACCTCAGCGTGCAAATCGACAAGCTCAGCGCTGCCGGTTACATCACTGTCGAGAAAGGCTTCAAGGGGAAGGTGCCTTGCACGACATGCAAAATCACAAAGGCAGGACTCGATGCCTTCGAAAACTACGTGAACTCTCTTAAAGAGTATCTTATTTAAAACTTAATATCTTGAATTTTTTAGGGGGACAAAGTGTTTTGTTCCCCTATATTTTTTTGGATGAACACCTGCCAGAAGAAACAGAAGAAGATAATTCCAACCTGCATCTCAAAGATCGACTCAAACATCGCGTTGATGGCTATAATCACTAAAAATGCAAGATAAACCACATCGAAAACCTTGAGTTTTATGGCGATGACAAAAGGTATCAGGAAATATGCGACAAGCAGCAGCAATCCGATAATACCGATGCTTATCATGGTGTCGATATATTGGTTGTGCGCGTTCAGATCGTGTTTGATGGCGTTTTCAACATAGATATATTCCACCGCCATGCCCCTCACCGACTCCGTATCGCATTCATATTCAACAGGTTTGTTGTCGATAAACCTATAAAACCTCTTGTTTGGTACATTCCATTGTCCGGCACGGCTCGCCCTCTGAATCCCGCTCAGCATCTCGTCGCGACAAAGCACAAACTCTTCTTCGTCGATAGCTCTCGCGGGTTTTATCTCGGCGACGAGAGTGTCTCTGTATCGCTCGTACGCCTTCTCCATCTCATCGCTGCGGTCGCCCGTCCCGACACCAAAAAGCAGATGATTTTCAACGACATCCATGCCACACCGCATCTCCACCATTCTGATATCAGGGTTGTTGTCGTCGCTCAGTTTAGCGATGGTAGCGTTCAAACGCGAAACTGCAAACGGCGCGATACCACCCGCTATCAGCACAGTGAAGATAATGCTCATCAACACTTTTTTCTTAATAAAAGCGAGCCACATCAGCAATATCACAAACTCCACAAACAGACAGATGATGCCCGCACGCGAATCGAGAAGCACCACAAACACCAGCATCGCTATCGATATGAAGATATTGTAAATCTTGAGTTTCAAATCTTCCACCTCAATGATTTCAACCGACGAAAAAGCCAGCGCCAGCAAGGCATACATCGACATATAGGTATGATGCACATAATAAATCCTCATCAGGTTGTTGTTGGTAATCAGACCTATATTATGCTTATGAACAAGGCCATCGTAAAGCGCCCAGTAAAGATTCATCAGGAAAAACAGCAGACAAGCCGTGGTAAAGCAATAAAATATTACACGAATCCTGTCTTTATTGAGATACGACATATCGGAAAACAGGAAAATGGCGGGGAAAATCAGGAAGCCGAGCTTTTTGCTGACCTGCAACCAGCCGACGTGAGTATTATCGGTGTAAATCATTCCGATAAGGTAAACGAGCCAGGTGGCTGCGAAGATGAGATAAGCCCATTTGAACCGCATCTGACGTTCGTTGAACTTGCATTTCTGGTCGAAAACGATTTTCAGGGTAGCTACTGCCAGCAACGCCACTTCACAACACTGCGCCACGTACCAATGAAACGGTATCGCAAACGCCAGAAGCAACATGACAACGTACTCCAGCTTCTGAAAAGACCGCAAATTCTCGAACACTTTCATAATGCGAAAATCGACATACAAATATACGTTTTTTTTTATCTTGTTACACATTTTTGAAATTTTTCAATAAAATGATTGTCAAAATCCCTATTTTTAGGGATATCAACCAACTGTTTTTTATAGTATTTTTGCAGCAAGAAAAAAAGTTGAAATGATAACTCTCGACAAACTCGAAATAGGACAGTCGGCGATGGTGAAGACGGTGAAGGGCGAAGGCTCGCGCCGCCAGCATTTTCTCGACATGGGAGTGATTCCCGATGTGGTCGTGAAACTCGTGAAATACGCCCCGATGGGCGACCCGATGGAGGTGATGATACACGGATATTCACTCACACTGCGTAAAGCCGACGCCAAACTCATCGAGGTTGAGCCAGAAATATCTGACAAAGAACCCGTACGCGACACTTTCGACGTCAACCAGCTGTATATCACATCATTACCCGACCATAACGCCCACCCAGGTCTCGGCGAGGAAGGTATCTATCACGATAAGGAACATGAAAACCCGTTGCCGAAAGGCACCACCCTCACCTTTGCCCTAGCAGGTCAGCAAAACTGCGGCAAGACCACGCTCTTCAACCAGCTGACAGGCTCAAACCAGCATGTGGGCAACTTCCCGGGTGTCACCGTCGACCGCAAAGACGGCGTCATCAAAGGGCACAACGACACTCTTGTCACCGACCTTCCGGGAATATACTCGCTGTCGCCTTACACCAACGAGGAGATAGTGTCGCGTGAGTTTATCTTGCAAGAGAAACCCAAGGCTATCATCAACATCGTGGATGCCAACAACATCGAGCGAAACCTCTACCTCACCATGCAGCTCATGGAGCTCGGCGTGCCTATGGTGCTCGCGCTCAACATGATGGACGAGGTGCGTAACAACGGCGGCACCATTCGTGTCAACGAGATGGAACAGATCCTCGGACTGCCTGTGGTGCCTATCTCAGCATCGCAAAACGAAGGCGTCAACGAGCTGGTGGAACACGCCATCCACGTGGCAAAATACCAGGAAGAGCCTGTGCGTCAGGACTTCTGCGACAAAGACGACCACGACGGAGCCGTGCACCGCTGCCTGCACAGCATCATGCACCTCATCGAAGACCACGCCCAACGTGCCGAGATACCGGTGCGTTTCGCGGCATCGAAGCTCGTGGAAGGCGATAAGATAGTGCTTAAAGCCCTGAAACTCTCACAAAACGAGAAAGAGACACTTGAGCATCTCATCCTTCAGATGGAAGAGGAACGCGGACTCGACCGTGCAGCGGCAATGGCCGACATGCGCTTCACCTTCATCAAGCGTCTGTGCTCTAAAACAGTAGTGAAACCTAACGAAAGCAAAGAATACAAACGTAGCCGTCGTATTGATAAGATCCTCACCGGAAAATGGACCGCCATCCCGATTTTTATATTGGTGATGATTGGTATCATTTATATTTCCATCGACGCTCTCGGTGCGCCGCTGCAGGATCTCCTCGATAACGGCATCGGCTGGCTTGCCGGCGTCGTTGGCTCAGCATTGGCACGATGGAACGTAACCCCGTCGGTGCAGTCACTGGTGGTCGACGGCATCTTCGGCGGCGTCGGGACCATCATCAGCTTCATACCTATCATCATACTGCTGTTCTTCTTCCTTAGCTTGCTCGAAGACAGCGGCTACATGGCACGCGTGGCTTTCGTCAGCGACAGCATCTTAAGGAAATTCGGTCTCACCGGACACAGCATTGTGCCGTTGCTCATCGGCTTCGGCTGCACGGTGCCAGCGGTGATGTCAACACGCACGTTACATTCGACTCATGACCGCTGGCGTACCATACTCCTCACCCCTTTCATGAGCTGCTCGGCGAAGATCCCTATCTACGCCTTCTTCACCGACTATTTCTTCCCGCATCGTGGAGGATTGGTGCTCATATGCCTCTACCTCTTCGGAATCATCGTGGGATTTATAATAGCCTTGTTTACCAAGACTAAAGGCGATGTGGCTCCTTTCGTGATGGAGCTGCCTAACTACCGTCTGCCTGGCATTAAAAACGTGGGACATCTGCTGTGGGACAAGACCAAAGACTTCCTCCAGCGCGCTTTCACCGTCATCTTCATCGCCTCGTTGGTGATATGGTTCCTCCAGACCTTTGATTTCAAATTCAATATGGTTGAAAACGGCGAAGGCAGCATGCTCGCCATGGTGGCTGGATGGATCGCCCCTCTCTTCAAGCCTATCGGCCTCGGCGAATGGCAGATTGTCACCGCCTTGGTCAGCGGATTCATGGCAAAAGAAAGCGTGGTGGCGACCCTCGAAGTGCTTGGCGCAATGGATTTGTTCACCACCGTGACCGCAATATCAATGCTGGTGTTCTGCTTGCTCTACACCCCTTGCGTTGCGGCAATGGCAGCCATCCGCCGCGAAATAGGCACCAAATGGATGATCTTAGTGATTCTGTTTCAATGTGCTGTGGCTTGGCTCTGTGCGTTCTTCGTATATCTAATTGCAGGCGCAATTATTTGTTGATATCTTCAAGACATTCCTTGCACAGACAATCTTTATATTGAGAAAGATTTGCCTTCGCTTTATCAGAAAGGTGTATTGTGACACACCAGCAGTTTATCGAATGAACACATTCAAACTCTTTTCCGCAGCGAGGGCAAATCTTCTTCATAACTGTTTGATTATTTGATAATTACACGTTCTGTAAATATATTTTCGCCACAATTGATTCTGACGAAATAAACACCTGGTTCCAATCCAGAAACATTGATTTCCTTTTCGTTTGATGAGAGGACCTTCTGTCCTGTAACATTATATAAATCAATGGTTTGTACGGATGCCATCGATTGTGTCTCCACACGGATATAGTCATGGGCCGGATTCGGGTAAACCGAAATTGATTCCATTTCATTGTCAGCGATGCCCAAACCTGGTGTGTGCGCCACATCGTGAATCACACCTACGGCGTCGAGGTCCATACCGCCTGAAGCGAACGGTGTAGGCCATGGGTCGTTGACAGGATGTCCCTGAGAGTCGTAAGTGCAGTATTCCGGGTCAATGTTGCCAATCACATCGATGATGCGGACATGAGTGATGTTGTTTTTATCGAGAAGCGGGTCATCCGGGACCTCATCCAAATCGAATGGAGTGCCGTACATGGCTCCGTATTTGCTTGCCAGATTGTGAATCTGTGCAGGGTCGATACATCCCATGCCGCCGACCTGTGTGTCGGTCTGCACCATGCTTATCGCCGGGAAACGGAAGAAGTTCTCGCCGTCAGAGCTCACCTCAACAAAGCCGAGCTCGAGAAACCACATATCAGTATTCTGAGCGTTGGCGAAGCCGTTCTCAAACACAGCGAAATCAGGACCTGGACGGTTGCAGATAGGCGATGCGAATGTAACAGTCGCCCTGCCGCCATCACCGAGACATGTCACGCCGTATGTGCCCTGAGGAACACCTATGACATTCTCTGCCGGCCAGCCTTGACCCGCCAAGCCTGCGCTCAGGTTGGTGATGTTCATCGGTCCTGGCTCTGCCACACAGCCTGTAGCCCATGCCACAAAGGCTGACGAGTCGGCATGCATGGCTGTGGTGCCGGGCTTGTCCTGTGCAGGAGCGAACTGCGCCCACAACGCCACCGGCATCACCACCATCAATATAACTAAAATCTTTCTCATTTCACAACGAGTTTGGTTGTCTTGGCAGCGTTATCAGTTCTCACTGTAACGAAATAAATGCCAGCCTCAACACCATTCAAGTCAACAACAGGAGTCACTGATGTCATCACAATGCGACCTGCCATGTCGTAAATCTCAACACGCTGCAAGTTCTCAGCATTGACATACAGTCTGTCTGTTGCAGGGTTAGGATACACTGAAAGTGTTGCTGCTTCTAACTCGTTCACGTTGTCGTAAACTGACACAGGCTGAACTGGGGTTTCCCAAACGTATGTCCACTGTGCGATCTCAGTAGCGATTGTATAGTCACCCCATTTCACAAAATCACCGTTGACAACGGTTTGCTCGTCAAAAGTCAACCAAGGTGCCACACCATTCAAATTGTACATGGCGTTATAGCCAACAAGTTCATAATGAACTTCATTATAGTTGAATGTGAGGTCGGTAAGATTCATACCACCCCATGGAGACGGCTCGTCATTATAAGCGAAGCGAAGGTCAACTGCTGCTATAGCTGTCATCATATCTTTAATTGTGACGCTTTCGCCAGCAAATCTGTAGCCCCAAGCAAAGCAAACATCCTCAGGTTCAGCGAAGTTGACTGAAAATACCACTTCGTTTTCGCCTTCGCCAATCCAATAAAGGATTTCTGAAGCGTCAATCATAGCTTCGTAAGCGATAGGATAAACGGCTGCAACTTCTTTTTCCCAAACGTAAACGTAGTTATCAGGGTCAACCAAAGTGCCGCAATGTGTGTCGCCTAATTTCACATATTGACCAGGAGCGACTGTTGCCACATCATAAGTATCCCATGAAGAAACACCGTTAATCAAAAATGAGCACCACATTTGTTCAACGAGACTCAGATTGAGAACGCCGTCATTGTAATGCATGTCGAGGAGCCAGCTGCCGTTTGCTTCATAGCTGAAACGGTAGTCAGCTTCTGCGATGTCGTCCATGATGGTTTTCAAAGTGACATCTTCAGCCATGAAACGATAGCCCCATGCTAATGCTGTGTCAGGCTCTGCCCAGTTGGCGATGAAAATCACTTCATTCTGACCTTCGCCAACCCAGAATCTGATATCAGCTGGGTCGATTGTCGCATCTTCCTGTGCGAAAAGGTTGGTCGAGAAGAGACCGAAGATTCCTAAAAGGAACATTAAAGTAAATTTTTTAACCATAACTTAGATTTTTAAGGTTTAATAATAATTTTAATTACCTCAAAACCTCGTGGAAAAATGTTGGTAGGCCTTAAAAATAAGGAAAGCCAGCTTTTATCCCGAAAGCTTTGTCTACGATTTGTGGCAGGTCTTCTGACTCACTCCTTCAGGTCTGCCGCCTTCCCGAAACGTCTGTTTTCAGTGGCATTCTGGCAGATTTTAAGAGCTTACAGCAGCGGGAACTGTCCGGGACTTACACCCGATTCCCTATTAAGCCTCCTCGGCACCATAAATCGCTGCAAAAATACAAATTTTTTTTATTCAAAAAAATAGTCTTTACCCGTTGGCGGAATTAATTTAAGTTGATAAATATGAGTAAAAAGTTGCACATATCGCTGATTTTTAGTAACTTAGTGGTGTTCAAA
>JBGURP010000033.1:0-389609 GCA_045132055.1 Bacteroidales bacterium
TGGCTTGACGGTGGTGGCAACAATAGCACCAATTTCAGCTTGCTGCCTGGCGGCTGCTACAACGACAACACCGCCCGCTACGAGAACCTCCTCGGTAACGCCTACCTGTGGAGCGTAAACTCTGCTGATCCGAACCAACCTAAGGTGTTCTGGGCCGACTGTCATTGCTACATGTGGCAGGTGGGCGATCCCAGCGCCAACATGGGTGCCAGCGTGAGATGTGTGAAAGACTAATTAGAGCAATACCTAATAGGGAGAAGGATGGCCGTGAGGCCATCCTTTTTTTGTGCCTTTCATTTTGGAATCAGGATTTTTATGCTATCTTTGCACCTCAAAATTTTTTAAGAATGAAAAAGTTTACCTGTTTCTTAATGATAGTGGCACTGATAACCACATGTGCCTTTGTTTCAGCCCAAAGTGTCTCCAAGTCGGAGGCCGATATGGTCGCCAGCCGTTTTGTGGCAGAAAAATATACGGCGATGTCCAAGGCTCCGGTGGAAGTCCGCCTTAAGGAGATCATCGCGGATGAGGATATGACCTACATGTATCGTTATGATATCGGCGACAAGGGTTTCGTCGTGGTTTCTGCCTCCAAGGCTGTGCCCACGGTGTTGGCCTATTCGTTGGATGAGAACTTTGAGATGATTCCGCCCGTACAGGACCGTTTCGAGCTCTACAAGAAGGAGATTCGCAGTGCCGAGACCGCAAAACTGCGTCCTACAGCCAAGGCGGCTGCCCAGTGGGCTCATTATACAGCAGACGAATTCGTGCCCAATCCGCCAAAGGGAGGTGTCAATAATTACTTGCTGACCACTCGCTGGAACCAGAACAAGTTTTATAACACCTATTGTCCTTGGGATGCCGATGCGGGTCCATATTATGACTACCGCGTGCCTAACGGCTGTGTGGCCTGTGCTTGTGCCCAAATCATGAACTATCACCACTACCCGAAATCCGGCGTGGGAGCTATCGCCTATATTCCGCATGGTTATCCGAGCCAGACCGTTATCTTTCCCCGCCATACCTATCACTGGGAGGCTATGTATAACGAGCCGATGAGCTATGCCAATGAGATTGCCAAGCTGGCTTATCATTTCGGCGTGGCTATTCAAATGAACTATTCTGCCGATGGCTCCGGCGCTGCTACCGAAACGGCCAAAACCAGATTGAGAGAGACTTTCCTCTATGACCCCAGCATCACTTCATACTATCGGAGCAGTTATACAGATTCTTTGTCTTTGTTGGAATACATCGCAGCCCTGAAGGAGCAGATAGATCTGAAACGCCCCGTCTATTATGCCGGCTGTAGCCAGACCTCATGCCATGCGTATGTGTTGGACGGTTACGATGAGGAGGACAAGTTCCACCTGAACTACGGCTGGGGCGGTTCTTCCAATGGTTACTATGCGATGGACAATTTCACTTCCGGCTATACACATTGGGATTGGAATAATTCTGGCGAGGCCATTATGAACATTTTCCCGTCAAAGTCTGTTCCGTCCGAGTATTGCCAAGGACATAAAAGGCTGACAGCCTCTTTCGGCTATGTGCTGGATGGATCGCCCACGACCAAGCCCTATCAGGCCGACCACGACTGTTCATGGATGGTGGCAGTCCCGGAAGCTCGAGTGTATCGTTTCTCTTTTGACCGTCTTGACCTGAACCCAGATGTGGATTTTGTGACCATCTATAACGGTCCGACCGTGGAATCTGGTGTCAAAGCCACGTTTACGGGCACCAATCCTTCAACAGAAGAAATTGTTGTGGTCGCCGACAGCGTGCTGATAACCTTCACTTCCACTGGCAATGGCCCTGATACAAATAAGGATTATTACGGATTCCAGATGCAGTATTACACTACACTGAATTCCCAAACTTGCTCTGAATATAGTAGTTTAAATAATTGGACATCAGTAATTTCTGATGGTTCCGAAGAGGGCGAGGACTATCACCCGCAGACAAACTGCAACTGGACTGTCTCCCTGAACTTCATCTCCGGCTACTCCATAGCATTCCCGAAGTTCCAACTCGGCTATGGTGATTTCGTGGATGTCTATGATGCTACTACGAATCCGCAAACCCTGTACAAACGTTATGATATCTACAACCCGCCGACGGGCATCGATATGGTGAGTTTCAATAAGATGCGTATCAATTTCGTGTCCGACAACTGGGATCAGGGCAATGGTTTCAACTTGCAGTATTATGCTCAGGTGGGCGTGGACAATCACAGCGGTCTGGAAGATATGACCGTCTATCCGAACCCGGCCACTGACAATCTGTTTTTGAAATTTTCTTTGCAAAACGAAAGCAAGATTTTGGTGAAAATGCTGGATATGACGGGAAAGACTGTGATGGTGGATGCTTTTGAGGGCGTGATGGGAGAGAATCAGCATACGATGAATGTGTCCAATGTCAAGAGCGGTTTGTATGTCCTGCAGATTGAGACTGGCAACGGAAAGTCAATTCAAAAAGTGTTGGTCCAATAATCTAAATTCCCTGCCCTGATGTTCCAGCGTCTGATATCCAGTTGCGTCAAGTTGGTGCAACGTTACCTTCCCGAGCCGTTTGTATTCGCTATCCTTTTGACGTTCATTGCCGCGTTCATCGCGATGCCTTTGTGTCACCAGACTCCGGTGGAGGTGGTGGAGCATTGGGGCAATGGTGTGTGGGGGTTGCTGGCGTTTTCCATGCAGATGGCCCTGGTGCTCGTGTGTGGCTCCACGCTGGCGGCTGCTCCGGTGGTAAAGAAGGGGATCAGCGCGCTGGCCTCCCTGCCCAAGACCCCGACGGCAGCCATCGCGCTGGTGACGGGAGTCTCGGCCATCGCCTGCTGGCTCAACTGGGGCTTCGGACTCATTGTGGGTGTCATCTTCGCCAAAGAGATTGCGCGGAAGCTGCCGGCGGTGGACTACCGCTTGCTGATTGCCTCTGCGTACAGTGGCTTTGTGGTGTGGCACGCCGGCCTTTCCGGCTCCATCCCGCTCACCATGGCCACGCCAGGAGATGCGTTATGCAAGGCCACGAACGGAGCACTCACCCAACCCGTGCCGATTTCGCAAACCATCCTGGACCCTCATAATCTGGTGATGGTCCTGTTGGTCATCATCGCTTTGGTGTTGGTCAATGCGCGCATGCACCCGAAGAAAGACGTGGTGGTTGTGGATCCTGCTTTGCTGGCGGAGGATGAGCCCGCGCGCGAAACACATCGCGACACGCCGGCGGAGAAGATGGAAGGCAGCCGCATTTTGGCCTACATCGTGGCAGCTCTTGGCTTGGCCTATCTCGTCATCAAACTCTTCTTCAGGGGCGGTTCGCTGGATTTGAACTCGGTGATCATGCTGTTCCTGTTCACGGGTGTCATCCTGCACGGCACGCCGATTTCGTATGTGCGCGCGTTCACGAAGGCGGCTACGGGCGCGGCGGGCATCTTGTTGCAATTCCCGTTCTATGCCGGCATCATGGGTATCATCACGGGCGTGGGACATTCCGGCATCTGCTTTGGCACCGTCATCAGCGATGCCTGCATCTCCATTTCCAATCCGACCACCTATCCGTTATTGACGTTCCTGTGCGCTGCAGTGCTCAACTTGTTTGTGCCGTCGGGCGGTGGTCACTGGGCCATCCAGGCGCCCATCATGTTTGCCGCCGGAGCCAATCTCGGTGTGGATCCCGGCCTTACGGGCACGGCCATTGCCTGGGGCGACGCGTGGACCAACCTCATACAACCCTTCTGGGCGATTCCGGCACTGGCCATCGCCAAACTCAATGCAAAAGACATCATGGGGTTCTGCCTCATCGACCTTTTCGTCACTGGCCTTATCATTTGCGGTGGATTGCTGGTATGGGCGATGTGATGAACGATTAGAGATGAGAGCATTTTTTTCTCTAATCTCTAATCTCTCATCTTTATCTCGTGAAAACGTACTGCAAAATATTCGCTCCCATCTGCAGGGCTTTGGTGCGGGTGGCTTCCGAGTCTTTGTGCACGATGTAGTCTTCCCAGCCATCGCCTAAGTCGCATTCGTAGGTAAAAAGAAATACCATGCGGCCCTCCCAGAATATGGCGAAAGCTTGCGGCGGTTTGTTGTCGTGCTCGTGAATCTTGGGCAGACCGTTGGGGAAATTGTATTTCTGATGGAAGATCGGATGGTTGAAGGGCAGCTCCACAAACTCGGCTTCAGGGAACACTTTTTTCATCTCCCTGCGGATAAAAGTGTTCATACCATAGTTGTCATCAGCGTGCAGGAAGCCGCCGGAGATCAGATAGGTGCGTAGGTTGCTCACCTCTGCGTCGCTGAACACGATGTTGCCGTGGCCGGTCATGTGCACAAAGGGGTACTGGAAGATGTCGGCGCTGCCCACTTCCACCGTTGCCGGCTTAGGATCCAGCGCCATGCCGAGGTTCGCATTGCAGAACTTGATGAGGTTGGGCAGCGATGTGGGGTTTACGTACCAGTCGCCGCCGCCGTTGTACTTCAACAGGGCAATCTGTTGCGCCGGCGCCAAAAACGCCACCGCAACCAAAACTATCACCAGAAAGTATTTTCTCAAAATATTCATTTGCTTCTCAATTTTCAACTCCTCACTCTATATTACTACCCCGCCCTTCTTCAATGTGTAATTTGAAATGTGTAATGTGGAATGAATCCTCAATTTTCAATTTTTAATTCCACATTTCACATTCCCCATTCCAAATCCTCTCATCTTTAATCTCTAATCTCTCATCTAGTATCCTCCATTCCATTTCCTCAGGAACCACTCAATGCCCAGCAGCAGCACGATGGCGGCAAGATACCAAGGCGAGTTGAGCAGCATGGTGTATTTCTTCTTGTAGCTGGATATGGATTTGATATTGTCGTTGGCTTTGATTTCTTTGGCCACCTTCTGCATCTCATCGCGGGTGAAGAATTTGCCCTTGGTGGCGGTGGAGATGCTCTTCAGCAGGTCGTGGTCTGCAATCAGGTTGGCGGTTTCCAGCATGATTTCCTGGATGGAGAAGCGTCCGCTCTTCTCGAAACGCCTGCCGCCCACTTGGGTGGTGGCGGTCCAGGAGTAGCTGCCCACTGGGAGTTCGCCCATGTTCAGGTAGTAACCTTTGTTCTGTTTCGAGAACTGCGCTTCGTAGGTGGTGTCGCCGCTGCCCTTGATGACCATCTTGATGTCCGGCTCGTTGATGAGTTCGTAGCTGTCGTTGAACAGCTCTGCCGAGAACTCCACGGGGGCGTTTTCCGCGAACACGTCCGCATGGCGCACGCGGAACTGGCTCTTGTCGCCCTTGGCGGCCAGGTACAAGGTGATCTTGTCCATGATCTCATTGAAGGCAGTGTGGTTTTCGGCGTACAGATAGTTGTACAGTTTCCACTGCCAGAAGCCCGTGCCGGTGATGATGCCCGTCTTGGCTCCGTTCTGCTGGTTGAATACCACCAGCGGGTATTTGGTATCCACGCCGCTGATTTTCTGGTACATGAAGACGTTGGCGGACACGCCAGTCTTGTAGGTGCCGAAAATGGTTTTGATGGGTGGGTATTTGGGGAGCATCCGCTGAGCCTCTTCCGAGAAGGTGAAAGAGGTGAAGTTCGAGTTGTAGAGCGGCATCGCGTTGTTAGTCAGGTTCTTGCTTTGCGTCACGGTCAGGCCCGTATTGAGCGCATTGAAATTGTTGAGGTCCGTTTGTGTGCCGACGATGTACAGGGCGGAAGTGCCCGATTTACGAATCTGGGAGATGAGGTTGGATGCGGAATTCGCTTTGGAGGGCAGCTGGTGCAGCACAATAAGACTGTATTCAGAAGGATTGCCTTTGAACTCGCTGGCCGGTGACACCTCAACATCGTAGTTGTCGGTCAGCGCAAGTGCTTCGCTCAGGGCGGCCACGTCGGGGTGCGGCGAATTATAGACGATGGCAATCTTGTCTTTGGATTCGATCACTTCGACGTAGAAGTGCACGTGGTTGTTCTTGTGCGTCACTTCGCCGTCCAGTTCGGTAAGGTCCGCGCGGTAGTGATGAATGCCTTTGCTTTGTGCCTCCAAGCTCAGTTTTACGGTCTCAAAGTAACGGTTGCCGCTGAAGGAGAGGCTCTTGTGCAGAATCTCCTTGTCGCCTTCCATCACGGTGAGTTCCGCTTGTTTGCCCGACAGCCGGTTGGCGTTGATTTTCAGTTCCACGGGGAACATGTTGCCTTTGAAAGCCTGCTTGTTGTGCACTACGTCAGAGAAGAACAGGTCAGTGGTGAGCTCGGTGTTGCCTAACCCCACGGTGTAAACGGGAAAGTTGGCTTCGGAGGCCTTGTAGTAGGGACTGGCCCCGGTGTTGAAGATGCCGTCGGTCAGCAATACCATCGCGCCGATGTTCTGGTTGGCGTAGAGTCTGCTGGTGAGGTCGAAGATGGAGGCAAGGTTTGTCGATTTCTCGGAGAAGTCAAGGCTCAAGGCTTCGTCGTTGCCCAACATTCGGGCCTCGTCGCCAATGACGAAAGTCTTGATTTCGTACTTGTTGCCCAGCTCTGTAGCCAGTTGCTGGACAGCTTTGGGGTAGTCGTTGATGTAATAGGCCGAATCCTTGTTGGAACGGAGAGACTCGCTGTTGTCGATGGCCAGCAGGATAACGGGATGGTCGGTCTGCTTGACAATCAGTTTCAGCATGGGCCCCAGAATCAGGAAAGCGAGCAATGACATGGCCAGACCGCGCAGGCATGCCATGATGATGCGGTGTTTCTTTTCAAAAACGATGTTGTTGTTCTTGTAATATAGAAACAGGGCATATCCCACGCCGATGAGCAGCACGAGTGGCAGAAACCAGAGCGAGTATTTGGTGAGCAGGGCCATTATGTGAGATTAAAGAGGTTTGAAACCGATGATTTCGCGAACGTCCTTGATTGTTTTGGCTGCGCTTTCGCGGGCTTTTTCGGCACCTTCGCGCGCCACCTTGCTGATGAAGTCGTTTTTGGAACGGAGTTCCAGAATGCGCTCATAGATAGGTTGCGTGAAGGCAATCATGTCGGCAGCCAGTTGCTTCTTCATGTCGCCGTAGCGAATTTGGCAAGCTTGGTATTGGTCTTCGAAGTATTGCACGGTGTCGGGGGTGGAGACGGCCTTCATCAGGCTGAAGAGGTTCTCCACGGCCTGCGACTTGGGCTGGCCGGGCTCCGTAGGACCGCTGTCCGAAACGGCGCGCATGATTTTCTTGCGCACCACTTCCGGCGTGTCCGACAGGTAGATGCATGAGCCTTCGTTGTCCGACTTGGACATCTTGGTGGAGCCGTCCAGGCCGGGTATCTTGATGAGCTCGTTGCCGAAGTTATAGGCCACGGGCAGTTTGAAGTATTCGTGTTGATAGATGCGGTTGAAACGCTGTGCGAAGTCGCGGGTCATCTCCAGGTGCTGTTCCTGGTCCTTGCCCACGGGCACCTTGTCGGCGCGGTGCAGCAGGATGTCGGCGGCCATGAGCACGGGATAGTTGAGCAATCCGGCGTTCACGTTGTTGGGCTGGCGGCGCACCTTCTCCTTGAAAGAGGCCACGCGCTGCAGTTCGCCCACATAGACGTTCATGGAGAGCAGCAGACTCAGCTCGCAAACCTGCGGCACGTCACTCTGCACGTAGATGGTGGCCTTCTCGGGGTCCAGGCCGGCGGCAATGTAGTCGATGAGCACATTGCGCACGTTGGTGCCCAAGTCCGCTGGGGTGGGGTGCGTGGTGAGGGAGTGATAATCGGCGATGAAAAAGAAGCAGTTGTTCTCGTTCTGCATCTTGATGAAATTCCGCAAAGCGCCGAAATAATTGCCTAAATGTAAAAAACCGGTTGGCCGAATGCCGCTGACAACAGTGTCCATGATATAAGGGTTTAGAGATTAGAGATGAGAGGTTAGAGATTATCGAGAATAGATTGTCTCTCATCTCTAATCCATAATCTCTCATCGTTTATGGGTTGCAAAAATACAAAAAAATGGGGTACAAGGGGAGAAAGAGGTAAATGGGGTGAAAGAGGTACAAGGAGTGAATGGGGTGCATGGGGTGAAAGGGGTAAATGTGGTGAAAGGGAGAAATTAAAATTCCCCTTCTGTTTTAGAAGGGGTGGCCGAAGGCCGGGGTAGTAATATGGATGATATGAATGGTTTAGCGCTTAACACAAATCATCCGTTTTTTTCCGTTGATATCCGTGATGGATTCAAAACCCATGAATCCGTGGTTGATGAACAAATGTTTCAATTCATCATGGTAATCCTCAAATGTCTCGGCGTAAACCTCTCCGTGGGGTGTGAGGCAGCATTTTCCGATTTGTGCCAGTGCGTCGTAAAACAGCAGGGGTTGGTCATCGGGCACGAACAGTGCGCTGTGCGGTTCGTGTGCCACCACGTTGGGGTGCATGGCGCTCCGCAGCGCGGCAGGGATGTACGGCGGATTGCTAACCAGGATGTCAAAGCGCGTGTCGCCAAAAGGCAAGTGTGCCGTGTCCAGCATGTCGTGCAGCGCAAAGGTTACCGTCACTTGGTTGGCCTTCGCGTTGGTGCGCGCGATGGTCAGGGCAGCCTCCGAGATGTCAGTGGCAAACACTTCCGCCTGCGGCAAATGCTTGGCCAAGGCGATGGCGATGCAGCCGCTGCCAGTGCCTACATCCCAGATGCGCAGGGTGGGGGAGTGCTGTTGCTGTTGCACGATGAGGTCCACCAGCTCTTCGGTCTCCGGCCGCGGAATCAGCACGTTGGGAGTGACCTTGAACGGGAGTCCGTAGAATTCAGCTTCTCCCAGTACATATTGCAGTGGGGTGCCCTGTTGCAACAGCAGCAGTTCGTCATTCAACTGCCCATTCAGAGCAGATGGGAGCGGCTCGTCGCCCCGGAGCACCAGTTCGTGCGCCGGCAGGTGCAGGCGTGCTTGCAGGTACGCCTTTGCGACGGCAGCCGCCTCATGAACATCATAATGCGGCTGCAGCGTATCGGTAATATGTCTCGTGTATTCGCGGATGGTCATCTACTTGCGTGCAGTTGCCGGAAAATCGCGCCATGCCCATTTATCGACCACCACACCCTTGTTGAACAGGATGATGCCCGGGTTGGAACGCACAGCATCGCGCACCATGAAGGGCCCTTTCACAGGGTCGATGGGGTTGTGATAGACAGGAAAATCAATGGCGTTGTCTTCTACAAATTTAGCAATCTCTTCTTCGGAAGAATTGGAAATGGCCACGAAATCGAAGCCTTGTTTGATACAATCGGCGGCCAGTTTCTTGGCTTTCTCCACACCTTTGAGATTGGTTTCTGACAGATTGTGCATGTAAAGCACGTACAAGTCTTGGTCGTTGTTTTTGCTGATCAACTCAAAAGCATGGTCGGCGCCGTTTTCGTCCAGCATGTTGAACCCGTCAATCTTGGCGCGCACAATGTCCTTGATGACCTTGTCCTTACGATCTACATAATCGAAATTCTCGTAGAAATCATCCTCTTTTGTCATCAGTTCATCTTGGGTCAGTGTCACTTCTTGTCCATCTGCTTTGTTTTTGTAGATGAAAATCACCTCTTTCTGGGCAGGTTGCTCGATGAAGGAAGTTACATCGTTACCCTTTTTCCAATCGGTGAAGTCGATAGCGGGCAAGTGGCGGATGCAGTGCAACTGGAACAGGACTGCAATCAGGGCGAACAGGAAAATGAGGAACCATTGGATCCAGGAACCCAAGCGGCTTTCGGGTATTCTCTTGCGGAAAATGAACACGACGATGGTCGGGATGATGAGCACCACATTCTTCAGGAAGGTCTGCAAATTGGACATTTTCACGGCCTGGCCGAAACAACCGCAGTCTTTTACTACACCGAAATCATGGATGCCGTGCACTTCCAGATATTCAGCCACGGCCAGCCACAGGGTGAGGAAGAAGAAGAAAGTCATGAAAAGCAGGTAGCCCCAGGTGGTCAGCAAGGGTTTGATGCGGAACAGCATCATGCACCCGAGAATGAACTCGCACGCTATGGCGCACACCGCAGCAAGCTGGGCCAGCGGATGCAGGAATCCCATGCCGAACGACACAAAATAGTCGTTCATGGTAATGCCGAAGTTGACTGGATCCACCGCTTTGGTGAAACTGGAAAACAGGAACAACCCCGCCAACAAAATGCGGATAATCATCAACCAAACAGGCTCTTTCTTTTTCATAATCTCCTAATCTTCTAAATCTATTAATCTCTAATCTCTAATCTCTCCTCCTTACTCCTCTTTCTCTATCACTAACCTAATCAACGCAAACATCGAATAATTGATGATATCGTAGTAATTGGCATCCAAACCTTCCGAGATGATGGTGTTGCCGTTGTGATCTTCAATGGATTTGATGCGGAAGAGCTTCATCAGGATGATGTCGTCCAGTGAGCTAATGCGCATTTGCCGCCACGCCTCGTCATAGTCGTGGTTTTTGTCCATCATCAGATTTTTGGCTGCCGTGATGTACTTCTTGTACAGTTCAATCGCTTTCTCCGGCGCCATCTCAATCTCCTCGGCAGAGTTGGCCACACCCACCTCCAGCTGGATCAGGGCCATGACGGAGTAGTTGACGATGCCGATAAACTCGGGGATGATGCCCTCAGCTACCTTAGCTTCGCCTTTTTCCTGAATGCTGCGGATACGGTTGGCCTTGATGTAGATTTGGTCGGTCAGCGACGAGGTTCGCAGAATACGCCATGCCGTGCCGTAGTCGATGGCCTTCTTGGAGAAGATGTCCAGACATTGCCGGATCACCTCATCATATTGTTCGGATGTGTTTGCCATTATTGTTTGATGAATTTGGATGTCTTGGTCTGCTTGTTGACCAGCTGCGTCTTGATGAAATAGATGCCACTGTTGAGATTGGCCACGTTGAGGTTTGCTGTGGTCTCTGCGTTGATATCTTGCATGTCCACCACACGTCCGCTGAGGTCGTAGATAATGATGTTCTGGATGGCCTCGTTGCTGTTGACAGTCAGTTGACCGCTGGTCGGGTTAGGATAGACAGATACATTGGCCGTGGGCATGTTGAAGTTGGCGATGCCATCGGGATTGTCAACGGTATCTTCGACAGCCATGGTGCCGTATCCTGGGAAGATGATGTTGTCAACCCATGCACAGTCGCTGCCGGAACTTTGGCTGTTGTCTTTCGAATACTCGAATTTGTAAGTGTGCGTGCCGGCTGCAACAGGGAAAGAGGCTTGGGACCAAGCTACAGTGCCGGACTTGGCTTCCATCTCTGCACCGTCAATGTAGAAATGGAATTTGTCCCAGTTGAGCTCGGAGGATACCTTTCTGAAATAGGATACATTGCCAGCTTCAAAGGCATAGATGGTGATTTGCATCGAGGAGGTCTGGTTGTTGCCCAGCCCTGATTTTGAGCGGGCGCAATAGGTGCCAGCGTATGGAGCTTCATTGGTGATTGTCCAAGCATAGTTGCCGCTGTTGGACCAGTTGTATTGGCTGAAGTCTCCGGATTCAAAGTCTTCCATAGCTGTGCCAAGGGTTAGATAAATAGTGTCAATAAAGTGTTTGCTCTTGTAAAAACTATGGTAATAAAGCGGGATAATCGTATGGTCGGGCACATCGTTGCCGAGTTGCACTTGGAAGATGTTGTTGATGGTCTGGCTCGGCGCAAGGGCATTGATGCTGTTAGCATCGCTCAATATGGAGGCGCCAGTATAGTTGGAAGTCAAGTCAACGGTGGCGTGTTGCAAAGTGGCGTGTCCGTTGTTTTTGTTGGTGAACGTGATGTTGACCAAATCGCCGGGAGCGAATACGGTTGAACCATTGGCATTGCTGACGGTGTAGTTGACAACCTCTAATTTGGCTGCGTTCACGGGCACAGCGACAGTCTTGGCGGAATTGGAATTGCTCCAGTAGATGATTACCGTGAACTGTGCGATGTCGCCATCTTCGAAACTGTCAGATAGTTTTGTGCTGAAGGCGTTGCTGAAATCACGGGTTCCGTCCACAGCAAGGCTGCCTATATACAAGGAGTCGGTCAGAACGGTCACGCCCGGTGTGGCAGAGGTCATTATGGCGTATGCGCCGGAGGCGGCACTAACACCAACGTTCTTGATGGAGAGGTCCCAGTTGACGGTGGTTCCGGCGTCCGGAGTGGAGGTTGTGGATAGCGCCACGTCTGAAGCTATGACGTATGCACCTTGGGGCGCAATCACGTTGACAGTTTTGAAGTATTGGATTTTGTTCTGTGCGCCGATAGCCAGTTCATATTCGCCAGGGGTGAGCTCTGGCAGCGTGAGGGTTGCATTACCATTGCCGTCTGCGAAGGTGGCACAAACCACGTTGTTGTTGTAGGTGAGCGCAACGTATGCGTAAGGAGCTGCTGTTACACTGTAAGTGGTGGTACCCATTATGATGACATCATTGGCAGTTACATTCATCTGTGTCGGAATGCCCAAATACGGACGGATGGATGGATCGCCGAAAAGATGGTAAATCTCCCAATAATACAATTTTCTGGAAGAAGAGGAGGATTGCACCGACATGTTACCGCTCTGCAAATAAGCACTCAATGAAGAAACCCAATTTGCAGGGCTTTCGCCGTTTTTATGGAAAATACGGTCGTATGCACCCAAGTTGGAAGCATTGTAAGTTGGATTTGCTGTGATGGAGGAGCGCACGCCTACAGCCCAGTAATAATCTTCGTCCCAATAGGTTACTTCAGAGCCGCCGATGTAAGCCATGGCGCCTTTATTGGCAGCGCGCAGCAAAGCTTCTGCAAAGCAATCGCTACTGTAATTGAACTTGCCTGTAAGACAGCAGTTGCCAATCATCACGCCGTATTTGTTGGCGTTATTCATAGCATTTACCTGACTGTTGGAGAAGCCAGGGTCACTCCAGCCGTCTTCACCGCCATGGGCTGTGTAGTTGGCCCAGCCACATCCGGCACCGATCTCACTGCGAATGGTGGCAGCTTGGCTGGAACAATTGTAATTGTGCTTATAAACGGTAGTGTAATCGTGAGTGGTGCTGTTCGTGTTAATGTAGTTGTTATAAATATAGTTGACTTGTCCGTCACCGTAGGTGGGGCCACAACTCGCATCAGTACCTGCAATCAGCACAGCATTGCCCAGATAGGAGGGGTCGGGCATGGTATATTGCTCATACATCAGGGATTTTTCAATCTGCGGGGTGAGTTGGGACACGTTTTGTGCGGAAAAACGGCCGTAATAGCAATCAGGAATGTTGTCACCGGAGGTCCAGGTGGCGTAGTAAAGGTCTGTTACGTGCGAGTTCAGGGCTGTACCATTGAAAGGAGGCAACTGTGCCACATCGCCGATGAACAGGATGAACGTGGGGGCAGGATCCTCTGCCGTAGCATTGTTGACGTGTGTCATGATGTAGTTCTTGATGGAAGTAGTGGTAGTGCCCACGGCAGGATCGTTGGTGTAAGCGTCCACCACAATATAACCGAGTCTCTTTTTCCAGTTGATGAACTGTATGAGGTTATCATTGCCAGCAAACATGGAGTTGGCGATGATGAGGTACTTGATGGGAGCTCCGGAAAACTCGTCGCGCGTGTCCTCCATCGGGTTGATGACGGCATTGGCGGCCACCTTGAACATCGGGCTGCCATAGCGGCTCTTCAGCTCGTAGGTGCCCGGGATGTTGGCGTTCACGAAAGTTACAGTGACATCCAGGGATTTGTACACACGCACACGGTTGGTGACGGGATTGTATTGCACCGGAGCCACGCTGATTTCAGCCATGGTGACATCGCGCATGGTGCCGCTTTTCTGTACTGATACCAGCGGCTCAGCGTAAAAACCATCGGTTTGGTACACTTCTTGATTCTGCACGAAAGTTTTTTCTCCGCTATAGGATTTCGGATAGCTGTTTTGCACAGGATAAATGGGGTGCATGATGCCTAACTCGGAAGCGTCAAACTCGTTGTATTGTGCGTTGGAAATCGTGGCAATCACGGAGTCGCACAACGGGATTTCGATGAGTCTGGTCATCATGGGCAGTTGCGGGCAGCCGACCGTGTTGCTGTTCTGGTAGTCGGCCATGGAGATCTGGGAAAAGTATCCCTGGGTAGTTTTTATATCCTTCACTTGGATCATGTCGGATTTGAAAGAGATGGAAACACGGTTGAAGTCACTGTGTTTGACATTGTAATGCTGGGCTTTGGCTAAGGAAATGACTGCCAGCATCATAAAAAAGGAAACGAGTAGTTTTTTCATTGTATGAATAGGTTAATTTTTATGTTCAAAAAATAAGGCGGCAAAAATATAAAAATAAACGTAGGTATCGTCGTTTTATTACCTTTTTTGTACTTTTGCAGGTTGCAAAAAAAACTATCGGAAATGGAACAGGAAATTGAAAAATGTGCGGAACTATTGCGAGCCGGCAAGGTGTTGCTCTATCCCACTGACACAGTGTGGGGTATAGGGTGTGATGCCACCAACGAGGAGGCCATCATGAAGATTTATCACATCAAACAGCGTGACGAGAAGAAGAGCATGATTATCCTGCTCGACTCTGCCGAGCGTCTCCCGATGTATGTGAAGAAGATTCCGCTGATAGCCTGGGACCTCATCCCGCATATTTCCCGGCCCACCACGTTTATCTATCCCACCGCGCAGAACCTGCCCGCCAAGTTGGTGCACAACGATGGCACCATTGCCATCCGCATCGTGCAGCAGGAGTTCTGCCGCCGCCTCATCCGCGCGCTGGACAAGCCCATCATCTCCACTTCCGCCAACATCGCCATGCAGCCCACCCCGCAAACCTTCGCCGACATCTCGTCCGAAGTGCTGAAGCAGATGGACTATGTGGTGCCGCAGCAATACGCCAGTTCCTACGACTACAAGCCCTCACGGCTGATCAAGTTTCTGGATGATTACAATTTTACCGTCATAAGAGATTAAACTATGCCTGCCATCGCTGTTTTCGCCGGTTCCTTCTCTCCCTTCACCAAAGGACATGAGGATATTGTGCAAAAGGCACTGCCCCTGTTCGAGAAAATTTTCATCGCCATCGGCCATAATTACAACAAAAAGGATGCTTTCTCCGTTGAACAACGTATGAAATGGATCCAAGACCTCTATGCCGGCAATCCCAAAGTGGAAGTTCTTACCTACGAAGGACTGACCGTGGATTTGTGTCGCAAGGTGGGCGCGACGCATTTGGTACGTGGCGTTCGCAATGCCGCCGACTTCCAGATGGAGCAGGAGATGTGTCTCATCAACCGACAGTTGGCACCGGAGATAGAAACTGTACTGCTGCCCGCCTCTCCGCAGTGGGCCGCCGTTTCCTCTTCGCTGGTGCGCGAACTCTGTCAGCTTGGAGCCGACTATTCCCCGTTTGTTTCCTATAAGCTTCCCGAATTGAATCCATAATGCGGCGCAGGGCGGTCATATATGATATTTGTTGCATGGCATTGCTGCTGTTGCTCGCGCTGCGCGCCGGAGCACAGGACCCCGTGACCATCACGGGCGATGCCCCCTTTGCCGCCAATGAGGAAATCCGCCTGCTGGTCTATGACGACCTGCTCAACAACATTCCCAAAGTGGTGGCCACCGACAAAATCGACCGCAATGGCCATTTCAAGCTGACCTACCCAACCAACAAGATACGTCCCGTACAATTGGCCATCCGCACCACCAAGGCCGACTTTTTCGTGGTGCCCTACAACGAGTACAATTTCCACATTACCACCGACACGGTGCTGTTCGGCATGATCAACCCGGAAAAGTATGGTGGATTTCTGCAAATTACCACCGACAAAACGGATACTGCCGACCTTAACTACAAAATCAACCGCTTTACCCATTATTTCGACAATGTGATGGGCTATTATGGCTTCCGGCTGACCTATGACCGCGACAAATCGGCGTACGACACGGTGATGCAACTGTTGAACGAACGTTTTGATATACAGTATAATCCGGATAATTTTTACACATCATACGTCTATTATACATGCGGTTTGGTGGACAAACTCTGCATGCCGAAGGAGCAGAAAATGCTGTATGACAGATATTTCAACCATGATGAGGTGCTGTACGACAATCCGGCGTACATGATTTTGTTTAACAATGTCTATTCCAACTACTTATACAACTCAAGATACATTTCCAAAGACCTGTTGACGCGCACCATCAATGAGGATCCCGATTATTTGACGCTGTTCAACGAGGCGGGTCGTGACCCGATGTTGGTGAGCGAGCGCTTGCGCGAGCTGGTCATCATTCGCAATCTCATCGATTTTTTCTACAACGAGGAGTTTGACCGTGGCCACATTGTCCAGTTGCTGAAATACATCCAGGTCTCCTCGCACTTCCCCGAGCATGTCATCTACATCAACAATGCTTTGGAGATCCTGACTCCGTCGCCGGATGCCGATTGCAACATCACCTTGAAGAATGAGAAGGGCAAGAAGACGGATTTCAGTGAGTTCGAGGGGAAGGACATCTATGTGCAGATTTTCCAAAGCGACTGTGTGGATTGCATTCGGGAGATGTTGATTTTGAAAGAATTACAAAAGCAATACGGGGACAAGATACAGTTCGTGAGTCTGAATGTGGACATGGACAAGTCGGACTACGAGCGGTTCTGCAAGCAGTACAAGGGCATGTTCGACTGGCCGGTGCTCTATTTCAACGGCAACTACGACTGGCTGATGGGGAAGGGGGTGGAGACGCTGCCCGACTATATGATTGTGAACAGTGCGGGCAGGGTGCTCTTCCGCGACGCCCCTGCGCCGGAGCATGGACTCACCGACTATCTGCTGAGACGCTTCCCGCCGGAGGAAGAGCAGGAGGAGAACCCGCTGTTCCAGGGCAGAAAGTAAAGGCCTTTTTATCTTTTTTCTTCTTTTGTTTTTTTTCGTATTTTTGCCGTTTCAAATCTAAACCCACAAAAGATATTTTTGTCTTTTTTAGGCTGATTTCGAAAGGTGTAAATAGTTTTTGCAAACAATAATTGAAACTTTATAGCAATGAAAAAAATCGCTCTTTTGATGACTGTGGTCCTGATGTGTGTCTCCCTGTCTGCACAGGAAGTGGAAAAGGACAAACATCTGGCCAAACTGCCGGCTGTCGATATCCAAACCCTCGACGGCAAAGTGTTCAACACTGCCGACATTAAAAATGACGGCAAACCCGTGATCGTGAGCCTGTGGGCCACTTGGTGCAAACCCTGCATCGCCGAATTGCTGGCCATCGCTGACGAGTATGAGGACTGGGTGGAGGAAACAGGCGTGAAACTCTATGCCATCGCCATCGATGACGCCAAGACCTCCGCGCGCGTGGCCCCCTTCGTCAACGGCAAAGGCTGGGAATACACCGTGCTGCTGGATGTGAACTCCGACTTCAAGCGCGCCATGAATGTCAACGATGTACCCTACATGTGCATCCTCAACGGCGAAGGCCAGATTGTATGGCAGCACACTTCCTACGCCCCCGGCAGTGAGGAAGAGGTTTACAATGTCATCAAAAGTCTTGTGAAAAAATAATCTTCAGTATGAAAAAACTTCTACTGTTGCCGGTACTTTGTCTGCTGGCACTTACTACCTTTGCCCAGCACCAGCTGGGCAATAGCCGTATTAGCGGCGACTTCGGTTTCAATGGCATGTACTACATTCCCGACTCCCTCATCGGGGCCGAGAAGGTGGACTCCAAGGTGAGAGCCAACGCCTTCCTGAACCTGCTATACTCCAACGGTGGCTTCTCGGCAGGCATGCGCTACGAATTTTACATGTTTCCGCTGATCGACTTTGAGAAAATCAACTACAAAGGCCAAGGCGTGCGCTACTTCTTCGCCGATTACAAGAACAAGTTCATCCAGGTGACCGCGGGTAATTTCTACGACCAGTTCGGCAACGGCCTTACGCTTCGCGCGTACGAAGACCGCCAGCTGGGCATCGACAACAGTCTGCTGGGTGCACGAATCAAGGTAACCCCGTACAAAGGCGTCTATCTGAAAGGCGTGTGGGGCGTGGAAAGACTGAACTTCGACTCTTACATCGGACGACAAGACTATGTGCGCGGTTTGGATGCCGAACTCTCCTTCAGCGAAATGTTTGAGAAAGTGCAGGAAGCTGGCTTTACGGCCAATGTGGGCGCCTCCTTCGTCAGCAAGTTCGAGAAGGCCGACGAGGAGATCAATGTCAGCCTCTACCCGGGCACCGACAGCGCTACCACGGGCGTGATTGCTGTGGACAAGATTCCGCAAAATGTGGCTACCTGGGCTGCGCGCATGAGCTTCGGTTACAAGGGTTTCCGCCTTGATGGCGAGTATGCACAGAAGATGCAAGATCCCAATGTTACCAACGATTTCATCTACAAAAAAGGTGATGCTTTGTTCTTGTCTGCCACCTATTCCATGAAAGGCCTCGGCGTTGCCGCCTCATTCATCCGCGCCGACAACATGGACTACCGTACCCAGCGTATGCAGAAGACCAATTCATTGCTCTATATCAACAACATACCAGCTATCAACCGCCAGTATTCCTACCAGTTGATCAGCAACTACAGCTTTGCTTCGCAGCCCAATAGCCAGATTGGCGTGCAGTTGCAGGTAAACTATCAGATTCCGAAGAAAACGAAACTGGGCGGCAAGTATGGCACCGACCTCACCTTCAACTTCTCCCGTTTCCACAATACCGATCAACAACCTGTGGCGTTGGCTGTGGATTATGGAACACTGTCGGGTACAGAAGGATACACTTCCAGTTTCTTCAAATTCGGTCCCGATTTGCTGTATCAAGACATTGGATTTGAAATCAGTCACCGTTTCACCAAGCAATGGAAATGGATTTTGGCCTACAATTACATTACCTACAACTTGGAGAAATTGCAAGGTCACGAGGGCATGATGCGTGGACATTTGGTGGCTTCTGATTTGCAGTGGAAAGTGACCCCGAAGCATTCTCTTCGTCTGGAATTGCAACATCTTTATACCAAGGATGATAAGGGAAGCTGGATTTACGGAATGTTGGAGTACGCTATCAGTCCCAAGTGGTTCATCTCCATCGGTGACCAATATAATTATGGTAATACGAATCCGGAAATGCGCTTACATTATTTCAACATAGCAGGTGCATTTGTGTGGAACACCACGCGCATCGCGCTCAACTTCGGCAAGACGCAAGAGGGCATCCTCTGCATCGGCGGTGTGTGCCGCGCCGTGCCCGCCTCCTATGGTGCAGGTCTCTCGGTGACCACTTCGTTTTAACAGATTTCAATTTTCATCTAAAAGAAAAACATCATCATAATGAAAAAGATATTCGTTTTCATAACCGTCCTGGCCGCTACGATTTTTGCTGGCTGTGACAGAATTGAGGGACCCTATCTGGTGCCTTCTGAAAATGAGCAGATAACCGTGACGTTCCCCGATCTGGATGTCAGCAGTGTGTATCGCAAGGTGTTGATTGAAGAATATACTGGGCATCGTTGTTTGAACTGTCCCAACGGACACCTGAAGTTGGAAGAGCTGCACGAGCGCTTCGGTGACACGCTGGTGGCGATTGGCATACATGCTGGTGCACTGGCCACTCCCAATGCCGCAGAGGGCTATCCGTACGATTTTCGTACCGATGTGGGTAGTGAGCTGGCAAAGGAGTTCTCCATTGACGGTATCCCGGCAGCCATCATCAACCGCTATCCTGAGCCGGGTGGTTGGAGCTTGGTCCGATGGTTGTCCAAAATCAATGCCGTTGACCGTAGCAAACCGCTGGCTGCCATCCAACTCATCAACGAGTACAATGCACAGACGGATATGCTCAAAGCCAATGCGCAGGTTACCCTCCTGGAACCCTGTTCCAATCAGCTTCGCCTTGCCTTCTATCTGATTGAGGATGGTATCGTGAAACCGCAATTGAACGGCACGGAGTATATCGAAAACTATGTCCATAACCACGTGCTGCGCGCCAGTCTGAACGGCACTTACGGCACGCTGCTCAATACCAACGGATATTTGGAGACCGGGAAAGGTTATACCCTCGCCCATAAAATCAACATGTCAGGCCACGACTGGAATCCTGCCAATTGCACGGTGGTGGCTATTCTGTACGACCGCACCAGCAGCGATGTGTTGCAGGTGGAGGTGCAAAAGGTGATGTAAGGTTTGGGGTTCCCCAACAAGCGAAGATTGCCAGTTAACGTTGGAGGTTCCGCCGCAAGCGGCGGAATGGTGAGGTAGAGACGCACGGCCGTGCGTCTCATAAATCGAAAAATAAAAAAATATGAAAATAACAGCAGTAGAACCGATAGGTATCAGCGAAGCCAAGGCACAAGAGATTGCCGGGCAGCTGGCCAAGCACAATCTTGAATTTCAGTGTTATCGTGACCGAAAGGAAGATGCCGCCACGTTGGTGGAAAGAATGAAAGACGCGGATGTAGTCATCGTGTCCAATATCAAGATCGGGGCGGATGTGTTGTCGCAGTGCCCGAATTTGAAATTGTTGGACGTGGCTTTCACGGGGTTGGACCATATCGACTTGGACTATTGTAAAGCACACGATATCAAGGTGGTGAACGCCTCTGGGTATGCCACTCAAGGTGTTGCGGAGTTGGTCATTGGTTTGATGATCGATGTCTATCGCCACATCACCGCGTTGGATGCAGACACTCGCCAAAGTGGCACGCGCAACAACTTCCTCGGGCGCGAGCTCCGGGGCAAGCGCGTGGGCATCGTGGGCACGGGTGCTATCGGCGCACGCACCGCGCAGCTGCTCCAGTGCTTCGGCTGTGAGGTCGTGGCGTGGAGCCGGAGCCAGCGGCAGGAAGTGCTCAACATGGGCGTGAGCTACCTGTCCCTCGAAGAGCTGATGCGCACCAGCGACATCATCTCGCTGCACGTGCCGCTCACCGCTGAAACGCACCATCTGATTTCACGTGAACTGCTGGCCCTGTGCAAGCCCGCGGCTGTGCTTATCAACACTGCCCGTGGCAATGTGGTGGATATGGACGCGCTGGCAGAGGCACTCCGCGATGGCAAACTGGCCGGCGCCGGTATCGACGTCTTCGAGAAGGAACCGCCGTTGGCGACCGACCATCCGCTGTTGCACACTCCCAACTGTGTAGTGGTGCCCCATGTGGGCTACGCCACCCGCGAGGCCTTCGATGATCGTATCGACATTGTGATCAACAATATATACCGCGAACTGAATATTAATGCCTTAGTGTAATACTCCTACGACCTCTCAATCAAAAGTATTCAACTCACAACCCAATACTCCTTACTTCTAACTGCTAACTCCTCACTCCTCACTCCTCACTCTTTTCTCTCTAAACTCTAATCTCTAATCTCTCATCTCTAATCTATCATGATCCAAATCAACAAACTCTCCGTCAATTTCACCGGCGACTTCCTGTTCCGTGACATCTCCTTTGTGGCGGGCGACCGCGACCGAATCGGTCTGGTGGGCCACAACGGGGCAGGCAAATCCACGCTGCTGAAGATTATCCATCGCGAGATGGAGCCCGCTTCGGGCACGATGGTCATCACCACGGGCTATAAGACGGGTTATTTGCCGCAGGAGTTGGCCGAGACTTCCTACAAAACGGTGTGGGAGGAGACCATGTCGGCGTTTGTGGAGGTGAAACAGCTGGAGAGCAAGATCCAGCGGCTCACGCGAGAGTTGTCGGAGCGAACTGACTATGAATCAGCGGAATATGCGCAGCTGGCGCAGCAGTTGTCGGACGCCAACGACCGGCACCAGCATCTGGGGGGCAATATGATTGAGGGCGAGGCCGAGAAAGTGCTCACGGGCATGGGCTTCAAGCGCACGGATTTCCAACGTCCTATGGCTGAGTTCAGCAACGGCTGGCAGATGCGCGTCTGTTTGAGCAAAATCCTGCTCCAGAAACCCGAAATTGTCCTGCTGGACGAGCCGACCAACCATCTTGACATCGAATCCATCCAGTGGCTGGAGGACTATCTGGCCAACTATGACGGCTGCGTGATTTTGGTTTCTCACGACCGCGCATTTCTGGACCGCGTGACCAACCGCACGGTGGAAATTACCTGCGGCACCATCCAGGATTATAAGTGCAGTTACTCGCAATATGTGGAGCAGCGGCTGGAGCGCATTGAACACCAGCAGGCTGCCTACGAGAATCAGCAACAGCAAATAGCGCAGATTGAGCGATTTATTGAGCGTTTTCGCTATAAAGCCACCAAGGCGCGGCAGGTACAGAGTCGTATCAAGATGCTGGAAAAGATGGATAGGGTGGAGATTGATGATTATGATTCTTCATCCATCACATTTAAGTTCCCGCCGGCGCCGCACTCTGGGCGCATGGTGGTGGATGCCAAGCAATTATCGTTGGGCTATGACACGCTGAATGTGCTGGACAAAATTGACTTCCACTTGGAGCGCGGCGAGCGCGTGGCGTTTGTAGGCCGCAACGGCGAGGGCAAATCCACCATGGTGAAAGCCATTGTCGGTGAACTGGCCCCGCAAGGCGGCCAACTGGAACTCGGATATCAGGTGGTGATTGGCTACTATGCCCAGAACCAAGCCAAACTGCTGGATCCGGAAAAGACTGTGTTTGAGACTATTGACGATGTGGCCGTGGGCGACATCCGTCCCAAGATAAGAACCATCCTCGGCAGTTTCCTGTTCG
The DNA here is from genome assembly GCA_045132055.1 of Bacteroidales bacterium. GTDB lineage: Bacteria > Bacteroidota > Bacteroidia > Bacteroidales > WCHB1-69 > F23-D06. The sequence goes on from JBGURP010000033.1 coordinate 22,570, forward strand.
ATACAGAAGCTACCGAGAAGAAAGTGAAGGTGCTCTCCGGCGGCGAGAAAGCCCGCTTGGCGCTGGCCAAGTTGCTGCTTTCGCCCTTCAATCTGCTCATCCTCGACGAGCCTACCAACCATCTGGACATGCCCTCAAAGGACGTGCTCAAGAACGCCTTGTTGCAATACGAAGGCAGCCTTATTCTGGTTTCGCACGACCGAGATTTTCTGCAAGGATTATCTACCAAAACTTACGAGTTCAAGGACAAGCAGTTGCGCGGCTACACGGGCGACGTCTATGACTTCTTGCAACAGCGCAAAATAGAAACCCTCAATGAGTTGCAACGCAATGCAGCCGTTTCCTCCAATGGCGGTGGCAAGGCTGTTTCCAGCAACAAGGAGAGTTATGAGCAGCGCAAGGCCCAGGAGGCCGCTGACCGCAAGAAGAAAAACCGCTTGCGCAAGTTGGAGGATGAGGTGGAGCAATTGCAGCAAAAGGTGGCGGAGATTGAAGAAAAACTCTCGCAACCGGACAAGTATGCCACTGAAATCAACTCTGGGGAGCTCTACAAAGCTTACGACGAAGCCAAACAGCAGTTGGAAGAGAAAGAGCTGGAGTGGCTGGAGTTGAGCGAGTAGGAAAGTTGTTTTGAATTTTGGCATTTTTTTACCCTATTGTGTTTTAATTATTGTTTTTGTATATTTGCCAGCTTCTTTTGGAGTTAAAAAGAATAAAACAATAACTGATTCATAATCAACTAAAACAACACTTATGTACAAAATTCAACATCACCCCATTCTGGATATTCCGGACGGCGAGATTGTGTCGTTCGAATACAAAGGCCAAATCGTGAAAGCGCAAAAAGGCTATACCATAGCTGCGGCACTGCATCAGGCCGGATTTCCGATTCACAGCCACAGCCTTACGGGCCGCGAACGCAGCATGGACTGCGGCATCGGCAAGTGCGGCGCATGCGAAATGCTCGTCGATGGCGAGGTGAAGCGCATCTGCATCACCAAAGTAGATGGGGTGAAGAAAGTGGAGGAGATTGCCCACAACTACCTGCCCGAAAGTACGTCAGTGAAAAACGAAGATGGCGTGAAAGTCTATAAGACGCAAGTCGTCATCATCGGTGCCGGCCCTGCAGGATTGGCTTGCCGAGAAGAACTCAACAAGCTGAACATCCCCAATATTGTCATCGATAACAACGACCGCATCGGTGGCCAGTTCACCATGCAGACCCACCAGTTCTTCTTCTTCGAGAAAGAACAGAAATACGGCGGCATGCGTGGCTTCGACATTGCCAAGACGTTGGCTGGTGACGACCACTCCGGCATCCTGCTGAACAGCACCGTGTGGGATATTTTGGAAGGCAAGCGCGTGGCTGTCAAGAATATGGAAGACAACAGCATCTTCTTTGTGGATGCCAACTATTTGGTGGTGGCCACGGGTGCGTTTCCGTTCATGCCCACCTTCGAGAATGACGACCTGCCGGGCGTTTACACCGCCGCCGTGGTGCAAAAAATGATGAATCTGCAACATACGTTGCTCGGTAAGCGCATCCTCACCATCGGTGCAGGCAATATCGGCTATCTTACTTCGTATCAGGCCATGCAGGCTGGTGCGCAGGTGGTGGCCATTGTGGAGGCCATGGACCATGAGGGCGGTTTCCCTGTGCAGGCCAACCGCGTGCGCCGTTTGGGCATCCCCATCATCACCTCCCACACGCTGCTGAAAGCCATTCCCAACGAGGACCACACCGGCGTGATTGGCGCCGTGATTGCCGAATGCAAGAACTTCAAACCTGTGCCGGGTACCGAGCAGGTTATCAAAGATATCGATCTCATCAACATCTGTACGGGTTTGAAACCCGACAACCTGATTTTGGAGAAAGGCAAGGTCACTTTTGGCCTCAACACTTACGGCGTGGGTGATGCCACGCGCGTGGGCGAGGGCACTTGCGCTGTGCTCCGGGGCAAGCAGGCTGCCATGGAGATCGCCCAATCGATGAATGTGCGGTTCAACTACGACGATTATTTGGCCGTGACCAAGGACTACGCCGACTCGCAGCAACATCCCGTGCGCGTGCTCGACAAGCCCAACCATCCCGCCGGCGACCGCCTGAATAAACCGTTCGTGATGGCCGACTGTCTCTACGGCTTTGCTTGCAACCCGTGCTCTTTCGCCTGCCCGCAAGGCGCCATTACCAAATTGGCCACCAACACGGTGCCGCAAATCGACTACGAGAAGTGCATCGGCTGTATGAAGTGCGTGAACCACTGTCCTGGTTTGGCTCTGTTCGGCTACAACATTCCAAAGAACTGGCTCTTCCTGCCGTTTGAGTACGATGCCGAGGAGAATGCTGAGGTCTATCTGGTGAACGACAACGGAGAGAACATCGGCGAAGGTGTAATCGAGAAGATCACCAAGGGCGAGAACAAGACCAATGTGGCCCGAGTGAAAGCCCTGACCATTGAGGGCGAGGCTTTGATGGATGTTACCGGTTTTGTGCTGAAAGAGAGATACCCGAAGCCGCTGAATTGGCAGAAGGTGGAAAATAAGGAAGAAGATCCTGCGTACGTCTGCCATTGCGACGATGTGAAGATCGAGACCATTCTGGCTGCAGTGAAAGGCAAGAAGATCATTTCGGTGGATGAGTTGAAGCACATCACCCGCATCGGTATGGGCCCGTGTCGTGGCAAGCGCTGCATCCCGCGCGTGAAGCTGCTGCTGGCCGGTCATGGTGTGGAGGTGGTGGGCGACGCCACCCCGCGTGGTCCGCTCTCCTCGCAGCTGAACATCGGCGAACTTTGCCCGAGTGACGAGCCGGCGGAGTTTGTGACCAATGTGAACGGCAAGCCCACCCGCAAGGTGGAGTGCGATGTGTTCGTGGCTGGTGGTGGTATCACGGGCAGCGGCTTGTTCCGCTATTTCGCCGAGGCTGGCAAGAAGGTAGTACTCTGCAACGCCGAGCGCGGCTCCTCCTGGCGCTGTATCGGTGGTGGCCGTCCGAGCTTCTCGGTGCCCGAAATTGCCGACATTGCCGAACACAACCGCGTGATTTTTGAGGAAATCCAAAAAGTTACCAATATCAACTACAAACCTACCCGTTATGTAGGATTTGCCCACGATGAGGCTAACTATAAGGCTTTGGAGAGATCTCTGGAGTGGAGCGACGGCTACATGGTGGATAAGAAAGACTTCCTGAAAGAGGTTTCCCCGTACTTCAACCCGAATCTGAACACCTATCAGGCTGCCTGCATCACCAATGCGTGCTGGCAGGCCACGCCCGGCCCGACCATCAACTACATCCGCAACATCGCCATCGAGCATGGTGGCGTGCTGCTGGAGGACACCAAGTTGGTGGAGGTGCAGAAAACCGCCAAGGGTTTCATGGCTTTGGTGTTCACGCACGACAAGGAGTATGTGGAGTACCACTGCGAGCATTTTGTGAACTCGTTGGGACCGAGTGCCAACAAGTTTGCGGAACAGCTGGGTATGTATCTCGGTCTGTATCCAATTAAACACCAGGCATTTATCACCCATCGTTTGCCGATGTTGGGCAAGGATGGCGATTCGCTGGATATGCTCATCGACCGCCGCAAGTACAAAGGCTTCTCTGCCGTTTATGGCCAGCAGTTTGCCGAGACGGGCCAGATTATCGGCTGTGCTTCGCCTGCCACCGAGCAGTTGCAGGCCGGCAAGGAGCTGAAGTACAACACGCAGGACTTCCTGCAGGTGTGTGCAGAGATGTTCATCGACTGGATTCCGCAGTTGAAGAATGTCAGCTTCCAGGCCACCTGGGCGGGCTATTATACGGAGCCGCGCTACATTGTGGATCCGGAGCACGGCTTGTTGGTCGGTATGCGCGGCCACGGCTTCATGCTGGGACAGTACTTGGCCAAGATCTATGTTGACAAGTACCTCGGCAAGGAGGCCCCGTCCTACATGTCGCGCCTCGCCATCTCCGGCGACGGCCTCAGCGAGAATGCGTTCCAGTAGGCAATATTTTATTATTTTTGCACCCCATTTTTAAAGAATAATTGTACAGAAGCTATTTATAAGAAAATGAAACGATTAGCATTATCCATGGTTGCCGTTCTGGCGATTGGAAACTTGTTTGCACAAAACAATAACGACATTCTCGTCAAAATCGGGAAGGAAAGTGTCACTAAAAGTACATTTGTCAACGCTTACAATAAAAACAATGACCTGTCTGCCGCTTCCGAGAAGGATTTGCGGGAGTATTTGGATTTGTTCATCAATTATCGAATGAAAGTGCAGGAGGCTCAATCTTTGAAAATGGACACCTCTGCGGCTTTTGTTCGTGAATTGGCATCCTATGAAAACCAGTCGGCACAACAGTATCTGATTGATACAGAGGTGAGTGAACAGTTATTGGACGAGGCTTTCGAACGTGCCAAAAGCCAGGTTCGGGCTTCCCATATCTTGGTGATGTGCAGCACTTCGGCAACTCCGAAGGATACATTGGCAGCTTATCATAAGATTATGCAAATTCGTGACAAGATCATGAAGGGCATGGACTTCAACGAAGCTGCTGTGCTGTATTCGGAGGACAAGTCCGCGCGTGACTACATGAACCCGCAGAGCGGCCGTATGCAGCGCGGTAATCGCGGTGAGCTGGGCTTCTTCTCCGTGCTGGAGATGATTTACCCGTTCGAGTCAGCTGCTTACAATACGCCGGTGGGACAGGTCTCCATGCCGGTACGTTCCCAATACGGATACCATCTGGTGTACGTTCAGGAGAAGGTGCCAGCCATGTCGCATATTTACCTTTCCCAGATTTTCATAGCCGACACGCAGGCGTTGACTGGTGTCAGCAATCCCAAAGTCATGGACAAGGTTCGCGAGGTCTCTCGCCGCCTCAATGACGGCTCTTCCTCTTTTGCGGAAGTGGCTCAGGAGTTCTCCGAGGATATGGCCACCAAAGATATTGGCGGCGTCATGACGCCGTTCCAACCGAGCAGACGCCCCGGCAACTATGTGTCTGCAGCCATCCACTTGCAGCCCGGCGAAGTTTCCGAGCCGGTGCCCACTTCCATGGGTTGGCATTTCCTCAGACTGGATTCCATCCTTTATGTTAACATGAATGAAGAGGGCCGCTATATTCTTAAAAACCGCCTGACTCGTGACCCCAGATCACGCAAGAGCCAGAGTTCTTTTATCGCCAAACTGAAAAGAGAATACAACTATGAGGAAAGCGGTAAGAAAGCAGCCATGAAGTTCTTCAATAAGAATCTCACCGAAAACTATTTCTCAACTACCAAGGAGGAAGCTGTAACGCTGCCTGGTATCGAAAAGTTGCGTCCAATGTGTACATTTGCTGATACCCAGTTGACAGCAGAGCAATTTGCACAGTTCCTTAACCGATTCAAAGGCATGCCCTTGAATGGCACTCTCGCTGATGTGCTTGAGAAAGTCTTCCCGACATTTGTTTCAGAAAACATGATGGCTTACGAAAAAGCCCATCTGAAAAACAAATATCCTGAATTCAGAGATTTAGTGGAAGAGTTCCATGACGGCATGTTGCTGTATGAAATCAATTCCCAAAAGGTTTGGAATGCGGCAGTAGAGGATACCAGTGCTTTGGAGAATTTCTATGAGACCATCAAAACCGACTATCCCACAGTGGATTCTCTTGGCCAACCCACTTTCAAACCGCTGGAAGAGGTCCGTGCCTCCGTTATCAACAAGTATCAGGATTACCTTGAAAGCCAGTGGCTGAAGGAGTTGCGTGAGAAATATCCGGTGACTGTGGATGAAAAGGTTTTCCGCTCTATCTTGAAAAAATAAAGTGAAACGAATCGTCATCTTGTTTCTTGCCATCTTATGCCTCGCCTCCTGCCAACGGAAGCGTGACAAGGTGGTGGCGCAGGTCTATAACCATAAACTCTACCTCTCGGAGGTGGAAAGTGGCTTGCCGTCGGGCTTATCGCCGGAAGACAGTGTGGCCATGGTGAAAGATTACATCGACAGCTGGGTGAAGGAACGTCTGATTCTCCACGAGGCTGAGCATCAACTCTCTGTCCGGGAGAAAAACTTCGACAAACAGCTTGAAAACTACCGTCGGAGTCTGCTCATCAATGCGTATTATGACAAACTGGTGTCCGATACGAACATGTTTGGCATCACGGATCAGGATGTGGAGGCTTTCACGCGCGCCTTTGACGGACGTTATGCCGTGAACAAGGAAATTGTCAAAGTGAACTACGTGAAACTGTCGGCCAATTCCAAGTTGGGCACGCCGGTCAAGGAGATTCTTTTCAATGAGAACAGACGACAAGAGGAGAAGGAACAGCTGATGCGACTTTTCGGTGATTCGGTCGAGTATATGCTCGATGACAATGCGTGGCTCTATCTGGAGGATGTTCGTGCTGAGGTTCCATTCGATTTGAAAACGGGCAATCTGAAGACACAACATCAGTATGTAGATAAGACAATTGATGGAAGTCGCTATCTGTTGGTGGTATTGGATTACAAGAACCAGCGGGCTGCCAGTGAGACGGAGGAGGAACGTGCTGCCGTCCGCATGATGCTGTTGAACCAGCGCAAGCAGCAGTACATAGAGAATTATATCAACGAACTCTATAAAAAGGCGTTGAAAGAAGGGGCTGTGACTCGATAGCCTACTTTATTGCCGCATAGCGGTTTTATTCCGTATCAACAGGTAAATGAAATAAGGTGCGCCAGCTAGGGCGGTGATGCTGCCCACGGGAAGCTCGGAGGGTGCAGCTATGGTGCGTGCCAGCGTGTCGGCGACCAGCAAAAAGAACGCTCCGAAAAAGATGGAGTAGGTGAAGAGATGCCGGTTTTTGCTGCCAAAGAGCAATCTCACTATGTTGGGAATGATAAGCCCGATGAATCCAATCACGCCACAAAACGATACCACAACGCCAATCAGGATGGAGGATGCGATGAGCACGATGTAGGTGGTGCGTTGCGTATTTACCCCGATGCTTTGTGCCGACTCCATACCCATCTGCATGATATCCAAGTCTTTGGAATAATGAAACAAGACGATTAATCCGATCACCATGACAGGGAAAAGCCAGGCGATTTCCAGCCAGGAAACGGTGGCCAGACTGCCCATGGTCCAGAAGTAAATTTTGTGCATGGATTGTTGGTTGACGACAATCAGCAGGGTGATGACGGAGGAGATGAAGAAGTTGAGGGCAATGCCGGTGAGCAGGAGTGTTTGGGTGTTGTGCTGGTTGGAGATCCGTCCGATGCCCATGATGAAGACGAGGGTCAGCAGGGCGGTGGCCAGGGCGGGGATGGTGATGCCGAACACGGAGATGTCCCAGCCGAGGATGATGGCCACGGCGGCGCCGAGCGAGGCGCCCGATGAGATGCCCAGAATGTAGGGATCGCAAATGGGATTGCGGAAGATGCTCTGGAACACGCAGCCGCACACGGCGAGCGAGGCGCCAGCCAGCAGGCTCATCACGATACGCGGCAGGCGCAACTGCCAGATGGCCATGTCATAGTAGGCGGGCACGATGATGCCGCCAGAGATGCCTATCCGGTGCAGAAAACTGCCCCACACTGAGTCCAAAGGGATGTCAATGGCCCCGATGAAAATGGCTCCCAGGGCGGAAATCAGCAGCAGCACGCTGAAGAGTATAGGCAGGAATATGTGTTTACGCTCTCTCATTTTTACGGCTGCAAAAATAGTAAAAAGAAAGCGGCCGACAAAATATGAGCATTGTATATGAGTAAATATTTTTTGTACCTTTGCAGCCGAATCCTAAATGACGAAAGTATGGAAAACCCTACCCTTGAACAAAAAGTGAAATCCATCATTGAGCAAATACGCCCTTACCTGCAGCAAGACGGTGGCGATGTTGAATTTGTGGAACTTACCGCTGACAACGTGGTGAAGGTGAAGCTTCAGGGCGCCTGCGGCACCTGCCCACACGCCAAGATGACACTCAAGAACGGGGTAGAGCAGACCATCAAGCACTACCTCCCCGAAATCGACCACGTGGAGGACATCGTCCTGGGATTCTAACGTAAAGCAAAGGGTGTCGATCATCTTGATGAAAGACATTCCTTGAGCACCCTCGAAGAGGCAAAACGCACGAAGTTGAATTTGAAGGGATATATTCATTAAGCAGTCTCGAAGAGACAAAACGCACGAAGTGCAATTAACCCCGCACAAGCGACGAAGTCGCGCAGTGTGGGGGTGAAAAAGGAGAATCAGACGATCCCGCACAAGCGAAGTGCAGTGTGGGGCATCAAACAACAAACGACTAAACCAAACACTAAGCAATATGGGCCTAAAATGCGGCATAGTAGGACTGACCAACTCTGGTAAAACCACAATGTTCAACTGCATATCGAACACGAAGGCGGCAGTGACAGAGTTTGCGTACAGCACAAACAAATCCAACATCGGCGTTTGTGCCGTGCCGGATGAGCGTCTCGCCAATATCAACACTTTCATCCAAGCAGATAAGCTGGTATATGCCAATTTGGATCTGGTGGACATTCCGGGTTTGGCCAAGGGCGCAAGCCAAGGCGAGGGTATCGGCAATAGCTTCCTCGCGGATGTGCGCCTGTGCGACGCCCTGATTCACGTGCTGCGCTGCTTCGACAACCCGGCCCTCCCGCACGTGGAAGGCTCCGTGGACCCTGTGCGCGACATCGAGATTGTGGACTTTGAGTTGCAGTGCAAGGACTTGGAGCAGGTTGACCGTAAAATCTCCAAGGTGGAGAAGGCCGCCAAAATCGGCGACAAGAACGCCAAACACGATTATGAAGTCTTGAAGAAATACAAGGAGCACCTGGAGAAGTTCCAGAATGTACGCACGCTGGAGGTTACCCCCGACGAGCATGCGGTAGTGGCCGACATGATGCTGCTGACGGAAAAGCCGGTGCTGTTTGTGTGCAATGTGAACGATGACGATGCTGTCAGCGGAAACGCTTATTCCGAGGCAGTTAAGAAATATGTGGAAGAAAATGGTGGCGAGATGCTGGTGATAGCGGCCAAGATCGAGTCTGAAATCGCCGAGCTGGAGAGCGAAGATGACCGCAAGGTCTTCCTGGAAGATGTGGGACTGACCGAGCCTGGCGTGAACAAGGTGATTCGCGCGGCCTACAAGATGCTGGATCTCATCTCATTCTTCACCGTAGGTGGCAAGGAAAACCGTGCGTGGACCATCAAGCGCGGTATGCTCGCGCCGCAGGCTGCTGGCGTCATCCACAGCGACTTGGAACGTGGTTTCATCCGTGCCGAAGTCATCAAATACAACGACTTGGTGCAGCTTGGCTCCGAGCTCAAATGCAAGGAGGCTGGCAAACTGGCCGTGGAAGGGAAAAACTACGAGGTGCAGGACGGCGACATTCTGCACATACGATTCAATGTTTAGAGTTTAGAGTTTAAAGTTTAGAGAGTTAAAAAAACTCTAAACTCTAATCTATAAACTCTTAACTCTAATGCGGTAATAGCTCAGTTGGTAGAGCGGCGGCTTCCCAAGCCGCAGGTCGCGGGTTCGAGCCCCGTTTACCGCTCCAAGAAATGTAGCAATAAGGGCACCTTGCTCTTATAATGGATAAAATTTTTATTATGGACAAAACGATTCAAGACAAAGTCAACCTTTGGCTTTCCAATGATTATGATGTAGAAACAAGAAACGAGGTGCTCCGTTTGCAAAAGGAGGACCCCAAAGGCCTGTCGGACGCTTTTTACCGCGACCTGGAATTCGGTACGGGCGGTTTGCGCGGTGTCATGGGCGTTGGAACCAATAGGATGAACAAATATACGGTGGGTGCTGCAACGCAGGGACTTGCCAATTATCTGCTGAAATGCTTCAAGAAAGAGCCCGTCAAGGTGGTGATTTCTTTCGATTCGCGTCTGCATAGCGCCGAATTTGCCAAAATTTCTGCCGAGATTCTTTCAGCTAACAATATCAAAGTCTTCCTTTTCGAGGAACTGCGCCCCACGCCGGTGCTCTCGTTTGCTGTGCGCCATCTCCAGTGCCATGCAGGTATCATGATCACCGCATCGCACAATCCCATGGAGTACAATGGCTACAAGGTGTATTGGCAGGATGGTGGTCAGCTGGTGCCCCCGCACGATGTCAATGTCATCAAGGAGGTGAACAAAATCACGTCTGTGAAACAGGTGAATTGGACGGCCAACCCAGAATTGATTGAGATGGTGGGCGAGCAGGTTGATAAAGCCTATTTCGATTTGGTGAAACCGCTGTCGCTGCATCCCGAATCCATCAAGAAAGCCAAGAAATTGAAGATTGTCTATACACCGTTGCACGGAACCGGCATTACCATGGTGCCCAAGGCACTCGAGATGTACGGCTTCAAGGATGTTGTTCTGGTGGATGAACAATCCGTGCCCGATGGCAACTTCCCGACGGTGAAATCGCCCAATCCGGAGGAGAAATCCGCATTGGAGTTGGCGTTGAAAAAAGCCGATGAGGTCAATGCAGACCTGATTCTGGCCACTGACCCCGACGCCGACCGCGTGGGTATCGCAGTGCGCAACGCCGAAGGCAAGATGCAACTGCTCAACGGCAACCAGACTGGCACACTGTTGTTCCATTATGTGCTCTCACAGAGCCAGAAAACGGGTAAACTTGCAGATAATCCGTTTGCTGTCAAGACTATCGTGACCACCGACCTTATCCGCCGTGTGGCGCTGGACTACAACGTGGAGTGCTTCGATGTGCTCACCGGATTTAAATACATTGCGGAGGCTATCCGTGCCAACGAGGGCAAAAAGCAGTTCATTGTGGGTGGCGAAGAGAGCTACGGCTACCTGATCGGCGACTTTGTGCGTGACAAGGATGCCATCTCCGCTTGCTGTCTCATCGCCGAAATGGCGGCTCATTACATGGTTACCAATAGTCCCAATCATAAACTGCTCACCGATGTGCTCAATGACATCTATTGCAGCTATGGCTACTTCAAGGAGTCACTGCTCTCTCTGACTGAAAAAGGTCAGGAAGGTGTAGCCAAGATCAAGGCCATGATGGACAATTACCGTCAGAACCCGCCCAAGACTTTAGGTGGCCAACCGGTAGTGATGATGAAAGACTACAGCGCCAGCCGCTCCTACGACTTGGTAAGCGGTACCAATGAGCTGATTAACTTGCCCACTTCCAATGTATTGCAATTCTTCACCGCCGATGGTAGTAAGATTACGGTCCGCCCGTCCGGCACTGAACCTAAGATCAAATTCTATTTCAGTGTGGTAGAAACAGTAGAGAAGAAGAAAGAGGTTGCTGAGATATCAGCCCGACTCGATCAGCGAATTGAGGCATTGAAAAAGGATTTACAATAAGGAATATAATCCAGATTAACTACCCCGCCCTTCGGGCACCCCTTCTGGATTCAGAAGGGGAATTATTGTTTTTCCCATTTACCCCTTTTATCTCCTTTACCTCATTTACCCCTTGTACCTCCTGCTCCCTTTTACTCCACGCTAATCTCATCCATAAATATCCACGACTGCTCGCCTGCGCTGATATGCCAAGCGGGCAGTTTCCCGTAACTGGATGCCTTGACTTTGAGATAACGGCCGGTGGCGTTGCCATTAACTACAAACTCATGTAATTTGGCCTCCTCCGACTTTTCGGAACCAATGCCGTTGGCAATGCCGAACAGGGTGTAGTGCTCGCCATCTTCCGAGATGTAAACTTCCACTTTGGCGGGGTAGAAAATCCAGGCTTGTACGTCCTCCAAACAGCTGACGGCCACGGAGTGTACTGTTTTGGGCTCGTCCAGTGTGATTACGCCCTCGAAGTTGCCGGGGAAGCCTTGCCAGCCGCCCACGCGCCAGTTGGCCTTCGCGCGCAGCCCGTCGATGAGACCGTCTTCACCACCTGCGAAATAATGTTGGGCAGGTTTGGTAACGTAGGATAGCTTTTTGTCTTTGTTATAATGCCGATAGTTGGCCTCGGCCACCTTGCTGGCCCCGGAAATCTTGTTGAAAGCGATGGCTTTCAGCGTGGTGTTCTCTTTGATGGTGATGGGACCTTCGTATTTCGTGCCGTGCGTCGGCGCGGGCGTGCTGCCGTCGGTCGTGTAGTAGATGTCGGTGAGTGCGGACATGGGCATGACGTCTGGCAAGTTGCGCTGGTACAGATGGATGCTGACGGTCAGGCTGTCGGTGAAGCACATTTGGTCGGTGGAGAAGTATGGCACCGTAGTGACCGTGGGGTTGATGATGGCCTTGGGCGTGTTCAGATAGCCTACACCCCACGTCTCGCTGGGCTTGTCGCCCATCTTGAATTCCAACAATCCGCCATCTTTGATCTGGTTGTAGGTGATGTATGATTTGGTGATTTCCTCGCCATTGTAGTGCACAGACTGTATGTAGGGCAGATCTTTGTCTTTGGTGATAATCAGTTTCTTGCCGTTCTCCAGATTAACCGTAACCTTGTCGAAAAGCGGATAGCCGATGATGTATTGGTTCTTGCCGGGGCAGACGGGATAGAAGCCCATGGCGCTGAATACGTACCATGCCGACATCTGGCCGCAGTCCTCGTTGCCGCACAACCCGTCGGGTTTGGAGGTGTAGAGTTCGGTCATGATTTTGCGAGTCAGCTCCTGCGTTTTCCAGGGCTGGCTCACGAAGTTGTAGAGGTAAGCGGCGTGGTGGCTCGGCTCGTTGCCGTGCGCGTATTGCCCAATCACGCCCGTGATGTCCGATTGGTCACGGCCGGTCATCTTCGAATCGCCATAAAACAGCGAATCCAGGAACACGCCCATGGCCTTTTCGCCGCCCATGAGATAGACATAGTCGGTGACATCGTGGGGCACGTAAGTGGAGTACTGCCAGCAGTTGGCTTCAGTGAAGAAGTTGTTTACCTCTGTGGGATTAAAAGGAGTGGAAAAACCACCGTTGATCTTGCCGTGCATAAAGCCGTCGGGGTCCAGGATGTTCTTGTAGAACTGGGCGCGGTCGATGAACTCGTCGTAAACCTCTTTGTTGCCTATCTCTTTGGCAAACTGGGCGATGCACCAATCATCGTAGGCGTATTCCAGCGTTTTGGACACGGATTCATTGTCCGCATCGCCGGGAATGTAGCCATATTGGGCATACTCAGGCCGCCCAAGTTTGTGGAGGGTGGCGCTGTGCACCATGGCGCGCAACATCTCATTTACATCGTATGGACGCATGCCTTTGACGTAAGCATCCCAGATGACGGGAACAGAATGGTAGCCGATCATGCACCAGGTTTCGTGGGCGGAGAGTTCCCATACGGGCAGCATGCTGCCCTCGCGGTAGTGCTGCATGAAGGTGTAGAGAAAATCTTCGGTGCGCTTGCGGTCGATGATGTTCAACAACGGGTGCAGGGCACGGTAGGTGTCCCACAGCGAGAAAACCGTGTACATATGGTGTTTCGGGTCCCCGTTGTGAATCTCGCCGTCCTGCCCGCGGTATCGACCGTCTAAATCGGAGTATAGATATGGAGATGTAAAACAATGATACAGAGCTGTATAGAAAGTTTTGAGATACTCTTTGTTGGAAGATTCCACCTTGATTATACCAAGTTCCTTGTCCCAAGCGGCCACAGCCTCTGCGTTCACCTGCTCAAACGACTTGCCCTCAAGCTCTTTCTGGTTGTTAATCGCTCCTTGGATGTCCACAGCAGAAATGGCCACGTTGAGCGTAACGGATTTCACCTTTTCGGAGAAATAGACGATGGCCTTGCAGCTCTCGCCGCGCACGTCGTTGTCGGCAACCAGTTTATCATCTTTATAGAATTCGATTTTCTGGATTGGCTCGGAAGGAATGATGGAAAAAGCACAATACTGGTCGGGGTTCCAGGCTTCGGAGCGGCGGAATCCCAAAATCATATTGCCATCAATGGTGATGCCCGAAGCCAGCACCTTGTCGCGATGCGTCAGGTCGATGATGATGCCGCGTTTCCCTTTTTTTGGGAAAGTGTAATTATGCATGGCCACGCGCTGTCCGGCGGTCAACTTCACGAAAATGCCGTTGTTGAGCATGACATGGTAAAGACCAGGTGAAGCATGCTCGTTTTTGTGGGAGAACGACAGAGCATATTCCTCGTTGTGGATGGAGGGTTCCCCGATGAACGGGGTGATGAGCACATCGCCGTAGTCGCTGCAGCCTGTGCCGCTGAGGTGGGTGTGCGAGAAGCCGTAGATGAGGCTGTCGGTGTAATGGTAGCCGGAGCAGCCGTCCCAGCCATCGAGGCGCGTGTCGGGGCTCACCTGTATGGCTCCGAAAGGCACGATAGCCCCGGGAAACGTGTGCCCGTGTTCGGCAGTGCCCACAAAGGGGTTAACGTATTCGCTCTGCGCGGTAACGGTGAATGCTGCGAGGAACGCTATCCAGAAAACGAGGATCTTTTTCATGCTATGTGTCTTTTATGCTTTAACTGTATCACGATTCTTCAATGCCACGAAGCCCAAATAGAGCAGGCAGGCCAGCGTAACGAAGAAGGCATATCTCGGAGCCACGTTGGCGGCGGCACCTGTGAGAAGCGGCACGATGGCGGCACCCACGATGGCCGTGGTCATCAAACCGGCAATCTCGTTGGTCTTCTCCGGCATCTTATCCACGCTGATGGAGAAGATGAGCGGGAAGATGTTGGCGAAGCCGATACCGATCAGAATGAAACTCAACCAGGTGGTGAAGGCGTTGTACGGCAGGAAGAGCAGCACATTGCCGATGATGGAAACCAGGATGGTGAGCACGAGGAATACGGCCGGCTTGATATGGCGCAGACATACACCGCCGAAGAAACGGCCCACGAACAGGGCGATGATGAGCACGATGTTGCCCAATGCCGGCGTGATGCCCGGGTTGTTTTCAATCAAAATAGAAGGGATGCGGTTGAACATGGAAGCCTCGGCACCGCAGTAGAAAAAGATGCCCAAGAACATCATCAGGATGTAAGGAATGCCCAACGCTTTGATGCAGTTGCCTAATGTGGTAGGTTGTGTCTCCTCTTTTTCGGCATTGTTGGGCACGAAAAGCAGCACGAGAATCAGGGTCACGAGTAGCACAGCGGCGAAGATGGGGAAGAGGATGCGGAATCCCATATCGACCGTTTCTGTAGAACCTTCGGGGGTGAACGAGAACCAGCCATACTTCATCAGCGAGGTGCCGATGAGCACCAGGATGAGCGAGGTTGACAGCGTGCCGATGGCTTTCAGCGATTGGGCGAACGAGAGCATGCTGGAGTATTTGCCTTCGGGCGACACGTCACGGATGAGCGGGTTGCCGGACACCTGCAAGATGGTGGCTCCGGCGCCCATCAACAGCACCGCCAGCAAAATGATGGGGAAGTTGAAGGCTATGATGGGCAGAATTGCACCCAAAAGGAACAATATAAGTCCGATGGTCAGCATCTTCTTCTTGCCGGTTTTTGACTGCCACACGCCCGTGGGCACCGACAGCACACCGAACATGATCATGCCGGCGAAAGAAACGAAAGAGGCCATGAAAGGTGAGATGTGGAATGCCTTTTCCACAACAGAAACCAGCTGGCCGGCGGCATCGCCGAACCCCATGGCCAGAAATACGAAGAATACGGATACAAGGGATAATGATTTTTTCATAAAGATTGTTTTTTAAGAGTTGCAAAAATACGAAAAAAGGTATCTTTGCAGAAATTTTTTTGCTATGTACGAAAATGATAAAAGAATAGTGGTTACCTTGGACGCTGGCGGCACCCATTTCCGTTTCAACGCCATCCGGGGCAACCAATCCATCGTGGAAACCATTGAATTCCCTTCCGAAGCACAGAATCTGGACAAGTGTCTGGGCAATCTGGTGCGCGGTTTTGAGGCAGTGATGAAGAAACTGCCCGAAAAGCCCGTGGCCATCAGCTTCGCTTTTCCCGGTCCCGCCGATTATCCCAATGGCATTTTCCCGACTCGTTTGACTAATTTTCCTGCTTTTGAGGGTGGGGTGGCGCTCGGACCTTTCTTGGAGCGCAAGTTCAAGTTGCCGGTTTTTATCAATAATGATGCGGATTTGTTTACATACGGCGAGGCCTTGGCCGGCGTGCTGCCGGAGGTGAACGCCAAGCTCAAGAAGATGGGGTCGGTGAAGCAGTATCACAATCTCATCGGATTTATCTTGGGCACAGGCTTCGGCATCGGCATCACCTCGCACGAGCAGATGTACATTGGCGACAACTGCTGTTCGGAGATTTATTGCACGCCGCACAAGCAGGAGCCGGAACTGATTGTGGAAGAGGGAGTTTCGCAGCGCGCGGTGCTGTATAATTACCGCATGATTGCCAACGATCCGAAAAAAGACAATTACAAGGATTCGTTGGATATTTTCAAAATTGCCGAAGGCATCTTGGAAGGAGACCAGAAGGCGGCGCAGCTGGCCTTTGCCCGTTTCGGTGAGGTGGCCGGCTATGCCATCGCGCAGGCGGTGTGCATGCTGGACGGCATCATCGTGCTGGGCGGCGGACTTTCCAAGTCGCACAAGTACTACATGCCTGCCTTGCTCAACGAGTTGCGTGCGCAGATGACCACCCGAGGTGGCGATAAGCTTTCCCGCGTGCCTTCCTACGTCTATAACTTGGAAGACGAAGCCGAATTCAAAGCGTTCGCGAAGGGCGAACAGCGTGAGATAGCCATTTATGGAACCAAAGAGAAAATTGTTTGCGACACGCGGAAGCGGTTGGGCATTGCAGTTTCTCATATCGGCACCAGCGTGGCCACTACAACTGGAGCCTATTGTTACGCTTTACACAATCTCAAATAATCTTGATCATGCGAAAACCATTTTTTTTATTTATTGTTCTGATTTTCAATATTTTTACGCTGCAGGCTCAAGATAGTAACCAGGTGCGTCGCTATCTCCAAGACCTCTGTGCACCGTCCATGCACGGGCGTGGTTACGCGTACAATGGGGATGCCGTGGCCGCCGATTATATTCGAAATCAATTCAAGCGGATGGAGATAGCACCGTTCATGTATTTGGATTATTATGAACGATATGGCTTTACGGTTCATGCCATGGAGGGGAAGGTAGTGGCAGAGCTGAATGGCAAAACGCTTGGCTTATGGACTGATTTTGCATTTTCGCCAGCTACTCATTCGGCTGATGCAGAGTATGTTATGTTTCCCATTGAGCCGCAGGTGCTCGTTAGTCCAAGCCAGCTCAAGGAGTTTTGTCAGAAAAACAAAAAGCAGATGGGCAATAACTGTCTGTTGTACGTGGACATGAGCAGTTGTGAGGATAAGCATTTGAAAGACAAGGTGAACGAGATGTGCCGGTATCTGCACGTGTGGAACGGGGCATATCCGTTTAAGGGGCTGATATTGGGTGTGAAGGAGATTCCGCAGTGGTCGTTTGCCTTTGCCAAAAGCAACATTGAATATGTATTGTGTTATGTAAAATCCGCTTTGGTCAAGAAAAAGAGCAATAAGATTAAGTTGCAATGTACCAACGAGTTGAATTTTCATAACACGCAGAATGTTTGTGCGTACATTCCGGGCACGGAGGTGCCGGACAGCATCGTTGTGATTGGCGCGCACTACGACCATCTTGGTCAGATGGGAGAGGATATCATGTTCCCGGGTTGCCATGACAATGCGTCGGGCACGGCCACGATGTTGGACATGGCGCAATATTTCAAGGAGCATCCGTTGCGCTACACGACCATTTTCGTTGCGTTCAGCGGCGAGGAGGCCGGCCTGATGGGCTCGTTTTTCTTCGTGCGCGACTCGTTGTTTGACTTCTCCAAGGTGAAGCTGATGTTGAATCTGGACTTGTTGTGTGGTGGTGACGACGGCTTCATGGTGGTGAACTCGCAGGCGGAGAACACGAAGGGCTTTTACAACGCTTTGTTGGATATAAACCAGTCGATGAGCAAGAAGAAGGGTGGGGTAAAGGAGATTAAATCGCGTCCCAATGCTGCCAACAGCGACCATTATCCGTTTGCCAAGAAGGGTATGCCGGCGGTGTTTGTTTACACGTTGGGCGGCAGGACCGGCGGCTATCATCAGCCCGACGACACCCCCGAAAACGCCAGCCTGACGCAATATCACAGCATTGTGTCCTTGCTGATCAAAGGGGTGGAGGAGATGTGCAAATGATGCAAGAATGATTTTGCACTATTTGTAAACATTAAAGTATAATCGTGTTAGATTGAAAACCAAGGAATAACCTAATAAATGATTTCAAAAAAATTGGACGAGCAGATTGAACGGATCGGGCAGATGGAGCGCAGGTTGGAGCGTGTCCACGATGTGTTGGGGCGTTTGGACGCAGTGTTGGATGAGTATGAGTCTGTTCAGGACGATTTGCAGGCCTTGGACCAGTATCTTGGCAGTCCGGAGTGGCGTGCCGACTGCTGTGTTGACGAGGCCGGGCGGTTGCCCTCGGACATGCCGCGCGGTGTCCTCAGCGAGGACGGCATCTGGAACGTGCTGGAGCGCCACCGCGAGATAGGGGAGCGGCTGCGCGACAGTGCCACCTCCGCGTGCTGAAAGAGCGGTGTCCTACTAATCCCGTACAACTCTGTTGTATGGATATGACATCCAACCCCTTCCCGCGTGCCGAGGCACGCCATCCCATTAACCCCTTACAAGGCCATGGGCCGTAGTATGGGGTAGTGATGCAGAAGTAGGAAATATGCGTGCTGCAAGCACGCGATTCCATTAACCCCGCACAAGGCCGTAGGCCGTAGTATGGGGTAGTGATGCAGGAGCAGGAAATATGCGTGCTGAAAGCACGCAATTCCATTAACCCCGCACAGCTTGTCTGTGTGGGGTAATCGATGCCCACCGGAATCCCCAGCGTGCCGGAGGCACGCCACTACAACCACAGAACAAACACAAACCATATCACAAAATAACAAACCATGAGTTATACTACAACCTTCTATCACATCGTCTTTCGCACTTACCGTAGCGAAATGTCAATCCCCGAAGAGTACGAGTGGGAGCTGTATGCCTACATCTTCGGCATCGCAAGGAAACTCAACTGTCAGACTTACCGTATAGGCGGCATGCCGGACCATGTACACCTGTTTGTGTCATTGCCTGCCACTTTGCCTTTGGCATCTTTTGTGCAGCAGGTGAAGACCGCCAGCAGCAAGTGGATGAAGGCGAATCCGCATTTTCCGGCATTTCACGGCTGGGGGCACGAGTATGCGGGCTTCAGCTACAGTATCCGTGACAAAAGCAAGATTGTCGGATACATCTTGCGGCAAAAGGAGCACCACAAGCGTGTCTCGTTTGCGGAGGAGTATCATGCTCTGGTTGAGGCGCACGGGATTGTAGTTGATGATCGTTATTTTCTGCGGGATGACTAGCGGCGTGCCTCCGGCACGCAGGTTGACAGGGTGTGCATTGCTCTACTCCACACAGCAGAGCTGTGCTTTACCCCACACAGACAAGCTGTGCGGGGTTAATGGGATGGCGTGTCTGCGACACGCGGGGAACAGTAATATCGCCGCAGCCCGTCAGGACTGTGTGGGCTTTGTGGCGTAGGGTGTTACGCTGCCCCTACCTATTCAGCATCTTGATTTTGTATTGCACATGGGCGCGGAGGTCGTCGCCGCCGAGGATCTCGATGTCGTCGTAGAGGCCCAGAATGAAGCGCGTCACGCCCTCGAAACGGCACACTTCCGTTTCCAGCAGGAAGCCGCCGCCGTCCGCCTCCTTCAGGAACGGCGTGGAGAGGGGGTACTCTTCCGCCAGCAGGCTGGCGGCGCGCACCGACAGGCGCAGCCGCACCGGGAAACGCTGCGTGCCGTGCATCCGGAAAACATCCACATAGCCGGTCTCATGGTGGTCTTCATGCTGCCAGCCCGTCTCCAGCACCTGCACCTTCTGGATCCGCGACACCTTGAAGGTCTTCACCATCTGCGAATCCAGCTCGAAGCACCACACCTGGTCGTGGTCGGAGGTGAAGGCGTAGGGCTCCACCAGGCGGTCGGAGGTGGTGTTGCTGTGGGCGGAGCGGTAGCCCGACAGGAGGGCCTGCCGGCGCCCGTCGATGGCGGTGGAGAGGTCGTGGAGGTTCTGCCGCGCCCGCTTGCCCACCCCGAGGTCGGCGATGACCTTGTAGTCATAGACGGCGTACAGCTTCTTTTTCAGGGTTTCCTTCGACTTGGTGTCGGGGGCGATGGAGTCGATGGCGCACCGGAGGATCATCTCCTCCTCCTCGGAGAAGTGGAGCAGCTCGCTGAGGTGCCGCGACATCTTGTTGGCGGAAGTCTCGATGCGATAGACATTGTATTCGTTGCGTTTCACGGCGAAGCCGGCCTCGCGGAAGGTGTCGATGTAGCGGAAGAAAGTGCGCTCGCTGAAGCCGAAGTGGCGGCACACCTCCTCCTTGTTCATGTATCGGTTGTTGGCGAGCAGCATCAGGAGCTGCAGTTCCCGCACGATTCTCGGTTGGTCCATGGCAGTGGGCTTTGGTTAAACAACGGCAAAGATACAATGTTTCGCTGACAAATTCTGTCAGTGAAATAATTTTCTGCCCTGACACAATATGTCAGCGGCCGATGCTTTTTTTGTAGCGTAAAAAACTAAACGATATAATTTTAACCTTTAAAACTTGAGACAATGACACTAGTGGTTTTACTCGCCGGCATCGCATGGATGTTGGAAAGCGTAATCGGTATTTTCTTCGGCAAGGGGCCGAGGATGTAACATTCAGGAACTTAAAATCATAAGCAGATGAAAAAACTTTTTGCCATTCTTAGTTTATCCTCGCTGCTCCTGGCAGGGAGTGTGATTTGCCAGGCTCAGCATTTGACCTTCAAAGGCATCCCCATTACTGGCACCTTGAAGGAGTTTACCAACGCAATGGTCCAGAAGGGGTTCCATCATGAGGTGACCCAGGACGGGGTGGCCGTGTTTTCGGGCGATTTTGCCGGTTACAAGGACTGTTCGATCGGGGTGCTCACCCTTCATAACCAAGACATGGTCAATCAGGTCACGGTTTTCTTTTCCGACCACGACACATGGTCCTCATTGCAATCCCAGTACGAAAACCTGAAGGCGCTGTTGACGAAGAAATACGGCGCTCCGGCCGAGTGGTCGGAGCGATTCACCTCGATGGCCATACCTTCCGATCATGGCAAAATATATGCCCTGCATTCCGGTGAGTACTACTGGTACACCAAATTCATAACGGAAAATGGCGAGATAAGGGTTTCACTCGTAGAAGGCATGAAATACCACACGGGCCGTGTGTGCCTGATCTATTACGACAAAACCAACACGGAAAAAGCTCGCCAGGAGGCGTTTGATGACTTGTAGCGGTGGGGGTAATGCAGTCCGTCAGGACTGCTGGGCAACTTGCAAAGTTATGAGTAGAGTTGTGCATGAGAGCCCGGAGCATGCTTAATCCAGGCTTTCTGGTTCTTCGTCATTCTCGTCCTCGTCCTCGCCGACTGAAGCATCGAACGCAAGAAACACCTCCAGAAAGGCGGTTTCGCGGTAGAAATAGTTGGGGTCGTCGGTCAGTTTGTCTTCCATGAAATTGAAACCCCAATTGGCGTATTCTTCCATGGTTTGCATCAGCATATCAACCGCCTTACGGGAAGTCATCTCACCTTTTTCAAGGGCGATGAAATCGATGTCAGTGCGTGCAACCAAAGCTGTGAAAATGTATTCACGAAGTTTCGGATAGGCTTTTCTCCCTTTGACGGAATCAAGATTCCCCCAATATTGAATGGGCTGTCCGAAAGTCTTGCGTTTTTGCGTGTCTTCGATGAGCGATCTTTTTTGATTGAAATACAGCCCCATAAAAAAAGCAACTATAAAAATCTCATAACCACCGCCAAAGACCTTTCCCCGGTCTTCTCGTAACGAAGTCGCCCCTCGGCCATAGTCACAGAAGTTTTTGATGATACTGTCTTCGTATCTTTTTTCCCACTGTGGGTTGCGTGATGCCCACATATCACATATCTTTTCTGCTGCCATGATTCGTTATCTTACTTGTTTAACTACTGTTTGAATGGTTGACAAATCTTTGTCGTTGAAAGGTTCGACTTTCTCAATCCGATATACAGAGCAAGAAAGCTTGTTGATGGTATCAAAATCCAATGTCTTTTGTCCTGTGCCTTTGTCAACATTGAGCAAATCTTTCGTGACGATGACGCATTGCTTGTCAATGGTATCTATCACATTATAGAAAGTGTCCTCTTTGAACCCGCCGAATGAAGATGTCGGGGCATCAAATATCAACGGGTAATCCTGTTCACGTTTCAAGGTGGTGATTTGTGAGATAGCGAACAGAACGGACATATACATTGTTGTCTTCAATGCGCCATTCGGATTTTCAATCCGTGTGCCGTTGTCGCTGTACAGTTCGATACGTGCGGAATTGTTGATGGTTTTTCTGATGCGTATTATTCCGTAGAAGTCATTCTTATTCAACTTCTGCAAATACATGTTTGATTCTGTTTCAAGCATTTGTAAGAAGTTATTGATATTTTGCTCTTTTGCGTTCGCAAAAGCTTTGGTTATTCTCTCAAATGCAGTGTGAACACGCTGATAAACCTGCGTCATTGAACTCGTGGGTTCAAGTTGCGACAATTTTTCTTGTACATTTGCTCGTTCAACCTCCTTAAACTGCAAATTGGATTCCAATTCTGCGACACGTATTTCCGCACGGCTCTTAGCATCGAAGAATCCTCTCAAATCGGCTATGCTCTTATCAAGCAGTTCCGCACTCAACCCCGATTGCATCAGCAGATCATTTTGCTCTGTTTCCAGTTCTTGCAATTGCTTTTCCACTTCAGCCAATTCTGCTTTTCGTTTGGTGACAAACTCCAAATGGTCTGAAATAGTTGTCGCAATCTTTGAAATCTCCTGTTCGGTATCACCACTCAGTTTGATTTGACGGGAGTGCAACTCATTGATAAATGAATTGGGAAACAGAGGCCTTTGATCTTCTTCTTTTGTGACTGAATTATTATTGACCTCTGCTGATATATGAGCAAGATACTCTTTCAGTTTATTGCACATAAACTCGTACGCTTCCGAACCTTTTGGGGCAGGACGGCCACAAACTTTGCATATTTCATCGTCAATCATTTCTTTCAGGGTCGCCTCATCGGGCAAGTTCCATGGCAGAGGGACAGCGTCATTGGCCAGTTTCTGAATCTTTGAGATAGCTTCACGTTCACCAGCCTCTTTAGCACGACGTTCCGTTTCCTGTTTGTCAAGTCTTCGTTTTTCCTTATTAATAGAAGAAGACTTTATTGAAAAGTCGTTAGCAATTGGTGGAAATTTATAGTAAATTCAGTACTTCCTCGTACTCTAAAGTATCTGGTTCAAATTGTTTTAATATTTGTTTTTTGTCCACCTCTTTTAGTTTTCCATTCACAATAGTTAATGCAGAAATGCATCTCGTATAAATCTCATTTGATGTATGTCTTGACAATCCAATGTTTTGCAATGCAATAATTATTCTATTTTGTGTACCGTATTCTAATAATGTTGCCCAATTTTCACCAGCATGACCCTCTCCTGCAATATGTGTCAACATCATGTAGTAATGATTGAAATACTTCTCGAACTGAAAACGCAATATTTTTTCAACATCTTTTATAATATTACCTATCAAAATATTTACATGTAATTTGTTGTTTCTATCAAACCTCTCGTATCGTCCATAAGAAACTGAAATTTCTTTTTGTTCATTAGCATAATGGTTTATAGAATCTGTGACAATTTTGTTTAAACTAAAACCATTAATCCATTGATTCATAAGAAGAGCATAGTATTTCATTCTGTTTTTATTGGACAACTCTTTATTTGTCTGTTCCCAATCATATAATGAATGAAATCTATTAAGTATTGCCAAACACGATTCGTAATCAACAACACCATGCAATTTGATATTTTCCCCATTTTCGTATTTTTCTTTTAGTTGCGAATAAACCTTGTTTTGAATGTCTATGCCAATAGATTCATTTGAGTCCAGCAAAGTATAAGGGGCCTTAATGTCTTTCTCTTTAACTTTATTCTGTGCTATTGTTATGATTTCATTTTTGTTATTGCTTATCAATTCCTGTATTATAGGACTTTGGTAACCCGTTTTAGGTTCCATAGTATCAATGCTTATAATATTAGCAATATACCTCAAGATATTCTTTTCTTCCTCCGTACCATTTTTTATCTCATTGTTTTTTATTTGATTCTCTATTTTCTTTAAATTATGATTTATCCGATCAAACACCGTTGGAATAAGTTCTTCTTCTTTATTATTAAAAAACGAAACATTAGCCCAATCACAATCCGAATGTTTAATACAAAAAACATTACCTTGCAACTCTTTGGTCATACGGCCTGCTCTTCCTGCCAAATTCCAGAAATCTATAGGCTGCAGATGCTTTTTCGATTTCTTGTTATCAAGAATAAATAGATTCTGAGTTGGCATATTAACCCCTTCTAACAATGTTGAAGTGCAAAACATATACCTAATTTCCCCTTTCTTATACAATTCTTCTATTAAATTTCGAATTAATTGGGGCATATTACCAAAATGATACGAAACACCTTTCTTTATTATTTCAGTCAAATAATAATCTTGATGGATGTAATCTTTTATTATTCTAGAAGCCTTTTTTAAAGCCTTGTTGTTTTTCAATTCCTTGTTATTAATTAAGTCTATTGACTCTGCAAAGCTAGCCGCATATTCAATTGTTTTAGAAACCGTGTTGCAATATATCAGATTACTATTTCTTCCATATGTGAAAAGAAAGTCATTTACTGTGTTTACGCAGTGTGGAACTTGAGTTGTTACATTGTTGAATTTATTATCATAATAATAAGACAGTTCCCTAGTTTTCAAATCTGCAAAAAACAAGTTTTGAGCGACAGTAGTTTCTGCTGTTTTAAAAACATTTTGTTCTGTTTTTCGAAAAAGCTTTAAAAACACTTCGGGATTTGAAATACCCGGCGAAGAGAAATATAGTTTAGTAGCAGGATATTTTTTTAATGTTTTTTCAATTGCGACATAAGTGGTAACGCTTCGAGTATCATCTTGAGCAATTTTATGTGCTTCATCCACAAATAAGAAACCAATCGATGGATTTTCAATTTGGGACAAAAAACTAATTAAACGCTCGGGAGTTAGCACTAAAACCAAACTAACATTTCGTTCAAGAATAAGTTCCGACACATTCGAATTAGTGACAATTTTATAATTAGCTCTGTCTAATTGTTTCCCCAACTCTTGCTTTATTTCAATCGCAAATTGATTAATCAAAGCCCTTGTTGGAACCATAATTACCAAGTTTTCTGGTGGCTTATTATTTATTATTCTGCGTATAAAAGCCTTAATAATAAAAGACTTTCCCATTGATGTCGGCCCAGAAAAGCTAAATTCACGCGCCCCGCTCAATCCTGAGAATAAATGATATTGAGTATCTGTAAAATAAACCCCAGCCGCATCAGGAACTTCTTGAATAATCTTTTTTGCTTCAACTTGCATCATTTGGTCAAATGGGAGTTCCGATTCGTTCCCATCATTATTAATCAAATAATTTGCTGCTGGGAAATTACCAAGATTATAATATACGGACTTGGAAACTGTACGATAATAAGGCTCTTTTTTGTATGTAGAATTAAGGTAAGTTATTATTCTGTATGCGTACCCTCTTGATTGAGAATCTGAAGAAATCGACAAAAGATCTGCAAACCTCAACAAATCTTTGTATTCTTTTTCTGTATAATTGATAATGCTATCACCTCCAAGCATTTCATTGTAAGAATACTCCATACACTTAACATAAAGTTTATGGAAATATTGATTATTCATTATTTCTTTTGCTATTTCATCAGCAAGAATCATATCGTGTCACTTTAATATTTGAATTATATCTTTTCTAACTTTCTCCAATTCTGAAAATGGTATTATATAGAAATAAAAATCATAGCCTAAAAAGTTTGACTCATTAAGGAATTTATTGATAGTTGGGATTTGTTTATTCACAGCAGTTTTTACTTTATCATTTATATGCTCCCTGAATTGAGAATGACTCATTTTACGTTCATTATCCGAAATCTCTATATCAAAGCCAAGAAAAACCCCAAAGGAATTGTCTATGTTTAAATCCTCATCGTTTTCTGTTGGTATCAACAGTTTTTTCAGTATTTCTGTCGATTCTTCAGTGGCAGATTCTTTTAAGATATTACTATTTACCAAACTAATTTCATATCGCATTTTTCTCAAATCATTATCCATCATAGTTTTTATAGAATCAAATGCGTATTTTATCCCCTTGTGTAAATCCGAATTTAATTTGGATTCGCCAAAAACTATCTGATACGTTGATTTGTCAATTTGTAACAAATGAACACCATCGGCCCCCTTTACATAATCATTTGTTGCTGTTTTTAATTCGAGTTTGGTTAGTAATTTCGGCGCATGCAGGTGTGACTCCAAAAGACAATACAATAAAATCTCACCCAATTCACCTTCATTACTTTGGGCATTTCTAAGCTTTTCCCTTGCTTTTGAAGCCAAGTTACCCAACTTATTCTGTTCAACTAAATCATTATAAGTATGGCGAGAAAGTGCATATGTTAACAATGCATTCTCCAATACTTCAGTTAAATCACCAATATTAAAACTATTATTAGAAATCTTCAGAACAAACAAATTTAATTTGTTATCATTATCTAATGGCTCGTTTTCCAAAATCTTTGTAAAGAGATTGAGAAAATCATCATTTATATCTTGACTTAACAGCATATTTTTCTCATCTAATCTAGTTTAATACTTTTGTTTCCCCGGTATCACTACCCTCACACCACCTTTCGGATTTTCCACATCGCCATCGTAGCGTGGAATCAAGTGGATATGAACATGGAATACACTTTGTCCAGCGGCTTCGTTCACGTTGATGCCGACATTGAAACCGTCGGGGTGAAAACGATTTTCCAAAATCTTTTTGCAGCGGTTCACCAACAGCCATAACGCGCGCTGTTCATGATTGGTCAAATCGAAGTAGTTAGCTACGTGACGTTTAGGCACAATGAGTGTGTGGCCTTGGCTTACAGGATAACCGTCAAAGAAAGCAACTGCTGTGGCGGTCTCGCTTAGCAACTCTACTTTCGGATTTAACTGGCAAAACGGACAGTCTTTGTCCAATCTATAAAGCCGCTTGTAATGAGTTTGATTAAAATGGCGGTATTCGTATATCTCGCAGTTTTCGTTTTTAAACAAACTCTTACACGGCAGAACCACATTACTTTGATATGTGGGTTGTTTGTGGACATAATGAATACGGAATCCCTCGCTTTTCAAATCACGTCGTACTGTGAAATAGGCAGTTCCTGACGGTTTAAGTAATTCTGAAACGGCCATTAACACTTCCACTTGGTCGTCCGGCTCCAGCACGTTCAGCACATAATTGCAAATAATCGTGTCAAAGCGTTTTTTAGGATATTCGGGGCGATAATAATTGTCATAACCGACAATGTTGTATCCTTCTTTTTTCAGTTGGTCGGTATCAAAACCGAATCCGCAGCCAAAATCTAAAATCTCACCTTGCAGCAGATTATGTTGTTGGAGCCATCGGGTTGGGAACGAAATGGAAGTGCGTTCTTTAGCGGTCAAGTGTGGGTTGTTTTTTATTTTTTTCATCTTTCCCAATATTTAAATCCCATATTTTCAGCAATCTGAACCATTGGCGAAAATGTTCTCTTGAAAACATTATAAAAATCAGGTTCAGAGAGGTTTACCAAATCAGAAATAGAATCGTGAATAATCAGATAATCTTCCAGAATGGAATTATTCGGATTCTTCTCATACAATGTTGTCAGTGCACTCTGCTGGATATCTGCAAATGGCCGCAAGAATTTGTCTAACGGTGGGAGATTGTTGCTTTTTGATGAGTTGATGCTCGGATCTGCTGGAATCAGATTCCACAAAAGGTTATGCGACACAAAACTCCACGGCACAAAATGGTCAAGGTCGTATTGTTTTACAAAAATCTGTTTCCCCGTGTATATGCAGTTTATGCTTCCGACATATTCAATGTAAGTGTCCCAAAACTTATGCTGTTTGGTCAGCGAGTCTCGCTGAATCGGTTTAATGAGTTTTGACTGCACATCGGGTACATTCGGATTGCGTTTCTGAAGAAATTCTGTAAGATTCCAAAAAGCGAAATCTCGCAAAATGCTATAGTGTTCGGTAAGGTAGTCAACCCATATAACGTTGATTGCAACCTCTTCGTCATAAATAGCGTAAAGACAATTGTTCTCAAAGCGTTGCGATTTTGTAACCACCTCTTCATCGCAAGTGTATCTTATCCACGGTGAAAGAAATCGGTAGGGAACATTGATTGCGAAAACACGCAGAAACTTTTTTGTTTCTGTCAAATTGTCAAGCAGTAGTTTTTTTATCTTGCTTTTATCTGATTCGATTGGAATCTGAAAGGCTTTTTGTATTTCAAGCGATTTGACAAACAAAGAGTCAGATTTGCCAAATGAAAGTTTGAAATAATGAATCGGATACCACGATTCCGCTACCATCCCTGCAATTATTTCCCAAAATGAAATCCTCGTCCTTTGTTCTTTCACCACAATATCCATCATCGCCACAAACCAATAGAACTTATACGTGGCCGTGGTGTTGCTGAAAATTCCTGCAAGTGCGGAAATCGGAAGTTTTGTATTCTGCGGAAGTGTCATAGTGATATTCCAAATATATGTCCAACTTTCATTCTATTTTATTCCGTGATCAGTCGTTTCATCTCTTCTTCGGGCGGAAGAAGTTCACGCAACCGGTCTTGCATCTGCTTATAAGTGGCTACACCCATCGGCTTAAGATAATCCTGCAATACATATTCCACGTATGCCTTGTCGGCTTTTTTGCATAAAATGATGCCAACCGACGGATTTTCGTCGGGAAGTTTCTCCTCGTCGTCAAGGACACGGAGATAGGCGGCAAGCTGGCCTAAATATGACGGTTTGAACTGACCTTTCTTCAATTCAACCACCACGAGGGATTGAAGTTCTCGGTTAAAGAACAGCAAATCTATCCAAT
This sequence comes from Bacteroidales bacterium, assembly GCA_045132055.1. GTDB lineage: Bacteria > Bacteroidota > Bacteroidia > Bacteroidales > WCHB1-69 > F23-D06. The sequence continues at coordinate 51,557 of JBGURP010000033.1, forward strand.
GGTCATGCCCAAGCTTGTCATAATGCACCTGATGTCCTTTATAGGTAAACGATTTGCCAAAGGTCATGATGAAATTCTTTATGTTCATCACAATCTTGCTTTCAATCACCCTTTCATCCACATCAATAGGGTCTGAAACATCGATGTCCTCAACATTGATATAATCCAGCAGATAGGAGTCCTTGAACATCTGCAGTGTGCGAAGGGCAAGGGCTTTGTCGGGAATGGCTTGGAAAAAGTTATTGGGCAGCGAATGACGGTGTGCAAACGTGTCCGACTTTATCATTTGCTCCAGGTCTTCCACTTTCAACCGCTGCTGAAAGGCCATCTGAATATAGTATTTGCGTTCTTCGTACTCCTTCGCATAACGGAAGATGGCCACATGGTGCGAGAAGGAGATGTTGAGGAATGCCGTAACAGGGAATGCCTCATCGGTGGTAAGTTGTAGCTGATGTATTGGCTCTGAACCAGCGGCTTGCAATTCGGTAGTCCCATCTACCGAATTAGGCGGACAGGTCAATTGCAATTCGGTAGATTCATTTACCGAATTTACCTCTATCTCTTTCCATGCCTCATAGAACCGGCGCATCAATTTGATATTCTCAGCAGAGAACCCCTTCAGACCGGGAAGTTCCGACTTCAATTGTCGGCTAATGTTTTCGATGGCGCCAGTACCCCAAAAACCTTTGCGGGAGTGCTCCGAGACATATCGTCCAATGCCATAGTAGAGCGACAGTTGCTCGTGGTTGACCATTTGCGCCGCTTGGGCTTGGCTTTTCAGTATGGCCGCCTTGATGGCACACACCGCCTCCCTGACTTCTGCCGTCATTAGATTGTCGTCGTTTTTCTTCATCTCATGCTTCATTTTTTCTCGGACATCATTCTGTTTAAAATTCCCAACAAAGTACACACATCAACATTGTCTTCTCCAGTAAGTATGCCGTTGATTTGCTTTTCTAATTTGGCTGCACGCCCCTTATCCTTCTCTGGCAATATGTATGTTTGTGTCCTGACATCGGTGCCTTGATTGGAAACCATGTCGAATGAGTAGGCAACACTGTGGTCTGAACCTTCTGTCTTTTGGGAGATGGAAGAATATTTCTCGCAAGTACGGAACATATAGATAAGGTCATCAACCAACTTTTCTTCCTGTTCGTCACGGAGTGCATCAAGACGTTGCTCAAGAATGGTGTAGCAGATAGATTGGTACCATTGTGTACGGTTATCATACATAGTCATCGCGTGGTGGTAGAATTCGCGTTGTTTTTCGGTGAGCAGATAGACCTTGACATTGGCCAAGCGAATGCGTATTTCTTCGACATATTCGCTGTAATCGCCAGACTGCAGGTCGAAGCCTTCGACAAGTCTCTCCTCAATGCGGTCTATCAACCTTGTGTAACAGGTGCGCAGTTCACGAACAGCCCGTTGGATGATATTGCCGTATTCGAGGATAAACTCTTCTTGCTTCAGTTTCTCCTGATTGAACCCCAAAGCTTCAGGCAAATCCTCAAAGAAGGCCTTCTCTGGATCTTTGGCCTTGGCAAGCACATTGCGGAATTTCATCGTCGATTCGTGGTCGAACTTTCGGGTGTGCTTGGTGTACTCGTCTAATCTCGCATAGAAACTGAGGAACGGCTTAATGGTTTCGATGAAACTATCTTTTGTGATGGTGAACTCGTCGCCAAGATTGATGAAGCGACGGTATTGGTTGAAGAAACCTAACTTCACACCATCTATGGCAAACTTCTTGACTTCAAAATCTTGCGGATGCTTCTGCAACAAATCGAAGAACTCCATGTTGACGTTGGGGATAAAAGCCCCGCGTGAGGCATCGTAAAGAGCATAGTCCTGGCGCTTGATATACAGATATGTCGGAATCCAGAAATCAAGGAAACCCTGCTTCAGCTTGTAGGGCTGGGTTGACAAGATTTTTATCAGCTCCAAGATTCTTCGCGCCTTGTTTTCCGTACTGTTCAGGAATGCTTCGCAGGCATTCCACAAAGGAAGGAAGCCTTCATTTGTCGGAACATCGCCAAACTCTCCATTTCGATGTAGTCCCGTATTCTTTAGCAAAGAATAGTAAATAGTCTTTTCAGGAGGGAACTTGTCATCAGGGAAGCCCAGATTTTCCTCCGTGCTATGTTCAACAAGATAAGTCAGATAGCTCTTGCGTGCCGCCGTGATAGTGCCGCTCAACTTGTGCTTGTTGAAAAGCTCGTTGTTCATCACGGGTGTCTCACTATAGATTTCTTCACAAACCTGTGACAACAACTCATTGAAATCGCGATGCGACTCAATCTTTTGTTCTTTACCCCTAAACACCCATACAACACGGTTCTTGTATGAAAACAAATTGTCGCTGATAGCCTTGTTCAGCAGATTCTCTTCATATTCCTTCAGCTTCTGAATCTCCTTGACAGCGACAAGATCTTCTTTGTTTATGACCTTATCCGTCAGATACTTGTATTTCTTGATGTTATAAAGATGATCAACAATGTTGTCGGTGTCGACAAAAAAGGCAAATATCAAAGCATGTTCCGACTCTGCGCTGAATTTCTTGATTTCTTCGAGTGCATCCTTTCTCGTTGAGAAAACCAATTCTATATAGCCGTCAGTATCACCTTTAGGGACTAATTCTTCGGGGCTTTCACACAACCTATAATCAAAAAAGCGAGGTGTACCTCTCTGATAGAAATGAGCCTTAACAGGAGAAATGCGATGGTTGAAGAAAACGGTTAGTTCGTCAACGTATGCAACAGGACGCGAAACCATCATCCCGGCCTCGCGTATTTCGGCCTCAAGGTCCACATCGGTTCCCTCAAAAAGTACTACACGGTCTTTGTAGGCCGCATAGCGAATAATCTTCTTTTTCTCTAACTGATTAATAATAAGTTGTGCTTCAGGAATATCCATTGCCAACTTTGCGTATTCTGCAAGCGATTCTTTTGAGAGTCTGAAGCCAGCAACTCCATAAAGATTGAGTAGCCCAACAGCTTTTATGATGTTGACAGCTTGCAGCATCTGTTCTTGGCTTTCCCAGCTTTGACCTTCCACTCTTTCGATGGAAACCTGCATCGAACTCCAACTCATCGAATCGGCATTAGCGTCTTTCAGATAAGAATAGAAAGCGTAATAAACGTAATCGTACACCTTCTGGAGATGGTAGATTTTGGCCGACCCATCACTTGTGAGCGATCCTTGCGAGGCAAGAAATGTGAACAGCGAGCGCTCGTTCTGTCCATATCGTTGGATGGCCGTAGTGATGGCGTAGGCAGAGAACAAATCAAGCGGATAGAGTTGCAACGCCGTTTTAACGGGGAAATCATTGGACACATAGCCTGTTTTCTTTGCCAGATCATAAAGTGATGTAGCAGAGGAGGGCGTTTCAATAGAATTATCCCTTGCAAGCTGTTGAGCGGCAAGATGAAGCAACTGTTCTATTGGTTCTACGAAAGTGATTTCCTTGAACCGTCCCTTCACCTTTTTCCATTCATTTACTTGTGCTTCTGTCAGACCCTTGGCATAGGCACTGAAATTCTGATGCAAGGTGGTTAGCAAAAGCACTTGTCGGGATGGAACGTTCACAAATTCAGCCAACTTCTGAAGAAAATACAATTCCTTCTCGGGGTTGTTCTTGGCAGCGTGTTCAAGGACTTTTCCGAACTCATCAATTACAATCAGCAGAAATTTGCCTTGTTTCTGACAGCGGTTGTAATATGTCTTCAGTTCATCAAGCACGCTATTGGTTGTCCCCTCTGCATTGAGACTTCGACGAAGCAAGGTGGAAAGTTCCGTGTAATCACCCACAATGTTCAAAATCTCGATATCAGAGTCATTCAGAAGATTCTTTGCATCTAACAGATAGGGCTTTTTGTTTGTCCTTTTCAAGTCGGTCTCCAAAGCCAACAGAAAACTCGATTTGCCAGTACCGTAAGATCCGATGATGGTAAAGGAGTGAATACCTGTCTGATAGTCATTCACAATGTTGCGAATAGCCAACTGCGCATTAGGTGTTACTATATACTGGGCACCGTCAGCAAAGCCGTTTTCAATGTTTGCGGATAAACTAAACGTTCTTTTCATAGTAATCATTTAACACTTGTTCTTTGTCCAAATCCTTGGTAAACTGCAACATGCGGATTCCAGCATTGTCGGTGTATGACATATATCTTGAATAATCCTTTGACAACTGCTTCAGCATTTCTATGGTTTCATGATCCTGCATACAGAAGGCAAGACCAACCTCGTCTTGAATGGTTTCGTAAGCAATGGTATTGTCGCCTTCCCGTTCTTTAAGCATAAGGAGCGCATACATAAAGATCTCCTTCATTACCTGTCTTTTCCCTTCCAAATTGAAATAATAGCCTTTGCCTTCAGCATTTTGTCTGATTAAGTCAAGGTCAATTAACATGGAAGAAAAGTCTTCATTCGATTGTGCTTTACGAGGTAAAGCATAGTTCTGAATAAGCACTGCAACATCCTTCTTGACAGTGTTCTCATTAAAAGCATTCAGCTTGTCGGCTTCAATCATATCAAACTTCACGTATGTCACGACCTGATCACGCTCAAATTGCGTATGACCTTTTTGGTAGCCACAGAATAAGAGGTGATAGAGCGACGCCTCTTGATTGAAAACAAGGTTGAAATGCAACAGCCAAAGCGTCGCCAAGTCTTCAATGTATTTATCCTTGCCAGTTTGGTCATTAAAGAGATAGTCGCCTAACCATGTTCTTTGGTCATTTTTGCAAACTCCAAAGACCTTAAGCCAATAACGGATGGAAACGACCATATTTTTACCTACACCCAAATCAATCACTGCTTCAGGTCTATTGAAGTTTTTGTTCTCCTTCACAAAGTCATAGCCTTTTTTGAGCCACAGCGTTTTGCATGGGAACGATTCGTGACCTGAAAAAGAATACTGTTTCTTATCAACATTTCCTGCCATTATGCATTATTAAAATTAAAATGCAAATATACAATTTTTATTGTTTTTAACCCTTCCGGTTCACAATGCCTCCCTGTGTATGGAGGCGACAAGCAAAGTTATATGGTTTTCTGTAGCGGTGACAGAAGATAACTACGCGTGAGAAGCAAATGTATAAGATTATATGCTTTGCGCTACTCTTCTTTCAGCAACGCATTATACAAAGCTAACCCTTTCACCGTCAGCAGGTATTTCTGGCGGGGATGGTTGGGACGGTCGGGAAATTTCCGGCGTACGAATTTCTCGTTCAAAGCAGGCTTAAGGTGGTATTCAACAAAGTTTTTTCTATCTTTTAGCTTTTTGAAGCCCATCATTTGCCGTATGCTCAATTCCTCACTCCCGATGCCCCGAACAAGATTAATGATATTTTCGTTGTTTGTGTATATCTTATTGTTTGAGTTTAAGTTGATTACAGACATACTTGAGGGGGTGGTTGTGGGGGTGGTTGTGGGGGACAAGTTTGGTTGAATAGCCCACTCTTTTGTGGTATGAATATGCAGATAGCGGTTGCGCAGGTCCCATTTCTCACCCAAAAGCAGATTTCGGAAGAAACGCTCCAAATAAACAGGTGAATAGTCAATACCCTTCACGGCACTCTTGTAGTTGGCCCTTACCAGTGCATTGCGGAAGTACCAGGAGTGCTTGGCAAAGAGGTCGTTATCTACATCGAAGCCCAGCGAACGCAGATACTGTATGGCAAAGACAGCCGTGGTGCGCGTGTTGCCTTCGCCAAAAGCGTGTATTTGCCAGAGACCTGAAACGAACTTTGTGAAGTGCGTCACCAGCTCGTCCTGACTGATACCCTTATAACTGAAATTGCGCTCTTGCTCAATGTCATAGTCAATGGCACGGCGCAAATCCTCCCAATTCAGGTAGTGGACAGTGTCGCCATCAAGTACCCATTCTCGTTTTGTGATGTCGTATTGGCGCAATTCGCCGGCATGTTTCATCACACCTTCGAAGATTCTACGGTGTACGGAGATATAGCCATTGGTCGTGAAGTCGAATGTCTTGACAGACAAAATCCGTTTAATGTTTTTCGCTGCCTTGTCCGCCTCTTCCTTCTTGTTGTCATCTGCTTCACGTGTGGTCTTGCTCTCATAGTAGCTATTAAGCAACTGCTCCACCTCGTCAATGGTGATTTCGCCTTCTATATTTTTTCGGGCCAACTCATTCAGATACTCAGATGTCTTGAGCCCATCCACAGCCTGAAGACCGATAGCTGTACTCCAAGCGTAAGCGGCTTCCCGCTGTGCCGGCTCGCCTTGGCGTATGTATTCGTCGAAATTTATATACTTGTCGGTCATAATCTGTTCGTTGTTTGTTCCAATTGTATTTTGTTGAAATAGGACATGGCTTTGATTTTCTTTGTGTTGCAAGTGCAAACTATTTAACTGAAGCGATCCGCTCTTTAAGAAATCGCTTCAAGAGAAAAACGAGAAAATAGGGAAAGGTGTAGAAGCATCCATTCCAACCGATGTTTTTGTATCCGAATTTAATCCCATATCTCACATCGGGATAGGAATCCCACTTGATAAGATTGTTGAGCGAGGTGGTGGCACCATCCTTGGCCTTTACCTCAACAGGCACCAATGAGTCAGCATCACGGACAAAGAAGTCCATTTCGAGTGATGGATTGTTGTGCTTGTAGAAATAGAGTTGTTCATAGCCCGCTTTTCGAAGCATCTCACCGACGATATTCTCATAGATGGCACCCTTGTATGTCCCGAAGTTCTTATTGGCGCGCAAATCCTCCTGCGCTTCCTCGTCAAGCGAGGCGATAAGCAGACCGGTGTCGTGGTAGTAAAGCTTGTAATAGTCGGCATTGTAATTGCCTTTCAAAGGCAATTCAACATTGTCCAAACAGTAGCACACATTGACCACTCCGGCCTCATTGAGCCATTCCACAGCCCCGATATATTCCCTGTTTCTGGCCCCTTTGGCGATCTTCGTAATCTGGTATTTCTTGTTTTCTTTGGCCAAGAACGTGGTTATATGGCTGTAAACGGCAAGAATCTTTGACTTGTCCGTCTCCTTGGCGTATTTCGTGATGTCCTCTTCATAGTCTTTCAGCAGTTGACGCTGCAGTTTCAGGGTGCCCCCGAAATGGCCGTTGTCGATATACATCTTCACTACCTCGGGCATTCCTCCTACGGTCATGTAGTCTCGGAAAATGTCGGTCATGGTGTCCATCTCCAGTTGCGAGAAAGGCAGCAGTGCCGACATGTGGCGATACAAGTCTTCGATTTGCCCCGGTTGATAATCCTTTGCCCAGAGGAACTCCTCGAAATCCATAGAGTGCATCTCGTAATCTTCCTTATAGCCGACCGCATTGCTTTCAATTTCCTCATAATAGATACCCATCAGCGAGCCCGAGCAGATGACATCATATCGGCCATCTTCACAGAATGATTTCAGCGAGGTCGCACAATCCGGACACTTCTGCAATTCGTCGAAAAAAAGCAGGGTTTTGTGCGGAATGAACTTCCAAGAGGGCTCCAGCAGAGAAATATTCTTCACGATGGTATCGACTTCATACCCATTGTCAAAAATTCCCCTGAATTTTTTCTGCAGTACAAAGTTAATCTCTATCACAGATTCATAGTTGTGCTTCCCGAATGCCCTGATAGACTCTGTTTTTCCAACTTGCCGTGCCCCTTTTACCACCAAAGGTTTTCTATTGGGATTGTTCTTCCAATCAATTAAATAGCTATCTATCTTTCTTTTAAGCAGTTCCATTGTTGTGTATCACATTTTTTCAACTGCAAATATAACAAAAAATCACATTTTTTGATTGGATACAATAAAAAAAATCACATTTTGAGGATAGATGGTTTATATCGGACTTGTCAGGTAGAGAAAAGAGTAACGACAGTTTGGTTGCATGAAGTGGCGTGCCTTCGGCACGCGGCATACACGAGGTTTGCAATACCCCACACTAATAGTGCGGGGTTATTGGAATAATGTGCCTCCGGCACATGTGAACATTATAACTGCGTCTGAAGGCTGAAAGCACGCTGCCCCATTTGTCAAAAACAACGCTGATATGAAAAGAGGCCAACACCCCGGGCTTCCCCCTGTGCCGAAGGCACTACATCCTATTAACCCCGCACAGCTTGTCTGTGTGGGGCGTATAGCACAGCTCTGCTGTGTATGAACCTAGAACTGGAAATAAATGAACGGCTGCAGGTCGGCGGTGACGAACTGGTAGAGCACGAAGACGGCCACTACCACGAGGAGGCCGATGAGCCAGATGGGCAACAGGGCGAAGTTGACGCGGTACCAGCGCTTCCAACGCTCCGGCAGCCAGTGGATGACCATGCCCACCACAAACAGGGTGAACACAATCCAATAGTTGGCCAAAATGTCGGGGATGGCCGCCACATTCCAGTGGCCGCCAATGCTGTTCACCATCGCCTTGGCCGTGTTCCAGGCCGTTTCGTTGGCCACCGCCGGATCCAGGTTGGAACCTGAACGGAAAAACAATCGCGTGAACGAGATGAACACGAAGGTCATGAACACATTCCAGCTGAAATTCAGCCAGTTGATATCCCGGTTGGGCCAGATGGCCGAGTAGATGCAACGGATGAGCGTGCCTGCGAAGAACACCCCCGACCAGACGGTGAAGATCATCAACACCGGGCTGGGCCAGAACCAGTTGCATGCAAAGAACGCCCCGAAAATCACGAACGACACCAAGCTCCGGAGCCATTGCTGGAAGTGCCGCCAGATCTTGAATCCCAAGATACCGAAGCCGTTCAAACCGCCCCAAATCATGAAGTTCCACGATGCGCCGTGCCACAAACCGCCCAACAGCATGGTGTTCATCATGTTGATGTTGGTGCTGATCTTCAACCGCGCCCGCTTGCTCACCAACGAAATGACCGTGAGGATGACCGCCAACCCGACAATGATGCTCGTGATGACGGCGTTCTTGGTCAGCAGGATGATGACCGCCCCGATCAGCAAGATGCACAGATAGGTGCCCACGGTGGCGTTGCGGTTGCCGCCCAGCGGAATGTACAGGTAGTCCTGCAGCCACTTGGAGAGCGAGATGTGCCACCGCTTCCAGAAGTTGCTCGGCGAGTCGGCCTTGTACGGCGAGTTGAAGTTCTTGGGCAGGTAGAAGCCCATCAGCATGGCCACGCCGATGGCAATGTCCGTGTAGCCCGAGAAGTCGGCATACACCTGCAACGAGTAGATGAACAACGCCGACAGGTTCTCGAAAGAGGTGAACAAGGTGGGGTTGTTGAAGACTCTATCTACAAAGTTGACGGCCAGATAGTCGCTCATAATCAGCTTCTTGGCCAAGCCGTTCAAGATCCAGAATACGGCGATGCCGAACTGCCGTCTGCTCAAAAAGAACTTCTTGTACAGCTGCGGCACAAACTGGTCGGCGCGCACGATGGGACCCGCCACCAATTGCGGGAAAAAGGTGACATAGAATCCGAAGTCGAATATGTTGGACACATGGCGGATTTTCCGTTTATAAACATCCGCCAAATAACTGATATTCTGGAATGTATAGAACGAGATGCCCACCGGCAACAGAATCTTGGAGGCATCGAAATAGTCCTTGCCGCTCAGATCGTTGGTCCACTGTGCCAGCCAGTTGATGACCTCATACTTGCTGCCCACGATGGTGTTGTACGCATCCGTGAAGAAGTAGGCATACTTGAAATAGCAGAGTACCAGTAGGTTGATGACCACACCCACAATCAGATGGAACTTCCGCGCCCCCTGCCGCTTGGAGCGGTCCATGAAGATGCCCAGGAAGTAGTCGAGGATCATGTCGAAGATGAGGATGAGCACGAAGAGGCCGGAGGTCTTGTAGTAGAAGAAGACGCTGGCGAAAAACAGGAACCCGTTGCGCAGCAGCCGTTTGCTGTGGAACAGGGAGAAGAAGGCGAACACGAGGGCGAAGAAGGCCCAGAAGTTGAACTGCGTGAACAACAACGGGTACTGCTCGTTGAACGAGAAGAGGTTGGTGAGGAATATTTTCAGGCTGTCCAGGTTCATCTCTTCTCCATTTTAAGTTCACGAATAAAGGCATCCCAGAAAAGGTCGCCCATAAGATTGTATCCGGAGGCGGTGAAGTGTACGCGGTCTTTCTGCGCCAACCCCTTCTTGCGCCAGCTTTCCATGGATTTCAGCCCGCCCATCACGGCAAACTGGTCCCAAACGGCCCCGCCCGTCAGGTCGGCGAGCCGGTACATGACATCCTGCACCATCGGGCCGGTCTTGTTTACATAATATCTCCCTTTCCTTCCCTTCTTCCAGGTGTCGTTGTTGGTGACGAAGATGAAGGCGCAGTCGGGATTGGCCTCGCGGATCCGAGCCACTAACTTCAGGTAGTTGTTCTTGAACGCCACCGAGTCGAAGCTGCTGCCGTAGGCGTCGTTCACGCCGATGTTGAAGATGACCAGGTCGGGCTGCAGCAGCCGCATGTCGCGGACAAGGTTCTTACAGCGCAAGTACGAGGTGGTCTGCGCCCCGTTTACCCCGATGGAGGAGAGGGTTACACCAGGTCTGCCGTTTTTCAGCAGGATGCCGTTCACCACGAAAGTGTCGCCCTTGCTGCACGGGAAATAGAGCGTGAAATCCTTTACGGGCCGCTCGAAGTAGAAGAAATATCGGTCGTTGTCAAAATCGATGCTGTCGGGGAAATGGTAGATGGTGTCCTCTTTGAGTATGGGATCGATGGGCCATCCGTAGGCCTTGCCCAGCAGAATTATGGTGTCGGCCACGAAGTCGTACTCCGGCGCGTTCATCCTGATGGTGATGGAGTTGAGCGTGTCGGCGTTCCACACGGCGATGCCGGAAGCTCCGAGCGGGAAAGCATAGCTCTGGTGCACATTGCGGATGAGGTTGAACGGCCTAGCCTTACCGGTTTTGTAGTCGGAGGGATTGTTGCAGGTGCTAGCAGCAGAGTAGGGGAAGATGAATCCTCGGGCCGCGGGTGGTGTGCCGTACTCGTCGAGCAGGTGCTTGCGGAAGCGGTGTGTCATGGTGCCCGCCTGGATGTGTGAACCGCCCATCTGGATGATGTGCAGGTTGCCCTGCTTAGTGGCCATCACTTGGTTCAGCTTCTGGAAGAAACGGACGAGGGTGGTGCTGTTTTGTCCCCAGTACAGCGAGTCGATTTCAAATTGGATCTGCGTTTCCTCGGGTGTCTCGTCCACATCGTCGGCATTCTCCATAAAGCCCACGATGGTATCCACCACGAGTGTGTCGGTGCAAGTGGGCATTTCGGGCAATGAGTCGGCGGCGGTCAGGTCCACCTGCCCGAAAGCGGAGTATGCGCCCCAGGTCAGCAGCGCCAGCAGTATGGTGATTATCTTGCAGTGGCTGTCCATAGGGTGTCGAATTGTTGTTTGGGCATATTTTTGCGGGTGCGGTAGAATTCGTACATGGTGGCGAAGCTGTTGGCCAGTGTTTGGCCCACCTTGCGTGCGCCGGCGGGCGTGAAGTGCACGTAGTCGGGGCCGGCGAGCCCGTTGTGCGCCCAGGCCACCATGGAGCCCTGGCCGCCCATCACTTCGAAGATATCCCAGTAGGCAGCATGGTTGCGCAGCGCGATGGTGCGCAGACTGTCGATGAGTCGCGGCAGCATGGGGTAGGTGTCGAGCTTGCCGCCGCGCCGCGTGCTCATGTCAGAGGGGCCGATGAACAGAATGGTGGCGCCCGGACAGGTCTTGCGCACGCGCTTGAGTTGCTTGTCAATGCTCTGACAGTAGTTGCTCAAAGACTTGTCGTTGTATATCACCGGCACGGAGTTGCCGCCGAACTGCAGGATGATCATGCCCACATTGGCTTGCTTGTAGCAACTGCGTAGCAGGGTGTCAGTGATGAGGGTGAACTGGTTGCCAGAAGAGCCGCGCAATGGAATATTGTCAACCGCCACGCCGTAGCCGTCGTCCAGCATGATGCCGTAGATGTCGGCGGAGCCGCGCATGGCAATCTGCAGCGAGGTGGTGGCGGAGTCCATCAGCCAATGGCAGGTGTGAATGCCGGGTGAGCCCACCTGCATAGTGCTGTCGTACTTGCTTTTACGATCTTTGAGGGTGGCGGAGAAGTTGCCGTTGCGGTCGTTGTAGAGCACGGTGATGTTGGAGAACTTCTTCACGCGGGGGTCGGTGTCGCCATGGCGCGAGGCGTTGGCCCCGAAGGTAGCGCCGCTGCCCATGCGGTAGCACTTGGCCATGAGGCCGTAGTTGCCGTTGGTGCGTGCTCCGTCGCCGTAGGAGGCGTAAAGGGTCAGATCGCCGGAGGCGTACTGGCTCACCGCGAACGAGGGTATGGTCTGGATCATGGGCACCATGCCGGGGCCGCCGCCGCCGAAGGTTTTCTGGAACCAGGAGCGGATGTTGCACGAGATGCGGTCCATCTCGATCTGCGAGTCGCCGTAATGCAGGATGCGCACTACCTCGTGGTTGGCGCGGGCCTGTTCCGCACGGGCGAAGAAGCGGTCGAAGAAGGCAACATCGTCATTGGGCAGGTAGAAGTGCCCCGGCAGTTCGGTCACCGCATGGCGGTATTGCTGCAGCGTGTCCTTCAGATCGTTGAGATGCTTCAGCTCCACGGAGTCGATTTCCTTGATGGCCACGGCTGAGGTTTGGTCACCTGCCAGCACATCGTCCAGAGAAGGGAAGTGTAGCTCCATTTTGCCCACTTTTATCCCGTCCTTCGGAAAGAAGTGGCAAACGGCAGCTAACGCGCCTATAATCAATGCGATGAATAGGAAAATTTTATATGGTTTCATCCTTCTTGGAGCCTGTTTTTTAGAGGGGTGCAAAAGTACGAAAAAAGCATTACATTGCTGCAGTCCTTTAGGACTGTAAAGCTCGGTAGCTAATTGTGCCCATACAATGATTTCTCACCCCGTTGTTAAATGGTTGGTTTTTGTATTTTTGCAGCCGATTTTTAAATAGAAACAAATAGATATTATGAAAAAGATATTCGCATTAGCCCTGATTTGTTTGCTCACCGTGTTCCAGGCCCACGCCGTGTTGAAGGAGAAGAACCTGCCCCAGACCCTCGGCGTGCTACGCGCCGAGCTGGAACGCTCCTACAATGAACAGCAGCAGCTCATGGCCCGCTTTGAAAAACGGAACATGGAGCAGCACGCCTCGCTGATAGAGATGATGCAGAAAAGCAATCAAATAGCCCTGATGCTCTATTCGCAAAACACCGATTTCACCTTCGACATGGCATACGCTTGCCAGGCGGCCACGGAGCAGTATCGGAACCTGAAAACCCGTCATCTGCCCTATAACAAGATGATTGAGCGTATCCAGTCGGAAATTGAACGATATGACGCCCTTATCCAGTCGTTGCAAAACCTGCCTCCCAGATTGCTGCCTAACGGCGAAATTGCCAAGATGCCGGATTCCATCCGGATGAAAATGCCCAAGATGGTGCTCGATACCTCCAAACTTGCTCCTTATATTCTTGACAAGCAGGCTCTTGAAGACCGAGCGGCGTGCGTGGAATACGCTATAGCCCTTCGTGACAACTACAAGACCATGTTGGAAAATGTGGAGCGCGACAAGGAACATTACGAGCGCGTGACGAAGCGCGTGGAGAAACTCAATGCCTATGCATTGTCGCGTTACGAAAAAATCCAGAAAAACATCTTCGTGAACCGAAGCGGCAATTATTTCCAGACAATCAAGCGTTTCCGTTGGAATTATGTAATTGCCAAGAAAGATGTGGATGACAAATACAAGCCTCTGGGCCGCACTTCCGAATGGCGCGGTCCCGTTATTTTGGGTATCTCCATCTTCATGCTTTTTTACATCATTTTGGCCAGCTTGCTCAGCTACGTGATCGTGCGTTGGCTGCTGCCGAAGAAATGGCGCAGCCACTTCAAGGACAATAACAAACGTCCGTTTGTGATGATTGCATTCGGTGTGGCTATCTTCGCCATCTCCATCATGATTGCCAAGTTCTTTGTCAAACAGAACTTCGTGCTCATGTCCATCAGCATGATGATCACGTTCTCCTGGTTGGTGGAAGTGATTTTGCTGTCGTTGCTTATCCGTTTGAGTGACAGGCAAATCCGTGCCGGTATCCGTTCCTATACGCCGTTTATCGCTATGGCCTTTTTGGTGATCGTTTTCCGTATCGTTTTGATTCCCAATAATGTGGTCAACCTGATTTACCCGCCTATCCTGCTGCTGTTTACCATCTGGCAATTCCTCGTGATAAAACGCAAGGTGGAGAAATTGCCGGACAGCGATCTGGTCTATACGGTGGTGTCCCTCATTGCCATGATTGTGGCGTGTGTGGCCTCATGGTTCGGCTACGTGTTGCTGGCAGTGCAGATCATGATGTGGTGGACATTCCTGCTGGCAGCCATCCAGACCATCACTTGCTTCTACGATTTGGCCCAGATGTATGAGTCGCATCGTCTTACCCGCAAGATTGCCAAGGAGAAAGGCATAGATATCAAGAGCAAGGCTGATCTGGACAAACTGTTCAAGAAGATTCAGCCAAAAATGGCCAAAGGGGAATATATTACACAAACATGGTTCTACGATTTTCTTATCAAAGCATTGCTGCCCATCCTGGTTGTCCTTTCTGTGCCCGCCAGCATTTATTGGGCTGCACGCATTTTCGAGATGTCGGCCATCTGTCGTAAGATTTTTTTCTTCGTATTCTTGAACAAACCCGGCTTGATACAGCTCTCTTTGTATAAGTTATGCTTGGTGCTGGAGCTCTTCTTCCTGTTCCGCTATTTCAATTACGCCATCAAGGCATTTTATCAGATGCTGAAGAAACGAAAGAACAAAGATGCACTGAAAGGACCGAGCAATATCACTTTGGCTAACAATATCATAGCATTTCTGGTATGGGGTTCATACGTGGTGACGGCCTTGGTGATTCTGGATGTCCCCGGAAGCGGCATCTCCATCATCATGGCAGGCTTGGCTACCGGTCTTGGTTTTGCCATGAAAGATCTCTTGGAGAACTTCATCTATGGTATTTCCCTGATGACAGGGCGCTTGCGTGTCGGCGACTATATCGAGTGTGACGGCGTGCAGGGCAAGGTTGACAGCATCAATTATCAGAGCACGCAGATTGTAACACTTGATGGCAGTGTGTTGGCCTTCCAGAATTCCACATTGTTCAGCAAGAACTTCAAGAACCTAACGCGTAACCATGGCTATGTGATGGTGAAGGTACCCGTGGGGGTGGCATACGGCTCCAATGTGGGCAAGGTCCGCGAGATGCTCGTCAAAGGTCTGCAACCCCTCTTGGTGAAAAACGCCGCCGGCAAGAATATCGTGGACATGAAACAAGGTGTGAGTGTGGCGTTCAACGATTTTGGCGACAGCAGCGTCGATTTGTTCGTCATCTTCTGGGTGCTTGTGGAAGAGAAAGCCACCTTTGTGGCCAAGGTCAAGGAGGTGATTTACAATACACTGAATAAAAACCATGTGGAGATTCCGTTTCCGCAACGCGACATCTATGTGCGCCACATTGAGCTCCCGAAAGAAGGAAATAAGCGTGGGTAAATTAAAATTTTCCGCCCTGTTGCGGAAATCAAAAAAAAGTGTACTTTTGCAGCCCGAAATTTTAAAACGTAAAAAATTATAAATCAAAGTTAGAAATGGCAAATCATAAGTCATCCATCAAGAGAATTAGAGCAAACGAAAGAAAAAGACAAGCCAACCGCTATTATTCAAAAACCATGCGCAACGCTTTGCGTGACATCCGCGCCATCGAGGACAAGAACGAAGCTTCCCAAAAGCTGTCCGCTATGACCTCCATGATCGACAAACTCGCCAAGAGAGGCATGATTCATAAGAACAAAGCCGCTAACTTGAAGTCCGGCTTGATGAAGAAAATCAACGCTATGTAATTGGCTGTTGGCCATTAGAAATTTGGAATGGGAAATGGGGAATGTGAAATTGAATCAACCCCTGAACCCAAAACCAAGTCAAAACGCAATATCGGGGAAGTAACATTCCCCTTTTTTAATATGCAGACCACCGAAAAATACAACTTTTCCGTCCCCATCCAAGTCAGAATGAGCGATTTGGATCCGTTTGTGCATGTTAACAACGGAGCCCAGTGCAACTACTTCGACTTTGGCCGCAGTGCCTATTTCGAAGAGGTGTTCCACAAGCCCATCGACTGGCGCGAGATGGACATGGTGCTGGTGCATGTGGAGATGGATTTCCGCGAGGGCATCGAGTTCCACGACCGGATTGTCTGCGAAACCCGCGTGCTTTCCATCGGAAACAAAAGCGTCAAGATGATGCAGCAGCTGCGCGACACGCGCACCGGCACGGTGAAGACCACCTGCTACAGCGTGCTGGCCGGCTTTGACCGCATCACCCACCAATCCATTCCCATCCGGGAAGAGTACAGGAAAATGTTCACCGAATTCGAATCTCTTCCCGATGATCAGCAAAAATAAGATTTCCGACATCCGCAAACTGCACCAGAAGAAGTTCCGCGACGCGGAGCGCCTTTTCATCGTGGAGGGGCGCAAGAGCGTGCAGATGCTGCTGCAATCGGATTTCCAGATTGTGGAATTATTTGCCACGGAGGAGGTTTATGCCCAGAATCGGGCCATGTTGGAGCAACAGGCCTTCACGCTGGTGGCTCCGGCGGATATGGAGCGCATCAGCACCCTGAGCACCCCTCCAGAGCTGCTCGCCATTGCCCGCCAGCGGCAAGACCTGGGCGATGTGCCCGACAACGAGCCAATCCTGGTGCTCGACCGCATCGCCGACCCCGGCAACCTGGGCACCATCATCCGCACCGCCGACTGGTTCAACTTCCGTCACATCGTCTGCTCACCCAACTGCGTGGAGTTTTACAACCCCAAGACCATCCAGGCCACCATGGGCTCCTTTGCGCACGTGTGCGTGCACACGCAGGCGCTCGTGCCGTTCCTGCGGGCGCGCGCCGACCAACATCGCATACTGGGTGCCTTCCTGCAAGGCGAGTCTATCCATAAGTTCGCGTTTCAGCCCACCGACATCATCGTCATCGGCAGCGAATCGAACGGCATCTCGCCGGAAGTGACCGAATTGGTGACCAATCCCATCACCATCCCGACCCCAGCGACCAATCGGGATACGGCCGAGTCGCTGAACGCTGCGGTCGCCACCTCCATCATTCTGTATCAGGCTTCCAAATCTATCCAATAAGACTATGGAAAAGAATCCGAAACTGGCTGGCTATCTTGCCATCACCATTGCCATGCTCTTCTGGGGCATGAGCTTCGTGTGGACTAAGCATCTGCTGAACAGCGGATTCCCCGTGTTCACCATCGTCTTCCTCCGTTTGGTCATTGCGTCCCTTATTTTCGTCACCCTGTTCAAACTCCAACACAAATTGGAGAAAATCCAGAAGGGCGACTGGAAGATGTTCCTGTTGTTGGCCTTCTTCGAGCCGTTTCTCTACTTTATCGGCGAGGATTTCGGCATGATGTTCGTGGACGCCAGTTTTGCAGCGGTGATGATCGCCTTGATTCCCATTGTGGTCTCCATCACGATGCACTTTGCGGAAGGCGAGGCCCTGCGTCCGGAGTTCTTTATCGGTACAATCGTTTCCGTGCTGGGCGTCTTCATCATGACCTTTGGCTTCGGCGGTTCGCTCCAAGTCAACTTCAAAGGCGTGGCCATCCTGATGGTGGCCGTGCTGGCTGCTGCCGGCTATTCCGTGATGCTGAGCCGGATGCTGAAAACCTACAGCCCGATCACCGTGACAACCATGCAGAACCTGCTGGCCATCCCGTTCTATCTGCCTTTTGTACTAATCTTTGACTTGAGGCATTGGGGCGGTCTGGTGTGGTCGTGGAGTAACGTGTCCAGCCTGCTTTGCCTGGCCGTGCTCTGTTCCTCTGGTGCGTATATGTGCTATTCGTTTGCAGCAAAGAAGATTACGGTCACGAAGGTGTCGGTTTTCGCCAACGCCATTCCCATCGTTACACTGTTCTGTGCAGCCTTAATTGGGCAGGAAACCATCACCCTGCAGAAGTGCGCGGGCGTTCTGCTGGTAGTCGTCGGCGTGGTGTTGAGCCAGATGAATTTTAGAAAATAATCCCTTCCATTTCCTCATTGATATCCGTGTTGAGCTGACAGAGACGTCGGTAGTCGTCAGTTTTACGGAAATAGCGTGCGCGGAAGAAAGTGCGCAGTTTGCGGAAAGCAATCTTGTAGTAGTGCACGAAGAAAGCTGTGATGAAGGTCAGTACAATGTATAACAACGCAATCCAGAAGTGTTTGCTGATGATCCAGACAATGGCCATGATGAGCAGGTAGAAGATGGGAAATGTTGCTACTGTGCCCAGCACATACTGGACTGAGGAGTGCAGCATGGGATCCTTGATTTTGTTGGTGAAATGCTTTGTTATGGAGCGCGGCACGTAGTTGTTGATGAATCCGAACAGATAAAGGGGTAGAGTGACAATCATGGACAGAATGCGCAAAACCAGCCGGAACATGGACAACTTTCGGTTGACAATCCAATTCTGCAGCCCTAACTTCTTCAGCAGCGACATGTATTCGCGCATTTTCAGCATGAGTTGCTCGAATTTGTCGGGCTCGTCATTGCGGTACTGTCGGATATTGGCGATGATGGTCATGGCCGCATCCTTTTGGTTGGGCAAATTGTTGGGATTGAGCCCTTTGGATTTGAGCAGCGGCTCGCTCATCATCTGCGTGAGCGCGTCAATTTCGTTGTAATATTCGGGAATGTCGATGTCGGGGGTGATCTCCTTCACGCGGGCGCGGGCTTTCTCGTTGAGGGCAAGATAGCCTTTGTCGTGGTTTTCCTTGTAGGTGTCGAAAAGCTCCTCAAAAGTGAATGGTTTACCCACGGTAACCATAAGGTCGCTGCGGAAGTTGAAGTAGTTGGAATAGTGGATGTTGAGGGGCAAAACTTGGAGGCCGAGTTGATAGTCGTTCAGTTCTTCGGCGGAGAAGGCGATGCGGGCAAAACCTTTCTTGAAGGTGTTCATGTAGTGTCCGCTCTGGTGCGTGGCCTCGGGGAAAATGACGAGCGTGCCGCCCTTGCGCAGTACGCGGGCAGCGCGGTTGTAGAGGGCCAGGTTGCTCTTCACGTCGCTGACGTTCCCGTCGCGGCTGCGGAAGGTGGGCATGATTTTGAGGAAGCGCAGGATGCGGGCCACTCCGTCCTTCTTGAAGATGTCGCCGCGCGCGATGAACACGGGCTGCCGACGGTCACGGAACATGGTGTGCAAAATGGCCATAGCGTCCATCATGCCGTTCTGGTGGTTGGCAATCACGATGGTGGGTTGTCCTTTTTCGGGGATGTTCTCCTCGTTGAGAATGTAAAAATGACGGTAGTAGATATGGTTGTGCATGATGCACAAGTAGTTCATGTAGAAATCGTACAACCAGTCGAACTTGTCGATATTCTCAAAGGAAATCATAGCTTGATGTTTTTACTCTATAATATCCATTTCCTCGATGAGGTTCTTAGCGCCGGCGAACTTATCGACGATAAAGAGGAAGTAGCGGGCGTCGAGACTGATGTTGCGACAGCGGCTCACATCGTACCAGATGTCGCTCATGGTGCCTTCCCACACGCGGTCGAAATTGGTGCCCACCAACTCGCCGTTGCCGTTGATGACCGGACTGCCCGAGTTGCCGCCTGTTGTATGGTTGCTGGCAATGAAGGCCACCGGCAGCTCGCCGTTTTGGTTGGCATAACGACCGTAATCTTTCTTTTCCCACAACTCTTTCAGCTTCGGATCCACCTTGTAATCATATACATCCGGATTCTCTTTTTGCATGATGCCATCCAATGTGGTGTAGTAGTTGTATTCCACGCCGTCGGCGGGCTCAAAGCCCTTCACCTGGCCGTACGTGACACGCAAGGTGAGGTTGGCATCAGGATAGAAGACGCGGTCTTTATCTTTCTCCATCAACGCCTTGACGTATGTGCGATAATAGGCATCCAGCTGACTGTTGTCCATCGTGTACTTGTTCCTCACTTGCATGTAATAGTCGAATACGGCTTTGTAGATATTCAACAGTTCGGAATTGGCGGTCTTGGCAATCTGTTTGGCATTGGCCTTGCTGATGAAGTCTGTATATTTGGCGTTGTCGGTGAAATAGGGTGCGGTGGTGGCCTGCTTGTCCCAGAGGGCGGTCATCAGCTGGCGCACAGTGGCCTCATCTTGCACGTATTTGTGCAGTTCGGCAGGAATGAGCTCTTTTTTCTCTTTGGTGAAATAATAGGTAAACAACTCCACGAAGGCCTCTTTGTCAATGGCGAGGCAATAGCTCTCACGGAAGGATTGGTTGCTTTGGAGCACTTTCTTTTTGTTGGTCTCCAAATTGGCGGCATTGCCTTCCAAAGCGGGTACCACCAGTAGCCGGTAGTAGGGATGTGCCACATTGCTGATAATTTCGGGACCGAAAACGCACTCGTTGACAAACGTGCTGGCATTGGTCTGCTCGGCGTAATCCTTATACACTTTGCGCATGTCGGCGAGCAGGCTGCCGTATTGTTTTTGGCGTTCGGCGCTTCCGATGACCCAGCGTTGGAACTCGGCTTCCTGTGCTTTTTTCTTGCCGATGACATCGCATTCGAGGATGCCCTTGCTCTCTCCCTGCCATTTCTTCCAGCCGTTGGAGATGCTGTTGGCCTTGGCGGAGTACATCAACCGGATGCGCGGGTCGAGGTTCATCTGGCGCTTCATGGCATCCAAGCGGATGGTGCGCGCGTCAATGGCGATGGGATTCTGCACATTGGCCACTACATCCACGCCGTCGGAGAGCAGGAACTGACGTGTGGTACCCGGGTAACCGAATACCAAGGTGAAATCATTGGGCTCCAATCCCTTAATAGAGATGGGGAAGTATTTCTTGGGCTTCATCGGGATGTTGTCGGGAGAGTATTTGGCAGGCTTGCCGTCTTTGTCGGTGTAGATGCGCCAGAGGGAGAAATCGCCCGTGTGGCGCGGCCACATCCAGTTGTCGCTGTCGCCGCCGAACTTGCCGATGCTCTCGGGCGGTACGCCCACGAGACGCACGTCGCTGTAGGTCTCCGTTACGAACATGAAGTATTGGTTGCCATAGTAGAAGGGCTTGATGGTCGCCTTATAGGTGGTGCCTTCGGTGGCTTTCTTGACGACATCTTTTATATTGTTGTCGATGACGGTTTTGCGTTTTGCCTCGTCCATATCATCGGTCACATCCTTCAGCACGGAGGCTGTCACATCTTCCATATAAACGAGGAAAGTGACGGTGAGACCTTCCATGGGAATTTCCTCGCTTTTGCTCTTGGCCCAGAAACCGTTTTGCAGGTGGTTCTGTTCCATGGTGCTGTGCGACTGCACGTAAGAGTAGCCGCAGTGATGGTTGGTGAGCACCAGACCTTGGGAGGAGATGAGCTCGCCGGTGCAACCGCCGCCGAAGAGCATCACGGCGTCTTTCATGCTGTGGTGGTTTACGCTATAGACATCCTCGGCCGTGAGTTTAAAGCCAAGTGACTGCATTTCAGCCTCGTTGTAGTTCAAAAACAGGGGCAGCCACATTCCGCCGTCAGCGCGCGCGATGCCGAGAATGGCTGCGAAGAAAAGGGTGAGAAATATCGATTTTTTCATGTGATATGATTTTTCAAGATGTGAAACAAGTGATTATTACAAATTCTCCAAAATGTACTTTGCCAACTTGTGGTAGAGGTAGGTGCGAGTGTTGCCGCCCATGATGAAGTGGTTTTTGTTGGGGAAGAAGAACTGGTCGTACTCCACACCGGCCTCGTTCAAGGCTTTCACCAACTCCATGGCGTTCTGGAAATGCACGTTGTCGTCGGCAGTGCCGTGGATGAGCAAGTATTTGCCTTTGAGGTCCTTTGCGTAAGTGGTGGGCGAGTTGAGGTCGTAGCCGTCAGGGTTCTCTTGCGGGGTGCGCATGAAACGCTCGGTGTAGATGTTGTCGTAGTAGCGCCAGTTGGTGACAGGTGCCACGGAGATAGCCATCTTGAAAGCGCCGTCGCCGCGGAACAAGGACAACGCGGAAAGATAGCCGCCGAAGCTCCAACCCCAGATGCCGATGCGGTCACCATCCACATACGATTGCTTCTTCAGCCAGTTGGCCGCGGCAATCTGGTCGATGGCCTCGTATTTGCCCATCTGCTGGTAGATGACCTTCTTGAAGGCGTCGCCTCGGGTGGCCGTGCCGCGCCCGTCCACACATACGCAGATATAGCCCTTCTGCGCCAACATCTGGTAGAACGCGAGATCCTGTGCGCTGCTGTAGGCGTTCATCACCTGCTGGCTACCCGGACCGCCGTAGCACGTCATCATCACCGGATATTTTTTGTTCGGGTTGAAGTCTGCCGGCTTCATCATCCATCCATACAATTCAGTGCCGTCATCGGTGGTGAAATGGATGATCTCACGGTTCACGAAACCATATTTGTCCATCGTTTCTTTCACATTCTTGTTGTCGTTGAGCACACGCAATTCCTTGCCTTTGGCATCGCGGATAGTGTAAACTGGCAGCGTGTTGAGGTTGGAGTATTGGTTGCGATAGAAGTTTCCGTTCGGGCTGAACGATGGCTGGTTCCAGCCGTCGCCGCTGCTCAGCATCTGTTTCTTCTTGCCGTCAAAATTGATGACGTAAAGATCTCTGTTCAGCACACCGCTTTCGTTGGAGAGATAGTAGATGAGCTTTTTATCTTCATTTACATATTGGATTTCATTGACTTCCCAATTTCCAGAGGTGAGTTGCTTGATTTCCCCGCCCAAGGTGACTTTGTAGATGTGGTTGAAACCGTCGCGCTCGGAGGTGACAATCATCGTTTTTCCATCTTTCAAGAAATAGTAATTGTCAGTCACATCCAGCCATTTGTCGTTTTTGTCCGTATAAACGATATCCTGCTGCTTGGTAACGGTGTTGTAGCGGATGAAATCGAGCTGGTCTTGGTGGCGGTTGAGCTTCAAGATAACAGCATCCTGACTGTTGGGCAGCCAATAGACGCGCGGGAAGTAGCAGTTGGTGTTGTCGCCCAAATCCACGCGAGTGAGCTGCTGGGTGGCAAGGTCGTAGATATAGACATCCACCAAGGAGTTGTCCTCGCCAGCCTTGGGGTATTTGTATTTGAAATCGGTGGGGTAGAGCTCGTCGTACAGAGCGAAGTTGTACTCCTTCACGCGACGCTGGTCGAAGCGCAAAAAGGCAATCTTGCTGCCGTCGGGCGACCAGGAGGCGGCACTTGACATGTCCAACTCTTCCTCATATACCCAGTCGGCGTAGCCGTTGAAAATGGCATTCTCTTGGCCGTCTGTAGTGATTTGAGTGATGGCACCCGTGTTGAGGTCCTGGTAGAAAAGGTCACAATCGCGGGCAAACAACACTTTCTGTCCATCTTCCGACAGGAAGGCGAAATGCAACTTTGTGTTGGTGTCGGCCACCATGGTAAGTTTGTTGTTTTCAATATCATACACATAGTAGAAGGCGAGGGAGGAACGGCGCCAGATGCTCTCTTCGTCTATGGCGAGCACCACTTTCTTTTCATCGGAAGAGAATTCGTAGCTGCTCAGCTTGCCTATGTTGACGCGTCCTTTGCTCAAGCGGTCCAAGTCGGCATTGGAAACCAGCATGTCTAAGCGGTCGCCCGTGGCGAAGCTGTAGCGTTCAATGCCGGCGCGCTTCACGACCGTGTAATAGTCGCTCTTGGGCATGGCGGTGTAACCGGCCACCCCGCGCGGATAAAAGTAATAATCGTCCCAGATTCTCTCAATGGTGATTTCCTTGGCTTGGCCAAAACAGCTGCAAGTGGCAGTAAACAAAAGTGTTATAAGAAATAATTTCTTCATTGTATGATGTTTTTTTGAAAGTGCAAAGATACACATTATTACATTTTTTCTAATCTTCTTTTGGCAATACAAACTCCAGCATTACGTTTCCGTTGATGTCGAAAAAGACATAATGCTCTTCCAAATCCTGTGCCCACTCACCGGTAAGACCGAGCTGGTGCCAGTTGGCGGTGGAAAACTTGGAACCGGGAGAGTATCCCTCTGCGCAGAATTGACGCACTTTTGTGTAGGTGTTCTTGTATTCCCAAACCACTCCGTTGTAGTTGTAAACCACATCCGTGTCACCAACCAGCGTATGGTGCGAGGCCCAATACCCGGTGTTGTGCCAGCCGAGATGGTTATTCACATTGGCGGGGTCTTCCTGGCAGTCCGGATAACTGGTAATCTCGGGGTTAGTGAGTTCGTGGTTGGTATAAGGGCCGTATGGGTATTCCTGATCCTTGACGAGTTCGCCTGTGGTGGTGCAGAATTTAGGATGCTCCCATTTGCTGTTGCTCACAATGGCAATGGCCGCGTCGGAGGGTACATTCTTGAGGAAAAAGCCGGAAGATTTGTCGTAAGTGGCTTTGACCTGCATCAGCTGATTTACGATGTCCACCTGGTCGGTCTCATCGTTGTGCGCCATCGCCGTGCTGTTGATGAAACTGGTGACTGTTGTGCCGCTGAAAGATTTGTATTTGTCGGGCACTTCGCTGATTTTCTCACCCAACATGTTGATTACCCACCATTTGCGTCCGGTATTCTGGTAGTCGTAAACTAGTGCATACCCGCCGCTGAAATTCCGGGCCTTTTCGTACTGGGGTTGGATGACCACCCGACCGGTAGCATCCATATAACCGAATTTTCCGTTGTCACTCTTGAAAAGCCTGCGGGTACCTTCTGTCAGCGGATAGTTCTTGAAATCAAGATTGCTTTTTGCCAGCTTGATATGCGGATATACCTTCTGCCCTTTGTCGTTGATGTAGAAACGCTCGTTGTATGGACCAGTGCTGGCTATGGCCAAACCATCGTAAAAATTGGTTACCTGCGTGATGCTGGGGTCAAGTGCGATGGAGTCACCGTTGCTCTTGAGAATGTACCAGCGGTACTTGCACGTATAGGGTTTCTCGGGGTCGCCGCTGTATGGCACGCACGATCTTACAGCGCACACACCGTGGTCGAATCTCGGATTCTGGATGGCATACCAGTCAGAATTACCGACTTGCGTGGCGTTTTTGACCCGGTAGAATCGGTAGGTGTTGGCACGTCCATTGATCGAGATGCTGAATATGCCATCATACACGTCACCGATGTTGGTCCAGCCGAAATCTTCAAAGTCGATGATGACTTTCGGATAATCCGAGGGCCATGTTCCGGCGCCTTTTCCATGCTCTTCTTCAGAGTTGTTCGCCTCTTTTACATTGCCTGAAGCCGAGTTTTTGTTGTTCTGCACGTTTTTCGGATCTCCGCCCACCAGAATCTGCGCGGAATTGTCAATCACGCCCTGAACATTCTTTGCCACCGTGTCTTTCAAAGCGTTAACGGGATTCTGCGCCTTTAACCCCAAGGAACAACATCCCATTATCAAACAAAAAATAACAATGCGAAATCTGTTCATAACAATTTGATTTAAAATTATTTATAAAATATCACTTTTAACAAACTCCCCGTTAACCCCTTTCGCCGTTCACCATTTATATAAACATCGCTCCCACAATCAATCCCAACACCAGTGTAATGCCTTTGACTATGAAGAAGTTCTTACGCGATTGGGCCAGCAGTGGAAGTCCGGCGTGTCCGTTCTGTGAAATGGAGTTGGCAAGCAGGATGCCGAAAGGAATGGAGCCGTTGAGGAACATGACGATGAAGATGAGGTTGGGGCCCGATTCGGGGATAAAGCCGATAAGTACAGCGAGAAGCAATATGAGATATTTGGCCCACGCCTTGGCCTGCAGCAGTTGCTCCACATCTACAAAAAGTCCGATGACCATGAGCACGAGCAAGACACAGAATGACCAAAGGAATACTTTCAGAAAATGCTGTTTGATGACATGCTCCCAGACGTGTTCCTTGAAAAAATGAATCACTTTTTGTCCGAATCCGGAGACTTGGGGGGTATGATGATGGTGTTCGGCCACGTCAATTTCCTCGTGGATGGCGAAGTTGTGTGGCTCTAACGTGAATTTCCACTTTTTAGAGATAAAGGTCAGCAGGATGCCAACCACGACCGCGATGCCGAAGAGCGTGGCAGTGAGGATGGCTCCCCATTTCGGGCTTTTGGCGAACAGGAAGAATGCCTCGTCGCCGAAGGTGGCCACCATGCCGGAAATAAAGGCGCCGAAGGTGATGACATCGTGCGTGAACATGGAGACCACGGCAAAGCCGCCGGCGCACCCGGGAATGGCTCCCAACAGAGCTGTGATGAGCACTTGCAGAATCGGCTTGTCCTGGAATTTCCGCAACCACTTTCCGGAAGAGGACACATTGATGAGCTCGATGAGCGACATCATCAGAATTACCCAGCCGGTGATTTCCAGCGAGTCTTTCAGCACGTCCAGAAGACCGTGTAACAAAGCGGTGCTATCCATTACGATACGAAGGCTTTACAGGTTCAGGTTTTTGGCAATGGAAGGATCGTTTTTCTTGAGGCCCCAGATTTTGGTATTGATGCGCTGGGTGTCCAGAAGGGTCAGCTTCTCGGAATGCTCAAGGGCGCGTTGCACGAAAATGCACTGCTCTACGTCGGCCTTCCCGTTGACCACAGCCTCGGAGAGGGCTTTGCACGACTGGTAGCCACAAATTCTGCAATCGACTTGCGGCAGGTTCTGGTTGATCTCAAATGCCTTGCGCATCTTCTGCATGGCCACGGTGAGGTTGTCGTCCATCTTGTCCATGGAACGCGGCTCCACTGTGCCAAGCACGCGTTTGTGCTGGGCGAGATAGTCGGTATAGTTGAGCAGGTCGTTGTCTTCGGCATCTACTTCTTCGGGCGATTTCTGCATGCGCTTGCGTTGGCGCTCGGCCATGAGGAAGCGGTTATTGGCGCAGAGAATACCTCCGGCGCAACTCTCGTCGCAGGCGCGAAGCTCCAGGAAGTCAATGTCCTGAATGTCTTCGTCTTCCAGTTTCTCCAAGAACTCCGCTACATTGTGGATACCGTCGATGGCCAGGTTGCGACCCTCTTTCAGCAGGCCGATCTCCCCGCCCGTGAGCGTGAAGTTGACGCTGGACTTGGAGAGCCGGTGGTAGCGCGTGCGGGAATCCTCGCACAACTGGTACTCACCCTGCTTGATGACACGCATCACCTTGCTGTACAGGAAGTTCATGTTGATAACCTCTGAAACCGGTGACTCCTCATCTGTAGCCGGACTCTTGATGGCCGCAATCTTGGCGGCACAGGGAGTCACATAGAAGATGCCGATGTCTTCAGCGGGAATGTGGTCTTCCTCCGTCAGCAACTTGCGAATGTATAGCGCAGTGAGATCCAATGGCGGTTTGGAAAGATACAAGTTGGGTACCAGCACAGGGAATTTCACCTGTATGAGCCGCACGATGGCCGGGCAGAACGTGGAGATGATGGGCTTGTAGCCGTTGTTTTCATGCACGGTCTTCAACATCTCTTCCTTGATGAAATCCACACTCTTCTCAACCTCGAAAACATGCTTGAAACCAATATGATACAGGGCTGACAGAATCGTTTTTTCCTTGATTTTCTCCTCAAACTGGGCGATGAAGATGGACGGCAGCAGCAATACCGGATATTTGCAATCATAGACCGTCTGGAAGTCGTCCTGTTCAATGTAAATGGCGTTCACGGGACAGGATTGGTAGCATCGGCCGCAATCCACACAGCGGTTGGGGTCGAGTTGCGGATGCCCGTCTTCCACATGGATAGCTCCGGTAGGGCACACGCCTGTACAGTGGGCGCATCCGATGCAGAGATCATATTTGAATTTGAGGGCGTGGTGGAAATCTTGTACGTCAGCCATAAGGGAATAGTTTAGCGGTTGAAGTAATTGACAAACTCAATGGTGGTGCCTTTGTCCACCACAGATTGGATGTTCAGTTCGTCGGAGTTGTTCTTGATGTTGGGGAGGCCCATGCCGGCGCCGAAGCCCATTTCGCGCACCTTGGGCGAGGCAGTGGAATTGCCCTTCTGCATGGCCCAGTCGATGTTGGGAATGCCGGGGCCTTCGTCGGCCAGCACAATGCGGACGTGGTCGTCCTCCAGGTTGACGTTGATGTCGCCCCGGTAGGCGTGCGCCACTATGTTGACCTCGGCTTCATAGAGCGCCACCACCGTCCGCTTGACGATGTCGGGGCTCACGCCGAGCTTCTTTAGCATTCTTTTAACTTCACTTGAGGTGGAACCGGCGTTGGTGAAGTCACCTCCTTCTACATGGTAAGTAAAATCCATAAACAGGTAGTTTGATTAGTAAACGGGTGGGATGCCGGCTCCATACAGGATACCGGCGGTCTTGTACATGGAGAAGTCTGTGCGCACTATAACCATGTCGTTGTCTTCCGCCAATTCCAGCATCTCAGGGGTCACGACCTTCCCGCGGACAATCAGGATCATCTGGATGTCCGACATCTCGCAGGTGCGGATCGACTGCAGGTTGCACAGGCCAGTCATCAGCATCAGGTTGTCGTAATCTTTGAGCGTGAGCACGTCACTCATCAAATCGGAGGCAAAGATGCGCTCAACTTGGCGGCTTTTATACTCTTCACCTCCTAAAATTTCTCCTTGTACCAAGGTTGCAATTTCTTCAACTGTCATATCTCTATTTTTCTTGTTTGTTCATTAATAGGCTGCAAATATACAAATTTCATTTTATTTTGTAATAAAAATACTTTTCTACAACTAAATAAAAAAAATGTATATTTGCAGCCTGAAATAAATTTAACACTATTATATTATGAAAAGAACGAATACGCTATTCAGTCTTCTTGGTGCATTAATCATATCTCTTTGTGCGACAGTGGGATATGCTCAATGTGATGGTGACAATGCCAGCTATCTCTATGTACCAGGCAAAAGTAAAAACGCCTGTAAAACTGGCTTTGCCCTGGTGATTGCCGACTCCAACGGCCAGCATGTCACGCCGACTTCAGCCATGACCCTCCCGCATTTCAAAGGCGGTAACAAGGCCATGTGCCGCTACATCAACAAGACGCTGGTTTATCCCGCAAACCTGAAAAGCCAACGTGTCTCCGGTACTACGGTTGTCCAAGCCAAGGTCAACGCAGACAGTACACTTTCGGATATCGAAGTGGTGAGCAGCTCCGGCTACAAGGAGTTCGATGACGAGGCTCTCCGCATCGTGAAATCCTTCCCGAAAATGTGTCCCTCCACTCAAAGCTGTGAGGCTCAGGACCTCATCTCCCAATTCACCATCAATTTCAATATTGAAGAAGAAGAGGAACGCGACAGAAGAAAAGCTGAAGAAGCTGAGAATAAAGCCCTCATGGATGAGATTGACAAGATTGGACCCATCACGCTCTACTTCGACAACGACCAACCCGATCCGCGTACGGTGAAAGAAACCACCGAAAAACAATACATGGATCTCTATGAGTCATACAAGAACAAGAAAAATGAGTATCAGCAGAAATCAACCAATGCTGATGCCAAAGCTGCTGTAGCCAGCTTCTTCGATGATGAAGTTTATGGCGGTAAAGATCGCTTGGACAAAATCACGAAAGCCTTGGTTAAAGTTCTTAAGAAAGACAAACACGTCTCTTTCAACATCAGTGGCTTCGCTAGCCCTCTGGCAAACAGCGAATACAACAAACACCTTTCCGCTCGTCGTATCGAAAGCGTACTCAACTACATGAAACAGGCTGAAGGCGGTTATCTCGCTCCTTATATCAATGGCGAAAAGACTGGTTTGACCATC
Source organism: Bacteroidales bacterium (assembly GCA_045132055.1). Lineage (GTDB taxonomy): Bacteria > Bacteroidota > Bacteroidia > Bacteroidales > WCHB1-69 > F23-D06. Next base: position 81,234 of record JBGURP010000033.1, read on the forward strand.
TATAAGAACCCCTCCGGCGAGGTGAAAGACAACTCCGACAAGAACGCCACTCAAGGTGTGTATGGTCTTGCCGCTGCTAAAGACCGCAGAATCGTGATTGACAATATCCAAATCAGATAATACAGTCAATCATCTTCATACTATAATATTATAATAAGCCTCTCTTGAGGCTTATTTTTTTATATCTTTGCACCCCCTTAAAAAATAGAAGATGGACCAGTTTGACGATATGGATAATTTGGAGATGGAGGAACTCGCACAGCGTTTTCAGAATGCGGTGGATCATGGCCAGACATTCTATTTTGAGAATACGGATATCCAGGATGTCATCGGCTATTTCCTTGAGACAGGCAATCTGAAGTATTGCGAAAAGGCGATCACTTACGCCATGCAGACCTATCCCAAGGATCCTTATATCCGTTTGCTGCGTTCCAAATATTTTTCTTTGCAACAGAAATTTGTGGATGCTGAACGCGAGCTGGATTATGTGGAGGGACATTTTGCCCCGATTCCGGAACTGTATATTGAGAAAGTTATCTTGGCACACCTCTGCAATCGCGATGTCAATGCCATCGAGTTGCTGAAGAAATCGCTGGCCCTGAACGAGGATATTCCGGAAACACACCTTTTGCTGATGCACGAGTATCTGTTGCGTGACAATCGCAAAAAAGCGGTCGATCATGCCATCCGCGCCATCCAGCTGGACCAGTATGCCGCCGAAGATATCAAGAACATTTTTGTGGATTTCGCCGAGTTGCAGGATCCCAAAGACCAGCTTCTCGTGTCGTTCTTCAAGGATTTGACCGAGGAACTGCCTCTTTTTGGAAGCCTCTGGAGCGGTTTGGGCTTGGCCTACATCGGAATTGGCGACTATGCCAGCGCCATTGATGCTTTCCAATTGCAACTTTCTGTGGATCCGGATGAGCCGCTCGCATACGTGAACATAGCGGAGTCCTATTACGGAATGCGGGATTATGTGCGGGCAATCGAGTATTTCAAGCTGGCTAATGATCATTGCAATGTGCTGCAGTTCAGCATACAAATTGGCAGATGTTATTTCCAATTGAAGGAATATGATACGGCTTTGCAGTATTTCCTGCAGGCGAAAAATGAAGATCCGATCTATGCCACTTATGTGCTTCCCGATATTGTTCATGTGTTCAAGATGCAAGACCGATTGGATGAAGCGCGCGCATACGTGCGTGAGCATCTTCGCAGAGTGCCAGATGACTTCATAGCCATGGAAGAGCTCATCGGATTGCTGGACCCTGTCCGCGACGCCGAAGAGATGAAAGAATGGTGCTATACCGCCATCACCGCAATTGACTATGAAATAGTTCAATTCTTTGACTTTATCATCCCGTTCTGTTATTATAACGACTGTGTGGATTTAGGTATCGAGTTGTGTCAGAACTATTTCGAAGACCCATCCATGAAAGGTTGTGTGCATTACTATCTCTCTTTGATGTACATCAAGAAAGGCGATATGGAGCTGGGATGCCAGTATCTAGAAGATGCCATTCTCCTGGATGCTGAAAAGATAGGGGTCTGTTTTCTGGATATAGATCCCAACCTCCGGACTTTGCCCGAAGTGGAGAGGTTGATTCGCAGTAGTTTCCCCGCCCAAGATTCAAACGAATAATATCCTTATGATGAAGAAGTTATCCAGAGTTGTTGTCCTGTTGACGGTGTGTGTGTGCTGCTTCGGCGGCTCACTCCAGGCAGCAACCGACACAACTGCCGCCAAGGCATCCGTTACCGACAGAGTGATCTCCTGGTATAACGGCCATCTGAATTATGGAACTGTTACCATGTTGATGGCGATTGAGAGCTCCTTCATCCCGTTTCCTTCGGAGGTGATTGTACCGCCCGCCGCTTATCAAGCCTGCAACAGCGATAATCCATCTTTGTACAAAACGGACTCCAAGATTGTAAACGTGCTGCTTGTCATCCTGTTTGCCTCGTTGGGCGCTATGATCGGGGCACTGGTCAACTATTTCCTTGCTATGATATTGGGACGCCCCATTGTCTATTGGTTCGCCGACAGCAAAGTGGGCCACCTGCTGATGCTGAACAGTGAGAAAGTCAAAAAGGCTGAGGACTTTTTTATTGAGAACGGCAAGAGCTCCACGCTGATTGGCCGCCTGATTCCAGCTGTACGTCAGCTGATTTCCATCCCCGCTGGCTTGGCGAAGATGAACATTGGCGTGTTTGCCCTCTTTACCGCCATCGGAGCTACACTTTGGAATACTATTCTGGCCTTTTTAGGCTATTTGGCTCATGGCCAACAAGACCTGATTGAAAAATACAATAGCGAACTGAAAATTGCACTCTGGGGTCTCTGCATCGCTTTTGTACTATATCTTATATACAAGGGGGTGAAAGCCTCTCGTGCGGAGAAAGTGACCCCGACGGACGAACAAGGGAAAGTCCAATGAATGCATTCGGATTAATAGGGAAGTCGCTGAGCCACAGCTATTCAAAATCCTATTTTGAGGAGAAATTCAGGAAAGAAAGGTTGTGCGATTGCCAATATCGTCTTTTCGAGATCTCTTCCATTGAAAAATTGCCGGAACTAATTGCTTCGGAGTCTGATTTACGCGGCTTCAATGTCACCATTCCTTATAAGAAATCCATTCTGGATTATTTGGACGAGCTTTTGCCAGAGGCTGCCGCGATCGGGGCTGTGAATGTGGTACGGGTGGACCGCAGGGGCAAACAGGTTGTATTAAAAGGCTATAACACAGATTCTGTAGGTTTTATGCAGTCGCTTGCCGGCGAGCAAGTGCCAAGCCCAGCTTTGGTGATTGGCTCGGGTGGTGCAGCGGCTGCCGTGATGTATGCGATGCGAGAGATGCGAATCCCGTATGTGCAGGTTTCGCGTCAGGGTGGGGCAGGGCAGCTTTTATTGTCACAGGTTTCTGCCAAAGATGTCGAAGAGCATCCGTTTATCATCAACTGCACGCCTGTGGGCACATCTGGCAATGTGGACCAGCAATTGACGCTGCCCTTCGGGGCGATAACCTCGAGGCATTTTCTATACGATTTGGTATATAATCCCGATGTCACGCCATTTCTGCGGGAAGGGATGCGTCGCGGGGCGCGTGTGCAAAATGGTTTGAAGATGTTGCACTTGCAGGCGGAGGCGGCGTGGCGGATTTGGAATCGCTAGTAAAACAGGATATCTTTCACTACCGGAACGGCATAGTCGGCGTTGATTTTTTCGATAATCATGGTTTTTCTTCCGATCAGCTCGAAGCGCAGGGCGGCATTGCGCACTTTCACCTTCAACACGCCGCCATGGATGGAAACGCACTCGGTTTGGCCGGCGCACAGTTCGCCGATGTATTCCGGCCATTTGTCCAAAACCGTTCGTTCAGCATAAAGTTGCTGTCTGCCCGATTTGTTCACGAACTGCAGGGCCAGTTCCCGGATAGAGTGTTCGTTGCTGTTTTTCATAATTTTGCTATTGGTCTGCAAAGATAAAAAAAAGGTCACTCCACCGAGTGACCTTTTTCTGATAGAATCTAAAAGATTAGATGATACCTTGAGCTAACATAGCATTTGCCACGCGCATGAAACCGGCAATGTTGGCACCCTTAACATAGTTGATGGTACCGTCAGCCTGACGACCGTGCTCAACGCACATGTCATAGATGTCGTTCATGATCTTGTGCAGCTTAGCGTCAACCTCAGGAGCCGTCCAGTTGATGTGGCCGGCGTTCTGGCAGATCTCGAGACCAGAGGTAGCAACACCACCGGCGTTGACAGCCTTACCAGGTCCGAACGGGATCTTAGCAGCCTGGAAAGCAGCAATTGCACCAGGTTGGCAACCCATGTTGGAAACTTCAGCCACATACTTCACGCCATTGGCGATCAGTTCTTTGGCATCTTCTTCAGCGAGCTCGTTCTGGAAAGCGCAAGGACAAGCGATGTCGCACTTCACCATCCAAGCCTTCTTACCAGGAGTGAAGACTGCTTTGCCCGGGAATTTGGTGGCCATATCCTCAACTTTGTTGCGGTTGGAAGCACGCATTTCGAGCATGTAGTCGATCATTTCTTTGGTAATGCCATCAGGAAGTTCGCACACGCCGTCAGGACCGGAGAGGGCAACAACCTTAGCGCCGAGTTCGGTAGCCTTGATAGCAGCACCCCAAGCCACGTTGCCGAAGCCAGAGAGAGCGATGCGTTTGCCTTCCATCTTGTCGTTCTGTTGTTTTACCATGCGCTCAACATAGTAGATAGCGCCGAAACCGGTAGCTTCCGGACGGATGAGGGAACCACCCCAACCATAGCTCTTGCCAGTGAGGGCACCGGTAGAGTGCTCGCGAGCGAGTTTCTTGTAAGCACCGTAGAGGTAGCCGATCTCACGACCGCCAACACCCACGTCGCCTGCAGGGCTGTCCTGATCAGGACCGATGTTGCGCCACAATTCATACATGAAGGCTTGGCAGAAACGCATGATTTCAGCGTCGCTCTTGCCAACGGGATCGAAATCGGAGCCACCCTTGCCACCGCCGAGAGGCAGATTGGTCAGAGAGTTTTTGAAGATCTGTTCGAAACCTAAGAACTTCAACATGGAAACGTTAACAGCCTTGTGAAAACGGAGACCGCCCTTGTATGCGCCGAGAGCAGCATTGAATTGGACACGGTAGCCAAGGTTTGTGCAAACCTCACCTTTGTCGTTAACCCAAGTCACGCGGAATGTGAAGATACGGTCGGGCTCAACAATGCGCTCAACGATCTTGGCAGCCTCGAATTCGGGGTGCTTGTTGTATTCTTCCTCAATCGTTTCCAGGACTTCGCGAACGGCCTGCAAATACTCATTCTCACCAGGATGTTTGGCCTCCAGGTTAGCCATGATTTCATTTACTTTCATATTATTGAAATTTAAAATTTAGGATAGTTGTAAAACTTTTTAGTGCTTTGAAAAGCGGTGCAAAGATATACAATTTATTCATATTTCCAAGTGGAAAAAATAAATGTTTTTCTTGGAAATTTAATACAAAAAAAACAGGTAAAATGAAGGAATGTTTGCTGGTGTACTATAAGGTTGCCAGCAGTTCGCCTACTACAAAACAGCTGCCTCCCACGAACACTATATCTTCTTGGGCGGCATCTACTTGGGCTGCGCGGAAAGCGGTTTCGATGGTCGGGAACGTGCGGGTGTTCAGTCCTGTGGCGGACATAATTCCCGCTAGCGTGTCGCCTTGGAGCGCTCGCTCAATATGCGCCTGGCTCACATAGAAAATGGCATTCCTGGGCAACAGGGGCAATACGTGCTCAATGTCCTTGTCGGCCACCATCCCAAACACGATGCGCAACGTGCGGCACGGCATGGCTGTCAATTGCTTCATGGTCAGCGACAATCCGCCCACGTTGTGTCCCACATCGCAGATGGTCAAGGGTTTGCGACGGAGCACTTGCCAGCGACCCGTCAAGTGGGTGTTTTCAACCACCTTCTCGATGGCAGCAACAGTCACGTCCTTTTCGGGCGGCATCAACTGGTCGAGCACATCCGCCACTTGCAGGAACGTGCGCAAGTTTTTGCGTTGGTATTCCCCTTGCACTGGCACACGCACGTGCTCGTACAAAGTCCTGCCCATAACGTCAATTATGTTGCAGTCAGACAAATCACCCTCAATGGTGAAGTTGTCTTCGGCCAAAAACAGCGGCGCATTGTTTTTCTCCGCAATATCCGTGAAAACAGGAAAACTTTCGGGATGGAACTCTCCAATGACAACAGGCGTGTCTTTTTTGATGATGCCGGCTTTTTCAACGGCTATTTTGGCGATGGTGTCGCCCAGCAGTTTCGTGTGCTCCAAAGAGATATTGGTGATGACGGACAAAAGAGGGTGCAATACATTAGTGGCGTCGAGCCGGCCGCCGAGGCCTACTTCAATGACGGCAATATCCACCTTTTGTTCTGCAAAGAACCAAAACGCCAGCGCGGTGGTCATCTCGAAGAACGAGGGCTCCAGTTTGTCGAATTCAGGTTTGAAGCGTCGGAAGAAGTCCAGTACCTGCTGTTCCGTAATCATCTGTTCGTCAATGCGGATGCGCTCGCGGAAATCAACGAGATGCGGGGAGGTGAACAGGCCCGTTTTGAGGCCGCGCTCCTGACAATAGGAAGCGGTGAAATGGGCCACGGAGCCTTTCCCATTGGTGCCGGCAATGTGGATGGCTTTCAGTTTCTTTTCAGGGTTGCCCACAATGTGAAGCAAGGCCTCAATATTTTCGAGGCCTTCTTTGTATGCTGCCGACCCGATTTTGTGGTACATCGGGTAGGCGTGGAATATTTCTTCTAGAAGTGATTTGTACATTTTAACGCAAAGGACGCAAAGGACGCAAAACTATCAATGGAACACGATAATTCTCAACTCTTCTTTGCCGGGTTTGTATTTGGCGCGTCTTGCTTCTTGCACGCACTGCTGTTGGATGGCGCGGTTAGTGATGGTGGTTTTGTGTTTGCTATTGTTGATGACACGTGCCTCGGACACTGTTCCGTCTGCCATCACGTGCACTTCGACGCAAACCTGACCTTCTTCGCTCACAGTTGTGTTTATGTTGTTCACCAAACCACGAGAGCCCGTTCCATAACCAATACCGCCGCCGGAGCCGCTGCCTTCGCCAGGTCCAAGGCCGGAGCCAGTACCTGTACCAATGCCGGAGCCGGAACCGCCGCCGGAGCCGCTGCCGCCCTTGCCACCCTTGAAGATGGCACTTTGGTCAACCTTGGGCTGCGCTGGCTGCGTGGCCGTTGTGCTCGTCTTTTCGGAGTGGGCAACTGCCGGAGCCTTTTGTGCATTCTGTGTGGCGTAATTCGGAGCTGCTGTGCTCTTGACTTTCTGTGGCGTGGGAGCATCCATGCCGCCGCCACCGCCACCACCGGTGGAGGCATCCAATTCAACATAGAATGTCTTTTTTGGGGGTGGGGGAGGGATCATAGACTTCAGGCCAAACGACAACAACAGCACAATGATGAGTGCCATTGCTGCGACAGAAATGCCGCCGGAGGTCAGGTTGTCCTGAGTTTCTTTGTTATGTTCGTCTCTCGTTCTCATTTTCCTTCAGTGGCTAATACCATTTTATATCTTTCCTCTTCCGGAAACTGTTCGTTCAGCTGGTTCAGCACGTCCATCAGGGCGACCACATTCTCCACTGGCACGGTTTTGTCGGCGCGGAGGATGATGGACTTCATGCCGGAGTTGTCCTGTGCCACAGCATTCTGCAGCGCGGGCAGCAGTTCTTCGTAAGCCACCGGTTGGGCATTGGAGCCTTCCGGATTTACGAAATATTGCAGGTCTTCGTTAATATAGACTTCCACATTCTTGGAAACCAGCTGCTTGTCCGAGTCGCTCTTCGGCAGCACCAGGTTGATGGCGTTCGGAGACACCATGGTGGAGGTCAGCATGAAGAAAATCAACAACAGGAACACCAAGTCCGACATGGACGTGGCGCTGAATGTCGTATCAATCTTGTTTTGCATTTTGATAGCCATAGCCGCAGACTTTTAGACGTTTTCGTGAAGGAGATCCATGAATTCGGTGGTGCGAACCTCAAGTTGATACACCACGTTGGAGATCTTGGAGACGATCAGGTTGTGGAACACCAGGGCAATCACACCCACAATCAAACCGGCCACTGTGGTAATCATAGCAGTGTAGATACCGGATGAAAGCGTGCCGATGTTGAAGTTGTTAGGATCAGCGGCCATGTTGTGGAATGCGGAAACCATACCGACCACTGTGCCCAAGAAACCGAGCATCGGGGAGATGGCGGCGATGGTAGCCAAAGCGGATACGCCCTTTTCCAAACGACCTACTTCGATGTTGCCTTCGTTTTCCACGGCCGTGCGAATGTCGTCCAGCGGGCGGCCTATGCGGGAAAGTCCCTTGTCAATCAAGCGTGCAGACGGGTTGTCGTTGCTTTTGCACAATTGCTTGGCGGAGTCCAGCTTGCCGTCGTGGATAAAATCACGGATGTTGTTCATGAAGTTGTATTCTTCCTTTGAGGCGCGGTTGAGCACCATCAGCTTTTTGACGAACAGATAAATGGCGAATCCCAACATCAAAAACAAGGGGATCATGATCCACAAACTGTTGGTGGCGAACACTAATTTGAAGTAAGAGGTCTCTTGAACTTGGGGTGCCTGTTGGGCTACCGCTTGCGTAACTTCGGCATTTGCAGCCTGCATTAACAATAAATATTTCATATTACCAAAAATTTTAGCAAAAATACTATCAATTAGATGATTTCTTTACCGGAAATCATTGTTTTTTCTAACATGGCTATGTTCATATTCTTTTTTGTTAACGGAAAAGGCTCCGTAAAATTATGTTACTTTTGTCCTTTCATAGGAAAATACCGTTAAATCATTAATTTTCAGCAATGAAGGTCATTAACCATGTAGTTTCGAAGCCCTCGCGTACCCCGTCGAGGACGACCACCATATCGCGTAATTCCAAGGCTGCCCCGAAGTCGGGAAAGAAATCATCGAAAAAGAAGGAGCCTAAATCATCAAGAAGCAAGAGCTCTGGCGGCAATTTCTTCAATTTCTTTGCCGGCAAGGGCATGATACAAGTCTATGGGGTTCTTTTGCTGGCACTGGCACTGCTGGTATTTATTTCCATCGTCTCTTTCTATTTCCATGCCCACAACAATCTGTTCTACGTGGAAGGACTCGAGACTACTGCCCAGAACATTGCCCGAAGCGTAGGTGCACATATCGCCTATTTCTTCGTGCAAGACACTTTCGGAGTGGTTTCTATTGGATTCCCGTTCCTGTTTCTGCTGTACGGAATTAAAATCATCTCGGATAAAAGCATGTTGCCGCTGTGGCGGACAACCATTGCTGTGATTCTGACCATGGCTTGGTTCTCCACAGCACTCGGCCTGTTTTTCTCTACTGGCGACAATACCTTTGTATGTGGCTATTTCGGAGTCTTTGCTGCTAATGCCCTCCTCTCGCTGGGCAAAGTAGTGGCCGCCATCATTACGGCAATACTCTTTTTCATCATTCTAATACTCTGTTACGACCTCTCCTTGAAATCCATGGCGGAACGTATGCAAGAAGCATACGCCAACAGACCGCAGAAGGAAAGCAATCCCCAAGAGAAGCGTAGGTCTAGAAAATCAAAGGATGATGCAGAAACGGATAATAACTCCAATCATTATGAGGATTTGGACGACCTGTACATTTCCGACCACGGCTGTCTGAGCAAAGAATACTCCGGTACCACTGCCTCCTGGGAGATAGAACCTACTCCCGAACAGATGGCGGCACAGAAGAACAGACAGGATGCCTTGGAGACACTTTCTCAACAACAAGAAGAGCCGGAGGAGGTTCCCTTTGAACTGGTGAATCAGCAGGCCTCCACTGAAGATTCGATGACAGAGGAAGAACAAGATTCGGATTTTGAAGAAGTTGAAACAGAAGAGAATAAGCAACTCACTGCAGATGATGTCCGCAATTTGCCCCCATACGATCCTCGGGCTGAACTTTCCGCATACGAGTTTCCCAGCGTGGATCTTTTGCTTGACTATCCTGCCAAGGAGGCCAACGAGGAACTGATGAAACGTGAGTTGCTGGATAATAAGAAACGTATTGAAGCCACGCTGAACAGCTTCGGCATTCCCATCCGTAAAATCAGTGCCACCGTGGGACCAACCGTTACGCTTTATGAAATTGTTCCTGCCGAAGGCGTTCGTATCAGCAAGATCAAGAATCTGGAGGACGATATTGCGTTGAGCTTGGCTGCGTTAGGCATCCGTATCATTGCGCCCATCCCGGGTCGTGGCACCATCGGTATCGAAGTGCCCAACAAGAATGCCAACATCGTCTCCATGAAGGAGATTATCACCTCTGACAAGTTCCAGAACAATAACTTTGCTTTGCCTATCGGTTTGGGCCGTACCATCAGCAACGAACCGTTTGTGGTGGATTTGGCCAAGATGCCGCACTTGCTGGTGGCCGGTGCTACTGGACAGGGCAAATCCGTGGGCTTGAACGCCATTATCACCTCTCTGCTTTACACAAAGCATCCGTGCGAGATGAAATTTGTGCTCATCGACCCCAAGAAAGTGGAGTTTACGCTTTATTCCGTCATTGAGAACTACTATTTGGCCAAGTTGCCCGACAACAACGAGGCTATCATCACAGATACGAAGAAAGTTGTGCGCACGCTTAACTCATTGTGTGTGGAGATGGATCAGCGCTACGACTTATTGAAGCTGGCAAAAATGCGCAACATCAAGGAGTACAATGCCAAGTTCTGCGCCCGCGAGTTGTCGCCGGCCATGGGTCACCGCTATTTGCCGTACATCGTGCTGGTGATTGACGAGTTCGGAGACCTCATCATGACTGCCGGGCGCGAGGTGGAGCAGCCGCTTGCCCGCTTGGCCCAGCTGGCGCGTGCTATCGGCATACATTTGGTTATTGCCACGCAACGTCCGTCTGTCAATATCATCACCGGTAGTATCAAGGCTAACTTCCCCGCACGTATCGCGTTCCGCGTACAGTCGAGTGTGGATTCCAGAACTATCCTCGACACTACAGGTGCCAATCAGCTCATCGGCAAGGGCGACATGCTCATCTCCACTGGCAGCGATCTAGTGCGTCTGCAGTGTGCCTTTGTGGATACGCCGGAAGTGGAGAAGATTGCGGAGTTCATTGAGCAGCAGTCCGAGTTGAAGCCGTTGCTTGAGCCCTACGCTCTGCCAGATGTACCCGAGCCGGGTAGCGAGTCCGACACCAACTTCGACGATGAGCCGGCCTCCGGAGAAATCGACCCGCTGTTTGTGGATGCCGCCGTGCTGGTGGTGCAGTCGCAGCAAGGTTCCACCTCTTATATCCAGCGCCGCATGAAGCTGGGCTACAACCGCGCAGGCCGCATCATGGATCAGCTGGAGGACTTCAACATAGTGGGTCCGGCCAATGGCAGCAAGCCCCGCGATGTGCTCGTGAAGTCCGATGCACAACTCCGCGAACTGCTGGCCAGCAAAGGAATGCTGTAAAAGAATTGAGAATTAAGAATTGAAAATTAATATGGTACTATAAAATCTGATAGGTTAAACCTAATTCATAATATAGTATCAAAATCACTGTTTCAAAAATTACTACAATGACACGTAGAATCTTTTTAACCATTGCCGCGTTTTTTGTCGTGCTTTTTGGTCAAGCCCAAAACACAGATGGAGGTGCCATCGAACTGCTGAAAAAGGTGTCCGCCAAATATCAGGCATACACTTCCATGCAGTTTCATTACACATTGAAAACCACCAAGGACGGCAAAACATTAAGCACGTCACAGGGCGATTTTGCGTTGAAAGGGAACAAATACCGCACCACTTTCAGCGACCAGACTTATTTCTGCGACGGTACATCCATTTGGAACTACCAGAAGTCTTCCAATGAAGTTTCGGTATATGAGTATGATCCCAATGACGATGAGAACATGATGAATCCGAAGATGATTCTGAAAAACTGGGAGAAACAGTTTCGGGCCAAATATATCCGCGATGAGTTTAACAACAACATCTCTACCGCACTCATCGACCTGACGCCTAAAACCACCCAATCCTATTATCGCATTCGGCTATATATCAACAAGGCCAACAATCAGATATTGCGCATTGCGTTGTACGAGAAAGACAACACCACATACACCTACCACATTGAACAATTCAAAGCCAATGTAACATTATCCGACAGCTATTTTGTCTTCGACAAGAGCAAGTATCCAGGGGTGGAGGTGAATGATATGAGATAGAGATTGTGATTAATAAAAAATGGTCGGCATTGCCGACCATTTTCTTTTATAAAGCATTCACAAATTTCTAGTACAAGAAGCTCAGCAGGATACCTGCGGCGACTGCGCTACCGATCACACCGGCCACGTTGGGCCCCATGGCGTGCATCAGCAGATAGTTGGTCTTGTCGTACTTCATACCTTCCACGTACGAGACACGGGCGGCATCGGGCACAGCAGACACACCGGCGTTACCAATGAGCGGGTTGATCTTGTTACCTTCCTTCAAGAAGAGGTTCAGGAACTTCACGAAGAGCACACCCGTGGCAGTAGCCACCACGAAGGAGAATGCACCCAACACGAAGATCAGTATGGACTTAGGAGTCAGGAAGTTCGTAGCCTGCGTGGAAGCACCGACGGTGAGACCGATGAGGATGGTCACGATGTCGATCAGCGGACCGGAAGCCGTGTTGGCCAGACGTTTGGTCACGCCGCACTCTTTCAGCAGGTTACCGAAGAACAGCATACCCAGCAATGGGATACCGGACGGCACGAGGAAAGCGGTGAGCAAAATACAGAACAGCGGGAAGAGCACTTTCTCGCGGTGGGAGACGGCTCTCGGCGGGCGCATGCGGATGAGGCGTTCCTTCTCGTTCGTGAACAGGCGCATGATAGGCGGTTGGATTACCGGAACCAGAGCCATGTAAGAGTAGGCTGACACGGCGATGGCACCCATCAAGCTCGGAGCCAACTTGGAGGACAAGAAGATGGCGGTAGGACCGTCAGCACCACCGATGATGCCGATAGCACCAGCCTCCATAGGCGTGAAGCCTAACAGCAATGCCGTAGCATAGGCGGCGAAGATGCCGAACTGCGCGGCCGCGCCCACCAAAATCAACTTGGGATTCGATATCAGGGCCGAGAAGTCCGTCATGGCCCCGATACCGAGGAAGATCAATGGCGGATAGAAGCCCTTGATGACGCCGAAGTATAGATAATTCAGCACGGCGCCGTTCTCATACACACCGATTTGCAAACCGTCGGTAAACGGGATGTTACCGACAATCATGCCGAAACCGATGGGCACGAGCAGCATCGGCTCAAATTCTTTGATCACACCCAACGCGATAAAGAACAAGCCGATACAAATCATGATGATATGGCCCCACGTGCAGTTTCCGAAACCGGAATAGCCGAAGAACTGAATGAGACCTTCTTTAAAAAAATCAAACATTTCTTTGTGACAATTTAATTATTGAACTTGTTTTTAACGTTGGATTATTCGAATACGACGAGCACATCGCCCTCCATTACGGAGTCGCTGCGATGAACTCTGACCTCTTTGATTACACCATCCTTTTCGGCATCGATGTTGTTCTCCATCTTCATAGCTTCGAGGAGGAAGAGGCGTTGGCCGGCCTTCACGCTGTCGCCTTCCTTGCAGAAAACGTCCAGAATGGTGCCTGGCAGCGGTGATTTGAGCGTGGCTCCGGCGGCAGTGGCGGCAGCAGGTGCACTCTTCACGCCAGCAGGTGCAGCGGCAGGGGCACTCTTCGGAGCACTGGTGTTCACCATAACCACGGGCTTCACCTTCACTGGAGCTTTGATTTCAGTGTCCAACTCCACCGTATAAGGTGTTCCGTTGACCTCAACATTGACGGCATTGTTCTCAATATCACCAACTTCTACGGAATATTTGTTGCCGTTTATCGTAAATTTATAGTTTTTCATACTTCAAAATCTTTAAAATTATTTTCTAATTATCGGGGTTCTCTTCATGGTGAGTTCCTTCTGTGCCCACGGGGAATAATGCTTGGAAGGCATGTTGATGGTAATCACCTCGCTCTCCTCGTCGTGCATGCTGTTGAAATGCAGATGCAGGGCCGTGGCAATGGCTGCAGCCTCTTCGCCGGTGATCTGAAGCTCGTCATCTTTCGATTGAGCCACATCCGCAACTTTAGCTACAGTAGCAGGCTCCGACTTCTTGGCATTCCGTTGGGATATCTTTTTGGAAGAATATCCGAACAACTTCAGCATCACAAAAATCAGAATCAAGGCAGTGAAAACTACCGACATGGAGATGATTGCCAAACCGATACCATAGGGGTCGTCCCTCTTCAGGCGCTCCTGTTTGGAAACTTTCGTGGTAGTCACATTAGTGGAACCCGGTGTGAACTGTGGAAGAAAACCGGGATTGTCCGTATAGCCATCCTCCAGCAGACCGTATGAAACTGTTGAGTCAACCAACTCATCCTTAGGATAATACATGATATCGATCAAATCCTTGCCGTCGGCGGAGATAAGCGCGATATAGTTGGTTTTGGAAGTACGAGGGTCGAAATTCACGTGGAAAGTGCCATACAACGGTTGGGCATCCAGATAGAATACCAGAAACGTGCGCTGCGGCATGTTGGTGTTGATGTCCGTTTTGGGGATGCGGTACCAGTGTTCCGGCTCCACGCCTCCCTTCTTCTTGCCCGCGGCAAAGCCCGTCGTGTCATCGGTCAGATAACAGCCGGCAATGTTCACCGTGTTGTACGCAGTGTTGAAAATCTCAACCCAAGGCACATGACGACCGTATTCATCGTCATAATTGTCCGTATTTTTAATCAAAATCTCGTTGAAGCGCAAGTCGCGCACCGACTGCCCGAAAGTGGCAGAGGTGAGGAGCATGGCGGCCAACAAGACCAGATATTTGGAAAATGATTTCATATATTCAATTGATATTGGTTTGTTGGGGCGAATAATCATTCGCCCTTACGAATTTGATTACAACGGCAGGTTATCGTGCTTTTTGGCAGGGTTCTCCAGACGTTTGTTCTTGAGGGATTCGAGGGCGCGGATCACGCGGAAACGGGTGTTGCGCGGCTCAATTACATCGTCCATGTAGCCGTATTGGGCGGCCACGTACGGGTTGGAGAATTTGTTGCGATAATCTTCCACCTTCTCGTTGAGGAAAGCAGCCTTCTCTGCAGGATCCTCGATCTTCTTCATCTGGGAACCGTAGAGGATCTCAGCGGCGCCGCTACCACCCATGACGGCGATTTCAGCCGTAGGCCATGCGTAGTTGATGTCGCCGCGCAGGTGCTTGGAGCTCATCACGCAGTATGCACCGCCGTAGTTCTTGCGCAGGGTGACGGTAACCTTGGGCACTGTACATTCGCCGTATGCGTAGAGCAACTTGGCACCATGCAGAATGATACCGCCATACTCTTGACCAGTGCCAGGCAGGAAGCCGGGAACGTCCACCAACGTCACGATGGGGATGTTGAAGGCGTCGCAGAAGCGCACGAAACGGGCACCCTTACGGGAGGCGTTGATGTCGAGCACTCCGGCGAGATATTTGGGCTGGTTGGCCACGATACCTACGGACATTCCGTTGAAACGGGCGAAACCGATTACGATGTTGGGGGCATACAACGGCTGGATTTCCAGGAATTTGCCGTCATCCACAATGCCGTTGATCACATCCTTCACGTCGTAAGGCATGTTCGGGTTGTCGGGGATGATGGAGTTGAGGCTGTCTTCCAGACGGTTGATCGGATCCTGGGTGGGCTCATAGGGAGGTTCCTCCATGTTGTTGGAAGGAATGTATTGGATGAGTTCACGCAGCATGGCGATACCCTCTTCCTCCGTATCTACGGCAAAGTGAGCCACACCGGATTTCTTGGAGTGCACGGAAGCACCGCCAAGGTCTTCGGTGGTCACGTCCTCGTTGGTGACGGTTTTCACCACCTTCGGACCGGTCACGAACATGTAGCTCGTATTTTTCGTCATCATGATAAAGTCAGTCAGAGCGGGAGAATAGACCGCACCGCCGGCACAGGGGCCGAAAATGGCAGAAATCTGTGGAATGACACCGGAAGCAAGGATGTTGCGTTGGAAAATCTCGGCATAGCCGGCCAAGCTGTTCACACCCTCCTGGATACGGGCGCCACCTGAATCGTTGAAACCGATCACAGGTGCACCGACCTTCATGGCCTGATCCATCACCTTGCAAATCTTCAAAGCGAATGTTTCGGACAGAGAGCCGCCGAACACGGTGAAATCTTGAGAGAAAACATAGACCAGACGGCCGTTTACGGTGCCGTAGCCCGTAACCACACCGTCAGAGAGGTATTTTTCCTTCTCCAAACCGAAATTCTGGCAGCGGTGCTGCACAAACATGTCGAATTCTTCGAAGCTGCCTTCGTCAAGGAACATCAGGATGCGCTCGCGAGCAGAATACTTGCCTTTGGCATGCTGCTTCTCGATTTTATCCTGACCTCCGCCTAAACGAGCCTTCTCGCGCAGCGCGAGCAACTCGTTGATTTTATCTTGCATTGTCATAAGATTCTTGTATTTAAGGATTTGTATTACGTCTAGATACTTATCTGGTGGCGTCGATAGCCTGTTTGATCAATTGGAATGTTCTCTCGGGATCGTTGTCCAAGCCCATGGAGAAACGGATGAGGCCTTCGCTCATGCCCATCTCCTTCTGGATATCCTCGGGAACCTCGGAAGAGGTGGATTTGCCGGAGTTGCTGAACAGGGTCTTGAAGTAGCCCAAGCTGACGGCGAGGTAACCCACGCCCAGCTCCTGCATCTTCTCCATGATGGCGCTGGCTCTCTCAGCCGTGCCCATGTCGATGGAAATCATGCCGCCGAAGCCGTAACCGTCGTTCATCATCGATTTAAAGAGCTCATGGTCCGGATGCTCAGGAAGGCCGGGATAGTTGTATTTGATACCAGTCTCTTTGAATCTCTTAGCCAGATACATGGCATTTTCGCTGTGCTTCTTCATACGAATGTGCAGCGTGTGCAGGTTCTTCTGGATGCTGGTGGAACGGAAGGTGTCCAACACCGGACCCAGCAACATGGCTGTACCGTCGTTCACATCGATGAGAGAGTTGATATAATCGGCAGAACCGCAGATGGCACCGGCCACACAGTCGTTCATACCGTTCACATATTTGGTCATACTATAAATCACCACATCGGCACCGAGACGGTAAGGTGAGAAAATCATCGGGGTAAAGGTGTTGTCAACCAGCAATTTTGCACCACCAGCGTGAGCAATCTTGGAAAGCTCTGGAAGGTTGGCGATACGGAGCAGCGGGTTGTTCATTGTCTCGGTATAAACCACCTTGGTGTTCGGACGCATGGCTTTCTTCACGGCATCCAAATCCTGCATGTTCACGAACGTGACATCCACGTTGAACTTCTTGAGGTAGTTGTTCAAGAAAGCGAATGTGCCGCCGTAAGTGGTCATACTGGAGAGGATATGGTCGCCAGATTGCACTTCATGCAACAGAGC
Source organism: Bacteroidales bacterium (assembly GCA_045132055.1). Lineage (GTDB taxonomy): Bacteria > Bacteroidota > Bacteroidia > Bacteroidales > WCHB1-69 > F23-D06. The sequence continues at coordinate 98,280 of JBGURP010000033.1, forward strand.
CACGGTGATGGCAGCCATGCCGGAACCGGTGGTCCAGGCCAGCTCGGTGCCTTCGATGGCGGCCAATGACTGTGCCAGCGAGAGAGTGCTGGGATTCCAGTGGCGGGAATAGAGGAAGTAACCCTCGGTTTCGCCGTGGAAGGTGTCGGTCATTGTCTTGGCTTGTTCAAACATAAAGGTTGCGCTATCACAGATAGCGGGGTTCACGCCACGGTAGGCATCTTTCTTGTCCAATTTCTCCAAATTGGTTGCGGGATCGAATTTTTCCATATTATTTTTGAATTAAATTATTGTTGAATTTTGAAAGCGCAAAAGTAGCAAAAAAAATCCATCTATAGATGAATAAAAATATTAATGTTTTTGCCCTTGGATTTTTTCTATTTTTGTGCCCGAATTAACAAATCAAAAAGGAAATCCAAAATGTCTATCAAAGAATCCCGAAGTTTCAGTTTTATTGTGATTTTCATCGTTTATGCCATCGCTTTTGTGGTTGGTATGCTGGTATATCGAAGCCTTGCCGGAACGGGCTGGCACTATCTTTGGCAGTTGTTCTTCTCAGATGTGGCCGCTACAGTGGTGGTGTGGCTCTTTGGTCTATTGTTCCGCAATGTCTCCGTTTACGACCCATACTGGAGCGTTGCGCCGCCCGTAATGCTCACGCTTTGGGCTTTCCAGCTTCACAGTTGGACTTCCGCCACGCTGCTGTTGCTGATAGCAGTCTGGTACTGGGGCATCCGCCTTACTGGCAATTGGGCGTACACTTTTAAAAATCTCAATAGCGAAGATTGGCGTTACACCAAGTATCGAACCGAGCAGAAACCTGTTGTTTTCCAATTGATTAACTTTTTTGGACTGAATATTATGCCCACCATTGTGGTATTTTTAGTGATGATTCCGGGCTTTTTTGTGATAGAGGCGGCAGCCCAGGCCAATATGGTGAGTTGGTTCGGATTCATCGTATGTGTGTGCGCCGCTACCTTGCAGTTGGTGTCCGATACGCAGCGCCATCGTTTTGCGAAGGACCATAAAGGGCAGATTTGTCAAGTGGGACTCTGGAAACATGGCCGGCATCCCAATTATTTCGGAGAAATTCTGATGTGGTGGGGTGTTTGGCTGATGTTTTTGGCATTATCTATTGGTCCGAGTACCTTGCGAGACCTCTGTGTCATTGGCCCTCTGCTGAATGCCTGCATGTTCCGGTTCATTAGCGTGCCCCTCATGGAGAAGCGCCAGTTGCAGAATAAACCAGGATACGCAGAATACCAGAAAAGGACGGGGATGTTCCTGTAATATAATGGAAAACACTTCGGCATGGATGGCTGAGTTGCAGACAGGCGATGTGAAGTGTTGGAATAGGTGTAATCCTTATGTGCCCTCTCATTTTCGCCGTCAAAATCCGCCAGTTATGAAAAAGTCCGCCTTGCTCCTGATCCTCTGCCTTTTGGGTATATCCATTCAGGCGCAGAAGTATGCCCCTAAGCTAAAACCCGCTGACCCGCCGAAACCTTTCGGGCCCGTGCCGACCGCCGCGCAGGTGGCGTGGCAGCGCATGGAGATGAACCTCTTCTGCCACTTCGGTCCCAACACCTTCACTGGCTTGGAATGGGGCGAGGGCACTGAAACCGAGGACATCTTCAACCCTACAGCCTTGGACTGCAATCAATGGGTGGCTGTGGCGAAAAACGCAGGATTCCAAGGCATTATCCTCACCGCCAAGCATCACGACGGCTTCTGCCTCTGGCCCAATCCCGTGAGCACACACACCGTACGCGAGAGCGCGTGGCGCAACGGCAAAGGCGATGTGCTCAAGGAATTGTCGAAAGCCTGTAAAAAGGGTGGCTTGAAGTTCGGCATCTACATCTCGCCATGGGATCGCAACGCGCCCACTTACGGCACACCAGAATACAACAAAGTGTTCCTCAAAACATTGCGCAATGCCCACAAACATTACGGTCCAATATTTGAGCAATGGTTCGACGGGGCCAACGGCGAAGGGCCGAACGGCAAACGTCAAGTCTATGACTGGGAGAAATTCAATATGCAGACGCTTAAGTTACAACCCAATGCGGTGATTTTCAGCGATGTGGGCCCCGGATGCCGCTGGGTCGGCAATGAAGAAGGCACTTGCGGGCGCACTTGCTGGTCGCGACTCGATGTGGAGGGCCGTGAACCGGGCAAGAACGCCCCGTCGCAGGACACGCTCAACGCGGGCAACTACAACGGCGCGTGCTGGATTCCCGCAGAGACGGATGTCTCTATCCGGCCGGGCTGGTTCTGGCGCGCCAGCGAGCATCCGAAATCTGTGCAAGAGCTACTGAAAATCTACTACAACAGCGTGGGTCGCAACTCCTTGCTGCTCCTCAATGTGCCGCCCGACACCCGCGGCCTCATCCCTGCCGAGGACTCACTCCGACTCATGGAATTCAGAGCCGCGCTGGACAGCATCTTTGCACGGGATTTGGCGGAAAAAGTACAGGTGGTTTGTATGTCAAATTCTCGGGGAGGCCAGGTGCAAAATTGTTTTGAAACTTGTTCTTCTTCCCGAAATATCGACATTTCGAATCCTTTTGGCCCTTTGGCACTCTTTGACAACAATTTTGACACCTACTGGGCCACCGACGATACTGTAACCACCGCTTGGGTCACATTAGAGTTCAACGAGCCTCAAACCTTCAACCGAGTGATGTTACAAGAATATATTCCTCTTGGTCAGCGCGTGGAAAAGTTCCATATTGATATTCAGGATGAGAACGGCAACTGGCGCACCATCGCTCAGGAGACCACCATCGGCTACAAACGCATCGTGCTCACGGAGACGGTTACCACCAAAAAGGTGAGAATTGTCATTGATCAAAGCCGCGCATGCATTTTGCTGAGCAGGGTGGGACTGTTTTTAGATACGATTCTAATTGAGAATTAAGAATTGAGAATTAAGAATTGAGAATAAAAAACAATCTCTTACTCCTAACTTCTAACTCCTCACTCCTAACTCTCAACTCTCTCCTTCGTCTCACCATCCCCGCTCTTCTTCTTCGGCAGCCGCCCGGCCTTCTTCAGTGCGGTCGATAATATCCATTCAATCTGCCCGTTCGCGCTGCGGAATTCGTCCGCGGCCCATTTTTCAATGGCCTCGAATATCTCGGAATCGACGCGTAGGGCGAAATTTTTTTTCATAAAACGATATTTCCTGTTGAGACGCACGGCCGTGCGTCTCAACAATAATTATTGATACAACGTCCCCGTATTGATGACCGGCGATGCGGATTCGTCGGCGCAGAGCACCACCAGGAGGTTGGAGACCATGGCGGCCTTGCGTTCCTCGTCCAGTTCCACAATCTTGTCCTCCGACAGTTTCTTCAGGGCCAAATCCACCATGCTGACGGCGCCTTCCACAATCTTCTCGCGAGCGGAGATGATGGCGTCGGCTTGCTGACGGCGCAGCATCACGCTGGCAATCTCGGCGGCGTAGGCCAAGTAGTTGATACGGGCTTCCACAACCTCTATGCCGGCAATTTCCAGATGTTTGCGCAATTCGGACTCCAAACGCTCGTTGATTTCCTCGCCGCCGGAGCGCAAGGTCACTTCCTCATCGTTGCGGTCCATGTTGTCGTAGGCGTACATGCCCGCCACCTTGCGCAAAGCGGCATCGCTCTGCACGCGCACGAACGAGTCGAAGCTCTTGACGGACTTCATCGAGTTCTCCGTGATGGTGCTCCGTACATCCGAATCCACCTCGAAGCAGGCCTTGTAGGTGTCGTTGATCTTCCACACCAACACCAGACCGATCATGATGGGGTTGCCGTTCTTGTCGTTCACTTTGATGGGCTCCACATCCATGTTCTTGGCGCGCAATGAGAGTTTTTCTTTGCTGTAGAAGGGGTTAACCCAGAAAAAGCCGTTCTGTTTCACTGTGCCGGAGTACTTGCCGAAGAAGGTGAGCACGCGCGATTCGTTGGGCTGCACGATCATAAAGCCGGCTAAGTCAAGGATGAGGAGGAAAAGAAGAAATGTACCCGTTAGGATGGGCAGCAATATCCATGCGGTGGGCTCGCCCTCGGCATCCAGCATGCAGTCGAGGTTGGTGAAGCGCACGACCAGCCAGATGGAGAATACCAGCAGTACAAGGTTGATGAAAAGATGCAGAAAACCATTGTTTCCCGCTGTCATGGTTTTGTTGAATTCCTTGGATTCCATAATGTTATGTGTTTTTGAGGTGATTAAAATAATATCAAAATAATATCACCACAAAAATACATTTTTTTTAATACAACGGCATCATGGAAAAATTTTTTTGCATTTTTTTGTACCTTTGCAAACTATAATGACGAACTCTAAACTTTAAACTTTATGAAAATCGCCCTTTTTGCTGCTGTCCCCGATGAGGTTGGCGCTTTTGCCGACCATGTGAACTTTACCGGTATCGGACGCGAGAACGCCACCCGCGCCATGATCCGCTTTATGGAAAAACACAAGGATGAAGATTTCATCATGCTCAACATCGGCTCTGTGGGCTCGCACGATAGAACCGTTGGCACTGTGCTGAGTGTCAGAGAAATATTGTCCGGCAGTTCTAAATTCTATGAAACAGAGATGCTGCCGTATCATTTCGATGTGCAGGCCGATGAACAGGTGCAGAAGGCCACTTTGTACTCCTCCGACTGCTTCGTGTCCCCGGAAGTTTTCACTGAGAATTACTTGGAATCCGTTAAATCCAAAGTTGATTGCTTCGATATGGAATCCTCGGTTTTGATTTCCTTCGCGCAGGATTATGGCAAAAAATATGTGTCATACAAGATCGTTTCCGACAATCTGGATGTAGATATTGAGATTTGGCGTCAGCGCGTGCAGGATTTGTCAAAAGTTTTAGTGGCTCATATTCAACAAGTTCTAAATGAATTAGGACAAAATGAAAAAATTGAGTTTTTAAAATAGGCGTAATAAGAAAAAAAGTGTATTTTTGCGCCCTCAAAAGGAGGAGAGATGGCCGAGTGGTCGAAGGCGCACGCCTGGAGAGCGTGTAACCGCCAAAAGCGGTTCCTGGGTTCGAATCCCAGTCTCTCCGCTGACAAAGAGAAATAATGATCTGTTAGCTCAGTTGGTTTAGAGCGCTTGCTTGACAGGCAAGAGGTCACAAGTTCAAATCTTGTACAGATCACACAAAAGAAAAGGCACCTGAAAAGGTGCCTTTGTTGTTTTCTGAAAGTTTGTTTCCGACTATTTCTTTTTCAGCTCTTCCACATCGTGGTACAGTTTCGGAAGGTTTTTCACATAGATGAGCTCCTTCCACTTGGTCTGCGCGTCGATGGCCGGCACGCCGAAGAGGGTAGTGCCCTCCTGCTGCACGCTCTTGTCGATGGCCGACAAGGCGTACAACACCGTGTTCTTGGCGATGTAGAGGTCTTTGTTCACGCTGGCCTTGGCCCAGATCTTGCAGTCGTCGTCGATGTAGGTGCAGCCGGCGATGCCGCTTTGGGCGCCTAAGAGCACGCGCTTGCCGATGTGAGTGTCGTGGCCCACTTGCACTAAGTTGTCGAACTTGGTGCCGTCGCCAATGTAGGTGGTTCCGGAAACGCCCTTGTCAATGCAGCAATTGCAGCCAATCTCCACATCGTTGCCGATGACGGTGTTGCCGCAAGAGGTCAGCTTGATCCAGCGGTCGGCCCGTTTCTGGAAATAGCAGGCGTCGCCGCCGATAGTGCTGTTGGAGTGGATGACCACATTGTCGCCGATGACGGTGTCCGCGTAAATGCTGACATTGGAGTGAATCAGGCAGTTTTTGCCGATTTTCACATTTTCACCGATGAAAACCAGCGGTTGAATGATGGTTCCTTCTCCGATTTCGGCGGTCGGGTGGATGTTGGTGCTTTGGGGGGTGAAGTGCGTGACATGCTCCACAATCTTCAGGTAGTCAATCAAAGGATCTTCGCTGAAGAGCAGCACTTTCCCGTCAGGGCATTCCACATCTGTGCGGTTGATGAGGACGAAGGTCGCCTTGCTCTGCAGCGTGCGAGCGTAATACTTGTCGCAGTCCACAAAAGTCAAGTCACCATCCTCGACCGAATGCAACTCGTTGATACCCGTGACCATACAATCAGCATGGCCAACGGTATCAACAGGATGCCCTATGATCTGGAGCACCTCATTCAACGTAAAGGGTTTCGAAAACCTCATTTTCCTTTACTCTTTTACTCCTTTACTCTTTCAGAATATTTGTTGGTACGGGTGTCAACTTTGATTTTCTCGCCGGCGTTGATGAACAGCGGGACATAAACCTCTGCGCCCGTCTCCACAACAGCTCTCTTCAGGGAGTTGGTGGCTGTGTTGCCCTTCACACCAGGATCAGCTTCGATGATCTCGAGGTCAACAAAAGGAGGAAGTTCGCAGGTAAGCGGCGTGTCGGTGTCGGTGTGATACATGATTTCAACAGTCTGGCCCTCTTTCAGCAGGTCAGGGTTGTTGATCAGGTCCTTTTCGATGGTGAGCGGCTCGAAAGTCTCAGCATGCATGAAGTTGTAGGTGGTGGCACCCTCTTTGTAAGAGAAAATGTACGGACGACGCTCTACGCGGGCCAGTTCGATTTTGATACCGGCGTCGAAACGGAATTCCTGAACTCTTCCGCTCTTGAGGTTTTTCAGTTTGGTACGTACAAAGGTGTTGCCTTTGCCTGGTTTCACGTGCAGGAATTCAACGATGGTCCATATCTCGTTGTTGTACACAATACAAAGTCCGTTTTTAAAATCAGCTGTTGTTGCCATATACTTAAATTAAGTTTATATAAAAATTACAGGCTGCAAAAGTACGTTTTTTTTCTTTACGATGCACTTTGCAGCCTGTATAAGGCGAAAACACTGTCTGTTAGTCAGATTATTCGATGACAACCTTGTGTTTGGCGATGATTTTGCGAAGATTGATGAGCGCGTAGCGCATTCTTCCCAGCGCAGTGTTAATGCTCACACCGGTGATCTCAGAAATCTCCTTGAAGCTGTAGTCTTGGTAGATACGCATGACCAGCACTTCCCGTTGCTCCTGCGGAAGATACTCGATGATGTGGTGCAGGTCGTTGTAAATCTGTTCGCGGATGATTTTCTGCTCTACGGAATCCTCGTGCGTGCTGATGATGTCGAAGATGTCGAACTCGCTGTCGCCATTGTCGAACATCGGCATCCGCTGCACTTTCCGGTAATAGTCGATCTTCAGGTTGTTGGCGATGCGCATGACCCACTGGAAGAACTTGCCCTCTTCGTGGTAGTTGCCCGACCGGATGGTGTTGATGACTTTGATGAAAGTGTCTTGGAAAATGTCTTCCGCAAGCTCCTTGTTTTTCACAGAGAGCATGATATAAGAGAACAGCCGCTTTTCATAGCGTGCTATTAATGTTTTCAGTGCTTGCTCGTTTCCGCTTTGATAACTTGCTATCAACTCGTTATCGGATAGTTTAACGGTCTTCATAGAAAACTCCTTTCTTTATGTGTTAATATTAAGAAAGTAGATTTATGTCGATAGCAGGTCTCCTATTTTTAAGGGTTTATAATCCAGTTAAAATACTGCTGCAAAAATACAATCTTTTTGGTAAACTCAAAAATAATTATGATTTTTTTTGAATTTTATCACAAAGATGTGTTTGCTTTATTTTGCAATAAATTGATTTGTAATATTATACAGGGTCTTATCGGAAAGATTTTTTTCGAGAAAAAAAATGAGGGTTGCATATCACTCTAAAATTTGTATTTTTGCAGGTCAATAAAATATCAATGGCATCGTTTGAAAGTTTATATAACAAGATTGAGTATAACGTAAAGGCGGCGTTGTTGAAAATATCTGATTTGCAGAAAGATAATGAGAAACTGAAGCGAGAGAACGAGACGTTGAAGGAGAAAGAGAAAGAGCTGCAAATACAGATAGATGAATTGACGGAAAGATTAAAATTAATAGTGGTAACTAAAACAGTTTTTAATAAAAAAGACAAACAAGAGACAAAAAAGCAAATAAACGATTGGGTGCGGGAGATTGACAAGTGTATAAGCCTGCTCACGAACAAGTAATATGGATAACGATCGCATAAAGATAACGATTCAAGTGGCGCAACGCCCGATGACGATCACGATACAGAAGGAATGGGAGCATTACTTCCGTGAGGCGGAAAAGATAATCAATGACAGTTTTTTGGAATTTGCTAAAAAATGGACATATACAGACCAACAAGACTTGTTATCCAAGATTTTGGTCGATTTTGTAGTGAAATGGTTGGCTGACGAGGAACGGCTCAAAGGCTTTGATGAGGAAGTGGTGCCGATGATGGAGTCGCTGAAACAGCTGACAGACAAATTTGAAGTTGATTAATTCGTTCTTTGAAATAACCCATCCCGCATAAGTTCAGATACGTTTGTTAAACTCAACACATTATCAAACGAAGGGGACGCTTGACTTGCCTAGAACAGGCCCGAATCCGCAAGGATGGCTTTTCAGCCCGGGGAAGCGCGAAGTGAGCCGGCACCTTCATCCATATCTATTAGGAGTTTTTCGAAACCCTATGGAACTTATGCGGTTTTTTTTTATGCGCCCGCCCAATCCTGATGAATGAAGAAATGAATTGAAACCTAGTGTTTCGCACGTTAAACTAAAACTATATATATTATGACAGTACTATGGATTTTGATAGGCGTCTTGGTCGGCATAGCGGCTGGCCTCGGAATCGCCTACACATTACTAAAAAAACAACTCACCAAAGCGGGTCGCGAGGCGTTGAAGAAAGCGGAGGAGGATGGCGAACTTCTGAAAAAGGAGAAGATTTTACAGGCTAAAGAGAAGTTCCTGCAGCTGAAAAGCGACTATGAAAAGACTGTACATGACCGCAACCAACAAATCTCCGCAGCGGAGAACCGCATCAAGCAGAAGGAAAACACGCTGGGCCAGAAAATGGAGGAATTGAACAGAAAGACTGCAGAGAACGCTGCCCTGAAAGAGAACCTTACCAAGCAAATGCAGGCTACCGCCCAGAAACAGAAAGAGTTGGACGAACAGACCTCCATCCAGAAGGCAAAACTGGAATCTATAGCCGAACTTACCTCCGAGCAAGCCAAAGCACAACTCATTGAACTCATGCGTGACGAGGCAAAGGCTGACGCCATGGTCATGATCAAGGACATTGTGGATGAAGCCAAAAATACGGCTAACTTGGAAGCTAAGAAAGTGGTAGTGAACGCGTTGCAGCGTACTGGCGTGGAAGCTGCCATCGAGAATACGGTTTCAGTGTTCAACATTGAGAATGATGAGATCAAGGGCCGTATCATCGGTCGTGAGGGACGTAATATCCGCACCCTCGAGAACCTGACCGGCGTGGATGTCATCATCGACGATTCCCCTGACGCTATTCTGCTCTCCAGCTTTGACCCTGTACGCCGTGAAATCGCACGCCTTTCCCTCCAGAAGCTGGTTTCTGACGGTCGTATCCACCCCGCCAGAATCGAAGAAGTGGTGGCCAAAACGAAGAAACAGATTGAACAGGAGATTGCCGAGTTGGGTAAGCGTACTTGTATCGATTTGGGTATCAATAATATGCCTCATGAATTGATGCGTATGGTCGGTAAGATGCGGTATCGTTCCTCTTACGGACAGAACCTGCTCCAGCACGCCAAGGAGGTGGCCAACCTCAGTGCCGCCATGGCTGCTGAACTGGGACTGAATCCGAAACTGGCTCGCCGCGCAGGCTTGTTGCATGATATTGGCAAAGTGCCAGATACGGAACCCGAATTGCCGCACGCACTCTTCGGCGCACGCCTGGCCGAGCAATACAAGGAACGTCCGGAGATTGTCAACGCCATTGGTGCGCACCACGATGAGATGGAGATGAATACGCTCATCGCGCCCATCGTCCAAGTGTGCGACGCCATCTCAGGCGCTCGCCCCGGCGCACGTCGCGAGGTGGTTGAAGCCTACATGAAACGTCTCAACGATCTGGAAAATCTTGCCCTGACTTATCCTGGCGTGGTGAAAACCTACGCCATCCAAGCAGGCCGCGAACTTCGCGTGATCGTGGGCGCAGAGAAGGTTTCCGACGCTGAAGTGAATCAGATTTCCTTGGACCTCTCCAAGAAAATCCAAAATGAAATGACCTATCCCGGACAGATCAAAATCACGGTTATCCGTGAGACCCGTTCGGTTAACTATGCTCGTTAAAAGTTATGGAAGAAGAGAAGAAACACAAAAACAACATTAAACTGTATATCATTGTATATGGAGCAACACTCGTGTTGTTCTTGTGTTACTTCTTTTTCATTTCCGACCACAATATCAAGACGCATCGCGAGCTGAACAAGAAGATTGATAATCTGGAGGAGAAGATTGTCTATACCAAGAATCAGGTGGGCAACGCCTACACGTTTGAGCAGCTCTCTTCAGATTCCGTGCTGTTGGAAAAATACGCTCGCGAGCACTTGAATATGCACAAACCCGATGAGGACGTCTTTATTCTAATTCGCGAATAATGAAGATTCTGATAGCGAACGGAGTGAATTTGCAGCAACTGGGCACGCGCGAGGTCGATATCTATGGCTCGACCTCTTTCGAGTCGTACCTGTCTGAGCTGAAAAGTCTGTATCCGGATGTGCAATTTGATTTTTTCCAGTCGGATAACGAAGGGGAGTTGGCCAATGTGGTGGCCAATGCGAAGGATTACGATGGAATCATCCTCAATGCGGGTGCCTATACGCATTCGTCTGTGATTCTGGCGGATGCCGTGCGCACAACATGTTGCCCGGTGGTGGAAGTGCACATCTCGAATCTCTTCGGACGCGAGCAATACCGGAAGAATTCCGTGCTCTCTTCCTGTTGTGTGGGCTTCATTTCCGGTTTTGGACTGGAGAGTTACAGACTGGCTGTGGAATCTTTTGTGGGGAAAAAATGTAACATGGGTTAAACCCCGGGATTAGTTTGATGTCTTTTTGATGTTTTTTTGAATCTTAAACTTCAATCAAAAATAATAACAGTTATGAAAAAAGTACTTAGTTTATTAATCGTAACAGCTTTCGTTTTTTCCGCTTTTGCGCAGGATGCCAATGGTGAGAAAAACAAGAAAGTGAAAGAACCTGAAATCACCTTTGAAACATTGGTTCATGATTATGGCAATATCATGCAGGGCGACAACGGTACTTGCGAGTTCGTTTTCAAGAACACGGGCAAGGCTGATCTTCTTCTGACCAACTGCCGTTCCAGCTGTGGCTGCACGGTTCCTGAGTGGCCGAAGGATCCCATCGCTCCGGGCAAAAAGGCTTCCATCAAAGTGAAGTACAACACGCAGCGTATTGGTGCCATCAACAAGTCCATCACCGTGGAATCCAATGCCGTCAACAACCGTGTGGTGTTGAACATCAAGGGCAATGTTTCCCCGAAACCGGTGGAGGCTGCTCCTGACAACAATGCCGCTCCACTCAAAGAGAGTAACTAATAAATAATCGCAGCAATGAAAAGGTTGATAATCCTATGCTTGATGATAGGCAGTGTCTTTGCCTTGCAAGCCCAGGCCAATAAAGCCACCCAGTACAAAGGCACAGGTGCCGAGATTCAGTTCGACAAACTTACCGTTGACTTCGGCACATTGAAGGTCGGGGATGTGAAGACCGTGACCATCACGTTCACGAATATCGGCAAGAAGCCGTTGATTCTGGACGATGTGATTTCCTCGTGCGATTGCACCACGGTGGATTGGTCCAAACAACCGATCATGCCTGGCAAGAAGGGCACAATCAAAGCCACTTATACCGCCAAGCATACAGGTTTGATCAGCAAGCGCCTGACGGTATTGTCAAACGCCAATACCGACAGGGTGATATTACAACTGAAAGGGGAGGTGAAGTAATCTTCCCCTTTCATTCCCTCGGGGTCGTTTGGTTTTGACAGCAAGTTCGGGGGATTGTAAGCAGGCCGGAGTTTGTGAGCCGATTCCGTTAAAAGTCAACTCTCGATGCCAATAAACGGCGAAACTTCTTATGCATTCGCAGCGTAACCGTTGCGGATCCTGCCGCGCAGACAAGGTCTGTAGCCGCGGGCGCTTCCCCGGAAGTTTTTCGGTCCAACGTCCGGTCAGAAGTGTCATAAAAGGACAGATAGCGAGTGTGTGCTTCGACACATGAGCGAAATTTCAGAAGATAAGCTGCCGCGAGGTCTGTCTCGTACCATGCGGTGGCCGACAAGCAAACGAAGACTAAGCTTGTAGAAAGCAATCTTGCGGCATGTTTGGACGCGGGTTCGACTCCCGCCGGCTCCACTTTGAACGGGGAGACCGTTCCCCGAAATCAACAAAAATGCACTGATAATCAAACGATTGTAGGTGCATTTTTTCGGTTGTATGGTCCCGCCTCTTTTACTCTTCGAAACTCTTTACCCTTGGTATTGGCCTGATAAACAAATCAGCAATCTTGTATGGCCGGTATTCATCCAGCCACCTGAAATCCTGTAACTTGCGGCTCTTGTCTTCCAATTGTTTGTCGGGATGAATCTTGCCGTCGGGTTGGTCGTAGAATCGTATCTGGCTGATTTTGTTGTCCTCTAGGAAAATACTCATCTCGTTGGTGATGGAGGTGTTGATGCCGATGAGGGAGCTGTCCTCTTCCTGCAGATAGTAGATGCATTCGGCGTTATTGATGATATCCACGCGATATAACTCCCTGTTGTGGATGAATCCCGTGATATTGATGCCTTTGATCTGGTTGAATTCCGTGTTGTCGAAAAGACCGCCTACGATGAAACCGGCCTTGCACAGGTCTATGCGCATGTTGGAGGAGTCCAGTATGGCAAAATGTATGGTGTCGGCGGAAAGCTGGTATCCTTCCGACCAGGCCACTGGGTTGTAATACATGGTGATGAGCGAGTCTTCCACCAAATACATCAGCGAGTCGCAGGCCCCTTGCAGGTCGTGCCTGTAAAATTTGACCTTGTTGTATGCGGCCATCCATTGCGCCGATTGGTTGCTGTCGAACAGGATTTTCAGCGTGTCTGCGTGCAGGTATAGCGAGTCGTTGTTGTCAATCAGGATCAGCAGGGTGCTGTCGGTGGCGGTGGACAACCCTCCGTTTTCATGATGCTCTACAAAATTGCCCTTCAGGACGTAGTTTTGGGCGGTGTCCACAATCGTGACATTGTTCCAAGCCCGTCCGAATTCAAGATCCTTGTAGTAATGCACGGAGTCGGCGAACAGCTTCTGGGCTTTGTTGTAAATCTTTACTTCGCCAGTGAGTTGTGCGTTTTCCCGTTCCGTGTCGTACCAGCCCCGGTTGGTAAATATCTCGCTGCTGTCTTCGGAACCTAACAGGTGGGTGGGGGAGATGAAGAATGCAATCTTGCTTTGTGCGTTATAACGCAGTGAATCGCAGTCCATACGATAGGTCTTGCTTTTGAGCTGCACATCGCCGTTTCCGTAAGCATCATCGGTTTTGGTGTAATAACGTCCGATTTGGCTGGTGAGCGTGTCTTCCCCGTTATAGATTCTCCCACCAGTCAAATAATAGCCCATGTCCAGATTGAGGTCGTATATCAAACTGTCTGACAGAAGATAGGATTGTTTCTTCTCCAGCCGTACATTGTTCGCGATGGAAGCAATCTTGAGGTCGCCGTCGTAATATGCCTTGCGACCGTAGAGAACCACGGAATCGCCCACCCGAATTTTCACCCTGTCGCCAAAAGCAATGAGGTAGTTTTCCTTTTCGTATAAGTATGCGCTGTCGCAGTAGCCTCGGATGTTGTCTTGGGCAAATGCCACGTGGCCGATTAATCGCTGGGCTCCGGGCAGGATATCTTCATCGTAGAGTCCGATGTCCGCCCGGTACTGGATTTTGCGGCTGTTCTGAGCTGTTGTGTTGCAGACAACGCCCAATAGAAGGCAGCAAAGGAATATGAACTCAAGCCTGCGCATGGTTAAGGAATCAAAGTGGAGTCAACTTTTTGGGAAACAATGCGATCCTGTTTGAAGGTAATCTCCTTGTACACTTTTCCGGCAGGATTGTAGTAGGTCTCTTTGCCTTCCTTTAGATTGTGCACATAGTGGGTTATCCTGTTTGTCCTGCCGACTTCATCGTAGGAGTACAGGTTGCCTGTCCCGTTCTTGAAATGCCCTTCGCCTACAATAACCCCGCGCTCGTCATAATACGTCCAGTCGCCATCGAACAAGTCGTTCTTGAACATGCCTTCAGCTTTGACTTGTCCATTATAGTGGTATTGTTTGTAAGGGCCTTCTTTCTTTCCATGAACAAAGTAGGTCTCCTGGGTTTTCTCCCCATTGGGCGAGTACATGGTCTCCAAGCCTTCGATGGAGTCGTTGACATAGACGCAATAGGTGTCCAGATTCCCGTTTTCAAAATAGCGGTAGAAATCGCCGTTCCGCTTGCCATTTTTCATCTCCACTTCTATTTCAATGGTGTTGGGCCGTTGAAACAAATAGACACTTTTTCCGGTCTCTTTGCCGAATTTATAGTGGATGATGGATTGTAATTTTCCGTCCGGATAGTAGTTTTTCTCAGTTTTGGTGCAGGAACACAAGGTGAGCACCGCCACCATAAACAAGAATGCTGCGCACGTTTTTTTCATACTCATTTTGCGTTTAGGCGGCAAAAGTACAAAAAACGAGAGCAAATGCAATAGAAAAGTTTACAGCCAAAGATTTTTGCCTGTTGGCATCTTCGGCTGTAAACGGGATGTAAGGCTGCTTAATACTTGACTACTTTTTTCTGGATGGTGCCGAAGGGAGTATTCGCTTTTAGAATATAGGTGCCACTAGGTAATCCGGAGATTGAAAACGTTTGGGACTCAACAGGATGATTCCATGTCCTTACGGATTGCCCGATCAGGTTGTATAATGTCATGGATTGTACTGTGGTGCGGCCAAGATGAATTTTAAAATCCGATTGGGTGGGGTTGGGGTAGATACCGAATGAACCCGGATTGTAGTCCGTGACGGCAGTACTGTCACTCATGCCGTCAAACTGCGTGATTTTGATGTTGTTTAGCTGGGTATTGCCTTTGTTGGAAGATTGCAATGCCCAGCGTATATATCTTGCACTGTGGTCGGTAATCGTGTATGCAAACCGGGTGAAGTTGTCCACGGATATGTCATCTCCGAATATGGTGGCCAGCGGATTCCAGCTTTGGCCATCAGCAGAGATACTGACTGTGAAGATGACTCCCTCGTAAGCCGAAGGATTTGAACCGCCCTTTTTCCCTTTCAACTCGAAAATTAGCGAGTCTGGCGCACTGTCCACATGCGCTACTAGACTGGCTTGGCCTGCGTGTGAGGATTCGAATTTGACGGAACCATCCGAGTAAGAGCTTCCTAAAAAATACCCTCTGAAACCTCTCATCTGCAGAATGTCGGTGTGAGAGGAGTTGCTGTTGTTGGAAATGTCAAAGGGAAGAATTACCAGGGAGTTGGTGTCCAGGATGGTGTAAGAGGTTGTGGCAACCTCACTGTCGTACATGTTTTCCTTCGTTGCGATGGCTTTGACCGTGCAACTTGAATTAATGGTAAGGGGGGCCTCGTAGCGGTTTGCACGGTCAGTTGGCACGCTATTGTCCATCGTGTAGTATATCACAGCCCCTTCCGTGGAAGTGGTGATGTTAACAATTTGAGGCTCATAGTAGGTGCCACTTGCAGGGGAGAGGGCCGGTTTGGCTACGGTTTCCAGCACAGTTTCTTCTCCAACTATCAGCGCGAGGTCGTCAATGCGGTGATCTGCACGTGCTAGGTTGGAGAATCGAATATGAAGGTTAGAGCAGGATGGGATTCCAGGATAGTGCACTCTGTACCATCCTGATGTTCCGGTTCCAGTGGGCAGTGTGTCTGACAGGTGCAATCTTGTCCAATGGAGACTGTCGGAGGAGGTTTCGACCACCAGGTTGTTGCCATTTTCAGCGTTGGTCTTGCGCAGTCCACAATAAAGCGACAGATTGGTGTCTGCGGCAGTATTGATGCCAGCCACCATGAACCACTTGACCGTGTCGTTGATCATCACATTGCCGCCTCCAGAGGCCATGCCATAGTTGTTTGACGCGCTGGAACTCCGAATGTCGCAGGTGCCATCGCCTGTATAGATGACAGATTGGTTTTGCCAGCCTGTATAGTTTTGCACTAAAGTGGTGGCGGTTGGGGTGCCGAAATTCTCTTCGTAAATGATTCGCTGGGTTTGTGCTTTTGACGGGATGAGCCCGAAAAGCACAGCAAATGAAAACAGAATGAGACTGAGAAAGTCTTGTTTCTTCATAGTTTTGGTTTTAATGGGTTAATAAATAAGTTGTTACGGGAAAATGTTTCCCGCGCTCATGGATATGCGTTCAAAAACGGCGCAAAGATAAAATAAAAAACTGATAATACAATATATTGTGGAAAAATATTTAAGATATAGTTAATATCTAATTCATTCCACGGGATTTCTTGATGCGCTCGTAGGCTTCATTCACTTGGGCAAACTTGACTTCGGCGGCTTTGCGCACGTCTTCGCCCAGGTGGCTTACTTTGTCAGGATGGTGCTTCTTGGCAGCGGCGCGATAGGCTTTCTTCACCTCATCGTCAGTGGCATCCGGAGAGACTTCCAATATTTTGTAATCGTTCTCCAGTGTGGATTGGGAAACTCTGCCGCCGTATGAGGAATTGCCTTCGTAAGTGTATCCGCCGTAATCTTGCTGATATCCACCGTAGTAGGAGCCCATGAACATGGACTTGATGGCCTCGAAGTTGCTGCGGCTGATGCCACACAAGTCGGAAATGTATTGGATGGCATCCAATTCCTCCTGTCGCATGGAGCCGTCGGCCTGGGAGAAGCCGAAGAGGAATTGCAGGATGACCAGTTTCTCATATATGGTGGCGTGCTGTCGGAGGTCGGCGCACACACTCTGGATGTCGATGTCGGAGTTGAGGATGTCCCTGAAACGGAGCATGGCTGAGGAGAGTTGCTCCGAAGACATGGTTTTGGCCAAAAACTGGCGCACATATTCCATCTCGGAGCGTAATAGTCGGTTGTTGTCGGCTTTGGCCACGTATGCAGCCAGAATCAGCTCATGCTCAGTGAAATCCTGCGATTTGTAATAATGTCTTTGAGCTTGGATTCTCTTTGTGCCAACAATGCCATCCAGTAAAGCGCCGAGCAGGAATCCTATGCCCGCGCCGGGCCATCCATAGACTATAAGTCCGATGATGGAGAATACAAAACTGAATGTTCCGGTGAAGAGACAGCCCATGTAGAGATTAGAGATTAATAGATTAAAGATTAGAGATTATTACCAGACGAAGGCGTCGTCGTGGAACCAATTGCCTTGTGCGGTGAGCACATGTTGGATGACGTCGCGGACGGCTCCGTTGCCGCCGGGGCGTGGCGAAACGTAGTCGGCGATGTGCATGATCTCTTCTGCCGCATCAGCGGGACAACATTTGATGCCAGCCAGCAACATCATCTTGTAATCTGGAATATCGTCGCCCATGATGAGCACGTTCTCGGGTTGCAGGTTGTGTTTTTCGAGATATTCACGGAACATCAGAATCTTGTCATGCACCTTCAGATACATCTCCATGCCAGGGAAGTCCTTGTAACGCAGTCGCATGGACTCGGCGTAGCCGCCGGAGATTACGGCCACGTTGTACCCTTTGCGGAGCGCGTATTGCAGGGCGTAGCCGTCTTTCACGTTGGTGGCGCGCACCTGCTCGCCGTCGCGTTGCACGTATATCTTGCCGTCCGAGAGCACACCGTCGAAGTCGAAGATGAATGTGTTGATTTTCTGTATCTTATCCTGTAACTCGGTCATAATGATGCGGGTTTATTGCGCGATGGTTTGTTTGTTGACAATCACTACTTCTTCTTTCAAATCATCGTAATCCAGATCCACTACGGAGCCTTGCGGCAGCGTTTGGTTCAGAATCTCTTCGGCGAGCAGGTCCTCTACGTGCTTCTGGATGGCGCGTTTCAGCGGACGGGCGCCGTAGTTGGCATCCCAGCCAGCCTCGGCGAGATGCTCTTTCGCCTTATCGGTGACATGGATTTCAATGCCCAAATCTTTCACGCGGCCAATGACCTTCTTAAGCTCGATTTCGATGATCTTGATGATTTCATCTTTGCCCAGACTGTTGAAGTAGATGACATCATCGACGCGGTTGAGGAACTCGGGAGAGAAGTTGGCCTTCAGCGCCTTTTCGAGGATGCCGTGTTCCACTTTGTTCTGGGCAGCCTTGGTGGCCTCGGTGTTGAAGCCTACGCCGGTGCCGAAGTCTTTCAACTCGCGCGTGCCGATGTTGGAGGTCATGATGAGGATGGTGTTCTTGAAATCGACCTTGCGGCCCATGCCGTCGGTGAGCTGGCCCTCGTCGAACACTTGCAGCAGCACGTTATAGACGTCGTGATGGGCTTTTTCGATTTCATCCAGCAAGACGATGGAGTAAGGCTTGCGGCGCACTTTCTCGGTGAGCTGGCCACCCTCTTCGTAGCCCACATAGCCGGGAGGCGCACCAATGAGTCTGGAAACGGTGTGTTTCTCCATGTACTCGCTCATGTCGATGCGGATGATGGCATCCTGTGAGTCGAACAGATACTCGGCCAGCACTTTGGCGAGGTAGGTTTTGCCCACGCCGGTCGGGCCGAGGAAGATGAACGTGCCGATGGGCTTGTTGGGATCCTTGAGGCCGGCGCGGTTGCGGCGGATGGCCTTGGCAATCTTGATGATGGCGTCATCCTGGCCAATGACGGTGCCTTTCAGCTCGTCGGCCATGCGCATCAGGCGTTCGCCTTCGTTCTTGGCGATGCGCTGCACAGGCACGCCCGTCATCATGGCAATCACTTCGGCTACAGTCTCCTCCGTGACGGTCGGGCGCTGGAGGTCGGACTGGCTTTCCCACTCTTTTTTGATGTCGGCCAGCTTGTTTTCCAGCTGTTTGATCTGGTCGCGGTATCCGGCGGCGGCATTGTATTGCTGCTCTTTGATGGCTTCGGATTTCAGCTTCTCGAAATCGGCAATCTCTTTTTCGACTTCCAGCAGCTCGTCTGGGACATGGATGTTCTGGATGTGGAGGCGTGCGCCGGCCTCGTCCATCGCGTCGATGGCCTTGTCGGGCAGGCAGCGGTCTGAGATGTACCGGTTGGAGAGGGTGACGCAGGCCTTGAGCGAGTCGTCGCTGTATCTCACTAGATGGTGATCTTCGTATTTATCTTTGATGTTGTTCAGAATCTCGATGGTCTCGTCGGGCGTGGTCGGGTCGAGGATGATTTTCTGGAAGCGGCGTTCCAGCGCGCCGTCCTTCTCGATGTATTCCCGGTATTCGTCCAGGGTGGTGGCTCCGATGCATTGGAGTTCGCCACGCGCCAGGGCGGGTTTGAAGAGGTTGGAGGCGTCCATGCTGCCTGGGGAGTTGCCCGCGCCTACCATGGTGTGCAGTTCGTCAATGAACAGGATGACGTTGGGGTTCTTCTCCAGCTCGGTGAGGATGGTCTTGACGCGCTCCTCGAACTGGCCGCGGTACTTGGTGCCAGCCACGAGGGAGGCCATGTCAAGGGCGACTACGCGTTTGTTCATGAGGGTGCGCGACACGTGGCCTTGCACGATATTCATGGCAAGGCCTTCCGCCACGGCGGATTTGCCCACGCCGGGTTCACCAATGAGCACAGGATTGTTTTTCTTGCGGCGGCTCAGGATCTGGGCGATGCGCTCCAGCTCTTTCTGGCGGCCCACCACAGGGTCGAGCTTGCCTTCGGCGGCGAACTTGGTGAGGTCCTTGCCGAAGCTGTCCAGCATGGGCGTGGCGGAGCCTTTTGCGCTGTCCTTGGCGGCACGTGCCGAGAACCTGCGGTCTTCCTCCTCGTCGATTTCATCCTCCGGAGCCACCAAAGATTCGGTTCTGCCGGCTCCCATGTTCAACTCTTTCTTCACTTCTGCGGAGAATGAGGCATATGACAAACCGGCTCGCGTCAAATACATCTTCACGGCGTTCGAGGCGTCGTTACGCCCGTCACGCAGCACGGCGAGGATGAAATGATAGGATTCCACCACATCGCTCCTGAACTCTTTAGAAATCAGGTAGGAGAGACGCAACGTGTTGTCTGTCTGGGTGTTGAACTTCAACTGGGAAGCCTCGATCTCCACCTTGTTCTCGTTGCTGTCAATCAGCTCCTCGATTTTGGTGCGGAGAGCATTCACGTCAATACGATATATATTAAAAAGATTCTTCGTGGTGCTCTCGTTAGGATAACGGAGGATGGCCACGGTGAGATGCTCGATGCCGATGTTGGGGGAATGATAGTAAGCTGCTATCTTGCCGGATTCCTCCAGCGCATATTTCATTTCGTCAGAATACTTGATTTCCATTTTAAAAAAATTTGGCGCAAAAGTACAAAAAAATGGCGGAGTAAAAAAATTGACTTTGACAATGTCGAGATTCCAAAAATTTTAGTATTTTCGTGCCTTATTTGTGTAAAAAGTAATTATTTAATTGACAGTAATTTAGAAGAAACAAAAAATAGATAAAATGACAGAAGAAGAAAATTTAGGAGAAAAAATCGTGCAAGTGAACATCGAGAACCAGATGAAGACGGCCTACATCGACTATTCCATGTCCGTCATCGTGTCTCGTGCCTTGCCGGATGTTCGAGACGGCTTGAAACCTGTGCAGCGTCGTATCATTTATGCGATGTGGGATATGAACATCATTTCCTCCCAGCCTTATAAGAAATCCGCCAGAATCGTGGGTGAGGTGTTGGGTAAATACCACCCGCATGGTGATACCGCCGTATATGATGCCATGGTCCGTATGGCCCAACCGTGGTCGCTGCGCTATCCGTTTGTGGATGGCCAGGGTAACTTCGGTTCTGTGGACGGCGACAGCCCAGCAGCCATGCGTTACACGGAAGCCCGTCTCCGCAAATCTGCAGAAGACATGGTGGCTGACATCGAGAAGGACACCGTGGATATGAACCTCAACTTCGATGATACGATTCCAGAGCCGACCGTGTTGCCTTCCAAGATTCCCAACCTGCTGGTGAACGGTGCCTCTGGTATCGCAGTGGGTATGGCCACGAACATGGCTCCGCACAACTTGCGTGAGGTGTGCGACGGCATCTGTGCCTATATCGATAACAATGAAATCACCATACCTGAACTGATGCAGTATATCAAAGCCCCTGACTTCCCGTCAGGATGTGTGATTTACGGCGTGCAGGGTGTGCAAGAGGCCTTCAATACGGGCCGTGGCAGAATCGTGATGCGTGGCCATGCGGATATTGAAACCGACAAGAACCGCAACCGTATCATCGTAACCTCTCTTCCTTACATGGTGAATCCGTCCGACATGATCCGCCATACGGTAGAATTGGTGAAGGATGACAAGATTGTAGGTATCACGAATATCGAGAACCTGTCCAACAAGCGCAACGGTACGCGCATCGTCTATGACCTGCGCAAGGATGTGGTGCCTGAGGTGGTGCTCAACAAGCTGTATCAGATGACAGCTTTGCAGTCTGCCTTCAGCGTGAACAACGTTGCATTGGTGAACGGCCGTCCGATGACGCTGAATCTGAAAGACATGATTGCGGAGTACGTCAAACACCGTCACCAGGTGGTGATCCGCCGTGCCCAGTTCGATCTCAAGAAAGCCCAAGCCCGTGCCCATATTCTGGAAGGCTTCCTCAAGGCTCTCGACATCATCGATGAGGTGATTGCCTTGATTCGCGCTTCCCAGACGGTGCAAGAGGCCCAGAACGGCTTGATGGAGAAATGGGGATTCACTGAAATTCAGGCCAAGGCTATCGTCGAGATGCGTCTCCGTCAGCTCACCGGCTTGGAGAGAGAAAAACTCCAGAATGAATACGATGAGCTCCTCAAGCTAATCAAATATCTGCAGGATGTGCTCGCCGATGAAAGCCTCCGTATGGGCATCATCAAGGATGAATTGCAGGATATCAAGAACCGCTATGGCGACGATCGTCGTTCTCCGATTGAGTTTGACGCCTCTGAGTTCCGCGTAGAAGATACCATCGCCGATGAGGAAGTGGTTATCACCATTTCCCATCTGGGTTACATCAAACGTACCCCGCTGGCTGAATACAAGGTGCAGAACCGTGGCGGCAAGGGCTCCAAGGGCAGCAGTTCCCGCGACGAGGACTTCATCGAACATCTTTACATGGCCACCAACCATAACTACCTGCTCTTCTTCACCGAGAAGGGTAAGTGCTTCTGGTTGCGTGTGTTTGAAATTCCGGAAGGTGTCAAGACCTCCAAGGGTCGTGCCATCCAGAATATTTTGCAAATCGAGGAGGATGACAAGATTGCTTCCATCATCAACCTCACTTCCATTACGGATCCTGACTACATCAACAATCACTTTGTGATTTTGTGTACCGAGAAGGGTATCATCAAGAAGACCTCCATCGACGCCTACTCACACCCG
This sequence comes from Bacteroidales bacterium, assembly GCA_045132055.1. Taxonomy (GTDB): domain Bacteria; phylum Bacteroidota; class Bacteroidia; order Bacteroidales; family WCHB1-69; genus F23-D06. Next base: position 120,685 of record JBGURP010000033.1, read on the forward strand.
CGCAAGAAGGGCATCATCGCCATCAATGTGCGTGAGGGCGACCGCTTGATTGCCGCTCGTTTCACCGATGGCAACAGCGACATGATGCTGGCATTGCATTCGGGCCGCGCCATCCGCTTCAAAGAGAGCGAAGAGATGCGCGCCATGGGCCGTACCGCTTCCGGTGTGAAGGGTGTCACCCTCGCTGGCCCTGACGACAAGATTGTGGGCGTGCTCTGCGTAGATAATCCGGATAGCCATATTCTCATCGTGTCTGAGGCTGGCTTCGGCAAGCGTTCCCTGTTGGAAGACTACCGAATCACGCACCGTGGCGGTAAGGGCGTCAGCACCATCAAGATCACGGAGAAGACGGGCAAGCTGATTGCCATGAAGTGCGTGACCGACGAGGACGACCTGATGATCATCAACCGCTCCGGTATCGCCATCCGTCTCCACGTGGACGAGCTGCGCATCTTGGGCCGCAACACGCAAGGTGTGAAACTCATCGACTTGAGAAAGAACGATATCATCGCTGCCGTTTGTGTGGTGCCTCGCCAAGACGAGGAAGAAGAGGACGAGTTGGGTGAAGGTGTAGAAATGGGTGAAGGAGGTCAAAGTGGTGAAGGTGGTGAAGGAGAAGTCTTAAACAATGAAGTGTCAGACGAGTCTGCTGAAAACTAATCTGTTATAGTAAAGCGATGAAAAAATTATTCATTCTGATTCTGACAGTTTTCATGGCAGGTTTTGCCACCGCGCAGAAGCCATCCCTGAACAAGGCTTATAATCACTACTATGACAAGAACTTTGTCAAGGCCAAGGAAGCCATAGACTTGTGTGTGCAGGACGAGAAGCTTGCCACCAAGGCGCAGACGTGGCTCTATAAGGGCAATATCTATTATTTCCTGGCCAACGACGAGTATGGCGCGAAGCAGAAGGACAGCACCTATCAAATAGTCTATCCTGATGCTCCGGTGGATGCATTTGACGCTTTTGCCAAGGCCAAGGAAATCAACGCGAATGCGGAAGCCATGGACATGTTGACCGCCAAAGAGGCTCTGCCACAGTTGTATCCGCTTCTGCTGGTACGTGGCGTGGACCTTTTGATTGCGAAGGACTATGCCAATGCCAAGACAACATTGGAGAAAAGCATTGCCTCGTATGAGATGGGCACTCCGCAGTATCCTATGAATGGCGAAATCTACTACTATTATGCCTATGCTTTGGAGATGATGAACCAGAAGGATGAGGTGCGCCCTTACTATGAAAAGGCAGTCAAGGACGGCTCTACCAACCCGTACGTATATATCCGTTTGATTGAAACGTACAAGGCGGAAGATAATCCTGCGATGGCCAAGAGTGTCCTGGATAACGCCAAGGCCAAGTTGTCTTCCAACACCGGTATTGCGCTCGCAGAAGTCGATTACTATTACTGGATGAAAGACAGCACCAAGGCCAGAGCGCTGCTTAATTCCATACCCTCTTACAGCATCACAAACCCCGATGAGTTGGTGAATCTTTCCAATTGCTACATCAAGGAGAAACGGTACGCAGATGCCATACAGCTGTTGGAGAGAGCCAATCGCTTGTCTCCCAGTAATTTTGTCGTGCTGTACAATCTTGGAGTTTGTGAGTACAGTTTGTCAGAGCAGCTTTTTAATCAATACAATAAACTGGCGGTTTTTAATCCTGACGATGCAAATGCAGTCCAATATAAGCATTCGTCTGACGAGCATTTGACAAAAGCGGCTGGATATTTTGAACAAGCCCGGCAGATAGAGCCCGAGGATATGAACCTGCTCAACACACTACGCGCGATATACGCCCGCCAGCAGTCGCCGAAATACGATGAGATAGATGCCATCATCAACCGAATCAATAGTAATAAATAAAAGATAAATAGTAAAGTAGAATTAATAACCTTTAAATACTTGAAACAATGAAAAAATTAATGCTTGTAATTGTCGGATTAATGATTAGCACAGCAGTGTTTTCACAATCCTGCTTGGATGACGTTTGGATGTGCTTGCGTCAGAACCAGGCTCCCAAAGCGAAGAAACTGATTGAAGGTTGCATGGCAGCTAATCCTGACAACGCGCAGGTGTGGCTCATGAACGCCAATGTGTACGTGAACCTGTACAATATGGATCAGAAGAAGCTGGGTGCAGACCCAAACTACACACCGAGATACCCGGACGCTTTGCTCAAGGCCAACGAGTCTTTCATCAAGGCTCTGGAGCTCGATCCCAAGGTGGAACCCAAGACAGGTATGTTAGGTGCCATCGCCGGACAGAAACTGTGCGCCGAGCCGTTCTACAACATGGGTGTGCAGGCTGAGGAGAAAGGTGATTACCAGACCGCAGTGAAATTTTTCACGCTGGCTGCCAAGAATTATGAGTTGGCCAATGTGAAGAACAATGCAGCTGCCGCTTATCTCCAGTTGGCGCTGGCTTACGGTAAGTTGAATGACCAGGCAAACTACAAGGGCATGTTGCTCAAGTCCATCGCTTGCAGTCCTGCCGCTTATCCCGCTTGCTACACGGAGTTGTATTACATCTATGAGGCTGAAAAAGACACGGTGAACTGCGGTAAGATTCTGGAAAAGGGCTTTGCAGCCATTCCCGCCGACAGACAAGGTGAATTGGTTGAGCCTCAGATGAACTACTATTCCATGACGGGTCAAAAAGACAAACTGATGGCATTGTGCGACACGATGTTGAAGAACAATCCCGGTGATTTGACCACGATTTTGAATTGTGCCAACTACCTGAGCAACTTCAAGGCTTACGAAAAGGCTGAGGGAATTCTCACGGAGGCGCTGGCCAAGAACCCCAACGAGTTCAAGCTGAACAGCCAGATGGCATACCGTTACTTCATGGAAGTGGTGGATTATGAAGACCGCATCGAGGCTGCCAAGAATGCTAAGCAATGGGCTGAGATGAATCCCTTGAGAGAGGCTCAGAAGCCGGTTCTGCAAAAGGCACACGACTGGAGTGACAAGGCCTATCAGATCAACCCGGACGATCGTCAGAACAACATCATGCTGCAACAGCTGAAAGTGAAGTTGCTGATTCCGGTACCGGAAGATCTGAAAGCCAAGGTTGACTCATACAGACACAAAGAGTAACAATAATAGGTAATATGTTTGCTGGCGGCTGCTTCCTATAGGGAGCGGCCGCTTTTTTTGTGGAATCTTTTCCCTTGCCAGCTGTTTCTTCGTTCCAATTCCGCCTCCACACGCTTGACAATTTCATCATAGCGGATGTTGTGCCAGTGTGAGACGGCCAGATAGCGGGGCGGGACTTCTCCGGCCAAGCGGTCGATGACGATGGCAGGATTGAGCCGCTCCAGGAAGTCGGCGATGAATTCGACATACTCGTCCATTGTGAAGATGTGGAAGTCGGCTGTCTTTTCGTTGTATTCGTGTTCCATGGGCGTGCCTTTGAAAATCTGGAGCTGATGGAATTTTAGATGCTGGATGGGGAGCGCATTGAGGGCTTCTGCGTCTGCCAGCCAGTCGGCAGGTGTCTCGCCTGGCAGCCCGAAGATGAGGTGCGCGCCCGCGGGCAGGTGGTGCTTCCGGCAGCCTGCAAGTGCCCGCCTTACACAATCGAAGTTGTGGCCACGCCGGATGCGCCGGAGGGTCTCGTCACGGCAGCTCTCCACGCCTAGCTCAATGGATACGTGCATCTGCTGTTGCAAAAGTTCCAGATAATCCAATGTTTCCTCATTGAGACAGTCAGGGCGGGTGGCAATGACCAACCCTTGTATATCGGGGTGCTGCAGGGCCTCTTCGAATTTTTCCTTTAGAACGGCAACAGGTGCGTAGGTGTTGGAGTAAGCCTGGAAGTAGGCAAGATAGCCATGCGGCGCCCGACGCCTGTTCCGGTGAAAGAGGATGCCGTCGTCAATTTGCTGGGTAATGCTTTTCTTGGGGGTGCAATAGGCAGGATTGAAGGCAGCATTGAGACAATAGGTGCATCCGCCTGTGCCCGTTGTGCCGTCTCGGTTGGGACACGTAAATCCCGCATCAATGGCAATGCGCTGCATGCGCCCGCCAAACTGCTTGTTCATGAAACAGCTGTTAGAGTGGAATCGGCGAGAATCACCCCAAGGATAGCATTCCATTGCTATTTTTCGTCTTTGTAAAGAAGGTTGTCGCCAAATGGATCCAGCGTGTGCAGTTTCCGCTTGTCAGGTGTGACCAGGAAGATGAAAGGCACGCGCTCGTTGTCCTTGACATAATGCCCTGACACCATGAATAACAGGATACCGTCGGATTTCAGGCTGCCACTTTCCATCAGATCTTCAAAGTCAGCACGGGTCTTGCCAATCTCATTGAGGTAGAGACTGAGATATTCGAGCGTCTGTCCTTTGCCCTCTTGCGCGGCTTGGTCATATTGTGCCTGATAGGCGGCCTCCATTTCACCCAAAAGTTGGATGTTGAGGTTGGCGTAGCTCATCTCGGTCAGGGTATCCACACAATCTATAGTCAGGGAATCATAGCCCACAACCCTTTCTGTTTTGAGGTAGGATTTGGCGAACGGCTTCATCTGCCGTTTCAGTTTGTTGACGGCGTAGTCCTTGCAGCCTGCAAATGTGATGGCCGCAATCAGTGCCATGATGATAATTCCTGTTCTCTTCATAGTGTCCGGATGCTAAAAGGCGAAGCCGATTTGCTTGATAATCAATTTGTCCTGATGCAAGGGCAGGGTCTGGATCTCGCCCAGCTGACGTAGGCTGACGACGCCGAAATCGTGGATTTTATTGTGGTTGTGCATCAGTGCCACTTGCGCAGGCACCGCTTTGCGATAGCGGTATCCCGTACCTTTGGATGAGTTTTCTTCTTTTACCCCTTCTGCATTGCGGTTGAAGAGAGACTGGATGTCAATGGCGTAGAGGTTGGCATTGTCGGTCAGCCGTTCCAAGGACAATCCGCTCTCCGTGCTGAAGGCAAATGCGGGAGTGGAACCCTGAAGTTCAGGGATGACGTAGAAGGTGTATTCGGTAATATCTTCGGTGGTCAGGCCGGTGAAGAGGCTGAGGTAGTTGTTTTCCCATTGTTTCAGTTCCTGCAACATGGTCTCTATAGTCTCGGCAGAGTAGGGGGTCTCCTGCTCGCCGGATATGAGGCCGTATTGGTCCTTGCGGCTCTTGCTGATGGCGTCAGCGGCCTCCTGTGCTTTCTGACTGTTGGTCTTGGAAACAGTCTTTGTCCTGTTGGCGGGGACTTGCGTTACAATGCCGTCGATGATTTTGGTCTCCACGAAGGCGTCTTCAGTTTGGGTGTAAGACAAATCCGAATAGTTCTTGAAGAAATCAGGCACAGGCTCCGTGTAGGTGGTGTAGCTGCTGAGTGTTCCAAGCTGTTGTTCGCAGCCTTTGCTGGTGGCCAATTTCGCCAGCAGGTTGTCTTTTTTCTGCTGTACCGATAGCTCCACAAGGTAGGTGTGGCTGTAGTCGGGCACCTCGATCGGCTCAATGGTTACGGTTCCCAGTTTGTAATAGGTCTTATTCTCCTGGATGACGTTGGTCAAGCCCAGCAGACTCTGTGCAAAATCGGCGTAATAGCCTTTGTGTTCTTGGACTTTGGAGACGGAGACGGTCATCTTGAGTGCGGTGGTCGGCAGCGCATAGCGGAAGGTGTTCCCTTTGACGGTAATGCCGCTGTCCAATGGCAGGGGATAGACGTTTTGCTGCGCGTTAGTAAAGCTCGTGCAAAGAGTTATTATGATGAATGCTGCCAATAGTTTTTTCATAAACGCGTGTTTTTATTGTTCTTCGATTTTCAGTCTTCAGTCTTAATAGTTTCTATTCTCTAAACTCTAAACAGTTGTTATCTTATCTTCTATTTCCCATAACCAGGGAGAGGTAGTAAAGCAATGTGGCGAGGGAAGAGAGTGCGGCGATGAGGTAGGTGCGGGCAGCCCATTTGAGCGCGTCCTTGGCCTTTTCGGTCTCCTGTCCGGAGGTGATGCCGGTGTTGTCGAGCCAAGCGACGGCGCGCTCGGAAGCGTTGTATTCCACAGGCAGTGTGATGATGGAGAACAGGGTCGTGAGGGCGAAGAGCGCAATGCCGACGATGAGTACCCATTGGCCGAGGAAACTGGAGAATGACAAGATGATGATACCGGCCAGCAGGATCCATTGAGACCATTGGGAGCCGAACTGGACCATGGGGACCATGTTGGAGCGCATGGTGAGCCAGCGGTAGGCGGTGGCGTGCTGCACGGCGTGTCCGCACTCGTGCGCGGCTACGGCTGCCGCCGCGATGCTGTTGCTGTTGTACACACCTTGGCTGAGGTTGACGGTCTTGGTCTGCGGGTTGTAGTGGTCGGTGAGCTGACCTGCGATACAGGTTACGGAAACATCGTGGATATCGTTGTCGTGGAGCATTCTCTCAGCCACCTCTTTGCCGGTCAGACCGCTGGAGAGGGGTATCTTGGAGTATTGCTCGATGCGTTTGTTGAGGGTTCTGCTGACGATAAGGCTCAGCACCATGAAAACAATAAAGATTATCCAATACATTGCGGTAAGTTTGAATAGATTAGCGGCGCAAAAGTATGCTTTTTTTTTGTATTTTTGCGCCCCATATATGAGATTTGTTTATGAGTGCCAACTTTGATGCCATCAAACGCCGTTATAACATCATAGGCTTTGACCCTGCCTTGGAGCGGGCCATTGACATTGCCGTGCAGGTGGCTGCCACCGACTTGTCCGTGTTGGTGGTCGGCGAGAGCGGTGTGGGCAAGGAGAATTTCCCAAAAATCATCCACGACAACAGCAGCCGTAAACAGGGCAAGTACATTGCCGTGAACTGCGGCGCAATTCCGGAAGGCACCATAGACTCAGAATTGTTCGGCCATGAGAAGGGAGCGTTCACCGGTGCTGTGGAAGGTCGCAAGGGCTATTTCGAGGATGCTGACGGTGGCACGATTTTCCTGGATGAGGTGGCAGACCTTCCGTTGGCGACCCAAGTGCGTCTGCTCCGTGTGTTGGAGAACGGTGAATTTATCCGCGTGGGATCTTCCAAAGTACAGCGGACGAATGTGCGTGTGGTGGCGGCCACCAACGTGAACATTGCTGACCGCATCGCGAAGGGCAAGTTCCGCGAGGACCTCTATTACCGTCTCAGCTCCGTCGTTATCCATCTGCCCGCTCTGCGCGAACGTAGGGAGGATATCTATCCACTGTTCGTGAAGTTTGCCAGCGATTTCTCCGCCAAGTATCATTGTCCGATGCTTACGTTGACCGACGATGCAGTGGAGGAACTCAAGAACTACCGTTGGCCCGGCAATATCCGCCAGCTCAAGAATGTGACCGAGCAGATTTCCATTTTGGAGAAGAACAGGACGGTAGATGCAGCGGCATTGAAGCCGTATCTGGTTTCCCCTTCGAGCACGAACCTGCCGGCTTTGGTGCGCACGGAAGCTGACAGCAATGAGAGTTTCCAGCGCGAGATACTTTTCAAATTCATTGCAGAATTGCAGCGTGAGATTTCGGAACTGAAAACGGTTGTGAACCATTTGGCCAACGGCACGATGCCCGAAACCCACAGTGTGCCCCTTAAGGAATACCCGCTGGAGGATAACGAGTTGGATTATCAGATCACGCGTGCCACGGTGCCCGACAAGAGCATTCCCGAGCCGCATTACGAGGAGTCTATCATCATCGAGGACAACGACCTGTCGCTGGGTACGCTCAATAAAGCCGCCATTATCAAGGCGTTGGAGCGTCATAACAACAATCGCAAGCTGGCTGCCGAGGAGTTGAAAATCTCCGAGCGCACGCTTTATCGGAAAATCAAGGAGTATAAACTGAACGACAAGTAGATGAAACGGATGGTGTGCCATAGAATCCTCGTGCGTGTCTGGGTGTTGGTGAGCATTGTTGCACTGCTTTCCGCCTGCCGGATGTCGGTGTCGCTGACGGGTGGTACGATTGACCCACGGGCCAAGACTGTGGCTGTCAACACCTTCCCCAACAATTCTTCATTGGTAAATCCTATGTTGAGCCAGTCTTTCACTACTGCGCTGAAGGACAAGATCCAGGGGCAGACGCCGTTGACGATTGTGAGCCGCCAGGGCGATTATGAGATTGAGGGAGAGATTGTCAACTACGTCATTTCGCCTGTGGCCATCCAGGGTAACGAAACCGCGGCCATGAACCGCCTGACCATCACCGTGAAGGTGCGCTTTGTCAACAAGTTTGACGAAACCAAGAATTTTGAGCAGACCTTTTCCCGGTACGCCGATTACGCAAGCTCGCGCAATTTCAGCAGTGTGGAAAGCACGCTGGTGACGGAAATCAGCGATGCATTGACCGATGATATTTTCAACAAGGCATTCGTGAATTGGTAATGTTTATTTTGTAAATCCGCATATAATAATATATTGTAATGGAGAAAGTGTTTTTGAATGATTTCATAGAGGTGGAGGATGCCGGCAGCGCGCAGGAGAAGCTGGTTGCGTTGCAGAAGCGTTATCCTGCCTCTTCTTTCATCAATGTGCTGTGTTTGCGGTTGCTGCCCGCCCGTGCACAAGCGAAGAGCCGAGCTCGCATGTTGCTGACCCTGCCCAATGTATTGAAACTCAGCGAGCTGAACTTGGAGCTGATGCCCGTGGCACAACAGGCGAAAGTGAAGCCTGCGCTTATGCATGTGGAAAGCCGCCGGGCCCAGGAAGATGAGGAGACGCTGCAGCCCGTGTTTGTCAAGCACCAAACCGAAGACCACGACACGAAGCAAGCTCTCATAGATCAGTTGATTGAAAAATTCTCCAAGGATGCGCCGAAAATCATCTACTCCCCTGAAACACATGACGGTGAGGCCAATTATGGAGAAGAGAGTCTGGAAGAGGATCCTAATATTGTAAGTGAAACATTGGCAGCGATTTACGCCCAGCAGGGCTATTATCAGAAGGCCATCCAGATGTATGAAATTTTAAAGTTGCATTTTCCAGAAAAAAGTTGTTATTTTGCAGCCCTAATTGAAAATCTGCAAAAGGATTTGGAAAATTCGGAAAATTAACATAGTATTAATCAATAAATTAAAAAAACAGAAACTAATGTTCACACTTTGCGTTGTATTAATCATTCTGGCCTGTGTAGTACTGGCATTTGTTGTCTTGATTCAGAACTCCAAGGGTGGCGGTTTGGCCTCTAACTTCGCCTCTTCCAACCAGATTATGGGTGTTCGCAAGACTGCCGACGTGCTGGAGAAGACCACGTGGGGTATTGCCGCTTTTATCATGGTACTCTGCTTCGCTTGCGCTTTTATGTCCAAGAGCGAGGTTAAATCCCTGAGAGGAAACCAGGTTCAGACAGAACAAACCCAAGAAACAGGTAGCACGCAGTCACAGACCCAAGAGTAGTCTGCGTATATTTTTGAGTAAATGGACATGCAACACCGTATGGCGCTGTGTGTCTTTTAGTTTATGAATTATTTCAAAGTTAGAATATGAATATCAAACACGAAAATGTTCCGGGACAGTTACAGGAAGTAACGATTGAGATTAACAAGGAAGATTATGCAGCCGAATTGGATGCTGCGTTGAAGAAACAGAGACGTACCGCAACGGTTCCGGGATTCCGTCCCGGCAACGCCCCGATGGGTATGATCAAGAAGATGTACGAGAAGCCCATCATGGTTCAGGAGATTGACAATATCGTCAACCGCGAGATGGACAAGTTCATGAAGGACAATGAGGTACGCTATATCTTTGAACCGATTCCCGTGGAAGGCAAATCCAAGGTTAACTTTGATGAGCCGGACCATTTCGAGTTCGTATATGAGTACGCTTTGGCTCCTGAGGTCAAGGTTGACTACGCAAAACTGCCCAAAGTGGTAGATTTTGAGATTCAGCCCACTGAAGAGGATCGCGAAGGCTTTATCAAACAACTCCGCGAGCGTCATGGCAACTATGTGACCCCTGAAACCATCGAGGCTGGAGATAGCGTGTCTGTCAAGTTGGATGAGGAAAAAGAGGGTTTCTTCTTCATGCGCGACCTGACGGATGCAGCTCAGAAGAAGCTCATGGGCAAGAAGAAGGACGATGCTGTTACCGTCGCTTGGAGAAAGGCTTTTGCCTCTGAGATGGCTTTGGCCCGCTTCCTCAAGGTGGAAGAAAAAGACCTGGAGGCTGAAAATGAGTACAAATGCAAAGTCACCATCAAGCACATCGGTCGCATTGAGCCCGCTGAACTGAATGAGGAATTCTTCAAGAAAGCTTATCCCGACGGTTCTGTCAAGAATGAGAAAGAGCTGAAAGCGGAAGCCGACAAGGTGGTTCTCAGCCAATACAAACCCGAGCTGGATCGTCAGTTTATGAACGACGCCATCGAGATGTTGATTGACAATGTGAACGTGGAGCTTCCCGATGAGTTCATCAAACGCTATATCCTGCTTACCCAGAAGGATATGACCGCTGAAACGCTGGAAACCAAATACAACGACTACAAACGTGCTTTCCAATGGCAGATTTTGGAAGGTAAGATTGTGGAAGGCAGCGATATCAAGGTGGAAATGGACGACGTGAAGAACTATTTCCGTGACTATTTCATCAAAAATTACTTCGGCAACTTCAATATGGACGATGTGAAAGACCGTGTGGAGGAACTCGTGAAACAATCCATGGAGAATAAGGAGTATGTGAAGAACGTTTATGACATGCTCTTCGACCAGAAACTTACCGAGTTGTTGCGCTCCAAGCTGAACATCGACCACAAAAAAGGCGATATCAAAGCATACGTCGATATGCTGACCGCTCGTATGGAAGGCAAGCAGGGCAAGACTCCGGCCAAGAAGACTGCTGCCAAGAAGACGACAAAGAAAGAGGTGAAAGAGGATCAAGAGGAGAATGAGGTAAAAGAAGTGAAGGCCAAGAAAGCTCCTGCAAAGGCTAAAACTGCCAAGACAACCAAAACCAAGAAAGAAGAGTAAAATCGCACTACGATGAGAGACGAATTCAGAAACTATGCGCTGAAGCAGCATGGTATCAGCAGTCTGCGCATGGATCGCTATGCTTCCATGACGCGCAATTATATCACGCCTTACATCATCGAGGAGCGTCCGATGAACATCACACAGCTGGACGTGTTTTCCCGCTTGATGAAAGACAGAATCATCTTCTTGGGCGTACCCATTGACGATGACGTGGCCAACATTATCCAAGCTCAGTTGCTGTTTCTGGAATCCCAGGATCCCGACCGTGACATCCAGATTTATCTGAACAGTCCCGGAGGCCAGGTGTATGCTGGTTTGGGTATCTATGATACCATGCAGTATCTGAAACCCGATGTTTCCACCATTTGCACGGGCATGGCCGCCTCTATGGCTGCCGTGTTGCTGTGTGCCGGTGCCAAAGGCAAGCGTTTCGCCCTGCCACACTCCCGCGTGATGATTCATCAGCCGATGGGTGGTGCACAAGGCCAGGCTTCCGACATTGAGATCGAGGCCCAGGAGATCATGAAGATCAAACGCGAGCTTTATGAGATCATTGCTGAACATACGGGCAAGGACTTCGACCAGGTTTGGAAAGACTGCGACCGCGATCACTGGATGATTGCCTCCGAAGCCAAAGAATACGGTCTTATCGACCAAGTACTCTCCAACGAGCGCAAGAAATAATGGCTAAGACAAAACAATCAGACAGAACGTGCAGTTTCTGTGGAAGAAATATTCCGGAAGACCAGTTTCTCATAGCTGGTCTTTCTGGTCTTATATGCGGTGATTGCGCCAAGACCGTCAACGACATTTTGCACAATGTAGAGAAAGACGAGCATCGCAAGGCCGCAGAATCATTGAGAATCAATCTGCTCAAACCTCACGAGATCAAAGCCCGTTTGGACGATTATGTCATTGGGCAGGAGGAAGCAAAGAAGGTACTGTCTGTGGCGGTTTACAACCACTACAAGCGTATCTTGCAAGAGAAGGATTCCGATCAGGACGATGTGGAGATTGAGAAATCCAACATCCTGTTGATAGGGGAGACCGGCACGGGTAAAACCTTGCTGGCGCGCACCATTGCCAAGTTGCTGGAGGTGCCGTTCTGCATCGCAGACGCTACCGTATTCACGCAGGCTGGCTATGTGGGCGAAGACGTGGAGTCCATTTTGACCCGTCTGCTGCAGGCTGCCGACTACGATGTGGCCAAGGCGGAGCGCGGTATTGTTTTCATCGATGAGATAGACAAGGTTGCGCGCAAGGGCTCTGAGAACCCTTCCATCACGCGCGATGTGTCGGGCGAGGGCGTGCAGCAGGCATTGCTGAAGCTGTTGGAAGGCTCTGTGGTGAACGTGCCGCCGCAAGGGGGGCGAAAGCATCCGGAGCAGGAGTTTATTCACGTCAACACGCAGCACATCTTGTTTATCGGCAGTGGCGCGTTCAATAATCTGAACCAGATTATTGCCGAGCGCATGAATACCAATGCCATCGGTTACAACAAGAAGAACCGCAATATTGACAAGGACAACATGTTGCAATACGTTTCTGCACAGGATATCAAGCAGTTTGGCTTGATTCCGGAGTTGTGCGGCCGTTTCCCTGTCATCACTTCCCTGAATCCATTGGATGCCAAAGCCTTGAAAAAGATTCTGACCGAGCCGAAGAATGCCTTGGTGAAGCAGTATATTAAACTTTTCAAGATGGATGGCATCACACTTTCTTTTGAGGATGCTGCATTGGACTACATTGTGGAGAAAGCAGTGGAGTTGAAGCTCGGCGCTCGTGGCCTGCGTGCCATTGTGGAGAAGATCATGACGGATGCCATGTACGATTTCCCCAGTCTTGGCAAGAAAAAAATTGTGGTAACGCGGGATTATGCCCGTGAGAATTTCGAGAAATCAATTTTCTCTTTTCTAGATAAATAAAACAAAACGAGGCGCGAATTTCGCGCCTCGTTCACTTTTACAGTATCTCGTAACTTCGTTTTACAAACTCGCTCAGCTTCTCGCCGGTGAGGATGTTCTGCGAGAGCAGTGCCAGGTCAATCATCTGCTGCACCAGCTTGCCGCGCTTCTCTTCATCGGTTTCCTCCAAAATGCGCGATGCCAACGGGTGGTTGCCGTTCACCACAATGTTGTAGTGTTCGAATCCGCCGTACATGCCTTGCTGGCCGGACACTTTCTCCATGTCTTTGAATCGGCGCATGAACTCGTTCTGCGTGATGATCACCGGCAGGTCGGTCTCGCTCAAACTCTCCACCATCACGGTGTATTTGCTCTTGTCAACGTCCTTGTCGAAAAACTCTTTCAAGTTTTTCTGTTGCTCGTCGGACAGTTTTGACGGAGAAACTTCGTCTTTCTTTTCAATCAGTTTCTCTATCACATCGGCATCCACGCGCGTGAAACGCATCTTTTCATTCTTCTGCTCCAACATATTGATAGCGTGCGCATCCAGGAAACCGTCCATCAGTAACACATCGTAGCCTTTTTCCTTGGCGGCTTGGATGTACAGATGCTGCTCGTCGGTGTTGGCGGCATAAAGCAGGATGACCATATCATCCTTGTTGGTTTGCAGGGCACTTACCAAGTTGCGGTATTCTTCTATGGTATAATACTTTCCATCGGTGTTTTTCAACAGGTAGAAATCTTTGATTTTGTCATAGAATTTCTCATCCGTCAAGGAACCATATTGCAGGAAGACTTTCAGCTCGTCCCATTTCTTCTCAAAATCTTCGCGGTTCTCCTTGAACATGGATTCCAGTTTCTCGGCCACCTTTTTGCTGATGTAGGTGGAGATTTTCTTGACATTGGAGTCGGATTGCAGATAGGAACGCGATACATTCAACGGGATGTCGGGCGAGTCGATGACGCCGTGCAAGAGTGTCATGAATTCGGGGATGATGCCTTCCAGCTCGTCGGTGATATAGACTTGGTTGCAATAGAGTTGCACGCGGTTCTTTTTGAGGTCGAGCTGGTTTTTCACCTTCGGGAAATAGAGCACACCCGTGAGGTTGAAAGGATAATCCACATTGAGGTGAATCTGGAACATCGGGTCTTCAAAGTTCATCGGGTAGAGTTCGTGGTAGAACTTCTTGTAATCCTCATCAGTCAGGGAAGAGGGTGATTTCTGCCAAATCGGGTCGGTGTCGTTGATGATGCGGGGCACCTGAACGGCCTCTTCCTTGGGCTCTTCCTGTTTCTCATCTTTGTTTTCTGCATTCTCATCTATCGGTTTGGGTTCGGGTTTGCGCCATTCGGTCTTGTTGCCGCAGCGGATGGGGATGGGCAGGAAACGGCAGTATTTGTTCAGCAATCCGACGATTTTGTTCTCCTCGAGAAACTCCTGTGCGTCGTCGGAAATATGCAACACGATTTCGGTGCCGCGCTCGCTCTTGTCAATCTCTTCCATCGTGAATTCGGTGGAACCGTCGCAACTCCATTTCACGGCCTTGGCGTCGGTGTGTGATTTGGTGAGGATATCTACACGGTCGGCCACCATGAAGGAGGAGTAGAAACCCAGTCCGAAGTGGCCGATGATGTTGGCGGCATCCTGTCCTTTGTATTTGGAGAGGAAGTCCTCGGCGCCGGAGAAAGCGATTTGGTTGATGTATTTGTCCACTTCTTCGGCGCTCATGCCGATGCCGTGGTCAATAACGCGGATGGTCTTGTCGTCTTTGTTTACCTTCACCTCGATGGTCAGGTCTCCTAGTTCGCTGTCGGTTTTGCCTAGCGTAGCCAGTGTTTTGATTTTCTGGGTGGCATCCACGGCGTTGGAAATCAGCTCACGGAGGAAAATCTCGTGGTCGGAGTACAAGAATTTCTTGATTACGGGGAAGATGTTTTCGGTTTTAACATTGATATTGCCTGTTTGCATATTGGAATAGTTTTTAAATTTTACAAAAAAAAATTATCATGTCATGAAATATGGCAGATTAAAGTCTTGCAAAATATGTGCCAAACAGGGATGTCAGTTCTACTTTGACAGCAATTTCCGGATCAGCATGGAGGGATAGCCGTACAGGATGGCGGCGAAACAGAAGAAGGTGTTGAGGATGCTGATGCGGGTGAAGTCTTTGCCCGGGCGGAAAAAGGATACTCTTTCCTCTTGTGGCGGGTAATAGACGTTGATGGGGATGGGAATGATGCTGATGTTGCGCCACGCGGAACGCACGAGAAGTTCCAACTCAGCTTCGTATCGGGAAGTGATGATGTGCATGTTGCCCATTTTTTGCAGCGGATAAAGCCTGAATCCGGTCTGCGTGTCAGGCAGCTTTTTGGCTGTCTGCACGGTAAACCAGAAATTGGAGAACTTGTTGGCGAAGGTGTTCTTCTGGGGCATGTTATCGTGCTTGAGTCCGCGGCTGCCGATGATGAGCGCGTCGGGATGCTCTTTGATCGTTTCCACAAAGGCGGGAATGTCGCTGGGATAATGCTGCCCATCGGAGTCCAACGTGATAGCATAGCGAAAGCCGCGTTTCAGCGCTTTACGGAAACCAGTGACCAACGCCGTGCCCTTGCCCTTGTTGGGCTGGTAGGCGATAACGTTCACAGGATGATCACTCTGCCGGACGAGTTCCTCTGTGCCGTCTGTAGGTCCATCGCACACCACGAAAATGTCATCACAATAGTCGGATACCGACTGGATGACTTGAAGGATGGTGCCCTTGTTGTTGTACGTGGGAATGATGACGCAGATGCCCAGTTCTTTCAGTGTCGCCTTGTCCATAGCTGTTATTTTTCGCCTACCTGGATGCTCATTTTGGTGAAAACCGTGTCCCCGTCGCTTACTACGGCCTTGAGGGTAAAAGCATTGTTCTCAATGGCTTCCCAGCTTAACTGGTATTGGATTGATTCATGCTCTTCGGGGCGGATGATTTGCAGGAACTTTACATTTTTGGCTTGCGTCAGCTGAAGGTTGCGCCCTGAAAGATGTGATAAGAGGTCAACGGCGATTTGCACGATGCAGACGCCCGGCGTGATAGGACTATCAGGGAAATGACCGGAATAGATGGAGTGCTCTTTGTTCAGCCGTATGGTGAAAGTGGCCTGTTTTTCTGATTTTTCTACTGTTATGATAGAAAATAAGTCGTTGAGAAACATGATAGGGTCTATTTGAAAAGTGAATCCGACAAGGAGACGTTCGTCTTTTTGTCAGTGAAAAGAATGGTGGTGGTGTCTCCGTTGTTTTCATTCAGCACCACTTTGTCGGCAAGGTGGGTGTTGCTATTGAGGGTGATGACAATAGTTTTGTAATAGTTCTGGATTTTCTTGTTCGAAGGGGTGAGCACGGCCACAATCTGCCCTGATTTGTTTTTATAGTAGCGTGTCTTGAATGCTGTGTTTTCTTGCAAGAAGCTGCCGTTGATGGTGTTGATGATCATGTTGCCCATCTCGTTGAGCATCTTGTTAGGATTGGTGGTGGTGCTTTTGCCGTTTTTGAGCAGCACTTTGCCGTTGCTGAAGATGACGGTCATGGCTTTTGGCGAGGTGTATTCCCAGCGCAGTTGTTTGGGCGATTTGTAGTTGAGCGTTCCTTTTTGCACCACCTTGTCGGTGAACAGGGCAGAGGTTTTCTCCTGGGTGAAGTTGGCCGACAGGGAAGTCAGCTGTTTGTGGGCCTTCTCGATGGTGGTCACGAGGGCGGTCTTCTGTTCGCCGGTTATTTCGGTACCGTAGTTGCTTTGCGCGAATGCCGTGCAGACGGTCAGGGTTATGAAGAAAATGAAAATAAATTTTTTCATAGGAATGATAAATTAAGAAGATGTAGTCAAGAGGCTGAAAAGTCCTGGTAGTTTAAACGAAGGCGCAAAAATAATGAAATTTGGGGAAACTGTTTGTTTTGAGGTAAGGCGAAGTGCATTCACCGCACTTCCGTGCGGTGTGACTGGGAGGGGCGCTGCCTCTGGAAGCAGTGGGAGAGGTGTGCTGTCGCGCTTCTTGTACTGTGGAAAGTGTCCCCGTAAGGTTCGCCACCACCACACTGCCATGTGGTGTGACGGGAAGGGCGCTGCCTCCGGCAGCGGGGAAATACACATGGACCTCTTTGGAGAACCGAATCTTATTACGGGGTGAGGACAATATGGCTGCCGAAGGCAACACCTGTTGGGGAGCCTCGCACGGAAGTGCGAGGCTATGGCGTAGGGCCAGTCATATTAGGCTCTCGGAGAGAGCCACCGTTTGAGTATATATGCAATGTGAAGTGAGCATGTCGAATACGATAAAAGGGGCAGAATTACCCACCCCTTTACTAATTAATTTTGATGATTATGGATTAATTACATTTGGAACCAGAAACTCTAGCCACTTCATATTTAGTCCACTCTCTACCATTTTTTTCAGTCTTGATAGGAACACGAATAGCTGCTTCTTGATCAGGACAACTTTTACCACGACCCTCAAATTCTTCTGTTGAATTATTAGCATAAGTCACTTTTACAATAATTGAAACATTTGCACAAGTATTTTCGCTATCATTTGAAAGAGTAACTGTGATGTTGTTCCCATCAATAGAATGACCCGTGCAAACAATGGTTGATCCGTCATTGCTGCCACTGATTTTGCACGATTGTGCATTTACTGTAAAGCATAATCCTACTAACAACAATATATAAAAATACTTTTTCATCGCTTTATCGCCGTGTTATATCCCATCTGGCACCATCGGGTTTAATTTAGTTTAAATTGATAATCTTAATTGAAATAATATGAGCCAGCGTGATATTTGTAATTACTTCTTTCTTTACCCCCTCTTTTATTAATACTCACTTGAATTCTTTGAGAAGATTCCACTCCGTTAACAATAACAGCAAGCTCGCCGCAGTAAGTTTCATCCCAGTCAGACGAACCAAATTCATAAAAAACTCCCTTTTTATTGCAATTCACTTCTGTTTCAGGTCCATAACCGCTAATTGTACATAATGTCACGGTTCTTCCGCTATTATTGTCATAGATAGCAGCAAATGATGTATTCATTTTCGAAAGGTTGTCGTCAGAAAAAGACATTGTAAATGCTGCAAATAATAATGTTATTGTAAATAATATAAACTTTTTCATAATTCTTGTTGCCAGTTATATCCCATCCGGCTCCTTCGGGTTTTTATTAAAGTATGAAATTGTTATAAAAAATGTTTATTGTACACCTGTAGAAAGAGCACTCGGTAATTCCACATAGGTTTTTAATACTCGATCCCATGGTTTAAAACATTCATCATCACTACAATCTTTTTTTGTCGTATATTCTGACGCAAGATATATGGTGAATTCTTTTTTGTCGCCAGGATTTCTCTTGATCTCAAGTCTGCTTCTTACTTTAATTTTGCTGAAAGTCCTATAAACCCATGTTGATTTAGCCCAACCTGCGCCCTTATCATTAACTGTATAATCCCCAAAAAAGTCTGAAGCATATCGAATCAAAGTGTACCAAATTTCATCATCATCTTTATTGCTTGTCGCTCTAAAGCGAATGTTTTTATTTGCAATGTCAGATGCAGGGGCGGAAGCAATCCAAGCATCATCCTCTATTAGCGTTACGGTTACTATACCTGGTTTGTCAGTACCATTTATTCTAACCATGGAAGAAAAATACCCTTGACGTGATACATCTGCTTCCAGAAAATGATCTCGATCCATTGAAAAAGAGTATATACCTTGTGCTACTCGATCACCATCTACAGCAATGATGGCATCTTCAGGTATGGTTTTTATAGTATAATTGCGTTCCGCATATTTAGGGTCTAATTTTAAACACACTTCTGTAATATCGCTACTGTTTGGCCTCATTGTAAAACTTTCTGTGATATACTTTGGAGCTGATACTATAACATTTTTCCATCCAACATGTTTCATCTTGAATGTGGCCTCTTGACCGCCGGCATAATCACCATCCACGGTTATTTTCGCCCCAGAATCAGGACATTTAACTAAAACAGTTTTAGTAACGCAAGCTGTGAGTAATGTTGTTGATAATATGGTAAGAAGAAACAATAAGTTTTTTTTCATATTAAATAAAATTAATTAATCATGCCTCCACTTTATAGGCTATCGGCGACTCCTTCAAGTATGCCCCAAAAGATACTTATGCACACAAAAAAAGCGTGGCACTTTTTCGCTTTCATTGGATGTCTTGAGGTCTTCGACTACCTGATACTTCCCAATTACAACGAGTAAAGCCCACGCCAGTTGGCGGGAGCGTCGTCGCTTTACTCTTGGAAGTATCATTTGAAAGTGTCGAAGTTTCAAGACATCCAGTGTATAAGCTACATCGCTTTTCCCTATTCTATGGTGTGCATAAACGGGTTATGCTGTTTTTCTCATCGGCAATATGTTTGATTCGTACTTATTTATTTATTCAGAGGACTCTTTTTTCTATATGAATCTGTTTGCAAAAATAAACTTTTTATTTGTCAAATGCAACATATCGAAAAAAATGTATTTTTGCAAAGTCTCGTTATAACGATAGTTTTATGGAAAATCTGACATTATATCACGGCTCGACGAAGGTGATTGAACGACCTGCTCTTGGTATCGGGAACCCAAAGAATGACTATGGGTTGGGCTTTTATTGCACTGAAAATCTTGAACTTGCTAAAGAATGGGCTAGCACCGAAAAGAGCGACGGCTTTGCCAATCATTATGCGCTCAATCTTGATGGGCTGAGCATCCTTCATTTGAACACAATGCCCTATCATATCCTAAATTGGCTCTCAATTCTGCTGAAAAACAGGACTTTTGTGCTGTCGCAAGGGCTGCCTGCAGAGGCAAAAGAATACCTACTAAACACCTTTTTGCCTGAATACGAGCATTATGACTTGATTATCGGCTATCGTGCCGATGATTCCTATTTTGCCTTTGCCAATGCCTTCTTGAACAACACTATTTCATTGGAGCAGTTACGCAAGGCGATGATGTTAGGAAATTTGGGAGAGCAGGTGGTATTGAAAAGCGAAAAAGCGTTCTCCCAACTGACATTCATCGAAAGCATCCCTGTAGATAGCAGCCAATACTATCCCAAAAGGATGGCGCGTGATCGTCAAGCACGTGAGGATTTTCGAAGTGAGAAAGCAATAGTTGCCGCCACGAAGGCTATCTATATGATTGATATTTTGAGACAAAACTGGACCAACGATGACCCACGCCTATAACCGATTGTACCTTGAGGATGCCATGCACAACATGGGCACCATGCTCGACTGTGCTGTCCATATCGCCCATTGCGACCTTGTCGTTTTTTACGAGATGTTCCTCTCCAGCGGAGTTGCCGCACAGATAGAGACAGGCAATCCCCGTTATGTCTCTGGCTTGTCAGGAATGGAATTGTTGCGTATCGTGTTGACAAGATCGTCCGACATCCAGATCCCTGAAACAATATATAGCCCATTGGAACGGTCCCCCGAATATTGGGCAGGATGGGCATTAGCCTACTATCAATGGCAAACGGCTTACACGTTTTCGTTTATTCAACGGAATGGTTTGGATGTCAACGCCATACTTTCGATGTATCCCACCTTGCATGAGGCAGATCTGTCTAAGTTTGTCGATAGTGCTGATGCCATTATAAATCGGCATTTGTCAGAACGTCGTAATACACTGAAAACCATCAGAAAACAACAACGACTCACGCAAAAGGACCTCGCGGAACAGGCAGGAGTCTCGCTTCGCATGATTCAGGCGTACGAACAGGAAGATCAGGACATCCGGAATGCAGAGGCACAGACTGTCTTGGCTTTGTCACGTGTGCTTGGATGCACACCGGAGACCCTTTGCCAAAAATAACGCTTGTTCATCACTTCACAATGAAGAACACCCCGATCATCACGATCACCACGCCAATCCAGCGGGTGAGGGGGACTGCCTCGTGGAAGATGAACTGCGCGGCGAGCAGGCCGATGATGTAGCTGATGGAGAGCAGCGGGTAGGCCACGCTGAACTCGTAGCGCTTCAGCACGTACATCCATACCAGCATGGCGGCCACCGCACAGGCCCCCGACGCGGCAAACTGCCAGGTGGTGAACACCGTCTTGAAATACTGCCATGACCAGCTGAACTTGCCGAACAGCTCCACAGAGATTTTCAGCAGACTTTGCGCCGCCACTAGCAACACCGATTGCACGATTATAAGGATGATCAACAGAATCATAATGAAAGCAAGGTTAAGGAATGGTCTTTGTTTTGGAAATGATTGTGTACCAAAATATACTTCGGATTCGACACTTCTTTCGATGGGTTGTACAGTAGGTGCGCTGGAATGATTTTATGATGCAAACACTCGGCTCCCACATAGATGCCGAAGGCAGATGCGCAGAACGACTCGCCGAAGATGTGCTTGTACCAAACTACGGGAGTCTCTGGACAACAGTTCGACAAAAAGTTATGGTAAACCGCATCGTTGTCATGGTCTCCGCTCAATCCGGCCACCACGGCATCCAAGTCGTTGAGGGTGACGCCGGCCTGTTGCAGCAGACGATTTACGGCGGCTTGCAAGTCGTTGAGACTGGGCTCGTACAGCATCTCCATGCCGGAAATCTTGCAGAGCGTGTCTTCATCCGCACAGTCGGTCAGCAGTATGTTCAGCGAACAGCTGCCAGAGAGCGAACCTATACTATTGGCTTGGCGAAGCGTATTAGGTGTGATGTCGCCCGTCTTCCAGTAGCCGATTTTGCCCAGCATGTTGAAATAATCAGGGGTCATCTCGTCGTGTCCGCCCACCAGCGCGCTGCGGATGCAGCCAGCTTGCATTTGCAGGAATGCGTCCAGCAGGCTGCTGTCAAAGGAGGTGCCGCGGTGCGAGTAGGTGCAGTTGTAGCCATGGCACTTCAGGTGCTGTGCATCCTGTGAACTGATGGTGTTGTGGGTGGACTGCATGAAATAGGTGGGCTGCAAAAACTCCTCATCATTGTCAATCATGGCCGAGAGGAACTTCTCGGTGTTGGCGATGCAGCCCAAACCAGTGCCGGTGATGATGGCATCGGGGATCTGGTGCTGGCCGAGAGCTTCCACCGCAGTGACGACGGAGCGTTTCAGCAGCCGTCCCATGCGCCGTGCGACCATCGGGGCGAGGTATTTGCTGTAGTCAGGCTCAATGCTCTCGTTGTAAGCCTTTTCGGGCATGATGGGGTTAAGGAACCACTCGTCATGGATGGGTTGTTGGATGGAGATATGGGCAGCTGACTGGATGTAGCATGGCTGCACTTTCTGATTGCCCGGATTCTTTGGAGATTCCGTCTCGATTGCGGAAAAGATGCAGGAAGAGTCATTGCCTCCGAAGCCGAAGGAGTTGGTGAGTATGTGTTTGAGTTTTACATTCTCCATCACATGGTCCACGGGCTTGAAATTGTGTCCCTCGATAGGCGTTTTGTAGCCGAGGTTGGCTGGAATGAAGCCGTGGGTAAGGGCGAGGATGGAGATGACGCTCTCCACGCCGCCCGCCGCACTGGTAGTGTGGCCAGTGTATGACTTTGTAGAAGACACAGGCGGCATCTTGTCGCCGAACACGCGCATCATGGCGATGCCCTCGCACTCGTCGTTGTTGCCGGTGCCCGTGCCGTGCGCATTGATGTAGTCAATGTCTTCGGGGCGCAGGCCGCTGGACTCCAGGGCTTTGCTCATGGCCAGGTATGCGCCCTCGCCGTTAGGCGATGTGGCTGTCTGGTGGAAAGCATCGCAGGCATTGCCGTAGCCCGACAGCTTGCAGATGGGCTTGATGTTGCGTCGGCGCGCAGACTTCTCCGTTTCCATGACCAGATAGGCCGCGCCCTCGCCAAGGTTCAGGCCATGGCGGTCGGCGTCAAAGGGACGGCAGGGCTCTTTGTCCAGGATCATCAGCGTGTTGAACCCGTTGATGTGGAATTTGGATAGACATTCGGTGCCGCCCACCACGACGATGTCTGCCTGGTTGGCCTTGATGAGGTTGGCGCCAAGGATGATGGCGTTGGCGGCAGAAGAACAGGCCGTGGAGATGGTGGTGATAAGGGAGAAATGGCCGTCGAACTCTTTGGCAATCACGTCAGTGCAAGCGCCGCAATCGTGCATGGCGATGTATTCTTTGTGATTGGTGTTGTTCAGAAAATCGTGGTAGTATTGCTCACTTTTTTCCATACCGCCGACAGTGTTGCCGGAGATGAAAGCGATGCGCTGTCCGCTGATACCGTTCAGATGCGCATCTTCCAAAGCCTCTTTCAAGGCCACACGTCCCAGAAGAGAAGTACGGGTGATGATGCCTTCTTCACGGTATTGGATAAGCTCTTTCAGTTGCTCATCGCTATATTCCACTTCTCCAGAAGGTAAATCACTGTGCTTGGTGTGGATATGATGTATGGGCCCGATAACCTTTTGACCCATCTTCAGCTTCTTCAGGTTTTCTTCTTTTCCAACCCCTAAAGAAGTGATGATGCCAGTGCCGGTAATGACGATGTTGTCCATCAATTATTTCGTTCTGTGCTCTTTGATGTATTCGGCCATCACACGGACGGATTTGAAGATTTCTTTGCCTTCGTTGGCGTTGGCCAGCTTGATACCATAGTTTTTCTCCATCAGCACGATAAGTTCCAGTGCATCAATGGAATCCAATCCGAGACCTTCGCCAAACAGAGGGGCGTTCTCGTCAATGTCAGCAGGCGTCATGCCTTCCAGATTCAATACATCAATAATTTCTTTCTTCAGTTCTAAAATCAAATCTTCCATGATATAATGATTTAAATTGTAAATTATCAATTCTTGTTAGGAGACGCGCCAGAGCACGTTTCTACGTTGTTTTCATATACACACATTTGCACATCGCATTTCCCATCATCATAATCCGTCCAACCGCAAATGATGTGCGTCAATTCCGGATTGGCGGCGAAGCATTGTGCCACTGTCTTCTCCGTCAGTTCTGCCGTGAAGGAAGGAACCACGTAAAAGGAGCTCTCTCCGCCGATTTTGTAGCGGATGGCAATCTCGCCGGTAACGATATTGGCCAAGGTATAGACGAACACCGCCGGGCTGGGGTAGTAGTTGTCTGCATCCTGGATGGTAGTCTGATAGTGACGGTCGTCATCAAGGGAGGAGGCGCTGTTCATGAGCACCACAGCCCAGTCGGGTTTTACGGTCTCACGGTCAAAGTCCAAGTCGCGAAGCAGGAGCTCTGCTGCCAGTGTGCCGGCCTTGCAGAGGTTGTCCATCTTGAAGAATTTGGGGTACGCCATGTCAATGTGGCGGTATATGTCGGCCAGCCAAGAATCGCTGTCCGCGTTGCGGGTAACGATGGTTTCCCCGTTCAAAACCACCGTGTTGTCGGTGATTTGGCATTGGGAAATGGCGGAAATTGTTGATTTTTCCGTTTTTTTCGGTTGTTGTAGAGACGGTGCATGCACCGTCTCTACGGAACCGTGCGTTTCCCCATTCCGGTTTATTTCCATCAACATTGCCGCATTGCTGCCACCGAATCCGGAGATCAATTTCATGAATGCATTGCCGGAGATGGTCATGGTGTTTGTTGCCACATTGATGGAACAGGCGGGTGCGGGGTTGTCAGTGCCCTTGGTGCCGATGACGGTGTGATGTTTGAGTGCCTGGTGTGCCATGATGGTTTCCAGCACGCCGGCGGCGCCGAGGGTGTGTCCGAAATAGCCTTTCAGGCTGTTCACGGGGATGTCTTGCAGGTTGGCGCGGCTAATGGCCACCGATTCCATATCGTCGTTGTAGAGTGTGGCGGTGCCATGCGCATTGATAAACGCCAGTTGCGTCTTGTCTAAGCCTGCCGTAACTTTCTGGATGGCGCGCAGGAGGCCTTCACCTGTGCGGGAGGGGCCGGATATGTGGTTGGCGTCGTTGTTGATGGATCCGGCGCGCAGTATCAGTGCATTGTCCGGTATGTGTGTGGGATTGTCGTCGATGGTATAGACGATGGCGGCGGCCGCCTCGCCCAAGTTGAGTCCGCAGCGGTTGCTATCGAAGGGCTTGCAGCGCTCCTTGGAGAGTGCCTTGAACGACTGGAAGCCTGAAATGACAAACTTGGAGAGCGTTTCCGCACCAATGACCACGGCATATTTGTAGCCACCGTAGCGCAGCTGGTTGGCAGCGGCAATCTGTGCGGCGCAACCCGAGATGCAGGCATTGCTCGCAACGATAGGCGTGTTGTGGTTGTTGAAGAATTCCGCGATGAGCTGTGCGGAACGCCACAGGTAAGGACGCTCCGGTTCGTAAGGATTGGATTCCAACAGATCAACATTGCCTTTGGTGGTGGAGAGGATGAAGATGACATCCTCGCGGTCGGCGGCGATGTTGGCCTCTGCGATAGCCTGGTGGGCTGCCAGAATGGCGGCCTTTTCCATCTTGGTGTAATCCATCACGCTGTAGTCGTAGATGGTCTCAAACGCGCGGTCTATTTTTTCTTCATCCAGCAGGGAGATAAAGCAGGGCTCCGGAAGCCCGAAAGCGTGCTCATGGTATTGCAGACGGCTCTCGCCGCGCATAACGGCCTCGAAATTGCCGAGACTTGTCATGGCTAACGGGGAAATGATACTGTCTCCAATGCTGAAAATCATATACTTACGGGTATTCTTTACTCAATTTAAATAGGGCGCAAATATACAAAAAAAAGTGGCACAAATGCTGGGAATAAAGCCCATGGCAATATCTTGTCACCAAAAAATCTTATCTTTGCATCCATCCTTTCAAGGGGTATCCAAATTTGACATTTTACGAAAAGAAGATGAAAGTTGTATTTCTGCTAACCGCCCACGCCGCTGATGATGACAGAGTATGGTATCATCAGGTTCCGAGTCTGCTGCAGCACGACTGTGAGGTGGCGGTGATCGCTCCGCGTGTCGCGCAACTGTCATCACCTTTGATGAGGATTTACAATCCTGAGATTCTGTCACGTCAGCAGCTGATTCGGCATTTGGCGGAACTGCTGCTGGAACAGCAGCCCGATGTGGTGATTGGTGACACGCCCATGGCCTTGTGTGGCGCGCTGGCATACCGACGGAAGAATCATGCTTCTTGCCGTATTCTGTATGATGTGACAGAATGGTATCCTTCCAAAAAGAATGTTCGGAATCTTGGACCTGGCCGCAGTTTTTTCAAAAGAATCATTCTCCATCTGTTTAAAATCTATGTGAATTGTCATACGGATGGATTTATTTTTGGGGAGAAATTTAAATCACTGCCTTTCAGACGATTATTTCCCAGAAAACCGTATGTATATCTCTCATATTATCCGGAATTGAATTATATTGCTCCTTCACAGCCTGGTAATTTGAAGGAGAAGGTGCGGCTGTTCTACAGTGGGCCGCTGACGGAGGAAAAAGGCTTCCCGCACGTGCTCGCTTCGGCGGCCAAGGTGGCCCGCAGGCATCCGGATTGGAAGGTGAATCTGAAAGTGCTCACGGATGCTCTGTTACCTCATGTCCCCGCTGATTTGCCCGAGAATCTTGCGTTGGACATCTCACCCTATCTTCCTTTTGAAAAGTTCTGCAAAATACTGGCCGAACAAGACTTGTTTCTGGATTTACGAAGCACAGACAGGGAAAATAGAAAATGTCTGCCCATCAAACTCTTCTACTATATGGCAGCTGGGAAGCCCGTCATCTATTCCGATTTGGACGCCATAGAGGACGGTTGCCCGGAGATCTCGCAGATGGGCTACCTTGTGAATCCACGGAATGAGGACAGGGTGGCAGACATCATTGAACACTATGTGATGGTCCCAGAACTTTACAGGCAACAGTGCGACAATGCGCGTCGCCTTGCCGAGCAAAAATACCACTGGAAGGCAATAGAAGCCGACTTTGTCCGTTTTATTCTGCAACATGAGTAGCCTGAATCTGAAAACCAATATTTTAGCCACAATCTTCAGCAAATCATTGATTCTTTTGCTGAATTTTGCAGTTGTGGTGCTCACAACCCAGTTGTGGGGGGCAGACGGGCGCGGGGCAGTGGCTCTGTTCGTGGCTGATTTGGGACTGATTTCCATTTTTGCCAATGTCTTCACCGGCAGCAGCGTCTCCTATTTCTTTTCCAGACTGGGCACCTCCAAACTATCTACGGCTGCCTACATGTGGTCGTTTCTCGTCTCCGCTGTCGGAGCGTCGGTCTTGCTGCTTGCAGGGCGCATGTCTGTCGCACCCTTTGTGTTCGCCGCCTCTGTGCTCATGGGCATCATCGCGTTTCACAATTCATTGTTTGTCGGGGACCAGAAGATAGCGCATTACAACCTGATGACGGTCTTGCAACCCGCGTCGCTGCTGCTGTTCATGCTGCTGTTCCATCTGATATGGCCTCAACAGGGCTACTATTGCTACTTTTACGGGCAAATCGTATCACTTTGTGTGATGTTGCTGGTGTGCCGGATTCTGCGACGCAAAATGGGCATACGCCTGCAGTGGGACTACGATCGGGATTGCAACCGCCAGCTGCTTGCTTTTGGTTGGAAAACCGAATTGAGCAGCCTGTTGCAGTTTTTCAATTATCGTCTAACTTATTATGTGCTGGATATTTACATTGGACGAGGTTCGGTGGGGGTTTTCTCTATCGGCGTGACAATCGCGGAGGCTATCTGGATTGTGAGCCGCAGCATCTCGACGGTGCAATTTTCCAATGTGCTCAAGCAGGGCGATACAAAGCAATCCAGGGATGAAACCATGTCGCTGGCATTGGCGAGTTTAGTGGTTTCAGCCGTATGCGTGGGAATTATTCTGTTGTTGCCGAAAGCGTTGTTCTCTTTTATCTTCGGTCCGGAGTTCGGCGGCGTGAAACAAGTGGTGCTGTTGCTTGCCCCTGGCATTTTAGCCATCGCTTTTTCCAATGTGATAGGCCACTATTTTTCTGCTATCCGCCAACTGAATGTTCTCATCATCAAATCGGCGATAGGTCTTCTGTTTACGTTAGCATTGTCGTTCTGGCTGGTCCCGAAATGGCAAGTGGACGGCGCCTGTGTGGTCAATACGGTCTCCTACGTGGTTTCCTCGCTCGTGTTGCTGATCTATTATCAGCGCAGAGCACGATTAGAATAATGGAAATCAGTACCGTAACGCACTCCACGATAAATGCTATTTTGCAATCTCGGCGGTCATAATACAGTCTTATATGATGTTCTCCTTTCGGGACATCGACTGAAATCATGGCTGTGTTCAATTGCTGTATTTGCAATGGTATATCATTGTCCATCACGGCTTTCCATCCTGGGTAATACATTTGAGCAAGTGCCAGTGGACGCGTTTCTTCCGTTACGGTATGCAGTTTGGCCTCTCCCGGTTTGAATGAAGTGAATTCTACTTCCGCAACTGTTTCATAGTGAGCTTTCAAACTTGAGTCGGAAGAATATGCGGTATCCACAGACAATCTCAAAGGGGTTTCCGAATACACAATTTCAGCAGGGAAGAAGACCGCTTTGGGCAGATATAGCAATTCATCCTTTTCAAAATAGGGCTGCAGCATCTCCTCATGATTCTTCAATTTGAAAGGATCCCGGCTTGCCCATTCGATTTTCTTGGCGAAACACCCTAAATTTTGATACATGGTGCCATAATCCAGCTCATGTTTCAGTCTTTCGGAAGAGGTAACCTCTTGGGGCAGTGGAAAATCGTGAGGCACGGCCTTCAGGATTTGGGCAAATTGGGCATTGGTGAGATATATCTGAAAGCCGGTGGATGTCAGACACAGCCAAGTCATGACTACCAGATCCAGAACCAAGCCGATAGCCAATATGGATTGGGCATGTTTTGTGTTTCGCCATAGCAGAATTGCCACAACAAGTATCAACACAACATAAAACAACGCTTGTAATCCCCAATAAAAGCTGTTTTCATAATCTTTATAATGATGAAAATCCACTTTGGTAAAATGGCTGATCATCACAATCAGGTACATCACGCCAAGGGACAGCAAGAATGCCATGAAAAACATTCTGTACCGGCTGAAATTCAAACAGACGGATTCACAACCTTTTGTTGCCACAATCAAAATGGAGATCACTACAAAACATCTGAAGATGGTTTGGATTCGTAACATGTTGATAAATGGCATTTTGTAGGCCAATTTATAAAGAGGCAACTGGTTCCCAAACGACAAGAGCAAACACAGAATGCCTCCGCCTATGAAAAACCACACATTGGTGTTTTTCCGTTGAAACAATCCAATGATAAAAAAGAATACAGTGAAAAGACCCACAAATATCGACCTCATGGATATGTCCAACGCCATCCATTCGCGGCTGTAGCTGGCCATCCAAGGGAAAAACAGGGATAGCAATGCTTTGGGAACAAAAGCTGCTGCCGTAGCCTGTTTGAATGTCAGGCCATCACCTCTGGTAACATAGTGGGTTGTTTCCAGGTAAGAAATCAATGAGGGTAGAGAAAACAGTACCAATGCAATTCCGGAAATGAACAAAAACAGGCACAATTTTTTCAGTTTTTCGCCCTCTTTTTGTATGATCATTCGGATGAGATGTGTCAGAGCGAACACGATGAAAAAGTAAAACAGGATGAAGCAAAAACCTGAATAACCTCCAGTGAACATCAGCGACAGCGCCAAGGCAAAGCACAAGGCGTTTTTGAGCGAGGGCGTTTCAAAGATTCTGATCATGTAATTCAATGCCCAAGGGAGCCATGCCAGGGCTATGATCCAGGAATAGTGCTGGGCGTTGCCGGTGAACGGTCCCGACAGCATGTAGCAGCAGGCAATCAGGAAGCAGGCAATCTGCTGTTTGGAGAAGCATTGGGCCAATTTATAAAATCCCCAGCCGGCCATAAAAACATGGAAAATGAATTCCACACCCCAGAAATAGGGATTGTATTGCCCCATCAATGTCATCAACCAGAAGGGAAGATAAAAAATGAAGGATTGTGGATCGGCATGAGCCGGAATGCCCATCGAGCGATAGGGGCACCAAAAAGGCCACACGCCATTTTCCAGGGAGTTCATCATGAACCAGCGGGCAGGGAAGAATTCGCTGGCAAAATCATAGATGGGGGCATAAATCAGCGTGCCAAAACAAGCAACGGTGCTAATAATCAGCAGAAAGAAAATGTACTTGTTTTGATCGAAAAAACTCTTTACCATGAGAGATCATTGTTTGTTATTGGCTGTTTCCTAAATACACCACCACCACACCTTTGCCGTGCAACTCGATGGAAAAGGAGTCTCCCAATGCTTCGTTCAGACTGCCTTCCCAGAGATGCTGGAAGCAACGTTCGTGCACAGGATACTTGAGATTGTGGAAGGTCAATGGAAGATGCTCGTCTTTGCAGAACACCGAGACCGGTTGTCCTTTGAACGAGGGCAGGGTAGAGGTCTGCCGTATCGCGATAAATGTGCCGTAGTCAGTTACCATCTTCATATCCAGATGCTCGCTGTAGGTGGCCATGATGCTGAGGTTGGCGATGAAATGGTCCTCGCGCAGGCCGCCGCATCCGAGCAATGTAACAAGGTTCAGTTCGTTGGCAATGCAGTATTTGAGGGCTTTTTGCAAGTCGTTGTATTCTTCACTCTTGTCGGGATGAAGGCAATCTTTCCACCGTAGGAGACTCGACTTTTGCGCAGAGTCCAAATCGCCCACAATGGCGGTAGGCTCGTAGCCGGCAGCCACCAGCTTGTCCAATGCCCCGTCGCAGCAGATAATCTGCTCCGCCTGCCGCAGACATTCCAAAGCAGTGTTACTGCAAGGAAATTGCCCATTGGCCAAAATCACTGTCCTGAACACCACTTCACTCATCTCTATTCCGTAATCTCTTAACCCTAAACTCTAACCTCTAATCTCTAATCTCTCCTACATCCATTTCACCAGATTGAAGTCCAAATCATGCGGCAGCATGGGGTTCTGCGGAATGATGCGGATGGCGCAGTTCCAGAGTCCCACGTCTTTGGCGTCCATGTCGAATTGATAGGTCAGCGTGTCGCCTTCCTCCTTGACAGCGACGAGCGGGTATTTGGCATGCAGTATGGTTCGGTGTTGTTCGTTCTGCTCCGTGAACAGCATCTCCACTTTCAGGTCGTCGGCGCAGAGCGAGCCTTTCTTGATGGTCAGCGTCAGGGCCAGCTTCTCGCCCACATAGAAGGTGTTGTTGATCCGGTTCTGGTAATTGAGCTCCACGCATTTGAGGTTGCTCCAGTTGGCCAGCATTTTCTCTTTCCAGCGTAGAAGCGTGCGCACGGGCTTCAGGTTGTCGGCCACCAGTTGCGTGTGGCGGGTCTCCAGTTTATGATAGAACTTGTCGTAATAGTCGTCCAACTGCCGTTTCATGGTGAAATGCGGGGATATTTTGGAGAAGCATTTCTTCATCATGGTTACCCACGTGGTCGGGATGCCTTGGTTGTCGCGGACATAGAACGCCGGAGCGATTTCCTCATCGATGGTAGAGTAGAGCGTGGCGGCGTCCAGCTCGTCTTGCAGGCGGTTGTCCTGATATGTGATCTGCTCTTTGATGGCCCAGCCGGCGCCAGGCACGTAGCCCTCGGCCCACCAGCCATCCAAAACGCTGAAGTTAAGCACGCCGTTCATCACGGCTTTCTCGCCGGAGGTTCCGGATGCCTCCAACGGACGCGTCGGCGTGTTGAGCCACACGTCGCAGCCAGAGACCAGCTTCTTGGCCAGGATCATGTCGTAGTTCTCCACGAAGATGATTTTGCCCACGAACTCTGGTTTGCGCGCCAGCTCGATGATGCGGGTGATGAGGTCTTGTCCGGCCTTGTCGTGCGGGTGTGCCTTGCCGGCGAACACGAACTGCACGGGACGCTCGGGGTTGCTGAGCAGTGCCTTGAGCCGTTCTTCGTTGGTAAACAGCAAATGAGCGCGTTTGTAAGTGGCGAAGCGGCGTGCGAATCCGATGGTGAGCACGTCGTCGCGGATAGCTTTCAATGTTTGCGCGATGAGCGCGGGCGACTCGTTGCGGCGGCGCATCTGCTCGTTCAGCATGGGCTTGATGGCATCGAACATCTCCTTGCGGAGCTCCTGCTTGAGCTGCCATATCCTGCTATCAAACACACTGTTGATCTTGTTCCAGTGTTTAGGGTTGGAGCGGTCGGCGGCGAACTCTTTGCCGAAAACTTCGGAGTGGAGCTGTTGCCACTTCTTGTGCGCCCAGGTGGGGTAGTGCACGCCATTGGTCACATAGCCGATGTGCGACTCTTCGGCGAAACGGCCTTCGTAGAGGTCGGCGAACATCTCGCGCGACACGCGCCCGTGAATGCGGCTCACACCGTTGATCTCCTGCGAGAAGCGGCAAGCCAGAATGCTCATGGAGAACTTGTCGTTGGTATAGTTGTCGCGCTTGCGGCCCAATCCCATGAAGGTTTCCCAGGAAATGTCGAAGCGCTCAGGATACTGTGCGAAATAGGTGCGCATGAGGTCCTCGTGGAAGGCATCGTGGCCCGCAGGTACGGGTGTGTGGGTGGTGTAAAGCGACGAAGCACGCACCAACTCGGTGGCCATCGACAGGTTCACGTGTTCTTCCTGCATAATTTGGTACAGACGCTCCAAACTCAGGAAAGCGGCGTGGCCTTCGTTGAGGTGGAACAGGGTGGGCTTTTCGCCCAAGATGTTCAGCATGCGCATACCGCCGATGCCGAGCAGGATCTCTTGCTTCAAGCGGTTTTCCACATCGCCGCCGTAGAGGGTGGCGGTGACACCGCGGTCCTCGTTCCAGTTCTCGTCAAAGTCGGTGTCCATCAGATACAAGGGGATCCGGCCCACGTCCACACGCCAGATGCGGGCATACAGGGTACGTCCGGGCAGGGCGAGACTCACCTTCTTCCAGTCGCCGTTTTCATCCTTCAGTGGCGTGATGGGCAGTTTGGAGAAACTTTGCGGCGGATAGAGGTTTACCTGCGCGCCGTGTGCGGAAATCTGCTGGGTGAAGTAACCGTAACGGTACAACAAACCGATGCCGATCATGTTGACGTTGCTGTCGGAGGCTTCTTTCAAGTAGTCGCCGGCCAGCATGCCCAGACCGCCGGAGAAAATCTTCAGCTCGTTGCTGATGCCGAACTCCATGCTGAAGTAGGCGATTTTCTTCTCGGGACGTGTACAGGGTGTTTCCATGTAGGCACGGAAGTCGCTATAAACCTTGTCCAACTTCTTCAAATAGGCTTCATTGTTGGCGAAATTCTCGATTCTTTCCAACGGGAGAATCTGGATGAGGTGCACCGGATTCTCTGCACAATCGCGCCACAAGGTGGCTCCGGCGATTTCCTCGAACAACTCGCGGGCTTCATAGTTCCAGCTCCACCAGAGGTTCTCGGACAGTTTCTCTAACTTTTCCAAAGATTCCGGAAGATGAGACTTAATGGCGATGCGGTGCCATTCGGGTCCTTCGGCGCTGATGTGCTCCACGATTTGTCCGATGTTGGCAGTTTTGGTTTGATATTGTTCAAAGCGCAGCTCGCTCTTGCTCAGCGCGATGGTGTACGCTTTCTTGTAATTCTCGTAAAGATTGGTCCACAAGGCCTTCTGGGCAATCTGCATGGCCGTCTGGTTGAGATTGTCCTTGGTCTGCTTGTTGCACTGGCTGTAGAAGGTGATGGCCTTGGCGATGTTATCGACCACTTCGGCATCGTTGTCGTCGGTACGTTCGATGACGGTTACACTCTGTTGCTCGCCGAACTGGTCGCGGACCCACAGGCCAAAGCCGGCCAATGTGGTGGTGACGGTCGGCACGCCGAATGCGATGCTTTCCAGCGGCGTGTAGCCCCATGGCTCGTAATAGGATGGGAACACGCTGAGGTCGAAGCCGATGAGTAGGTCGTAATAGCTGAGGTTGAAGATGCCGTCGTTGCCGTCGAGATAGACGGGCACATAGACCACCTTGACGTTATCTTCGGGTTTATTGGAGAGCCCGTTTTCGGCCAGGGCTTTCATGATGGGGTCGTTATAGGGATCGTGCAGCACGTGCGTGGCGTAGTCGCTGGTTATGGGCGTGTTGCCGACGGGTTGCTGCATGCGGTCGAGCAGCTCCACACGCTTGCCGCTGTTGCCGGCAGGCACCGTGAGGAAGGCCACAATCTTGCGATCGGGTTGCTGCTGCGACAGCTTAGCCAAACTCTTGATGAATACGTCAATGCCTTTGTTTTTGAACTCGAAGCGTCCGCTGTTGATGACCAGCATGGCGTCTTCCGGGAGTTCTTGCTGCATTAGAGATGAGGCTACGTGAAGCAGCGTCTTGCGGGCTGCGGCGCGCTTGGCGTCGAATTCCTCGCCTTTGGGCACGAAGTCGTCCTCAAACCCATTGATGGTAATGACATCCGCCGGCTTGCAGAAAAATGCATCGCACTCCTTGTTGGTGATCTCGCTCACGGTCGTGTACGCGTCTGCGTGCTGTGCAGAAAGAGATTCCAGGGAGTATTTGGATTGCACGCCGAAACGGTTGGCGGTCTCTTGCGGCTGATATTGGCGGATGTTGCCATACAGGGGCAGACCGTTGCCAGCGATGCAGCGTCCCAGCACGGTGGCGTGCGTAGTGAATACGGTGGCAATCTGCGGCGTATTGGTCTTCAGGTACAGAATGCCCGTGCCTGTCATCCACTCGTGGAAATGGGCGATGATTTGGTCCATGGAGTTGCAGTGGAAGTTGTAGAAACTCTCAATCACGCGGCCGGCGGCGTAGCCGAACAGTGCAGGCTCGATGTAGTCCCACTGTCCGGAGATGGAATCCAGCTTGTAGTTGAGCCAGAATTTGGTCAGAATCTCGTTCTTTTTTTCAAAAAACGGGGTGAAATCAACCAGGAAAACCACGGGAGAACCGCAAATGCGCCAGCGTCCGATGCGGACTTTCAGCCCTTCGCGTTGTACCACTTCCCGCCAGTTTTTATATAAATTGACGTCTTCAATGAAGTCATCACTATGTTCTTTGGATAAATCAGGACCTATGCAAATATAATTGTCGTGCAGGTTTTCCACCACTGTGGCTGCTTTGGTGGATAAAACAGTATGGATGCCGCCCACTTTGTTACAAATTTCCCAGGCGGTTTCAAAAATGTAATCAGCAATCATATAAGGGGTTGTTTTTTTAGGCTGCAAAGATAACAAAAAGCAATGAATTTTTTTTTATTTTTGCAAACTAATTTTTCAAGTATCAAATTATAAAACTTTCGAGATATGAATAAAGTAATCACTGTTGAAGAAGCCGTTTCACACATCAAGGACGGAATGACCATCATGTTCGGTGGTTTTTTAGGTTGCGGCACTGCCGTGAAAATCGTGGAAGCCATTGCCAAGAAAGGTGTTAAAGATCTTACGCTGATTGGCAACGACACTGCTTATCCCAACAAGGCTATCGGTATGCTGATTTCCAACCATCAGGTGAAGAAACTCATCGCTTCCCATATCGGCACGAACGCCGACACCGTGCAACAATTCAACGACAAGGAACTTGAAATCGAATTCGTTCCGCAAGGCACATTGGCAGAGCGTATCCGTTGCGGTGGCGCTGGCCTCGGCGGCGTTCTCACCAAAACTGGTCTGGGTACTGTGGTGGAAGAAGGCAAACGCAAAATTGAAGTCAACGGCGAAGAATACCTTTTGGAATTGCCCTTGCATGCCGATGTGGCCCTGATTGGCGCCAGCATTTGCGACGAGATGGGTAACAGCATCTACAAAGGCACCACCCAGAACTTCAACCCCATGATGGCCACGGCTGCTGATCTGGTGATTGTGGAGACTAAGGAATTGGTGCCCACAGGCTCCATCCCCATGGAGAATGTACACACCCCGGGTGCGTATGTGGATTACATCGTGAAAAAATTTCCACAAACATAGATGAAAAAAAAGGAGGCTCGAAAGCCTCCTTTTTTTATTACTCCTTTACTCTTTTACTCCTTGCTCTTGATGATCTTCAGCGTACCCGCAGTCTGCTTCTCACGCATGGCTTTGAGGAAATAGACGCCGGAGGCCAGCCCATGAAGGTCGATTTCGGTTTGTGTGCCTTCCACAGGATAAATGCCGACTCTTCGTCCGTATGCGTCAAAAAGTTGCAATTGCGTGAATTCCTCGCTGCCAATGACTGTCACATGGCCAGTGGTCGGGTTGGGGAACGCCCGTAAAAACTCGGCTGTATGATTCTCAATGCCCACGTTTATGGTGAGGTGCAGGGTTACGGTGCTATCGCAGCCATCGACAGTGGATAGGGTATAGGGGACAGTCAACAGTGAAGGTGTGCCAACTTCAAATGTAGTGTCAATCTGGCCGCTGACAAAGTGATAGGGCAGGTCGTTGGTGGTGATTGTGACGGCGGTGTCTATAGCGTAGGTTGGGTTGACGGTCAAGTTCAAGGTTACGATGCTGTCGCAACCGTTGGCAGAGGACAGGGTATAGGGGACAGTTAACAGTGAAGGAGTGCCGACATCAAATGTGGTATCAATCTGTCCGTTGATGTAATGGTAAGGAAACTCGTTTTCACAAATGGATACTAGCAGATCTGTGTGTTCCGCGGAGTAAATGGTGAGCACCAGGGTTACAACGGAGTCGGCACCATGCACGTCAGTGAAATTGTCGATATAAGTGCCGGAGTTGGTGATGATGGTGTCACCCGCCAGCGGTCGATGCCAGAGAAACTCCTCGCAGGCAGAGGTGTCAATCTGTGTGTTGGTGGCGTGATAGATGGTGAGGTGCAGCGTGTCGGTCTGCGTGCAGCCGTTGTTATCGGGATGCGTGTGTGTGTAGGTGCCCGATGAGGTGATGGTGGTATCGGCCGCACCTGCGCGGTGCCAGACGAATGCCTCCACTGCCTCGGCCTCGGCCACAGTGTTCACGGCATGGTTGATGATCAGGTGTAGGGTGTCGGTGCTGGGACAACCGACATTGTTAAGGTATTCGAAAACGTATGTGCCGTTCTCAAAGTAGGTGCTGTCGTGCCAGGTGTAGCTATCGCACGCGGTGGCTTCAACATGCTCAGTCACCGCATAGTTGACGGTGAGGTGCAGCGTAATGGTGCTGTCGCAGCCGTTGCCAGCAGTGAGTATCTTGGAATAGACGCCACTCACTGTGTAGGTGCTGTCGTTCCAAGTGTAGCTGTCGCAAGCGGTGGCTTCGACAAGCTCAGTCACAGCATGATTGATGATGAGGTGCAATGTAATGGTGCTGTCGCAGCCGTTGGCAGCAAGGAATGTATTGGAATAGATGCCACTCTCTGTGTAGGTGCTGTCGTTCCAAGTGTAGCTGTCGCAAGCGGTGGCTTCGACAAGTTCTGTCACCGAGTGGTTGATGGTAAGATTCAACGTTACGGTACTGTCGCAGCCGTTGGCAGCAGTGAATATCTTAGAATAAACGCCGCTCTCAGCGTATGTGCTGTCGTTCCAGGTGTAACTGTCGCACGCGGTGGCTTCAACAAGCTCGGTCACCGATTGTTTGACGGTTAGGTGCAACGTCACGATGCTGTCGCAACCGTTGACAGAGGACAGGGGATAGGGGACAGTTAACAGTGAAGGAGTGCCAATATCAAATGTAGTGTCAATTTGTCCGTTGACATAGTGGTATGGCAATTCGTTTTCGCAAATGGATACGTGCAGATCCGTGTATTTCGTGGAATAAATCTTCACAGTCAATGTGTCTGCACTGGGACAATTCACGCCATTGTTATAATGGTCAATTAGAACGCTTGTTGAATCCGTTGTGTAAGTCGTGCCCGAAGGCGCATCCCATGTGTACTGATTACATGAAGAAATTGCGCTTGTGTTGTGGGTACCGTAGTTGATTGTAAGTTTAAGGGTGTCCACCTGCGTGCAACCTTGTGCATCTGGATGACTATATGTGTATATGCCTGAGGTGGTATAAGTTGAATCATGCCATTCGTAAGATTCACAGGCTATATGCTGGATGGTTACTGGTTGAGGTACATTAACGATCAAACTCTTAGTGGCCGTATTTACACAACCGTTGGTGTCGGTACCTTCTACAATGTATGTACCAGCCTCACTTACCTGTATTGGATTGGATGTGCTGTTGTTGGACCACAGGTAGCTGTTGGCTCCGGAGGCAGTCCACGTGGCAGGTACACCTTTACAAGTGGAATTTTCGCCTGAGATGATGATGTTGGGCAGCGGATTCACCGTAAAAGATTTCATCTTGCTGTCCGTAACGGTACAAGTGGTGCCATTTACCGTTTGGCTTGCTGTTGCCACCACTTCGTATGTACCTGCATGCACGGTTTCGGCATTGTGAATTGTATTGTTTTGTTGTGTGGAAGAATAGCCAGTGTTGGAAGTCCAAAGATATGTCACAGAACCCGTGGGCTCGCAGCTGAGCGCAACATTCAACAGAATGTCACCGCCGACACAAACAGCTGTGTCAGAGATGTTAGCCAATGTCACACTCGGCGTGTTCACTTGCACGGTCACAGGAACCGTCTTCGAGCAATTTGTGGATGTCTGTGTCACCGTCAGGTAGTAGCTGCCGGCAATCTCACTGCTTGCGTTAGGAATCACAGGATTTTGCTCATCTGAGGCGTAGTCGTTTGGCCCCGTCCATGAATAGGAAACTCCGGAGGTGCTTGAGCTTCCGAACAAGGTGATGTTTTGGCCGGCGCAGGGGGTGTTAGTCGTGGCTTGCGCATTCACAATGTTTCCGATGGCATCCACAGAAACGGTTGTCAGGTTTATACAGCCGTCACTGTTTTTCACTGTCACATTATACGATCCATCCGCCAAGTTTTGGAAAGTAGTGCTATCCTGAAAATGTTCGCTATCAATGGAGTACGTAAGGTCAGTGCCAATCGGATTTGTTACTGTAATACTGCCATTATCTGATGTGCAACTTGTGTTGGGCAGGGTTGAACATTCGGGTGCAGGTGGCAAAGGCAATGCTGTTACCGTTGTAGAGGTGGAATTCTGGCAGCCGTACCCATCCGTAACGGTCACGCTATAGATGCCTGGCTCGTGGACTGTGATGGCCTGGGTTGTGTCATCATTGCTCCAGCTCCAGGAATACAGGGAATTGTTCGGGTATGCTGTCAACGTGCCGGAAGTGCCCGAACAGATAGTGTCGTCACCTTCAATCGTTACAGTGGGAAGAGATCTGACGGACGCTACAATCTGTTTTGTGGTAGTAGCCGTGCAATTGCCCACTGTGGCAGTGGCAGTTACCGTGTATATGGTGGAAAATGCCGGGCTGGCAACCGCTTCAGTGTCTGAAATGGGACTCAATCCGAAACTCCACTGATAGGTCATGTCTCCGGTGTTGCCTGTGGCAGAAGCGGTCAGTGTAGTGCTGTTACCATGACAGATGACAGTGTTGCCTGATACGGTCACCGTTCCGGTTGCCGGCGCATTTACGGTAACATGCACGGTGGCGGAATCTTCTTTGGTACAGCCATTTTGTGTGACGGCAACCATCACAGAATAATCGCCATTATGATCGGGTGTCGCATTGTTGCTGACAACAGGATTGTTCGTTGAAGATTCGAAGTTGTTGGGACCAGACCATGACCAAACAACACTATCACTACTGCTGGAATTGGTCAATGAGGATGAAAGACTCAGCGTGTCATGGGCACACAAAGTTTTGTTTTTCTCTAAAGTGATAGTGAATGTGGGTAAGGGTTTAATGGTAACCTGTATGGTGTAGATGGTGTTCTCAGCAGGAACGGTGTCCCTGTATTCCCGGGATTCGGTAAGTTGGAACCCGCGCCATGTGTGTGTGTCGCCCTCGCAGAACACTATAGGGTTGTCTGTAATCACGGAGTAGGGTATAACGGTCAGGGTAAGGCAGAACACGCTGTCGCAACCTGTGGTCACCGTTTGCAGTGAGTCGTATGCCACAGTGCTATTCATGAAAGACCGACCATGCCAAAGGTAGGGGAGCTGTGCTTGCGGGATGGTTGCCGTTTCGGGTATGTAATAACTTGAGTTTACCGTCAAATGCAGGGTGACGATGCTGTCACAGCCGTTGGTTGTGGCCAAAGTGTCCACTATTGTCTGGCTCTGTCGGTATGTCTTTCCTCGCCACACGATGGAATCGCACACGGTACTATCCAATGTTGTGAACTGTGTCGGGTTTATGGTGACTACCACAGTATATATGGTATTATCCGTCTTGACGGTGTCTCTATACTCCTGGGATTCGGTAAGTAGGTGGCCGCGCCATGTCTGTGCTTCGCCCTCACAGAATACGATGGGGGCATCAGCAATAACCGAGTACGGCACAACAGTCAGTGTAAGGCAGAACACGCTATCACAGCCCGTCGCCACCGTTTGCAGTGAGTCGTAGGCGGTGATGTCCGAATAGAATGTGTGCCCATGCCAGTTGTAGGGCAGGCTGCCTTGGTTAACCGTGACATTCTCCGGGAAGAAGTACTTTGGATTGACGGTCACGACAACGGTGTGGATGGTGTTCTCGGCAAGGACGGTGTCTTGGTAGTTGCCCGACTGCGAGAGCTGATGTCCGTGCCAGTTTTCTGTTTCGCCCTGGCACAGGACTATTGGGCTGTCCTGGACGATGTTGAATGGCGTGACTGTGAGTGTGAGGAAAAAGACGCTGTCGCAGCCCGCGGTGGTAAACAGTGAGTCGTAAGCAGTGGTGTCCGTATAGAAAGTATGTCCGTGCCAGTTGTATGGCAGGCTGCCTTGAGTTACTGTGATATTCTCCGGAAAGAAGTACTTCGGATTGACGGTCACGACAACAGTATAGATAGTGTTGCTGGCAATAACAGTGTCTCGATAGATACCCGACTGTGAGAGCAGATGTCCTCGCCAGTTCTCCGTTTCGCCCTGGCACAGAACTATGGGGTCGTCCTGAACGATGTTGAATGGCGTGACCGTGAGATTGAGGTAGAAGATGCTGTCGCAGCCTGCAACGGTTGTGAGCGAGTCGTAGATGGTGGTGTCTGCATAGAAAGAATGGCCGTGCCAGTTGTAGGGCAGGCTGCTTTGGGTTACCATGACATTTTCCGGAAAGAAATGCTTTTGGTTGATGGTCAGATGCAAGCTTACCGTGCTGTCGCAACCGACGGAGTTGCCGCCAACCATGGTGAAGGTAGGGTATGTCGCCGGTGTTACCGTATAGGTGGAATCATGCCACGTGAAACTTTCACACGCATTTACTAAAGTGTCTCCGTAGGTAGTGGTGCAGTCGGTGATGACATTGATAGTGATATCGTTAGATGTGGCGGAACAACCGTTGTCCCAGT
The DNA here is from genome assembly GCA_045132055.1 of Bacteroidales bacterium. GTDB lineage: Bacteria > Bacteroidota > Bacteroidia > Bacteroidales > WCHB1-69 > F23-D06. The sequence goes on from JBGURP010000033.1 coordinate 161,691, forward strand.
TGGCAGTGACATTATAGGTGTATGTTCCTGAATTGGTGACATGGTCATTGTACTGAGTGTTGGTGACAGTTCCGACAATGTTGTCGTTCTGCTCAATCGTATAATTGGTAATAGATGATGGGCTGTCTTGAATGGTGATTTTGATGGGAATATTGCGATGGAGATCACTGTAACTGTATGAACTTAATAATGTCCACGACCCATCTTTTTTCACCAGATCTCCTTTTCCTGCCACACCGGGCTTTGTTCCCACAGGCACGGGGTATGTGTAAGTGGTGCTGAATTGAACACCATACCATAGCTCTTGACGGGCATCAATGGTGACAGGATTGTTCAGTGTTACGGTATTCCAACCGGAAGAGAATGAGCTGACTGATTGCTCTCTTATCAGCGTGCCTTCATTCAAAGCATTGTTAATGAAAGAACCGCCCTGATAGATGACAATTTTCCTATCGCTACTGTTTGCAGCAACGCCAGAAGGAATATAGAAAGATACTTGTGTGACTCTTTTCTGATGGTAAGCTACAAGGTCGGAGTCGCAGGCGCGTTGGGCAAGAAGATAATTGCTGGCTCCCAAACCCCAAGGAGAAGAAGTGGTGGAGTCAATGGAAAACCGATAGGTATGGATATCTTGTGTGGGTGTATTCCAAGTGAGTTGTACGTCTCCACTATTGTCGGTGGCGTATTGCAGGTTTTGTGGGGCATTGCAGTCCAATACATAAGTTCGGCCACTAAGAGCCACGGTTTTGGTCGTGCTGCCTGAAGTCATTGTCAAAGTGCCATGGTCTGTAGCCAGTCCCAGTGAGGAGGGTGTGTACCTTACATAGATACTCGATGTGGTATTGCTCACATTCAGTGAAGAAGAGAAAGCGGTTCCGTCATTGCTGATTTCAAAATTCGCTGGCGCAGTAATGACTATATTGTTCGTCAGGGAGATGCCATGGATGGCTAAACTTTTAGCTTCACTTACGCTACCAGCCGCGCAAAGAAATGATAATTGATTGCTGTTTGTCTTGATAAGAGGTGTAAGCCCTTGCACATTAATAACGGCACCCTGGTAATCGTTGAAGTTATGAGTTCCAGGAGTAAGAGCGGTGAGTATGAAATATCCGTTGTAGCTACCACTCCAGCCCCAATTGAAATGAAAATACCCTTGGTCGTCATATCCGTCGCAAACAAAAGCATGACCACCATCAGGTCCGTTTCCATTGTAAAGCAATGGTCTCCAGTTGTTTAATTCCGATTTCAGTAAATTTATCCAGTTACTTTCAGAATATGTGCTCCTATTCTTGTATTGTGGTGTTGGTGTGCCATAGGTGGTAGAGTATTTAAAATACTGTTTCAATGCATACGGAACGTCTGAAGAGTAGGCACTGCTTCCATAAGGGGTGTACTCCATATCTACACTTACTCCACAATGGTATATGAGCTTGGCCACTTCGGAATAGTTTGTTGAAGTGATAAGATCGGGCATGTTGCTATAGTCGTACTGTGTGGTAAAGTAGGCTTGTAAGGTCCCGTAATTGAAGTTGGTTAGTTGCCCGTTAACATACATTGAAGAACTGCAATTATAAGCATGGTTCCCCGTTCCTTGTGTGGGGTATTCCCAGTAACGGATTATCTGTGCCATGGCAGTAGCCACACAGCCTGCATAAGCGTGGCCGCCTGGGCCGGCGGCATCTGAGGGACAAGAAGCGTTATAAGGATTGTCTTGGTTCCAAATGGTGGACAATAGAGGCCCTACGACAGCCCCTTTTGTGGTTTTGGGCGTGTATTCGTCTCTGATTAGGGATGCCCATTTTGCTGTTGCCTCATTGGGCATAGATGAGGATTCATGAAGATATGATTTGATTTGGGCGGAATACCCATCCAAAAAGGCAAGCATGTTGTCAGGGATATTGTCGGCGTTGAAGTTTCCTTCCGTGGAATATCCCAAAATAGGCTCGATGCGGTTGTCTGCACTCAGAATGACGAAGCCCTGATTCAGGTTGACGATGTAATAGCATGGGACGGAACGTTGGCTGCTCTCGTCAAAGGATTGCCCGATATAGGCAATGCGCGCCTGTTGGGCGGACCTAGATAGTTCTACGTTTCTGCCTGCCAAGAAATGCGTGGCGACGGTTTTGGCCGTCAACGTATCCACAGACTTTGCGATGCCGTTTCCCATCCATAGGATAAGGGAAAGCAGAAGACAACTTGATACGAGTATTATTTTTTTCATGCGATGCTATTATTTCGTTTGTTTTTGATGGAAAGCAAACCACAGATGATGGCGTATAACAATCCTGCGGCGGTCAAAATTATGGCGATGACCGCCAGATAATCGCCATGCTTGGCGTAGAAGGTTATGTCGTTTTGTGCATAGACGGTGGCGTGGAGTGCCGTGCGTTCTTCATACTTGGTCTTTTGCTCCACATCGCCCACCGGGTTGATGACTCCGGAGAATCCTCCGTTGGCGGCGCGCAACACATAGCGGTGCGTCTCCACAGCCCGCAAGCGTGCCATCTCGAAGTGCTGCTTGTGCCCCGGTGTATCCTTCCACCAGGAATCGTTGGTGATGACAGTCAGCACGTTGGCCCCGTTGCGAACGAATCTGCCGACCAGCTCGCCATAGATGGATTCGTAGCAAATGGCCGTGCCCACTTTCAACGGTTTGCCGTCTGCATCAAAGGCGAAAGTTCGCTGACAGTCGTCCTTGGCCAAGGAACTGCTTACCCCACCCAAATTGACCAGCATGTCGCCGAGGAAACCAAATATCTTCGGGAAAGGCAATGCCTCCACGCCAGGGACGAGCCGACTTTTGTGGTAATGCCCGCTGTATTTGTTTTTGTTGTAGAAAACCGCCGTGTTGTAAAAGTCCAGATAATGAATGGCATCCATCTGCTTTGCTGTGATGGTGGCTTTATGGTCATAAACATCGTACGTGGACAGCCCCAGGATGAAATTCAGGTTGGGGCGCAGGGCGATGGCAGAATCCAGAAGTGGGAAACAAGCATAGCTGGGTGACGTTCTGGGATATTCACCTGTTTGTATTGCTTTTAGATAGATACTGTGCGCGATGCTGGATTCGGGGCACACCACCAGATTGGTCTTATCGTTGAGGTGCAGTCCCGCAACATCCAGAATGCGCTGTGCCTCTTCCGTATTGGTCAAACTGTACTCCTCTTCCCACACTTCGGTGTTGGGTTGTACCACCACGGCCTCGATCGGCGTGCTTTTGTCAATGTTTTTCAAAGTGGACTTGTAAAGACAAGCCGACCAGATTATCGGGATGATGAGGCAGCCCAGAAAGGCGGCAGCCAAGCCCCATGCACGGGTCTTGTATATGCGCTGATGTACCAGTATGTGGTACATGAGGAAGTTGAGCACGATGATCCAGAGCGTTCCGCCCAAGGCACCGGTAACAGAGTACCACTGCACCCAGCGCGGGCACACCGCGAACACATTGCCGAGGTTGAGCCACGGCCAGGTGAGATCCCAGTTGAGATGCAAGTGTTCAAAGGAAATCCAGAAGGCTGCGAACAGCACAGGATGTATCCAGCTATGTTGGGTGTATTTGCGGCAGCAATGCCACAAGCCGAACACCATGGACATCAGCAGCGCGTTCAGCACGCTGGCGGCAATACCGCCTGGTACTGTGGTGTTGCAAATCCAGTATGTCGTAAGGGCATTCCACAACACAAATCCTGGATAAGAGAAGATCAACCCTTTCCAGAAAGCCACCTTGCTACCTTTCTCCAGCAGATGGTCGCTCATCAGGAACATCGGAATCAGTGCGAAGAAGATTAGGAACGGCAGCCCGTGGGGATACCAGGAAAACGTCAGCAGCAAACCGCTGACCAGGCTGAACAGGATGAGCTTATACCATTTCATAGTGAATAGTAATCAGTGAACAGGGTTCAGAATTCTAATTTTCAATTCTCAATTCTGAATTAAATTTGTCAATTCCTTCTCGCAAAAATTTGATGTAGTTGTCCTTGTCGCGCTCGTAGTAGGTGGGGCCGGACAGGATGTTGCCGTCGGTATCTACGATGAAGTAGCAGGGTTGGGAGTTTTCGTGATAGCGAGTTTGCTCAATATATCGATTCTTCGCGCCTAGCATGGTGATGGGGTCGCCGTCGGCGTCTTTGAGCTTGCCTTTCTCGTCATCCGGCAGCGGGATAACCTTGTCATCGGCGTACATGGTGCACACGATGACCTCCTCGGCGAAGATGCGGCGCACCTCCGGGTCGATCCAGACGGCGTTTTCCACATTGCGGCAGTTGGTACAGCCGTGGCCGGTGAAGTCCAGGAACACGGGCTTGCCCTCTTTCTTGGCCACGCGCAGCGCCTGGTCATAGTCGAAGTAGCCCTTGATGCCGAAGGGAATCTCCAGCTTGTCGGCGTACATCGGCTCTTCGGCCCACTGGTAGGTAGCTGCATTGCCTCCGCCGTTGCCGCTCTCGTTGCGCACGATGGCCGAGACGTCGAAGTCCTGGGTGGTCATGGGCGGCAGCCACCCGGAGATGGCCTTCAGCGGTGCACCGAACATGCCCGGAATCATATAAACCACAAAGGTGAAGACGAATACGGCGAGGGTAAAGCGGAACCAGCTCTTCTGCACCGGATATTCATCGTCGAGCGGGAAGCGGATTTTGCCCAATAGGTACAGACCCAGCAGGGAGAACAGCACGATCCAGAAGGCGAGATACACCTCGCGGTCGAGGATGCCCCAGTGGTACGTTTGGTCGGGTACGTTGATGAATTTCAGCGCGAAGGCCAACTCCACGAAAGCCAGGATTACCTTCAGCGTGTTCATCCAGCCGCCTGATTTCGGAAGTTTCTTCAAGAGTCCGGGGAACAGTGCGAACAGGGTGAACGGCACGGCGATGCCCAACGAGAATCCCAACATGCCGATGATGGGTTTCAGGAACGAGCCGCCGGCGGCGTTCAGGGCCACTGCGCCCGCGATGGGCAGCGTGCACGAGAAGGAAACCAATACCAAGGTCAAAGCCATGAAGAAGATGCCGGCGATGCCGCCTTGGCGCTGGCGCTTGGCAGAGCCGTTGACCCACGAGCTGGGCAGTGTTATTTCAAAATAGCCCAACAAGGAGAAGGCGAATATCAGGAAAATCACCGCAAACAGCAGGTTCGGAATCCAGTGCGTGCTCATGATGTTGCCTAGGTCGGCACCGAAAATGGCCGACAGGACGAGTCCGAAAACGAGGAATATCAAGACGATGAAGAAACCATAGAGCAGGGCGTCGCGTTTGCCCTTGTGCCCCTCCTTGGAGAAGAAGGAGACCGTCATCGGGATCATCGGGAACACGCAGGGCATCAGCAGGCCCACTAGTCCGCCCAGCACGGCACCGAGGAAGTATTTCCACAGAGACTCCTCTTTCTCGGCATTGTTCTCTGCCGGTGTGTCTTTCGCCGGAGTAATCTGTGCCGTGGTGGCACTATTCCCCGTTATGGTATCACCATTTTGTTCATCGTCATTGTCAAGGCCATTGTCATTACTCATTACCACCTTGTCAAACCCCTTGATGTCGAACGCAAACTTGCTGTCTGCTTGCGTGCATCGCCCCTCTATGCAGGCTTGTCCTTCGACTTTTCCTTTGATGGTGAAGGGCTGATTGTCAAGAATTTGTACGCGTTGCTTGAAAGTCACACTGTTGGTAAAATACTTGGACAATCCGAAAATTTCATCATTCTCCTCCGTCGGCTTGGGCTCGCTGACCTTGCCGATACGTTTGTAGTGCTCGTTCTTGTCGAAAGAGAAGACTAACGGCAACTCTACGCCGTTGTTGTGCGACTGGGCATACAGGTGCCAGTCTTTCTTGATGTCCGCCTTGAACTGCAGTTCCGCCACGGAATCGTTGATTTTGACGCTCTTGAAGGTCCATTTCACTGGCGATTCCTGTGCGGTGAGGCAGGTGCATACGATTAACAGAAAAAACGAAAGAATGAGGTTTCGGGTGCTTTTCATTTTGATTATGATTAGTGATGAAAAATGCTTACAAATTAAAGTGCAAAAATATAAAAAAATAGGGGATGATGACGAGTTGAGAAAATAATTCAAAACATCAAGCCCTGCTTCGTGTTGCAAATGTTTTTTTTAAGTATTTTTGCACCTGCAAAACTTTAAATTGTTTACGAACTATTCCTCATTTAACACCTTTAACTCTTTAACCCTCTTCATATTACTACCCTGGCCTACGGCCACCCCTTCTAAAATAGAAGGGGAATTATTCACCTCATTCACCTCATTCACCTCATTAACCCCTTTAACCCCCTTCACCCTTTTATGCAATCATCCCCCTCTTTCTCTTTCGTGACCGCCAACGCCAAGATGGCCGATGTGCTGTCGCACCATAACCACCTCATCAACCTGTTGCCGCGACTCGGTGTCCCGTTGGGATTCGGCGAGAAGACCGTGGGGCAGGTGTGTGAGGAGAACCATGTGTCGCTCCCGCTGCTGTTGCTCGTGTTCAATGTCTATGTGCGCCCCGACTTCGTGCCCGATGTAGATGACCTCAGACAATGTCCTATCGAGGAGATTGTCGATTACCTGAAGGCTTCGCATAAAGACTATCTGGAGTATTCGTTTCCTCACATTGAAAACCACTTGCGTGGCGTAGTGCAGGACTGGAATGTGAAATACAGGACCTCCATCACCATGTTCTTTGAGGAATACAAGAAAGAAGTGGAAAATCATTTCAAATATGAGGAGAAACATGTGTTCCCCTTCGTGCAGAACTTGCTCAAGCACACGGCTACCGCAAAAGAGGCATCCAAAGTATGGCAGTTCGAGAAGCAGCACAACAACATCGAAGACAAGCTGCGCGATTTCACCAGTCTGCTGGTCAAGTATGTACCCGAGGATGTGTCGCAGCGCGAGCGCATCAACATGCTGAATAATATTTTTTCCCTTTCGGATGACATTGAAAAACATGCCATTATCGAGGAGAAGATACTGTTACCGTACATTAAAATCTTGATGGATGATGAAAAACTATAGAATTGCAATAGCCGATCCATCACCCATCATACTCACGGGCATGTCTGTCATCATGAAGGAGTTGGCGGACTATGATGTGGTGCTGAAAACCAATGATGTTCAGACCCTCGCGGCGCGCCTGCATGTGGTCAATCCCGACCTGCTGATTATCAATCCGGTGATGATGGATTACTCCAAGCGGATGATGGTGCGCCATCTGTTCGAGGACCTGCCCAACATGAAGATTGTGGCCCTCGCTTCGGCGTTTTTCGATGCCCAGCAGCTGAAGCAGTACCACGGCGTGATTGAAATCACTGACGATGCCCACCGCATCAAATCCACCCTGAACATGGTGCTGGAGGCCCGCGACTCGAAAGAAGACGACGCGGACTCCGCCCAGCTCTCCGACCGCGAGAAAGAGGTACTGGTGTGCATGGCCAAGGGCAAGAAAAACAGCGAGATAGCCGACGAACTCAGCATTTCGGTGCACACGGTCATCACGCACCGCAAGAACATCGTAAAGAAAACGGGTATCAAGTCCGTTGCCGCCCTCACGGTGTATGCGATTTTGAACAATCTGATTGATGAGAAGGATATAATCTAGTTTTCTGGCTATTTATTCACAAGTACAAACAATAAAATTCACAAATATGAAAATCTTCACAGTAGAGAATTTGCCCGGCATAGACTATGAAGTGTTGGGCGCCGTAACAGGCAGCACGATCCAATCCAAGAATGTGTTCAGCGATTTGGGTCAGTCTTTGAAAAACATTGTGGGTGGCGAACTTAGGTCATACACTCAAATGATGGACAAGGCGCGCAAAATGGCCACAGACCGCATGATTGCCCAAGCGGAGGAAATGCACGCGGACGCCATTGTCGGAGTCCGTTATGCCACATCTGCCATTGTGGCCCAAGCGGCCGAAGTGCTGGTTTATGGCACTGCGATTCGTTTCAAATAATTAAGCCGACATTTGCTTTGGGTATAGTATAGCACATAGGTCTATGATATCGTTGGCGACTTCGAAACCGGCGTCACAGACTTTTTTCACTTTGCTGCCATCATATCCCATGACAAGGTGCATGGTTTCATAACCTGCATTCACGAATTTCAGCAACGTGCGGTCACGCTTGCCAGCTGCCTCCTTGTATTTCTCGATTGACGGGCGACCTTTGCCTTTGCGTATTTGCAGCACTGCATCAAGGGCGATCAGGCAGCCCTTCCACAAGGTGTCCCCCGCAATGCGGATGTACTTTTTGTCTTTGTAAAGTTTTGTTTCAGGGTCATACGTGGACTTCTTAATGATTTCTTCCGCGTTGGCCACATATCGGCGTGCTTCTTCAATAGGGTTAATCTTTTCCATTATTTTTGCTTTTTAGTTGATGTCGCAAAGATACAATATTATTCCTATAGTCGTTGCTATTTTCAATTTTTATTTTGTATTGATAATCAATTGGTTGAAAATTTTCAATGTGGAAATTTGATAATTAATTGTTAAATGTAAATGTGTGATTTTGAAAATTTCATAAGATAATCAAACGTTTCTTAATAAACAAGCCGTGGGTGAATCACGCATTTCTTGCCAAATTGAAATTTTCTTACCTTTGCAACTCCAATACAATATCTTAAACATGCACCAAAAACCTCTTATACTATCTTTTTTCGCCTTACTCCTGCTTTTCGGCGCGGCGAGTGCCCAGACTTCACAAGAGAGGCTCGCTGCCGTGAAGGACGCGCAGTTCAAAGACTACGACATCGTGACCGTTTTCGACAGTACTGATGTGCTGATGGAGGAGAGCGGCCTCAGCCATGTGTATGGCCACAAGCTCTATAAGATTCTCACGCTGGCCGGCGGGCGCGATTTCAACACCGTGAAGATGGACTACGACCCGCTGTCTGCTTACGTCGAAATCCGCTCGGTGGTCGTGTACCGCAAAAATGGCGATGTGGACACGCTCGACGCTCCGGTGCTCGACTATCCCGCACCGGCTTACATGATCTACTGGGGGGCGCGCCAGAAGATGATGGCCCTCGGTCGCCTTGAACCCGGCGATGCTGTGGAGGTGACTACTTACAAAAAAGGCTTCACCTACGCACTGCTCCAGGGTGAGGACCCCGATGCGAAATACATCCCCCCGATGCGTGGCCATTTCTACGACATCGTACCCTTCTGGAGCGACCAGCCCGTGATGGAGAAGGTGTACCGCGTGAGCGTGCTTACCGCCAAGAACCTGCGCTACGCTGTTTATCACGGCACCCTGAAAGTGGATACCCGTGAGGATGCCAATCGCACTATCTATACATTCACTCAGAAAAACTATTTCCCCATCAGCGTACCTGCCAACACACTGGCAAACAACGATATCCAAACCAAACTGTTGCTCTCCACCGCCCAAAACTGGGAGGCGAAGTCCACTTGGTTCTATGGCGTGAACGAGGACTATGGCAGCTTCGTGCCCACCGATGAGGTGAAACAGAAAGTGAATGAATTGCTGAAAAAAGCCAAAACCGAAAACGACAGCATCTCCATCCTGACGCACTGGGTCGCCGACAACATGCGTTACTCTGGTATCTCAATGGGTGAGGGCGAGGGCTTCACGCTGCACAAGTGCGAGATGAACTTCACCGACCGCTGCGGCGTGTGCAAGGACAAGGCCGGCATGTTGATTGCCATGTTGCGCGCCGCCGGCTTCAAGGCATACGCAGCCATGACCATGGCGGGCGAGCGCATCGACGACATTCCTGCCGACCAGTTCAACCACTGCGTCACGGTGGTGCAGCGGCGCAATGGCAACTACCAGCTGCTGGATCCCACCTGGGTGCCCGGCGTGCGCGAGCTCTGGTCCAGCGCAGAACAGCAGCAGAACTACCTCATGGGCCTGCCGCAGGGCGCGAAACTTGGCCTTACCCCCGTGTCCAAGGCCGAGAACCACTACATCCGCATGGATGCCAAAACCAAAGTGAATAAGAAGGGCACGCTTACTGGCACAGTGACCATTACCGCCGAAGGACAGTCCGACCGCTCTGTGCGCGGCGTCTTCCACGGCAACCGCTTGGAGTGGCAAGACAATCTCGAATACCAGCTCTACAGTCTCTATCCTAACGCCCAATTGAAATCGGTGAAGCACACCGATGAGGATACCTATCTGGAACATCCGGTAAAAATCACATACAAGTTTGCTATCCCTAACTATGCTACGGTGAGCGACAAAGAACTGGTCGTCACGCCGTTCCTGGCCAAGGGCTTTTACAAGTTCACGATGCCGCACCTGCGCTATGATGTGTCGCAGGAGAAACGAGAGTATCCATTCAAGGACAGATGTTCACGGCTGGTGCAGATTTCGGAGACCATGACCGTGCCCACGGGCTACACCTCTGCCCAAGTGCCCAACGACCGGAACTTGCAGGGCGAAGTGGTGTCTTTCCAAGGCAACTACAAACTTGAAAACTCCAAAATTGAATTCAAGGAAAACATTCGCCTCGGCAAGCGCGTGTATGAGGCCGCCGATTGGCCCGCCTTCCGCCAAGCTGTCCAAAACCAACAATTCTACATGGACACACCTGTGATACTCACGCGATAAACGATTGTTGAAAAGTTAATAGTTAATAGATAATAGATAATAGTTTTCCTTAAGCCGTCCCGTTAGGTACAAGAGCTTGGTAGAAATAATAGATATATGAAAAAAATAATAATATTCACCTCAATCCTTATAATTGGCATGGCAGCCCTCGCCGGTCCCAAGTACGATGCCACTTATCATCTGATTTCCAAATCCTATACGCTGAACGCGGACGGGAGTATGGATTATCATTTCCGGAAAGAGTTGCAGCTCTTCTCGAAGTCGGCTTTTGATACATACGGCGAAACTTTTATCTGGTACAATCCGGAATATCAGACGCTTACCATCAATGAGGCCTATACTATCCGCAAAGATGGCTGCAAGGTGCAGACACCTGCCAATGCGTTCAATCCCAGTCTGCCTTACGCCTGTGAAAACTGCCAGCGATTCAACGGAATCCGCGAAATGGTGGTGACGCACACGGCGCTGGAATATGAGGCCACGATTGTGCTTGACTATACCATTCATACCGAGCAGCCGTTTATGAAAGAGTTGATGGAGCGGGTGAATTTATATGAGAATGAACAGATTGAACAATATAAAGTGACAGTTGCTATCCCGGAGGGAAGGCATCTTTATACCATTTTGAATGCCAGAGGCGGACAGAAAGAGGAATCCGAGATTGATGGAGGATCAGGAAAATCGTGGGTGTTCTACAATCTTATCCCCAATACATCCGAATCCTATCTTCCGGAGAATTATCTTCCGTATTTTCAATTCACTACCCTTGGCAGTCCCAGCGATTTTTTGATGCGCATGTCTATGCAGAACGCCCTGGTGAGTCGCGAGAGACCGTTCGCTCCGGCGGTCAGCGAGTTGGTGGATGCATCCAAACCGGCCATGGAGCAAGTGCTGGCCATCCGCGACTACGTGCGCACCAACATCCGCGAGAACAAGGTGCCGCTGCGCTACATGAACTATCTGGTGGCCTCGCCGGCCACGGTATGGAACACCAATTGTGGCAATAGCTTCGAGAAAAATCTGCTGTTGCAGGCCATGTTGCAGGAGGCTGGCTTCCGGGCAGTTATTGGCGTGTGTTACAATAGTCTGCTTACCGATCCTGAGAGTGCCGTCAGAGTGATGGTGAATGGCAAGCCCTGCTATGTGTCGGCGGTGGATGCCGGAAAGGTGGCCTTCGATGCCCGCAAGCCAGGCGACAAGTTCATTGCTTTTACTGACGAGGTGGCTGATTGGAGCGTGCAGCCCATCAAGATCGTGATGGAAGCCGATTTCGCGGTTTCTGCCGATGGCGGTGGGTACAAGACCGATTGCACGGTGCGTTCTTCGGAGGTCAACTCGCCGCGCGCACGCACGTACCTGACTTCTGGCACGGCTGTGAATGCGAAGGCGGAGAAACTCAGCAACGGCTATGGCCATGTGCGCATCTCGGACGGCCCCTATGGCTGCAGCCTGCGCGCGGCCTCCATCTCTCCCAACCGCACCCATCCCGTGGCCGTGACGCCCACCGACGAGAGTTACTCCTATACGGTGACGCTGCCCGCCGGAGCACACTGGGTGACGAAGGACTTCGCTTTTGAGAAATCGTATGATTTTGGATACGTGATCATTGAACATAAACAAGTGGGTGGCAAGATGTTGATCACGCGCCACCTGAAAATCAATCGCCCCGCCATCAACGACAAGAAGCAGATCAAGCAACTCAGAGAGATGCTGGCGGAGTGGAATGTGGACAGAAACTTTATTTTTTCGGATAAATAATGGCAGCGAAAACAATTCCTGAATTGGTAAAGGTGGATCCTTACCTGAAACCCTACGCGGCGGTGCTGCAAAAGCGCCACGAACGCGCGGTGTTGCGTGAACTGGAGTTTACTGATGGCAAGCGCACCCTCGCAGATGTGGCCAACGCGCATCTCTATTACGGATTGCACAAAACCCCGAACGGCTGGGTGTTCCGCGAGAAGGCCCCCAATGCCAAGAAACTATACATCTACGGCGATTTTTCCCGCTGGGAGATAAAGCCCGAGTTTGCCTTGCATCCCATCGGCAACGGCGACTGGGAGATTGAACTGCCCGACTTTGCACTGAAACACGAGATGCTCTACAAACTCTGGATGGTTTGGCACGGCGGCGCCGACGAGCGCCTGCCTGCATACGCCACGCGCGTGGTGCAGGACGAAACCACCAAGGTGTTCTGCGCGCAGGTGTGGGAACCCGAACCGTATGTGTGGAAAAATGCAGGTCCCGGCAAGCCTGATCATCCGTTGGTGTATGAGGCACATATCGGCATGTCTTCCCAAGAAGCGAAAATTTCAACCTATTGGGAATTTAAAGAGACTGTTTTGCCGCGTATCAAGAAGTTGGGTTACAACACGATACAGATGATGGCCATCCAGGAGCATCCCTATTACGGCTCCTTCGGCTATCAGGTCTCCAATTTCTTTGCGCCATCGTCCCGCTTCGGCACGCCGGAGGAATTGAAAGAGCTGATTGACGCGGCGCACGGGATGGGCATCTCGGTGATTCTGGATGTGGTGCACTCGCATTCCGTTTCCAATGTGAAAGAGGGCCTCGGCCAGTTCGACGGCTCAGACCATCTCTATTTTCATCATGGAGAAAAGGGACAGCATCCCGTATGGGATTCCCGCTGTTTCGATTACGGCAAGACGGAAACGATTCTGTACTTGCTTTCCAATTTGAAATACTGGCTGCAGGAATTCCATTTCGACGGTTTCCGTTTCGATGGCGTGACCAGCATGTGCTATTGGAACCATGGTCTGGGCGTGGATTTTGTGGACTATGCCCAGTATTTTGACGACAATGTGGATGAAGATGCGGTGGTCTATCTCACCCTGGCCAATAATTTGGTTCGCGCCGTCAATCCTAAAGCTTTCACCATTGCGGAGGATGTGAGCGGTATGCCCGGCATGGCTTTCCCCACAAAAAAAGGTGGCATCGGCTTTGATTATCGCATGTCTATGGGTATTGCCGACTATTGGGTGAAGACGCTGAAGACGCTCTCCGACGAGCAGTGGGGGATGGGAGACATCTATTTCCGCATGACCGACAAGCGTAACGAGGAGCAGACCATCAGCTATGTGGAGTGCCACGATCAGGCGATGGTCGGGGACAAGACTTTGATTTTCAGGATGGTGGATAGCAAGATGTACACCAATATGTCGGTGTTGACACCCGATTTGGATGTGGCGCGGGGTGTGGCCCTGCACAAGATGATCCGTTTGGTGACGCTCACGCTGGCCTCCGGAGGCTATCTCAACTTCATGGGCAATGAGTTCGGCCATCCCGAATGGATTGACTTTCCCCGCGAAGGCAACGGCTGGTCGTGCCAGTATGCCCGCCGACAGTGGAATCTGGCTGATGACAACCTGCTTCAATATGCCGGCCTCAACCGCTTTGACGAGGCCATGATCCATCTGGTGGAGAAAGAACATCTTTTGGATTTCCTGCCGGAGAAGGTGTGGGAGGATAATGACGCCAAAATATTGGCTTATCGCAGAGGCGAGTGCCTGTTTGTCTATAACTTCCATCCGTTCCAGTCGGTGGAAGATTATGAGATTCCCTGTGACAAGTCCAAATATAGCATTGTGTTGAACAGCGATTCGCCCGATTTCAATGGTTTTGGAAATGTGGATGAAACGATGGAGTATCACGCAATGGATACGTCGGGAAGGCGTTGCCTGAAAATATATATGCCCTCAAGAACCGTGTTGGTGCTGAGGGCATTGTAATCACTTGGTATCTGAATATTTGAAGGGTAGGGTGCACTTACTTCTGCACCCTCACCTTGCTCTCCCTGTGCCAGTCCACGGTTTTGCCGAGGAATGAGGCGCCGAGGTAGCCGCGCATGTGTAAGGTGTTCTTGTCTGCAGACATGCGGATGAACGTGCTGTAGGTGCCGGGTTTGCCGGGATATTTCAGTTTGCCCTTCTTGTATTCTTTGGCTTCGGCATCATAAACCAGTTTGGTCATGAAAACCAATCCCAGTTGCGGTTTCTTTTTCGGGTTCTCCACCCAAACCACTTTAGCCTCGTAGGTGCCGTCAGCAGCCTTGTAAATCTCGCATTGCGATCCCTCTTTGGAGAACGGATCCACGGAGTGGAAAATACCGCAAATATCATCGGCCTTCTGCGCGAAACCGGCCATCGCGAATGTACAAATCAGAATGGTAGTCAGTATCTTTTTCATTACGTATGAATTTTTCTCTTCTCTCTAATCGATAATCGTTTATCTCTAATCTCTAATCTCTAAACTCTCAACTCTACTCCTCCGGTGCAAACAACGGATCCCAAGCGGGTAACATGATTGGTTTCTGGTCGAAAAGTTTAAGCGTCTGGGCGGGGATGTACTTGGATTCCACCACCAGACGGAACATGTACTCGTTGAACCATTCGTTGGTCATGATGAGGAAGCCGTTGTGGCCGTATTTGGAGCCCCAGCTGTTCTCCACCATCCATTTCAGCGGCTTGCCGTCCTTGTCCAAATCCACGGCGCAGAGGGTCATGGCGTGCGACGACATGCTGGCGTAGGAGGCGATGCGCTGTTTCTTGTCCATGTTGAAGGTGGTGCCAAACAGGGAACCGTAGTCGTAGTTGTTGACATCCAGATAACCCTTGTCGCGGTCGAGGAACTTGCCCACATCGCAGGAGAAGTACATATTGGTGCTGTCCTTGATGGAAGCGATGGCCATGTCGGCAATTTCGTTCATGGGCAGGTTGAGGAATCTCCAGTTATGTCCATCGTAAACATGGCGGTCGTATTCAATTTCGTAAACCTTGTAGTATTCGCGGGTCGGGTCGTTCATCACCATGTAGAAAGTGCTGAAATCCACATTGGCGAACTTCTGGGCGAAGCTTTTCGGGGTGTAGGTTTCGGTGCTCACTACCTCGCCTTTGGCGTTGCGCTGGGTCCAAGTGAACTCCGCGGGTGGCTCGCCATACGCGAATACTAACATGCGGTAGATGGTCTGCAGCATCTCCATCTTCTTGTCTTGCAGCATTTTCTCGGTAGTACTCTTGTTGTTGGCCATGTCGCGCAACTCCAACGCATCCTCGCGGAGTTTCAGCTTGATAAGCGAGGAGATGCGCGAAGTGTTGTTGCTGTTGTAGGTCTCAGGCATGGCGTCCTTGGGCATGATGCCGTATTTGGTGATGAGGTTGGCCACTCCGGTGAACTGTCCGCCGTCACTCAGCGGGTTCTGGAACAGCCACTTCACGGTTTCGTCCTCCATGGACTTGTCGCGATTGTCGAGGATGGCCTGCAAGAAGAGGTTAGACTTCTCCAACTGATCCCAGAAGAATGTGTAGCACTGGGAGAACTGGAAGTCGGAAGGCAGGTCATATTGTTTGATAGCCTTGGCGCGAAGCACGTTCATGCCGGTGAACATCCAGCAGCGGCCAGATGACTCCTGGTCGGTTATGGCCTTGGAGGGCACCTCGTTGGAGAAGTGCGCATCGAAGGCGGTGCGGTTGTCGAAGTTCTTCGCCAGCTTGTTGATGTCGTTGGTGACAATGGCATTGCGGAGCGCCTTGTCGGCACCAGTGGCTTTGTAGGAGTTCTGTATGGTCTTGATTTGGTCAGCGGAGAGACCGCCGTTTTTGCTGACGGGTTGTGCACACAGCAGGCCGAAACAGCAGAGGCACAAGGTGATAAGGGATAGTTTTTTCATATTCTCGGGATGTTTATTTTTCAAAAACAGGCTGCGAAAATACAAAAAAAACGCAAGCGGATTTATTTCATCTCTTCACACGCCACAATGCCGTCGCGGGTGGCGGTGATGCGGAAACCGCGGTATTCAGTCTCTTCTTCGTGGATGAACTGCAGCACGATGTGGATGATATAGACCCGCAAGGTGGGCACCGATTCCAGCGTGCCGTTCTCCGTGAGCGTATCGACCTGCAGGGTAGGGTCGTCCATCTTGCGCGTGTATTGCTGGATGTGGAACCGCATGATGTCGTGGATGCCGTCGAAACGGTACTCGTATCGGTTGCGCAGGTTCCGGTTGTCAATCTGCACCTGCTTGCGGTACAGGATGGTGCGCTCCTGCTGCAGGGCGTTGTCGGCCTCCAGACTGTTCCGGTTGCGGATGGCCAGCACGCGCTCGGGCGTCTTGGCATCATTGATGAAATCCATGCCCTCCTTGATCCAGCCGATGTTCTCGTCTTTGAAATGCAGGGTGGTCTTGTGGTCGAAATACTTCGATTTGAGCCGGTGCACGAACAGGTTACGCGCAAAATCCTTGATGCGGTCTTTGAACATGTAGGCCACAATCAGGATGATGAAGATGAGGAACGGGTAGCTGCCTAAATACTTCTGGAATGGCCAGGCAATGAGTGTGGACACCAACATGGCGAAACCGGCGGCAATGCTGAAGGTAATCTCCTTCATGGCGGCGCCGTCGTTGGTGGTGTCTTGCTTGAGATATAGAGCGCTCTCAACGTACTTTTTGAGCAGGCCATGCTTGTACACCAGATTGCGGTTGGCCACGTCATCGTGGGGCGTGATATGGCTGTAACCCATGCTCTCTTTGTAGGAAACCTCTTGCTTGATAAGCTGTTGGAGTTTGGGACGAGCGTTCCCGCAATCATTCTCCGGATGCGCATCCATGAATCTCAACAAACGGGCAGCCTGTATGCCGATAAGATGACTCATGTATTCATCGCCATGCAACAAAACCGTGGGCACAAAATCATGGCCGGTATGTTCCCGAATCAACTGGCGGTATGCCTCGGTGATGCGGGTAACATCCTCCACGATTTCGATGAGTGCAGGTGTCGATATGTCAGCGGTGTTGGTTTTCAAGATTTCGTTGGTGGCATTGCGCAGGGCGCTCTTGAAGATGGCGCAGAACATCTTGACCTCGTATTCCAGATCGTGGATGCTGTCGGGTTGTTTCCGATACTGGTCAAGGGCTTGTTTCACGTGTGCCAACGGAGACTTGTCACCAACCACCAAATCCGAAAGGGCAAAGTTGGGCGTGATGAGGCGGATGTTTGACTTCACATCGCGGTAAAACTGCTCTTTGCTGTATGTGGACGCATTGATACCCAGATTATTCGGCACGAAAATCCAGGAGTTGACCTTGAAATTGCTCTCCGCGTCATGCTCACTCCCCGCGAATCCCACTTTGAATTCGATGGAGAACTGGTCGTGTATTTTGGTGGTGATGTTGATCATAAGATGGGGTGAATGAGGTACAAGGGGGTGAAAGAGGATTGTCTGTATAGACGTGGCATGCCGCGTCTTGATAACATTGAGAGTCCCGCGAGAATTGAGATTGCAAAGGTAGTATTTTTATGGTAATTTGTGTAATTTTGCATTTCCATAATTGAATGATATGAAAAAAATATACTGGCTTTTGTTACTCGTTGCGGTTTCCTTTTCTGCTTTTGCGCAGGATGCGGATGCTGCCAATCCCGATTTGGATCTTTCCGCCGCTTACATTCCGCCCCGTGAGGCCGATGTGCGCGTGCATCTTGACCAGTGGCAGGACCTCAAGTTCGGCATGATCATCCACTGGGGTCTCTATGCCGTGCCCGGCATCGTGGAGTCGTGGTCGATATGCTCCGAGGATGAAGATTGGATTCCGCGCGACAGCACTATGGACTACAACGCTTACAAGCAGTGGTATTGGAATCTGAACAAGGAGTTCAATCCCAGACAGTTCAATCCGGATCAGTGGGCCGCTTGCGCTAAAAACGCCGGCATGAAATATGTGGTTTTTACCACCAAGCATCACGACGGCTTTGCCATGTACGACACCAAGTACAGCGATTTTTCCATCGCCAAGGGGCCATTTGCCGATCATCCCAAAGCCGATGTGGCCAAGTATGTGTTTGAGGCGTTCCGCAAGCAGAATATGATGATTGGCGCATACTATTCCAAACCCGACTGGCATTCGCAAAATTATTGGTGGAGCCGCTATGCCACACCCGACCGCCATGTGAACTACACTATTGCCAACCATCCGCAGCGCTGGAATGATTTCAGGCAATTTGTTTATAATCAGATAAATGAGATCACATCCAATTATGGTAAAATAGACATCCTGTGGCTGGATGGTGGCTGGGTGCGTGCTCCGAAGGAAGACATTGGCATGGATAACATCGCCAAGATGGCGCGCCGCAATCAACCCGGCCTCATCATCGTGGACCGCACCGTGACCGGCGAGTACGAGAACTACCGCACGCCCGAGAAGATGATTCCCGAGAAGCAGCTGCCGTACCCGTGGGAGACCTGCATGCCGCTGAGCAAGGACTGGGGCTTTGTGCCCGGTGCCACATTCAAAACGCCAGAGACGATCATCCGCACGCTGGTTGAGGTGGTGGCCAAGGGCGGAAGTTTGCTGCTTGGCGTGGGACCCACCCCCGAAGGCATTATCGAGCCCGAGGTGGCGAAGATTCTGAATGAAATCGGCGTCTGGTTGAAAGCCAACGGCGAGGCCATCTACAACACACGCAATACGCCGGTGTATCACGATGGCAATGTCTGGTTTACGGCGGCGAAGGACAGGCTGACCACCTACGCCATTGTGTGCCCTGAAGGACCGATGCCGGCTACAGTGTCCTGGCACGGCAACCTGCCCGCAAAAGGCTCCAAGATGGTATTCGTGGCTGACCATTCCGTTGTCAAATACAAACTCTCCGGCGACTCGGTCATCATCTCGGTGCCGAAATCTGTTCGGGCGAAAGGCAAACCCTTTGCCGTGGCGTTTCAGACGGCCTCCAACTTTTCCTACAACGATTTGAACCGCAACGGAAAATGCGATCCGTATGAGAACCCGAACCTTACTGTCAATGAGAGAGTGGAAGATTTGCTCTCCAAGATGACCTTGGAAGAAAAAGTCGGCCAGCTTGCGATGACGATGGGGTGGGAGTATTATGAAAAGATTGGGAATCAATATGTTTTGACGGAGAAATTCAAAAAGGAACTCCGCGAGAAACACTTGGGCAGCACCTGGGCACTGATGCGCGCCGACCCATGGACGCAGAAGACCCTGCAAAACGGATTTACGCCAGAGGCTGCCTATAATTTGACCAACGAGATGCAGCTATGGAATCGCCAGAATACCCGCTTGGGCATCCCTTTGTTGTTTGCCGAAGAAGCTCCGCACGGACACATGGCCATCGGCACCACGGTGCTACCCACCGCCATTGGCCGTGCCTCCACTTTTAACAAAAAGTTGGAGAATAGTTTGGGCTGGTTGGTGGCTAACGAAATTTATGCGCAGGGCGCACACATTGCCTTCGGGCCTGTTCTCGACATAGTGCGCGACCCCCGCTGGTCGCGGGTGGAGGAGACCTACGGCGAAGACCCTGTCCTTACGGCAAAAATGGGATGCGAGTATGCAAGTGGACTACAATCGTATAACCCTCACCAGCGATATTTGCCAGGCGTCATTTCTACGCTGAAGCACTACACAGCCCACGGCATCTCCGAGGGTGGCCACAACGGCAACACCGCCCAGGTGGGCAAGCGTGAGCTGCTCTCCGTGCTCTCGTACCCCTTTATGATGGCCTTGCGGCAGTATGGCATCCAGTCGGTGATGACCGCCTACAACGATGTGGATGGAATTCCTTGTACGGGCAACAAATGGCTGCTCCACGATGTGCTGCGCAAGGAGTGGGGATTCCAGGGTCTGGTAATTTCCGACCTCTATGCCATCAATGGGTTAGTGAGTACCCCTATCGCTGCTGATTACTCCGAGGCCGCGGCTCTGGCCGTGAAGGCGGGTGTGGACATCGACCTCGGCGCCTCCTGCTATGGCGAGCCGCTGGTACAAGCGGTAAAGAATGGTTTGGTGACGGAAAGCCAGATCGATGAACTGGTGAAACATGTGCTGACTCAAAAGTTCCAGCTCGGCTTGTTTGATGCGACATTTGACAAACCCTATGTGCCTTTCGACAAGACATTGCACGACAGTCAGAATCTGAAGATGGCGCAAGAATCCATTATCTTGCTGAAGAATGATAATGAGACACTTCCGCTCTCCAAGGAGGTGAAAAAGGTGGCCGTTATCGGGCCCAATGCCGACAATGTCTATAATATGTTGGGCGATTACACTGCTCCGCAGGCAGAGGGCTCCGTGGTGACGGTGCTGCAAGGCATCCGCGAGAAGCTGTCCAACGCGCAGGTGGAGTATGTGCAGGGGTGCCATATCCGTGACACCTCGTTGAACGACATCGCTCGCGCGGTGCGTGCCGCCGAAGGGGCTGATGTGGTGGTGGCGGTGCTGGGTGGCTCCAGCGCGCGCGATTTCCGCACGAACTACGAGCAGACGGGCGCCGCCAATGTGACCGGTCCCGCCGTCAGCGATATGGACGCGGGCGAGGGCTTCGACCGTGCCGGCCTCGGCATGCTCGGCCGGCAGGAGGAGCTGTTGCAGGCGCTCTATAACACGGGCAAGCCCGTGGTGCTGGTGATGATCCAGGGCCGTCCGCTCGACCTCTCGTGGGCGGATGCGCATGTGCCTGCCATTCTCAACGCGTGGTATCCGGGCGCGCAGGGCGGCAGGGCCGTGGCCGGCATCCTCTTCGGCGATGTGAACCCCTCCGGCAAGTTGCCCATCTCGTATCCGCGCTCCGTGGGCCAGCTGCCCGTCTATTACAACACCACGGAGGTGCGCCGCGACTACACCGACGCACCTGCCAGCCCGCTCTATCCCTTCGGCCACGGACTGAGCTACACCACCTTCGAGTACTCCAACTTGCAGTCTGTCTGGAAAAACGACACCACCTTGGGGGTCTCCTTCCAGCTGACCAACACGGGTCAATACGACGGTGCCGAGGCTGTGCAGCTCTATATGCGCCACAACCAGTCCTCCGTCAAAACGCCGGAGCGCCAGCTGAAGGCCTTCGACAAGGTGTTCCTGAAGCAAGGGGAGATGAAAACCGTGACGATGACGCTTTCCAAGTCGGATTTCGCCATCCTGGACGCCGATTTGCGCTGGGTGGTGGAGCCGGGCACAGTCACGCTAATGGTGGGGAGCTCGAGCCAGGATGTGAGGGGAGAGATAATAGTTGAGAGATAATAGTTTAGAGTAGAGAGATGATAGATTAGAGATTAGAGTGGGAACGTTTTGCTATCATCGTAATCACATAAACTCATATTGCAAAATCGCCACATTCATCGCGCTTTCCAGTTTGCATATTGTTTCAAGGGACAGGTTTTCCTCTCCTTTGAGAAGGCGTGAAACATATTGAGGCGAGCACCCCATACGATCTGCAACATCCTGTCTGGAAAGGTTTTGCTGCTTCATTGCCAACGCAACTTTTATGGCAATCCGACGGGAATATCGCAACCATCCTTTCGATTTGGCATACTGTAAGCGTTCTTCTTCCACACGCCAAGCGGAATCCTCCTGCGATTGGTAGCGGCTTAATCTTTCTATCGCTTCTTCTCGGGTCATAAGGCAACCTCCTTTTCATGGTTGTAACGGACAGCCCATAAACGTCCATCCTCGATTACCTTGTCAAATGTCATATTTTTTAGTTTTCAGAATTTGCAACAAAAGTAATAAAATTTCCAATGCGAAACTTATAGGTTTCACATTTTTGTTTTTAAAATTTGAATCGCGTTTTTTCTATTTTTGCAGTAGATTTCATTAATTGACATAGATATGAAAAAACTCTTCACCATATTCCTCATTCTCTGGTGCTTCATCCTTTCGGCGCAGACCGATATCCCGTATGTGTCCGTTGATTTGAAGCAAATAACGCCTTACAATGCTATCTTGAAATTTCATTCAAATAAGGACTGCCATCATTATTATGTTTATAAAGACAGGGGAAACGAAGTGATTCTTTGGGCAACAGTTTTTGGAATGATACCGGAAGATGTGGTTTCTTCATTCGGTAATCGTATTGACACAGTAGAGGAAGATTGGACTTCTCATTGGACAGATCTTGATCCCGAACACAACTGTCAAGTTTATGTAGTCCCTTGTGATGCTGATGATCATCACTATTCTTGTGAAGCGACGAGATTCAAAACTTTTTTCGATGGTGGTCAGGGACGCTCTACCATACAAATATCAAGCAATTTCATCACCGATACATCAGCATATATTTTATGTGTACCTAATGAGGAAACAGCAGGATACTATAACGGTATTATACCTTCCGATTGGTTCAACAAGCTGGGACTTGATTCAGTGTGTCGGCTTATGCAAACCCATGAGATGCTGTACGAGACGGATAGATGGGGGCATCTTTTCCTGAATCGTGGCACCCGTTATGCCGTTGTTGCGTTTGGAAAAAATGGCAATGGCGAGTTTGGAGACACTACAGTGCACTGGTTTACCACTTTAGGCAAAAAACAGATTGTGGAACAGGATACATCACCAGTTATTTTCTATTCGAGCGGTGGTTTTACAGGCTTTATTCCAGAAGACCAATGGCCGCAATATGTTGTGCGAGCATCTGTGGCCGACGGATCCAGAATTCTTCAGGAAGTGGGATTGGGAGAAGGGAATATTATACTTGCCACATTGCCTGTAAGCGACTATTTTGTGGATGTTGTCCGCAAATCGGATGGAGGAGAAGTGTCGGAATTGATGCTGAGTATTAGAAAAGAAGATGTTACGAAAGAGTATTTCAAAGAGAATGACAATTTCGAATGGACAAGATTACGCCAGGATTACACTTATGCATTGGGAAATGTAGATGGAACAGCAGTCACCCCTTTTATTTTCACGAAATTGTACTATGTCAATGGGTGTTTTATTGCTAAAACCCATTCTGGAAACAAATTGTATGATGTCCTGTTAACACCCAAAGGTAAGTATATCATTGGAACAGAAAGAGGATACGATAAGATTATCTATGACTCTTTTTCCGATAATCTTTATGTGTTAAAATCAGGGAAAGTCGGGGTTTGCGATATGCACGGCCGGGAAATTGTAAAAGCTGTGTATGATGACATCATAGATATGGAGACCTGTTATAAAGCATTGAAAGATGGCAAAGAAATTCTTTTGGACAAGTTTGGGAAAATAATCAACTAACTATGGCATATCATTTTAAAAATCTGGTTTTTGAAGGCGGTGGCGTGAAAGGCATTGCCTACGTGGGCGCGTTGGAAGTGCTCGACAGAGAAGGAATCTTGAACGACATTGAGCGTGTGGCGGGAACCTCCGCCGGCGCCATGGTGGCGGTCATGGTGGCCTTGCGCTACTCCGCCGAGGAGGTGTTGCAAGTGCTTGGAACACTCAACTTCAGGGATTTCAAGGACAGTTCCAAGGGCATTCTGCGCGACACCATACGCCTCCTGAAAAATTATGGCTGGTATAAGGGCGACTACTTCCGCGACCTGATGGCCAAGTTGATCGAAAAGAAAACCGGCAACGGCGAGATGACTTTCGAACAACTGGAGGCGACAGGCCAATACCGCGATCTCTATCTCGTGGGCGCGGATCTGACCACCGGTCTCTCCAAGGTGTTCAGTGTCCACAACCAGGAGACCAAGACGATGAAAGTGGCGGATGCTGCCCGCATCTCCATGTCCATTCCGCTCTTCTTCGCAGCCGTGCGCGGCGGCAAGGACAACAAACATCTATTCGTGGATGGCGGCCTGCTGGACAACTATACGGTCAAGACTTTCGACCGGCAGACCTATCTGGCGGACCTGAACAATGCCAGACGCACGGAGTACTACGAGAAAATCAACGAGAAGCTCAGGATGCAGCGAAGCACCTCCAGAAACGAGTATGTTTACAACAAGGAGACTCTCGGTTTTCGACTGGATGCCAAGGAAGACATCGACATGTATCTCACGCATGAGGAAAACTTCAAGGAGATCAAAGGTTTCTTTGACTATACCAAAGCCCTGGTAACCACTCTCATCGATTTCCAGACCAATGTACACTTGCACAGCGACGACTGGCAGCGTACGGTCTATATTGATACTTTGGGTGTCAGAGCCATCGATTTTGACATTCCGCAGGAAAAGAAAGATGCTCTGGTCGAATCGGGGAAACTCTATACCGAGGCCTATTTAGAGTGGTATAACAACGACGAGGAAAAGGCGAACAAGTAGGGGAGTGCTGTAAAACAGTCTTCCTTAATCACATAAACTCATACTGCAAAATCGCCACATTCAGCGCGCTTTCCAGTTTGCATATTGTTTCAAGGGACAGGTTTTCCTCTCCTTTGAGAAGGCGTGAAACATATTGAGGCGAACACCCCATTCGATCTGCAACATCCTGTCTGGAAAGGTTTTGCTGCTTCATTGCCAACGCAACTTTAATGGCAATCCGACGGGAATATCGCAACCATCCTTTCGATTTGGCATACTGCAGACGCTCTTCCTCCACACGCCAAGTGGAATCCTCCTGCGATTGGTAGCGGCTTAATCTTTCTATCGCTTCTTCTCGGGTCATAAGGCAACCTCCTTTTCATGATTGTAATGGACAGCCCATAAACGTCCATCCTCGATTGTCTTGTCAAATGTCATATTTTTTAGTTTTCAGAATTTGCAACAAAAGTAATAAAATTTCCAATGCGAAACTTATAGGTTTCGTATTTTTTTAGTGAAAAATCGAATCGCGTTTTTTTCTACTTTTGCCGCCTGAAAGATTCAATGGTATGAAAAAATCCCACAAGTCAAATTCCGTGACTATCCGCAGAATCCTCGGCATCGCCGCATTGGTGTGCTGGGCCATCGTCATCGTGCCTTGGATTATTCTGCCAATTGGCGACAGATTGGCGTGGCAGATGCAAAACTGGTCATTGATTCCAGCCTCTGTTTTCACAACAGTGTATTTTATCCTGTTAACCATTAGGAACAACAAAGACGTTCGTCAGGATGAAAATAAAATTCTATATGGATATGTAATAAGGAATTGGTCGGTGTGCTGCATGGCAGTGATAATATGCGTAGCTCTCGTCCTCGTTGCCATATTTAAGGCCGACTATAAGGTGTGGAGCGATGGAAAGTACGTGATATATGGCTACAAGGTATCTGACGATGAAAACGGTGGCTTCCGCAGTCCATCGATATTTGTTTTTTACGAACGGAAAGGTATTGTGGATGACAGATTGGGTATGATTGGTGATATGCGACAATATCTGTTCGATACTGGAGATATGAGTCGGATACGAAAGGTTGATTATACCGTTTACGAACCGCTTGATTTGATAAAGGAAGAGATGGATTATGTGCCATACGATAGCGACAGTGTGCGGCATCTTACCTCATTTTACCGATTAAGCGACAGAGATTATTACGAACAAATTCAGAACGACTCGCTTTTATCGTTGATAAACCAATATAATCTGCGTCAATCTGCGAGTTCTGTGGGAAAAGAAAGTATGTGATCAAAAAAAATATGGGAGCAACAGAATACATTCAAAAACTGGGTCTTGAGCCACATCCGGAAGGTGGCTATTACCGCCAGCTGTTTGGCAACGACGAAACGGGAGAAAAGCCTGTGTCTACCATCTATTATATGCTGACAGCCAACGAAATGTCGGCATTCCATCGTCTACACAATATGGTGGAAATCTGGTATTTCCATGCCGGAGAGCCGCTCAATATCTATGTCATTGAGCCCGGCGGGACGCTGACCGTCCACCGTCTTTCCGAGCAGGACGAAATGCAGGTTGTCATTCAGCCGGAGCACTGGTTCGCCGCCGACATCCCTTCCAAGCGTGGTTTCTCTCTCGTTGGCTGCGCCGTCGGTCCGGCCTTCCGTTTCGAGAACTTTGAATTGGCGAAGAAGTACGAGTTGCTGAAACTTTACCCGCAGCACGGAGAGTTGATAGAACGAATGTGTAAGGAAGTTGGTTCGTAGGGTATATTTCTATATTTGCACTGGCAAAGCCCCACCAATGGGAAGTGTCATATTTTTGCTATGAGACAATTTGATATACTTTTTTTGTCGCACACGGCTCACTAATAATTCGTACCTTTGCACTCTAAAACGATTAAACATGAATAGACGAAAATTTCTGATACATCTTATTCTCATAGCACTATGCCTCATTATTTTACAACCAGTTGATACCCATGGGCAAGGTACAAAGAATCCCCACAAATGCACGGAACCTGCCTATTTGAAAGCGGGTGACAAGGTGGCACTCATCACCCCGTCGTACTATGGCTCGATGGAAAATACCCGTAAGGCGGCCAAGGTGTTGCGCAGTTGGGGTTTTAAACCGGTCATCGGGCCGAATGTGGGTCGCAAGCACCTGACTCACTACGCCGGGACTGCCGAGGAACGCCTTGCCGACCTTCGATGGGCACTCAATGATCCTGATATCAAGGCTGTCGTATGTATGCGTGGCGGTTATGGCACTCTGCATCTGGCGGAGGAACTGCCCTTGCAGGAGATGGCTTCGTCGCCCAAATGGATCGTGGGCTATAGTGACATTACCACGCTGCTGAATATGGAAAACAGTGCCGGCGTGATGGGCATTCACGGTGTCATGGGCTGCAATATCGGCGGCCGGGGTGGTGCGGACCTCTCCTGCACGCTTGTGCGCGACTTGCTCAAAGGTCAAGTGCCGCGCTATGAACTGCCCGCCAACGCGCTCAATATCCCCGGCCGGGCCACCGGCATCCTCGTGGGCGGCAATCTGGCCACCTTCGCTCCGCTGCTTGGCACCCAAGCCGACGCCGTTGGCAATACCGATATCATCCTTTTTGTGGAGGAAGTAGAGGAAACGCACCATAGTATCGACCGTCTTTTCAACATATTGAAAATGAGCGGTGTACTAAATCGTTGCAAAGGTGTTGTTCTGGGCGGATTTACCGATTGCGAGGACGATCTCGGTTATAGAAGTGTGGAGGCGATGCTGCGTCAATATATTGAACCATACAACATCCCTTTGCTCTGCGGTTTCCCCGCCGGTCACGAGAAAATGAATCTGCCGCTCGTGATGGGCGCGCCCGTGACCCTGGATGTGCGCACTGACGGCGCCACTCTAACTTTCGATATACCTGGCACTCAGAAGACAGTGCACACTGCAGGATTGTCAATCCCTGAAACCAGACCCGAAGAGGACGCTAGCCAGTTTGTGAACATTACCGATGTGGTGCCGGACGCTATTTTGGAGATTCGTTATTATGGTACGTATAACTTTGTGGGTCAGCGTATTGACGGATACGAGCAACCCACTGCCCTAATGACGAAGCGCGCTGCCGACAGCCTGAAGGCCGTGAGCGACGATGTGATGCGTCTGGGATACCGGCTGAAGATCTACGATGCCTACCGTCCGCAGATGGCCGTTGACCATTTCGTGCGCTGGGCCGCTGACATTACCGACACGCTGATGCGGCAGTATTTCTATCCTGAGGTGGATAAGAGCTTGTTGTTTGAGCAAGAGTACATTATGGCGAAGAGCGGTCACACACGCGGTTCCACGGTGGACCTTACCCTTTTCGACATGACCACGGAGAAGGAGGTCGATATGGGCGGCACATTCGACTGGTTCGGAGAGGAAAGCCACCCCGACTTTGGTGGCAATCCGGAAACGGGCGTTTATTACGGGAAACCGTCTCCGGCAGGCCGGACTATTACCGAGGAGCAGTTCCGCAACCGCCAGATCCTGCGTGAAGCCATGTTGCGACACGGTTTCAAAGCCCTTGACAGCGAATGGTGGCACTTCACTTTGAAGGATGAACCTTTCCCCGACACGTACTTTGAGTTTCCGGTGAAGGAGTTAAAGTAAATGAACTTTGAACTATGATAATGAACTTTATAACATATTAGGCGATGAACACAAAAACGAAAGACATATACCTCGCGGGAGGCTGTTTCTGGGGGACAGAACACTTCTTCAAGCAAGTGGAGGGCGTTGTGGAAACCGAAGTGGGATTTGCCAATGGACATACGGAGAATCCTACGTATAAGGAGGTCTATACCGACGAGACGGGCTATGCCGAGACCGTCCGTGTGCGTTACAATCCCGAGGTGGCGAGTTTGGAATTCCTGCTGCAGATGTTTTTCAAAGCCATCGACCCTGTGAGTGTGAACAAGCAGGGACACGACGAGGGGACCCGCTACCGTACGGGCATCTATTACACGGACGATGAAGACGTGCCTGTAATCGACAAAGTATATGCTATGGAACAACAAAAATATGACCAACATTTGGCCGTCGAGAAGCAGCCTCTGGAACGTTTCTACACCGCGGAGGAATACCACCAAGATTATCTCGACAAGAATCCCGACGGCTATTGTCATTTGCCCCAATCGCTCTTTGAGTTTGCAAGAAAGGCGAAAGACAAAAAAATATAATAGACAAAAATCATTATACCGGATTGGAATTCACGCCTTACCGCAAATCGCGGAGAGGGATTTCGTAACTGGCAGCTGTGTGGCCGCCTCTCCATTTCGGCATTCCCTTCAGGATTTTGGTGGCTTCTGCGCGGAATGCCTGCTCATTGGCAGACAGCGACTCTTCTTTCGGTTGGAACACCACATCCTTCACTTCGCCGGTTTCGCTGATAATGAGCACGATGTATGCATTGTAGTACTTCGCATTGTACAGGAAGTCCAACGGGGTACTCAATCGGGATTTCAACCATTGTGCCGGAGTGCCTTCAATGGAAGGATACCATTCGTGTGCTTCTACTGCAACACCGGGATCTTCAATTTCAATAATGCCTTCTGTTTCCCAATCCCAACCTTCATCTATGATTAGGTCTTGTTTGGGCTTTTTCGTACAGTTGTTCGGCGCCGTGTCTATAGGGCTGAGGCCGAGCACCATCTCTATAGTATCTACTTGACCAGGAGCAGGCTTTTGTGCTTCTTGTCCTGTGGTTTCTTCTGAAATTTGTTGCGCTGAATTTTCACTGGCCAGTTTTGGCTGTTCCGTTTCTCCGCGTGTTTGTGGGAGGTGGCAGCTGCCCATCATCATGGAGGAAACGGCGATACCTGCTATCGTCACGGCTTTCCCAAGGCTCTGGCGTTTGGATAGCTCCTGTTCTATGTAGCGAACTTCTGCCTCGCAGTAGGGACACGTGCCTCGGCAATCGCCTTCGTGGGTGCACTCGCGGGTATCCAGCGGGATTCCGTTCTCCCGCGCCACACGCTGCCGCACTTCCTTAAGATATTCACAGGTCCTTTTCCCTTTTTTCATGATGATCAAATTGAGGATGCAAAAGTAAAAAAAATATCTTCGTTTGGTTTTTATTGATGATTTTGTATTTTTGCAAAAAAAAGAAGATGAAATCCCTAGTGAAAACCATATTCTTTCTGGTAATCTTATTGTCTTGTTATGCTGGGTTTGCACAAGTTGTTGTACCATTTAATTCCCAGTCTGAAACTCCGCCCGTGTATTTCACGGAGGAAATGCCTGAGTTTCCTGGTGGCAAGGATTCCCTGGACGCATATCTACAACGGGAAATCAAGTATCCTCAGGTGGCGAAGGAGAATGCTATCACAGGCACCGTGCTGGTTGAATTTGTGGTGGAAAGGGATGGTCGGTTGACCAACGGAAAAGTGAAAATTTCGCTTTTTCCCGACTGCGATGAGGAGGCTTTACGTGTAGTCATGTCCATGCCGAGATGGAAACCAGGTAAAAATATGGGCCGACCTGTGCGCTGTTTCTATCAAGTGCCCGTCTCTTTTAGATTATGATAATGGAATGCAGACGCTACCCGTTCATCACTTTGTAGGTGAACTGGTCAATTAATGCGAAACCTAATTCCCTGATTTTCATTATGCTCCGGTCAATGTCTTCAGTGGTGTTGAATTCCGGTATTTGTGGCACGCGGATGGTTACGTGTGCAGGGTTGGTATGTGCCGACAGCCAACACAGGTTCTCCCAAACTTGTACGTTGGATTTTCCCGTGTATGCTTTGTAGATTTCATTATTCGAGTCCTTGATGTCAATGATGTAATGATTGACAATCGGATTCACTGTTTGCAGGGAGGATAGTGGCACATTCAGTGAGGTTTCCACCGTGATCTTCCAGCGGTCGGCACAGAGCTCGTGAAAACGGAGGATGAAATCAGGATGGAGCAGCGGCTCGCCCCCGCCGAAACACACCCCGCCGCCTGTGGCTACAAAGTAGAGGTCGTCGATGAGCAACATCTGATAAAGCGATTCAGGAGTATGCCGGATTACTGGTGCATTCGCATCCAGGCAATAGAAGTTCAGACAGTAACGGCAATGCAACGGGCAGCCGTGAAAGGCCGCCAAAGTGGTCACGCCCTCCCCATCTATCCCGATGCGGTGTCTGCTAATTCCTATGAAAGGTGCTTCCTGTGTGTTCATCATTATAACGCTGCAAAGGTATGATTTTTCCATTAATACCATTCATTTTGATGTATCCGTATTCCATGTTTTATAGATGTTCTCGTACTGCTGGAACATCTGCTCTGCATGTCCGAATTTTGATTATCTTTGCACCCGCGTTTTTTTGCGCGTATTGTTTTTTGAAAATTGAATTGTTGAAATATGTTTGAAAGTTTAACCGACAGATTAGACAGGGCGTTTAAGATTATCAAGGGCCAGGGCTACATCACCGAAATCAATGTGGCCGAGACGATGAAGGAGGTGCGCAAAGCACTGCTCGACGCCGATGTCAGCTATAAAATTGCCAAGGATTTCACCGACGATGTGAAGAAGAAAGCGCTGGGTATGAATGTGCTCAAGGCCGTTTCGCCTAGCCAGCTGATGGTGAAAATTACCTATGATGAACTCATCGACCTCATGGGGCGAGAGGCGGTTGATATCAACCTCAAGGCCAATCCCGCCATTATCCTGATGTCGGGTCTGCAAGGCTCCGGTAAGACCACCCACGCGGCCAAGCTGGCCAACTTGCTGAAAAACAAGCGCAACAAGAAGCCCTTGCTCGTAGCTGGCGACGTCTATCGTCCCGCCGCTATCGACCAGCTCAAGGTCCTTGGTGAGCAGATTGGCGTGCCCGTCTATACCGAACCCGATAACAAGAAACCCGTTGAAATTGCCAAAAACGGCGTGAAATATGCCAAAGATTACGGCTATGATGTGGTTTTGATCGATACCGCCGGCCGTTTGGCTGTGGATGAGGAGATGATGACGGAAATCGGCAATATCAAGGATGCCGTGAACCCGCACGAAATTCTCTTTGTGGTGGACGCCATGACCGGCCAGGATGCTGTGAACACCGCCAAAGCCTTCAACGACAAGCTGAATTTCGACGGCGTAATCCTTACCAAGATGGATGGCGATACCCGTGGCGGTGCCGCGCTTACCATCAAGGCGGTGGTCAACAAGCCCATCAAGTTCATCGGCACGGGCGAGAAGATGGAAGCCCTCGATGTGTTCCACCCCGACCGTCTGGCAGAGCGTATCCTCGGCATGGGTGATATCCGTTCCTTTGTGGAGAAGGCTCAAGACCAGTTCGACGAAGAGGAAGCAGCCAAATTGCAGAAGAAACTGGCCAAGAACCAGTTCGATTTCAATGATTTCATGGCTCAGATTCAGCAAATCAAGAAGATGGGCAACGTGAAGGATTTGATGTCGATGATTCCCGGCATGGGCAAGGTGATCCGCGACATGGACATTGACGACAATGCCTTCAAGAGTGTGGAGGTGATCATCCAATCCATGAC
The DNA here is from genome assembly GCA_045132055.1 of Bacteroidales bacterium. GTDB lineage: Bacteria > Bacteroidota > Bacteroidia > Bacteroidales > WCHB1-69 > F23-D06. Next base: position 193,811 of record JBGURP010000033.1, read on the forward strand.
CCCGCAGGAGCGCGCCAACCCTGACATTATCAATGGCTCGCGCCGCAGACGCATCGCCAGCGGCAGTGGCCGTGACATTCAGGATGTGAACCGCCTGATGAAGCAGTTCGAGGACACCCGCAAGATGATGAAGATGGTGAACAGCGGCAAGGCCAAGAACCTCATGCGCGCCATGAACGCACCGGGCCGCAGACCGTTGTAATAGATGATAGTTGAGAGATTAGAGATGAGAGATGAGAGACAATAGTTAAGAAACAAAGGAACTAAGAAACTAAGTGAATAATTTCATCAATATTTCTATCCTTAATGTCTTAACTTCTTAATTTCTTAGTTTAAAACAATTTTTTATGGCAACAATCATAGATGGCAAGGCAATTGCCTCCGAAATCAAAACCGAAATCGCCACCGAAGTGAAGTCCTTGTTGGACCATGGCAAACCTGCACCGCACTTGGCCGTGATCATCGCCGGTGAGGATGGTGCTGCGCTGAGCTATGTGAACAGCATCGAGAAGCAGTGCAAGGGCGTGGGTTACATCTGCTCTGCGTACAAGTTCCCGGCCAATGTGCCCGAAAAGGACATTCTGGCCACTATCGATTTCCTGAACAGCGACGACGAGGTGGACGGCTACATCATCCAGATGCCGCTGCCCAAGCAAGTTTCCATTGACAAGGTGGTAGCTCATGTGGACCCGCGCAAGGATATGGACTGCTTTCATCCCGTCAACATGGGTAACCTGCTGTTGGGCAAAGACTGCTATGCGCCTGCCACACCGCACGGAGTGATGGAGCTGATCCGTCGCAGCAATATTGAAACCACCGGCAAGGAGTGCGTGATCCTGGGCCGTAGCAATATTGTGGGCAAACCGCTGTCCATGATGCTGTTGCACAAAGATGCCAACGCCACCGTCACAGTGTGCCACAGCCGCACCAAGAACTTGAAGCGCGTGTGCCAACGCGCCGACATCCTCATTGTGGCTATCGGCCAGCCGGAGATGATTACCGCCGACTATGTAAAGGAGAAAGCCACCGTTATCGATGTGGGCATTCACAGAATACCGGATCCGGCACAACCCAACGGTTACCGAGTGTGTGGCGATGTCAAGTTTGACGAGGTGAGCAAGAAGTGCGAGGCTATCACGCCCGTACCCGGCGGCGTAGGTGCCATGACCATGGCTTGCCTGCTTCAAAACACGATGAAGGCATATCACAGTAAACAGTAGTCAGGGAACAGTGATCAGTAGTCAGTAGATATTATTTTTTAATCGCTAATGGCCAATAGCTAATGGCCAACAGCCAAATCCCAATCCCCAATATGAAACTATTACTTATCAGCAATTCAACCAATTACAAAGAGCCCTACCTGGGCTGGTGTACCCCTTTGATCAAGGAATTCATCCAGAAATCCGCTTCCGAAATTGTGTTCGTGCCATACGCAGGCGTGGACGTGGGTGGCCAAGTCTATCCCAAGAGCTACGACTCCTACACGGAGCGCGTGCAGAAGGTTTTCGACCAATTTAAAAAGAAAATCGTCTCCGTGCATATCGCGAAAGATCCCGTGGCCCTCATCAACAAGGCCAAGATGATCATGGTGGGTGGCGGCAACACTTTCCACTTGGTGGCAGAGTTGCATCGCAACAAGCTCATCGAGCCCATCCGTCGCAAGGTGATGGAAGGCACACCGTACATTGGCTGGAGCGCTGGTTCTAACGTGGCTTGCCCCACGCTGTGCACCACCAACGACATGCCCATCGTGATGCCCGAGAGCTTCAAGTGCTTGGATTTGGTTCCATTCCAGATCAACCCTCATTACATTGACCCGTATCCGCAAGACATCAACGATGCTATCCGTCATGGCGGTGAGACACGCCAAGTGCGCATTAACGAGTATCTGGCCGTGAATCAGAACATGGCGGTGGCCGGCTTGCGCGAGGGCACGGCATTGTGGGTGGATCACGAGCGTATCACGCTTCGCGGCACACGCAACATGATTGTGCTTCGCTACGGCAAGAAACCTGTGGAGAAGAAACCGGGCGACGAGTTTGAGTTCGATTTGAAGTAAATCATTTTCATAAAGAAAGAATAGATAGAGGCGTGGAACACCATGCCTCTTTTTTTACAATAAATAGTGCAGTTGTTCGTTAGTCTGACGGTGTTTAATAATATATGTTGTATGAAAAATATGATACGAAATTGCGCAGGACTATTGTCGATTCTCATCCTGTTCAGCTCATTTGCACAAGCACAATCTGAAGAATCCTGCAATGCATCTGCTCCTTCGGAAGTAGCTGTTGGACAGCAGTTTAAATATACGATTACCACGGATGAACGAGGGGAAATCATCTCCTCCGATTTTGGCAAGTTTGAGTTGGTGAACGGTCCCAGCATGGGGTCCAGTACCTCCATTTCCATGACGAACGGCAAGGTGGAGCAGAATACGACATACACCTATACCTACTATTTGGTCGGAAACAAGGAAGGCGAATTCACCATTCCGGGTGTTACCGTTTCCATAGAGGGTAAGGTGGTGAAGAGCAATTATGTGGTGGTGAAGGTGGTGAAGGCCCCGAAAATTACACAACAGGAAGAGCGTTCGCCGTCTGACGGTTGGTTCAATTGGGAGTTTCAGATGCCGGAGATAGAATGGCCCTTCGGTTCGCGCGTGCAGCCGCAGAACAGACAGGACAAGGTGCAGATCGACGACAAGATTGGCAAGGACGATATCTTCATCAAAGCGGTGTCTTCACAACTGGAGGCCTATCAGGGCGAAGCTGTCGTGGTGACGCACAAGTTGTATGTGAAGCAGGAGTTCAAAAGATATGCCATCGAACGCGCCAGTTTCGTCTCCACCAATGATATGTGGCTGGAGCCCTTGGATCTTGCCAGGGCCAGCGAAAGCACTGAGACGGTCAACGGGAAAACATACAGTGTTTATGTTGTCAAGCAGACGGCAGTGTATCCCACCAAGACTGGAAAACTGACAATTCCGAAGCTCACGTTGGCGTTGCGCATCAGCGTGCCGGCCACAGTGAAAGATCCGTTCTGGGGCAGCATCAATACCACACGCCGCAAGGACGTGACGGTTGCCTCCAACGAGTTGACTTTGAAAGTGAAGGCATTGCCCGGCGCACATTCCAACGATAAAACCGAGGTGGTGGGCAATTTCACCATCAGTTCCAATATGAACAAGACGGAAACGCATGTCAACGAGCCGGTTACATTAGTGGTGACCGTTTCTGGCACGGGCAACCTGCACCATATCACCGCTGAGGATCTGGGCATCGATTTTCCCGCCGACTGTGACGTAACCTATCCGCGCATCACGGGACACATTTCCGCGAAGAATGACATTGTGACGGGTTCCAAGACCTTCCGTTATACGATTATTCCGAGGTCTGAGGGCACTTTCCTGATTCCTGGGGCGACTTTCATTTATTACAATTACGACATGGGCACCTACAAATCCATTTCCTCCCCGGACTATCAGTTGGAGGTACTTCCCGCCCGCACGAACACCGCCCCGGCACTCCCTGATACCGACACCGACAAGAAGACGAAATCGAACGTCAAAACATATAAAATATAGGAAATTAACATAGCTGTTGGCCGATTGTTTACATCGCCGCAGTTCGGATACTCGAAATTCCCCTTCTTTTCAAGAAGGGGTGCCCGAAGGGCGGGGTAGTTGTATATAAGGAATGGGTATTCATATTACTACCCCGGCCGTTGGCCACCCCTTCTAAAATAGAAGGGGAGTTTTTTTGCGGAACCAAGGTGTCACGGTAAAAATTGAGTTTGTTTTCACAAGGTTTCAGGTCAAATTCTAATTATTTCAAAAAAATATTCATTTACAGCTTGTTGATATCAAAAAAAGTGTATTTTTGCCGACCTTAAAAAACCGATTATTATCCTGAATGTTAGTAAAGGAAAATTAATTAGTAATCAGAGGGTTGTGGGTGAAGACATCCCTCAAAAACACAAACAACAAACTGAAAAATGGATGCAGTAAGTTACAAAACAATTTCGGCGAACAAAGAAATCGTCAAGAAAGAGTGGGTCTTAATTGATGCACAAGAAATGGTGGTCGGTCGTCTGGCTACCGCTGTGGCCCGCATTTTGAAGGGAAAGAACAAACCGTATTACACCCCCAGCTTCGATTGTGGTGACAATGTAATCATCATCAATGCTGAGAAGGTGAGATTCACGGGCAACAAAATGACGGACAAGCAATACGTTCACCACACCACTTATCCTGGTGGTCAGCGTTTTGCCACTCCCAGAGACTTTATGCGTAAATATCCGGAGCGCATTCTCGAACATGCCATCAAAGGTATGCTTCCGAAGAACAGACTCGGTGCCCAGCTGTACCGCAATCTCCACATCTACTGTGGCCCGAACCACCCGCATGAAGCACAGCAACCCAAGTTAATCAACGTTAAAGACCTCAAATAAGCAACATGGAAGTAATCAATACATTAGGCAGAAGAAAAACCGCAGTTGCCCGCTTGTACATGAAGAGCGGCAGCGGTCAAATCATGGTCAATAACCGTGATTATAAAGAATATTTTTGCGTTCCCACCCTGCAATACAAGGTGGAGCAACCTCTTCAACTGGCAGAGGTGATGGGCCAATACGACATCAAGGCCAACTTGGACGGCGGTGGTGTCACCGGTCAGGCCGAGGCTTTGCGCATGGCTATCGCCAAGGCTCTCGTCGAGATCAACCCTGAACTTCGCCGCGCCATGAAGGTGCAAGGCTTCCTCCGCCGCGACCCGCGTATGGTCGAGCGTAAGAAACCCGGTCAACCTAAGGCTCGTAAGAGATTCCAGTTCAGCAAACGTTAGTATTTACATATACTCTGACGAAAAACTGTTTAGTATCGAAACTGTGGAGATTTCTCACGAACTACTCCATGGTTGTTTTAAAGAATGTAAACAATTAAAAAATTTAAAATGTCAAGATTACAATTTGAAGAATTATTAGACGCAGGTTGTCATTTCGGACACCTCAAGAGAAAATGGAATCCCGCCATGGCTCCTTATATTTTCATGGAGAAGAACGGTATTCACATCATCGATCTCTACAAAACGATGGACAAAGTGGATGAGGCTGTCAATGCAGCTAAGCAAATCGCCAAGTCCGGCCGCAAGATTCTCTTCGTGGCTACCAAGAAACAGGCCAAGGAAACCGTTTCCGCTATGGTTAAGGAAATCGGTATGCCGTACGTTACTGAACGTTGGCCCGGCGGTATGCTGACTAACTTCTTCACCATCCGCAAGGCTGTCAAGAAGATGAGCGACATCGACCGTCTGATTGAAAGCGACCAGTTCAACAACATCTCCAAACGTGAGAGACTGCAAATCCAACGTGAGCGCGCCAAATTGGAAAAGAACCTCGGTTCCATTTCCGACTTGTCCCGTCTTCCTGCTGCCGTCTTCATCGTGGACGTGATGAAAGAGCACATCGCTTTGGCTGAGGCCCGCAAGCTCGCCATCCCGACCTTCGCTATCGTCGATACCAACTCCAATCCTAATGATGTGGATTATCCGATTCCGGCAAACGACGACGCATCCAAGTCTATTGCCGTCATCCTGAAAGCCATCTGCGAAGCTATCAAGGAAGGTCTTGATGAGCGCGCCATGAACAAAGAGGCTCAGGCTGAAGAGGAAGCCGAAGTCATGAACGAGGCTGCCGCTGAGGAGAATGCCGAGAATGGTGAAGGCAGACGCAGAAGAACCAGACGTCCTGCTGAGAATAATTAATATTAACCTTTAAGAACTTAAGAATATGGCAATTACTGCTGCAGATGTAAATAAATTGAGACAACAGACCGGTATCGGTATGATGGATTGCAAGAAGGCTTTGGTTGAAGCCGACGGCGATTTCGAGAAAGCTATCGATATCCTCCGCAAGAAAGGTCAGAAAGTGGCTGCCAAACGCGCAGACCGCGAATCCAACGAAGGTCGTTTGATCGCTAAGACGAACGCTGACAACACCAAGGGCTTCATGCTCTTAGTGGCTTGTGAGACCGACTTCGTCGCCAAGGGCGAGGAATTCGTGACTTTCGTGGACACGCTGCTTGAGAAGGCTATGGCTGCCAATATCAATACCCGTGACGAGCTCCTCGCCATGAGCATTGACGGCATGACTGTGACCGAGAAACTGACCGAGCTGACTGGCAAGACCGGTGAGAAGATTGAACTTCCTCACTACGATGTTCTGGAAGCCGCTTACGTTGAGGCTTACAACCACATGGGCAACCACAAGGCTACCCTCGTGGGCTTCAACAAGAACGACGACAATGCCAAGGCTACCGCTCACAATGTGGCACTGCACATCACGGCCATGAACCCGCTCGCACTGGATGAGACTGTCATCCCGCAAGAGGTGAAGGACCGCGAACTCGCTGTGGCTGTTGAGAAGACCCGTCTTGAACTGATCAGCAAGGCTGTTGACGCCGCTCTGAACAAGGCTGGTATCAACCCGGCACACGTTGATAGTGAAGATCACATTAACTCCAACATGGCCAAGGGTTGGATCACCGAGGAGCAGGCTAACCTCGCCCGCAAGATCAAAGAAGAGGAAGCTGCCAACAAGGCTGCCAACCTCAACGAGGCTCAGATCCAGCAAATCGCCCAAGGACGTTTGGTGAAGTTCTTCAAAGAAAGCACTTTGATGTACCAAATCCTCGTTATGGGTGGCGACGGCAAACAGAATGTCCGCGACTACATCCACGCCAACGACAAGGCTCTGGAGTGTACCGCTTTCATTCGCCGTCAGATTGGCGAGTAATCCGCACCGAAATACGGGTTCCGTTACAGAGCAGACTCTCCAAGAGGGTCTGCTTTTTTTGTGGGCAATAAATCAGAAGATGACCCGATATTTGGTCTATTGATTTTGGATTCCGCCATTCACTTTGATCACGACGGAATGGTGGGCGCGCCCTTCCGCGAGACGCATTAGCGTTGAGCGGAAACTGCTGCATAGCTGGGTTTACTTCGATATCATCGCCAAAAAATATCGGATTTTCTCCGAAAAATGTTGATTTCATCTTCTTCCACATTCTTTTCAACCCACAAAAATAGGCGTTTTTTTGGGCTTTGTTACGGTTTTATGGTTTGTAATACATTGAATAACAATTAATTACCCTCACCCCGCAGATTTCAAAAAATATAACCAAACGGTTGTATATGAAGGAATTATATTTATATTTGCGTCATTAATTTTTCATGTGTTGCATATCAATATTCTTTTATGAAAAAAATCATTTTCCCCATCGCGTTTTTCATGATGTTGCTGGTCACATCGTATTCCCAACCGCAGACATGTAATGTCCATATCAAAGCGAAAAATGAACTTGGAAGTCTTGTGCAAATTGACAGTATGCAGATATATAATGTTACGCAAAACTGGCGTCAGACTGTCATTTCCCCAGACACGGTTGTTGAATTTCCTGTGCTAACTGGAATCCCTGATGTCGAAAAGCCACATGTTATTCAGATTGCTCCTAATCCTTCAAATGGAAGCGCTCAGGTGTCGTTTTTCCACCAAAATACCGGAAATGTACGTGTGTGGTTGGTGGATATGCAGGGAAGGATCTGCGCCCAATATAGCAAGGTTTTGTCAGAAGGGTATCACTCGTTAAATATTACCATGTCGCATTCACAGATGTATCTTCTTCGTTTGAGAACAAAATATGGTGAATACAGCGCCAAATTGATGAATTTGGGCGAGGGTGGTACAGATAGAATTGTTCACGAAGGTTTTGTGGATGCTAAAATGCCGATATCAAATAAGAAAGACCTCTCGTTTGAGGTCCAACTTGGGGATGAGATGCAAATTGTGGGATACACCAACAAGGAGGGAGTCCCGATCGTGGGTTCGTATCATGTGATGTCTTTGTCGGAGCGGCAAACCATAGAACTGGTTTTCAACACCTCAGGAAATGCCTGTCCTGGCATGCCTCTTGTTGCTGACCATGAGGGCAATGTCTATAATACGGTGCAGATTGGATCCCAATGTTGGTTGAAGGAAAATCTCCGTACCACTTCCTATGATGATGGTGCATCGATATCCCAGTCTCCCACTACCGATTCTCATGCGTACTATCGTTTGGCTCCCGGAGGAGAGAATTCCATGGTGGCCACTTGCGGTTATCTGTACAATTGGTCTGCGGCTGTGAGGAGATGTGCATCTTGCGATACTATGCCGGATGGTGTTCGGGGCATCTGTCCTGTAGGTTGGCACATCCCCAGTTTGGCGGAGTGTGAGCTGTTGTTCAATACCATCAATGTGCCTGGATACCAGTGTGGTTCAGACTCCGGTTATTTGGCGCAGTGCTTGACGGGCTCCTATATGTGGGATTTGCTTGATCCATGTGATCCTTCCTCTTGTTCTCCGGGTTATCTTTCCGGTGTGAATAATACGAATGCCACTGGATTCAGCATTATCCCATGTGGTTATTATGATGCCGCTCCAACAGGTTGGCATTTTATGGATTTCGGTTTTACGGCCAGCTTCTGGTGTTCAACCAATTCGCACTGGACGACTTCGGCGTATGCGCTTTATAGCGCAATTGAATTTTGTGAGCCCGAATTTGGCATATATGGGACGCATGGCAAAACCTGGGCGCATCCGGTGCGTTGTGTCCGTGACTGAACAAACGAAGTTTAAATGCAGCATGACAAGCAGCCGCATTTTGCGGCTGCTTTTTTTGTTGATTGTAGTTGAAAACTATTATTTTTTGCAGCTGTTCGAATACATGCTAAATTCCCCTTCTTTTTAAGAAGGGGTGCCCGTAGGGCGGGGTAGTAATATGGAAATTGAGGAGGGGACGAGTAATTGTTATAATATCCCGTTAATCCGCTTCCATTCCGTGTAGAATGCCGGAGTCTGCCATATCAGGTTGTAATCACGGTCCAGGAACACCTGCGTGGTGTAGCCCGTTACCATCACCTCGTCCGTCTCCGCATTCCGAATCTCATAGTCGAACACGATTTTGGCAGTATCCGTGTTGCGATACGTGCATCTTACCTTGATGCGGTCGGTGTATTTCACCGCCTTCTTGTAGTTGAACTTCAACTCCACCAGCGGAGCATAGAATCCCATCTCGTACATGTACAGGTATTCCAGCTGGTAGGTTCTGCCGAACAACTCCCGCGCATCTTCAAAATACAAGGCGTAATTGCCGTGCCATACAATGCCCATGGAATCCACCTCGCTGAAACGGACATCCACTTCTTTTTCTACCTGTAGGATTTTCATAAACGATTATAGATTAGAGATTAGAGATTGATAATTCTCAATTCTCCATTACAAAAACCTTCATTTTGCAATGGGCGACGGGTTGGCCTTCGCAGGTTATCTCCGCGTTCACGATGATGGCTTCGAATACAGAGGACTCAACGGTGACGGTCGTTTGGATGGTTTTGCCTGCGGGCGGTAACATGTCGTATTCGAAATTGTTGACAGCCCCGATTACACCGATGCGCACCGGTTGCGTCTGGTTGAGCCAGCCGATGCGGGTGGCACACGTCTGGGCGATATTCTCAATCAGTCCGGCTGCAGTGAACAGGCCGTCTTCAACAAGGATGTGGTCTGGCGCAATGTAAAAGTCTGTGGCGACCGTCTCTTCGTCGCAAGACAACAGGTTATCCACGAGTACAAAAGGCGGGCGCTGTGGGATGAATGGAGCAACTGGAATAGGGAACATGATGGCTGTTATTTCAAACTACATTCCATGATACTGTGTCCACCAACGCCGATATCCTCGTGCAGATGATCGATCTTCAGGCCGGCCTCCTCCACGCAACGGGCCATGTCGCTGGAATAGTACATCTTGCTGTTGCCATTGGCAATGGCGGTGAAGTAAAGGCTGATCTGGGCAAGGCAGAAGGATGCTGTTTCGAAACGTTGGAGATCCCAGAATGTTTCCATGATGTACAGCTTGCTGTTGGCATTCATAGACTTGGCGGCGCGCGTCAAGATGCTGGTAACCTCTTCTTCAGAGAAACAATCCAGGAACTGGCTCATCCAAATGGCATCGAAACCTTCAGGGAATGGCACGGACTTGTCAAGCAGGTTGCAGCCGTGACCGTGGATACGGTCGGCGCCCTCCATGCCCTTGGTCTGTTCGCGCATCATGGCCAGCTGTTGCGGCAAGTCCATGATGGTGACCTGTACGTCAGCGTTGTAGCGTACACACTGCGTGGCCCAGCGACCGGTATTACCACCCACATCCAGCAAAGTCTTGGGATGCGTGCCGAACACGATTTCCAGAGCTTGCTGGAAAGAGTTATCGGAATAGAAATGGTCGAAGCCGAACCAGCTTTTCTGCACTTGAGGCGGGAGCTGTGACAATCCTTCATATACGGTTGGCCAATTGCCGAACACTTTCAATCCCTCAGGTTTGCCGTTGAGGATGGCTTCCTCCAGATTGAACATGCCGAGGTAGTTGACATCGTGGTTGAAGTCCATGTTCACGCGCACGGATTCGTTGTTGAGCAAGAACCAACCAGTCTTGGCGAGGAAGAAGCGCTCGTCGCGCACAAGTATAGTCCCGATGGTAAGGGAGGCCTCCAGCAGGACTTTTGCGCCATAGATGGACAAGTTAGCAGCTTTGGCAATCTCTTCCATGGTCATGCCGTCTTTACGGTCGTCCAGCATCTTGAAGATGCCGAATTTGACCATCAGGCGCGACACTTGGAAAATGATGGGGCCGAAGGCGATTTCTTGTGCCAGACGTTGTGCCTGCAATGCGGTGAGCCGTTCTTTGGCGTACATTTCCTTTTGAGGGGATTTCAGTTTCATAGGATTGTATTTTGTGTGTTTATTATTTTTCTAAATTCCAAAAATCAAATAGGTTGAACCACTGTTCGGGGTATTGTTGCAGCACTTTTCCCAGTTGGAAAACATATTGCTTCATCAGATTGTCGCACTTTTGGTTAGGGGAGTCATCTGGTCCGGCGTCGAGCAGGGTGGTGCGGCAGGTATAGCGGAAACCTTTCTCTTTCATGACGGCTACGGAAAGCACAGGCACGTCCAGTTGCGCGGCCAAGCGGAAAGGTCCCATCGGGAAATCGGCGGGATGGCCCAGGAAATCAAGGGTCTTCTTCTTCGGACTGCCAAACAGCCGGTCGCACAAGATGGCCACCACCTCGCCGTTGTCCAGGGCGTTCTTGATGGCGAACAGGTGCGACATGTCCTCCGTGACTGGAATCAGGTTGACCTCGTTTTGGGAGAATGTGGACGACCGCTGTTTGCTGAGCAGTTCGCTCTCTCCACCATAGATGATCACGTTGATTTTTTTCTGATTGTTTTGGAAAGCGGCTGCCAACAGCTCGAAGTTGCCGATATGGGAACCAGCGAAGAGGGCTCCTTTTTCCTGTTCAAAAAGGCTTTGGGATATTTCCGGATGCTCCAGGATAACCTGAAACTGGTCGCTGCGGCCCGCCCAGATGGCGAACTTGTCGATGACCACTTTGCCGAATGTGTAGGCGGTGCGTGCGGTGGCGCAAAATGCCTTCCAACGGCCGTAGCGGTGGATATCGTGGAAATACCGGAACAGGGCGCGATTCGGTTTCCTGGCAAAAAGGAGGCAAAACGGGATGATGACCGGAAGTACAGGGTATAAGGCTGTCACCCGGAATCGTTTCAAGAAAGTGAGCAGAAAACGTTGTCCGAAATTTCCGCCACTCGTCTTGCCTTGCCATTGTCGCGAATCGGCCATGGCTGCGCTTAGTTTACCTTCTCAGCGATGTAATCGTAGAACTGTCCCAGCGTCTTCACGTCCTTCATCTCCTCGGGCTTGATTTTGAAGCCGAAGTTCTTCTCCACGATCACGACGATGTCCACGAAGTCAAGACTGTCGATTCCCAGACCTTCTTTCAACAAGGCATCCTCTTTCAACAGGTTTTCTTCAATCTCGATTTCCTCCACTAAGAAGTGGTTCACTGTTTTGATAATTTCTTCTCTTTGCATAATATTTTATTTGATTTTTTTAATTACTAAAGCACTGTTCGTACCTCCGAATCCAAAAGAGTTGGAAAGGTAGAGGTCGATGTTCTTCTCCTGAGTCTTGCTGACGATGTTGAGATTTTTGGAGTATTCGTCAGGGTTCTCGAAGTTGATGTTGGGGGCGATGAAGGAGTTGAGCATCATCAGGTTGGAATAGACAATCTCGCTCGCACCGGCCATCCAGCACTCATGTCCGGTCATGGACTTGGTGGAGCTGATGGGGGTGTGATACGGGGTGAAGAGATGGTCTAAGGCCATAGCCTCGAAAGCGTCGCCTTGGAGCGTGGAGGTGGCGTGAGCGTTGATATAGTCGATGTCGCTCGCCAGCACGCCTGCGTCCTTGAGGGCGCGTTCCATGGCAATGCCAGAGCCCATGTCGCTGGGTTGTGAGATGTTGGCGCCGTTGGAGGAGAAACCGTAACCGACCACTTCAGCGATGATGGGGGCGCCTCTCTTGACTGCGTGTTCATACTCTTCGAGGATGACGGTGGCAGCGCCGCCGCCGGGCACGAGGCCGTCACGGTCGCGGTCGAACGGGCGTGAAGCCTTGGTGGGGTCATCCACCCGCACGGAGAATGCACCGATGCCGTCGAAGCTGCCCATGGAGAGATAGTGGGTTTCCTGTGCGCCGCCGCAAATGACCATGTCTTGCAGGCCGTTGCGGATGAACATCAGCCCAAGGCCGATGGCGTGCGAACCGCTGGCACAAGCCGCGCTGATGGTCATGTTGATGCCCCGCAGCTTGAAGATGGTGGACAAGTTCATGGTTACCGTGGAGTTCATGCTCTGGAAAATGGCGCCGGAGCCCATCATCTGCGTGTCCTTGTATTGCATAGCTGTGGTGTGGGCCTCAATGACCGCTTTGGCCGAGGAATCGTTGCCGAACAGCACGCCGACTTCATTCTTCTCCAGATAATCCATGTCAACCTTGGCGTTGCGCAATGCCTCTGCAGTGGACATGTAGGCGTACTCGCCCTCTTCGGCCAGACAAACTCTGGACCTGCGATCCAGCAGGCCTTTCAGTGCGGGACGTTCCACTATGCCCGTGAGTGGGGAACGGTACCCGTATTCTTTTCTCATCGGATCAATGCCGATGCCGGATTTGCCGGCGTATAATGATTGGCGCACCTCGTCTAGATTCTTACCCAAGCAAGAATAGATGCCCATACCTGTAATTACTACTCGTCTCATATCTCTAAACTCTAATCTCTCAACTCTAAACTATGTGTACAATCCTCCGTTAATTGAAATCACCTCGCCAGTGATGTATGCGGCGTCGTCGGAGGCCAGGAAACCGACCAATGCAGCCACTTCCTCAGGTTTGCCGAAACGACCTGCAGGGATCATCTTCTTGAAATCATCTTCATTGAAATCCTTGGTCATGTCCGTCTCAATGAATCCGGGAGCCACGGCGTTCACAGTGATCTTGCGAGAACCAATCTCCTGGGCTAGTGCCTTGGTGGCGCCAATCAGCGCAGCCTTGGCCGCGGAGTAGTTCGACTGGCCGCCTTGGCCCTTGAGGCCGGACAAAGAAGCCATGTTGATGATGCGTCCGTCGCGCTTGGACAGCATCCCCTTGATGAGTCTTCTAGTGGTGTAAAAGAATCCGTTGAGGGTGGTGTTGATGACGCTCTGCCAGTCTTCGTTCTGCATGAAGACCATAAGCGTGTCTTTGCGGATGCCTGCGTTGTTGACCAAAATGCCGATGTAGTCCTCGGGATGGGCGTTCTGCCATGATTCAATGGCCTTGTCCACCTGGTCGGCTACGGTGACGTCGTATTGCAGCAATTCGCCTTTGCCGCCGGCTTCTGTGATGAGCCGCAGGGTTTCTTCGGCGGCTTGTTGATTGGATTGGTAATTGATGAGAACGGGGAAATCCATGGAGGCCAGCTTGATGCAAATGGCCCTGCCAATGCCTCTGGAACCACCAGTTACTAATGCGTATTTCATGTTATAAGATATTGGTTTTCTTTGCTGTTAAATAATCGATGACGTTCTGGATGTCCGCATCTTTGGGTGTGTCCTCAATGAACTTCGGAACGATTTGGCGCACCTCGTTGTAGATGTTTTTCGTGAAGGGCGACAGCTTGTCCTGAATGTTGAGGCAGTCAACGGCCTGCGCCAGGGCGATGAAATGAATGGCCATCACCTGGTAGCAGTTGTCGATGACTCTCTTGGCCAAGATGGCGGAGTTGGTGCCCATGCTGACCACATCCTGGTTGTCGTTGTTGTTCGGGATGCTGTGCACGTACATGGAGTTGGAGAGCGTCTGACACTCGGCCGTGGTGGAACATGCCGTGAACTGCATGGCTTGGATGCCGTAGGTCAAGCCCAGAGTGCCCAGGTTCAGGAACGGGGGCAGAATGCCGTTGATACGGTCGTGGCACAGGTAGTTGAGTTGACGCTCCATCAGCACGGCGATTTTCGTGGTAGCAATTTTCAGCTTGTCCATTTCGAAGGAGATATAGTCGCCGTGGAAGTTGCCGCCGTGATATACGGTTTCGGTGTCCATATCGACCACCGGATTATCGTCCACCGCGTTGAACTCTTCTTCCAAAATCTTCTCTGTAAACTTGTAGGCATCGTAAATGGGGCCGAGAATCTGAGGTACGCAGCGTAGTGAGTAGTAGGGTTGCACCTTGTGGGTGAACACTTTCTCTTCGTGGTGATGGAACATCTCCACGGCGCGTTTGCGCATGCATTGGGTACCATTGGCAATATCCAGCATTTTCCGTGCGATGACGGACTGACCTTCGTGGTTTTTCAGGTCGTTCAGCTCCTTGGCCATGAAGTCGTCGTAGGATCCGGCGATTTCGTTAATCATGACGGAGGCGATAAGCGCATAGTCGAGCAGCTTCTTGGCGTAGTGCAAGTTGACGATGCCCACGCCGGTCATCATGGCGGTACCGTTGTTCAGGGCGAGGCCCTCGCGCATGGTCGGTTTCAGCGGGGTGATGCCCAGCTCTTTCATAACCTCGGCGGTCGGTCTGCGCTTGCCCTGATAGAATACTTCACCCTCACCGATCAGCGTCAGGGCCATGTGGGCCAGCTGCACCAGGTCGCCAGAGGCGCCCACGCTGCCGTGTTGCGGAATCACCGGGCAGATGCCCTTGTTGATGAATGTGCGAAGCAGCTCCATGGCGTATGGATCCACGCCCGATTTGCCTCTCACGAAGGTGTGGTAACGCGCCATCATGGCGGCTTTCACGTACAATTCAGGGAATGGCTCGCCCGCGCCGCAGGAGTGGCTGCGGATGATGTTGTATTGCAGGGCTTTCACATCTTCATCGTTGACACGATACTGTGCCATGGGGCCGAATCCGGTGTTGATGCCGTATATGATTTTGTCTTTTGAAAACTCTTTCAGAAAATTGAAGGAATCCTCCATCTGTTTTATTGTCTCAGGAGCGACTTCCAGTGTCTTGCCTTCAAACAGAATGCTCTCTATTTCTGATAATAGCATAGTGCGATATTTTAGAAAATGTCAATATAATTAACCTTGCCAAAAAGGCTGCAAAAATAGTAAAAAATGTTGAAATATTAGTCCTCGCACCCGGACTGGAATCAGGCATGCAGGATGTCTGCCAACACGGCAACAGATTCCATGTTGGAGAGGTGCTCGTTGTGAATCTTGTAGTATTCGATCAGGTAGCGCAGCAGGTTGTTACGGGTTTGGCGGTCAGGAATTGGAGTGCTTTCTTCGCGCAGCAGGTGGGCGAGATACTGGCTCTCTGCCTCGGGGAGCTCGCTTTGCTCGTCTAATCGCCATTGTTGGAAACGGCCTTCCGTAAGCGAGAAGAAAGGCGTGGATTCCGAATAGTTGTTTTCAGGGAAGAAGCCGAGGATGATACTCAGCCGGATGAGAAAGCGCAACGGAGTGTCGGCAAAGCAGGTTTCCGCCTCGGTGATTTTGAGAATTTCGTCTTCCAGAAAATGAAACAGCACGGTATCGGGTCCTGCGTCAAACAATAGCTTATAAACCAATTCGTTATAAAACAGCAGGATGGAGCTTTTCACAGGGTCAAAGCCCATGTCGGCCGTCGTGCTCCGGCGCATGATGTCTTTGAGATATTTGAGCTTGTCTCCGCCGTGGTCGTTGTACGTGATGCTGACCAGTGCCATGGGCGAGAATAGCGCGGCCTTGATGCGGCTTTTCTTGCCGAATGCACCTTTCACGATGAAGGACTGCGTGCCCTGCGCCTCTGTGTAAATCTTGACGATCAGGGAGGTGTCGGAGTACTTGGTGCTATGCAGTACGATTCCGGCCGTAGAGATATTCATGTCGGAATCTGTTTAGTGGATGAAGAGGAACTTGGTGACGATTTTCTCTTTGCCTTCCTCATCGGAGGCCATGACGAAATAGACGCCCGTGGCGGGGCGATTGCCAAAGTGGTCCTTGCAGTCCCACACCAGCTGTCCGCCTTCGCTGTAGCCTTGCCATACCAGCTTGCCCGAAGCGTCTGTGATTTTGCATAAAGAGTTGGTTTTCAGTCCTTTCACGGCTACCATGCCGTGGTAGTCGTGACGCACGGGGTTGGGAAATACCAGCAAATCTTCGTAGCTGTCGGCGCCTTTGGTGGCTCCGCCCCGGTAGCTGACAATTCCCTTGGAGGTGCCGAAGAAAACCTCTCCGGTCAGGTCGTCGATGCAGATGCTGGTAATCTGGTTGGAGAAAAGCGGATGGTCTTCTGCTGTGAAGTGCAGCAATTGCTCTTGGCCGTTCTCGCTCATGAGGAAAACGCCGGCCTTGTTGGTGCCGACCCACTTGCGGTTTGCACCGTCCACTGCCAAAGCGGTAATTTCTTCATATTCAAAGAGTACGGATACATAGCCGTCCTGTTCCAGCAAAATGTTATTGGGCAACGCCGAGCCATCAAACACTTTGGCAGGGTAGTAGATAACCTTGATGCCCTTGTCGGTGCCAATCCAGATTTCGCCATCTTTGTCCTCCGCGATACAATATACGGTGGAGGAGTTGACTCGTGCGGCGGTGTTCATGTCAATACGTTGCAACTGGTCGTCTCCGGTATTGTCGTAGGTGCCGTTGTCGTTGAATGCCACCAGGTGGTATTTGTTGAGGTTGTCGTCACGCGGGAACGTGATCCACTTGAAACCTCTGGAGTCCACCAGCAGATGCTCGGCCACCACGCCGGCAGTAGAGGTGATGACGCCGGTGGTGATGTTGTATTCGTGCCAGGTGCCATTGGGCTCTAACATCTTCAACATCTTGCCACACTGGCTGTTGGTAAGCCAAAGATTACCTTTCTTGTCGAAAGCAAGCCCTGACACGAAAGTCTTTCCATATTCGGTGGAGTCCAAGGGGCTGTTGCTGGCGTTGTAGTGCTGTTCGATTCTTTGGTCGCGGCATCTGAAAAGTCCGTTGCCCCAGGAAGCGACATACCATTCCGACTCGTCATTTGGGTTAATGATCACATTGAGAAGGTCGGTGGTGATATGGGCGGGGTCGTAGTGGTAGAATTCCATGGAGTTGGAGTGCCAGCGGTTGTGTACAAACCAGCTCAGGGAAGGATAATGGTATCTGGGAGAAAAAGATGGACTGGTAGCGCCTGGCACGACGGCCAATATTCCGTTATGGCTGCACATGCCTTGTGCGGTGGCAGCAAATGGGCCGTTTAAGGTCAGATATTTTGTGTAGTAAAAGGTTCTGTTGGCAGCGATGAGCCCGTTGTTCTCATCGGCTACCCATACCATGTCCTCGTCCAATACCGCCTCTCTGGCGTACGGGTAGGCGTTGTCATCTTTGTACCAGACTGCCTTGAACGCAAGCACGCCATCAGCATCCAGCACCTCCACTTCATATTGGTTGCATACGGCCATCTCGTTTCCGAGTCCTGTGATGCCCATGACATTGTTATAGGTTTTGGTGGTGGGACTCCAGTCGCCTTGCCACAAGACATAGAGCGTGTCCATAGCCTCTTCGGAAAGGTCGCTCGTGGCGTTGCGGTTGGCGTACAAATGCCCGTCGATGTAGAACAGATGGTCAAAGTCCGTGCTTTCTACAGGCTCCTTGCTCCATTCCAGGAAATTGGATGGGATGGGATGGTTGCGCGAAATGCTGTAAATGCCGTTGTTGGTGCTGACAAAATAGCGGTTTTCGCTGATGGCAATGTCGCGGGCAGTCAGCAACGTGTCCTCGTCTTTCGTGAACCAGCTGTCCTCTATCAGACGGCTGTCCAGATTGAGCAGGACGATGCCAAAGTCATACACAATGTAGGCTATGTTGTCATGGATGCGAATGTGCGAGGCTTCTTTCGATCCTGTCAGCTGTTTGTCGCGGATGTCGCTGATATTGTAGAGTTTGTCGTCTTTGATGAAGTCCAGATTTCCGTTCTTGTAGCTGATGAGCAGGACCTGATGCGGCTTGTCGTATTGGATGATGGCGATGTCCACGTCGGAGAGTCCTTCCACCTTTGTCCAGGAAGAGAGATTCGGTTGGTCGTTGCTGAGGGTATTCTTCTCTAATAACATCAGTCCATTGTTGGCTGCGGCATAGACGTAGTCGTCGCTCGCTGCCACGGAATGGAAACTGTGCAAGGGGATGTGGCTGCGGAACTGTCCGATGGGAACCTGACCCTGCAGGTGCAGCGCGAAGAGCAAGAATATGGAGAACAAAAATTGTCTTTTCATAATCGCTTATTTTTTGAGGGTGTTTCGTCTCATGGCCAGTGCTGGAATGATGGAGGTGATGAGGCTGATGGCCAATATGGTGAGGCCGACCCAAATAAAGTCAGTGAATTGCATGTCAACGGGATAATACTGCACCAGATAATGCTCGCCGCCACCTAATTTGACCACATGGAAGACTTGCTGTATCAGGCAGATGACAGCGCCGAGTGCCATGCCGGCCAGTCCGCCGATGCAGGAAATGAGTACGCCTTCGTAGAGGAAGATGCGGCTCAGCATGCTGTCGGTTGCGCCCATGTTGCGCAGTATGTGCGTGTCGCTCCGCTTCTCCAAAATCAGCATGCCTAAGGAGCCGATGATGTTGAAGGCGGCCACGAGGAGAATGAAGGCCAGGATGACGTATATGATGAGTTTCTCCGACTGCATGGTCCGGAACAGGGTCTCTTCCTGCTCGTATTTGTTCTTGACGAGGAATTTGTCGCCTGCCATCTCCTGAATGCGCGGCTGTACTTTTGCGTACTCCTTGCTGTTTTTCAGTTGTACCTCCACAGAGGTCACCAGCCCATCGTACAGCATCAGGTCGCGCACAAAATCTATGGGACAGAATACCACGGTTTGGTCGTGGGTGGTGTTGGTGTTGAACACGCCGGTAGGGTAGAGGAACCGGGTGTTGAAGGCTTCCGCGGGGTTGGCCAGGTTTTTCTTGGTACGTTTGGGATAATAGAGTTTCAGCAGGTCGTAGCTGCGCAGGTTGATACGCAGTTTCCCGGCGGCGATGCTGCCCACGATGGCACACGGCTGGTTGCCACGGTAGAAGTCGAAGCTGCCGTCAACCAGCATCCCGGCATAGCCCTCTCGGTTGAGATACTCCGGAGACACGCCCTTGAGTTTCACCAGCTCCTGGCACTCGCCATAGGTGGCGAGCGTGAGGTCGCTGACCACTTCGTGCACCGAAGCTATATCTGGCAGAGACGCGATCTTGTCCAACGGGATGGCCTCCGGAGCGAAGGATTTGCCCTCCTTGACTGTGATTTCAAAGTCGGGGTTGAAGGCGTTGAACCAACCGCCAATCATCTGCTCCATGCCGTTGAATACGGAGAGCACGATAATCAGTGCCGCCCCGCTGACCATGATGCCGATCATGGAAATCAGGGAGATGACATTGATGATGTTATGCTGCTTTTTGGCAAACAGATACCTCAATGCGAAGAAAAGGGCCGTTTTGTGCTGCTCCAGGTTCACGATTACTGTTTCAGAAGGCGGTCGATATTTTCCATGTAGTCCAGCGTGTCGTCAATGAAAAACTCCAGTTGGGGCACGACGCGTAGCTGGTTCTTGATTCTCTGGCCCAGTCGGAAGCGGATGTCCTTGGTGTTGGCGCGCACGGCGGCAATCACCGCGTCCTTGTTGTCCGCCATGTAGATGCTCAAATAGCCCCTGGCGATGGAGAGATCGGAGGTGATGGTGGCCTTGGTGACCGTGATCATGCAGTTATAGATGCTTTTGCTGTCCTGCAGGAAGATGTTGGCCAGCTCGCGTTGCAGGAGAGATGCTATTTTCTGTTGTCGTGTTGTATTCATAATAGGTTATTTGTTGTTAGAGACGGTGCATGCACCGTCTCTTTTTCGGTGCAAAAATACAAAAATGTTCGTAGTTGTCCGGGATTTTGGAAATATCCCTTTTTTTTGTATCTTTGCCCGTTTTTTCGGATTGACAGAAAGATGCTGAAAGACAAGAAGATTTGTGTGGTGCTGCCGGCATTTAATGCGGCGATGACGTTGGAAAAGACCTACAAGGAGGTACCCATGGACATTGTGGATGAGGTTATCCTGGTGGACGACGGCTCCTCGGACGGTACTGTGGAGGTGGCTCGTGCGTTGGGCATTCAACATATCATCTGTCATGATGAGAACAAAGGATATGGTGGCAACCAGAAGTCGTGCTACGCAAAAGCTCTCGATTTGGGAGCGGATGTGGTGGTGATGTTGCATCCCGACTACCAGTACACGCCCAAGCTCATTGAGTCCATGGCGTATGTCATTGTCAATGGCGTGTACCCTGTGGTGCTGGGCTCGCGCATTTTGGGCTCCGGCGCACGCAAAGGCGGCATGCCGTGCTACAAGTACTTCTTCAACCGTTGCCTGACCTTTGTCCAAAATGTGCTGATGGGACAGAAACTGTCGGAATACCATACTGGCTATCGCGCGTTCTCGGCGGATGTGCTCCGCGCCATTAACTTCATGGCCGACTCCGACGATTTCGTGTTCGACAACCAGATGCTGGCACAGATATTCTACGCCGGCTATGAGATTGCCGAGATCACCTGCCCCACCAAATACTTTCCGGAGGCCTCCTCCATCAACTTCCGCCGGAGCAGCAAGTATGGATGGGGAGTGCTTTGGACTTCCATCCAATACCGCCTCCAAAAGTGGCATTTGGCCCACTTCGATATTTTTGAACGATGAGAGATGAGGGATTAGAAATTAGAGAAAAGAATTTGATGTAAAAAATAGGAAAATATGAGAAAAAGTAAACTCGGATTGGATTTCGCACAGGTTGATGCGGCCAAACAATTGGCAAAAAACATTGCCAATCAGGTACAGGAATTTGTGGATGCCTACACGACGGTGACGGTGGAACGTACCCTTTGTCGTCTGATTGGCATTGATGGGGTTGACGAGAACGGTGTGCCGTTGCCCAACCGCGTGGTGGATGCTCTTCTGGAAAAGGGCGTTCTGAACCAAGGTGTGCTCTATTTTATCGGTAATGCGATTTTGGAAACTGGCATGAATCCTCAGGCGATTGCGGAGAAAATCTCAACCGAAAACTGGGATATCACCACACTGAAGCTCAATCCGTTGGATAAGATACAGGCGGCCGTCCAGCCTTTCATTGACGCTTGTTTGACGCGCATCAAAGGCAATGTGGCCAAGCGCAATGAGTACCTCAGCACCATTGGCGAGGGTCCGAAACCTTACCTCTATATCATTGTGGCTACGGGCAACATTTACGAAGATGTGGTGCAGGCACAGGCTGGTGCTCGTCAGGGTGCCGATGTGATTGCCGTGATCCGTACTACGGGACAGAGTCTGCTTGACTATGTGCCCTACGGCGCCACGACCGAAGGCTTCGGCGGCACGTTTGCCACACAGGAGAACTTCCGCATCATGCGCAAGGCCCTAGATGAAGTTGGCGAAGAGGTGGGCCGCTACATTCGCCTCTGTAACTACTGTTCCGGTCTCTGTATGCCCGAAATCGCCGCAATGGGCGCCCTTGAGCGTTTGGATGTGATGCTCAACGACGCACTCTACGGTATTTTGTTCCGCGACATCAACCCGCAGCGTACTTTGATTGACCAGTATTTCTCCCGTATCATCAACGGCTATGCCGGCGTGATCATCAATACCGGTGAAGATAACTACCTCACCACCGCCGACGCTGTGGAGGCTGCCCACACGGTGCTTGCCTCTGACCTTATCAACGAGCAATTGGCCTTGCTCGCCGCGCTGCCGGAGGAACAGATGGGCCTCGGCCACGCCTTTGAGATGGACCCGATGCTGGAGAACGGCTTCCTATTGGAACTCGCCCAAGCACAGATGACCCGCGAGATCTTCCCGAAAGCTACGCTGAAGTATATGCCTCCTACCAAGTTCATGACGGGCAACATCTTCCGTGGTCATATCCAAGATGCCCTCTTCAACATCATCGGCATCTGGACACACCAAGGCATCCAGTTGCTTGGTATGCCCACCGAAGCCATCCACACGCCGTTCATGAGCGACCGTTATCTCTCCATCGAGAATGCCCGCTACATCTTCAATGACATGAAGAGCATTGGCGAGGAAATGGAATTCAGAGAGGGCGGTATCTGCCGCGAACGCGCCAAAACCGTCTTGAACAACACGATTGAACTGCTGAAGCAGATTGAAGTGGAAGGCATGTTCTCCGCACTCGAGAAGGGTATCTTCGGCGATGTGAAACGTCCGATGAACGGTGGTAAGGGCCTCGCCGGCGTGGTGACCAAGGGCGAGAATTATTTCAATCCCTTCATTGAGTTGATGAAGAACAGGAAGTAAAGATTAGAGATGAGAGATTAGAGGAGTAGAAGAGTGTTTTTTACCAAATAATTGTATGCAAATGAAAAATAAGTTTTTAATACTTCTGTGCGGTTTGATGGCGGTGTGTACGGTTGTCCATGCGCAGAAATCCAAGCAGGAAAAGTTGCCTTCGGACGTGTCGGTGGTCTATTTCTGCAGTGAGATCACGCCGGAGAATATACAGAAACTCTACAATGCCCTGAACGTGAACCTTGCTCCCGATATGAAGGTGGGTTTGAAGGTGCATTTTGGCGAACGCGGCAATCAGAATTTCCTGAATCCTGAGTTGCTTCATCCGCTGGTGGACCAGGTGCATCCCACGTTTGTGGAGACGAATGTGCTCTACGTCAGCGACCGCCGTTTCACCAAATCCCACATTGCATTGGCTGAGGAGCATGGTTTTACTTTTGCACCCATAGATATTCTGGATGCCGATGGCGAAAAGATTTATCCGGGTGACGATAACTTCAAATATTGCAAGACCGTGCGTACGGGCGACCATTTTGAGGATTATCATTTCTACATCATCTACTCCCACTTCAAAGGACATGGTTCTTCCGGTTTCGGCGGTGCCATCAAGAATGTGGGCATGGGTATGGCTTCTCCGGGTGGCAAGATGGCTATCCACGCCAACAACTATCCCAAGGTGAATACGCCAGACAAGTGCTATCAGTGCAACCGTTGTGCCAACCAGTGTCCCGCTCTGGCCATTAATGTGGATGACAACGGCCCGATGATTGACACGACCAAGTGTATTGGCTGTGCGAAATGCATCGCGGAGTGCCCGCTCAAGCTTTTCTCGCCAGACAACACTGGTTATGACGAGACGCGCTTCTTGGACAAGCTGGTGGAATACACCAAGGTGCTCATGGATCGCCGCCCGATGGTCTTCATCAACGTGATGGCCAACATCTCCAGCTCTTGCGATTGCTCATCACGTGCGCCGAAGCCCTTCATGCGCGACATTGGCGCTGTGGCTTCCACTGATATTGTGGCCATTGACCAGGCCTGCCAGGACCTGACATCCAAGGCATACGGCTGTGAGCATGTCTTCAAGGAAGTGAATCATGTCAGCGGAATGGAACAGCTGCAATACGCTGAAAAGCTAGGCATGGGCCATACTAAATACATTCTTATAGACGTGGCCACTGGCAACCAAATCACGCTTGAGGACGCTGTAAAACAGACAGAAAAGGAGAAATAGAATAGAAAAATGGAAATTGACAATCTTTCGGTAGGAACCCGAGTGGTGCATGAAAAATATGGTGAGGGTATCATCAGTCAGAATAATGCACTGAGCTATAAGATTATCTTTGTTCGTGGCGGCGAGATTGAGTTCTCAAAACTCAATCTGGAATTAGAAGTGCTCGATCCCGTTGCAGCCGATGACGACCAGCCCAAACTCAATTTGAAGGAGGTGGAGCGTGTACTAACCCACATCCTCGGCAAGTACAATGCCATCGAGCATAGGGTGGAACTGGGAGCCAAATGGCAAGGCGGAACAATGATTCTGCAGCCTGCCAACAAGGACCTCAAACCCAAGGAGATCCCTGTTGAGACCTTCTTTCATAAGATTGTGATGATGCGAGACAGACTTCGCGTGCTGGAACAGAATATTAACAGCAGTGCTAGCTTGTCCGATGAGGAAAAAGTGAATCTGCAGCAATACATTTCCCGCATTTATGGAAGTATGACCTCCTTCAACATTCTTTTCGAGGACAAGGATGACTATTTTGTGGGAATGAAGAGCTAACCAGGAAGAACCATATAAACCTTAAGAATTTTATAACTTTAAACCTAAATAGATATGAGTGGTGGATTATATTCAATGGATCAAAAGGATTTTGATCAGACGTTAGATTTAACCCGTGTGAAACCGTACGGAGATACGATGAATGACGGTAAGACGCAGTTGAGCTTCACGCTGCCCGTGCCCTGTGGCGACGAGGCAGTGGAGGCTGCCAAGCAGCTGTTGAAGAAGATGGGCTTTGAAAACCCGCAAGTGGTCTTCTACAAAGAGTTGACCGAGGGCTTTACGTTTGTCAACTGTTACGGTTCGACAACCCATACTGTGGATTTTACCACGATTCACGTGCCTAAGGTGGAGTCCACGGTGTGGTCCATGCAAGAGACAGACCAGTTTATCCGCGAGCATATCGGTCGCAAGATCGTGGTGGTGGGGGCCAGCACGGGTACCGATGCGCACACAGTGGGTATTGATGCTATCATGAACATGAAAGGCTATGCCGGACACTATGGCATTGAACGCTATGACATGTTCGATGCGCTGAACATGGGCAGTCAGGTGCCTAACGAGGAGTTTATCGCCAAGGCTGTGGAGATGCACGCTGACGCGTTGCTTGTGTCGCAGACCGTGACGCAGAAAGATGTGCACATTAAGAACATGACTGAGCTGATCGAAATGCTGGAGGCCGAGGGTTTGCGTGACAAGCTCATCGTGTGTGCCGGCGGACCGCGTATCACGCACGAACTGGCCAAGGAACTCGGTTTCGATGCCGGTTTTGGCATGAACACCTACGCTGACGATGTGGCCTCTTACATTGCACAGGAGATGGACCGCAGAATGCACGGTTAAGACATTCTAACTTCTTGAATTTTACGCTGTTGTGGTTATGTGCCGCAACAGCGTTTTTTTTGAAAAAAAATACCGAGGATAACCATATTTTTCTTATCTTTGCTCGTTTTATGAAAATAATAAAAGTAATTGAAAATGAGTGAGATAGAAAACGTAAAACCCGTAGAGGAAACCTATAGTGCCAGTAATATCCAGGTGCTCGAAGGCCTGGAGGCCGTACGTAAGCGTCCGGCTATGTATATTGGCGATGTCAGCGACCGCGGACTGCACCATTTGGTGAACGAAGTGGTGGACAACTCCATCGACGAGGCACTGGCTGGTTATTGCAATAACATTGAAGTCACTATATTAGAAGATAATTCCATTTCTGTGTTGGACAACGGTCGTGGTATTCCCACCGACATGCACGAAAAAGAGCATCGCTCCGCTCTTGAAGTGGTCATGACGGTGCTGCACGCCGGCGGTAAGTTCAACAAGGATTCCTACAAGGTGTCCGGCGGTCTGCACGGCGTGGGTGTTTCCTGCGTGAACGCCCTCTCCAAGCACATGATAGCAGAAGTGTTTAGAGATGGTAAGCATTTTATGCAGGAGTATGCATACGGCAAGCCCCTGTATCCCGTCAAGGTGGTGGGCGAGAGCGACTATCGCGGAACCAAGATTACCTTCACCCCGGACGAGACCATCTTCTATGTGACCAAATACGATTTCGAGCGTCTTTCCGACCGTCTCAAAGAGCTGGCATACCTGAACAAGGGTATCCGCCTGACAATCGAGGATCTGCGCAAGACCGACGAGAATGGGAACCACCCTAAACACGAATTCTATTCTGAAAACGGTTTGCGCGATTTCATCATGTATCTCGATCAGGGTCGTTCCAAAATTACCTCCAAACCCATCTACATTGAGGGTGAACGCCAAGGGGTGCCGGTTGAGGTGGCCATGCAGTACAACGACTCTTTCACCGAGAATATCCATTCCTACGTCAATAACATCAACACGATAGAGGGCGGTACGCACTTGACCGGTTTTCGTATGGCCCTTACCCGCACACTGAAAAAGTATGCCGACGACAACAAGATGTTGGATAAGTTGTCCAAGGACAAGATTGAAATCTCCGGTGACGACTTCCGCGAGGGCTTGACGGCCATCATTTCCGTGAAGGTTTCCGAACCTCAGTTTGAAGGTCAGACCAAGACCAAGCTGGGCAACAGCGAGGTTTCGGGTATCGTGAACCAGATGGTGGGCGAGATGTTGACCAACTATTTGGAGGAAAATCCGAAAGATGCCAAGGAGATTGTCGATAAGGTGGTGTTGGCAGCCCAGGCACGTCACGCGGCCCGCAAAGCGCGCGAGATGGTGCAGCGCAAGACCGCTTTCAGCGGTTCCGGTCTGCCCGGCAAACTTTCCGACTGTTCGTCCAAGGATGCCGAAAAATGCGAGCTTTTCCTCGTAGAGGGTGACTCTGCAGGTGGCACGGCCAAGCAGGGCCGCGACAGCCACTTCCAGGCTATCCTCCCGTTGCGCGGTAAGATCCTGAACGTGGAGAAAGCCATGCAGCACCGTATCTTTGAAAGCGAAGAAATCAAGAATATCTACACGGCCCTCGGCGTGACTATTGGCACGGAAGAGGACAGCAAGGCGCTGAATATTTCCAAATTGCGTTACCACAAGGTGATCATCATGACCGATGCCGATGTCGATGGTAGCCATATCGCCGCTCTGATTTTGACCTTCTTCTTCCGCTATATGCGTGAGCTGATTGAGAACGGCCATGTCTATATTGCCACGCCGCCATTGTATTTGATCAAGAAGGGCAAATATCAGAAATATGCCTGGTCGGAGGAACAGCGCGCGCAGTTTACCGCCGAAGCCGCCGGCGACAATGAAGATGCCAAGGTGCACGTGCAACGTTACAAAGGTTTGGGTGAGATGAACGAGGAGCAACTTTGGAGCACGACCATGGATCCTTCTACCCGTACACTGCGTCAGGTTACGATTGAGAATGCCGCCGAGGCCGATCGCGTGTTTGCCATGCTGATGGGCGACGAAGTGCCCCCACGTCGTGAATTTATTGAACAAAACGCCACTTATGCCAACATCGATGCCTAATCCCGAACAAGAAGAATTCCTGAATCAAGAAGTGATTCAGGAACCCCAAGAAGAGAATCCCGTTGCGGAATCTGCTGAACAGAATGAAACGCCTGCCACGGTGGAGGATGTGATATCTTTCAAGAATGTGAGTGTCTTCCAAAAGAAGCTGCTCGTCTTGCAGGATGTATCGTTTACCGTGCGACCTGGTGAGTTTGTCTATCTGATCGGCAAAACCGGAAGCGGCAAGTCGTCGATTCTCAAATCCCTGATCGCGGAAATCAGACCCAAAGGGGAAGAGGCATCCATCATCGGGTATGATTTGCTGACCATGAAGGACAAGAAGATTCCGGAGCTCCGCAAGAAAATCGGTATGGTTTTCCAAGATTACCAGCTCATTAGCGACATGACAGTGATCGAGAACCTAATGTTTGTGTTGCGTGCAACGCGTTGGAAAGACAAATCCGCCATGCTGAACCGTTGTGAGGAAGTGCTGGCCTTGGTGGGACTTGCTACCAAAGACTTCAAGTTGCCCTCCCAGCTCTCCGGCGGTGAGCAACAGCGCGTGTGCATTGCGCGTGCCCTGCTCAACAAACCGGATGTGATTCTCGCGGACGAGCCGACCGGCAACCTCGACCCCATCACCGCAGAAGAAATCTTCCAGGTGTTCCATAACATCAACAAGTCGGGTACCACTATCTTGATGGCCACCCATAACTTTTCTTTGATCAACCAGTTTCCGTCCAGAACCATCTGTATTGAGGACGGCAAATTGATAGATTCCGGTGTGTAATGCTCTCCATACTACTGCCAACATATAATTACGATGTGCAGCCTCTGGTCCACGACTTGCTCCATCAGGCTCGTCAGCTGAATATCCCGTTCGAGATCATCGTCGAGGATGACGCGTCCCCCGATCTGAAGATCTGCAGCGAGAATCATAGTCTCGTGACGGAACCGGAGGTGACATACGTGCAGCATCATCGCAATATGGGGCGCTCCAAGATCCGTAACCACCTGGCGCAGGCGGCCCACTATCCGTATCTGCTTTTCTTGGATTGCGACGCAGGCATGAAGCAGTCTAACTTCATCTCCCAGTATGTGCAGTATATCCGATTCCACCACAATCCAGAACAGCTGTTTGTCGTTTTGGGCGGTGTGGCTTATCGCGAGATGACCCCGGATCCGGCCTTCCGCCTTCGGTGGAGATATGGCTTGGCTCGGGAGCAACGAACAGCCGCAATCCGCAACATAAATCCGTATCAATCCTTCACCCCGTTCAACATGCTGGTGCCCAAGGCGGTGTTTGAGAAGGTCTCTTTTGATGAGAACTTCACTCAGTATGGATTTGAGGATACTTTCTTTGGCTACCAGTTGCAGCAGAAAGAGATTCCGGTCAACCATATTGATAATGAAATGTATCACGATGGCTTGGACTCCAATGCTGAGTATGTGGACAAGATGATGTGTGCAGTTGACAATCTGGCAACCCTCTATGCTGGGCATAAGTTGCCGGCAGAGTTTGTTCGTGATAGTCGGTTGCTCCAAACCTACCTCCGTTGCAAGAAAGTCTATTTGGCTGGGCTCGTCGGATTGGTTCTCCGTCTCTTGAAACGTCCCTTGAGATGGTCGGCGACTCGTACTTTCTCCCTCACCGCTCTTGATTTGCTCAAATTGGAACGGCTGATTGCGGCGCTGAAATAGATTACCAACTGAACATTACCTGTGCCTTTATTTCAGTCTTGTGCGGCTTGTCAATTTGTGTCAATCCGCTGCTGATCACTTGCCTGTCAATGTAGTAGGTTTGCGCCAAACGCAGCCACAAACTTATCCATTTGTACTTGTAGCGAAGCAATAGGTAGCCGCGAATGCCTTTGTAATAGTAGGACCCGATGCTGAAAGCGTAATACACGTCGTTTTCGTAGGCATAGAGCCGCTCGTCGTAGCTGTCGGTGTCGAAATAGGCAATTCTTGTATGTATGGAAATGTTTGGTTTGGGGAAATTCAAGATGATGTCTTGGTAGAGCAAGATGCCCGAGCGCCTGGTTTGGCTCATGGGGTAGTGGTTTATCATCCAGTCGATTTCCGTTTTCAGTTTCAATGTGGAAAGAGGCGTATTAGACCAAATTAGTCGGATTTTGTGTTTGAGATGCTCTTGGATTTGCTTGTAATAGACAGATTCGGGACTGTTCTCGGGTTTGCTCCGAAAGTTGTATTTCACATTCAGTACGCTGCTTCGGGTTAGATTGATTTCCCCGGACAGGCCTATGTCCAGGCCTTGCACGGGCGCGTCGGTGCGGTAGGTGAGGATGGTGAATCGGTAGTAGTCGGCGTACAGGCTCAGTGTGATTCGTCGCGAGAGAACATAGTCGCTGGTGAGGTAGATGCCGGTTTCGCCGGCATTCGAGGAGTTGGTGCCGAAGGCGTGCCCTAACGGGTTGGAATAATATTTGTCGTAATGGCGGAAGATGACGGCGATTTTGAGGGTGGGGATAGGACTGGTTATGAGGGCTTGCAACACGCCCACCGCGCCGTTTTGGTTGACGCCGATTTCTCCGAACAACAGTTGCTTGAACAGGATGGCGTGGTAGTCGGCGGCCACGTTGAAGCCAGTAGGCTGCCAGAGTCTCCGCCATTTTTCCGCGGACGTACCGCACGTGTCACTACGGCTATAACCGAGAATGCGGGCCCCGACTTTGAACAGCGCGTGAGTGTAGGAGACGTTGGCTCCGAGGCAGTTGTCCGTGCTGCCGAACGTGCGTCCGGCAAAGAGCGTGCCCTCGGCGCGGTTGTTGCCCAGTGTGACGGCCGTGCCCCGGAGAAAGTCGCTTTCGCTGGTGGGTGCCACGGCCCGGATGCCCGTGCTGAATCTGCGTGCACTTCCCGCGCCGCCGCCTTTGCCCGAAAGCATGGAGGAGCCTATGGCCAAGCCCTGCCCGAAATTGAGCCTGTAGTCGCCCAGAACGGCTTTTTTCACAATTCCGACATCCTGAATGCTGACTGAGGCGGAGTAAAAATCGAACCCGTAGCGTTGTTCTCCTTTGAAGAACTGTTCTCCAGGGTCCTTTTCACCCGAAATCTTGAATGAGAATCTGTTTTGTGTGTCAAATGTGTATCGAAACATAGCGCGTCCAGGAGTTCCTGCATAGTGCGTGGCGCGGGAGGTGTCGTACCCGGCCTGACGCTCCAGGATCTGCCCGTACCGGACCAGCATTTTTGTTTTTCCCTTTTTGAAGAAATCTTTGAAAAATGCCTGCTTTTCCGGCGCGGGAGTCACAGTTGCCAAAGGTTCCAGTCTTTCCCGTTCCTCCTGCCCGAATCCCTCAATGCCATCCAATTCGTAAATGCTGGCCAATTCACCGTAGTTTTCCAAATAGAGCTGCAGCTGATAATATTGATAGTCAGAAAGTTTTAATGCCCGTACGGCAGTTTCGTAACTCAAATTGTTGAGGTTAGGCTTGTTGGTGCCCAGTTCCTCCAGTTCTTCCAATAAATCCTCGGCGGAAAGCTCATCGCCATCCAATGCCTCCTCAAGACTGTTTTCAATTATATCCATAGAGGGGATTTCGTATGAAATGCTGTCGGTTTGGGCGAGAACCGATGATAGTTCCAAGATAATTGTGATGATAAGGACTATGGTTTTGGTTTTCATGATGAGAGTTTTTCTTATTCCTTTCTGTAATAATACCCTACGACTCCTTGCATAGAAACACTCACCCTGTAATACCAGTCCGCCCCAATGCTGAAGATTATTTGTTTCCAAGGAATTAGGATCCCGATACCGCAATGCGTCAAGGCGGCGGTGCCTGATATCATGAGATTTGGCACAGGATGATAATACATACCAATGCCGACATCCAATGCGCCCGGAAGGGTCTTTTCCCCGTATAGAGTGATAATCAGTTTTTCGCTGGGCTGGTAGTCCACGTGCAGGGCGAAGACCATGGGGATGATCTCGTTACCCGTGACTCCATATTTCATGCGGATGGGATTGTACAGGTCAACGGCCAGGCCAATAGTGCGACTGATCTGGCAGAATGCAGAAAACTCAATAGTGAAGGAGTGGCGAGTATGGTAGTGTTCGGCATGGTTGAGCAGATAGACTGCCTGCAGCGCGATCGCAACCTTGTTGCCAAAGCGTCTGCCGTAGCCAATGCCGACTTTCAGCTCGCCGAAGCTACTGTATCCATAATGGCTTGCGCTGGCCAGCAAAGCATCTTGCTGGTGGATGTAATCATATTCTACATTCCCGAGCATCAATTCTTTCAGTCCGTAATCATTGCGAAATCCGGCGTGTGCGTAAGACGTGGCCAACATACACCGCGCGGCAGGGAACCCCTGCATAGCATTGGTGTACAGAATATCTTGTAAGGCAACTTGTGCTGATCCGGATAGTGCATCCAGAATGATAAGGGTTGTGATAATCAGAATAGATAATCGATGACTGTTTGTTTCCATCGTTACTTTGTTTAGGGGTTGGTGCTATAACGATGGATTGATAGAAATATTATTTATTTGTAAATTTTTTGATAAAAAAAACAATGGGCGGCCAATCGGCCGCCCATCCTAAAATATTTACAATAATATATTAACCTTTCAGTGCTTCGGCGCCACTCACGATCTCAATCAGCTCGTTGGTGATGGACGACTGGCGGGCGTTGTTGTACTTGAGGCGCAGGTCGCGCAGAATCTCCGTGGCGTTGTCAGTGGCCTTGGTCATGGAAATCATGCGTGCGCCGTGCTCCGAGGCGATGGAGTCGCACAAAGTCTTGTAAAGCTGGTTTTTTAAGATTTTGGGAATCAACTCAGTGAGTACCTCCTCCGGCGACGGCTCGATGATGTAGTCGTTGTTAGTGGTAGAAGCCTCTTCCCCCAGATTGCTCAAGGGCAGAAACTCCTCCACGGTAATACGCTGCGTGGCGGCGTTCAGGAACTGGTTATAGACGATGTCCACTTTGTCAATCTCATGCGTGAGAAATTTTTCGGTCAGCTGGTCGCAAATACCGGCAATTTCAGTGAATTCAGGATTGTCCAAAAGAGCTTCGTTGTGCTGGAGGATGGGGTAGATCGTGTTCAGTTGCTCGTAACCTTTTTTTCCGATGCAGATGAGATTCACGTTTCCGGCAGCATGTTGCGCGGCATATTTCTCCTCTACAAGGTGGTTCACGGCCTTGATGATGTTGGCGTTGAATGCGCCGCACAAGCCTTTGTTGGAGGTGATGACCACGATGACGACCTTGTCCGGATTGCGAGGCTCAAACAACGGCATATCTTCCATGGAGCCTGCTGACGCTGACAGGTTGTGCAGTATCTCCGTCAGCTTCTCAGAATAGGGACGCAGGTATTGGATGGCACTTTGCGCACGGCGCAATTTGGCCGCCGATACGAGTTTCATGGAACTCGTGATCTTCTGCGTCGATTCTATTGAGCTGATTCGGGTTCGTATTTCCTTGAGGTTGCCCATGACTATTTCTCGAATTTAACGGATACTTCCTGACAGGCCTCTTGCAGTTTCTGCATGATTTCATCGTCAATCTTGCCGGCCTTCAAGGTGTCCAGTACATCTTGGTGAACTTCGTGCATGTGATGCAGGAAGGCAGTTTCGAAATTTCCGATGTTGTTGATCGGAATGTTTTGCAGCAAACCTTTGGAGCCACAGAAAATGATGGCAATCTGTTCCTCCACTTTGTAGGGGGAGTATTGCGGCTGTTTCAGGATTTCCACGTTGCGTGCGCCCTTGTCGAGCACGAACTGCGTGGCAGTATCCACATCGGAACCGAACTTGGCGAAGGATTCCATCTCGCGATATTGGGCCTGGTCAAGTTTCAGTGTTCCGGCCACCTTCTTCATGGACTTGAGCTGCGCGTTGCTGCCCACACGCGACACAGAGATACCGACGTTGATAGCGGGGCGCACACCTGCGTTGAACAGGGAGGTCTCCAGGAATATTTGGCCGTCGGTGATGGAAATCACGTTGGTGGGGATGTATGCGGACACGTCGCCAGCCTGCGTCTCGATGATGGGCAGGGCGGTGAGCGAACCGCCACCTTTCACGTGTGGCTTCAGCACTTCGGGAAGGTCGTTCATCTGGGCGGCGATTTCATCCGATTCGATGATCTTGGCGGCGCGTTCCAAAAGTCTGGAGTGCAGGTAGAACACATCGCCAGGGTAAGCCTCGCGTCCGGGCGGGCGGCGGAGCAGCAGGGAGACCTCACGGTAGGCGACAGCCTGCTTGGAGAGGTCGTCGTAGATGATGAGGGCGCTGCGGCCTGTGTCGCGGAAATACTCGCCGATAGCGGCACCGGCAAACGGAGCGTAGAACTGCATAGCGGCAGCTTCCGAGGCGGTAGCCGTCACCACAATGGTGTAAGGCATGGCGCCGCGCTCGGTCAGCGTCTTCACGATGGCAGCCACGGAAGAACCTTTCTGTCCGACAGCCACATAGATACAATATACAGGCTTGCCCTGTTCGTAGAATTCTTTCTGGTTGATGATGGTGTCGATGGCGATGGCGGTCTTGCCCGTCTGGCGGTCGCCGATGATGAGCTCGCGCTGGCCTCGTCCGATGGGGATCATGGCATCCACGGCCTTGAGACCGGTTTGCAGTGGCTCTTTCACGGGCTGGCGGAAGATGACGCCCGGGGCCTTGCGCTCGATGGGCATCTCGAAAAGCTCGCCCTCGATGGGACCTTTGCCGTCGATAGGCTCGCCAAGCGTGTTGATGACGCGGCCTAACAAGCCTTCACCCACGCGGATGGAGGCGATGCGGCCCGTGCGTTTGCAGATGTCCCCTTCGTTCAGGTTCTTGGAATCACCGAGAAGCACGACACCCACGTTGTCCTCCTCCAGGTTCAGGGCGATGCCAGTTACTGCTTCACCGCCGGCCTGCGTCTCAAAGGTGACCAACTCGCCGGATTTGACATTATGTAAGCCATACACACGCGCAATGCCGTCGCCGACCAGCAGCACGGTGCCGGTTTCGGCCATTTCGGTGCTGAGGTCCAGATGCTGCAGCTGCTGGCGCAGTATGGAGGTTACTTCAGAGGGTTTTATTTCTGACATGTTGTTGAAGTTATATTAGGTTTTAAAAATTGACTTGATATACGTTGTGTGCAAACTCGTTGCGCAGGCGGTTTAGCTTGGCGATAATGCTGGCATCGAGGTAGTTGTCATCCATCTTCAGCCTGAAACCGCCGATAATGTCGGGTTGCACTATCTGTTC
This sequence comes from Bacteroidales bacterium, assembly GCA_045132055.1. Lineage (GTDB taxonomy): Bacteria > Bacteroidota > Bacteroidia > Bacteroidales > WCHB1-69 > F23-D06. The sequence goes on from JBGURP010000033.1 coordinate 228,471, forward strand.
AATCAGGATGGTCTGCTTCGTCTGCTCCGCAAGCATGGCACGGATGCTCTCCACCAAATCTGCGCTCAAGGGCATTGCCGAAGTGAGCTTCACGGTCTTGATGTGATGGAAGTCATTGTAAAATTTGACAAATTCCTCGCAGATGGTTGCCAAAGCCGGCTCCCGTTTCTTGCGGATGATGACATCCAGAAACAGGAAGGTGGTTTCGCTGACCATCGATTGGAACACGCTGGCGAAAAGGGTGTGTTTCTTGGCCGGCGGGATAACCGGACTGTTGAGTACGGCTTGCATCTCGCTGTTGCCCTTGAGTGTTTCCTTGATCAGGGCAAGGTCATGGTTTACTTCCTCAATCTGCCCTTTCTCTTGCGCGAAATCGAAGAGAGCTTTGGCGTATCGATTGGATAATCTCGGATTCTTCATCTTTAGAATTTCCTGCTGCCGGGTTTTACAAAGGGGAGACCTTGTTTGCAGAGGGGGCACTCTTCTGCTTCCCAACTCTGGATGTTGAGCTTGGTGGCGCTGTAGATGGGGTAGGGGAAAGAGCCGTTGCTGCGGTCGGCAAGGCAGGCCACACCGATGATCTCGGCACCGAAGGCCTTGAGCACTTCGATGGTTTCCAAAGAAGACTTGCCCGTGGTGACCACATCTTCCGTAATCAGCAGCTTCTGGCCGGGTTTCACTTCAAAACCGCGACGCAGGCACATCTGGTTATCTACCCGTTCGGTAAAAATGGCAGGTACGCCCAGCTGACGGCCCAGTTCGTAAGCAACAATGATGCCGCCCATAGCGGGACCGACCACCATGTCGATGGGCAGGTCTTTCACCTGTTCGGTGATGACGGAGATGACCCGTTCGGCACGATCAGGATATTGCAATAATTTGGCACATTGACAGTAACGGTCGCTATGACGACCTGATGAGAGTAAGAAATGGCCTTCCAACAGGGCCTCTGATTGTTTTAGTTCATCTATGACCATAATGATTTTTTCTAAAAAGCGTGCAAAGATAAAAAAAAACATTATTTTTGCGCCTTGAAAATCAAAGAAATTATAAAACGCTATCAATATGAAATTTATCGTATCCCGTGATGTATTGTACCGCAATTTGAGCGCAATCAGCGGCGTGATGAGCGCCAATGCGTCCATGGCCATTCTCGACAATGTGCTGATGACCATTGCCGGAACCCAGCTGAAACTCACTGCCTCTGACGCCGAATCCACGATGACGGCCGTCATTGAGCTGACCGATGTGGAAGGTGAGGGCTCCGTGGCTGTGCCCGCCAAGATTCTGATTGAGACCCTGAAGCTGATCCCTGAGACTCCTATCAACTTCTTCATTAACGAAGAAGCCCGCACGGTGAACTTCAAGGCCGCTAATGGCGACTACGATGCTCCCTGCTTCCCTGGCGACGAGTATCCGCAAATCAACGAGATTGCGAATCCCAGTTCCTTTGACATTGAGGCTCCTATCCTGCAACGCGCCATCAGCAAGACGATGTTCGCCGCAGGTACAGATGAGCTGAGACCCAACATGATGGGTGTGCTCTGCGAACTCTCCAGCGATTGCATCACTTTCGTGGCCACCGACGCACACAAGCTCGTGCGTTACCGCAATACCAAGGTTACGTCCGACGATTTCACATCTCTCATATTGCCCAAGAAACCGATTGCCCATCTCAAGAACATCCTTTCCGGTGTGAATGGCGATGTGCATGTTGAATATTCCAAGGAGACGAATCACATTCGCTTCTCCTTCGAAAACCTTGTTCTCTTCTCCGTGTTAAAAGAGGGTAAATATCCTAACTATGAGGCTGTTATACCGAAGAGTAATCCAAAATCTTTGGTAGTCTCCCGCGATGAATTTCTTAAGTCCATCCGCCGTGTGGGTATCTACTCCAACCAGTCCACTTTCCAAGTGCGCGTATCGCTCTCTGAAGAGATGACCAGCATTACAGCTGAGGATATGGACTACTCCAACAAGGCAGTTGAGAACATCGCTGGCGAGTACACGGGCGAAGCTATGGAGATTGGTTTCAACTCCAAGTTCCTGCGTGAGATGCTGGAGAACATGGACTCCGACCAGATCAAGTTGGAAATGTCACAGCCCAACCACGCCGCGCTGATTATCCCGACAGAGGAATTCAGCGATACAGAAAGTCTGCTCATGCTCATCATGCCGGTGATGCTGAACTACTAAGAGATTCTCATTTTTTTAGAAGGAAAACCGGGTTGCCGCTGCCGCCTTGTGCGGGGGAGGAAAGTCCGGGCAACATAGAGCACCATACTTCCTAACGGGAAGGCATCGAAAGATGACAGACAGTGCCGCAGAAAATATACCGCCCGCAAGGGTAAGGGTGAAAACGCGAGGTAAGAGCTCACGACGCCGTCAGTGATGCCGGCGGAGGTAAACCTTATGGGTTGAAAGACCAAATAAACCGAGGCTTGAGGGCTGCTCGTCCGACTCGGAGGGTAGGTTGATAGAGGCCTGCGGCGACGCAGGTCGTAGATAAATGGCAACCGATTACAGAACCCGGCTTATAGGTTTTCCTGAATATACGGAGGCGCAAGCCCCCGTTTTTTTATGGCTACCACCGTGGCTTGAAAGCGTCTGGAATATGATGGACCTCCCCCTCCTGCCCCTCCTTTATGATGACCGACAAGATGTCGAAGCGAACCTCCTTGGTGATGCCGAATTTTCGGATGTATGCCGCCGCCGCGCGAATCAGATTGCGCTGTTTTTGCAGGGTAACGAAGTCCTCCGGCTCCCCGAAAGTGTTGCTTTTTCGAGTTTTTACCTCCACAATGACCAGAAAATCAGCCGTGGAGGCGATGATGTCCACCTCCAGATGACCGATGGTCCAGTTGCGTTCCAATAACGCGTAACCTTTTGATAACAAGTAATCAACGGCGAGATCTTCGCCAATTCTGCCTTTAATTTGTTTTTCGGTTTTCATAAAAAATTGTTTTTGTAGTTGAAAGTCTGCAAAGGTAGCAATTGTTTGCTTATTCCGACAACCACTCCAGCGCTTTTTCCAACAATTCATCCCGACCTTCGCGGATGCCCTTGACCGTTGGCCATACGTAGATGTCGGGGATGATGCCAACGCGCTGTGTCTCAGTGCCGTCGGGATAATAGATGCCGATGCCGGAGAAATAGGAGTTGATACCGCCGGGGAACTGGATCCCTACCACATCGCCATCCGCGCCTGCCGTCGTGTTGCCAATGACGATACTGTTCGGGAGCGTACGGTACATCATGGTGCAAAACTCTGCATGGCTTTGTGACTGCTCACTGATGAGAATGGCGATTTTGCCCTTGTACGCTTGCTTACCTTTTCCAGTATAGCCCGGTTTTGTCCAACCAAAAGCACCGGGATTGCTCATATCTGGACAAGTGGCTTTGAAAAATGGTCTTGATTTGTCAGATAAAACACTGTAGAATTTATAGTTGACGCCCTCATTCGGATATTCCCTCAAATCCAGAATCAGTCCTTTGGTGGTGTGCAAGGTGTCTGCAATACGTTCCACCCATTCTTTGGTGATATCGTCCATGGATACATATCCGATGCTGTCGCGCAACAATTTGTAACAGATGCTATCGGTTTTGGTCTTTGCCGACATTTCTTCAAAGTTATACCGGGTGATAGTAGCCTCTTTCGGGATCCCATCTGACAGGTATGAGATGCTGACGGAGGGTGTATAACCATTGCAAATCTCCCAGGAAATGTTTCGGACTTTGGCACGATGGTTGGATGCCGAATAATAGGGCGACAGGCTGTCAACATAATACGAAACAGGCTTGCCATCAATGTGGGTGATGATATCCCCGATGTGCGGTCCGGCACTGTCGATTTTTTCCGAATCCCAATAATCAGAAACCACCAAGGTGTCATTCTTCAAGAAACTCACTCTGAACGGAGTGCGGTAGTAGTTCAACGACTGCTTGAATTTCATGGACCACATCGCCCCGTGAGTGTCGTCTATTTGGGCAATCAGGCGTTTGATAGCTCTCCAATAGGTTGTTTTATCCTCTGCCGAGAGGAAAGATGAAATATGATTCTTTATCACCGTGTTCCAGTCAGCGTCCGCAAGATACAGGTCCGGGAAAAAATAATACACCATATTCCAATAGCGGTACAGTGCCAGCAACCTGAAACCGGCGTCAGGGTGATCCATCTCGTCATAATCGTTTTCATGCTTGAATTGTGCATTCTTCACCCAAAGAGAGTTATAGGATACATAGTAATATCCGTTATTGCGGTTCTGATACACATTCATCAGGGTCTTGTAAAGCTTCGGCGACAAAGTTTCAGAATTAATCCATGCCAGGTCTGGCTTCAGGAAAGCGTTGGTATCAACGGGAGTAACATTTTTATTGACAGGAATTTTCCCGTAATGAAGAATCCATTTGGCCAAGTAGGCGTCGCGCTGCTTGCTGTCGGTTACCTGCAAATAGCCGGGCAGCATCCGGAAAAGCTCGTAATCCCAGTTGTACGCGCCTTTAGAAATGGTCGGGTGGTGATATTTCAGAAATCCCCAGACGCGGCCTAAGAGTTCGAGATTGTCCACCAGTTGCGGCGTCATTTCAGGGAACTCTATATTGGAGCCGTGGTCATACGCCGTGTCTTGGACTGTTTCGGTCTTGACGGATGACGTTTGTGCGTGAGAGAGGGTCACGCAGAAAAAGAGCAGGAGGGTGAAGAGGGTATGTTTTTTCATAAAGGGGGATTTTTTTCGGTGATTATTCTAACAGCCATCGCCACGCAGGCACAATCCGTATGTTGTTATCTTCCACAGAAATGCGGTCGTCATCCAAAGTGATGATGGTGTTGTCGGTGGTGCCGTAGGTTTTCGCTGCCGAGACAAGGCCAGCCACTTCGCGTTTGCGGGTGGACTCGTCTGCCAAAGAAATAGTGACTTGGATGCACTGTGTGATGCGGGTGCCTGTACGGACGATGAAATCGCACTCGTTGCCGTTGGCGTGGTAGAAAATGTCCTTGCCGCGCCGTTTCAACTCAACGAAAATCAGATTTTCCAACAGCGGACCGAGATTGTCGGTCGGGTTAAAGCCCACCAACCGGATGATGGCATTGTCAATCAAATATATTTTTTTGATGCTGGCCTCTTGCGTTTTGACGGAGGCATTGTATTTCAGAAGTTGGGAGAGCAGATAAGTTTCCTCCACACATTGAATATAATGCTTGACGGTATCAGAGTGCTTCACCCCGATGACTTTGGCAAGGGAGGCGTAAGAATGGCGCTTGGCGGCATTGCTGGCGAGAAAATGCATCAACTCAAGCACTTCCCGACCATTGGTGATGTTGTTCCGCTGAAGCACATCACGGTATATGATGCTCTGGTAAAGTGCAGAGATGTAGTCGTCGGGTTCCCCCTGAAGGTATGCAGGAAACCCACCCGACAACATGTAGGTCTTGAGATGTTTGGCTAACAGGGCTGCTCCAGCGGTTGTATAGAAGTCTGTTTTGTTGACATTAATATCTTTAAGTTGAAGGTATTCCGCAAAAGAAAAGGGATAAAGCTCCACAGGGATATGGATGCCCGACAGGTGTGTGCCCATTTCACGACTTAACATCTTGGCGTTGCTGCCGGTAACATAGACTTTTGCACCTTCGTTGTATAGCCGACGCACATATAGTTCCCATCCTTCAATATTTTGTATTTCATCAAAAAAGTAAGTGTGCTGTTCTCCGTATAATTCAGAAAAGCAAATATCTAGAGTTTCAAAATCCTCGACGGAGAAATTGATGAGGCGTTCATCGTCGAAACGGAAATAGTAATCTTTTTCGTTGTTTTTTTCACGGATTTGTCGCAAGAAATAGGATTTTCCACATCTGCGCACACCCGAAATGACCACCACTTGTCTTGTGGAAAGCCACCTGTCATCGATGTTCCGTGGCATTCCAGATTCCAAATCCTTGGCGTGTTGGTTCGCCATTACCCTCATTATTAATTCTTTGCTGACCATCGTCTATAAAATTTGCGGCAAAGATATAAAATATTTCTATTTAAAATGACGATATTTTGAAAATATTTCTAATTAAAATAGAGATATTGACAATTTTTACAGATGTTGCAAGAATCATCGTTTCAGTTTCTTCGTGTACTTCTCCTTCACAATCTCAAACGAGTTCCGTGTCAGTTCTTTCAGAAGCTCTGAAGAAACCTCTTTGACCAGCACCCCGATCCAGTATTTTGGATTCATGTGGTCGGGGTCAATGAAACCGTCGTAGTTTTCGCGCAGTTCGGCAATGCGCTCGGGCTGGCATTTGAGGTTTACGGCAGTGAAATCGTCCAAGTCGCAGTAGCAGAAGGTGTGTCCACAGACGTAAAAAACTAAGATGGAGTCGCCGCCGGGCATCTTCGCGAAGGGCAGCTTTTCCTCCACCTCACCTAACGATAGGCAAAACTCACGATATTCTTCGATGTTCATTTCTATTATTTTTTTCCGCGGATCTCGCGTATCACGAGGAAATATTCCGCGTCGATCCGCGCGATTCGCGGGGACTATTAATCCTTCCCAAAGTAATACTGCCGCTTCCCGACACTCGCTTTGCCGAACTGGATGGCGTTCTTCGGGCAGTGGTGGAAGCAGGCGTCGCAGTTGGTGCAATTGCCGTGCCACTTTGGGCGGCCATCTTCCAGTGTGATGTTCTGCAACGGGCACACGCTCACGCACTTGCCGCACGAGATGCAGGCATCTGTGCTGCGGAACGGCTCGTCGGAAACCCACTTGTGGAACGATTTGCCGATGACATTGGTCTTGAAGCGCGGAAAGAGTCCTCGGCGCATCTCCATCACGGGCTTGCGGTCCCGGATGTTCTGGATCACCTCCGGCAGATGAGCCTTGGCCTTTTCAATCTTGCGCTTTGCCTTCTCCGGGTTGTCGGTGCTCATGCCCGCCATGTTGACGTAGGTGTTGGGCATTACAAAGCAATAAGCGGCGTTGAGCTGCAACCCTGCGCGTACTAATTGCTCATTGAATACCTTTTCCGCAACCCCGCCGTTGTCGCCGCAGGTAACCGCCAGCCACACGTAGGCAGGCTTATGCGCAAAGCGCAACTTCCGCACAAACCGCACCACCAATTGTGGCGGACTCCACGAGTAGATGGGGAAAACGAAGCCCACATGCTCATCATCCGCAACATCATAGTGGAAACTTTGCTCTCGATCGGCTTCGGGAATGAAAACCAGCTTGTCGCCCGTGGCCTGCGCAATGCTTTCAGCAATAAAACGGCTGTTGCCGCATCCGGAAAAGTAGAAAATCATATTCTGAAATATTGGATTATTATGTGCAAACTATCTCTTTACGAGTTTCGTTGTTTCCGTTCCTCTTGTTGTTTGAAGCTGACACAGGTACACTCCTGCCGGGAAACGGGCCAAATCCACTTCTTCCAAGTAGATGCCAGCAGCTTGGTTGGAAACATCCTGGCGGAGCAAAACGCGTCCCATCATGTCGGTAATTGTGATGGCAACGGGAGAGGCTTCCGTTAACTGATACCGCACCACTGCTTTTTCACTGACAGGATTGGGATAAACTTGCATGGAAACAACATTCTCTTGCTCCTCTATGCCTAAACCATCGGCCAACTCAGCGTATTCTGCCAGCATGGCCAGATTATACCGCGCCACATCGGCATGATAGGCGTAGTTGTTGGAATCGGCCAAGTCATGGTCGGTGTGGTAGGAGGTAGAGAAAGTGTATTCTATGGCAAAGACCGTCCTAAAACCATTCTGGAAATACGCATAACTGTCGCTCGCATTGTAATTTCCATTTTCACTTAAAGTGGGAATATACGGGTCGATGTCAGTGTATTGTGCGCACAGGTCGGCGGCGCGGCTAACTATATCCAGCGAATTGTTGTACCAATGCAGCATGAGGCGCCAGTTTTCGTCGGGCTGGTAACTCACCATGTCGTTGTTGATCATGACGGCAATCTTCTCATCGGCATCATTACGTCTGCCGGCATCGTAGTAGCTGCCAAACAAACCGAGTTCCTCGCCGTCAAAAGCCATGAAGTGTATGTCGCGGTGGAAACGAAGATGGTTGTCATGGCAGATGCGCGCCATCTCTATCATCACAGCAACACCGGAAGCATTGTCATCCGCGCCCGGGGCTATCTCAAGCAACTCCCACGTTGCATGGTCGTATGAGATGGCATCCAGATGGGCACCAATCAGCACCAATGAGTCGTCTATGGGCTCTGCTGCCGGCAACACACCTCTTACGTTGTAAAAATCCTGATCATACGGTCCAACCAGCCAATGCTGTCCAGATAGATGGAATGTGTCTATTACCGCGGTAATGCCATAATTGTTCAGTCGGGTGACTAAATACTCTGCAACCTCATGATTGCCGCCGGGGCGCAGGGCATAACGACTCCCGAAATTCTGGAGATCAGTGACCGTGCGGAGCAGGCTGTCCGCGTTGATTTGCGGCATCAGTGATTCCAAGTCAACAGTGTTTTGCGCCGTAAGGGAACCCATCCAAACGGAGCTTGAAATCAACAAAAGGGTAAAAAACTTTTTCATATTATGTGTCAATTTATGCTGTTTATCTTCAATACGGCGACAAAAATAGAATAAATTCCATTATCTCATCATTTTGTAAAAAACTAAACTGAAATAATGTTACGCTTGGCCTGTCTTTTCTCGTATCTTTGCAATCGACAACATTTTTTATGAAAACAATTATATACAACAATGACAGAATCTTTTTTACACTATCTGTGGAAACACAGACTGTTTGACTTTTTACATGTCGTGACTACCGATGGCGAGCCTTTGAAAATCATTTTTCCAGGCTATCACAACACCGATGCAGGGCCTGATTTCCGGCAAGCCATCGTCCAGATCGGCGCGATGAAATGGGCCGGCGATGTGGAAATTCACATCCGCAGTTCAGACTGGTACCGCCATCATCATCAGGATGACGAAAAGTATATGTCGGTGACGCTGCATGTGGTATATGAGCACGACTGCGAGGTGGAACGTCGGGAAGGAGAATTGTTTCCTACTTTGGAGTTGAAGAACTACATCCCGTCCGAGATGCTAGCGCAGTACCAGCGGCTGATGGCTTCGCCCGATGAACTGCCGTGTACCTCATATTTGTCCGATATGGAACCGTTGCATCTGCGTGCTGTACTGTCATCAATGGTTATGGAACGCCTGTTGCGCAAGCAGGAGGACGTGCTCCGTATGGTCAAGGCGTGCGAGGGCGACTGGAAGGAGACGCTCTACCGCCTGTTGGCTATCGGCTTCGGGTTCAAGACCAACGTGACCGCGTTCGAGATGTTGGCCAAAAGTCTGCCTTTGAAGGTGCTCGCCAAGCATGCAGATTCGGAATTGCAGACCGCTGCGCTCATTTTCGGTCAGGCGGGCATGTTGGAGCGCTCCGATGTGGACGAGTTTCACGATGCGCTGAAATATGAGTACGACTACCTCCGGTGCAAGTATCAGCTGATGCCCATCGGGGAGCACCATTGGAACCTGTTGCGACTGCGCCCGCCCAACTTCCCGTGCGTACGCTTGGCGCAGTTGGCTGCCCTGATACACGAATCTCCCGACCTGACCGAAGTTTGCCTTGAAAGTCCGTCCGTAGAGGCACTGAAAAGGGAATTATCGGTGTGTGCCAACCCTTATTGGGAAAACCATTACCATTTCGGCCAAAAGACCATTCTGAAACACAGTGTGTGCCTGGGCGAGACGGCTGCCTCATTGCTGATTATCAATACTGTGGTGCCGTTCCGATTTGCCCATCACCGTTTCTTTGGTAACGAACACCAGATGGAGGAAACGATGGGGCTTTTGGAAAATCTTGACTTTGAGCGCAATCGGCTCACGCGCGTGTACGCAAACACGCCCTTCCCGCAACAAAACGCCATGGATTCGCAGGCACTCTTGGAGTTGTGGCAACGGTATTGCGTGCCCAAACGGTGTCTGGAGTGTGCTATTGGGGAGAGAATTGTACGGAATATCCAATTGTAAGGCTACAACCGTCCCAGTTTTTCAACAAACCGGTCAATGTCGCCGGCGCCAATGGTGAGCAATACATCCGGTCGGTGGGCTTGCAGGTAGGGAATGAGTTCCTCTTTTTGGAGCACCTGCTTGTGGGGATTGTCCACCAATGAGAGCAGATGTTCGGACGTGATGCCTGGGATGGGCTGCTCGCGGGCGGGATAGATCGGCAGGAGGATGACCTCGTCCAACTGTGACAGCACCTCGGCAAACTGTGGGGCGAAGTCACGGGTGCGGCTGTACAGGTGGGGCTGGAACACGCCGCAAATGTGCTTGTCAGGGTAGATCTTCCGCACGGCGGAGATGAAGGAGTGCATCTCTTCGGGATGGTGCGCGTAATCGTCAATGTAGATGAAATCCTCGCGGTCCACGATGTAGTCGAAGCGCCGTTTCACACCTGCGAAGGTCTGCAATTTTTCACCGATGAGAATGGGTGTTGTGGGCTTTATGCCCGTGTGTCCGCCTTTGAACAATTCCAATATCGCGGCCACGGCAGCTGTGGCGTTGAGCACATTGTACAGCCCGTTGGCGCGGAGTTGCAGTTGCGGCAGAGTGCCTTCAGGGGTATGCAAGTCGAACGTGGCGCGGTTGGGGGCCAACTGGATGTTGTCGGCGCGGTAGTTGGCGTCTGGTCCAGTGCCGTAGATGAGCTTGTGAGGGTGTTGGATTTCATGGGCTACAGACTCCTCCACCAGTACGATTTGCGATTGTGCGGCGTATTGCTGGAAGGCTGCCACCAGGTTCTCGCGTGTGCCGTAGATGTCCAGATGGTCAGCATCCATGGAGGTGATGATGGCCACGGCGGGGTGCAGGGTGAGGAAGGAGCGGTCGTACTCGTCGGCCTCTGCCACGGCAGTCACCGGGTTGGCGCCGAGTACCAGGTTATCGTGGAAGTTCTTGGCAATGCCGCCGATGAAGCCGGCAATGCTAACCTCCGGAGCCAGCAAGTGCGCCACCATCGACGTGGTCGTGGTCTTGCCATGTGTGCCAGCCACAGCCACCGAAGGCAACTGCTCCGTGATGTGCCCGAGCACTTGGGAACGCTTGTACAGCGGAATGTTATGTTCTATGAAATACTGAAATTCAGCATTGGTGCGAGGCACAGCGGGCGTATAGACCGCAAAATCCAAGCCGTCGGGTATCTTATCTACATTGTCGTCAAAATGGATAACGGCTCCTTTTTGCGTGAGCATGTCCGTGATGGGCGAGGGGGTGAGGTCGTAGCCATATACCTCGTCGCCTTCGGCCAAAAAATACTGTGCCAATGCGCTCATGCCGATGCCGCCGATGCCGAGAAAAAAGAGTTTCTTATTTTTCATAGATCAAAAATACAGTTCTTCGGTTCTTGGCGCGACCTGCTGCCGTGTTGTTGTCAGCAATAGGCTGGCTCTCGCCGTAGCCCTTGTAGCGCAATCGGTTGGAGGGAATGCCCTTGCCGATGACGTAGTCATAAACCGCCTTGGCGCGCTGCTCCGAGAGCTTTTGGTTGGCATCGTCGTTGCCAATGTTGTCCGTGTGGCCCTGAATCTCCACCTTGACCGTCGGGTTGTCTTTGAGGAATTCAATGAACAGGGCGAGCACTACTCGGGAAGCATGCGTAAGCGTGTAAGAGTTGGTTTCGTAATAGATGTCGCGCAGGTCGCAAACCTTGCCGGGCTCGATGGCTTTCACCTCCGCGTCTTTGGTCACGATGTTCTCCTGCATCTGCTCCGGCGTGATAACTTGCGAGTCGTAGGAGTGGCCCTCTTTCTTGACGGTGACGATGATGGGCTGCGGGTCATCCTTCTTCACTTCCGTGGCCACAGCGTAGTTGCCTGTGTTCGCGCTCACGATGCCCGTGGCAATCACTTTGGTGGATGTGTCGCGAATCTCAACGGTGGCCCCTTCCAAGTCGCCATCATCGGCAGTGACCTTGCCCTTCACGATCATCATCACGTGCGGCCGGGCAGCCTCGTATAGTTCAAATTCGTAGATGTTCCAGTCTTGGTTGTCGATGTTGTTGGAGGAGAAATAGCCGGTTTTGCCGTCCAGGCTGACGAAGAAATCTACCTCGTCGTTTTCGGAATTGATCGGATAGCCGATGTTGGTGGGCGCGGTCCAGCGGTTCTTTTCGTCCAATTTGGAGAAGAAGATGTCCTGACCGCCCATGCCGTCGTGGCCGGAGGAGGAGAAGTAGAGCGTCTTGCTGTCGGTGTGCAGGAACGGCGACCGTTCGTTCTCCGGCGTGTTGATGGTGGGACCCAGGTTTACGGGTTTGCGCCAAGTGCCGTCGCTGTTGCGTTGCGAGTACCAGATGTCGGAGCCACCGTAGGTGCCCGGACGGTCGGAGGCGAAGAACAGCATCTTGCCGTCGGAGCTCAGCGAGGCCTGAGATTCCCACGAGTCGGGACGGTTGATGTTGGGACCTAACGACTTGGGCTCCGTCCATTCGCCATCGATGAACTCCGAATAGTAGAGGTCATAGTTGTGATAGCCGGTAGTGGAGACCAACTTGGTGAAAATGAGCATGTCGTTGGTGATGTTGATGGTGGGACTGCCCTCACTCAAAGCCCGGTTGAAGGGATCGGGTAGGGGAGCGCCCACACCAAAATGTCCGTTTTTCTTGTCGCTGAAGGAGAAGAATTCCTTGCTCACTTTCTCGCCGTGGCTGAACGGACTGTCGTCCACCACGTTTTTGCGGCGGGTGAAATAGAAATGCTCGCCGTCGGGCGAGAGCGTACCCAAATACTCGTCCGCGTCGGTTGAAATGCCAGGCACGGGCTTGGGATCGAACGGGACGGGATGGTTGAGGATGTTGTCGTAGAAGCGCGCCTTGCGGATCAGCAACTGAGCCTCGCCCAACTTGGCCGTGTCTTTCGGGGCAGAAAACAATTCTGGGTTGTCCACGATGACGCCTGCGAACTTGATGGCCTCCGGGAAGTCTTCGTTGAAGTAGGCTAACCGTGCGGCGTACAAGTTGCAGTGCGGCTTGTAGTATGGGCACACGTTGTATATCCGGTTGAAGGCGGCCATCGCTTTCTTGTAGTCGGTCTTGTCCTTGGTCTTGGCCTGATACCGGTTTGCCTCAATGGGTAGGTAGTAACTAAGTGCGTAGTAGTAGTTTACATTCAGATACTCTGGATGTTCAGCCAGAATTTCGTCGTAAATCTCCAACGCTTCAGCTTTCTTCCCGTTTTTCTGAAAGTCGCGGGCCTTCTTGAAGAGCCTTTCGCTGTTTTTGTCCATGGTCTGCTGGCACGGGTCAGTCTCCTCCTGTGCGAACGCGGGCAGGAAGCATAGACAGAGGAATGCGAAAATCAGCGACCAGACTTTCATGGGAAGCTTCTTGCAGTTTGTTTAGTTGTCTTTGATGACGGTTTCGCCAGCCTCGATAATCTTGAGGAAGTCGTCGGCTTTGAGAGAGGCGCCGCCGATCAGTCCACCATCGACATCTTGCTGGGAGAAGAGCTCGAGGGCATTCTTGGCATTGCAGCTGCCGCCATAGAGGATATAGGTGTTAACCGCCATTTCGGTGCCGAACTTTTTCTCCACGAGGGAACGGATGAATGCCAGCATCTCCTGTGCCTGTGCGGGTGTGGCGGTTTCGCCAGTGCCGATGGCCCAGATGGGTTCGTAGGCGATGACCACGCGTTCCATCTGCTCAGGGGTTAGTTGGTAGATGCTCTCTTCCAGCTGCTTTTGCACGATTTCAAAGTGCTTGCCTGCCTTGCGCTCGTCCAGGGATTCGCCACAGCACATGACCGGAACGATGTCATTGGCCAGCAGGCGCAACATCTTCTTCAATACAATCTCATTGGTCTCACCGAAGAATTTTCTTCTTTCAGAATGTCCTACTATACAGAAAGATACATCCATGCTGGCCAGCATCTCGGCGGAAACTTCGCCCGTGTAGGCACCGTTCTCGAACTCGCTTACGTTCTGCACACCGGCGTAAAACTGGCTGCCCTCTTCGTTGGCGTGGTCGGTTACCAGCTCCGTGTAAACCAACGGCGGGCAAAGCACGATCTCGGTTTCAAAGTTGAAATTTTCCAGTTTTTCTTCAATTTCGCTGATGAGGTCCTCAGCTTCATCGAAGTTTTTGTTCATCTTCCAGTTTCCAATGACGATTTTAGGTTTCATATTGATATAATTTTTTAATTGATAATCTATTTGAGTGCAGAGCTTTCAACAATACACAAGTCGGTTGCAAAAATATAAAAAATGAATGGATGTCCAATTATTTGTTTTTTCAAAAAAACTGCCTACTGTACCCTGTTCACTGTTCCCTTAACTTTTTGTATCTTTGCCCGCAATTTTAACAAGACGAATATGAGATACAAACCGCTACCGTCGAAATTTTATGTCCGCAACCGCAAGAATGTGGTGGGTGAGATGGAAAAGGATTCCATTGCCGTGCTGGTCTCCCACGATGAGTACCCGCGCTGCGGCGACACCACGCATCCTTTCCGTCAGAACTCCGATTTGCTTTATCTTTGTGGCATTGATCAGGAGGAAACATACCTGACGCTGGCGCCGTGGCACCCCAATCCGGCCTATCGGGAGATTCTCTTCATCAAGAATCCTTCGCCGGAGAAGATCGTCTGGTTCGGCCATCGACTCAGCAAGGAGCACGCTTCGGAGCTGTCGGGCGTGAAGACGGTCATGTTTGTCGATCAATTCGAGGGCGTGCTCAACGACCTGATGATGCACGCGTCGCATGTCTATTTGCACATCCCGGAAGACCCGCGCATCAAGCCCGACTTCCCGACGCACGAGGTGCGCTTCGCCAAGCAGTTGAAAGCTGATTATCCGTTGCACGACTTCCGCCGCTTAGCTCCGATTCTCTACCCGCTGCGCGCGGTGAAGTCGTCGGAAGAGCTGGTGGCGATGAAATACGCCTGCGACATCACGCGCAAGATGTTCGAGAGCGCGTTGGCCGCCATCCGGCCCGGATGCTACGAGTACGAGGTAGAGGCTGCCATGACGTACGAACTGATCCGCAACGGCGGCACCACGCATTCCTTTGCCCCAATTGTGGCCTCCGGAGCAGACACCTGTATTTTGCATTACATCAAGAATGACAAGGTGATGCAAGATGGCGATCTCTTGTTAATGGACTTTGGCGCCGAGTATGCCAACTATGCCGGCGACTGCTCGCGCACCGTGCCCGTGAACGGCAAATTCACACCCCGCCAAAAACAAGTCTATGAGGCGGTGTTGTCCATCTATAAAGATACGATTCCGAGATTCAAACCGGGTATGACGATTCATAAAATCAATGATTTCGTCTTCAAAAGAATGGATGAAGAATTGATAAAACTGGGCCTCTACACTTGGGAAGATGTGAAGAATCAGGATCCCGATATGCCCTGCTTCAAGAAATATTACATGCACAATACGAGCCATTTCATCGGCTTGGATGTGCACGATGTGGGACAACGTGACTGGGTGTTCCAGCCCGGCCATGTACTCAGCTGCGAGCCTGGCATCTACATCGCTGAAGAGGGCATCGGCGTGCGCATCGAAACCGATGTGGTGGTCGGCAACAAACCCATCGACCTGCTTGCCGGCACGTCGGTAGAGGTAGCGGAGATTGAAAGAGAAATGAGGAGAGTTTAGAGATTAGAGTTTAGAGAGTAGATATCACATTCCCCATTGCACATTTCTCATTTCAAATTGACATAATGAATACACTCCTTTCGCAAATATTATCCTGTCGCAGTCTCTCCATCGTGGGGATGGCGAAGAATACCGGCAAGACGGTGTGCTTGAACTATATCCTGGACCAGCTGCGCACGACGGACAAGGTGATCGCGGTCACCTCCATTGGTGTGGATGGGGAAACGAAGGACCAAGTGACGCAGACCGAGAAGCCGGAGGTTGTGTTGGCGAAAGATACCTATTTTGTCACTTCGGAGTATTATTATCGCCAGCGGCAGTTGTTGTCTGAGATTTGCGAGCTGTCGGAGGAAATGACATCACTGGGCCGTTTGGTCACGGCACGCGTGCTGCAGGAAGGCAAGGTGATATTGGCAGGGCCGGCCTCCACGGGACGCATCCGTGCGCTGATCGCGCAGATGCAAGCGTTGGGCGTGGATCTCACCATCGTGGATGGCGCCCTGTCGCGCAAGAGCCCCGCGTCGCCCTCTGTAACCGATGGACTGATTCTGACCACGGGCATGGCCATTGCCCCGGATCTCAATACCGTGGTAACCAAGACCAAGTTTGTCTATCAGTTGACACAATTACCTGAATATGAGACGGATGAATGCGAGCGTATGATGCAGTGCGACTCCGGAATCTATGCCGTGGGGGAGGATGAACTGTATCGGTTGCCTGTCGCATCGCCGCTGTTGTTTGCCAAGTACAAAGACAAATTGTTCAGCCACGGCAATACGCTCTTTATCAGCGGAATCGTCACAGATAACATGTTAGAATTCTTCCGCGCTCAGGCGAATGTGAAGGATATTGTGTTGGTGGTCAAGGATTTCACGAAAATATTTGTCACGCCGTTCGTGTTGCATGGTTTCTTGCAGAAAGGGGGCAGACTGATGGTCTTGAAACGTCCCAATTTGTTGGCGATGTGCATCAATCCGACTTCTCCGTCGGGGTTCAAGGTGACCTCCGAACAGTTGCAAGAGGCTCTGAGCGCAGTGATTGACGTGCCGGTGTATGATGTGCGGAAAATCAGCGCGGTATAAGCGTGATTTTTAAAGATTTTCAATAGAGTATGTACATAAAAAAAGGAGCGAAATGATTCGCTCCTTTTTTGAGTTGTTTCGACGATGGGTTTACCATGCGAACAGCGGTCTGTCGTGCATCATGTCGTTGACCTTCTTGCGAGTCTTGGCGATGAGCTCTTCGTTCTCCACGTCGCAGAGGATGTTGTCGATCATTTCGACGATGCCGTCCATTTCAGCCTCTTTCAGGCCGCGGGTGGTGATGGCGGGTGTTCCGACGCGCAGACCGGAGGTCTGGAATGCGGAACGGGTATCGAACGGAACCATGTTCTTGTTGATGGTGATGTCGGCCTTCACGAGCGTGTTTTCGGCCACCTTGCCCGTCATTTCGGGGAACTTGGTGCGGAGGTCGATCAGCATCAGGTGGTTGTCAGTGCCGTTGGAGATGATCTTGTAGCCTCTCTTGTTGAAGGCTTCTGCCATGGCTGCGGCGTTCAGCTTCACCTGTTTCACATATTGAGCGTATTCATCGGTCAGAGCCTCGCCGAATGCGACAGCCTTGGCGGCGATGACATGCTCCAGCGGACCGCCTTGCACGCCCGGGAACACAGCAGAGTCGAGCATCTGTGACATCATCTTCACGACGCCCTTCGGGGTGGTCTTGCCCCACGGGTTCTCGAAGTCCTTGCCCATCATGATGAGGCCGCCGCGCGGTCCGCGCAGGGTCTTGTGGGTGGTGGTGGTCACGATGTGGCAGTGTGCCACGGCGTTGTTCAACAGACCTTTGGCAATCAAACCGGCAGGGTGGGAGATGTCGGCCATCAGGATGGCGCCGATCTCGTCAGCGATTTTGCGCATGCGTGCCCAGTCCCAGTCGCGGCTGTAGGCGGAAGCGCCGCCGATAATGAGCTTCGGACGCTCACGGAGAGCCACTTCTTCCATGGTGTCGTAGTTCACGCAACCAGTCTCTTCTTCCACCTGGTAAGCCACTTGGTGGTAGAGAATACCGGAGGAGTTGACTGGGGAACCGTGGGAGAGGTGTCCGCCGTGGTTGAGGTCGAGACCCATGAAGGTATCACCGGGTTGCAGACAGGTGAGCAGCACAGCCATGTTGGCTTGTGCGCCGGAGTGCGGTTGCACGTTAGCCCATTCTGCGCCGAAGAGCTCCTTCACGCGGTCGATGGCGATTTGCTCGCTCTGGTCCACAATCTGGCAACCGCCGTAGTAGCGCTTGCCCGGAAGACCTTCAGCGTATTTGTTGGTCATCACAGAACCCATGGCCTCCATCACTTGGGGGCTGACAAAGTTCTCGGAAGCGATCAGCTCAATGCCGTTGGTCTGGCGTTGACGCTCCTGTTCGATAAGATTGAAGATTTGTTCGTCTCTTTTCATAATATAATTTATTGATTATTAGATAATTTTATTTATCAAATGCACAGCTGCAAATATATAAAAAATAGTTGTGCATTTTTAACTTTTCTACTTTAAACTTTATAAACTCTTTTTGTATCTTTGCGGCCCTGAATTTTTAACCTATTTTATTATTCTAAATCATTTAAATTTTTATGGAACAACAAGATCTTCTTCCTCAAGACAATGCCGAAATGCAGAATCAAGAGATGAACTCCGGCGCTTCTGTTGAAGCCCAAACCGTTACGACACAAGAATCTTCCGCACCTGCAGAGGAAACTGAAAACACCAACGCCGAACCCCAGGCTCCTCAAGCCGAGGAACCCACTGTGACGGCCGAGTCTGTCGCGGAGGCCGAGCCTGTCGAGGCCGAAGCCCAACCTGCCCCGCAATCCGCCGAAGAGATGATGGCCGAGATGGACCAGCAGCAGACCGCCGAAGAGCCCGTCACCGCCGCCGAAGCAGAAGCTGAGGCCGCTGCCACTGAAAATGCGCCGGAGGAGACGGCCGAACAAGTGGAGGCTGAATATGCCAACTTCGACCTTGAAAAATGTGTTGCTGAATTGGAGCGCCTGGTTTCAGAACCCAACTTCAACATCATCAAGCTGAGAGTCGGCGTGCTCCGTACCAAAATCATTGAATTTTTCCGTGAAAGAAAACGCGCTGCCATAGCTGCCTTCAATGCAGCCAAGGCTGCCGCTGAAGCCGCTGCCGCTGAAAATCCAGAGGCTCCGGTAGAGGAGATCGAGGCTCCGTCGAATGAGCCCGACGAGATGGAAACACGTTTTAATAAAGCATTCCAACTGTATAAAGACAATAAAGCCAAGTTTATCGAAGCGCTGGAAGCCCAGAAACAGAAAAACTTGGAAGCCAAGAACCAGATTATCGAAGGTCTGAGAAACCTGATCGAGACCGAGTCCAACCTGAAGAACCTCAATGACAAGTTCAAAGAGCTGCAGGAACAATGGAAAAACATAGGCCCGGTTCCGCAAAACGAATCGACCAACCTGTGGCAGAACTACCACTTCTATGTGGAGAAGTTCTTCGACATCATCCGCCTCAACAAGGAAGCCCGCGAGATGGATTACAAGAAGAATCTGGAAAGTAAACTCGAACTTTGCGAGAAAGCTGAATCCCTGTTGCTGGTGGATTCCATCAACCAGTCATTCAAGGATCTCCAGAGCTTGCACGAGCAGTGGAAAGAAATTGGACCTGTCCCTGAGGATAAAAAAGAAGAGGTTTGGGAACGTTTCAAAGCCGCTTCCGACCAGATCAACGCTCGCAGAAAAGAGTTCTACGATAAACTGTTCGCCGAAGAACAGAACAACTACAACGCCAAGGTGGTGCTTTGTGAGCAAGCCGAGGACATCGTCTCCCATTCAGCTGAGGCTGTGAAGGAGTACAATGAGGTGAGCGACAAGCTGACCGAGCTGCTGAACATCTGGAAGACTCTCGGACCGGCTCCTGCCAAGCTGAATGACGAGATATGGAACCGCTTCAAATCCACGTTGGACAAATTCTTCACGCAGAAGAAAGAATACTTCCAGCAGATTAAGGATACCCAGATGCAGAACTACAACCAGAAACTGAATCTGGCCATCCAGGCTGAAGGTATTGCTACCCGCACCGACTGGAAACAGGCTACTGCTGAGATGCTGAACCTGCAATCCGAATGGAAGACAATCGGCGCCACTCCGCGCAAGTATTCCGATCAGATCTGGAAACGTTTCCGCGCTGCTTGTGACAAGTTTTTTGAGGCTAAATCTCACTATTTCAATAATATCCAAGAAGTGGAAGCTGAAAATCTGCAGAAGAAAGAGGAGTTGATCCAGAAGATTCTCACGCATGAGTTCAGCGACGACCGCAATGCCAACATGGAGGCATTGAAGGAGTATCAGAACGAGTGGATTGCTATCGGTTATGTTCCTAAGAAAGACAAGGACAGAATCTATACCGAGTATCGTGAGGCTTTGAACAAGCGCTTCGCCGAGCTGAAGATCAGTGCCGAGGATATGCGTCACAATCGTTTCAAATCCAAAATTGACAACATCTTGAGCAACCCGAATGCCGAGAAGATGATTGACAAGGAGAAGAACTTCCTGAAGAATAAGCTGACGCAATTGAAGGAAGATATCAGCTTGTGGGAAAACAATCTCGGTTTCTTCTCCAACTCCAAGAATGCAGAGATCATCACGGCTGAGTTCCGCAAGAAGATTGATGCTGCCAAGGAGGAAATCAAGGACTTGGAGTACAAAATCAAGATGATGAACAACCCGAAGCCTGCCCAAGAGGCTGAGACACCGGCCAGCGCACCCGAGAGTGCAGGCGAACCTGCCTCCGAAGAGCCTCAGGAGGCATAATGAGTATGAAATTTTTTAAGTGCTTTATAATTAGCATATTGTGTTTTCTTTCTTTGTCTGCGGTTGCACAAACAGCCGCAGACAAAATTTTAGGTGTCTATTACATTTCGGACGACCAGTCGGATGAGGATTGCAAAATCAAGATTACCAAAAACTCCGCTGGACTGTACGAGGGGCAGATAATCTGGGTGAAGAATCCCACGTTCAAGGACGGCTCTCCGAAGCGTGACATCAAGAACCCAGACCCCAAGAAACGCAACACGCCAGGCGACAAAATCAAACTGCTATACCATTTTCGTTATGATTCCAAAGAGAACAGATGGGTGGATGGCGAGATTTACGACCCTGTGCACGGCAAGTATTACAAGAGCCGAATGTGGTTTGAGAAAGAGAACGTGTTGCGCGTGCGTGGCTACATTGGTGTGCCTGCTTTCGGGCGGACAATGACGTGGAAAAAAATAGGATAGTTATGGAGAAACTGGATGTGAGAATTGACAAATGGCTTTGGATGGTGCGCCTGTTCAAGACGCGTTCTATGGCTACGGAGGCCTGCAATGCAGGCAAGGTAAAGCTGGATGGTGTCAATGTAAAGCCCTCGCGCGAGGTGCGCACGGAAGAGATCTATGAGGTGCACATCGGCTCGCTCAACAAGACGGTGAAGGCGTTAGGCACGCCCAAGAGCAGGGTAGGAGCCCCATTGGTTCCGCAGTACATGGAAGACCTCACCCCGCAGGAGGAATACGACCGCATGAAAACCTTGAAAACAGCAGAGTACCGCCCGCACGGCCTCGGCCGCCCCACCAAGCGCGACCGCCGTCAGTTGGAGTACGTGAAGAGCCGCTACGCCGAGGAGTAGGGGACAGGGTTCAGTGAACAGTTATCAGTGATCAGTGATAGTTGTTCCTTTATATCTTCATTTCTTAACTTCTTAATTCCTTAACCAAGATCGCAGCCCGTAGGGCTGCGGGGCTTGGTAGCGTTGGGCATGTGCGTGGATGGGGCAATGCATCGTAGCGTCCTCGTGACGCAATTATATTGGCCTTCGAGCATCATCAGACATGTTCTGGGCATGTTCTGCATCGTGTATGATTGCCTGAATTTTGTTGTGAGTGAAAGCATAATGCCAATGAGTAATACTGGATGAAATATCAACCCATTTCTTTTCATTCCATAATGATAAATGAGAAGGGATGATTACATGGCATCCATCTGGAATACCATTGTCAAGAGACAACATTTCATTCCTTATTCGTTTGAGAATAGTAAGCACTACCTCTCGTGAGAGGGTGATGTGACTGTTCAGAGCATTTTCATAGAATTTCTTAATGCGGAGAGACGCACGCTGTTTTATGATAGCCATACTTTGTTTTTTCTTTGGTTTCAAAATGGTCTTCCACCATCTCTTCCATCAAATCAAAGAAAGTGTTGACATCCATATCGGTGTCGATATCCTTCTCATTCAATTTGTCGAGATTGTTAAAGATCCATCTATTGTGTTTTGTAATCATAGCGATGATTGTTTAGGGTTTGCAAAGATATAACATTTTCCTGACATGACGGAATCTCTCGAACAAAAAAATGAAAAGGTGCCAAATAGCGACTATTTCCACGTCGGCTTTCGCAGCCCGTAGGGCTGCGGGGCTTGGTAGCGTTGGGCATGTGCGTGGATGTTCGCACGCCGTATTAAAAATAAGAAAAAAGTAGTAACAAAAGAGGGACGTGCCATGGCACGTCCCTTCTTTTACGACATCTCCAACATCCGCTGTATCGGCACCAGCGCCTTCTGGCGCAGTTCCTCGTCCATCAACAATTCGGGTTCTTCGTTGAGGAGGGTGTTGTAAATATTCTCCAAATTGTTTTTCTTCATGTTCACGCAGTCGCGCTCGGGCTGGCCGGGGTAGAGCGTAAACAACACTTTGTCGGGGTTGCGTTTCTGCATCTCGTACAGGATGCCGCTTTCCGTCACCACGATGAACTCCTTGGCTTCGCTCTCGCTGATGTAGTTGAGCATGGCGGCGGTGGATCCGATGAAATCCACCTTCTCCAGCATCTCGCGGCGGCACTCTGGGTGTGCCACCACCAATGCCTCAGGATGCTCGGCTTTCATCTTCTCTAACTGCTCCACTTCATAATGGTCGTGTACGCAGCACGCACCGTCCCATAACAGCATCTCGCGCCCCGTCATCCGGTTGATGTAGTCGCCCAAGTTGCCGTCGGGCACGAAGATGATTTTCTCGTCCTCGGGCAGTTGGTTGACCAACTTCAACGCGTTGCCGGAAGTGACGATGAGGTCGGAGAGAGCCTTTACTGCGGCACTGCAGTTGACGTACGACAACACTTTATAGCCGGGGTGCTTGGCCTTGTACTCGGCCAGTTTCTCGGCTTTGCAGCTGTCGGCCAGCGAACAGCCCGCGCTCATGTCGGGCACCAGCACCTTCTTGGTGGGGTTCAGAATCTTGGCAGTCTCCGCCATGAAATGCACGCCCGCAAAGAGGATAATGTCCGCATCCGTCTCGGCAGCCTTGCGCGCCAGTCCCAAACTGTCGCCTACAAAGTCGGCCACCTCCTGCACCTCAGGCAATGTGTAATAATGCGCCAAAATAATGGCGTTTTTCTCTTTCTTTAAGGTCTCGATTTGCTGTTTCAAAATATCCATATTATCTATAATCTATAATTTCTACCAAGCTCTTGCCCCTAACGGGGCTGCTCAAGGAAAACTGTTATCTCTAATCTCTAATCTCTAATCCCCTCCACTACCATCTCGGCAACAATCCGCCGTCCAGTCTGATTGTAGTGCTCCGTCGGGAATTCCCGCTCGAAGAAATCACGGTCGCGCACCATGTATTGGTTGTTTACAACAGTAACTCTCTTAGGCGCATAGCGGTTGACGATATACTGCGCGTTCTGCTTCATCAGGAACTCCAGGTCGGGGCCGGCCAGCGTCTTGATCTGGTCCATGTTGTCGGCCAAGATGTGGAACACCAGCTTCCAGCCACGTCGGTGGCAGAGCTTGACGATTCTGTCAAAGTCCTTGATCCTCGGGTTGTTGTCGTCCAGCTGGTAGGCGAAGTCCTTGATGTAGTGGCAGGTGAGCACGATGGTATCCATGGAAACCTTTTGCCCGTTGAACAGGTGATCTTGCGAGCCGATGGCGTGATCCCATTCCGAGGCATTGTGGTATGGGAAGTAGTAGGGCAGTTTCAAAGTTTGCTCCTCAAGCCCTTCCCTGACCAGTTTCTGACGCTCGTCCTCCGACCAATGTGCGTAAGCTTTGAATGCCAGCAGCATTCGTTTGTAGAGTGCCGGAGCCTTTTTCATGAAGATCTGCTCTTTCTGCAAAGGTTTCTCCAAATCCGAATAGATCCACTCGCTGCTGAAAGAACGCAGGTTTACCGTCACGATGACTGTTTTGACCGGATTCTTGCGAGGAATATTGCGCAAAATATCATAGTAAACTCCCGCGTGGCATGCATCTTTGGACAGTTTTCCAACTTTATGTCCCGGCATCATGTCGTCAATCATCTCGCTGATGGCCCGCTGGTCGGTGTCCGACGCACAGAACGAATGGTTGGAAGATTCTCCCAGATAGATGATGTCATCGTTCTCTTTCACCGGCTTCATGGAATACGGTATCAGCGTGCAGTTTTCATCACGGTCTTTGGGATAGAATGTGAAACGGTACACGATATCCAGCACCACCAGCACCGCTGCCAGCAGAAGGAACTTGCGTCCGAGTTGCAGGATAATATGTTTCGTCTCGTTGGTCATCAGAACTGGAAATAGATGAAGGGATATTGTTGAACGGAAGACAGGACTATGATGGAGAATATCATGACGGCGTAGATGCACCAGCGCACGTATATGTTGCGTTGGGCACACCAGCGGTCAAAGCGTTGCTGCCGGAGGATGAGGTCTATGCAGACGAATGCCGCCAGGGCAATCCAGGCGATAGGACTCACGTGCAGCTGGCTGGCGAGTGTGCCGTTGTGCACCCATGCAGAAAGCACGTCGCGCAGGTTGCCGAAGGAAGTGGCCCGGAACACACACCACAGTAGGGTCACGATTGCAAAAGTCTTGACGATATTGAGACCTTTAATGATGCGCTTCCCGGTTTTGTTTTGGATTCTGTCGAAGAAATGGATGTTGCGTAAACCTCTTTCCAGAATCAGGAGCACGCCGTAGGCGAAACCCCAGATCATGAAGGTCCAGTTGGCCCCGTGCCATATGCCGCACACGGTGAACACAATCAGGGTGTTGAGCATCCAGCGGGGAATGGCCACGCGGTTGCCGCCCAGCGGGATGTAGAGGTAGTCGCGGAACCAAGTGGACAGCGAAATGTGCCACCGGCGCCAGAATTCCTGTACGCTGCTGGCCTGATAGGGAGCCTTGAAATTGTCAATCAGCGTGAATCCCATGCAAAGGGCGCAACCCAAAGCGATGGTGGAGTAGCCGAAGAAGTCGCCGTAGATTTGGAATGAGTAGAATATCATCCCAAGAGTAATGTCCAGGGAACTGAAATCCTGTGGGTTTTCATAGATTTTATCCACATGGACCCCTAAGTTGTCGGCCACCACCATTTTCAAGAACAAGCCAAACAGGATGAGCCTCAATCCATTGGCAATATTGTCGTATTGCAGCGTCTTCTCCTCATGCAGCTGGCGCAGCAGGTTCTGCGGTCGCTCAATGGGGCCGGTCACCAGCTGGGGATAGAACATCACATATAAAGAATAGTATCCGAAATGCCTTTCTGCTTTCTGGTTGCCACGATAGACTTCTATCACGTAACTCAAACTTTGGAAAGTATGGAATGACAATCCGATAGGCAGTGCTATATGCAGTATTTGTTGAGGATGCGACCAGCCGAGATGTTGGGCCAGGGCCACGAAATTGGCGCTGCAGAAGTTCAGGTATTTGAAGATGAAGAGCACCAGACAGGTGGAAATGATGCTGACGATGAGGCATTTCTTTTTTCTGGAAGGGTCGTCTTGCCACTCTTCGATAAGAATGCCTGCCGTGTAATCAATAGCGATGGTGACCAGAAGGATGAGGATGTATTTTGGGATGAACCACATGTAGAAAAAGCAGCTCGCACCCAGCAACAGCAGCCATCGGAATCTGTTCGGAATCAGGTAGAACAGGATGGTTACTATCGGGAAGAAAATCAGAAATTCAATGGAATTGAATAGCATTACTTAAAGAAGAACCTTCTGAAATCGAGACCTAATGCGTAAACCATCAGGGCAATCAGCAAAGCAAAGCCGATGGTGTTGGCGATGCCGAGGAACTTGTCGCTCGGTTTTTTGCCGGTGATCATCTCAAAGAGGATGAACAGGAGATATCCGCCGTCCAGTCCGGGGATGGGGATGATGTTCATAAAGGCGAGGATGATGCCCAGCAAGGCGGTCATGTTCCAGAAACGGTACCAATCCCACACCTTCGGGAAGATGCTGCCAATGGTCAGGAAGCTGCCTAACTGTGTGGCGCCTTCTTTGGTGAAGATGATCTTGAACTGTTTCACGTAGTCGCCCAATGTGCTGAATCCCATGACAATGCCTTTGGGAATGGACTGGAAGAAGTTATAGTGCTCTTGTACGGTACCGAAGAACTGGTAGGGCTGTTTGGGAGCCACGCCTATGGCGCCGAGAGAGTCGAGGCGCACGGAGGCATGGTAGAGGCTGTCGCCGCGATAGAAGGCGATGTCAAGTTCCTGGCTTTTGTTGTCGAGGAATGCTTTTTTGAAGTCGAAGAAGCTGAACAGGGTGGAGTCGTCCACGCCCACGAGGCTGTCGCCTTTCTGCAGGCCTGCCTGTGCGGCGGGTGTTTCTGCCAGCACGCTGTCGATGACAAATGGGAAACGGTAGTTGCAGAAGGGTTCGCCCTGTTTGCTGGCGCCCACCACCTTGCGGGCAAGTGTCTTGGGTATGTTCAGCACCACTTGCTGGCCATCGCGTTCCACGGTGACGGTCTTCACGTCTTCCAGCAGAATGTCGTTGGTGAAATCGCCCAACGTCTGCGGTTTGACGGTGTCAATGAACATGATTTTGTCGCCGTTCTGGAAACCTGCGTCCAGCATCTCTTGCGAGAATTCAAGACCATAGCGGGCGTTTTCGAGCGGGATGTACTCGCGGCCCCATGTGAAGCAGATGGCGATATAGATGATGAGGGCAGACAGGAAGTTCACCAGCACGCCGCCGGAGATGACCAGCAGGCGCTGCCAAGCCGGCTTGGCGCGGAATTCCCACTCATGGACCTCTTCACTCAAATCGGAGGCTTTGGTTTTCTCATCGACCATGCCGTTGATGGCGCAGTAGCCGCCCAACGGGAGCCAACCCAGTCCCCATTCGGTGCTCTCGGGATGGTCGTTCCACTCCTTGGGAGGTCTGCCCGAGAAGAAACTGTAGTGCATCTTCCCGTCAAAACGTTTCATCCGGATGATGGAAAAACCGGGGTTGAAGAACATGTAGAACTGATCCACACGGATCTTGAACAGCTTGGCAAATGCGAAATGTCCCAGTTCGTGTGTCATGATGAGGAAGGCCAGGCTGGCGACCAACCCCAGTATTTGTGTAGCAATGCCCATAGTCAATTTTTTTTGAGCGGCAAAGATACAAATTCTTCAGAAACAAAAAATCATGGTTTTATTTAATTCAATACTGAAAAGACAAGAAGCAGAGCTAAAAAATTGTATCTTTGCACTCTTAAAATTTTCTACTATGGATAAGGATAAAATCAATGAAATATTCGACAAGTTCAGCAATGCTAACGTGCTGGTTATAGGGGATGTGATGATTGACTGCTACATCAGTGGCAAGGTGACGCGTATCAGTCCCGAGGCTCCCGTGCCCATCGTGAATGCGCAGAGCCGTAACTACCGTTTGGGCGGTGCTGCCAATGTGGCACTGAACCTCAAGTCGCTGGGCGCCAAACCCATCCTCTGCTCCGTGATCGGCAGTGACAATAAATCCAAGGTTCTCTACGACTTGATGGAGGAGTGTGAGCTGG
This sequence comes from Bacteroidales bacterium, assembly GCA_045132055.1. Classification (GTDB taxonomy): domain Bacteria; phylum Bacteroidota; class Bacteroidia; order Bacteroidales; family WCHB1-69; genus F23-D06. Next base: position 255,936 of record JBGURP010000033.1, read on the forward strand.
ATTCCCTCGGCCTCGTGCCCATATATGGCCGACGCACGACCGTGAAGTACCGTATCATTGGCAACAATGCCCATATCGTGCGTGTGGACGACGAGCGCGACGAGCAACTCAAGGAGCGTGAAAAACGCCAGTTCCTCACCACCGTGGAGCAGGTTATCGACCATAATCCCATCGATGCCATCATCTTTGAGGACTATGACAAGGGCTTATTCTCCCGCGACCTGATTGAGGAAATCATCAACTTCGCCCATAAAAAGAATATCTTCATTGCGGTTGACCCGAAGAAACGTAACTTCAATAACTACCAGAATGTCAATCTGTTCAAACCGAACATGAAAGAACTCTCTGCGGGATTGAACTTGGAGGACAACGTGGCTCTCACTCTTGAGAATATCCATGACCTTACCAAAAAGTTTGCCATTGAGAAGAATATTGATATGGTGCTCATCACCATGTCCGACAAAGGCATGGCATTTTACGACAGACTGTCAGACAGATTCTATCATCAGGATGCCTTCACGCGCCGCGTGAGCGATCCTTCTGGCGCTGGCGATACCGTGATTTCCGTTTCCACTCTCTTCCTGCTAGCTAAGGAAAGCTTGGAAATGACCTGTCTAGCCTCCAACCTGGCTGGCGGTTTGGTGTGCGAGTATGTGGGCGTGGTGCCTATCAACACAGCGCAACTGAAGAACGAGATTTTCAAAAACCAAGGTGAGGACGTGCAATAATACTAAAATTGTTGCCACAGCGTTATTACATGTCTTTATATAGTTTGTAATGAACCTTTTAAAAAGAATTATTGTCTTCTTGCTGTTGCTTTGCATGGTGGCGGGCGTTTCGGCGCAGTCGCGCAGGTTCGGCGTGCCTAACCTCTCGCAGTACGACAACAAGATTTATCACTTTGGATTCTCACTCAGTGCGGGTACCTATACCTACGTGTTGTCCAGCAATCCGAATCTGTCCAATTTGGATGGCTGCGACTCCCTGCGAGTGGTGAACCCCCGTGCCGGCAAGTCGTTCGGATTCGGCATTGTGTCCGACTTGCGTATGGGTAAGTACTTTGACCTGCGTTTCATCCCAAGCTTTTCGTTTCCGGACTGTCAGCTGCAGTATTTTTGTAATACGGATGTTCCCAATATCAATTACGCCAACGGTGGCGCCAACGGTATCGTTTTCCTCGACCTGCCCTTGCTGGTCAAGTTCAAGTCAACCCGTATGATGAACAACGTGCGGGCCTACGTGCTTGCAGGCGCGCAGTACAGCTTTAACCTCGTCTATAGCAAGGCCGAGAAAATTGCCAACCAGTCGGCACACGATGTACTCCTGGTGAATGCCCATGACGTGATGGCACAGGTGGGAGTGGGATTTGACTTCTATTGCACCTATTTCAAACTCGCCACCGAGCTGAAGTTTTCTCTCGGCTTGATGGACCAACTGCAACGGGAAGGCAAGTATGAGGGCAGTGTCACGGGACTGCGTTCAAAAGGATTTCTATTTTCAATCACATTTGAATAATTTATTATGGCTAACAACGAAGAACTTTTCAAACAGATAATTGCCCATGCCAAGGAGTATGGCTTCATTTTCCCGTCCAGTGAAATTTATGACGGCCTCAGCGCAGTATATGACTACGGTCAGAATGGCGTGGAGCTGAAAAACAATATCAAGCAATATTGGTGGAAGGCCATGGTGCAGTATCACGACAATATCGTGGGCCTCGACAGTGCCATCTTCATGCATCCCACCATTTGGAAGGCTTCCGGCCACGTGGATGCGTTCAACGACCCTTTGATTGACAACAAGGATTCCAAGAAGCGCTACCGTGCAGATGTGTTGATTGAAGACCATATCCAGAAGATTGAGGACAAGATCAACAAGGAGGTGGAGAAGGCTCGCAAGCGTTTTGAGAACTTTGACGAGAAGATGTTCCGCGAGACCAACGGCCGTGTACTGCAATATCAGAAGCAGATTGACGACATCACGGAGCGTTTCGCCGCCCTGATGAATGCCAATGACTTGGCTGGCCTCAAGGCATTGATTGAAGAGTTGGGCATCGTGTGCCCTATCTCCGGCACGCGCAACTGGACCGACGTGCGCCAGTTCAACCTGATGTTCGCCACCAAGCTGGGCTCCGTGTCCGACGGTGCCGATACTATATATCTGCGTCCCGAGACGGCTCAGGGTATCTTTGTCAACTTCTTAAACATCTATAAGACGGGCAGAATGAAACTGCCGTTCGGCATCGCACAGATCGGCAAGGCGTTCCGCAACGAGATTGTGGCCCGTCAGTTTATCTTCCGTATGCGTGAGTTCGAGCAGATGGAGATGCAGTTCTTCGTGAAACCCGGTGAGGAGCTCAAATGGTTCGATTACTGGAAACAGACACGTCTGCAGTGGCACACCGACCTCGGCATTGCGCCGGAGAACTACCGCTTCCACGACCACGAGAAACTGGCCCACTACGCTAACGCTGCCACCGACATCGAATTCAAGTTCCCGTTCGGATTCAAGGAGCTGGAGGGTATCCACTCCCGTACCAACTTCGACCTCTCTCAGCATGAACAATACTCTGGCAAGAAATTGCGCTACTTCGATCCTGAGCTCAATGAGAATTACGTGCCATACGTCATCGAGACTTCCATTGGTGTGGACCGTATGTTCCTGGCGGTGTTCAGCAACGCATATACGGAGGAGACACTTGAAGATGGCTCCACGCGCGTGGTGTTGAAACTGCCTGCCAAGTTAGCTCCCAACAAGGTGGCTGTGCTGCCGTTGGTGAAGAAAGATGGTCTGCCGGAAATTGGCCAGGAGGTCTTCGACATGCTGAAGAAGGATTTCATGGTGCAGTACGAGGACAAGGATGCCATCGGCCGCCGTTACCGTCGTCAGGATGCCATCGGCACGCCGTTCTGTGTCACCATCGACAACCAGACCAAGGAGGACAACACGGTGACCGTGCGCGAACGCGACACCATGGAGCAGTACCGCTTGCCCATCGCCGACCTGACGGTGGAATTGATGAAACGATTGCGGTAATTTGCAGAAACGCGCCATAGCGCGTCTCTACAATGAAAAAATATAAAATTGCCATTATGAAAAAATTGACCATCCTATTTGTCGCGTGTCTTTTGTTTCTGACCGGTTCGGCCCAGAACATGAAGGCTTTTATCAGTCACAAGGCCTATTGCACCGACAAAATGCAACCCTATATTGAATTCACCTTCATTATTGGAGGCAATTCCGTGCGTTATGTGCAGAACAATCAAGGTAAATATGAGGCAGATGTGGAAATCCAGGTCGATGTGACCAAGGGTGACACGGTGGTGAAAACACTCCACTACATCCTCTCCAGCGAGGAGTTTGCCGACACAGCAGGGATTGAACTGCCCGATTTTGCCGATGTGCAGAACCTGCCTGTCCCCAATGGCGACTTTTTCCTGAATTTCTATCTCACCGATCGCAATCAGGACTCCATGCAGTTGAAGTACATCGACCGTATCGTATTGAACTTTCCTGAAGACAAAATATCCTCGTCCAGAATTTCTCTCTATGAGGATATGAGAGCTCCCGAAGCACCGGGCATGTATATCAAATACGGTTTTTACTTGCCACCATCTTATTACAACTTCATTCCGGAAAGTCAATATACGCTGCCGTTCGCATTGGAGGTGTATAATACCCGACGTGTGTTGGGCGCGAATGTTCCACTCAAGGCCAAATGCTTTGTAGAACACGCTGAGAACAAGCTCGTGGCTATGCCCAATAACATCATCACCAAAAACCTGACAACAGATGATGTGGTGCTGATTATTGATCAGTTCAATGTTTTCAAATTGCCTTCCGGCAACTACAACACGGTGGTGGAACTCTACGACGAGCACGACAGCTTGCTGCTCATCAACAAGGTTTTCTTCCAGCGGAGTAATCCTTCCGTGCAATTGGATCTCACCCGTTACGATGATGTGGTGGTGGATAATTCTTTTGTTGCTACGATGACCAACCGCAAGGAACTGGAGGACAATGTGCGCTGTCTATATCCTATCGCCAGCAATGTGGAGCGCGAGTTTTTCGACAAGCGTATGAAAACGGTGGAGACCGAGCAGCTGCAGCGCTATTTCTATTCTTTCTGGCTGGCACGCAATCCCAACAATCCCGAAGAAGCCTGGAATAAATACGCCAAGATGGTTTCTTATGTCCAGGAGCGTTTTGGCAGCAAGCAGGTAAAGGGCTACCGCACCGACCGTGGCCGTGTGTACCTGCAATATGGTCAGCCGAATGAGGTTAGGGAAGTACCTTCAGATCCTACGACGGCACCCTACGAGATTTGGCACTATTACTATCTGGACGATCAGTCGAACGTCAAGTTCGTGTTCTACGATCCTTCCTTGGTGGGCAATGACTACGAATTGCTGCACTCCAACAAGTATGGTGAGACCCACGATCCGAACTGGAAGATGAAATTGGTTAATAAGATTCAGACGCAGACCGATATTTACAGCACTGAGCCGGATGATTATTATGGCGGTGACATCAACGGTAACTGGCGTTATCACTGATATTGTCTTGCATGAAAAGATTTCTGGATATTCTCTCTTCCTTTCTGGTACTGATTCTGCTGTCGCCGCTCTGGCTGGTGATGGCTCTCCTGATTGTTTGCGAGTCGCGAGGCGGCGTTTTCTACAAGCAAGTCAGGGTAGGGAAGGATAACAAGGATTTCTATCTTTACAAGTTCCGTACTATGCACACAGGCTCGGATAGCAAGGGCCTGCTTACGGTGGGCGAGCGCGACAGCCGCATTACGCGTGTGGGCTATTTTCTGCGCAAGTACAAATTGGACGAGTTTCCCCAGTTGATCAATGTGCTGAAGGGCGACATGAGCATTGTGGGCCCGCGCCCGGAGGTTCGCAAGTATGTGGACATGTACACGCCCGCGCAGATGCGTGTGCTGAGCGTGCGCCCCGGCCTCACTGACCTAGCTTCTATCCAATATGTGCACGAGAACGAATTGTTAGCCGCTTCCAACGACCCTGAAAAAACGTATATCGAAGAAGTGATGCCGGCCAAGCTGCAGTTGAATTTGGAATATATTGATAATCAATCTGTTGTTGGTGATATTAAGTTGATTTTACAAACCTTTGCAGCTATCCTTCATTAGTGTTTATGGACAGAAACTACAGATACTTGCTAAAATCATTCATATTGCTGCTGATGATGGCGGCTTGCACGATGGCAGTCTCCAGGGCACAAGAAGTCCTCTCCTCAACGAGAGACTCTACTGTCACTAACAAACACAAATTCACGAAAAAGGATTACATCCCGAAGTTTACAGCCACCATTTTAGGCCGCTATGAATACAATACAAACCTGAATGCCCATCACTTTGAGTTGAGACATACCCGAATCGGGGTCAGCGGTTCTGTGCATCCCATGTTTTCTTACATGGCGCTGGTGGATTTGACCTACGGCGGTAAGTTTTCTCCAGTGGCCATCTTTGCGCAGTTCAAGCCCGTGAAAGGCCTCTCGTTCCTGATTGGCTATGACAAAATGCCGTTTAGCTCCGAAAACCTGCTGTCACCGTATCAATACTATTTCTCCGACAAGTCGTTTCTGACGCAAAAAATAACGGCTTGGAGCGATGTGGGTGGGGTGGTGGCCTACAAGTGGGACAAAGTGATACCCTTTGAAATCAAGGCTGGCGTGTTCAATAGTCGCGGCTTTAGCAAGCAGATGCAGTTCCAAACGGTTCTGAATTATGTGGCGCGTGGGCGGTTCGAGTTCTTCAAGGACTTCAACCTGACCTTGAACTACGCGGCGGTGCGCCCAGAAGAACTGCGCATGCACAACTTCGGCGCGGGCATGGCTTACGACATTGCAGGACTGCATCTTGAGACGGAGTATATATATAAATGGTATGCCCAGAAGACTTTTCATCCCACCCACGCTTTTTACGGTTTTGCCTATTATCAATTCAATGTAGGGAAAAGCTGGCTGCAGCATGTGGATTTGGCAGCCCGTTACGATGCCATCACGCCTAATTGCAACGGCAAGTTGGATGATCATCAGCAATATGTAATGGAACCTTTCCGTCAGCGCATTACGGCTGGCCTAACGCTGATGTTTGTTGAGAAACCCGTACGTGCGGGCATCCGTCTGAATTATGAGAAAAACTTCTTCCGCCGCGGTGTGGAAAACGGGGAAGACAGAATCATCCTGGAATTGATTACACACTATTAGCCGAGCAGCTTCTTGCGAATCCCGCTCAGCTCATCATCACTCATGCCGTATGCTTCTTTGCCTCGCTGGAGACATTGGTCAAAGCCATCTTTGTCTTTCAGCCCTTTATAGCATTGCAGCTCGCTGTACCACAGGTCCCACAGCAGTGGCAACGCACTCTCTGCCGTGATGAGACAGTCAAGAGCCCGTTGGTAGTCTTTGGCGTTCAGACATGATTTGGCATAGAAAAGCAGATATATGGGATCGTCGCCCGTGAACGGAATCAGTTCATTGACAGTGTTTTCTGTTTCCGTAACTTTGCCTTCGTTGAAATAATAGAGAAGCTTGTGCAACAATAGATAACGCTCATCTGTCTCATCTTTCAATTTGTCTAATTGGGCAACGAAATTCTTCGGGTTGGATTGATAAAGATTGGCGATAAGTAGTTGATAATAAATAGGATAATTCTTTAATCCTTCTTGATGGTCCGTCAAAATCTGCAATGCTTTGGCGGATTGCCCGTTCATGGTATGCTCTTGCGCCGTTTGCAACCATTGCGCTTCATCGTTGGGATTGGTTTGCAGCATGAGGTTGAACAGCATGCTGTATTCGATGTTTTGGGATAGAAGACATCCCATGTTGTAGATAAAGCCGTCTTTGATTTTCAGCACTCCTTGCACAGTGTCCACGACGAAATCCATGAAGTTGAGGTTGAAGTCATCGTAGGTGCGGAAGACAATGTGGTGATGTTGGTCTTTGACATAGTGTTTCACAAAAGCAAAATCGCCGCCATTGCTTACGGCTTTCACCGCCTGATTGCCCAAATGCAGGCAGTTTTCAAAGTACTCCTTGCCTCCTTCTACATCAAAGCCGCTATAGACAATGGAATTCTCGGAAACCAACTGACGAATATGCTCTTCATCGAAAGCATTGTTCAATGCATCGGCCTGCTCGTGCACGATCTTGTCTGCAATACCTTGCGCAAATGCGGTGACGGTCTGCTCGTTCAGTTCCACTGGCTCTACAGCCTGTTCGGTGTTGGCTTTCTTATGGCAACCTTGCAAACCAATCAAACAGGTTAGGCAGAATATCAGAAATATTGTTTTTTTCATATTATGATTAAATTCCGTTTTTCTTATTATGAAGACGCAGCATGCTGCGTCTCTACTCTATATATTACTACCCCGGCCAGCGGCCGCCCCTTCTATTTTAGAAGGGGTGTAAATAAATTCCCAATTTCTAACTCCTCACTGCTCACTCCTAACTATTTCTTGTTAATTATCGAAATATAGGTATAAATCGGATAATGGTCCGAGGTGGTCAGGTTTGTACAGACGGTGTGACCGAAATCATTGTATTGTTTGTCGTGCAAGATATAGTCGATGCGGTAGGCGGGGAACACTTCTCCGGCGTAGGTGGTGCCGGTACCCTTGCCGCTGCTGCGGAAAGAGTCTCTTAACCCGTGTGCGATTTTGTGGTAGCTGAAGGATGCCGGTGAGTCGTTGAAATCGCCGCACACGATGATGGGGTAGTTACAAGAGTCCATGTCGGCGCGCACACATTTGGCTTGGTGTTGTCGTTGCTCAAATGCATCGGCAATCTTGTGGTATAATCGTCTGGCCTTCTGATCGATGTCCGGATCTTCCATGTTGTTGTGCAATACGGCGTCCCCCGTAGCGTAATCTTCGCTACCCAGCTTCATGGAGCTGAGGTGCACGTTGTAAATTCTCAGCGTGTCGCCGTTGTAGCGGATGTCCACGTACATCGATTTGTTGGCGGAGCTGTCGTTGGTCTCTACCACGCCGGTGTTGATGATACGGTATTTGCTGAAAATGGCCAACCCGTATTGGTATCCGTGGGCCTTGCCAAGCGGCAAATACAGCCGATGCGTTTTGTTGTTGTCAGGCAGGTTCAATGCCTTGAGAATCTCCTCGGTGGTGTTGTAACCCAGCTTGCCGGAACTGTCGTAGAAGTATTCTTGCACGCAGAGAATGTCGGGAGCCTCTTTTTTGAGGAAATCGGTGACCTGTTTGTTCAGTTCGTTGCGGTTGTCCTCGTACATGTTGAACAAACGGGCGTTGTAGCTCATCACCTTGATGCAGTTGGCGCACGTCTCGGGCTTCTCCTGCGCGCGGAGCTGGAAGTGCTTGTCGATGTTGTTGACGTTCAGCAGAATCATCAGGGTGGGTAACAGTGCCCATCGATAATCGATAAACAGCCAGATGAATACCATGCCCAAGTTTACCATCAGGATGTATGGGAACAACAGTCCGCAGTAGGCGATGACTGTGGAGATGGAGGGCAGGATGATTTTGGCCGTGTAGGAGAGGAATAAGGCTCCCGCGGCGATCACAGTCAGCACGAGAAGGGTACCTTTGCCCAGTGTTTTGAATATTGCCGATTTCTTCTTCGCCGCCATGTTACTTCTGGGATTGGTTGAACAGGAAATCCTTCTCCTCCTTGGAAAGGGATTCGTAGCCGCTTTGGGAAATCTTTTCCAAAATGCGGTCGGTTTTCTGTTTGTTTTCCGCGCGGCGGGCATTGAACTCTTCGTCGTTGAGCGGTCGTCCGCTTTCAGGGGAGACGTAGTATTTGTCTTTTTTGCGCCGTAATCGGAAAGTCTTTTCCCGCTCAGGCATGATCCAGCCATCGTGGTTGCGCTCGTTGCGTCGCCACAGCAGGATGACGAGGAGACCGAATATCATGCCGCCCAGATGCGCGAAGTGGGCTACGCCGTCGGACGTGCTCAATCCGGTTGCCAGTTCTATTACACCGTAGATGAGGACAAACCATTTTGCTTTGATCGGCAGCATGAAATAGAGGTAGATGTAGTCGTTGGGAAACAACATGCCGAAGGCCAGCAGCACACCATACACTGCACCAGAGGCACCGATGATGTTGAAACTGTTCAGGTACATGTCCCGGGCGTTTGCAGTGATGTTGACAATCTCGTCCAGCGAGCCAGGATTCTGCTGCAATACCATCAAGTTGTTGCTGAGCATATCATGGAAACGTACATCCTTCGCATTCTCGGCCAAGTAGCGGTATGTCTCCAGGGAAGGGTCATTCAGAAACTGGTTGAGCAACGCCATCATGGGATGTATCTGGAGGAAAGTGATGAGGTAGTGCACCAGTGCAGCACCCAGTCCTGTGATAAAATAGTAGATGAGAAACCGCTTGGTGCCCCAGGTGTTCTCCACTGCCGCTCCGAACATCCACAATGCGAACATGTTGAAGAAAAGATGGCTGAAATTGGCGTGCATGAACATGTACGTGACAAACTGCCAGACACGGAAATCGGGGGCCGACATGTAATGCAGCCCGAGCCAGCGGGTGAGATCGTAACTGCCGGTTTTGGCGAAAACAATGGTGGCCAGAAAGACCAATGTGTTGATGATGAGCAGGTTCTTGACCCCGGGAGGGAGTATGCTGAAACCGCCCATCTTGATTTGATTATCCATAGGTGATGGTTTCGGTTTAAAGAATGCAAAAATACAAAAAAAAGAGTTTAGAGTTTATGGTTTTAGAGATTATAGAATGATATTAGGATGAAAAGATGGGGGAGGATGGGTATTGATAATTTCGTATTTTTGCTGCATGAAGAAAACCATAATCTTTCCTCACAGCAAAAGCCTCTTGATTCGCCAGCAGATATTGCATTATGTTCGTGCTGGAGAGGTTATGGAGGTGTCGCCCGGCGATTGCTCCGATGTGCAAGTGACGCACCGCGCGCTTGAAACACTGCGAGGAGCTGAAGGCTCTGCTTCAACCACGGTGATTGATGTGGCTGACTGCGGTGCCGCGTACCGCTTCATGATGGCCTTGTTGGCAGTTACGCCTGGCCAATGGCTGCTGACGGGCACACCGAGGCTGCTGGAACGGCCTATCGAAGAACTGGTCGAGGTGCTTTCAGATATTGGCGCAGACATCCGCAGAATGCCCGATGGGTGGCTCATTGAAGGAAGACCCCTGCGTGCGGAAACATTGACCATCAACTGCTCCCGAAGCAGCCAGTTCGCCTCCGCATTGCTACTCATTTCTTCGAAATTGGGACTTAAGACGCTAAACATCATTCCTGCTGATGCTGGTTCGCTTCCGTATGTGCGCTTGACGTTGGCTTGTATGCGCGAGCAAGTTTCCGTGCCCGCCATTGCGGAGGTGCCGCAAAATTTGGGCTTGCCTGGCGATTGGAGCGCGGCGGTTTTCTGGTATGCCATGGCCCTGTTGCACCCTGATAACGAGTATGTGCTTCAAGACCTCTCGCTAGATTCTATCCAGGGCGATACTGTGGTGGCAGACTGGTTCGCCCGCATGGGCGTGAAGTCAACACCCACGGAACAGGGCATTCGTTTGAGCGCCGATAATACGCAAATGAGGCAGTCTATGGCCTTTGATGTGGCCGACCACCCGGATCTGGTGCCCGTGATGGCCGCTTTGGCTTGCCTTCTGCCAACGGATTTCACATTCTTGCGTGTCCAAAATTTGCGATACAAGGAATCGGACAGGGTGCAGCATCTCGCCGAGCAGTTTGCCCCGTTTGCAGAAGTCGTGGATTTGAAAGAAGATGTCTTCAGGATAAAAGGGAAAATAAAATCAACGTGGCCATCCCTCCCGTATCGTTTCCACACAATGGGAGACCATCGCTTGGCCATGGCGTTTTTGCTGTTCGGGAATGATGCTTTGTTGGATGATGTGGAATGTTTACAGAAATCGTACCCGGGACTTATTGCACACCTCTAACCATTTTCAACCAGAGACGCACGGCAGTTTGAGACGCACGGCAGTGCGTCTCTACACCCCTTTCACCTCTTTTACCCCGTGTGCCTCATTCACCCATTTTACCTCATGCACCCCTTTATCTTCTCCAATGCTTCCTGCACGTTGGCTCTCGGTGTGCCGATGTTCATCCGCATGAAACCTTCACCCTCGGGACCGTAATCCAGACCGCTGTTGAGGCCCACTTTTGCCTCGTGGATGAGCTTGTCCACCAGTTCCTTGTGTGGAAGATTCCAGGCGCGGAAATCCATCCAAAGAAGGAAAGAGGCTTCCGGACGCATCATCCTGATTTCTGGCATGTTGTCATGCAGATATTGTTCGGTGAAATCTATGTTTTTTTGCAAGTAATCAAGCAGTTGCAGACGCCATGCCTCGCCGTGCGCAAAGGCGGCTTCTGCGGCAACGTAGGCGAACAACGTGCCCAATGACAGCTCGTTGGCGTCCAGAAAGCCGAAGAACTGCTTCTTGATGTCTGCGTCAGGTACGTAGCACACGGATGAAGCCAATCCCGCCATGTTGAAGGTTTTGCTCGGCGCGATGAAGGTAATGGAATTGTGTAACGCCTCCTCCGAAACGGTGGAGAAGGAGGTGTGTGTGAATCCTGGCAGCGTGAGGTCGGCGTGAATCTCGTCTGCAATGACCAGCACTTTTTGCCGGTAGCATATTTCGGCAATCTTCTGCAACTCCTCTTTTGTCCAGACTGTTCCGCCGGGGTTGTGCGGGTTGGCGAGAATCATCACCTTGCAATCTTTGGCCTTTTCTTCCAAGTCATTGTAGTCGATGGCAAAGCGTCCGTTGACAGTTTTCAGCGGGCTGCTCACGAACACGCGTCCGCTGCGGTGCGGCACATTGATGAAAGGCGGATACACGGGCGTGGTAATCAGCACCTTGTCACCGGGGTTGGTGAAAGCTTGCAGTACAAACGCGATGCCTTGCACGATGCCGGGGATGAAGTGGATATGCTTCCAGCGCGTCTCGATGTGGTAATGCTCGCGCATCCAGTTGAGCACGGCCATCTTGTATGTGTCGGGCGCAAAGGTGTAGCCGAATACCTCGTGGTTGCAACGATTTCTTACTGCGTCCACGATGAAGTCAGGCGTTTTGAAGTCCATGTCGGCCACCCACATGGGCAGCAAATCATCGGTGCCGAACACCTCGTTCAGCATGTCGTGTTTCACGCAGCTGGTGCCGCGGCGGGGGATTATCTCGTCAAAGTTGTATGTGATCATTACAGAAATGTGTTAAACAGCCGCAAAAATAGAACTTTTTCCCGTGTCATAGTTTATCAAAAATGTTTTATAGAAAAAGGCCGCGGACTCTTTGCAGAACCAGCGGCCATTTTCTTTTATAGATATGCTGTAAATTAGCGATTACTCGGCTTTGTAGAACGGCATCTTCACGGTGACGGCCTTCAGCAGGCGATTGCGCACCTTGATGTAGATTTCAGTGCCAGACTTGGCAAACTCTTTCTTGATGAGCGCGGTGCCGATTCCCTTTTGCACGGAAGGTCCGAAGGTGCCGGAACGCACTTCGCCGATGAGGTTGCCCTCAGCGTCGCACACCTCGTAGCCGTTTCTCGGAATACCACGGTCGATGAGCTCGAAACCGGCAATTCTGCGGGTCACGCCGTTGGCCTTGAGGTCTTCCATAAACTTGCGGTCGATGAAGTCCTTGCCGTCCACGAACTTGGTGATCCAGCCCAAACCGGCCTCGATGGGAGAGATAGTGTCGTCGATCTCGTGGCCATAGAGGCAGAAGCCCATTTCAAGACGGAGGGTGTCGCGTGCGCCCAAACCGATGGGCTTGATGTCGAACTCGGCACCAGCCTCAAACACGGCGTCCCAAATCTTCATGGCTGCCTCGTTGGGGAAGTATATCTCGCAGCCGCCGGAACCGGTGTAGCCCGTGGTGGAGAAGAGGATGTTGTCGAAACCGGCGAACTTGATGATTTTGTTGGTGTAATACTCCATGTCAACCACATTGGCATCCGTCAGTTTCTGCATGGCCTTGAGCGCCAAGGGACCCTGAACGGCCAGCTGGGAGATGTTGTCGGAGATGTTCTCGATTTCAGCACCGAAGTTCTTGTTCTGCTCCACAACCCAAGCCCAGTCTTTGTCGATGTTGGCAGCGTTTACCACTAACAAATAATCTTCATCGTGCAGATTGTAAACCAAAAGGTCATCCACGATACCGCCCTTGCCGTTGGGGAAGCAGCTGTACTGGACTTTGCCGGGATAGAGGGCAGCCACATCGTTGGTGGTGATGTGTTGCAACAGGGCCAGCGCTTTCGGGCCCTTCACAGTGAACTCACCCATGTGGGACACGTCGAACACGCCCACTTTGTTGCGCACCTGCAAGTGCTCGTTGGTGATGCTGTCGTATTGGATGGGCATGTAAAAGCCTGCAAATTCTTCCATTTTGGCTCCTAAAGCCTCATGTTTAGCTCTGTAAACGGTTTCTTTCATAATAATGTTATTTTTAAGTTTGAAATTCGGATTAAACGGCTGCAAAGATAGTAAAAAGAGTTGAATCTATAGGACTTTTTTTTACCTTTGCACTCGCAAAAAATGACCGTAAAAAGGTTGCTATTGTGCTGAATCCGAACATAAAAAGACTAAAGACATTTTTTATTTTAATGGCGCTGCTTATGATTATAGGTGGCGCGAGTGCGCAGGATACCGTGCGCAAGTGCACGAAAAATGATTTCAAAATCACTTTACTTTCACTAGGAAGCGGTTCAACACGAATTACTTACGAAAGGGCTTTTACTCCGAAGCATTCCGCAGAACTGACAGTTGGTATTATCGGCTGGGGATGGGATTGGGTCCATCATTTGCATTCAAGGGGCGTGTTGATGAAGGCGGCGTTCAAATGGAGAATCATTCCGCAGAAGAATTCCCAAAGTTGGCTCGACGGTTTTTATCTGAAGCCAGAACTGATCGCTTCTATTTTCAAATATCAAGACAAAGAGAAATGGTTGAATGAGCAGGCAGAAATGCTCAAAACGCGCCAGTTCGCTTTGTTGGGTGAATGCGGGTACCAACTGGTACTCCGGTGGTTCCTGTTTGATGTGTATGCGGGCATGGGCGGTGCTTTTGGCACTGGCAACGAGTACAATTACTATCATGGATTCATGCATCTGCCCAAAAACACGCCATTGGCTTTCACGGCCGGGTTCCGTATCGGCGTGGCTTTCTGATTTTTTCTTTAAACCCTTCTCGCGATACAATATTTTAGAGTAACCTTTCGTTGTTCTACTTTAAATTGTAATTATCGTCTTATGAGAAAAATTGGATTATTGAGCGTACTGCTCTTTAGTATGGTTGCCGTTACTTTTGCCCAAGAGGAGGAACAGGACTGGCGCCAGGTGTTCCCGCGTAATGAGTTCAGTATCGGCATCGGCGACCCTGCATTCGCCAACTTGCAACGGGGATGCATTTGGGACAAACTGTTATGGTGCCACCCAGATCGTTATCAGGGTGATAATCTTGGAGACTGGTTTGATCCAGGCACGTATCATTCCAACTACATTGCTACCTGTCCGATTTCTGTGGGTTACATGTATCGCCTGCGCAAGTTCCTGTGGATAGGCGGTTCTGTGTCCTATATGGGCGTTTTCGGCAAGGTGTTCGATGCCCGCGACGACAGTTTCCTGTACAACCACACCGAAACGCAGATTGCCTTTCTGCCCGCCGTGCGTTTCTCCTATCTCAATAAAAAATATGTAACCCTCTATTCCGGTCTCTCCACGGGCTTCATGCTCAACTTCGAGAGAGAGAACGGAAACACGGATGTCTATTTCCATCCCACATTCCAGTTGACCGCCTTCGGCGTGTCTGTCGGTCGGAAATTCTTCGGTTACACGGAGGTGGGCCTCGGTTACAAGGGCTTCATCACGGCTGGTATAGGATACCGTTTCAACGCAAAAAAGAATGATTAACGATTAGAATTTCAAGGATATGAAAAGAATAACCTTTATTATAGCTACTTGTCTGTTGGCAGCTATGTCGTTCAATAGCTGCGTGGTGGAAGAGTCCGACCGTTGGGACCAGTCCGGCACCCAGAAAGCCTACCATATGTTCATGTATTGGAGATACGGCTATAGCAACACCCAGATGCGCTTTGCCAATGTGGCGTTCAACTTCAACGCTTGGCTCTCCGCACCCGAAAGTGCGCGCGATTCCGTGGCATTGCTCTATTTCAAAGACTACAATATCCGCGACAATGGTAACGGATCGTGGTCTATTCTCAGCCAATACAATGAGATTTATACGATTGAAACTCAGAACAAACTGCTCTCGGAGCCCGGCGCCGCATGGACGGTGACGGAAAAAGAACGGGTGTTGAATTACATGCCGGTTGCGAGTCCCGGATACAATGAATACAATGCAATGTATGATTTTTCGTCTTCTTCTGTAACGGCTACCGTTTTGTGTTTGTCTCAGGGACAATGGAAAGTGAAAATCAATGACTATGCTCCTGAAGATGTAGGGCTTTTGGGCGGTCCAACACCTCACTTGGCGGTGACCTTGAGCACTCCGGATCAGTCTGTCATTAACGATCTTCGCGAAGGCGGCTATTATATCAGCGGACATGGCTGCTTTGAATTTGCCCAATATGAGTACCCGGTTAACGATGATGTGTCCAATGTGGTTGCCTTGTATTTCAACATCGAGGAACCGCTATTGTGCGATGGTCAGGACACTTGGAGTGAGGGCAATATGAATATTGTCGTGTATAATGGTGAGACAAATTCTCCAGAGTATAAAACTGAAAATGTGAATGTTAAGTTTACGGTAACGGCTGGACAGAATATTTCCACACACTATGCCATTTTGCATTATTACGAGCATGAGGCCAGGTGGTCGTATGGAGACAATGGTTCCTTGTTGTGGCACTGGAATGAGAATATGGGCTCATAAAACACAAGGAAATCAGCACAGCTGTGAAAAATTGACAACTTCAGCGGTTCGTGAGGCTTCACGGACCGCTTTTTTATTGCAGAAGAGAGATATCGCCCTTGCCCTCGCGCACGATCTCGATGTCGCCGCCGGTGCAATCGACCACCGTGGAAGGCGTGTTGTCGCCATAGCCGCCGTCGATGACGATATCCACCATGCGGTCGTACTTCTCGTGAATCAGCTCCGGGTCGGTGGTGTACTCAATCACCTCGTCGTCGTCCTTTACGGAAGTGGAGAGGATAGGGTGGCCCAGTTGGCGCACAATCTCGCGGATGATGTTGTTGTCAGGCACGCGTATGCCGACGGTTTTCTTGTTGCTTTGCAGCAGTTTGGGCACATTGTTGTTGGCTTCCAGGATGAAAGTGAACGGGCCGGGCAGCCCTTTTTTCATCGCTTTGAAGATGTTGTTGGGAATGGGCTTAGTGTAGTCGGAGAGGTTGCTGAGATCGGAGCAGATGAAGGTCATGGCGTTTTTCTTCTTCTTGTCGCCCAGTATCTCCGTAATACGTTCCACACTTCTGGGTTTGAATATATCGCAGCCGATGCCGTAGATGGTGTCGGTCGGATAGATGATGATACCACCATTTTCCAGGCATTTCACCACCTGGTCAATCGCCCTTTGGCTCGGATTCTCCGGATATATTTTCAGTAACATATGCTCCCTTTTACCTCATGCACCAAATAAAAGAAGGGTAAGCTACTTGCATCGCATCGCTACAACCGACGTACCCTTGCTGTATTCCTACCCTGGGGGAGTTAGAAGGGAGCAGATCGTACAAGACTTACCCGCTGCAAAAATAGGATTTTTTTCAATGTGTGGACTAATAGCCCAAAATTTTCAGCATCGACTTGTAACTCTGCTCTTTAGCGAACAGTTTAGTGCAGATCTCATTGTCTTCGTCGCGGTAGATGATGATGTGTTTCGGAGCAGGAGTCATGCAATGCTGTATGCCGCCGTACCCGCCGAGGGCGTCCTGATAGGCGCCAGTGTTGAAGAGCCCGATGTACTGGATGTCCTCGGGACTGTCGCTAAGAGGATAGTTTTCCGAGCTCACTTGCGGGAGGAAGACGGCGTTCAGGTGCGACTCGGAGTTGTAGTAGTCGTGGCTGTCGCAGGTGAGCCCGCCCAGGAACACGCGCTCGTATGCCTTGTCCCAGTTGTTGATGGCCAGGATGATGAACTGTTGGTTGATGGCCCAGGTGTCGGGCAGGGTGGTCATGAAGGAGCTGTCGATCATGTTCCAGAGCTCGCGGTCGTTCTGGCGCTTCTGCTGCAGGACGGAGAAGAGCACGGCACTGGCCTCGCCCACGGTGTAGGATCCGAACTCGGTGAAGATGTCGGGCTCTTCCACTCCTTCGCGGTTGCATATCGTCTTGATCTGCGATACAATTTCCTCGGCCATATACTCGTAATCGTAATCGAATGAAAGTGAATTCTTGATGGGGAAGCCGCCCCCGATATTCAGGGAGTCCAACTCGGGTGCTATCTTTTTCAGCTCGCAATAGATGTTGACACATTTGGTCAGCTCGTTCCAGTAGTATGCGGTGTCCTGGATGCCCGTGTTGATGAAGAAGTGGAGCATCTTCAACTCGAACTTCGGATTGTTTTTGATTTTTTCACGATAGAAGGGGATGATGTCGTTGTAACGGATGCCCAGACGGGAAGTGTAGAATTCGAAGCGCGGCTCCTCCTCTGAAGCTATGCGGATGCCGACTTTGCACTTGGTCTGGATGTTCTTGTCAAGCAGGTCGAATTCTTTCTTGCTGTCCAGGACGGGCATGGTGTTCACAAACCCTTTCTCCAACATCATCGAAATATTGTCGATGTAGGGCTGTTTCTTAAAACCGTTACATATAATATAGTTGTCTTTCTGGAATTGGCCGTTCTCGTACAGCGTCTCAATCAGATTTAAATCAAACGCAGATGAGGTTTCCAGATGCACATCGTTCTTGAGAACTTCGTTTAAGACGAACTCAAAATGGTTGCTCTTGGTGCAATAGCAATAGTGATACGAGCTCTTGTAATCCGATTTTGCAATAGCTACGTTGAACCACCTTTTTGCCTTCTGGATGTTCTGGGATATCTTCGGCAGGTAGGTGATTTTCAGCGGCGTTCCGTATTGTTTGATAATATCCATCAATGGAACATCGTTGAATAACAGTTCGTTGTCTTCTACGCTAAACTCCTCCTGCGGGAATTCGTAGGTTTGCTGAATCAGGTCGATGTACTTGGTTTTCATCTTTGCAAGCGATTAAATTAAAACGCCGCAAAAATATAAAATTAACTTACTTGGATATGGTAAAAAATGTCAATCTAACTGATTTGGATGAAAAAGTTATCAACAATTCAGATTAGTCGTGGTCTCTCCGGTTCTCACATTCGCAGATGTCGGTAAAGAGAATTTCTGTGTCTGGAAGTAGTTCTTGCATGGTTTTGTATTCAGATTTTGTTAGTGGAATTTGCCGTAAATCAAGTGTTTGCAATGTTTTTTGCAATTCTTTAATGCTTTCTGGAAGAATGTAAAGAGGATTGTCCCAAGCATCAATATAGGAAAGTTGCTTTAGGTTAGAAATGGAATACGGGAGTGTTTCTATTATGTTCCGGCTGATGCCCAAATATTTCAAGTTCTTTAGATTTCCGAGGGATTCGGGCAACCGGAGCAGTTTGTTTTTGTCCAAATTCAGGATTTCGAGTTTGGTGAGTTTATCTATATTCTGATTCACCACACATAGACGGCAACCTTTCACGGTAAGTTTCCTGAGCTCGGTGAGTTGAAACAATTCTTCAGGCAGTGAGTCGCGGTTGGCAAGTTTTGTCAGCTTGAGCCGATATACTTTTTCCGGCTCCTGCAGTGCCTCCGCTAGCGACGTGTAGGTCTTGCCGTTGTCGTCTGGAGAGTATGCTATAGTAGTCTTTTGCGCAGAAGCGCATGTCGCTATAATTGACATAATAATAAATGATAGTATCTGTGTATGTCTCATTATTATTTTCTATTTTCTGTTTTTTCCAAATAAATCTGAATGAGTGCCAGTTCTTATTAAGGATAATAACTCAACATCGTTATTATTGCTTTTTCTGTATATCAATAACCAATTTGGCCGAATGTGACATTCTCTACAACCAATGAACTGACCGGAAAGAGGGTGGTCAAGATATTTTGCGGGGAGCGTTATATCTTCAACCAGAAGTTGAATCACAATGTCAAGCTCGTCGATAGGCATTTTCCGTTTAATGGCATGAGCAAGATCTTTTTTGTATTGTGAAGAGAAGACAATTACTCGTCCTCCTGAACTTTTTTTTTATACTCGATAAAAGATTCGCACGCAATGCCACCGCCGTTTTCAATTTCATTTAAGGCGGATAGGGTGAGGTCGTATCCAGACATCTTTTTTTTAGATGCGTATTCAGGCACTGCACCATTTTCTATCATGTCTGCAATTAAAGCACGCATTTTGCTGCTCCGTTCATCATACCTTAATGTAATTGTTGTCATAGTTTTGAATTTTTTGCAAAAATAGAAAAAAACTAAATGCTTTCCACAAGTTCTCGGTCTTTTTTCAGCTGCTCCACCAATGCTTCAACACTTTCAAATTTCTGTTCTGGACGGATGAATTGCATGACCTCGAACGAAAGCTTCTTTCCGTAAAGGTTCCCGCTGAAATGCAGAAGATGCACCTCGTATGTTTTCTCGGTAAGTCCTAACGAAGGCCGCGTGCCCACATACAGCATACCCTTATAGCGTTTCTCTTCCACCATTACCCATGCAGCATACACACCGTTCTCAATATCCACAGGCATGTCCAGTTGCAGGTTCGCGGTGGGGAACCCGAACTTGCGGCCGTTGCCTAAACCGCGGATGACAGTAGCTGAAATAGGGTACATGGGGTGCATGGGGGACAAGGGGTAAAAGAGGTAAAAGAGGTAAAAGGGGTAAAAGGGGTAAATGAGGGGAAAAGGGAGAAAGGGAGTAAAAGAGTAAAGGAGAATGTTAATTCTTAATTCTCAATTCCTCCATTATCCTACCGACCCGGCGAGGCTGATGCTGAGCAGCTTCTGGGCTTCGACGGCGAACTCCATCGGCAGTTTGCTGAGCACATCCTTGGCGTAGCCGTTCACAATCAGGCTGATGGCGCTTTCTTTGTCAATGCCGCGCTGCTGGCAGTAGAAGAGCTGGTCGTCGGAGATTTTGGAGGTGGTGGCCTCGTGCTCGAGGATGGAAGAGGAGTTGGCGCACTGGATGTCGGGCCAGGTGTGCGCGCCGCACTTGTCGCCCATCAGCAGCGAGTCGCACTGCGAGAAGTTGTGTGCATTCTCGGCGTTTTTGTTCACCTTCACGAGTCCGCGATAGCTGTTCTGACTGTGGCCGGCGGAGATGCCCTTGGAGACAATCAGACTGCGCGTGTTGCGGCCCAGATGGATCATCTTGGTGCCCGTGTCGGCCTGCTGGTAGTTGTTGGTGACGGCCACGGAGTAGAACTCGCCCACGGAGTTGTCGCCCTTGAGCACGCACCCGGGGTATTTCCAGGTAATGGCCGAACCGGTCTCCACCTGAGTCCACGAAATCTTGGAGTTGGCACCCTTGCACAGGCCGCGCTTGGTGACGAGGTTATAGATACCGCCGTTGCCGTCTTTGTCGCCGGGGTACCAGTTTTGCACGGTGGAGTACTTGATTTCAGCGTCTTTCATGGCGATGAGCTCCACCACGGCGGCATGGAGTTGGTTCTCGTCGCGCTGCGGGGCAGTGCAGCCCTCCATGTAGCTCACATACGCGCCTTCGTCTGCAATGAGTAACGTGCGCTCAAACTGGCCCGTCTTGGCCGCGTTGATGCGGAAGTAGGTCGAAAGCTCAATCGGGCAGCGCACGCCCTTGGGAATGTAGCAGAACGAACCCTCGCTGAACACGGCGGAGTTCAAAGCTGCGTAGAAGTTGTCGGTGTAGGGCACCACGGAGCCCAGATACTGTTTTACCAGATCCGGATATTGCTGGATGGCCTCGCCGAACGAACAGAAGATGATGCCCTCTTTCTTCAGTGTCTCGGAAAAAGTGGTCTTCACGGAGACGGAGTCCATCACGGCATCCACAGCCACGCCTGCCAGCACTTTCTGCTCTTCCAGGTTGATGCCCAGCTTGTTGAAGGTGTCGATCAGCTCGGGATCCACCTCGTCCATACTGGCAAGTTGTTTTTTCTTCTTCGGTATGGCAAGATAGGTGATGTCTTGATAATCAGGTTTTTTGAAGTTCAAGTGGCCCCAAGTGGGCTCCTTCAGAGTTGTCCAGTGGCGATAGGCTTTCAGTCGGAATTCCAGCAGCCATTCGGGCTCGTTTTTGCGGGCCGAAATCATGCGGATGATCTCCTCGTTGATGCCTTTCGGAAAATCTTCCACATCAATATCCGAAACAAAACCGTACTTGTAGTCTTGTTCGGTGATCTCTTCTAATATATCCTTTTTCTCGGGTTCTTCTTGGTTCATTTTCCAGTTGTCAATTCTATATTACTACCCCGGCCTTCGGCCACCCCTTCTGAAACAGAAGGGGATTATTTTGATTCTCAATTCTCAATTCTCGAATCAGGCTGCAAAAGTACATTTTTTCATGCCATTTTGCACTTTTCATTTTGTGTTTTTGAGAAAGACGCTATTGTATTTCGAAAAGATTCAGGAATCCGGTCATCATGAACACGTTTCGGATTTCGTTGCAAATGTTACGAATGATGATTTTTCCACCTTTTTCGTCAGCAGCCTTGCGCAGGGTTACAAAAATACGGAGTCCTGAACTGGAAATGTAGGTGAGATCCGTGCAGTCCAGAATGATTGTTTTATCAGCCTCTTCGGCCAAAGCGTTCATCTGCGGGGTGATATCCATAGCACCCGGGGTATCCATCCGGCCTGAAAATTGTACTGTGATTTCATTATTATCACGAGAAACGTTAACTTCCATGTTATGCGTAGTTTTTGGTTATTGTTAGTATATTCTTTTCTTCTTTTCTCTCATAATTCACGTTGTCCATAATGGTACGGACAAGGTGAATGCCAAGACCTCCAATGGGACGTTCATCTATCCCTGCTGTGATGTCAATTTCTTCTTTGGCTGTAGGATCAAACGCTATCCCGTTATCGGCAATGACAACGGAAACGTTCTTTCCGTCAACGGTGGCGTCAATGTTCACCACACCGTCGGTTCCTTCTGGATAGGCATACATGATAACATTGGTAATGGCCTCTTCCAAAGCCAAATTTAGATTTGATGCGGTTTCGTGGTCAAGCTCGATACGCTTGGCGATAGTATCCACGAAATCGGGCAATAGCGCAATCTGTTTAATATCGTTATGCAGGGTGAGGTGATACGTGCTCACGGGGTTGCCGCCCAGATAGTGGATGAAAAGCATGGTCAGATCATCGCTCTGAGGAGCTTTGTCCACAAAGAGGGAGACGCTGTGTTCAATGTTTTTCAAGTGGTTCTCTGAACTTTTTCTCCCATGCAATGCCGTTTTGATTCTGGATTCGCCAAATTGCTCGTGTGAACTGTTTTCCGCCTCAGAAAGGCCATCGGTGTATAGGAATAGGGCATCGTCATATTGAAGGAGGATATCCTGCTCAACGAATTTCATGTCGCTGATGATACCGAGCGGAAGATTGGGTACTACGGAGAGCTCTCGGATGGCATCGGTGAGGATTAGCGGAGGATTGTGCCCGGCGTTGCAGTAGCGTAGTTGGCCCGTGGTCAAATCAAGCACGCCACAGAAGAAGGTGACGAACATGTTGTTCTCGTTTGTTTCAGAGATGGAGTTGTTCATGGAGGTCACAATTCTTGCCGGACTTGTTTCGTGTGCCGACATGGCGCGGAACAGGCTCCGTGTCACAGCCATCACCAAAGATGCCGGAACTCCTTTGCCTGATACGTCGCCGATGCAGAAAAACAGCTTTTCTTCGCGGATGAAGAAGTCGTACAAGTCGCCCCCGACTTCCTTGGCTGGAATTACGGAAGCGGCCAGATCCAGATCCTTGCGCTCGGGGAAGGGTGGGAAGGTCTTGGGAATCATGGACATCTGGATTTCCCTGGCGATATGAATCTCGTTTTCTATTCGCTCCTTTTGTTCATACAGTTGCTGGTATCTGATCTGGTTTCTCGTCACGATCCGGAGAATAACGATGATCATGGCCAAACCGAGGATTTGAAGTACATTGACCAATAACCCAATTCGCCGCACGCCTTTGTATAGCTCTTTCTCGGGTAAAACTATCGACAATGACCAGCCAGTCCTCTCCACTGGTGCAAAATAGACATGGTTGTTTTTCCTTTTGTAGCGGACGAGCATCTCGCCGGACTCTCCGGAAAGCATGGCTTTGTTGACGCGGTCGAGCGCTTCGCGGTCCGAGGATTCCCTTGCAAACTGATTGACAGTTTTTTTCATCACCAAGGTGTCAACCGGACACACCATGATTTGTCCGTTACGGCTCACCACCATGCAGAAAGCATTGGGGTAAATCTTGATGTCGCCGATGAACTCTGTGAGCCATTCCAATGAGATGTCTGCAGTGAGAATGGCCGCAACGTCGCCATTGTTGTCTTTCACGGGCATGGAGAAGGTGACCATCAGCATGTCACCGCCATTTTCGTCGAAGTAGGGCTCCGACCAATAGCTTTCACCCGATTCCAGAGGTTTTGTAAACCATTCCATGGAAGGATAGTCATACTCTTTTGTGGCCAGCGACAACATCTTGATTTTACCGGTTTCCATGTCGCGGGCGGCGTACGGAGCGTATAGTGGATATTTTTGGCTGTATCCGGGGACAAGAGCGATGGTGGAACCGACCACTACGGGATTCTCGCTCACAACTCTTTGGGGAATCCGCTTCAAGCTGTCGGGGTTTTCCAGGCACCATTGCGCCACCCAAATGCTGTTGCGAACGGCAGCTTCGGTTTGGTTCACGACATCCATGATCTTGTTCTCGGCACTGTTCAGCTCACCCTCAGCCCGTAAAGAGGCTTCATGTTTTATTCCTCTTTGGCTATAAATGTACTGGATGATGGAAGTGGCCACCAGCGTAAAGGCGGCTACAATCACCAGTAGCAACCGGCTCCTGAACGATAGGATAAAACCTTTATTTTCTTTTCTGTTCAGTTTCATAAGATGGATTTTAAGACCTCGCGAAATTCTGGCATGGGACGCTTGGTGTCCCGTTCTATTATCAGCGTTTTAAGTCCGGCATAGGGCAAGATGCTTTCCGTAATCTCCTTCAAAGGAATACCTTCTCCGAAATATGCGGGTACGAAGCATTCCCAGAATCGAATGGCCAATGACTTCGGCATGTGGAATGTCTCTTGGATGAAAGCCTCATCGCTCAGGCAGCAGCAAAGGTAAACCATGGCCACGTCGAAAAGATGGTTGCCCCAGCAAAAATCTCCCAAGTCAATAAAATAACGTTGGTCGCCAACAAAGATGGCGTTGCTGTATTGCAGGTCGCCATGGATGGCAGTCTCCTCATCAGGAGTGTCGGCGATGAAACGCTCCAGTTTTTTCTTCTCTTGCGGTGTGAAGAACGGATTCTGTTGAAGAAGTCGGTAATAGCGGTCCTTGACGTTCTCAAACTGTGCGGTATCGATATGCGTGGCATGAAGCTGTTTGCACATCTGGGCAAACTCCGTGGCATATTGCTGTACCTTTTCCGGTTCGTCGGCTGTGGCGCGCGAATAGGACTTTTTGCCTAAAATACGGCGGAATCGAATGCCATATCGGCCGTCTTCCGTAACCACATAGTCGCCGGGCTCAGGTGTTGGAATGCCCATGTCATAAACTTTGCGGGCGAGGTTTATTTCGTCAAGCGGTTGTTGGATTTTTCCGGGGAAATAGAGCTTGAGCATGACCGAAGGGTCTTGCTTGTTGTCGTAGCTCTCGCCGTTGGCACCGCCGCCGAAGAGAATGTAATCGTCGAGCGAAATTTTAATGGCTTCCATGTGAAAAAACTTGATTGATTAAAGATTCGAACTCCTGGAAAGCAGTTGTGTCTTGAAGTTCCCGTAGAGCGTCGGCCAGACCGCGATAATGCCACTCGTGCTCTTTGGGATCCTTTGCATGAAAGCGATTCCAGAGAGCATCTCCTATTTCAGCGTAGTCGCGGGCGATAGCGCGCATGTTGGAGAGTTTGTCGCCGAGCGCCACTATTTTGGCGTCGTAGGGGGCGCGTGTCAGCCGGTCGATGGCGGCTTGCTTGCGGGCGTGCCAGCTCTCCTCTTCGCTCACACCTGGCATTGCCTCGTCGCTCTCATGCGCAACCAGCGTGGCTACCCTGTCGCCGAATACCGATCGGATTTCTTCTATCGTTACATCAGTGTCTTCCACGGTGTCGTGCAAGGCTGCGGCGGCCAGCAACTCCTGGTCGGGTGTCATGGTGGCCACAATCTCCATGGCTTCCATGGGATGCACAATGTACGGGAAGCCCTTCCCGCGGCGCTCCGTGCCGGCGTGGGCCTTGACCGCAAAAATGATGGCGCGGTCCAAAAGTTCTGTAGTAAGCGGTTTGTTTGCCATAATTATTGATTCATGAAAGGAAGGTTTTTGGCCTGATCCAGAATGAACTCCGCCATCATGTCGTTGCTCTCGGACGGGCCGTTGAGCATATCAAAAATATTACGGATGCCAGCTTTGCCGCCACCGTTTTTCAGGGTGTAGGCAATGCAGATGTTCTGCGGACCTACAGAAGAGGCCAGAATGTCCAAATCCGTGAGCCCCATCTGAAAGCAAGCAATTTGGTAGGCTCCTTCAAAATAATCCTTGATGATGCAGGCAACATCTCCCAACGTTTTGCACCCCATGTTTTTGAAGACAACCAAATAGGGCATCAGCGGAACATCTTGTATCTCCGCTTGGTTCATGGAGGCGATGCGCCGGTTCAGCTGGCCGAAAGGATCCAATTCCAAATAGCTTTTGAAGGTTTCTCCGTCAAGAGGAACGTCGTTGAGATTGCCGGAGTCCACAAGCGCTTGCATGCGGCGGCGATAATCTGTGAGCTCCGCACGGATGCGGCTGAACTGCTCATCGGTCAGCTCCAGCATGCCGGCCAGACGGTTCATGTTGCGAATATATTCTTTGGGGATTTCCAACCCGCTTTTGTAGCCTGTGTCGTGGTTCAGGTTTGCCCATGCATGTTGCAAAAGGCTGCGCATTTGCACTTCCATGCGGAAAGGCATGTCAGGAATGCGGCATACATAGTGCAACGAAAGGTATCCGAAACTGTCCAGATCGAGTATTTTCCGCTTGTCCACGGAGTTTTCCCAGTCCACCTCAAACAATCGTTCGATGGCCGATGCCACAATGTCCACATCGTCGCGGTAAAAGGTGATGATGCGCAAACCGATTACATCGGTTATGTCGGCCAGACTCTTGTATTTTGCTCCTTTGAGTTCCAATTTGCCAGCCAGCGATGATTCGGATTTCACGCGTGATTCCAGTCCTGCCACACGAAGTCCAGCATTGGAAAGGCAGTCGCCAATCATCTTTGTCAGCTTTGTCTCGGCCGCTTTAAACAGGGGAAGATTCTTGCGATACTCATCCAATATCGCTTCTGAATGAGGGCCCAGAAATCTCTTCTCGGCGGATTTTTCCATGCTCATTGAGTTTGTTGTTATTTGTTTTCCATCAAAAACCTTGCTGCTTCGATGCCAGCTATGGCGCCGGAGGCAGCGGCGATGATGGCTTGGCGGTAGTAGGGATCTTGCACGTCTCCGGCGGCAAACACGCCTTCCACGCTGGTCCGCCCCGTGCCCGGCTGCGTGATGATGTAGCCCTGCTCGTTCATCTCGAGCTGACCCTTGAAGAGCTCCGATACCGGTGTCACGCCGATGGCCTCGAACACGCCGTCCACGGCAAGCGTTTTCTCTTCGCCGCTTTTCACATTCTTGACTTGCAAGCCGGTCACCTTCTTGATGAAGCCTTGCTGCTCGCCCACGATATCTACAGGCACGGTGTCCCATACCACTTCAATGTTTTCGGTGGCTAACACCTGCTTCTGCAACGCCATGGTGCCACGGAATTGGTCGCGGCGGTGCACGATATAGACCTTGCTGCAAATGTGGGAGAGATAGAGTGCGTCCTCCAGGGCGGTGTCGCCGCCGCCGATGACCACGGTGGTGCGATTGCGGAAAAAGTTGCCGTCGCAGGTGGCGCAGGTGGATACGCCGAAGCCTCTGAATTTCTGCTCGCTCGGCATTCCTAACCAACGCGCATTGGCTCCGGTGGCCACAATTACCGTCTCGGCTACGATCTCGTTTTCGTTATCCACAATGCAGCGGAACGGGCGCGAGGAGAAGTCCACGCTGGTGACCATGCCCGTGCGCATCTCCGTGCCCACGCGCAAGGCCTGCTGCCGGATGTCATCCATGATGACCGGACCGGAAGAGCCACCCGGATAGCCGGGGAAGTTCTCCACCTCGTTGGTGATGGTGAGCTGCCCGCCGGGCTGCATGCCCTCGATCAAGAGCGGATTCATTTCGGCGCGTGACAAATAGATGCCGGCGGTGTAACCGGCAGGACCTGAACCTATGATAAGGCATTTAACATGTTCTGACATATCTTTTTTTCTTTTAACTGAATGATTTTTTGTCTGTCGGGTGCGATAGAGTAGGGATTTAGTAAGATGATCTCGAATTCATGTGGATTTTCCAATGGTTACCCTGTTCATCGTCGTATTCGTATATCAATTCTTTTCGCGAGAGCTTTTGGATGGCAGCCGTGTAGTTGTAACGTTTGCCCAAAATGCTGAACTGCAAGACCAGATCCTTGAAATCGTTCTGGAAATACCAGTTTCCTGCGGATGAATAGCGTATTTCGCCATTGTAGGAAGTCATCACTTGCAACACGTAGTCGGCATATATATAATAGTATGCGCCCGGAACGTTGGCCCTGTAGCCGGTTCCGTAGAGGAGCTCCACGTTGGTGGAATCTATTTCGGTGCCGTTGAGGTAAGTGTGGGTTACCTGCCACGAGCCGATGATGCGGTATTCGGGTTTGTGCAGACTGAATACAGGCTGCGGGTATCTGCAAGAGACGCCGGTGATGACCAGCAGTCCTAAGATGGCGGCAAATATTATTCTATGCTTTTTCATAGTGATTTATGCTTGTTTTGATAATTGATCGTATAGTAATTTCATGCCCACGGTGGCTTTCTCCTTGATGAAATGCACCTTGCGGGAGATGGGTTGCACGTCTTTGGGGTCGATGACGTAGATGTCGGCGTGACTGGGGGCGTAATAGAGTAGGCCAGCGGCGGGATATACGTTCAGCGAAGTTCCCACGATGATGAGGATGTCGGCTTTCTCCACCACTTTTACCGCTTCGTCCATCATGGGCACGGCCTCGCCGAACCACACGATGAAGGGGCGCATGCGCGCGCCGTCGGGAGTCTTCTCATCATGGCGGATGGGCCTGTAGCCGATGTCCTGCACAAAGCGCTTGCCGTTCTCACTGCAGGCCTTGGTGGCCTCGCCGTGCAGGTGGATGATGTTGGTGGAACCGCCCCGCTCGTGCAGGTCGTCAATGTTCTGCGTCACGACGGTAACATCGTAATATTGCTCCAGTGCGGCCACTAACTTGTGCGCGTCGTTGGGGCCGGTCTTGGCTAGTTCGGCACGGCGGGCGTTGTAGAAGTCCGTCACCAGGTCGGGGTCGCGGTACCAGCCGTCTAGGGTGGCCACCTCTTCCACGTTGTAGTTTTCCCAGAGACCGTCACTGTCCCGGAAAGTCTTGATGCCGCTCTCAGCACTGATGCCGGCACCGGATAAAACGACAAGGTTCTTTTTCATGATAAAATAGGGTATAGGTTACAGGGTTCAGGGTACAGTTTTATAAAAATTTCAGTTACCTAATAAGATAGTGTTACTCTATCAACTGCCAAGGCACAGTACTTGTCCTATTTGAAAAAATAGTCAGCCCTTTGTCTTTTATGATTTGAGCATATTCAGGTTCTGCGTTATAATTGTCAGACATTACGATGTTCATAAGAAAACTATCCTCAAGGTTGGATATCTCTCCTGTGTATGTTGACGATTCCAGATTGAGAATCATATTATCATATACAGCACTAAATAAAAAATTAACCCTGAATTTTTGACCATCTGGATCAATTCCACCACCGCCAAAAACCAAACGAATAGTTTTTGGTGCATATGTTCCATCTTGTCCAGAAATGCGGGTCAATGTCACACCCCATTCAGCCAATTCGCCAGTAGGATGACAAGGATCGTACCAGCTTGAATAGTATGCAGTGTCATATTCCAGCAAGTGAACTTCGCTTACTTCAAAAACCAAAGTATCGGCAATAAGTTGGTTGTTCTCAAAGGATATGCGTTGGCCAACTTCGTAAGGAAAAAACTGGTTGAGCTCTTTGGGTAAGCGCCAGCCATGGGTGGCAACCAGCTCACACGGATCCGGTCCGGGACAGCCGGTCAGAACCAACATGGATGCTACAATAACGAAAAAAAAGCATTTTTTCATAATTCTCAGTTTAATATTACTACCCTGGCCTTCGGCCACCCCTTCTAGAATAGAAGGGGATTATTTAATTCTAAAATTCCTCCGTCACTACTAACTGCTAACTCCTCACTCCTCACTCCTAACACCTCACTACTCTCTACTCTCTACTCTCTACTCTCTACTCTCTAATCTCTAAACTCTAAACGTTCATTCGTCTCCGAAGCAAATCCCGATGCTCTTGGCAGTGTGCACGAGGAAGCTCTTGTCTGGCTGCACGAGGTGCGGCTTTTTGAGGGCCTCTTCGAGGGGCACGTAGGAGATGTTGGGGTGGCGATAGACCACAAGGTTGCCGTACTTGTGCTCTTTCACCAGCTCGAAGGCTTTGACGCCGAACTCGGTGGCGAGGATGCGGTCGTAGGCCACTGGTGTGCCGCCGCGTTGCAGGTGCCCGAGCACGGTGACGCGCACGTCATGTTCGATGCCGAGGTCGATGAGCTCGCGCCGGAGCACGTCGCCCACGCCGCCCAGCTTGATGTGCGGGTCGCCGACGGCCTCCGGAGCACTGCCCGTGACCTTGCCGTCAGCCTTCTTCGCGCCTTCGGCAATCACGATGTTGCAGAACCCCATGCCGTTCTTGTAGCGGGTCTCAATCTTCTTGACGATATTGCGGGCATCATAAGGGATTTCCGGGATGATGCAGACTTCAGCGCCGCCGGCCAGGGCCGTGTGCAGCGCAATCCAGCCCGCATCGCGCCCCATCACTTCCATGATGAAGACGCGGTTATGGCTCTCTGCTGTGGTCACTAACTTGTCGAAAGCCTCCGTGGCAATCTGCACGGCCGTCTGGAACCCGAAGGTGAAGTCGGTGCTCGAGAGGTCGTTGTCGATGGTTTTGGGAACGCCCACCACGGGGATGCCGATTTTCAGCAACTCCATGGAAATGCCCTGCGAGCCGTCGCCGCCGATGTTGATGACGGCCTCGATGCCCAATTCTTCCAATCGCTGCTTCATCAGCTGCGAGCGGTCTTCCATCACCCAGCTGCCGTCGGGCTGCTTGACGGGGAAGTGGAACGGGCCGCCGCGGTTGGTGGTCTTGATGATGGTGCCGCCCTTGACATGCAGGCCGGAGACCATCTCTTCCGTGAGCTCCACAATCTCTATCTTGTCCTTCAAAATGCCGTTGAAGGATTCTATGCAGCCGTAAACCTTCCATTCGTCCTGCTCGAGGCGCGAGCGCTTGACGATGCCGCGGATGACCGCGTTGAGTCCGGGACAGTCGCCGCCGCCGGTGGCGACAAGTATTTTATGAGTCATAGTCTGTGATTAAATTGGCTGCAAACTTACACATTTTTTCCGAATTGGCCACAAAAAAAAGCCTGGCATGCGCCAGGCCTTTTTTCCATTATAGGGATAGTGATTATGCTTCAGCAGGAGCTTCTGCACCTTCCTCAGCACCCTCTTCGCCAGCCTCTTCCGTAGCCACCACGTTACGTGTCTGGTTGACGGAGACGATGACCTTGTTGGGGTTGTCGATGATGGAAAGGTTGTCGATGTTGATGTCGCAAATGCGGATCACATCCTCGATGTCCAAGTTGGAGATGTCGGCGGTGATGCACTCCGGAATGTTCTCCAGCAGACCGCGGACTTTCAACTTTCTGACTCTCTTATGAAGGAAACCGCCCTTCAAAACGCCAGGGGAAGTGCCCGTGATCTTGAACGGGATTTCAATGGTGATGGGTTTGCCGTCAACGACTTCAAGGAAGTCAACGTGCAGGAGACGGTCGGTGATGGGGTGGAACTGGGTCTCTTGGACGATGGCGTTGCAGGTCTTGCCGTCAACGGTGAGTTCCACATATTTCACTTCAGGAGTGTAGAGGAGGTCTCTGAACTGACCCTCTTCCACGACGAACATTTTCTGCTCCTTGCCGCCGTACAGCACGCACGGGATCATGCCCTGCACGCGTTGGGCTTTTGCATCTTTTTTCCCTACGTTCTCACGGGGAGAACCGCTAATAGATACTGATTTCATACTAATTGTTTTTAATGAATAATTTATGTTGCTTTTTTGCGGCGGCAAAAGTACAAAATATTATTGAATTCTCCCATTATCCGTTGCATTATTTTCTGAAAATCATGTCTTTTTGCGGAAAGTGCTCATTATGAGGGATAAAAATAAATGCCGGAAAGAATAAAGTTATTGAAAAAAACACTATTTTTGCACGCTTTTTTTTTGAAATAATAAATGTATAACTAAAATAATAATTTGACATGGCAGCAATTAGCTCAATTCGTAAACACGGCGTGGCTTTGATGCTTATCATCGGCTTCGCATTACTCGCGTTTATCTTAGGCGACCTCTCGCAGGTTACCCGTACGTTCTCCAACAAGAATATCATGACCAAGATCGACGGCAAGAAGATGGACAGAACGTACTCCGAACAATATGAACAAAACACCGCGCTCATGCGTCTTCTGCAAAACAAGTCCTCCTTCGATGAGAACGAGACCTACCAGATTCATGAGATGACTTGGAGACAGATGCTGCAGGATGCTGTTATGGACAAACAGCTCAAAGCCCTCGGCCTCCAATATGACGACCAGATGATTGAGGATTTCAAGGCCGACATGCTGGCCAGCCTTAGCACCAACCGCCCCAACCAATACCTGGGACAGTTCGCCAACGCACTCGCCGGCCTCTATGGCCCCGAAAACGCTATGGCTATTCTCTCCAATATCGAGGAGTATGCCAACAATGATCAGGTAAAGGACCTCTACAACGCTTATCAGGCAATTGTCCATTTCGCTCTCTCTGCTGAGAAAGCTTCCCACTATTCCGCATTGGTGCAGAATACCATGTATTTCTCCGATCCGATGGCCAAGCAGCTGGCAAAAGACAACCAGATGGCATTGGTCTCCCTCCTCCCGGTGAGCCCGCAAGCTCCTGCTTTTAACGGAGTCACCGCTTCTGTGAGCGAAAAAGAGATGAAGGATTTCTACAAACAGAACAAAGATATCTTCACCGTGCATGAGAAGAACCGCGACATCGACGTGGCTATCTTCCCCATCAATCCTACCGCTAACGACCTGAAAGCTATCGAAGACAGCGTTCGCGCCGATTTCCAGAAACTCATGGCTAGCGAAGATCTGGCTGCTTTCAGCGCAGAAAAAGGCAACGGCACTGTGGATAGCACCTACTACAAATCCGATGATATCAACATAGACGCATTGGACAGCCTCATCTTCAAGACTTCTGTCGGTTCCTACATCGAGCCTTACAATTATGAAAATCAGAAATGGTATTTCGGCAAGGTCTATGGTGGCGCCGCTCGTCCTGACTCTGTCAATGTGGCTACGATTGAACTGCCTTTCAAAACAGCTGACAACAAGGCTGCAAAATACACCAAATCCGAAGCTAAGAAACTCGCCGACAGCCTTAAGACTGTCATTTCCAGCCATCAGGCTTCCATTTTCGAGCTTCAACCCAACTATCTGAATGGCCGCGAGCAGACCGACACCACGTTCTGGTTGCCCGAGAGAGGTACGATTGCCGAGATTTACAATGGCCTTCTGGCAACGCCTATCGGTGGCGTGTATGTGTACAAAGCTCCCAACGGCTACATCGTGTTCCAAGTAATCGAGCGCACTACGCCGATCGAGAAGAGACAATTTGTGTTGTATGACTATGACATTACCGCTTCTGAAGCTACAGTCAACGCCATCAAATCCCAGGCCAACCAGTTTGCCGCTTCCATCAACAATGATGAAGAGCTGAACACCACGGCTGCCAAGAAGGGTATCCAGACAGTGAAGGGCACGAACGTGCTTTCCATGGCTGCCAACATCGGTCAACTTCCCAACTGCCGCGACATCGTCAGCTGGGCATTCTCCGATGACGTGAAGAAAGATGACATCTCCGACGTGTTCAATGTGGAGAGAATGTTCTTCGCCGTGGCTGCCGTCAAGACGGTCCGCAACGAAGGCGTGCAGAAATACAAAGATGTGAGAGAAAACATCGAGGCTCAGTTGATGGCCGAGAAGAAAGTTGACATGGTGGCAGAGCAGGTTCAGAAATCTCTCGCTTCCTCCAACATGGAATCTTTGGCACAGCAATATGGCACTCAGGTGATGGATAGCGTAGTGCTCGCATTCGCTGGTGACCTT
Organism: Bacteroidales bacterium; assembly: GCA_045132055.1. Classification (GTDB taxonomy): domain Bacteria; phylum Bacteroidota; class Bacteroidia; order Bacteroidales; family WCHB1-69; genus F23-D06. Next base: position 289,517 of record JBGURP010000033.1, read on the forward strand.
TACCAGAACAGAGGCGTGGATGGCCGTGCAATCGCCGGTGTCTTTAGCGCTGCCAAGAACAAACCCACCGCAGTGGCCGGTAAGAACATGGTGTACGTGGTGAACGTGCTTGACCTCAACAAGAGCGAGGCTACTCCTTCCTTGTTGGCTGAGAAGAACACACTCCGTAACATGGTGATGGGTCGCGATCGTAACGAGAATGTTCTGATGGAATATTTTGTAAACAATACGAAGGTTATCGACAACCGTTGCAAATTCTATCAGAAGTAATATATAAACAATAGATTCTTCTGCGGCACAGGTTAAACTTTCGGATTGAAAGCGAATCTGTGCCGCTTTTTTTAATTATATGAAGTTATTCAGACAAATTTTAGCCCTTTTGATGTGTGTCGCGCTGCCGGCGGCCATCGTGTACGCCCAGCCCGAGATGCAGCGACCGCAGACCGCAAGCCATACCAGTGGTGTGGTCACAGGCTCCATCGTGGATGAAAACAGTACCCCGCTGCCGTATGCGACCGTCAATGTGAAGAAAGTCTCCGACTCCACTACCGTGCAGTTCGGCGTAACGGACACCGAAGGAAAATTCACTTTGGAGGGCATCCCTTTCGGCAAGTATTTCGTCGAAATCCAGTTTATCGGCTATCAGAAATCCACCTCTGCCCCCTTTGTCATCAGCAAGGAGAGTGCGGTCTATAAGATTGCCAAGTACAAGATGACAAACAAGAACAAGGAGATTGGAGAAGTGGTGATCAAGGCGCAGAAAGATATGCTGCAGACCAATCTGGACAAGACCGTCTTCAATATCGAGTCGAGCATCAACGCCACAGGCCAGACCGCTGTGGAGGTGTTGGAGGAGATTCCTTCTGTGTCTGTGGACGTGGAGGGCAATGTGAGCCTCCGAGGCAGCGAGAATGTGACCATCTTGGTGGACGGCCGTGCCACGAACCTCTCGCTGGACCAGATTCCTGCCGACATGATTGAGAGCATAGAGGTGATTACAAACCCTTCCGCCCGTCTGGAGCCTGACGGCATGGCCGGTATCTTGAATGTGATTCTCAAGAAAAAACGCGAATCCGGCTTCAATGGTATGGTGACTTTAGGAGCATCTACCGCCTGCCTCTATCAGAACAACAAGCATAACATCTTTCTGAACGGCTATAATGGAAATCTGAACTTCAACTACCATTATGGCAAGATCAATCTGTTTGTGAGCTATGGATACAGGAGTTTTGCGCACCGCAATGCGGGCACTATGTGGCGCGACTCCTGGATAGGGGAGGAGATGAACAAGCTGTCGCAAACCAGCAGCGGCCGCAATCGTGACGGATTCCACAACGCAGCTATCTCTTTCGATTATTTCATCAACAAATACAATACGCTCACATTTAATCTGAACGGCCATTTCGGCAAAATGAACCGTGAGAGCCTTCTGCATTCGTCCACCATCCATTATGCGCCAACGGATACCTCCTTGCTGATGGACTACGAGCAGACAGGCAACAATACCCGCAATTTCAAGAGTGTGGATGCTTCGGTGAGCTATAAGAAAACCTTCTTGACCCCAGGAATGGAATTGACTTCGGATCTGTTTTATACCCAGCGCAACGGCTTGGCCGTGGATTGGCAGAACCAAAATCATTTTGAGGGCCGTGACGATTATTTCCAAACTACCAACACCAAAAATCAGCACCGCGATGCCTCGGCGCAACTCGACTTTGTGACGCCAGTGGGCAATGGTGGCCGCATTGAGACGGGGTACAAGTTTTCTTATCGCAGCATTCTTCAGAATTATCGCTTCTACTCCGGCATTACGGAGACGGATACAGTGGAGGACGTGTCGCAGCGCAACGACTTTGACTTTTCGGAGTACATCAACGCGCTGTATTTTATCTATTCCAACACGTTTTGGAACAAGTTGCAGGTGCAGGTGGGATTGCGTGGAGAGATTTCGTACACCGTTTCGGACCTGAAGTCCATCGACACGGTTTACCGCTATCTGAATTACGGCCATTTTGCCCGGAACTTCTTCTTCCCGACCGTGCATCTTAAGTATCAAATAACGCCGGAGCACTCGCTGCAGTTCAGTTTCTCGCGCCGCGTGCAACGCCCGCGTTTTCACCAGCTGAACCCCTTCGTCGATTATTCCGACCGAGAGAACCTCACATGCGGCAATCCAGCACTGGAACCGGAGTTTGCCAACTCCTTCGAGCTGGGCTATATGCTCACCAAAAACCAGACCGCCTTTAGTGTGACGGCCTTTTACCGCCGACGCACCAACCTCATCACACGCAATACAGAGCTTGATACCATGTATGTTGATGGTGAGTATCTGCCCTATACGATGACTACCTACATGAACTATAACAAGAGCCAGAATTACGGTATTGAGATTTCCTTCAACCAGCGGGTGAAAAAGATTTGGAGAATTAACGTGACGGGTAGTTTCTATCGCAATGTAATCGACAGTGATAATCTGCTGGATGAGAATCTCTCGCGTGACTGGTCGTGGAACATGGGCATCAACCAGACCTTCACAGTGGGCAAAAACTTCGACATACAGTTGAATTTCCGTTATCGTTCGCCGTCGCTCACGGCAGGCAGTATGGGCTGGTGGATGAATGGAGTGGGGCAGGGCCGCCGTTCCGCCAGTTATCGTCTGAACTTGGGTGTGAAGAAAGGCTTCTTGGACAACTCGCTGGTGGTGAGCCTGAATATCCGCAACATGCTCTATTTCATCCCGGCGGTGCGCCAGATGCAAATCCGCTCGTGGCAGAACTGTGCGGTGTATGACGAGTATTACGAGCCCACCGCCGATAACGCCTATTACTCCTACAGTGTGCGCGAAAATCAGGGCTTCAATATTTCGCTGAATGTGACATACAAGCTGAATAATTACAAGAACAGACAACCTCGTCCATCGGATGACGACGAATATTCCGGCGAGGAAATGTAAAAAATGCAGGGGCAACCAACCGCCTCTGTTTTTTTTTTATCTTTGCACTTTGTTTGAAAAATAGTATGATGAAAAGAATAATTGCCATATTCCTCGTTTGCATTTTAGCCTTGCAAACCGTCCAGTCGCAAACCAGAGACACGCTTAACACGGGCAATGCGAAGGCCAAGAAAGAGCAGAAACCAGAGGTGTTCCGCGACAGGCTGATTATGGATATTTACCACACATTCTGGATGAATATGCCGACGGAAGTCACCCATCTGAAATTTGATCCGGGTTTCAATATCTCCGCCATTTGGGATTTCAAGATCAAGGAGAAACCGCTTGCATTCGGTTTGGGTGTGGGCGTTTCCTATTATACGCAGTATAGCAATGCCCTGCTTCAATATGACAAGGAGGATGATATCATGCGCTATTATGTATTGTCCGAAAATGTCAAGTACAAACTTTTGAAGATGAATTACCTGAACGTCAATATTCCGTTGGAGTTCAGATATCGCAATCCCAACGGTTTCAAGTTCTCGGTGGGCGCGCGCATTGGGCTCATTTGCGAGATTTCGCAGAAATACAAAGGCCAGGACCCGCTGACAATCAGTGACACGGCCATGTACAAGAACTTGCATATCGAGCATAAGATGAAGTACAATGTGGATGTCTATGCCCGTATCGGATGGAAGTTCATCAATGCTTATTACAGTTTCCAGCCCACACCACTCTTTACGGTGGGCAAAGGCCCCAAGATTTGTCCGATGTCGGTTGGCATCTCCCTGAGCATCTTTTAATGGATGCTCTTGTTGTTAAATTTGAATATTAATCATAATTAAAATACAGTTCCTATGGCAGTTTTCTACATGATGATCGTGCTTTTTGTGGTCGGATACCTTTGCATAGCATTGGAACATCCGCTCAAAGTGAATAAGGCCGCTTTCGCATTGTTTTTGGGAGTGACCATGTGGGTGTTGTATAGCGTCGGTGGCGAGGGTATCTTCGATATCACCCAATATGGTGCCGGATTTGAAGCTTTCAAGGCGGAACATCCCGCCTCCGCACACCCGTTTATCGATTTCCTCACTACACATGAGCTGATTGAGCATCTGGGCGACATCGCCGAGATTCTCTTCTACCTGATGGGGGCCATGACAGTCGTGGAGTTGATCGATACCTACGAAGGCTTCAGCATCATCACCGATCACATCAAGACTACCAACAAGGTGAAATTGTTGTGGACCTTGGGATTCATCACCTTTTTCTTCTCTGCCATTTTGGACAACCTTACAACGGCCATCGTGATGGTGGCGTTGCTTCGCAAGCTGATTCCCGACAAACACGACCGCTGGTTCTTTGGCGGAGTGGTTATTTTGGCCGCGAATGCGGGCGGCGCGTGGAGTCCCATCGGCGATGTTACGACCATCATGCTGTGGGTGGCAGGCAAAGTCTCTACCGGAGCAGTGATGGCACATGCCTTCATTCCTAGCCTCATCTCCATGATCATCCCGTTGATTGTGATTTCATTCTTCGAGAAAGGTGAGATAGATGTTTCTCAACGACAAGTGGAAGAGAAAGAAAGCTGTATTCCAGGTTGGCAGCGCAATCTGATTTTCACTCTCGGTATCTTGGCATTGGTGTTCGTCCCGATTTTCAAGATTCTTACGCACTTGAAACCCTATATGGGTATCATGCTGGGTCTTTCGATTTTGTGGATTGTCACCGAGATTCTGCACAAGACCAACCAGAAACAGATGCAACATTTCACCATCTCGGGCGTGCTTACGCGCATAGACCTGCCCACAATCTTGTTCTTCCTCGGCATCTTGCTGGCTGTGGCTGGATTGCAGAGTGCCGGACATCTCTCCATGTTGGCGGCAGGTATGGATTCTGTCTTCCATGGCAACTATTATGTCATTGACACTATCATCGGCGCCCTCTCATCCATCGTGGACAATGTGCCGCTGGTGGCCGGTGTGATGGGTATGTACGAATTCCCGATCGACCATACGTTGTGGGTCTATCTGTCCTACTGTGCCGGAACGGGTGGCAGCCTCCTCATTATCGGCTCCGCTGCCGGTGTGGCTGTGATGGGTATGGAGAAGATCGACTTTGTATGGTACCTCAAACATATCACGCCGTATGCATTGCTGGGCTATCTGGCCGGTGCTGGCATATATATTTTGGAGGACAAGATTCTGATGTCGTTGGGCATGGGTGCGGAGCATATTGTGACGGCTGCCGCCAATATGCCGTTGCCGATGTAATCGGAGTTTCCTTCCGCTTTCATCAACAATAAAACCCTGAAATCTCCGTTATGCTTCTGTTGTTTAATTAAATACTGAAGCATGAACGTGAAAATTTTGTGGGCAGATGATGAAATTGATCTCCTGAAACCCCATATCCTCTTTTTGAACTCCAAAGGCTACGAGGTCATCCCCGCGCTGAGCGGCATGGAAGCACTCGAAATCCTGAAGAAGGAATTTGTCAATATCATCTTCTTGGATGAAAATATGCCCGGCCTGAGCGGCTTGGAAACCCTGAAAAGACTGAAAAAAGACTATCCCCATATCCCTATCGTGATGATCACCAAGAGCGAGGAGGAGCACATCATGGAAGATGCCATTGGCTCCAGCATCGCCGATTATCTGATCAAGCCCGTGAACCCCAACCAAATTCTCTTGTGTCTCAAGAAAAACATCGATAACAAGAAATTGGTCACGGCAAAGGTGACCGTCGATTACCAGCAATCGTTCCGCGACCTCTCCATGCGCATTTCCGACCGCCTCTCCGTATCGGAGTGGGAAGATTTGTACCGTGAGTTGGTGAACTGGGAATTGCAGATGGAAAAGATTGAAGACGAGGGTGTGGCCGAGATGTTGGCTGCCCAAAAAGAGGAAGCCAACGTGCAGTTTGCCAAGTTTGTGCAGCGAAATTACCTTGATTGGGTGAACGGACGCAGCACCGACAGACCTATTCAGTCACATACAGTATTGAAAGAGAAACTGTTCCCCGTACTCAATGAGAACAAGCCCACTTTCCTGTTTGTGATTGACAATCTTCGCTACGACCAATGGCGCAGCATCTATCCGCTGGTGCATGATTACTACTATGTGGAGGAGGAAACTATTTGCCACAGTATCTTACCTACGGCCACGCACTACGCGCGCAACGCGCTTTTTTCTGGTCTCATGCCTTCCATGATTGCCAAGAAATATCCGCAAATGTGGCTCAACGAAAATGATCCTGGTGGCAAGAACCAGTTTGAGGAAGAATTGCTGGGCGAGTATCTGAAACGCTATGGTAAGAATGTGAAATACTCCTACGCCAAGGTACTCAATGCAGACTTCGGCAAGAAAGTGTTCGACAATTTCAACCAGCTGATGCACAATTCGCTAAACGTGATTGTCTTCAACTTTGTGGACATGCTCTCGCACGCGGGCACGGATGTGAATGTGGTGCGCGAACTGGCTGACGATGAGAAATCCTACCGCAGCATCACGGCATCCTGGTTCGAGAACTCGGTGTTGTTGGATATGCTCAAATATCTGTCCGAAAAGAAAATCCCTGTCTTCATCACCACAGACCACGGTACCATCAAGGTGGAACGCCCGATCAAGATGGTGGGCGAGCGCGAAGTGAACACCAACCTGCGCTACAAGGTGGGCCGCAGCAGCATGGACTATCCCGCCAAGGAGGTCTTCGAAATCAAGAATCCTGATGACGCTTTCCTGCCCAAGGAAAATATCACCCAACGGTTTATCTTTGCCACGAAGTCCGATTTCTTTGCGTATCAGAATAATTTTAACCAATACGTGAACCTCTACAAGCATACGTTCCAGCACGGTGGTATCTCCATGGAAGAGATGTTGACCCCGTTTGTTAAGCTGCTGCCGAAGTAATCAAAAATTGTATATCTTTGCCGCGCAATTATGAGGGAGTAATTGGCGACCGTTTGGCCGTGGACAGTATCAACAAACCCAGTCAATAGACTTGGTACTGTCTTTAAGCAATAAGACTCATAGATTCTGTTAGTTCAGGTCTATGAGTCGTTTTTTTTCATAGTTGTACCTTATTGATACTAACAATTGTAAGAATATGAGCAGATTTATTTTCTTCGGCGCATTTATGGTCTTTATCATCCTGATGTTGGCCATGGACTTGGGACTTTTTCATAAGAAAGATCACGAGATCAAGAGTAAGGAGGCGGCCATTTGGACGTGCATCTGGGTCTTGTTGGCGATGTGCATGGCCTTGCTGATCCGTTTCAAGGCAGAATGGGTGCATGGCATCTCGAACATGGAGGAGTTGCTGGCCTTTGCCAGCGGCACGTCCTTGGAGAGCCTTATCCAACCGGGCATGGATTTCGCTTCTGCGCTGAACGTCTATCGCAAAGAAATGGCCAACCAGTTCCTCGCCGGTTATTTTTTGGAGGAATCCCTTTCCATTGACAATATCTTTGTGATGATCATGATATTTGTCAGTTTTGGCATTGAGAAGAAATATTATCACAGAGTGCTGTTCTGGGGCATCTTGGGTGCCATCGTGCTGCGTTTTGCCTTCATTTTCCTGCTGGGCGCTGTGGTTTCCCGCTTTTCATGGATTCTAGCTATCTTCGGCGTGATCCTGATTTATTCCGGTATCAAGATGTTCCGCGACAAAGGGGATGAAAAAATAGACACGGCAAACCATCCGGTGGTTAAATTTGCATCCAAACATTTCCGCGTGACACGCGAACTGGACGGACACAACTTCTTCACCAAAGTGGATGGAAAAAACTATATGACTCCGCTGTTTTTGGTGTTGTTGGTGATTGAATTTTCCGATATCATCTTTGCTGTGGATTCCATTCCGGCTGTATTCTCTGTTACCACAGACACGTTTATCGTGTTTTTCTCCAACATTTTCGCCATCATGGGATTGCGTTCCTTGTTCTTCCTGTTGAGCAATGTCACCGACAAATTCTGGTTGTTACGCTATGGCTTGGGCGTGTTGTTGTGTTTCATCGGATTCAAGATGATCGGGCACGAATTCTTCCATATCAACATCTCCACCGTGGCCTCCCTGTTTGTGATATTGGGCATCCTGGTGACCTCCGTCATCGGCTCGTTGTTGGTGCCGAGAGGAGCAAACTCCCCTTCTGAGTCCAGAAGGGGTGCCCGAAGGGCGGGGTAGTTAATATGTTTTTTATTCCATAATATTACTACCCTGGCTTACAGCCACCCCTTCTTAAAAAGAAGGGGAGTTTTGGTGCGTCCGCACTAATGTGCGGACAATGTGTCAACGGCTATATCATCGCCAAAATCTTTTTCTCCCAGAGGAACATCAACAGTCCTCGCAGGGTCAGGAAAATCAGAAATGCAATCCAGAGGCCGTCGTTGCCCAAGGCATTGTGCAGGGCGTAGTAGGCGATGAAAAAAGCCCCCGTGGCCACGAACATCACGTTGCGCATAGCCTTGCTGGCCGTAGCTCCGATGTATATGCCGTCGTAGATGAAGGCGGCGAAGCCCGTGAAGGGCACTAATATGGTCCATAGGATGTATTGCATGGCGGTATCCACCACGCTCTTGTCGCTGGTAAGAATGCCCAGCAGTCCTCGCCCACAGGTTGCATAGAGGAGGGTGAACAGGGTTGCCAATCCAATGCCCCAGTACAGCAGGCGGCGCACGCAAATCCGCAGCGAAACGCCATCTTTGGCTCCCACGTATTTTCCGACCAACGACTCTCCCGCATAGGCAAAGCCGTCCATGATGTAGGAAAGCAGTGTGAAGAGTTGCATCAGCAAGGTGTTGGCCGCTAATACCTCGTCACCCATCTCGGCGGAGATGTAGGGGATGAAGGTGAAAACGGCGATGAGACAGAGCGTACGCAGGAAGATGTCGGCGTTGACCTGGAAGAATCGCACCATCTCTTTGAGTTTCAGGCTCTCCTTGATGTGGATGTCGTGGCGCATTTCCCCATATTGCACAAACCACAAGATAACGGCCAGCGTGAGGCCGCTATATTGGGCGATGACCGTGCCCCAGGCCACGCCCGCGATGCCCGCGTGCAGCACGAAGACAAACACAAGGCTACATACGATGTTGACGATGTTCAGTATGATGGCAATCCACATGGGCGTTTTGGCGTTCTGCATCCCGATAAACCAGCCTTTGAGGGCATAAAGCGCCAAGTTGGCAGGTGCGGCCCATATTCTGATGTAGAAATAGGTGAGGGTGAGCGCGATAGTCTCTTCACTGCTGTGGATCCACCGCCGGCATAGATAGCCGATGGGCCGTTGCAGGGCGATGAGCATCAGGGCGGCGAGGAGTGCTATGGTGAGACCGCGCACCAATACGCGCAAATACTCCTGTCTGTCGCCCGCGCCGAATGCCTGCGCCGTGAGCCCGCTCGTGCCCATGCGCAGGAAGCCGAAGTTCCAGTAAATTAGATTGAACACCATGGTTGACAGCGCGATGGCCGCAATGTAACTGGCATTGCCAATATGGCCCACAATGGCCACGTCAACCATGCCCAACAACGGAACCGTGATGTTGGTGATGATACTGGGGACTGCAAGCCGGAGGATTTCCTTGTTCATCATTTACGCTGCAAAAGTATCAAAAAAAATAGTCACTTCAACATTCAGAATAGTTCCTATTATCAATAACCCCTAATCTCTCAACTATGAACTATAAAAAATCCCCCGACTTTCGCCGGAGGATTTTTTATTTGGAAAATACTCGAAAATTAGCGGGCAACCGTGAATTTCTGGTTGGACACGCCGTTTTCAGTCGTGATTCTCATCATGTACATACCGTTGCTCAATGCGGTTGTGTTGATTTGAACGTTGGTGTCGTTAGCGTCGAAAGCAGCCACTTTCTGACCCATCATGTTGAAGATTTCCACATTGTTGATGTTGGAAGCAGCATTCACGTTAACCACGTTGTTGGCGGGGTTAGGATAGATGCTCACGTTGTTTTCGTTGTCGTTGATGCCAACGCCACCTTCAATATGAATGTTGTCAATAAGCAACTCAGCACCATAGGTACCATAATAGTTGAACATGAGTTGAACATTGGGTTGGCCAGCCAAAGAAGAAAGATCAACAGTGGCGGTAGTCTGCTCCCAGCTTGTGAATACGCCTTGGTCATCTCTCATGTTGTAAACAGGTGTGCTGGAGAAGGTGTTGCCATTATCTGTGCTAGCGTAAATAAGCAGATTGTATTGCTCATTTACGTCAGTACTTGTGATGTAAGTATAACTTGCCATGAAATCAAATGTAAGTGTAACATTGGTTTCATTGCTGAAATTAATGGATTTCGTGATCAACTTTTCATCTTGCAATGTTTGAGCGTAAGTGACATATGCCCAGTTGTTGCCACCGTCATCAGTATAACCTTCCCAAGTATTTTCATTGAGGGAGATGAGATTCCAACATGTCGGCGGGAACATACCACCTTCGAAATCTTCATTGAAAGGTAATGAAGCCACGTCATTGCACTCAATTGCATTACCGCTCAGTGTGATGGTAGCAGTGATAGAACCGCTGGTCAGGGTGACAGTGCCGTTCTGGGCACCAACGGTGGTAGCATTCATGCGTACGTAAAGAGGAGCATTGATAATAGAACCCTGAGCAATAGTAGCGGTAGCTGCGAAAGAAGTTCCATTTGTGGAAACCTCAAACGGGCCAGTGACTGTAACATTGATGTCGTTAGTCAGGGATGTTCCGGAAACAGTAGCGGTTTGAGCAGCAGTCGGAGTGTTTGTCATACCGTTGAAAGACATGGAAGTGGGATTCACGGACATAGAAGCGTCAGGAAGGCTTTCAATCGTGAAATTGTCAACGAGAAGAAGATACATGTCTGCATCAGAAGAAGCTTTGATGGCAATACGGATAGTTTGGTTAGCGTATGCAGCAAGATCAAAGTTCAAAGTCTCGAAACCATTGCTATAAGGATTGGAGACGGTGAATTCCGGAACAATGTTCACTGCATTGGCGAGGGTGCCGTTTGCAGGAATAACATAGACACTCATTTTTTCAGGATAAGAGGCACTATAACAAGCATAGTCAATATGTCCGTAAAGGCCGCTGGTCAAAGCGATTTCAGGAGAAATCAGATAGTCATCGGCAGCATTAGAGGAATTATATTGATAAGCAGCAACCCACTCGCCGGAAAGAGTACCGTATTTGAAAGTTGTGCCATCATTGTTGTTGTCCACGATTTCCCAGCAAACTCTGGTCTCGGAAGCAGCGTCGAAGGTCTCCACAAACGGGAAGGTGTTGACAGCTTCGCATTCAACTGCAGTACCCATCACAACGAGGGTGTCAGCCGTTGAAGAGGTGGTAACCAAAACCATATCGCTGAAAGTGCCGGCAGCGGTGGGGGCGAAACGAACATACACACGGGTGCTGGTGACAAAGTTGGTGTCAGCAGGGATGGTTAATGTTGTGTTGTATGTTGTGTCATTCAATGAAACCTCGAAAGGTGCATTAGTGGAGACAGTGATGGCCTCATTTAAGTTCGTGGTGGAAATGTTAAAGTAACCAGTAAGGGTTGTTCCAGCGGCAAGAGTACCGTAATTGAAAGTGTCAGCATCTATATTTACAATAGCACTTGAAGCATCAATAACTTGGAAGTTGGTGATGTACAAATAGTATTGGTCTTCTTCTGAAATGCAGTGGAAAGCAATAGAATAATCGCCGTTCAGAGCGGCAAGATCCAAAGTTTTGGTGAGAGAGGAGGTGGAAGAGACTGTCTCAGGCTGAGTTAAACGCACGGTGTCAGCACCGATAGCAAATACCTCAAAAATCTCAGGATAGGAGGATAAACCAGCCCAATAGTCGAACAATACGCTTTGGGTACCGGTGAAATTGAACACAGGGGAAATCAGATAATCGTCAGCGTCACTAGAGCTGTTGTATCTGTAATAAGCATAACCATTGGAGGTGTTTACACTGAAAGTATAATTATCGGCATTGGCATCGACAACAGTCCAGCACTGGAGCTGGGAAGCATCTGTGAAATTGCAAGAATAGGGGATGGACGTGTTGCTGCAATCCACGCAATTGCCGGACAATACGATGGTGTCATTGTCAGCACCGGTGCTGCTTAATATAACGGTGCCATTATGAGAGCCGGCAGAAGTGGGTGTATATTTGACATACAAAGTGCCGCCAGCTTGTGGCAATGTGGCTGTGGTGCCAAAGGTGGTGCCGTCAGCGGAAATCTCAAAAGGAGCTGTCGTAACAGCTGAAATGCCGCTGGTGAGGAGGTAAGCGTTGACTGTGGCAGGCATTGTGCTGGAATTGTTCAGAAGCACAGTGCCAAAATTAACTGTTGCGGGAGCATCGATAGTGGGAGATGTGGGGTTTGCAGAAACGGTCAGCGTTACGCCATCGTTACTGCCAAAACGACTAATCGTAAAATGGTAAATGTTACCGTCTACGAAAACGAAGTCGTCACCACGACCGGATTGTGGACCATTGTCACTGGCAATCCACATTCTGTCACCAGGTGTGGGGTTGGTGATGCAGTAGTCATACGTTCCGGCAGGAATTGTGATGGTTACACTTCCGTCATAAACCATGTTTTGAGTGGACAAGTTACCGTCAGCATTTGCGGGAATTTTGTACTCAAATTCTGCGTAAACAGAAGCATCAACATTTCCACTTGAAGTGAGGGCCCCAGTTGTAGGGATGGTGGTGCCGTACGTGTCGTGGTCTGCATCCAAAAGCATTTGGTAACCAGAACCGTCGCCCCATACATTGTGAGCTTCCAAGATGACAGTCACCTGCGCATTAGCTGCAAAAAGCATTGTAAAAAACACTAATGCTAAAGAGAATAACTTTTTCATTTTTTTGAAAATTTGGTTAATAATAAAGGTTGATTTGTATTTGTGTTGTTGTCTATTTTTTAGATTGCAAAAATAACATTTATTTGTTAATAGTTGGTGTTGTTGGTATTTTTTTTGAAAACAGTGCAGAATACCTTTTTTTGTTATCTTTGCAATCCATTTTTAAATGCATTGCAATGAATGATTCTCTCTGTAACCTGCTGATAACCAAAGGACAACTAAAACAGGATATCTTTACTATAACACTGGAGACCATGCAGCTCTTCAAGGAGTGCGCCAAGAATTTCGACGATTATTACAAGGCCAACTATGCCGATGACCATGAGGATATCCCAGTGCTCTATACTAATAAGAACCAGTACCAGTTCCAACTCAAGTTTGGCAGCGACGTGCTTGTGTTCCTCATGCATAGCAACATCTTCGAGTTTTCGCGTGAACACGAGGTGATGCGCACCCCTTACATCAAGGAGGACAAAACCCGCTCCTATTGCGGTATCATCCAGATATTCAACTTCTTGGGTGACTCTTTCAAGTATAACCGCATCAACGACCTCGGCTACATGATCGGCCGTGTGCTCATCAACAAGGAGGGCCATTACTACATTGAGGGCAAACGCGAATTGGCCCAGGTGCTCAACAATTTCAGCAACAACAAGATTACCAAAGAGGCGGTCAACGATATCCTCACTTCTGCCATCACTTATACCATCAATTTCGACCTTTTGGTGCCGGATTATGAGGAAATGAAGATCATCACGGTCAACGACATGCTCCAAATCGAGGACCAGAACATGCTGCTCAAGACTGGTAAACGTCTGGGATTCAGGTTTGAACAAGATAAGGACGAGTAGAAAAAATATTTTTTGCCCTGTCAGTCGGTGCATATCAAAAAAAGTGTATTTTTGCACCGTCAAAAATGGCGAGTTCGTCTAGTCGGCCTAGGACGTCAGGTTTTCATCCTGAAGATCAGGAGTTCGAATCTCCTACTCGCTACGAAAAAAGACCGCTGATCCAGCGGTCTTTTTTTTATCCACCATTCCGCCGCTTCGCGGCGGAACCTCCAAAATTTATCCACGTATCTTGCTCGCGGCGGAACCTCCAACGTTAACCGAATATCAATCCTACAAAGTATCTCCCGTCTCGCCGTCTCCCTCTTGTACCTTCTTTTCCAATTCCATCTTGCCGAAACGCAACGTAATGCCCGCCGAAACATAGCGGCTGTTCAGCATCTTGCTGGTGCTGTTGCTCAAGTAGTAGGGGTTGGTGTTGACTGAGCCGGAACCGAAGCGTCCGCCCCAATTGAAGATGTCCTGTACGTTGACGAAGATGGAGAGTTTGCGCTTGAACAGGTCGCTCCGGAGGCCGAAGTTCAGCGAGTAGCGCGCTTTGCGCTCGCTCATCAGGCTGAGGGTGGGGGAGTTGTAGTTGCCCGACGCAGTGAATTGCAGCCAGTCGAAGGCTTTGGCCCACAGGTTCAGGCGCACGCTCCATGACCACTTGTCGCGCTGGTCGAGCTGATGCACGCCATCGCGGTCATATTCCATTTTGTAGCCGTAGTCATAGACATTGGCGTACAATCGTACATTCACGAAGCCTGATGGGCGGTAAGTGGCATTCAGCGATGCGCCGTAGCGCCACGAGGTTCCCAAATTGTACGGAATAGAGTAGTTGACGATGCGGTCCAGATACTGGTCATATTCAGCATCGCTCAGCGAGCTGATCTCGTTGGTGCTCAAGCGACCGTACAACTCCACGCCGATATTGCCGAATTTGTTGAAATACTTCTGCCATCCGGCCTCCAGACTATGCGTAAAACCGCTCTTCAACCCGTTGGGGTTGCCCGTGGAGTAACTATTGTCGCCGTATCGGCGGTATTGGCTCAAATCTTCCTCGTCGGGATGCGACATGCGCATGGAGTAGTTGAGTTTGATGTTGTGCATGCTCTTGGTGCGGTACGTGAGATGGATGGAGGGCCGTGCCGTGAAGAAAATGGGAGCTCCCTTGTCGGCGAATGGCATGTCGCTGATGTACTCGTAGCCGTCGCGCAGCATGCCCACACCCAGTCCTGTGCTCAGCGTAAAGCCGCCCCAGCGATGGGTCCAGTTCACATCGGCGCTCACGTTGGTTTCGGCACCGTTGAAATGATAGGTGCGCAGCGTGTCCACCAGCTCGCCAGTGAGGTCGTTGTAACGCTTGTAGTCGTTGCTCATCTGGAACTGGCTGGCGCGCAGACCGTAGCTCATCTCGCCGTCTTCGCTGTAAGGCCGGTTGTAGCGTGCATCCAGTGAGACGCCGTAGCGATTGAAACTCGTCAGCAGGTAGCGGTGCTCGTCCAGGTCGTGGTAGGTGTCGTACAATCGGTTATACCACTGCTCGCTCGCGTTGTGCGAGTAGCGTCCGTTGAGTCCGATCCGCAAATTGTGGCCCTTCTTGTCAAATTTTTTCGTGTAATCCACGCCGGCGTGCGTCATCACCGACCATCCTTGTGTCTTGCTGGAAGTCGTGTCGATGTATGTCATGTCGAAAGCCGGCACGGAATCCAGATAATAATAGGTCTGTTCCTGCGATTTGAGGAGCATGGATTTGTTGTTGTTATAAAAACCTCCGGCGTCGAAAGAAATTTCGCTGGTGGAGTCGATTTCGTAGTTGATGCCGAGGAAGAAGTTGGCGCTGCCGCTGCGGTTGGTGTCCTTTTGCGTCGTGGTGGTTGCCCAGGTGGTATCATACTCGCCGAAGGTATCCGCATCGCGCCGCTGGTAGGCACTGGACTCCGAAGCATTGCGACGCGAGCTGTAGCGCCCCGCCATGAACAGGTTGACGCTCAGCTTCTCCTTGGCCCACATGTAGCTCACCCATGGGGAGACGAAGGGCTGGTTGGAGCCGTTCACGCCGAAACTCACGAACTGGTTGCTTTTCACGTGCGCGGAGGTCACAATGTTGATGACGGCCTCCGCATCCGTGGCATACTTGGCCGACGGGTTGGTGATGGCCTCGATGCGTTCCAACGCGTTGGCGGGCAAGGTTTGCAAATAGGTCTTCAGGTTCTCCTCTGTCAGTTTGGAGGGTTTGTCATTGATCCAGATTTCCACACTCGACACGCCGCGCAGGGTGATGTTGCCCTCCACATCGACCTCCACGCCCGGGGCATTCTGCAAAGCGTCTTCCGTGGTGCCGGTCTGGATAGAGGGATCTTCGCTGACATTATAGACGAGTTTTTCGCCGTCCATGGCGTAGATGGGCTTCTCCGCTTTGACGGTCACCTCGCCCAACGTGGTGGAGGCGGGCATGAGTTTCAAGGTTCCGAGATTGGTGTTGTTGCGCACCGTGAACGGAATATATCTCATATTGTAGTTGAAGAGAAACACACGAAGCAGGCATTCGCCTTGGGGCACGCCTTCCACTTCGAAGTAGCCGTTCTGGTTTGCCAGCGCACCCTTGATGAGCGAGGAGTCCTCCGCATCGAGCACGGCCACGTTGGCGTAGGCTAACGGAGTGCCCGCAATGGAGTCGCGGAGCAGGCCCACTACCTTGAAGGTGGATCCGGATCTGACCTTTTTCGGCTTCATCTGGTTCATTTTGTTCATCTGCTGATCGGGATTCCAGTTGCGGTCGCCCATGGGTGGCCGTCCGCCCGGAGGAGGTCCTCCTCCAGGAGGTCTTCCGCCAGGGAATCCTCCTCCTGGTGGCTGTGCCATGGCGCACAATACCGACAAAAGGAGGAATGTCGTCAAGGTAAAGGTCTTGACTGACAGTATGTTTTTCATCGAGTTCACTATTCTCATCATGATCTGTTTTTCTTTGAAAGCGGCAAAAATCGCATTTTTTTTGTAATAATCTATCTATTTTTTCGGGATTATCCCTTTTAGTCTTGTGAATATATTGTTTTTACGTTGCTAGCGTGTGGCTTTCGCGGCGGCAGGCGTCGTGCTCCGACGAACACTACATCCGCGCCGCGAGTGGCCATGCGAGCGCATTCCACTTCCCCACACTGCAGCCTACGGCTTTGTGCGGGGTTACTAAGATGGTATCCCTCCGGGATACATTCCTTTGGGCGTATGTGGAAATGTTGGGTGATGACCTCGTAGAGGTCACATATTAATAACCCCAGACCAAACGCATGTGCGGTCTGGGGCAGGAGCGTGCGCCGGACACTAATCGCACCGCGGGAGCACCTTGCTCCGAAGCATGGCTTCGGCTCGGTGCGAAAGGGAGGAACTTAATGAGATGCAATGAGAAACAACGATAAAAGTGTCATTATGTATATAATTACCTTTTTTTATTTCGCTTGACAAATATTTTGTTTACTTTTGCAGTCATCTATCTGAAAATTCTAAAATTATTATAATATGGAAATGCAATTCTCATCTCAAGACCTTGAATTCATGCGCGCCCGCGGCAGCAACCCCGAAGAGGTGCAGCATCAACTGGATATTTTCAAGAAAGGCTTTGACTTTGCCCGTCTCGACCGGGCTGCCACGCCTGGCGATGGCATCGTGCAGCTGGAAGACGACGTGGTGGAAGAGCTCGTAGCCGATTATGACAATATGTTGCAAGGCAAGAAGGTGTTGAAGTTTGTGCCGGCTTCCGGAGCCGCATCCCGCATGTTCAAGGAACTGTTTACATACTTGACCGACGATTCGGAAGAGACGCAGAAAAAAGCGATTGCATTTTTGGAATCACTGCCTCGTTACCCGTTCTATGAGGCTCTGCGCGATGTGATGGCCCGCGATGGGTACAAATTGGAAGATGAAATCAAAAACAAGAATTATAAGCTGGCGGTGGATTATCTGCTGAATGAGAAAGGCCTCAACTATGGCAACCAGCCGAAAGGCCTGTTGCTGTTCCATCGCTATCCTGACAAAATCCGCACTGCAGTGGAAGAGCATTTGGTAGAGGCTGCCCGCTATGCCAATTCTGACGGACAGTGTTATTTGCATTTCACGGTTTCTCCCCAGCACCAAGCCGGTTTTGAGAAATTGCTTGCACAGGTCGTGCCCACGTATGAGAAGCAGTATAATGTGAAATACCATATTGACTTTTCCATCCAGGATCCTGCCACGGACACGGTGGCGGCGGAGCTGGATAATTCACCCTTCCGCGATGAGAAAGGCAACCTGCTGTTCCGTCCCGCCGGTCACGGTGCCCTTATCCACAATATGAACCGTCTGGATGCGGATGTGGTGTTCGTGAAAAACATTGACAATGTGATTACCGAGGAGCGCGTGGAGCCAACCGTGACCTACAAGAAAGTCCTAGCTGCGCATCTGTTGCAGTTGCAGGCACGTGCGTTTAGCTACCTCAAAATGCTGGAAGCCGGTGATGTCGATCCCATGCTCTTCTGCGAGATGCTCGACTTTGCCGAGTCGGATTTGATGATTCCGATGGAGGATGACATCAGCGCGGAGCGTCTCTATGAGCTGATGAACCGTCCCATGCGCGTGTGTGGCATGGTGCGCAACGAGGGTGAGCCCGGCGGCGGCCCCTTCTGGGTGCTGGATGCCGACGACAATGCTTCGCTGCAGATTGTGGAGTCTTCCCAGATAGCTCCCGACCAAAAGGATAAGATGACGAAAGCCACGCACTTCAATCCGGTGGATATGGTCTGTGCGCTTAAGGATTACAAGGGAGAAAAATTCGACCTGCTGCAATATGTGGATCCCGAAACGGGCTTCATATCCTCCAAATCGTACGGCGACCGCACGCTGAAAGCCTTGGAGTTGCCGGGCCTCTGGAACGGCGCCATGAGCGACTGGATCACCATCTTCGTGGAGGTACCCATCGCCACCTTCAATCCCGTGAAGACGGTGTTTGATTTGTTGAGACGATGAATGGGTGAAAGGGGTGAATGAGGTGCAAGGGTGAATGAGGTGAGATTACCCCCTCAAAAAAAAGAGGCGCGCCATGGCACGCCTCTACAATTATCAACGATCAAAACTATTATTTCTACCAATCTCTTGCCCCTAACGGGGCTGTTCAAGGAAAACTATCATCTATTATCTATTAACTCTTAACTTGATAATCTCTTCCTGCTTGGCCGCGGGCATGGGCATGTACTGGTAGAATTCCATGGAGTAGTTGGCGCGGCCGGAGGTGACGTTGCGCAACGCGGTGGCGTAGCCGAACATCTCCATCAGCGGGCAGAAACCGTCCAGCTTTTGCGAGCCCTTGCGGAAACGGCGCATGTTCTCGATGCGGCCACGGCGCTTGTTCAGGTCTCTCGTTACATTGCCGATGAAGTCGTCGGGCGTGTTCACCTCGATCTTCATCACCGGCTCCATGATGATGGGATTGGCTTTCTTGAACGCTTGCTTGAAGCACATTGCAGCACACAACTGGAAGGCCATGTCGCTGGAATCCACAGGATGGTAGCTGCCATCGACTAGCACACACTTCACATCCACCACAGGGTATTCGGCCACAGGACTCTTCTCCATGGCTTTGCGCAAGCCTTTCTCCACCGAAGGAATGAACTCCTTGGGGATCACGCCGCCTTTGGTGACATCCACAAACTCGAACCCCTTGCCTGGGTTGGGCTCGAAGCGGATGACGGTGTTGGCGAACTGTCCCTTGCCGCCACTCTGCTTCACGTGCTTGTAGGCCTGCTCCACGGCCGTGGTGATGGTCTCGCGGAACGATACGGACGGCTCGCCCACGGTGATGGGCACCTTGAACTCGTCGCGGATGCGCTCCACGAGGATTTCCAAATGCAGCTCGCCCATGCCGGAGATGATGGTCTCCTCCGTCTCCTCGTCAAAATGGGAGTGGAAGGAGGGGTCTTCGTTGCAGAGTTTGGCCAACGCCTCGCCTAACTTGTCGCGGCTCTTCTTGTCTTCCAGGTTCACTTTCATCTCGATGACCGCCGGCGGCACGGATATGGACTCCAACAGGATGGGCTGGCTCTCGTCGCACAGCGTGTCGCCTGTGCGGGTGTATTTCATGCCCACCAGGGCCACGATTTCTCCGGTGCAGGCCTCGGTGATTTCCTCACGTTCCTTGGCTTTGATGCGGAAGATACGGCCCACGCGCTCGTTCTTGCCCTTGTTGGTGTTATATACACTCATGCCGCTGGTGAGCTTGCCGCTCACAATGCGGATAAAGGTCTGCTGACCCACGTATGGATCATTGATGAGTTTGAAGGCCAGGGCAGCGAATTTTTCGTTGTTGGATGGGTTGCGCTGGATGGTTCGCTCCTCGTCGTATGGGTCGTGCGCCATCACCGCGCCAATGTCGGTGGGGGAGGGCAAATAATCGACGATGGCGTCCAGCAATAGCTGTATGCCCTTGTTCTTGTATGCCGCGCCGCATAGCACAGGGGTGATGAGCAGCTTGATGGTGGCCTCGCGGATGGCTTTCTTCAGCATGTCTTCGCTGATTTCACCGTCCTCGAGGTACAGCATGGCGATATCGTCGTCGTAGTCCGAAATCTTCTCGATCAGGGCTTTGCGAGCCTCCTGTGCGGCGGGCATGAGCTCTGCGGGAATATCGCCTACGATTCGTTCCTTGTCCGTGAAGGTGATGGCTTTCATGCAGACGAGGTCAATCATGCCCTGGAATTCGTTTTCTGCACCAATGGGCAGATGGATAGGCGTGGCGTTGGCGCCGAGGTATTTGTTCATCTGGCTCACCACCTCGCCGAAGTCCGCGCCGGTGCGGTCCATCTTGTTGACGAAGGCGATGCGCGGCACGCGGTATTTGTCGGCCTGGTTCCAGACGGTTTCGCTCTGGGGCTCCACGCCGCCCACGGCGCAGAAGACGGCCACCATGCCGTCGATTACGCGCAGTGAGCGTTCCACTTCGATGGTGAAATCCACGTGGCCCGGGGTGTCAATCAGGTTGATTTGGTGCTCTTTCCATTGCGCGGTGATGGCTGCGGAGGCAATGGTGATGCCACGCTCCTGCTCCTGTTTCATGAAGTCCATGGTGGCCTGCCCATCGTGAGTCTCGCCAACCTTGCGGTTTACGCCAGTGAAGAACAAAATTCGTTCCGATACGGTGGTTTTGCCGGCGTCGATGTGCGCGGCGATACCGATATTTCTCAGTTTGGATATTTGCATAATCAGTCTTTAAAAAATACATCCGCCATACCGGAAAGGTACAGCGGATGTTTGGTTTTATCGATTTTTCACGTTGATAATCTGTGATTATTCTTCTTCAGACATGCCGAACATGGCTTTCAACTCAGCCGGAGCATCTTTGATGGGGGTGGAGTCGGAAGGACGCAGGAAGGTGGATGCTTTCACCTTCTTGTTCGGGGTGATGGTTTTGGCCGTTTGGATGAGTGTGATATTCTCACCGCTAATTTCACGTTCGATTTCAACGCACAAAGGATAGCCTTTCAGACCAGGGTAGTTGCTGAAGTTGATCTGGTCGCCCGTCATCAAGTCTTCGGTAACCCACAGGACGAGAGAGGATTCCTCATCAGATTCCAGGTCAGTGATCTTCACTTCCACCTTTTTGCAGTTGTAACCGCAAATTTCCTTGGTCTCGGATGTGTAGTTGAAATCTTGTTTGACCTTTTCAAATGCTTTGTTGATATCGGCTTCTTCTTGTTCAATGTAATATTTGCCGTAACCGGGGATGTCAATGATGGTGGTTGCCAATTTGTAGTCACCATTGGTGATGTGGATGATGTCAACGCCCATCTGGTTGATGGCGGTCTTGGTGTTGTTACCCATGATGGTCACCTCTTCTGACATTTCAGCAAGTTGGGCGGCGATGTTGGGGTCATCAGTACCTGATGCGGTGGTTTCGAACACGATGGAGCCAGCAAACGGTTTCTGTGCGAATGTGGCGATGGTGCCGAACAGCATGATGACGGCAATCCATAAGGCGATTTGTTTTTTCATTGTATTGATAATTTAAAGGTTATTCAAATTTGCGCGGCAAAAATATAAAAAAAAACGTTGCCACAGACGGAGAATGTTTGGTAAGGTTTAATTCACCATTATTTCAAAAAATCCTCATCTGTCAGCGTGTTCAGAAACGCCTTGAGGTCGGCAATTTCGGATGGGGTGAGCATCGTGCCCCCGTCGTTGATATGGTGCATGAGCGGGCTTACGTAGGGAGATGGTTGCAGTCCTTGGTTATAAAAGTTCAGCACCTCGTCCAGCGTTTGGAACCGCCCATCGTGCATGTACGGTGCGGACACAGCCACATTGCGCAATGAAGGTGCGCGGTACGCGCCGTGGTCGGCATCATGGCCGGTGAATGCGTATCGATCTTGTGCGTCGGTGAAAACGTTGTCTAATCCGTTGTTGTAGAATAGGTTGGTAGTGAACAGCGGCGATCCTTCGCTGCCGTGGCAGTGGAAACAGTCGGCACCCTCCTCCGTGGTGAAGAGGATGTAGCCGTGCAGTTCCTGCGGGGTGAGCTGTTCCTTGCCTTGCAGATAGCGGTCGAATTTGGAGTTGCCGGACACCAGCGAGCGCACGTACTGGGCGATGGCCTTCTGCACGCGCGCCATGGTGATCTCTTCGGAGCCGAAGGCCTTGCCGAACATCTCGGGATATTTGCTGTCGGCGCGCAGTGCTGCCAGCGTGCGCGCTTCCGTGCTGCACAGTTCGTCATCGGCCTTGATGGCCATCAGCACGATGTCCTCGATGCTCTGGCGGCCCTTGACGTTCTGCGGGCAGATGCTGCCGTTCCAGGAGTAGCCCTCATGGTTGAAAACCAGATTCATCAGCGGCATGGCATTGTGGTGGGTGGCTTTGCCCGTGCGTCCAACGGGTCGCCCATTGACCAAACGCGGGTTATTGGGTCCCAAATCGTAGTTATGGGCATGGTCATGGCAGCTGGCGCACGACATCAAAGAGTCCGGATTCGTGCCCGTATAGCCGCAAAGATGGGGGTCGTGGAACAGCCTTTCGCCCAAAGCCACGCCCTCCACGGTCATGGGGTTGTCATCGGGAATGTTGAGCCGCGTAGGGAATCCATGCGGGATGGTGATGTCTAACGGGGTAGGGTCCTCATAGCGATGCCTGCAGGCCGCAAACATGAGTGTCACAGCCACTGTCAGGCAAAAGATTCTCCAATATGTCCTGAATCTATTCATCGAAAATGGAGAGCTGCACGCCCTCTTCGTCCAACTTGTTAGGATCTGATTTCTGCGGTTCCTTCTCGGACAGGAACAATTCTTTGGCAACCGCGTCATCCACACTCTCCGGAACGCTCTCCATTTCGGCGTCCTCGACCATCTCTTCCTCTTCATCCTCAGGTTCCTCCTCCGGCTCCTCGTAAGGCAGCGGGTCGATAAACTTGATGGACTTGATTTCGGGGAAGTTGATGCGCTTGCCGCGGGCACGGACCGTCATCGGCTCCGTGAACTCGGCCGTCGGAATGATTTCGATGCTGTCCTCCTCCGCTTTCTTCTTGTGATAAGTGACCTGGATTTGTGGCAGATAATCTATGGAGATGCCGAGAATCTTGCAGGTGCCGTCATCGGGGATGAAGTCGGTTTTCTTAATCGTATGGTCGGCAGGGAAGCGCTTCAGGTAGTATTTGTCTTCCTTCTTTTGATGATAGACGACCGTAATCATCAGATTCTTGTTCCATTTGCGGATATAGAGCAGGTCGTCTTCAAAGTGGGTGGAGATCTCGAATCCCGTGATGCGGTACCAGCCGCTCTTATACACGGTCAGAATCTTGTCATCCTCTTTGAAAGCACCCAAGAGTTGACCTCTGCCATCATTGTTGAGGCGCATTACGGACTCTTCGTAATAGACATTGATAGCGCTCAGTGTGGAGACGCCCTTTTGGCTCATGTCAATGCGGGACACGGGGTAACGGGTGAGAATGTTGCCCATTGCGGAACGGCTCTTCACCGCCAACTGGCTAAAGTCGAAGTCGAACTCCTTCTTCTTGAGCTTGGGCTTGGGCTTTAGTTTCACGCGGATGACCTCCGCTTCACCGTTGGGGTTGGAGGTGAAGTAGATGACCTTGGAGCCGGCCTTGCCTTTGGTGAGGTCGTATTCCTTGTCACGTGACACGCCGCCGATGGCGAAACGCTTGACCATAGCGGGACCGTTGCTGCCGTTGGTATAGACCAGATTGTAAATATGGCGGTCGTCGCCGCGCTTGAACACCTCCACATGGAGGATGTTCTTCCCCACGAAATGTTTGTCGGCTACCTTGCTGATGGAAAAAGTGCCGTTTTCGTGGAAGACGATGATTTCGTCCAGATCGGAGCAGTCGCAGGCGTACTCCACACCCTCGTCTTTCTTCAGAGCGGTGCCCACGAAGCCTTCTTTCTTATCGACGTACAGCTTTTGGTTGGCCACGGCCACGGTGGAAGCTACGATGTTGTCGAATTCCTTGATTTCGGTAAGACGTTGCTTGTCGCCACCGTATTTCTTCTTCAGCTGGCGGAAATAATTGACGGCATAATCCACCAGATGGGCGAGGTTGTTCATCACCTCTTCCATGTACAGCTCGATGTCGGCAATCTCCTGCTCGGCTTTCTTGATGTCGAACTTGGAAATCTTGCGCACAGGCTTCTCGCAGAGCGAAAGGATGTTCTCGCGGGTAATCTCCTGACGGAAAAGGGAACGGTAGGGATCGAAAGCCCGCTCGATGTTGGTGACTTGCGTGTCCCAGGTGTCGGTGTCTTTCTCCAGCTCTTTATAGATTCTCTTTTCGAAGAAGATTTTCTCCAAAGAGATTTTATGCCATTGCTGATCCAACTCGTCCAGTTGGATTTCCAGCTCCCGTTTGAGCAGTTGGAGGGTGTTCTCGGTATTGATTTTGAGAATCTCCTTCACGTTGGTGAACCTCGGCTTGCCGTCCCAGATAACGCAGGCGTTGGTGTAGTAGGTCATCTCGCAGTCGGTGAAGGCGTAGAGCGCATCGATGGTTTGGTCGGGCGACACGCCGGGCTGCAGGTGAAGATAAATCTCCGCATTGGCGGCAGTGTTGTCGTCAATGCGCTTGATTTTGAGCTTGCCACTCTCCACAGCGTTGGAAATGGAACTCTTGGCTTCGGAGATGAGTTTGCCCGTAGTGGTGCCGAATGGTATCTCTGTGATAACCAGCGTCTTGTTATCGACGATGTTGATTTTGGCACGGTTGCGGATCTTGCCGCCCTGCGCACCGTTGTTGTATTTGCTCACATCAATGGTGCCGCCAGTGGGGAAGTCGGGGTATATTTCGAAGTCTTCGCCTCGCAGAATCTTGATGGAGGCATCGATCAGCTCGTTGAAGTTGTGGGGCAGGATTTTGGTGGACATGCCCACGCCCACGCCATCCACGCCTTGAGCTAACAGCAACGGGAACTTGATGGGCAATGCGATAGGCTCTTTGTTACGTCCATCGTAAGAGATCTGCCACTCAGTGGTTTTATGGTTGAAAACGACCTCCAAAGCGAACTTGGAGAGGCGTGCCTCAATATATCGGGGTGCGGCCGCGGGGTCTCCGGTGAGGATGTTACCCCAGTTACCTTGCGTGTCGATGAGCAGTTTCTTCTGTCCTAACTGCACCAATGCGCCGCCGATAGACTGGTCGCCGTGCGGGTGGTATTTCATCGTGTTACCCACAATATTGGCCACCTTGTTGTAACGTCCGTCCTCCAGCTCATCCATGGAGTGCAAGATACGGCGCTGCACAGGCTTCAATCCGTCGTAAACATCCGGAAAAGCACGGTCGAGAATGACGTAAGAGGCGTAGTCCAGATACCATTCGCGGTACATGGTTTGCGCAAAGATGACTTTATGAAGATCGGAAGGCTCATGGCCTTCAGCGGGAACAATTTCTTCGTTTACAGTATTCTCCTCGTTGGCGTCAAGGAGCTTGTCGTTTTTATCTGCCATAGGTATAGATTAATGGACGGCAAAGATACAAAAAATAGGGATACGGCAAGGAACCCATGCTATTGTTCCGGGACGGAGCCGTTTTGTGGCATCTGCTCTTGGTAAGTCTGGTCCATGTCCACGATGTCGATAGCACTTGGATCGACAGGGGGCAGCGTGTCTGTGATGGCCAGTTCTTCCCGCTTGGCATCCAGAATGGCATTGGCTTCGTTCACCAATTTGTTGGCGGCATCCTCGTCGCCCATGTAGTATTGCATGGAGGTGTTGAACTGCTCGCGCGTGATGTGGTAACGCTCAAAAAGGTCATGGTAGTAGCCTCTGGAACTAATCACGTTGTTGATCGTGTCTTCCGGATTCAGGGTGATGAGGCTTTCGATGATGTAAGCTTCAGCGAGGATGTTTGCCAGAGTGCTGCGGTTGATGAGGTTGTCGGGCCTCTTCTGTACCTGTTTTTTGTTGCATCCAGTGGCGAGCAATACCAGCGGAATCAAAAGGATGTATAAGAATGACTTTTTCATTGTTCTTCAGGATAATGGACGATTTCATAGCCTAACTTCCGGCCTTCTTCCATCATTTTCTGGAGGGCGGCAGGACGCGTGTTTTCTATCTCTCCGTCAAGGATGGCATCGCACACGGCATCTTTGATGATGCCGATGTCTTTGCAGGGTCTCATGCCGAAGGTTTGCATGATGTCTTGGCCGTCAAAAGGCGGGCGCCAATTGCGGAGCTTGTCCTTCTCCTCAATTTCGCGCATCTTCTCACGCACCTTGGCGAAGTTCTGGAAACAGCGAGTGATTTTGGCGGAATTCTTGGAAGTGACGTCCGCGTGGCACAGCATCATCAGGTCGTCGATGTCATCGCCGGCTTCGAAGAGGAGTCTGCGCACTGCGGAATCGGTGATGGTGTCTTCTACCAACGCGATAGGGCGGAGGTGCAATCCCACCAGCTTTTGCACGTACTTCATCTTTTCGTTGTTGGGCATGTGCAGGCGGTGGAAGATGCGGGAAACCATCTTTACGCCCACGGCGTCGTGTCCATGGAAAGTCCAGCCCGCGATGGGGTCAAAGCGTTTGGTGACCGGCTTGGCGATGTCGTGCAGCAGGGCGGCCCACTCGAGCCAGAGGTTGGGACGTTCGCTGGCCATGGCCACGTTATCGACCACCTCCAGCGTGTGCAGGAAGTTGTCTTTATGGCCTTTCCCGTTGATGAATTGCACGCCCTTGAGCGCAATCATTTCGGGTAAAAATCTCTCCAAAAGGCTGCTTTCATCCAGCATGTGAAAGCCTTTGGATGGACGCAGGCAAACCAGTATCTTGTTGAGTTCCTCCACAATACGCTCTTTGGAGATGATGTCCAGGCGGTAGGCATTGCGTTGGATGGCCTCGAAGGTTTCGGGGTATATGTCGAAGTTGAGCTGTGTGGCGAAACGCACGGCGCGCATCATGCGCAGCGGGTCGTCGGAGAAGGTCTTATCGGGATCGCACGGGGTGCGGATGATCTTGCCCTTGATGTCAGCGATGCCGTCGAACGGGTCAATCAGCTCGTAGGCGTGCTCGCCGTTCAGGGCGATGGCCATGGCGTTGATGGTGAAGTCGCGGCGCATCTGGTCGTCTTCCAGCGTGCCGTCTTCCACCACAGGCTTGCGTGAGTCGTGGCTGTAGGATTCCCTGCGCGCACCCACGAACTCGATGACAGAGCCCTCGAAGTTGAATTGTGCAGTGCCGAAGTTGCGATACACGTTCACGTGCAGTTCGGGATCGATGAGAGCGGCGGTCTTCTTGGCCAGCTCGATGCCGCTGCCCACGGTCACAATGTCGATGTCAGTGTTGTGGCGGCGCATGATGATGTCTCGCACCACGCCGCCTACGACGTAAGCTTCCAGCCCCAACTCATCGGCGGCCTGCGCCACAATGGGGTAGATGGGGTGGGAGAGCTCCTGCTTATATGTTTTGATTGCTTGTGTCAAAATCAGGTTTGAAATTTCGGGTGCAAAAATAGCAAAAATAACGCTATTGTGCCTTATGGAATGTCCCGATGAGTGCGCCCGAGACGCACCAGGAACTGAAACTGCCGCCTTCATTTTCTCCCTGCGGGATAGCGATGGTCATGGTGTGTTTGCCGGGCTTCAGGTCAGAGAGGTCGAAATAGACGGGCTGCGTGGCGGTGCCCGGACACCAACCGGAGCGCGAGTAGTCGGACGAAGACATTCCGTTCCAGAAGTTTCCGGATGCTGGATTGGAGGTCCGGTATGTGCCGCAGTCGCCGCGCCAGGGCGTGTAGATGTAGCGAGGAACTCCGTCAATCAGAATGGTGTTCGGCTTGGGCACGAATTCGTCGCCCGAGTCCCAGCCACCGTGGCCTGTGGCAATGTAGCGCAGCTTTAGCTCTTTTGCCATCATCTCAGGTACGTAACAATTCACTGTCAAGCTGTCGGTGCGGAAGAACTTGCCGTAGTTCTGTCCAGCCATCTCCATTACATTGCACGTGTTGAACAGCGGAAGCAGCATCTCCACCGTGCTGTCCGAGTACACCCATTGCTCATCCTCGGGGTAGGCTTTTAGCGTGAGCGATAATTTATGTCCGCCCTTGTCGTAGTTTCCAATGAACGCCCCAATGTAAACATCTCCTTGAAGTAATGGCTTTAAATCGCTGATATCCTGCTTATACTGCACTTGATCAGCCCAATCACGGTCCGGTAGCGAGCGATACTCGTTGTAGTGCCGTACGCCGAACGGGGTGAAAAAACGCATCACCTCCACCAACGGAAGATAGGTCTTGGTGATGGTCATTCCCTGATACTTTTCGCCTGATTTGTCTTTGAAATAGGGAAGCACTTGTATGCTGTCGATCAGGGCGTTCAGGAACGACTGGCGCATGCCTCTTGGAATGATGAACACAGAGCCGGTGCGGTCGTATGCATCGCCGTTGGAATATTCCGTCACTTCCGCAAACACGCGATAGTGCTCCGGCAAGCGCGTCATGTCCACGCGTTTGAGAATGATGGTGCCGTTAGCAAAGTGATAGATGGAATCGTAGTCAATCCGTCGCGGTTTCTCCAGTTGCGGATTGAAACAGATCTGCTCATCTTCAAAAATTGGCGTGGTGATGACCAGCTTGTCCTTTTCCATTTGGTTAAGCTGCGCGGAGGTCAATTCCTCGCCATAATTATCAGGAAATAGATTGGCGAG
Organism: Bacteroidales bacterium; assembly: GCA_045132055.1. GTDB lineage: Bacteria > Bacteroidota > Bacteroidia > Bacteroidales > WCHB1-69 > F23-D06. The sequence goes on from JBGURP010000033.1 coordinate 318,280, forward strand.
TGATTTGTCCTTGGTGACATGGGCTAATTCCATCATGGCGTTGCCGTTGCGGAGATATTTGACCAGCACACCGGGTAAAGAAGCGAAACCGGTGATGGGCGTGGCACGGAACTTCAAATCCTCGGTAACCCACAATTCTATCTTGTTAGAAAATAAAATGATAGAGTATTTGGTGCAGTTGTAGCCGTTCACTTTTTCCTTGCCCTCCTGTTTGAATTCGTAATCTTTGCGGATAGAGTTGCTGCAATAATACTTTTCATCCACTTGGTAGAAGAGTTGGGTGATGATCGTGTCCTGTTCGTAATCGATGAAGGTGAAATGTGTGGCTTTGCCGGGCACGGGGTGCTCCGTCGGTTTGTCTGCCGACTGGATTTTCAGTTGCGTTCCCTGGCGCAGCACTTCCGTGCGGGAGGTATCGCTGCCGCCAATGGTGTAGGATTTGTAAAGCAGGCGGTTTTGTGCTGAAAGGGTTGTCATGCAGCATGTTATCAAGATGCCGATGAGGAGAATATGTCTTTTTTTCATGAAGATAATGAATTTCAAAGGGATGAATCATTAGGGGTGAGCAGGAAATCTGCGATGACCATGGCGGCCATGGCTTCCACCACGGGTAGTACGCGTGGAGCCACACACAGGTCGTTTCGGCTGGACCCGTAGTAGATGGCTGGGTTCCCGTCAAAGTCGATGCTCTCCTGGTCGAAGCGTACGGAGGGAATGGGCTTGAAGGCCACTCTGAAAACAACCTCCTGGCCGTTGGTGATGCCGCCTTGCACGCCGCCGTCGTGGTTGGTGCGGAACGAGAAGTCGGCATTTTGGAGGTCATTGTATTGGCTACCAGACATTTCTGCAGCTTGGAATCCTTCGCCGATTTCGAAGCCCTTGGCGGCGTTGATGGACATCATGGCGTAGGCGAGCCGGGCGGAGAACTTGTCATACACGGGCTCGCCCAGCCCGGCCGGCAGGCCCTGGATGCGGCATTGCACGAGTGCGCCCACACTGTCGCCCTCGCGCGTGGGAGTGCCCGTGCGGAGCGTCTCAGCCGTGATGACAATGCCGTGGGGACGCAGGATCAGTTTGGCGATGGCGCCCGCCACCACCCGGCAGGCAGTCTGTCGCGCCGAAGCGCGGCCCATCTGCTCGTTGTCGCGGGAACCGTACTTTTTGAAGTAGGTATAGGAAACATGTGACGGCTTGATAACGTGTCTGTTGCGATCGTCTATCTGAATATCTTGATTAGGTATCTGGAAACGGATATGCTCGCCTGTGGCAATGTGGTTTTCATCTATTCCGGATAGGAAAACAACGGGGTCTTTCTCGCAGCGTTGGGTGCTCTCTGCGTTTTGGTTGGGTGCGCGCCGGGCCATTTCGCTTTGGATGAAATCGAAATCGATGGGTGTCCCTTTGGGACAACCCTCAATCACCCCTTCCAGAAAGGGATCATGTGTGCCGCCCGTATCGGTGAGCTTGTAGATGATTCCGAATGAGTCTGTCATGGTTACATGGGCTTGATGGTGCGGGCGATGCGGGCGCACAGTCCGGGGAAGAAACGTTTGATATAGACCATGATCAGCTCTTTGCTGCCCACGAGCACTTCGCGTTTTTGCTTGTAGATGGCCTTGACGATCTTGTCGGCAGCCTTTTCGGGCGTGATGCCGCCAGCTTGTCCGGCGTCCATCTTGCCGTGTTTTTCGCCGTTTTTCTCCAGGGCATTCACCGAAATGTTGGTCTGCACGCGCCCGGGCGTGACGATGGTGACGCGAATGTTGTCCTTGTAGTTCTCCGCTGCGATGGTTTCGTAGAAGCCGTACAGCGCGTGCTTGGCGGACGAATACGCGCACCGGAGCGGGAAGCCGAACAGGCCGTTGATACTGGTGGTCACCGCCAGCTGGCCGCCGCCCTGCTCAATCATCTTCGGCAGGATGGCCTTGGTGAGGATGACGGGCGCGTAGTAGTCGATGTCCATGACCTTGCGGATAACGTCCATGCTCACCTCCACGGTGGTGCCACGTTGGCTGATGCCGGCGTTGTTGTAGAAGACGTCAATGCGGCCATAAGCTTGCCATGCGTCCTGCGCCAATTGCGGCAGTTGGTCCAGCTTTGATAAATCGAAGGGCAGGGTGGTGACGGCAGGAGAACCCTGCGTCAGGCATTCCTTTTTAACCTCTTCGAGAAGGTCATCTTCCAGGGCGGTCAATATCAGGGTGGCGTTCTCCTGTGCAAAGCGCAATGCCGTAGCCCTGCCGATGCCGGAGGACGCGCCAGTGATCCAGATGATTTTGTTAGTTAATTTACTCATAGATTATGAAAGGGGTGAAATGGGTGAATGAGGTGAATGAGGGTATTGTTTCCCTTTACCACATGTTCCACATGTACCTCATGTTCCCCATGAACCTATTCTTGTTCGTCAATCATTTTCTTGAAGAAGCTAGCCCGTGCGGCGCCCTCCCCCGTGTTCAGGAGGACGGTATCGCCGTTGCGGATCTGCCCCTCTTCTAGCGCTTTGTAGAAGCCGGCAAGGCATACAATGGAGGCGGGGCCGAAATAGATGCCGCGCTCTTGCTTGACGATCTTGCCGTAGTGGGCCAGCTCGCTCTCTTTCACTTGCAGGAAGGTGCCTCCGCTCTTGCGCACGATGGGCGCCACGATGGGGTACATGCCCGGGTTGCCGGCGGAGAGGATGGATACCATGGTCTGCGGATTCGGGATGATGGGGTAGTCCTTTTCATAACCTTCCGGGAATCCGGCGGCTACTGCTTTTTTCCAGCCCTGCACCATCGGGTCGCAGGTGTCCTGTTGGATTAGCAGCATGCGGGGTAACTTGGTGTCGGGGAAGGTGGTCTGCATGTCGCGCACGCCCTTGTCGAGCGCGATGGGACCCGTGCCGCCCGCCACAGCCTGCACATACACGTCGGGCATCTTGCCCAGCTGGCGCAGGTACTCGAACACCATGGTCTTCTTGGCTTCCACGCGGATGGGGTCGATGTTGCCCGCGGAAATCAGCACGTGGTTCTTCTCGTGGAAGTCGTTGGCTGCTTTCTTGGCATCGCCGTAGTTGCCGTCGCATACGACCACATTCTGGCCGTAGGACTTGATGGCTTGGACGGTGTCCTCGCACGCGTCATGGGGCATGAAGACGGTGAACTTGATGCCGGCCTCAGCCAGATAGCGGCTGTAGGCCGTGGCCGTGTTGCCCGTGGAGGCCACACAGAACTCCTTGACACCGTTCTCTTTAAAGATAGATGCTGCCAATGAGGCGGCAATGTCCTTGAAGGTGTTGCTGCCACCGTTCAGGTCGTTGCGATAGACCATCACCTGGCAGTCGATACCGTATTTTTCTTTTGCTAACTTCTCCAGAAAATCCCACTCTTCAATCGGAATGGCGCCTTCACCGAAGGTGACGATGTTTTTCTTGTCCATGACGGGCAGGAAGTCGAAGTAATGATAGAAATTCTCGGGATGGTACTCCGGTTTGGTGAGTTCTGTTATTTTGTGATAATCAGCACTATATACAACCTCGGCGCGTTTGCAGCCGCAGGGACATTCCTGATTCATTTCAAACCATGTGGCGAAGTCGGGGATGACCTTGCCGCATTTGGTGCATACGAGTTTGTATTTATTTTCCATAATAAATCGTGTAAAAATTTTTAAAGCGCAAAAATACAAAAAATGGGTGATTGAGTTATTTTCTTATTTTTGTCATGCTTTTCAGCGTGAATTGAAAGACAAGTGGAATAATAAATAACTGCTTTATGATAAAATATTTACATCTTTTAAAGTCAAGTCTGCGGACCATCGTGTTGTTCGTGACAATCTGTTTCCTATTCGTGTTGTCGGCCTACGCCCAGACCACAACTTCTTCTATTTCGGGCTTTGTGAGTGATGACGATGGTCCCATCACGGATGCTGTGGTCACGGCTGTGCACATTCCCACCAATACGGCTTATTATTCGATGACCAACAAGAAGGGCTATTATGTCTTCAATAATGTTTTGCCTGGCGGGCCTTATACCATCAAGGTGGATAAGATGGGTTATCAGACCGTGATGATAAAGAATGTGTATGCGGTATTGTCAGAGAGTGTCTTGACCAACGCGCCGATGAACAAGGCGGCGGTGGATTTGGCGGAAGTGGCCATTTATGGCGAAAACGAGGCCTCCACGATGAATATCCAGCGCTCGGGAGTGAGCACGTGGATAGATAGCCGCATGCAAGAGGCTATGCCCAATGTCAGTCGCAGTCTGAACGATGTGATGAGACTCGTTCCCCAATCCATGTACAGCAACAAAGGCATTTCGGTTGGAGGAAGCAATTACAGGGGCTCCGCGGTTTTCGTGGATGGTGCCACGTTCAACAACTCCTTCGGCATCGGCTCCAACCTGCCCGCCGGAGGTGCACCCATCTCTTTGGATGCCATCGACCAGCTTGCCGTGAATATTACCCCGTTCAACGTACGCTACAGCGGGTTCCAAGGCGGTGCCATCAACATGGTGACTAAACGAGGCACCAACATTTGGCACGGCTCGGTCTATGATTATTTCACCTGCAGCAAACTGCAAGGCCAGAAGGTTGATACCAATATGTTGACCACATCTTCTACATTGAACAACGTGACCGGCTTTACATTGGGTGGTCCCATCTTGAAAGACAAACTCTTCTTTTTCCTCAATGGCGAGTACATCGTTGATAACCAGGCAGGCTCTTCTATTCAGGCACGTACGGATGAGAGTCAAATATACGGTGGTGGTACTGGTTACAACCGGCCCACGGTTGCCCAGATGGACAATATCTTGAACTTCCTTAATGAGAAGTTTGGCTACAATCCCGGTCGCTACCAGAACTATACGCTCAGTACACCGGACTATAAGGTAATGGCTCGAATAGACTGGAATATCAACAAGGATAATATCCTCAATGTCCGTTTTAGCCACACCCACACTTCCACATCCGAAGACGCATCAAGTTCGATGACCCCGCTGGGTGGCACCAATACGATTATTACAGACCTTCACGGCGATAGTTACAATGTCAATCGTTACGCCCAGGGCCGCTTGTCAGACTACGCTCTGCCGTTTGAATCGACACGCTATTTTCAGGATATGAACTTCACTTCCGTTGCGGCGGAACTCAACAGTCACGTGCTGGACGGCAAAGGTCATAATATGGCCCGTGTTATCTGGTCGTTGCAAAATGAGCCGCGTTCCTTTGTGGGCGGTTTGTTTCCCACGGTCGATATTTTGGAACCCTATATCAATGAGGAAGGCAACCAGATGGCTTTCTATACAACTTTCGGGCCCGACCCGTTTACTTACGCCAACTTGCGGAAAGTCAACACGATTATGGTTACGGATGAGTTTACATACACCAAAGGGGTTCATAATATCTTAGCTGGTGCGCAGTTTGAGTGGAACCGCATCGTGAACGGCTTTATGCAGGGTGGTGCCGGTTGGTATATTTACGATTCATGGCAATCGTTCGTGGATGATGTGAACGGGGTGGAGGGAGCCCGTCCGGTGGCTTTCATGATTACGCATGCCAACTCCGACGATCCTACGGAAACGATGTATCCGACGTTTGATTATTCGCAGGCATCCGTGTATGCGCAAGATGAGATGGAGTTCAGCAAATTCTTCAAGCTGACAGTCGGGTTGCGTTTGGAGATGCCGATTATCCGCTTCCCGAACAACAACCGCAATCTGGATTTCGACAGGGTGGCAGCCGCAAATCCCGAGAGCACTTTTGCCGGTCTCAGTACCGCCGATCTGCCCGGACTTACGGTCAATGTTTCGCCGCGCATCGGCTTCAACTGGGATATCAAGAAGGATCGCAAGATCATCATGCGTGGTGGTACGGGTCTCTTCACGGGCCGTATTCCGAATGTGTGGCTCGTGAGTGCCGCTGGCAACTCCAATTGCCTGCAATATCAATACATTGCCAACAACAATACGGGCAACCCAGTGGTGAATTTCAGCCCGGACCGTGCCGACATCATCAACAGCATATATGCGGGCAATGCGTTCCAACAACAGGCTCTGCCTGCTCCCACCAGTGCTACCATCTTGGCCAAGGATTTGAGAATGCCCACCAGCTGGAAATCATCTTTGGCATTCGATTTCACAATCCCCGGCGATGTTAAATTGACGCTGGAAGGTGTTTATTCGTACAATATTAACGAGGTTTATGCCTCCATGCTCGGATATGTGGAGGATGGTACGGTGCAACTGCCCGGCGAGCCCGAAGAGAGACTCCATTATGGCAGGGAGAATATTACCAATATGAGCGGTAGCAAGATGAACGGCTATTATCTCCATAACGAAAAAGGTATTCATGGACAGTATCTTGCGTTGACCGCCCAATTGTCCAAATCTTTTGATTTCGGTCTTGACCTGCTGGCCGCATATACATTCAGTCATTACACTTCCATTTCCGATGGTTCCGGCGACCAGGTCTCCACGTTTGCCAGCACGCCGAACCGTAACGACGGCAATGCTCCCGAGCTGGGCTACTCCGCTTTCGTGGCTCCGCACCGTGTGATTGGCGCCATTGGTTATACCATTGACGAGGGCAAGCGTACGGCTACGAAGCTCGGTCTTTTCTACGAAGGCTGCAATATGGGTGTTTATGGTTACAATTACATGCCCCGTCATTCGTATCTCATCAACAATGTGAGCGGCATGGGCAACAGCCCGCAACTCATGTACATTCCGACGGTGGACGAGCTGGCCGCCATGCCGTTTGTCTCCGAGGAGAACAAGGCTGCTTTTGAGGAGTATATTTCTAACGACCGTTATCTGAGCAGGCACAGAGGCGAGTATTCCAAGCGCAATGCGGGCGTGGCCCCATGGTTGAACCGCATCAATTTCAAGTTTGCGCAGGAGTTCTACTTCAATGTGACAGGTCACAAGCACACCTTGGATGTGGGGTTGGACATCAACAACCTCGGCAACCTCTTATGCAGCAAGTGGGGTGCGTACAAGGTGCTCGACAGCGACGTAGTGCTGAACTACAGCAACGGAACATACACCTTCAACCAGCCTACGTGGTCAGTCTATAACAATTTGTCCTCCACTTGGCAGATTCTGGTACATTTGCGGTATGCATTCTAGGGAAGTGTGTAAGTGAAGATAATGAGGGCGCGGCCGGTAGGGCTGCGCCCTTTATTTTGTTGTGGATGTCTTAGATCTTATTTATCTATTGCGCAGAGTTGCACCCAGCCATTCAGAAATGATCCCCAGCACTTCGGGTTTCATGGTCTCTTCAATCTCCCCATATTCATTCGGGCTGCCGGTGATGCAGGGTTGTAGCAGGTGATTGGCATTCTGGATACTGACGAAACGATGATGGGGGTTCTTTTTCAGATACTTGGCAAACAGCGCATTGTTGGCTATGACATCCACCTGCAGGTCTTTTTCTCCGCCGATGGCCAGCACCGGACACCGCATCTTTTTGATGTACGGTTTGGGATCAAAGTGAACGAAAGTGAAAAACCAAGGAGAGATGAGCTGCTGAATGACAGCGGCTTTGTGTTGTGGTGTAAATTCGTACCTTTCCTGCTCCTCGGGGGTAAGCCGGCTGCAAATCTGTTCCCATTTTTGGTTGAGAATTTCCGCTGCTTCCCGTTCGTTTTTGGCTTTGAGTAATGCCTGATACATTTGGTCGGACAACTTCACAGAGTTGTCTATTTCCTCGGGTGTCATGGCGCTGTCGGTCTCGTTGATGGCGCGCAGCTGGTAGAGCAGTACCTCGGTGGTCTTCTGTGCGACCCCGCCAAGGGAGATGACGAAGGCTATTCGCGGATCGCGGGCGGCCACAATCTCAGATACCATGCTGCCCTCACTGTGCCCTAACAATCCCACGGACACTCCTTGCAGGTCTGCGCGATGCGTGAGGGAATCCAATATCAACGTAACTCCATCGGCGAAATCGAATGTGGTGGACTTGGCAAACACCGCGCGCGGGAAGTCATCGTAGCGGAACACAGCGTAACCTTGACGTGTGAGATGGTCGGCGATGAGCAGGAATGGCTTGTGCCCCATGAGGGACTCATCGCGGTCTTGCCAGCCAGAGCCGGTGAGGAGGATGATGAGTGCTTTTGGAGTCTGAACAGGCATGGTCAGCGTGCCGTTGATGAGGTTGTAGCGGTTGTTTTTATCCTTGATGTGAATCTCTTCCTCGCGATAAGGGTAGGGCGGTTGCGGGGTTTGCGGGCGGCGGATGACCTTGCGCTCGTGCCCACGCTCGAAAGTCAAATCCATTTTGGAACCTTGCTTGAAAATGCCGATGATACTTTGCCCGTCAGCCGACAATCGTCCGGAGAAAGATGCACCGATGTCACTCACTTTCCACGAGAGCGTGCTGTCCTCCCACTGGGATTCGTCGGTGGCAATGTCCATGTAGTACTGGTCGGGACTGTCCATCACCACACGCAGCGTGTCATAGTCCATGTCCACCAACATGCCGATGGTAAGCGAGTCGGTTTTAGACACATGCAGCATTCCCTGCCAATAGCCAGAGATGTTTTGCGCTGAAACGGAAAATCCAAACAGCAGAAAAAGGATGGTGGTGAGGGAGCGGAACATGGGAATTAAGAATTATGAATTGAGAATTGAAAATTGAAAATGATGTATTTTGAACTTTAAACCTTGAACCTTGAACTTATATACCGCTTGCTAACAATGTGTACATGGCCAAGCCCAAGTAGTTGCCTACCGCGTAGCCTAACAGCCCGATGGCAATGCCTGGAAGAATGATACTTTTGTCCTTAAGGGCCGCGGCAACCATCGGCACAAACGGAGGCGAGTTGATGAACGCGATGGACGCCGCCATCGTCAGGGCTCCGTCCACCTTGAGCAGGCGGGCAAACAGAAATTGCAGAATCAGCGAGCCGAATACTGCAAAGGCGATGTAGTAGAGGATGAAAAGATATCTGGAGAGTTCCAAATCGTGGACATTTACCATAGTGGCCACCGCCAGACAGAAGACATAAACAAAGTACAATCCCAAGTCAAAGGTGCCTTCCAGCTTTTTTAGGGGCTTCCAGAATGAAAGCGCGATGGAGATGGTGGTGATGGCAAGTATGATGACCGCTGTGTTGTTTTCGATAGGGATGAGCAAGGAGATTCCGTAGGCTATGGCTGCAATGATGAGGGCTGTCAAAATGCCGAGGCCTCGGTTTAGCAATTTCTTGGAGAAAGATTTTGGTTGTTCTTCTTCTGTTTCACTGCTGGTGATTTCATCTGAAAGTGCATGTTTCTGTTGTGGGAAAAGCAGGCGCACGATGCGTCGGCCGAAGAACACCACCACGATCAGGTAGAGGCCGGTGACGATGAGGTCGTAACTGGATACCAGCAGGAAGAGATTGTCGGGTAAGTCTATGGCTTTGGATACGGGAGCCAGATTGGGGATGCCGCCGATGTAGATGCCGGTCATCACCGCGCTGATTTTGGCAAAGTCGGAGGAACTCACGTCTGCAGCTGTCGCCTGTCCCCGAAAGATGAAGAATCCGGCTATCGTGACAGCCAATACGCTGAACAGTCCGATGAAAAAGGCTTTCACGGCCATGCCGGCTGATAGCCCTTTGTAGTTGCAACCTAACAGCATAAGGGGGATGGTGAGCAGCACCACCGCATTCGACACGTCCGTGCACACGTGCATGGCCCGCTCGCTGACGTACCCGCAGTTGCCGACAATAAGACCGATGATATAGAGGATCACCATCGGGCTGATTTTGTTGATGATGGGCCAGCGCTTGGCCATCAGTACTAATGTCAGCGGGATGCCGAAGAGGTAGAGTAGGGTGGTGATTGTGATTAGGGCAGGGGGCATAGCATCAAATTTGGCCGCAAAAGTAGTGTTTTTTATTGCAATTCCTCTCTGCCAATTTGTCAGCAGAATGTGTATGATAATTTTTGGCACGGTTGTTGTTTTATGTTTCACGTCGCTTTGAACCGATATGATTCAGGGCGCGAGTAAAAAACTGAAATAATAACAATTAAATAAACATCAAAATGGGAAAAATTATTGGAATTGACTTAGGAACTACAAACTCTTGCGTTGCCGTCATGGAAGGCAACGAGCCGGTTGTGATCCCCAACAGCGAAGGTCGTAGAACTACCCCTTCAATCGTGGCATTCGTCGGTAATAATGAGCGTAAGGTTGGAGATCCCGCCAAACGTCAGGCTATCACCAACCCCAACAAGACCATCTTCTCCATCAAGCGTTTCATGGGCGAGACCTACGACCGCGTGGCTAAAGAGGTGGAGCGCGTGCCCTACACTGTGGAACGCACCGCCAACAACATGCCGAAGGTGAAAATCGACGACCGCAGCTACACTGCCCAGGAAATCTCTGCCATGATTCTTCAAAAGATGAAGAAAACGGCTGAAGACTACCTCGGACAGGAGGTGACGGAAGCTGTCATCACCGTGCCGGCATACTTCAGCGACTCTCAGCGTCAAGCTACCAAAGAGGCTGGCGAGATTGCAGGCCTTACGGTGAAACGTATCATCAACGAACCTACAGCTGCAGCTTTGGCCTACGGTTTGGATAAGAAGAAATCCGACTCCAAAGTGGCTGTGTTCGACCTCGGTGGCGGTACCTTCGATATCTCCATTCTGGAACTCGGCGACGGCGTGTTTGAGGTGAAATCCACCAACGGTGATACCCACCTCGGTGGCGATGACTTCGACCACAAGATCATCGACTGGCTGGCTGAAGAGTTTATGAAAGACTACAACGTGGATTTGCGTAAGGACGCCATGGCACTGCAGCGTCTGAAAGAGGCTGCCGAGAAGGCCAAAATCGAGCTGTCCAGCTCCAACTCCACGGAAATCAACCTGCCGTATATCATGCCGATTGACGGTGTACCTCAACACTTGGTGCGCACGCTCACCCGTGCCCAGTTCGAGCAACTGTGTGACGACCTGATCCGCGCCACCATCGAGCCTTGCAAGAAAGCTCTGTCTGACGCTGGCTATACTACCTCCGACATCGACGAGGTAATCCTCGTGGGCGGCTCCACCCGTATTCCCGCCATTCAGGAAATCGTGGAGAAATTCTTCGGCAAGACCCCGTCCAAAGGCGTGAACCCCGACGAAGTGGTGGCCATCGGTGCTGCTATCCAAGGCGGTGTGCTCACCGGCGAGGTGAAAGACATCCTTCTGTTGGATGTGACTCCGCTGTCACTCGGTCTGGAAACCCTTGGCGGCGTGATGACCAAGCTCATCGAGAGCAACACCACCATCCCGACCAAGAAGACGGAAACGTTCACCACGGCTGTAGATAACCAGACCTCTGTGGAGATTCACGTGCTGCAGGGCGAGCGTCCTATGGCTGCACAGAACAAGAGCATCGGCCGTTTCCACTTGGATGGCATTCCTGCCGCTATGCGTGGCGTGCCGCAAATCGAAGTTACCTTCGATATCGACACGAACGGTATCTTGAGCGTGACCGCCAAGGACAAGGCTTCCGGCAAAGAGCAGAAGATCCGTATTGAGGCCTCTTCCGGCTTGAGCGATGATGAAATCAAGCGCATGAAGGCTGAAGCTGAAGCCAACGCCGATGCCGACAAAAAGGCTAAGGAGGAAATCGACAAGCTGAATGCTGCAGACTCTCTCGTGTTCACCACTGAGAAGCAGCTCAAAGAGTTCGGCGACAAGGTTCCTGCTGACGACCGCGCCAAGATCGAGGCTGCCGCTGCCAAGTTGAAAACCGCGCATGACAATAAAGACTTTGCTGGTATTGACGCTGCTACGGCAGAGTTGCAGGGCGCATGGCAGGCCGCTTCCGCCAAGATGTACCAACAGGGCGGTGGTGCCAATCCGCAAGATCCGTTCGGAGGCAATGGCCCGTTCAACGGTGCTAACCCTGGCGCTGGCGCACAAGGCCCGCAGGGCGGTAACCCCGGCAACGGCAACGACCAGGAGGTTCAGGATGTTGATTTCGAGGAAATTAAATAATGTTTGTAAAGGCGCACGGCCGTGCGCCTCTGCATAAAAACACTAAACGGACACCGATTATTCGATGCCCGTTTTTTATTGTCCGATATTGCCTTTAGAAATTATTGTTTGATAACGCGTTTGGTCACCATGCCCTTTTCTGTCATGACGCGGAAAAAGTAAACTCCGGGAGCGTTTCCCGAAAGGTCAAGCTCGGCCATGTTGCCGTCAACCTTGACAGTCATGATCAGCTTGCCATACACATCGAAAACCTCCACATTTTCAATGCTCGATTCTGCATTCTCAATTCTCAATTTTCCTGAGGTCGGGTTGGGGTAGGCGCTTAGGGTGTGCCGCGCATACGAGGGTGTGCCTGATTCGTGTGTGACAGGGCTGCGGCCGCTCAAATAGGCTGCCCCGCCGGCATAGTTGCCCACGATGAGGTCGGGGTAAGAGTCGTTGTCAATGCGTGCAATCGCGGCGGCGGTGCGTCGGCCCTCGCGCAAGGGCGTGGCACAATGCTGGCAGTCGCTGTCGGCGCTTTCATAAACCATCCCGTCGCAAGTGTAGTGGCCCAACGGGTCTTCGTCAATGCCGTTATAGTAGAAAATTTGCCCCTGCTCGCTGCCGCAGAATAGCACAGTGCCGTGCAACGAGTCTCGGTACAGACAGGGAACGCTGTAGCCAAAATACGACAACTCGGGATTGCGTACGTCCACGCCGCCCAGCGAGTCGGTGACGAATATAAAGTCTGTGGTTCCGCAAGTGCCGATGTTTTGGTAGTAACTCAGCATCCCGCGCTGGTTGCCGATGATGAGGTCGTTACGTCCGTCACCCTCCAGATCGAAAAACACAGGAGTGCTGAATTTGCCCACATCAATGTTGAGGTAGTCTGGATATATCTCGCCTCCGTTGCTAGTCAGCCTTTGGTGCGGCACGAGCAACAGGGTGCCGTCTTCTTGCCCGCAGAGCATATCTGTTTGCCCGTCGCAGGTGAAATCGCCGAAGGTGGGATGCAAAGCATGGAGGTTGAGCGCTTTCAACTGGCCGAAGTCTTCATCTTGCAGTTGGAAAACAGGTTGCGATGGCGTGCCTGTGTTTTGATAATACTGGATAGATGAAGAAAAATAGGATGTCAGAAATCCATTGATATACTGTGCACTGTCGAAGCTGCCATAGTTGGCAAGGAAAAGATCCTGCAAGCCATCACCGTTCCAGTCGAAAAGTACCGGATGGCAGCCGCTGCCCACATCCAGCATCTCTTCTTGCAAAAAAGCGGTGCTGGTGAGGGTGAATTGCTGCAGAAGTGTGTCGTAATCATATCGCCACACACTGTTCATGTCCTGCGATTTTCCCAGTGCGGGATCAGAAGGCGACACGATCAGCGATGGAGAGTTTTGCTCCGGAAGAGAAATGAGTGCTGCCGCAGGCATGGAAAACAGGTGCACCGGAGCACCAGCGGGAAACGCCGTGTTCTGCTCGGTCATGCGAGCTTCCTGCATTGTGCCATGGTTGTAGAGTACAATCAGGTTGGGGTAGTCGATGTCGCCTATCAGGATGTCGGGCAGCCCGTTATGGTCGAAGTCGTGCAGCAGCATGGAAGAACCCGTATGGCGCGTGTGCCCGCCATCGTCACCCTCCTTGCTGTTGCAGTCAGAGAAAAGTGTGATGGCATTGTTGTCACCGGCCTCCTCGAAGTGTCCCCAACATTCGGATTCCAGACGGAAATCAAACACCTCAGGATTGTCGCTGTAGTTGCGCAAATGATGAACATATTTCCCCAATACCCAGAAATTCAGGAGATCTAAGTGCCCATCCTGATCGATGTCTTCTACAATTAGATAATCGTCCGGCGAAGCGAAGATATTGACGTAACCATTGTAGTAATAGGCTTGTAACTGTTCCGTGATTAGCTGGAATTCTAATTGTTCGTCGGAAATGTTTTTGAATACCCGCACACCAGCCAGCCCGTAGGTGAAAATGTCGGGTTTTCCATCGAAGTTAAAGTCTCGCAGAATTACCCAGTCATGTAATTCGGGGAAGGATTTGGCGTATTGTGGCGCATAGAGGTAGCGGTTGTCGCATCGCAGGAAGGTCAGAATCCGGTTGCCATGCTTCTCGAAAGCCATCAAATCGTTTACCCCGTCCAGGTCCAGATCTATTTCGGAGAAATGCACAGCATTCATGCCTCCTGCCCACACCATGGCAAGTGTGTCGGGTGTATTGACAGATACGGAGCAGGAATTGCGGTAAAAACTGAAATCTTCTGTTACATACTGGGCTTTTGCCTCAATCATGAGACAGAGGCAGCAGAGGAATAGACAGAGATTCTGAAAGGCTTTCATGGCGATTGCTATCTGACACGCAGGCGTTGGCCTTCGCGGATGAAATCGCTTCTCAAGTGGTTCAGCTTTTTGATTTTGGAGACAGTAGTGTGGTATTTTTGCGCGATTTTACCCAAATTGTCGCCTTTGCGCACTTTGTAATAGGCAGTGGCAGTCTGCGGTTTGGCAGGAGCGGCTTGTGTGGGGTCGCTTTGCACGGGAGTGGGGGTAGAAACACTATAACCTGAAACATACATGGTGTCGTACTTCAGCTTAAAGTTCTCGAAGTCCACCAGACGGTTTGGGTTGATGTCCTGACCTAAATAGCGGATTTCAAAGTGAAGATGGGAACCGTAGGAACGTCCAGTGTTGCCGCCAAGACCGATAATCTCGCCCGCGTGTACCATCTGTCCGGGGTTGACCAGTCTGCGTGAGAGATGGGCATAGTAGGTTTCCAGCCCATTGTCATGGCGGATGACGATGAGGTTGCCATATCCGCCGGTATTGCTGCCCTTGGAAATGCGCACTTGACCGTCCCAAGCAGCGGCCACGGGTGTGCCAGTGGGATAGCCCAAATCGACGCCACGGTGCATGCGTCGACGACGCCAGCCATAGTCGGAAGTCTTCCGGAAGTTGGCAGGATGATGGTAGCCGTCCAAAACTATGGTGTCGCGAGGCGTTGAGCCAACGTGATTGTAGTGAATACGGATGATGTCGAAGTTCTGGTAGCGGCCGTAACCGGGCATCCAGTTGAAATAGGTGAACAGCATGCCGTCGCCGTGGTCCACGTTGTCCAATGAGGCCAAATCCTCGTCAAAATTCAGCTTGTCGCCAAGCGTATCCTCCGGAATGGCAGAATCGATGTGGGCAGTGTCGTTCACCACACTGAACTGGATGTGATTTTCCTGTGCGTAGGCATGGCCACATAAGACAATAACAAAAAATAAATTCAATACTATATGTATAGTAAGACGAGATTTTTTCATAAGTAAATAAAATAATAACCGAATCGGTTAGCGGTTGTGACTTCTGCGGGTGTTGTGCTTGCGTATGTGATACGTGGTAGTCTGCGAGGTGGTGGCGTTCCACTTCGGCTGGTGGCGGGTTCTCTTCTTGCTGTACTCCACCTTGGATTTCGTACTACCTTGGGAAGTGCTGCAGGATGAGAAAGATACCATAAACACAACACATAAGATGACCGTGATTATATACAAAAAGGATTTTTTCTTACCCATTGTTCCAAATTTTAAGGCCGCAAATATACAATATTCTTGGCAAACCAAGCTTTGTTTTAACGATTTTTAATCTGAAATATTGCATAATGTGCTGCTGGTCAATAATATTTTATCTTTACTACCTTCCCTAAATCTATAATCTCTCATCTCTAATCTCTCATCTCTTTTCCGTATCTTTGCACCCGCTTTATGGGACGGATTCATCAGATATTGAAACAATATTGGGGCTATGACAGTTTTCGCCCGATGCAGGAGGATATCATCCTCTCCGTGCTGGAAGGCCGCGATACACTTGCCCTGCTGCCCACTGGTGGCGGCAAATCGATTTGTTTCCAAGTGCCTGCCATGGCGCTGGAGGGCCTTTGCATTGTGGTGTCTCCGCTCATCGCTCTGATGAAGGACCAAGTGGCCCATCTCAAAGCCAAGGGCATCAAGGCTACTGCACTCTATTCCGGCATGTCTTACAATGAGATACAAGATGCTGTGCAGAATGTGATGTTCGATCCCGAGTACCGTTTCCTCTATGTGTCGCCCGAGCGGCTCCAGACCGACATGTTTCGCGTGAATTTGGAGAAGATGCCGGTGAAGATGATTGCAGTGGACGAAGCGCACTGTATCTCGCAATGGGGTTATGACTTCCGTCCGCCTTATCTGGAAATCGCCAACATAAGAAAAATATTTCCTCAGGCTCCTGTGCTGGCCCTCACCGCAACAGCCACGCCCGAAGTGGTAAGTGATATCCAGCGCAGACTGGAATTCAAGTCTGAAAATGTCTTCCAGAAAAGTTTTAAACGGGATAACCTGACCTATTTCGTGGTGAAAGAGGAGGATAAGCACGGGCGTATGCTGCGCATCATGCAGCGCTATCCAGGTACGGGCATCGTGTATGTGCGCAATCGCCGCAAGACGGCCGAAGTGGCTGAATTCCTCTGTCAAAATGGCATAACGGCCGATTTCTACCACGCCGGCCTCCCGCCTAAGGAACGCGACCGAAAACAGGAAGACTGGATGATAGGGAAGACCCGTGTCATCGTGGCAACCAATGCCTTCGGTATGGGCATCGACAAGCCGGATGTGCGCTTTGTGGTGCATATCGATGTGCCCGATTGTCTGGAGGCCTACTTCCAGGAGGCGGGTCGTGGCGGCCGCGACGAAAAGCCCTCCGTGGCCATACTCCTGTATGACGCGAACGACCTGCGACAACTTTCCCGCAATCTCACCATGTCGTTCCCGCCATTGGAAACCATCCGGGAGGTGTATGACGACCTGTGCCAGCATTATTACATTGAAATGGGTTCTGGCAAGAACACCATAAAGCCCTTTTACTTGGAGCAACACGCCCGCCGCATGAAAATGGATCCCGTGCAATTGTTCAATGCAGTAAGGTTTTTGGAAAAAGCAGGTGTGATTGCGCTCTCCGAACATTTGCGAGATACTTCTCAGCTGCACTTCAAGCTAAATGGTGACGAATTGATGGATTTTGAGGACAATCATCCTGATTTGGCAGAGCTTGTCAAGTTGCTGTTGCGTTCCTACGGCGGCCTGTTCACCCAGTACGTCAAAATTGACGAGCATCTGATTGCCGCCCGCGCGGGCCTGACGCTGGAAGAGACAACAGTACAACTTCAGACACTGCATCAAGCTGGGGTTGTCTCTTACCAGCCGCAAAGCGATATTCCGCTCATCGTGTTTTTGCAAGACCGTATTCCCGAGAATCATATCTATTTCGATCCATCTGTATATGATGTCCAAAAGAAAAAAGCGCAGGAGCGGGTGGAGGCGGTACGCGCGTATGTCACCTCTCAAGACGAGTGTCGCAGCCGGTTGCTGTTAAGCTATTTCGGTGAAACAGACAGTACGGCGTGCGGAGAGTGTGACGTGTGCAGGAAAAACACGCATGGTGCGGTCAATGAGCAGGAATTTCAAAAACTGTCACGGAAAATACTCCGCCTGCATCGGCAAGGTTTGTCAAAGAAGATAATCCTTGAGCAACTCGCTGCCCAGGAGGATGAAGAGCGTGTTCTTTTTGTAATGCGTTGGTTGATAGATAATAACGCTATCAAGGTTCAAAAATAATTTTTTTGATGTAACATTTGCTGTAGAGAATGCGACATTTCTGATGTGAGATGATTTTTTATTTTGGTCGTTTCACATAAAATGTTATTTTTGCAGGTTTTAAAGTAAAAATGAAATTATGAAAAAGACTATCCTATTATTTTTTGCCCTTGGGATGCTGTTGACAGGGTACAGCCAATATCTGAAGCCCAAGAGTGAATTCGTGCTGAATGACAGAATGTACGAAATTTTCTCGAAGGCAGATATTGAGAAGATGTACAATGAAGATTTTGAGAATTTGTTCCGCCAGAACTTCAAGATGAGCTATTTTGCCCGTGTGGCTGGAAAGAGTGTGGAAAATGGCCAAATGCTCGGCTACATTGAGGAATACGCCAAGCCTGGAGTGGTTGTGGATGAAGCTCGTATCATTCGGGAGGGCGGTCTTAACCCATTCGATTTCTCATTTCCTCAGGATGAGAATCAAACGAATGTAATCCGTATGCATACACCTGACCATTTTGTGGTGATTCTTTCGAAACGCGATTATGCCGAGATGGAACAGGCCAATCTCAAACAGTTTGATTATTAACAGATAGAATTTTGCTGTTATGAAAAAGATATTTTTACTCACAGTTGTAATGTTAAGTCTGCTTTTTGTGCAGGCGCAGAATGTGATGGTTGGCTCATCCGTGTCACCTCAGGTTGGTTGTGACTTCACCGTGTACGATGTTGGTGGCGAGGCTAACGACTATTATCCCAATCGTGATGATCATGTGGTCTTGCGCTCCAATGATGCCACGCATCCTGCCGTCAAGGTGGACATCCCGTTGAATTTTTTCAATGTGCACAATTCAGATACCGTGTTTATCTACGATGGTCCCAATATGGTGGACTCCATGTTGCTGGCCACGCTGAATGACTCGCTCGTGGCAGTGTACGGAGATGTTGTGCTTTCATTTGCGGCTACTATGCGCAGCCAGACTGGCGAACTGACCATCCGCTTCAAGACAGATGGCGCTAACAATGGCATGGGGTTCAAGATGTACTCCTCCTGTGTGCGGCTTTGTCAACGCGTGGAGATTCAGTTTGATCTCAACGCTTCCAATCATTTCCCGATTCTTCAACCCGACTCAGGCTATTATTACATGCAGCTTTGTCCGTATGATACAGTGCATTTGGTGGCCAGAGGCCGTTATCCGGATAATGACTATAATTACCATCAAAGCGACCCGACCTCTACTTTCAGATGGGATTTGGGCGACACTACCATTGAGACTGTAGGAGGTAATGTATTAGATTACTATTTTCCGCCCGGAAATGCTTTTGATCTTGCCCTGTTGATTATTGATAACCAAGGTTGTGAGGCCATTATGGCCAGGAAAGTCAGAGTGATGACGTCTGCTAACCCCATTCGTGAGCTTTCTCCCCTGCATCCGGTGTGTACGGGTGACGAGGTGAACCTGACAATAGGCTATGATATGATTTCCAATATTCAGGTGGATACGATTAGTAGCTATAAGAATACAGCTCTGGGTGTTCCAGACACTATCTTCCTTCCTGACGGCCTTGACTGTGGATCCGGATGTGCCTATACCTCTCCGGTGACTTTTGACATGTTCTCGCCGTCTGCGAAAATATCCTCGGTGAACGATATTCTGTATGTGCGGCTTGCCATTGAGCATTCTTGGATTGGAGATATTTATATTCGCCTGATTTGTCCTAACGGCCAATATGCCACGATTATGAAGTATGGTGGTTCTGGATCAACGAATTGTTTGAACAGTATTCCCCAGGCAGACCGTGGCTGGCAGGGGTCTCCCGGTCCCACTAGCTCTTATTTTGGCCTGTATTATGAACCAGATGGAACTAACAAGTGTAACCCCGCCGAGAGCCCTATCGGTACCTGCTGGAACTATTGCTGGTCTAACAATGTTACCGAAGGCTATCAGTATGCATGTGGCAATGGTTGGGTGTACGAAAGCTGCAACCATATTAACGGTAACTATGTGTCACCCACTGACACGTCCAATATGACTAATGTTTATCATCCAGATGACAATTTTTTCACCAAATTGCAGAACTGTCCGCTCAATGGAACATGGGCAATTCAGGTGATGGATGCTTGGAGCGGTGACAACGGCTATATCTGCGGTTGGGAGATGGCTTTGAATCCCTCCTTGCTTCCTACCAACTGGGGCTTCGATTTGACGGTTGATACCGCATATCTGATTGGTCCGGGTGCTGCTGAAGGCGTAGTTGTCCCAACGGATTCCGGTGATATTACCTACGTCGCCCGTGTGGTGGACGATTTCGGATGCCAGTATGACACCAACATGGTGATGCGTGTCACTCAGTCTCCCGAACCGAACCTTGGTGAGGACAGGACCGAATGCTATGGTCAGCGTATTACACTCAACCCTGGCTACGAGGCCCCGAATACTACATACGTGTGGAGCACAGGTGATGATTCCCCGACTACAAGCGTGGTTACAGCAGGTCAATACACCGTTTATGTGGAGACGACAGACCCACAGACGGGAACTACGTGCCACGGAAGCGACACCATCAACCTGAAGTTCTATGATATGCCTTTCTTTGACTTTGATGCCAACGTGGTGCAAGGATGTGCGCCGCTGGTCGTGAAGTTTAACAATAATTCCACCCCTGAGAATTCTGTGTACAATTGGCAAATTATGAATGAAGATGCCATTGCGGTGCTTTCCTCCAATCAAAAAGAGCCTGTGTTCCAGATAGATGACCCTGGCACTTATTCTGTCAGCCTTGTGTCCACTACAGAAAATGGATGTAGCGATACAGTTATCAGATGGAATTATTTGAAAGTGAATTCACAACCGATAGCTGAATTTACCGCGGATCCTGAAATTTCTTTGATGGGCGAGCATAACGGTGAAGTTCATTTCATTTGCTATTCCGATTCCGTATTGATGCTTTCTGACGGATGTCACTTCGTTTGGAACTTCGGGGACGGCGAGTCGGATACGACAGAGGTTTCGCCCAATCACACCTATGGCCAGTGGGGAGATTATCCTGTCACGCTTCATATTGAGACCGGTGACGGATGTGCCAGCGAGATTACCCACACGGTGGTCATTGAGCAGGACCTTATCTTCCCGAATGTGATTACACCGAACGGCGATGGCTCCAACGATGTGTTCGCTATTGAGAACTTGAATACGGATGTGAATCCGGAAGATCCTGACGGATACCGCAATAACAAGCTGGTGATTTTCGATCGCTGGGGCAAGAAAGTGTATGAAGCCAAGAATTATGACACTTTCGCCCGCGATGGCCAAATCCAGCTGGGAAGCCAGGTGTTTGATGCCTCTGGCGTGTCAGACGGCGTGTATTACTTCTCCTTCTACTATAAAGGAAAAGCCAAGACAGTGAACTATAACGGTTCCTTGACGATTATTCGTTAGGTCGATTGTTTAGATATTGTTAAAAAAGATTTAACAGATTTATGTTTGTTAAATCTTTTTTTTTTATTTTTGCGGCATGAAAACAAAGTTCAATTTTACCAATGGAGAATGGGCCGCATCGTTGGTTTTGGCGGGCTTTATCCTGTTCAGTTATCTGTTCTATTTCCTGTGTGATGGGGAAAAGAATCCAGCACCGGATATGGCACAGTATGCCGCTGTGTTTGAGGAATTCAATCTGCGGCAGAATCACATCCGAGATTCGTTGGCGAAGGTCCGGCGGACGGCCTATGCGAACCATTGTCTTTCAGATGATACGGTGCCACGCAAGAAGACTAAGCAACCCATGTACGAGATTGTGAAAATAGACCTCAATCGCTGCGATTCAACTGATATTACTGTGGTGCCGATGTTCGGCAGCAAGCGGGCCGCCCGCCTGGTGGAATATCGCGACAAGTTGGGAGGATTCCATTCGCTTGCGCAACTGCGAGAGGTGTTTGTATTGCAGGATATTCCTATGGATTTGCTGGAGAAGTATTTCGTTGTGCATCCTGGGGACGTGCGCAAAATCAACATCAACAAGGCTACCTATAAGGAAATGATCGCTCATCCTTATTTCGATGCCTATCTGACCAAAACGATACTGAATTACAGAAGCAAAAATGGAGATATAACTTCATTTGAAGAACTCCAGCAGATTACGCATGCCTATGCCGAATTGATGGAGAAGCTGCGCTGGTATGTCGTGTTCTGAAATTAGGGCAGGTAGAGGTTGGAGTCACCGTAGCTCAGGAAGCGATACTCGTGTTGTAACGCGTGCTCGTAGATGTCGCGCCAGCGATTGCCCACGAAGGCGGAGATGAGCAGCAGGAGCGTGCTCTGGGGCTGATGGAAGTTGGTGATGATGCCTTGGACCATGCGGGGCTGGTAGGTGGGCAAGATGATGAGGCTGGTGGCGCCGCGCAACAGGTCGGTCTGCTGGGCATGGAGGTGCTCCAGGATGGCTTGTAGCGACTCGTCTGCCGTGACTTGGCGCAGAGCTTCATCATCGTAGATTTCCCACTGGCTGACTTTCAGCGGATCGGGACGATTGAGGCGGAGCTTGGCCCCCATGATGAACAGCGACTCCAGCGTACGGGCCACGGTCGTGCCCACTGCAATGCAGCGTTTGCCGATATACTGGGTTAGATGCTCGATGAGTGCCTCTGTGATGACGATTTTCTCCTCGTGCATGTAGTGCTCGCCGATGGTTTCGCTGGTCACGGGTTTGAAAGTGCCTGCGCCTACGTGCAGCGTGACGAAATCCGTGTCGATGCCTTTCCGATGCAGGTCTTCGAAAACACTGTCCGTGAAGTGTAATCCAGCAGTGGGGGCAGCTACAGAACCATCGTGCTTGGCATAGACGGTCTGGTAGCGCAATTCGTCATTCTCGTCGGCGGCGCGTTTGATATAGGGTGGAAGCGGTATTTTGCCGTAATGTTCCAGCCATTCGGCGAAGGAGACACCATTGTCGTCCCAGCGGAACGTGACCTCGAAAGTGCTCTCCACATTGTCGCCTTTGGTGGCCGTCACTGTAACAGTCTTGTTGCCCATGGGCACGGTGATTTGAAGCGGGTGTTTCCATCGTTTGGCGTTGCCCACCATGCATTTCCACGTTACCTCGCCGGTTTGGGCAAAGGCGGTGGCGGGGTCGTTGGTGGGGTAGAGGGGCTCCAGACAGAATATTTCAATGGCAGCGCCGGTGGCGTTGTGCACGAGCAACCGCGCGTGTATGACCTTGGAGTTGTTGAACACCAACAGGCTCTCTTCCGGAATGAAATCTGGAAGATGATCGAAACGACTGTCAGTGATGCTGCCGTTCCGATAAACTAAAAGCTTGGAGTGGTCCCGCTGTGCGGCGGGGAAGAAGGCGATACGCTCCTCGGGGAGCTCGTAGTTGAAATCTTCAATCCGGATGTGTCGTGAATCTGTCATAGCGGCGGCAAAAGTACAAAAAATCGGGGTTGGGGAAGGTTTTTTATCAAGGTATTCCAAGGTAAAGAAAAAAAGTGTACTTTTGCAGCCGCAAAAACGGGATATAGCGTAGTCCGGTTATCGCGCCTGCTTTGGGAGCAGGAGGTCGCAAGTTCGAATCTTGCTATCCCGACCAATTGAAGCTATAACAGCTATGGTTCCGTAG
Source organism: Bacteroidales bacterium (assembly GCA_045132055.1). GTDB lineage: Bacteria > Bacteroidota > Bacteroidia > Bacteroidales > WCHB1-69 > F23-D06. The sequence goes on from JBGURP010000033.1 coordinate 341,443, forward strand.
CTCAACTGGATAGAGCAGCTGCCTTCTAAGCAGCAGGTTCTGCGTTCGAGTCGCAGCGGAATCACACCGAAAGGCATCCTGAATGGATGCCTTTTTTGTTTTCTAAGTTCAGGCAATATTGGTGTCCTTTGTTCGTTGATAAACTGCGTTGCTTTGATTTTTTTATCTTTGCAAAAAGTTTTTTTTAATAGAACCCAAAGTTTTTATAATATTTTTCGTTATTCATAATGAGTGAGCATACAAATGACCGAATCGCTCGATGGCTGGAGGGTTGCCTTGAGGGCAACAGAAGGGCTCAACACAAGCTGTTCAAGCACTTCTACAGTCCCATGTTCCGGCTCTGTATGCGCTATGCCGGCAGCACCGACGAAGCGGAGGATATGCTCAACGAAGGTTTCTTGAAAGTGTTTTCTAACCTTGACAAATATGAAAACACAGGCTTTTTTGAATCGTGGATGAAACGGGTGATGATCAACTCGGCGCTGGACTACAGAAGGAAATACAGTCCGAAGATGGAGCTGACCGACCTGGAAGAGGTGGCGGAGTCGTCGTCCATCGGTTATGATGTGAATACGGCGGTTTCTAATCTCTCTTCGGAGGCAATCGTCTCCCTGGTGCAGCAGCTTCCCCCGATGACCCGAACAGTGTTCAACCTGTTCGTGATGGACGGTCTGTCCCATGCGGAAATCGCGCAGCAGCTGAACATCAGCGAAGGTACTTCCGCTTGGCACGTGAACGCCGCCCGCACCCGTCTCAAAAACGAGATTGTAAAACTGAATAACGAATAGACTATGGCAGAATTTGACCAATTGATAAAAGAGAAAATGGAAAAGGCCCAGTACGCCTACCGTCCTTCCGCGTGGCGCAGCTTCGCGAAAAGCGCTGGTGTGCGCGCAGGATTGTCGGGCTTGCAAATAGCAGCCATTGCCGTGGCGGTGGTGGCCGTTGTCACCGGCATAACCCTGGGCGTTGTTTTCTCAGGACATCCCGTGCCCAGTAGTGAACAGGATGCAGTAGTCAGTGTACAGGATACCGTAGAGACGCAGCACGCTGCGTCTCCTGTCCATGATAATGATGAACAAATTGCCGTAGAGACGTGCCATGGTGCGTCTCAGACACAGGATAAACAGGGTACAGCAAACAGTGCACAGGGTACAGTTGAGACGCAGCACGCTGCGTCTCAGCCAACCGACAACCGCCAGCGCCCTGCGTACGGCCGTCCTTTGGAAATTCTCGTGGACACCATTACAGAAATGGAGCCTACGGACGAACAGTTGCGCCAGGGCAATAGCCGGCTTTTCTAATTCACCTGTTTGTGTTATCGCTGTTCAAGAAAAAGTAAACATTTCACAAAAAAAAGACCGACTGAAAAGCCGGTCTTTTTTTGTATAGGTCAGAACCTATTTCTTCGGGATGTTCTTGAGCACTTCCACGAGGAAGTCGAAGAACTTGCCGACGCTGTCGATGTTCACGCGCTCAACCGGGGAGTGCGGATGCTCGATGGTAGGACCGAAGGAAACCATGTCCCAATCAGGATAGCATGCGCCGAAGAGGCCGCATTCCAAACCGGCGTGGATAGCCATGATTTTGGGTTCTTCTTTGAATTTCTTTTTGTAAACACTCTGGCAGGTTTTGAGGATGGGTGACTTCATGTTGGGTTTCCATCCCGGATAAGCGCCGGAGAGTTCGATGCCGCATTCAGCGAGTTCTGCGATGGCGGTCATTCTGTCACCGAGGGCGTTCTTAGCGCTATCCACGGAGCTGCGGAGCAGACAGGTGACGCTCATGGTGCCGTTCTCAGCCTTGATGGCAGCCACGTTGTTAGAAGTCTCTACCAAGTTCTCCATGGAGTCGCTCATGCGGAGCACACCATTAGGAATAGCAAACACCATGTTGATGAACTGGTTCTGTGCTTTGGTGCGGATTACCTTCTTGGGCGTATCCACTGCCTTCACGCTGACAGAGAGGTTCTCTTCTGTGGCGGAGAACTCGGCCTTGAGCGTTTCGTCGAACTTCTTGGCGAAGGTCTTGAATGCGGTGGCTTTCTTGGCGGGAACAGCCAGGATGGCGTTTACCTCACGCGGGATGGCGTTGCGCAGGCCACCGCCGTTGATGGAGGCCAGACATGCACCGTATTCCTTGATGGCGGTGGTGATGAAGCGCGTGGCAATCTTGTTGGCGTTGGCGCGTCCCAAGTTGATGTCCATGCCGGAGTGGCCGCCGTGCAGACCCGTGACAATGAGCTGGAAGCCCTTCATGTCAGCAGGTGTCGGCATGGTTGTGTATTTGCGCTCGAAGTTGGCATCCAGACCGCCGGCGCAACCCACATACAATTCACCCTCCGTCTCAGAGTCGAGGTTGATGAGGATTTTGCCTTTCACAAATCCCTTCTTCAAACCGAAGGCGCCGGTCATGCCGGTTTCTTCGTCGATGGTGACCAAAATCTCCATCGGACCGTGTTTTACGCCCGGGGTGGTGACACATGCCAATGCAGCGCACACGCCGATGCCGTTGTCTGCACCGAGGGTGGTTCTGTTGGCACGAACCCAGCCCTTGTCGATGATCGGCTCAATGGGGTTCTTCAGGAAGTCGAACTTCGGATCGTCGGCTTGCGGCACCATGTCGGTGTGACCTTGCAGAATCACAGGGGTGAGGTTTTCCATGCCCTTGGTGGCCGGAACGGTGAACAGCAGGTTGCCGGTCTTGTCTTGTTCAACTTTCACTTTGTGATCTTTTGCCCATTGTTTCATCCATTTGATGGCAGCATCCTCGTGTTTGGAAGGGTGCGGGCAGTCGCAAAGGTTTGCAAAATTCTCCCACAAATCGTGGGGATACAGTTTCAATAAGTCTTTGTTCATTTTTTTATTGGGTTTAAAAGTTTATAATGTTCGTGTTTTTATTTGTGAGAGGCGATGTGCACACTCTATTATGAATTATTTCTACTCTTACTCTCTAATCTTTTAATCTTTTAATCTTTTAATCTCTCATCTCTCTCGGCTTTCCCCAGAATCTCAGTACCGCAATCTCAGCAAGGAAGCAGAGTAGGGCGAGTATAAGGAAGTACATCCAGAGAGGTTTGCCGTTGAGTTTGTCGGTGACACTCTTGGCGATGTTCTTGGTGTTGGCGCTGATAACGTCCACATTGTCGCCGGAGGCCTTGGCCATCTTCTTGAGCTCACTCTCGTCGTAGCAGTTGAGGTCCGACTCCTTGCGGTCCTGGTTGAACGCCAGCGTGCCTATGACCGCGCCGTCCTTGACGATGTCGTAAAAGCCGCTCTCCTGCACTTGGTCGTGGAAATACAGGGCTGTTTCGTTGCCCAAACTGCGCTGTTCAGGGATGAACTCGGTCTTGGAGTTGCGGGCTTTCAAAGTGATGCTGCCGTCACCCGTGGCACTGCGCAAGGGGATGGTCTGCATCCGGTCGGCGCCGATAACGTTGTACAACTTGCCTTGCATGGCACTCATGATGCCGATGTTGTGCAGGGCGACGAATCCCAAGGCATGCCGATGGGTGTTGCCAAATTCATCGTTCATGGCTACTGCCGACAATATTATCTTGCCTTTTTCCACAGGGTAAACCGTGAGCAGGGATGCGCCATTCTCCAGCAACATGACTGTTTCGCTGCCCTGGCTGCCGCCGTTGCTGATGTCATAATGTTGCAGCGTGACGGGCATGTCCAGTTGCTCGTGCTGGTTGTCTAATGCGCCTTTAAAGTAGATGCTCTCAGTGTTGATATGACTGCATTTCAGCTCCTTCTTGACCAAAGACCCGTATGTGCCGGCTCCGAGGTTGCTCAGGAATTGGTTCCAGCTTTTGTCCATCTCCTTGGCAGGAAGCACTAGCAGGGTTCCGCCGCTTTTTACGAACTTGGACAGCTCGTCAGCCAAACCTGATGAGAGTTTGGGGACTTCGCTCATCACGGCTACATCGCAGTTCTTCAGCTGCGTGTAGTTGACCTGCGTGTAAGGCATGGTCTGGTAGTTGAAAACGGAATCTTTGCCGTACAGCGATTGCAGGAAACGGTTGTTTTCCTTGTCCTGAATAGCGATGATGTTGGTGTTGTCGGTTACGCTGTATGTGAAATACAACTTGTCGTCAAAGGTGATGGGCGCATCTTCGATGACGAGCAAAGCACAATGCGTGCCAGCCTCTTCTATGCTGTAGGTCATTCGGCAGTCCATATAGTCGCCGGCCTTGAGGTCGATGGCGGCCATGGCTTTTTGCTTGTCGTTGACATACAGCTTGACCGGCAGCATGTTCAAGTCTTTGTCACCGTAGTTGTGAATTCTGGCCATCAGGGTTACCTGGTTGCCGACTTTGAAAACCGGAGACAGGAACCAGCAACTGTCAATGCCCACGTTGTTGCGTCCTTCTATGGGCATGGGGATGAGAAACGTGTTGTCAGTACTGTCTGTCGGCAACTTGGCTGGATTGAAATTGTTTTTCTGGAAGTCGGAGATGTAGTAATGTATGACGTTGCTTTTCTGGGCGTTGAGCGCTGTGTTTTGCTCAAAGGCGATGATGTCTTCGAAGGTGCGGCTGTTGGGTGAAATCTGCACTTTGTCCAGTAACTCCAGCATCTGGTCGCGGTTCAGGATATGCGACTCCTCGCCAGTGAAATCCTGGGTGGTGAGCACGAAATCGTCGGAGAAATCGAAGGCGTTGACGATGGATTTGGCGGCATCTATGGCTTCATAAAGCAGGGCGCTGTTTTCGCTGTTGGCCTCCATGGAGTAGGAGTTGTCAAGGAAGACGGTGATCAGATTGCCGTGTTTGTTCTTTTGTCCTTTGGCGGGAATGAATGGTTGGGCGAAGGCGAGTACAAGCGCGGCGATGCCCAGTATGCGCAACGCCAATACCACCAACTGCTGGATGGTCTGCTCGCGTTTGGTCTTCTTCTTGATATCTTCCAACATCTTCACGTTGGAAAAATACACGGTCTTGTATCGTCTGAAGTTGAACAGATGGATGATGATCGGTACGAGGATGGCGAAAAGGCCGAAGAGAAGAAGTGGGTTTGTGAAGGCCATAGTCAATTTCTATAACAGGGCCGCAAATATACAAAAAAAAGAGTATGATGTATCGATCGCGCAGGCACGATTTCCACCTTGCGATCCATAAGATCCGTGTGATCCGAGTGATCCGCGGAGAGAATCTCTCTACACCAACGTCCGAATCAGCTGTTCCTCATCGCCGGGGAGCAGGTAGATGGGCGGGATCTCGATCATGGTGAAGGCTCCGTAGTGTTGTTCCTCCTTCATGCGCATGGCGGCGCGGGCGCACGAGACGAGTACCTGGCCCGTGAGTGCGGGGTTGTTGATCTCCATGTTGAATTCGAAACGTTGGTTGTGGGTCGCACCGCTCACACCGGAACGTGTCAGGTTCACGCCGTGTGCCACGTTGTTTAGCACATCAATGGAGGGCACTTGGATAACATGTGTTTCATCGTGGGCGAAGTAGTCATCCTGCAGCAGAAGTTTTTCCACTGTGGCAAAATCGGCGCCAACCTCCAGTTCCACATAGACCATGCGGCGGTGTATTCCTGTGCCGAGCGGGATTGTCATCGAGAGTGCGTCCTTCACGCCGGGGATGGCCTTGGCGGCCACGGTGTGGCCCATGCTGCGCCCGGGGCCGAAGTTGGTGTACGTGATGCCCTTCGGGGCCAGTGCCAGCAACAGGGCACGCACCACTGAATCTGAGCCCGGATCCCAGCCAGCGGCAATCACGCTGATTGCTTTGTGCTCTTTGGCAGCGGGAGTCAGACGCTTGCGCAGGTCGAAAATCTGCCCGTGGATGTCAAAACTGTCAACGGTGGAGATGCCCCGTTGGAGGAACTTCTCCGCGAAATCGGGCACTTGGCGGGTGGGCGTGCAAAGAGCTACCACATCAGCATCGATGTTGTCCAAATTGTCATTATGATGATAAATGCCGGTCAACTGCATGTCGTTAGCGGACATTACGGCCTGTTCCACGGCTTTTCCTATGTTTCCGTATCCTAAGATGGCGATTTTTGTTTGCATATTCAAATATTTTTTGATTTAAAAATTCATTTCTGTTATTTCCACGGCCAATCCTTTCAAATATTCACCTTCGGGATGATAAATGTTGATGGGGTGGTCGAGGGCGTGCTGCATGCGGTGGACGATGCGCGCGTTCTTGTGCTCCATGGCGGCCGCCGAGAAAACGATGGTCTTGAAATCGTCTTGGCTGATGGCCTGCGAGCACGAGAAGGTGAAGAGCAGACCTCCAGGGGTCAGCTTCCGCATGGCTTGGCGGTTGATGTTGCGGTATCCTTTGATGCCCTGCTCCTTCACGCGGTGGTGCTTGGCGAAGGCTGGCGGGTCAAGCACGATGAGGTCGTAGCTGTGGTCGGGCGTGTTGTCCAGGAATTTGAACACATCTTCGCAATAGGCGGCATGGCGGCTGGCAGCCTCCTCGCCCAAAAGGGCAATGTTCTGCTCAGTCAGCTCGATGGCCTTGCGCGAGATATCCACGGAATCCACGTGCGTGGCGCCGCCGCGCAGTGCGTAGGCGGAGAACCCGCCCGAGTAACAGAACATGTTGAGCACACGGCAATTCTTAGCCAGCTGGCCCACGAGGGCGCGACTGTCGCGCTGATCCAAGAAGAAGCCCGTCTTCTGCCCGCCCGGGATGTCGATTTGGAATGGTATCCCGTTCTCTTTGCCGATAATGGGCGTTAACTCACCATAGAACAGGCCGTCTTCGCTAGGATTGTCGGCGGTCTCCGACAGGGTGAGACTGCTTTTGTTGTAGATGGATTTGAGATCGGGAAGAAGTTCTCTAAGTATCTGTACGAATGTGTCTTTCAGCAGATACATGCCGTAGGAGTGAAACTGTAACACGGCGTTGCCATCATATACATCGATGATGAGGCCTGGTAGCCTATCACCTTCGCCGTTCACGAGTCGGTACATGTTGGTGTCCGGGTTCCTGATAAGTCCGATGCGCTGGCGGTATTGTAGCGCACTGACGAACTTCTGTCTCCAAAACCCATAGTCGGGCAACTGTTGGACGAAACTGAAAACGCGAACCGCAATGGAACTATCGTGAAAATGCCCCATCGCCAGAAACTGTCCGCTATGGTCGCAAACCTCCACCATGTCGCCGCTGGCAATACCACGGTCCATCTTGGCCACCGCCCCGGAGAATACCCACGGGTGATAGCGGAGGAGAGACTTCTCTTTGCCCTTATGTAACGTTATTTTTTTCATCAAAAGAGTTTCTTTAATTGAAAATTGAGAATTAAAGATTAAATAAATCTCTCATCTCTAATCTCTAATCTTTCATTTCCTCACTGGCTCGCACGTAAGTCCAATCCCTAACTTCTTGAAAATCTTGTGATCTACTTCGCTGAGCATGACGGTGGTGTGGGCTTGGCAACCGTTCAGTTGCGGCAGGCATTCGAGGGCCTTACGACAGTTTTCGTCGTTGAGACTCAGCATGGATAAGGCCACCAGCACTTCGTCCGTGTGCAATCGCGGGTTGCGGCCGTGCAGGAGGTTGACTTTCGTCTGCTGGATGGGCTCGATCATCTCCTGCGGGATGAGCTTCACGTCATGGTCAATGCCGGCCAGGTATTTGGTGGCATTAAGCAGGAGCGCGGCGCTGGGACCGAGCAGGGGAGTAGTCTTGGCGGTGATGATGGTGCCGTCGGCCAGCTCGATGGCGGATGAGGCTACGCCAGTCTCCTCTTTGCGCTTGCGGGCGGCGATGATGGGTTTGCGGTTCTCCGCCGTGACTTGCGCCCGCTTGAGCAGCAACGAAATCTTGTTCACTTCCTCTTCGGTGGATTTGCCGTTAACTACATTGCATAAAGCTGTGAAATAACGGCGGATGATTTCGTCTTTGGAGGCCTCGCAGCATATCTCATCATCCGAAATGCAGTATCCGGCCATGTTGACGCCCATGTCAGTGGGCGATTTGTATGGGTTTTCCCCGTAGATGCCTTCGAAAATGGCATTCAGGACGGGGAAGATTTCAATGTCGCGGTTGTAGTTGACGGCCATGTTGCCGTAGGCTTCCAGATGGAAGGGGTCGATCATGTTCACGTCGTCCAAATCTGCGGTGGCGGCTTCGTAGGCAATGTTCACGGGATGTTTTAGCGACAGGTTCCAGATGGGAAAGGTCTCGAACTTGGCATAGCCGGCCTTGACGCCCCGCTGGTTTTCTTGATACAGCTGACTCAGGCACACGGCCATCTTGCCGCTGCCGGGTCCCGGGGCTGTCACCACCACTAACGGACGGGTGGTCTTGACGTATTCGTTGCGCCCGAATCCGTCGGGAGAGTCGATAAGATCGACATTGGTGGGGTATCCTTCAATGAGGTAATGATAATAGACATCAATGCCCAGTCGCTCCAGCCGTTCGCGATACGCCATCGCGCTGGCCTGCCCGTTGTAGTGGGTGATGACCACACCGCTGACCATGAACCCGCGTCCGATGAAGATGTCGCGCAGACGCAACACGTCCTCGTCGTATGTGATGCCCAGGTCGCCGCGGATTTTGTTTTTCTCGATATCCACGGCACTGATGACGATGATGATTTCCGCATCGTCCTGCAGTTGTGTAAGCATGCGCAACTTGCTGTCGGGCTGGAATCCAGGCAAAACGCGGCTCGCGTGGAAGTCGTCATACAACTTCCCGCCGAATTCCAGATAAAGCTTGTGGCCGAATTGAGCGATGCGCTCCTTGATGTGTTCTGATTGGATTTTCAGATACTTCCCGTTATCAAAACCTACTTTCATATTAGCAATGTTTAATACGGGGTGCAAATATAAATTTTTTTCTTTTTCACAAAAGACTTTTTCTTAATTTTGTTGTACTTTTGCAACCGCAGAAAATTTTTGATAATCTTTAAAATATTTTTTCTATGGAAGAAAAGAAAACTTCAATGATCAGACTTAGAATGAGCTCTCAGGACGCTCATTATGGTGGAAATTTGGTTGACGGTGCACACATGCTGGCCCTGTTCGGCGATGTGGCCACGGAACTGTTAATTATGCAAGATGGCGACGAAGGCCTCTTCTGTGCATACGACAATGTGGAATTCCTTGCACCTGTTTATGCCGGCGACTATATCGAGGCTGTGGGTGAAATCACCCATGTGGGCAACACCTCCCGCAAGATGGTTTTCGAAGCCCGCAAGATCATTGCCCCGCGTCCGGACATCAGCCCTTCCGCTGCCGATGTACTGGAAGAACCCATCGTGGTTTGCCGCGCCTCCGGCACTTGTGTAACGCCGAAGCAATGCCAGAGGAAGTAGTTGAGAGTTGAGAGATTAGAGATGAGAGATAATAGTTATCCTCCTCTCCTCTTATCCTCCTTTCCTCATTCACCCTTTTTACCCCATTTACCAACTAAACTAGATAATTATGGAAAAACTGATAATTACCGCCGCTATTTGCGGTGCTGAAGTTACGAAAGAACAGAATCCTGCTGTGCCTTATACAGTGGAGGAGATTGTAAAGGAAGCCAAATCCGCCGTAGATGCCGGTGCTGCCATCGTGCACCTGCACGTGCGTGAGGACGACGGCACGCCCACGCAGAGCCGCGACCGCTTCCAGGAGTGCGAGACCGCCATTTACAAGGCTTGCCCGAATGTTATCCTCATTCCGTCCACTGGCGGTGCCGTGGGCATGACTCCGGAGGAGCGTCTCCAATCCACAGACACCACGCCCGTGCCGGAGATGGCCACGCTGGACTGTGGTACTTGCAACTTCGGCGACGAGATTTTCGACAACACCATGCCGACCATGCGTGCTTTTGGCAAGCGCATGATGGAGCGTGGCATCAAGCCCGAGTACGAGTGCTTTGAGATGGGCCACTTGGATACCATCCTGACCATGGCCCGCAAAGGCCAGGTGCCCGGAGCTCCCATGCAGTTCAACTTCGTGTTGGGCGTGCCTGGCTGTACGCCTGCCACGGTGGACAATCTCTGTTGGCTCGTGAAGAACATCCCTGCCGGTTCCACGTGGACCAGCACGGGCATTGGTCGCCATGCATTCACGCTGGCTGCTCCCACCATCGTGATGGGCGGCAACGTGCGCGTGGGCTTCGAAGACAACCTCTACCTTGAAAGAGGTGTGTTGGCCAAGTCCAACGGCGAGCTTGTGGACAAGGTCGTCCGCATGGCCAAGTTGCTCGGCCGCGAGGTAGCCACCTCCGACGAGGCAAGAGTCATCCTCGGCCTGAAGAAGTAATCAGGTCTTTATTTGAAACGAAAAAAGCCACCTTTTGGTGGCTTTTTTTTATTTTACGCTTTGCACCATTCCGCCAGCTTTGCTGGCGGAACCTCCAACGTTAACCATGTAACTCTGCTTGTTGCGGAATCCCCAACTATTTATTGATCATCTCCCTCACGGCGTTCTCCAAAGCGGCGCCGCGCAGGTCCTTGGCCACGATGCGGCCTTCACGGTCGAGCAGGAACATGGCCGGGATGGAACGCACACCATAAATTGCGGCGGCTTCGGAGGACCAGTATTTCAAATCGCTCACGTGGTTGGGCCATACCAATTGGTCATCTTTGATGGCCTTCTTCCAACTGTTGGCATCACGGTCCAATGAGACGCTGAACACCTCAAAACCTTTGTCGTGGTATTTCTGATAGACGTTGCGCACGTTGGGGCTCTCGCGGCGGCACGGACCACACCAAGAGGCCCAGAAGTCGATGAGCACCACCTTGCCGCGCAGGTCGGAAAGCTTGCGGATGTTGCCGTCAGGATCAGGGAATGCCAGCTCCGGTGCCATGGAGCCAATGCCCGTTCTGCCCGCAGGGGAGTTCATCACCATGTAACGCTCCTTTACAATGGGATGTGTGGGATATTTCTTGTACAAAGCATTGATCACAGACTCGTGCAAGGCGGCGTTCTGCTCCTTCGGGAACAAATCCAGGAACATCAGCGTGGCAATGTCGTCCTTGTTGTCCAAGATGGCCTGCTTGATCTGGTTGCTGATGGCAGCATCAGTCTCGTTGTAGGCGGTCTGATACTTGTTGACGACTGCCTTTACCAGTTGCTGCGCGCCGCTCACGGCATTCGCACCTACGGATTTCTGCACATTCATGCTGGCGTTGTATTCGGCCTTGCTCTTGGCAATGGCTTGCAATGTGGCTACAGGAAATGCGCTGACCACATGGTTGACCCAAGCACTCTTGTTGCTTTTCTTGTCAAAAAGGCTCTCATACGCCAAACTGTCACGCTCGCTGATGAGAAGTTTGGCTTTTTCCCAGCTGCTGCCAAGTGCGGATTGGGCAGCAGTCTGCCGGTTGTCAGTCTCTGTCAGATAGTTGTCCAAGATGGCGTAATAGTCTTTGTTGCCTGCCAAACGGTTGGTGTTGAAGTCATAAAACAGTGTCTTGCTTTCCATGAAATTTTGGAATGGACGGTAGTTGTTGTCCAAACCTTTCAGATATGTCAATGCCATAGATGCGAATGTCTCCACATCGCCACCTTTCACTTTTCCTTTAGGGGCGAAGTAGGAGATGAGCTCGGAAATAGAATCAACATTTCCAAAGGCATTCATGACGTAGTTGTCAATTTCATTGGTCGTCTGTCTGAAATTGGTGACTTCCTGCGTCATCTTGCTCCAGTATTTCTGGGCTTCATCCTTCTGCAAGGCATTGTTCAGGCTGTCAATGACCTCTTTTTTGTAGTTGTTGGCGCTGCTCACATCCTGCACGAAAGCCATGGAGGGGGAGTTGGTCACGCTGACCACATTCTGCAGGTCTTCCGCATCAATGATGAGCTCCATGTTTTCACCTGGCGTGATGACGATGAGAAAATAGTTTTCGTCACCGAAATCAAAACGATAGATGTCGTTGGGTATGTCCAGTTTCATGGAAAAAGCGTCATTCTTGATGTCTGCGGAAGCGTATGAGGTTCTTCCGTTGCCGTACGCATTAATCAGATCCACATGATTGAATGTGTTGTTTTGGATAGAAACGCTCACGGTGGACTGGTTTTGGGCAAAAGCTCCGAAGCCCATGAACAAGACGATGATTATCAGTGCGAATTTTTGAATTATAGAAGACATAGTCAGTTGTTTTTTAGGGGTGCAAAAATACAAAAATATTTATCGGACTATATCAAAATCCATTTGCTTTTTAATCAGGTCAACAGCTACCACTTTCACTTTGATGCTGTCGCCGAAGCGCAAAGAGTGTCCGTGGTGCAAGCCGACCAACGTATAGTTCTCTTCATCAATGTAATAGAAGTCGTCGTCAAAACTGCGCATGGGGATCATGCCTTCGCATTTCGACTCTTTCAACTCGGCATAGATGCCCCATTTGGAGATACCGGATACGGTGGCATCGAACACTTCGCCCACCTGGTCGGCCAGATATTCGGCCTGCTTGTACTTGATGGAGTCGCGCTCTGCCTGCGTGGCCTGCTGCTCCATCTGCGAACAATGCTTGCAGTATTCCTCGTACTGCTCCTGGTTGACGGATTCCTTGTTGGCCAAATAGCGGTCGAGCAAGCGGTGCACCATCATGTCGGGATAGCGGCGGATGGGCGAGGTGAAGTGGGTGTAGTAGGGGAACGCGAGCCCGTAGTGGCCGATGTTGTCGGTGGAGTAGCAGGCGCGCGCCATCATGCGGATGGAGAGCTTGCTCAGCATGTCGTAGTCGGCTTTGCCCTTCTGGTCGGCCAACATTGCGTTCAGCGAGCTACTGAGCGACTTGGTCGAAGAGGTCTTCAATTCATATCCCAACTTTTTGACGAAGGTCTTGAACGTGTTCACCTTCTCGTCCAGCGGCTTGTCGTGGATTCGATAAACAAACACGTTGGGCGCTTTGCCGGCAACTTTCTTCTTGCCGATTTTTTCAGCCACGCGACGGTTGGCCAGCAGCATGAACTCCTCAATCAGCCAGTTGGCCTCTTTCTGCTCTTTCAAATAGACGCCGATAGGATGCCCCTCATCGTCCAATTTGAATTTCACCTCTTCGGTTTCAAAATTGATGGCGTTGTTGTCGAAGCGTTTCTTGCGCATGATCTGCGCCAGCGCGTGCAGTTTGAGCATAGCTTCAGACAAGTCGCCCTTGCCGGTTTCGATGATTTCCTGCGCCTCCTCGTAATTGAAGCGGCGGTCGGAGTTGATGACGGTGTGGCCAAACCACTCTTTGTGCACTTTTGCGGTGTCGTCCAGGTCGAAGACTGCGCTGTAGCACAGCTTGTCCTCGTGCGGGCGCAGGGAGCATAGGTTGTTGGAGAGTGCCTCCGGCAGCATGGGGATGGTGCGGTCAACGAGGTACACGGACGTGGCGCGGTCGTATGCCTCCGCGTCCAATGCGGTGCCCAGGCGGACGTAATGGGTGACGTCGGCGATGTGGATGCCGATGCGGTACATGCCGCTCTCCAGCACTTCGAAAGAGAGTGCGTCGTCAAAGTCCTTGGCATCTGCCGGGTCGATGGTGAAGGTGGTGACGTTGCGGAAATCGCGGCGCTTGCGGATTTCGCTTTCAGGAATCTCCTTCGGGATGTCGTTGGCCTCCTTTTCCACCTTGTCAGGGAACTTGAGCGGGAAGTCGTTCTCGGCGAGGATGGCCATCATCTCCACGTTGTTGTCGCCGGGCTTGCCCAAAACGTGGGTCACCTCGCCCAGCGGACTGCGTGTCTTGGCGGGCCAGTCCACAATCACGACCACCACCTTGTCGCCGTTCTTGGCTTTGTTGAGAAGCCTGCCGGGGATGATGATATCGCGGCGGAAGTAGGCGTTGTCGGGGATGAAGTAGGCCACTCCTTTTCGGATGGAGATGGTGCCGACAATTTGTTTTTTGCTCCGTTGCATCACTTCCACCACCTGGCCCTCGGGGCGTTTGCCTTTGCGGGCGGGGAAGACGACCACTTTCACAAGGTCGTTGTTGAGCGCGTTGCCCAGGTTGCCGTCGGCGATGAAGATGTCCTCTTCCAGCGACTCATCGCGTGTGTCGTTGGCCTCGCTCTGCGGGATGACGAAGGCCATGCCACTGCGCTTCATCTCGATTCTGCCGATGACATAGTTGCGGCCGTTGTCCTTGCCTTTCAGCTGTTTGTAGTTGACACGGTACTTGCCGCGCCCGGCTTTGAGCAACAGTTTGGCCTCCACGAGGCGGTCGATTTGTTCTTTTACTTCTTCGCGGCCTTGCTTGTCGTAGATGCCGACTTTGGCCGCTATCTGTTTGTAGTTGAGTTTCTCGTTTTTGCCTTGAGTCAGCGACTCGAGGATTCTTTTGGATAAGTCTTTCATAGCTATTTAACGTTGAGACGCACGGCCGTGCGTCTTTACAATATATTTACCATGGTCATCGCAGATGAACCATGCTTCGAGTTCAGGGTGCGCGTTGAGCACCTTTTGAGATTCTTCCATGCCGAGCACCATGAAGGCAGTGGCGTAAGCGTCGGCGGTCAGACAGTCGGGGGCAATGACGGTGACGCTGAGCAGGTTGGTCTGTTCGGGTTTGCCGGTCACGGGGTCCAGGATGTGGGTGTAACGCACGCCATCTTGTTCGAAGTAATTGCGGTAGTTCCCGGACGTGGCCACGGCGCGGTCCCGTAACGTGAAGCTTTCCATGCTTTCCGTTGCCCCGTCAGCGGTGGTGGTGGGCACTTGGATGCCGACCTTCCAGTCTTGGCCGTTTTTTTGCCCCAGCGCGACGATTTCCCCGCCAATCTCCACAATGCAGTCGGCATAGCCCTGCTTTTTCAGGAACTGGGCCACCTGATCCACGGCGTAACCCTTGGCGATGGCGTTGAAGTTGAGTTGAACGCGCGGATCGGCTTTCACAATGCGTCCGTCCTGTATGCTGACCAATTGGCTGCCGACAAATTGCTTCACGGAGTCAATTTGATTTTGTGGCACAATCTGTTTCTGGTTTTTGCGGCCGAACCCCCACAGCTCAATGAGTGGCTGGCAGGTACAGTCGAAAGCGCCGTTCGTTTGCTCGGAGATAGCCAAAGATGCTTGCAGCACGTGCATGAAATTGGCTCCGGGCTCGAGGCTGTCGCCGTTGTTGAGGCGCGAGATGACGGAGGCGGTGTCAAAGATGGAGAAGGTGTTGTTGATTTCTTTCAACACGGAGTCCACCTGCCGTGGTAGCTTTTCTGATCGATCGCCCATATAGGTGATGTGATAGACGGTGCCGAAGGCGGTGCCTTCAATGTGCTGTTCGGGCTGCTTGCCGCAGGCTGCGAGCAGAATGGAAATCAGGATAATGGGGAGTAATTTTCTCATCATGTTTAAATTGGCTGCAAAAATAATAAAAACATGGGTGTTTCGTTATTTTTTGACTATTTTTGCCGACTCAAAACCAAACCACCTATGAAAGTACACTTTATCGCCATTGGCGGTAGCGCCATGCACAATTTGGCCATTGCCTTGAAGCTGAAAGGCTACGAGGTTACTGGCTCCGACGACGAGATTTTTGAACCCGCGAAAGGACGTCTTGCAAAATATGGCATTCTGCCAGAGTCCATTGGCTGGCATCCAGAGCGTATTACGCCCGAATTGGATGCTATCATTTTGGGCATGCACGCCCGCATCGACAATCCGGAACTGGTCAAAGCCAAGGAACTTGGACTGAAAATATATTCGTATCCTGAATATTTGTACGAGCAGAGCAAGGACAAGACCCGCATTGTGGTGGGAGGCAGCCACGGCAAGACCACGATTACGTCCATGATTATTCATGTGCTCCAGCAGAACGGCATCGACTGCGACTACATGGTGGGGGCACAGCTGGATGGCTTTGAAGTGATGGTGAAGCTGTCCGAAGAGGCCAAAATCATGGTCATCGAGGGGGATGAGTACCTGACCTCACCCATCGACCGTCGGCCCAAGTTCCATGTGTATCAGCCCACCATCGGCATCGTGAGCGGCATCGCGTGGGATCATGTCAATGTGTTCCCGACATTTGACATATACGTGAAACAGTTCGAAATTTTCGCCAACATGATTCCCGCTGACGGTGAATTCATTTATTGTGAGGATGACCCTGAACTGCCTGCACTCAGCGAGAAGATTACGAATACGAAGAAACAGCCGTATGGTGTTCATCCATACCATATTACAAATGGAATCACCTATTTAGAGACGCCATACGGAGAGTATCCGCTAAAGATATTCGGTCGTCATAACCTCACCAACCTCAATGCGGCGCGCTATGCGTGCGCGGCAGTTGGAGTAGGAGAGAAGGCGTTCTATGAGGCTATTTCCACTTTCAAAGGTGCTTCCAAGCGTCTGGAATTGGTGGCCAAAAGCGATAATTGTGCGGTCTATAAGGATTTTGCCCACTCTCCTTCCAAACTCAAAGCGACCATTGCGGCTGTGCGTGAGCAGTTCCCTGACAGAAAATTGGTGGCCTGCATGGAGTTGCATACCTTCAGTAGCCTTTCGGAGGGCTTCTTGGCGCAGTACAAAGGCGCGATGGATTCCGCCGATACGGCCATTGTCTATTACTCTCCTGAGGCCATTGAATTGAAAAAATTACCGCCCATATCTCCCGAAATGATTTTCAATGCCTTTGGACGGAAGGATCTTTTGGTGTTCCACGATTCGGTTATATTAAAAGATAAGTTATTGAGTATCAATTCTGAAAATGCTGTTTTCCTGATGATGTCATCCGGGGATTTTAACGGAATTGACGTTGCCGAACTGGGAGAAAAAATTATATCTTTGCGCGCTTAAATTTAAAACACTATAAAAACACATAAAAAATGAAAAAATTAGGTTTATCATTGTTGATGTCAGTGCTTTGCGTATGCGCATTTGCACAACCGAAGATTCAGTTTGACAATACCACCCATGATTTCGGAAGAATCAGAGAAGAGGGCGGCAAGGTTACCGGCAGATTTGAATTCACCAATGTAGGTGATAGTGATTTGGTTTTGACCAATGTGCGTCCTGGTTGCGGTTGTACTGCTGCCAATTATTCACATGACCCTGTCGCTCCCGGTCAGAGAGGTTATATTGAAGCTACATACAACCCATACAATCGTCCCGGTGCGTTCAATAAGAACATCCGTGTGACGACGAACGAACCTCAGTTCCGTGGCGAGAAACCTGCTTCTCCGCACATGATTTTCATCAAGGGTGAAGTGATTAAACGCCCGCCCACAGTTTTTGAAATGGCTGGTTACAAGAACGGCAACGGTATGTCCCGTATCAAAGAAAACAGTGTTACACACAACTTGCTGAATACAGAATCCGTGAAAGATACATTCATGATTCACAACTTCTGGGATAAGCCTGTTACCTACGAATTGGATTTGAGAGATGGTTACGTCACAGAGGAGTACCGTTCGTTTGGCAAATCCATTCTGCCTGGCCAGGAAGGTATCTTGGTGCTGAAGTATGACGCTTCCAAGAGAAATGCATTCGGTCAGTTGAAAGATCAGATTCAGATCAATACTAATGACTCTATCGAAGCTAAGAAGTTCATCTATTTTTCTGTGAACATCAAAGAAGATTTCTCAAAGTTGACCAAGAAACAACTGAAGAATATTCCTGTTGCTGTTTTCAGTACTACGGAGTGTGATTTTGGTCAAGTGCAGAAGAATGGCCAGCAGAAGAGTACGGTCGTTGTGTCCAACAAGGGCAAAGATCCTTTGATTATCCGTTCTTTGCAATCCAGTAATGGTATGTTCAAGGTCGTTGCTGACAAGATGGTGATTCCAGGAGGTGACAAGGCTGAAGTTACGGTTACTTTCAAGGCCAATTCCCGTGCCAATGCACAGAAGGCTACCCTTGAAATCATCACCAACGATCCTTCCAATCCAGTACAGGTGGTTAATTTGAAAGCTCAGGTCTTGTAATCCGTCGGTCTTTAGCGCCGCAAAATATCAAATAAACACTCCTCTTATCCTATACATGATGAGAGGAGTGTTTTTTATTGCTCAAGATGCAATTATTCTCATGCATAGCTGTGCATGCCACCTAACAGAAAATTGACTCCGAAATAGGTGATCACCACGCTCAGGAAGGCAAGAATGCAGTATATGTGGAAAAACATGGGCTTGCGGAACGATTCCCAGACAGACACGTGCAGCGGTGCGGCGTATATCAACAGCGTGATGAGTGCCCAAACCTCTTTCGGGTCCCAAGACCAATAATTGCCCCATGAAATGTTGGCCCACACGGCTCCTATGACAATGCCGGCCATGAGCAGTGTTACTGCCGGATAAAGCATGATCATGCTTATGTTTTGCAAGCGTTCTAGGTAGGCGATGTTGTTGGGTTGGGAAAGCCGAACCAGCACCGCGCTGATGCCGTTCAACATGATGAAGAACAGCAAGGCGTAGGCCATCATGATGACGGTGACGTGCAGGCTCAGCAGTGGAGACAAGAGTACCGGCATCAGATGGGTGATGGGCGGGTTGGCGCCGAAGATCATCTGCACCAACAGTACAAAACCGGTCATCAGCAGGCCAGCCGGAAGGGCCATTTCATATCTCTTGGTCATAATCAGCGTTATGATGCAGATGCTCAAGGCCAGCAGATTCATGGAGTCGAATCGTCCGGCCATGGGGATATGTTCGCCCGCAATCCAGCGCAAAATGAACAACAGCGCCAGGTAGGTGCACAACAGCGTCATCCATAGCGTGGCCGCTATACGGACGGGTTTGAACAGTTTACGGCCTCTCCCGACGCAATACAGGGCCAGCGCGAAGCATATCAAACCCAAGGTGATGTTGGCAATGGCCAGCCATCGGCCCACGGTAAGCTTGTTGTAGAACCGCTCGGCGCGGTACTGTACTTCAGGCTGCACGTGGCCAAGGGCATATTTCTCTTGGTAAATCTTTGTTTTGTCAAAAAGCTCGTTCAAAGCATCAAAGTCACCCTTCGCCACATGTTCCTGGCATAGAAGAAATTGTTTGCGAATAAACAGGGATTCGTTGTCTGGAATATAGGCCGGCAGCGAGTCGTTCTGTGCGTACCAGGTGATGTTTTGCAGGCTGTCGGAGTGGGGAAACATCTTCAAAAATTGGCCGCTGTGCAGCATATTGACGAGCTGAAGTTTTTCTTCATCATTTTTGATTACGTCTGCCATTTTCGTCTTCCATTCTTGGGGATAGAATAGCCAGCCGCTGAACACCTGCTCTGGGGTGAGGCCTTGATAGCGGGCTTTGCCGCACATCTTGGTGGTGAAATCCTTGGCCAGCGTCTGCATCGGGCATACGCGGCCTTTGTACATTACGTACATTTGTCCCATCTTGTCGGCGCTTTCTTTGGGCAGCGTGTGTGGCTTGTTGGCAGCCTGCATGGGCATGGCGCAGCCGATTGCCATGAAGGCGAGCAGCAGAACCACTTTGGAAGAAGTCTTTTGCAGTAGGCGGCGGAACTGACAGTTGGGGGCGAGAAACAGTCCTGATAGGGAGATAAACAGCAGAATGTAGCCAGCGTAGGTGAATCCGACGCCCCAAGGGTCGTGGGCCACCGCAAGCACAGAATTGCCCTGCTCGTCGTAATCATCCTGGTAAAAACGGTAGTGCCGGTGCTTCAGGATGTGGTTCATGGAGATTTTGGCATCCGTGGTACTCTCTTTGTCGGTGATTTGGAGATAGCTCACAAAGTCCATGGGGGCGTGCGTACCAGGGTAGGTTTGTATCTCTAAATGATCAAGAGTGAGCGCGAAGGGTAGGGGAACCTCTCGTTTTTCCCCATGTTTGTCGATGGTGAACTGGTTGTTGGCCACGCCAGGCTGCAGGGTCATCACGCCGTGCTTGCCGGTGAGCATGGTCAGCAGCGCGCCGAGCAGAATCAGCAGCACCGAGATGTGCAGCACGCAGGCGGCTGGTCGTTTCCAGGATTCCCGCCGGAGCAACATTACCACTATACATAGGGCAGTCAAGGCCCACAGGACCACGAACCACCAGGAGTTGTAAACATGTTCGACGGCGTATTCGGGGCCGTGAAATCGTTCAAGGACGGTGCCAGAGGCCATGGCGGCAATCAGGGCAATGATCAGGACGGAGAGAAAATGTCGGGCGTGTTTCATTGTCTGTGGATTGTTTGGGTACAGTATTCGCCACAATCTGTGGCAGGTTGTTGACTTCGGTGTAGCTGTTCCCGATGAACAAGACCCGTTTGGAATCTTGGGCAAAAACGTTTCCAGCTAAGAGAAACAGGGCTATGATGACGGTAAATATGGGAATTTGACGCAAAAATTTTATTATTTGTCTGCAAAGATAGTAAAAATGCGGAAGATATTGCACTTCGGCGCATGCGACACCTACGCCGCGAGGGCCATACGTTATATCGCCACGCCCCATACCGCTTCAGCTCCGCTTGCTAATTATTACCAACCACGGGTATGCCAAGCTGTTTGCATATTTTCTTGGCCAAGATGTCATCTATTTCGTTGTGCATGGGAAAGATCGTTTTTGCACCTGTTTCCGTGTTTGGGAATTGAGCATGACTTCCCTTCTGCCTACCTGTCGGCAGGCAATTATGCGTCCGCATCTCCTTCCGCATTTGTAGCATTTTTTCTTTCAGTTCCGCTATCTCATCGTTGTTTTCGCGCTTAACCGAATGCTTGAATTTGAACATGGCGAGGTCCGGTCCGCGACATCGGAATCCAGAATCACCTGCTGGTTCCGGAGGGTGATTATCTTGTTTTCAACTTCAATAATGTTTGTCATGATGAAAAATATTTGTGGGGTTAATAACGTGGTAATGTTCTTTAAGTACCGGCGAATAAGTGAATGCAAGAAACAGTAGGCAGTATTCCAGCCTACTGTTTCGACGGTTTCGGGTTACCAGTTCTGCATGTATTTTTTGCAAAGCTTCACGCACGCGAGCACACAGGGCACGTACAGCTCCATGGTGGCCATGCAGGAGAGCGAGCAAACGAACCAGCAGTCGGTGTTGTCCAACTTGCTCATGTCAATGGCGCTGCGGCCTTGCAGGGAGTCCACCACGTTGCCTATGCGGGGCAAGGCGCTGGTGGCGCATTCAGAACAGGGTGACTCGCTGTATTGCAATGAAATGCCAGGGCGGTCAGATTCAATGTCTTGCTGTGCTTTAAGCAGCACCTCCTTGAAATGCTCGAAATAGTCAGCGTCAAGGCTTGTGAGCCGTTGGAACTCCGCGAAGTCGTTGTGTTGGCACGCCGCTAAGAACTTCTGCGGGTGCTTCTGATACGCCGCGTCGCACGCCGACCAAAATTCGGCAGATAATTGTTCCGCCTCTTGATAGTATGAAGCGAATTCCACATTTGTTTTTTCGGTTTTTTCTTTGTCGCAAGATGCAACCATGAAGCTGATAACAGCTATTAACAGGAGAGTGCCTGTTGCACTTAATAAAATCTTTTTCATTGGTTTGTTTGTTTTAATGATTAAAAAATGTTTTTGGTTTTGTGGATGATGCATCTAATCCAGCCTCAGTTGTTTGATGTAATCTTCTATTTCGTTGTATAATAAGTCTTTACGAATTACTTTCTTGTCTTTGTCCAGCAGGAACATGTAGGGGATGGTGCGGGTGTCGTAGAGTTGGTTGTCCTCTATGGATTGGTCGAAGTTCCAGCCGTGCAGATAACTCGGGTTGGCTTCGGGGGACTTCAGGTAGTTGGCCCATACTTGGGCGTCGTCCTCAAAATACACTGTGAGTACTGTGAGGTTCTTTTTGGCGATGGCAGAGTTGAGAGCAGGGTAGTTGGCCATCTTTCCGCGCACTTCGCGACAGGTCGGGCAGGTGGGATGCTGCAGGTAAAGCAGCATGTAATCGCATTGGATGTCATATAGGGAGGTGGTGTCGCCATTGCCCATCACGATGCGGAAGTTGGGCACTTGGTCGCCCTCAAGGTTCTTGTTGATCATACCCAGTTCACGGCTGCATCTCCGCTGGCGGTTTTCGTCCAAGTTGGGGTAGGTGAGGATGTTCTGCAACATCTTGATGTAGGTGTGTTCCACTTTGTAGGGTGAGATGTTGCTGCCCAGAATCTTCTCCACCTTGTCGTAAAACAGGTACAGCGACTGTTCGTTGACGCGGGCGGCGTTCAGCGCAGCCACCACAAAGGTGTCTAGGTCTTTGCGGTCAAGCTGATAGATGATGTTGCAAAAGTCCTTGATTTTGTCATCTCCAATGGGCGTGAGAAAGATGCGCGGGTCGTTCCAGGGGAAGTGGTCGAAATAGTGCTCCACTATGTACTTCTGGTAGAGATCGCGGTTCTGATAATACTCTTGCGGCATCTCGGGAATGGATCTGGCCAGTTCCACGATGGAGCTTAACAGCAATCCGCTGTTCTCTTTGCATACGGCAATCTGGTAGTCATCCTGCGCCTTGTTGATGCGTCTGGCCTTGGCGGTCAGTGAGTCGGCAAGTACACGCAACATGTACTGCGGCATGCTTGCCTGAGCAGTGGCAAACTCCTGGTCCAGCGCGCTGAGTTGGCGTCGGAAACTTTGGATGTGGGAGATGTACTCCACGTTGTGCGTGTTTTCCACACTGTTTTGGTAAATGACGGTGTCCTCGCTGATGATGACCGAAAATTTCTGGTTCTTGTTGTTGGAAATCAGAAAAGATCCGACCTTGGTGGTGTCGCCGATAATCCAATAGAATCCGGGTTGCAGCGACTGCTTTTCTTTGAATGTCACTTCTGTACTGTAAGGTTGTGTGAAGGAGACAATCTGCTTTTTGTCAGGATTGAAAGATTCAATTCTGACGGAGTCATATTGTGCAGATGAGATTTTAACCTTTATCTCCATCTGGGCTTGAGTAGAAATTATGCCTGCAATAATCAGAAGGAGTGACAGTAGCGTTTTTTTCATTGTTCTGTTGGATTGATAAATTAATCAGATTCTTTTGGCTCGGAAATGTTTAATTTTTGGTATGCGGCCGAGAAATACTGTGGCAGATCGGAGGCGATGAGCGTGCGTGGCGAGTGATCGCGCGCGTACAAGTCGCCGGCAAGTCCGTGAACAAAGACGCCGAGCAGGGCGCTTTCAACGGGCGAATATCCTTGGGCCATGAGGGACAGGAGCAATCCGGTGAGCACGTCGCCGCTGCCGGCGGTGGCCATGCCCGCGTTGCCAGTGGTGTTGACAAACTGCTTGCCATCAGGCAGTGAGATGACGGTGTGGCAGCCCTTCAAGATAAGGATGATGCCGTATCTTTGGGCAAACTGTTGGGCTTTTTCCAATCGGTCGAAGTCGTCCGAACTGGGTCCTGCCAGCCGCTCGAATTCTTTCCAATGGGGCGTGAGGATGCTGTATGGGGGCAGATAGGCCAGCCAGGTCTTGTTCTCCGACAGGATGTTCAGTGCATCGGCATCGAAAATGACAGGCGCGTGGATTTCGTCAAGTAGGTTTTTGAGCACGTTGACCGTCTGTCGGTGCATGCCGATACCGGGGCCTATGGCGATGGCGTTGATGTCCTTTTGCAGCGTGGACCAGTCGAGCTCGCTGATGTGGCTGTCGTCGGTATCAATGTTCAGGATGGCCTCCGGCAGTCTGGCGGGGAGGTGGCGCGCGGCCAGCGATGCGGTGTGCACGGTGACTTTCCCTGCTCCGCCGCGGAGTGTGGCGGTGGCGGCGAGGATGGCGGCGCCGGGCATGGCCGGGCTGCCTGCGATGAGCAGCCCGTGACCAAATGTGCCTTTGTGGGCGTATGGCTGCAAGGGTCTCAGGATTTCGGCAATGGATGCCGTGGTGAGAAACTCACGTTGCCAGTCCAAATCTGGCGGTGGGTACATCCCGATGTCCATGAGCTGCATTTCGCCACAAAACGGATAGGCTTCGGGCAGGAAATAGGCCATCTTGGGATACTGGATGCTGAGGGTCAGGTCTGCCATGACTACTGCAGAATCTGCTGGTGTGTGCATGTCGGACCACAATCCGGAAGGCGTGTCGATGGCAATCACCATAGCCTTCGAATCGTTGATGACCTTTATCGCTTCGGCGCAAATTCCCTCTATCGGTCGGCTCAGGCCTATTCCGAAGATGGCATCGATGATGAGTGTGTCAGCATGCGGAGTGTCCGTGCCTTTAGGATCGAAAATGGTCAGCGTTGCGTGGAAGTGTTGGCTCGTAATCTCTTGCCAGCGGTTGAGGTTGGCGTCCATCTCGGGCGTGTGGCGGGCGTTGTCGCCTTGGCATAGCACGACCTGAATGGGAATGTCTTTGTTCAGACGCTCCGACAAGATGCGGGCGATCACCAAGCCATCGCCGCCGTTGTTTCCCGTACCGCAGAAAATACGGATGTCGGAGAACGGCTTGTGCTTCATGAGCTCGGCGATTGCTTCGGCGCACTTCACACCAGCACGTTCCATCAATTGTAAGGATGGGATGGGTTCGTGCTCCATGGTATATTGCTCGCAGGCGCGCGTCTGCGCTACGGTCAAGATACATGGCGGGGCTTGTGGTGAAGTGGCGTTGTGCATGGTATGTCTTACTTTGAGGCTGCAAAAATAACAATTTATAACATTCCTTCTTCGGCGAAGCTGAAGTAAGCGTCCTTGTGCAGGATGATGTGGTCGGTGAGATGCAGGTTGAGAAGGTTCGCTGCATCCCGGATCTGTCGTGTGAGAGCCTTGTCCTGTGAGCTGGGGCGTACGGAACCCGAAGGATGGTTGTGGCACACAATCAGGTGCGTGGCCTCTAACATGACGGCTTCCTGGACGATGAGGCGGATGTCCACGGCGGTGTTGTGGAGACCTCCTCTTCCCACTTGCTCGATTTTGAGTATCTTGGAGGCTTGGTTCAGGAAGATGACCCAGAACTCCTCATGCGTCAGCATGGCTATCTTGTCTTGCATCACCTCAACGACATCCGAGGTGAGATGAATATGCTTGGCTTGCGTGACGCGTTCCGACCGCATGCGTTTGCACAGTTCGAAAGCAGCCAGCAGGGTAGTGGCTTTGGCTTGCCCGATGCCGTTGGTCTCGGTCAGTTGAGGCAATTTCCGTTCGGCCAGGATATTCAGTTGGTTGTCACACGAAGCGAGCAGGCGTTTGGCAACATCCACGGCACTTTCCCGGGCCGTGCCTGTGCGCAGCAGAATGGCGATGAGTTCCGCGTTGGACAGTGCCGACGCACCTCGGGCCGCGTATTTCTCGCGGGGACGGTCCTCTGCACTCCATTGCAGGATAGTCAGTCGTGAATCTTGCGGGTGGTATTCGTGACTCATTACACCGTATGTTCCCGCTTGAGCAGGTAGGGGAGCAGAATCTGGTCGAAGCCTTGGGTGATATCCGCAGGGACCAGATCGATCTGGTATTGTCCGCATTTCACCTTGATTTCATGGAAATAGTTGTGAATAGCAGACTGGTAGAACTCACGAATGTTATTGGCGTGTACCTTCACTTCGTTGCCGCTCTCCATGTCCACGAAACGGTAAAGCCGGTTTTCGAAGGCAAAGTCGTACTCCAGACTGCGGTCAAAGGTGTGAAATACCAGCACTTCATGCTTGTTGTGACGCAAGTGCCCCAGGGCCAACATGAGCTCGTCCAAGTCTTTTTGACTCTCGAACATGTCGCTGAAGATGATTACGAGTGACCTGCGGTGGATTTGCTCGGCAATTTGATGCAGGGTGTCTGTCACTCTTGAGGTACGGTGCACATCCGTGCCAATGGGCTGTAAGATTTTCTCCAACTCACGGTAGATCATCTTATGGTGCGCATCCCCGCCACGAGCGTGCGTGTGCAGGTCCAACTTGTCGGAGAAAACGCTCAATCCCACTGCATCTCGCTGGCTTTTGAAAATCTGCATCAGGACAGCGGCCGCATATACGGAGAAGAAAATCTTGTTAGGGGCGGCCAAGGAATATTTGTCCCGAATCGGGAAATACATGGACGATGAGTTGTCGATAATGAGATGGCAGCGGAGATTGGTCTCCTCTTCGTACTGCTTCACAAAGAGCTTGTCGGTCCGGGCATATAGTTTCCAGTCGATGTGGCGGATGGGCTCTCCCGTGTTGTACTGGCGATGCTCTGCAAACTCCACGGAGAAGCCGTGCATCGGACTCTTGTGCAATCCGGTAATGAAACCCTGAACCACCTGCTTGGCTACAAACTCAATGTGGTCGTACTGCGTTACCTTGGTGAGGTCTATCGTATATGCCATATCATCACTTCTTAAAGGGTGCGCAAAAGTATGATTTTTATGCGTGCGCTCCATAGCACCCGCTCATTTTACGGTGAATCTGTCCAGTGCCTCCTGAAATGCCGTACTGAAGCGGTAAGAATACGGATCGTCGTCAAAAAGCTGGTCGTTGGAGAATAAAATGGGAGCCTTGCCCTTTTCGTAGAATAAAACAGCCGGATAGCGGCTAACCCTATCGGAAATGTAGCATGGATATCGGGTAGTCCTGTCCGTGTCCAGATAGTAGAAGTCGTATGGACGCCTTACGTACTGTCTGACATCTTTGTTTAATTCACGTTCCTGCAAAGCCCCCGGAATAAAAGCATGTAGAATGTCCAAATGAACCTGTTCGGGGTCCAGATTGTCCATGGTCTGCAAAAGATAATGGGCGCAGGCTGAACACTCCAGATTGTTGTGGAGGATGACTACGTGCTTGCCAGCGGGCAGCTGATCGAGCGAGGTCAGCTCGTGACGGTTGTTGTAGAAGAATGCTTCAGAGGCAATCCCCTTGTTTTTGAAACGCATGATCCTGATTTTGATGATTGGGTCGTGCTGCCTGAAGTATTCTTCCTTGAGAAGATGGTATTCTTCAGCCGTCAGATCCTGCCATGACAAGTCGCAGTCAGCGGTGATCTCAACCAATCTGTCATTCCAGCCTGTCTGAACAAGAGCCTCCAAGGGCTCCAGTATGTTGAAAGGGAATCTTCTTTCTGTAAATTTGTAGTCCTTCGGACATTTGCGAGCGTAGAGGCTGGACTCGCCGATAGAATCTGCAATGGCAAACATGGTGGCTGACTTTTGGGAACAGGTGTCGTATTGGGTGTAGAAGATTAAGTATCGTCCGTCAATGGGAAATGCCATCTTGAGATATGAGTAATTGAAAATCCGGTCTTGGGTGGCGTAAATACGTTCCACACCGTATGGTACACTCAGACTTTTCCGGATGTATTCGTCCTCGAAGGGATGCCAGCAAGGGAGATTCAGCAGGATGTCCTTCACCCAGGTGCCGTCAAGATGGTATTGGCTCAGAATCGGGTACTTTGTGCTTAAAAAGTAAAGATTGTTTTCATTGTGAAAAAGATAGCGGTTAGGACCAGCCTGTACCACATGTGGGGCTTCGTAAGACAATTCCCTCACTAATATCTCTTCCTTGGTTTTCGGGTTATAGCGGAACCATTTGTAGCCGGTATCATGATCTTCCTCCAAATAATAGATGAATCCTTGATGCAGATATACGGATTTCACGTTAGGATGGTCGATTATGGTGTCGGGCTCAAATTCCAGTGACGACAATCTATGATACAGGATGATATGATTTTGCACACTTATCACGCACTGGTCTCCATTGAAACTGAAATCGTTGATCCAATAGTTGCAGATCATCCACTCTTTTTTTCTGAGGCTGGGTGGCAAGGGCAAATCAAATTCGAATGAGATGAGATCAGTGAGTGAAAAGGCGTAAATATGAGCCGCATAATCGTTCCCGGCATGCTGAAACGCTTTCTGTTCTGTAAAGTAAATAATGTTGTCATGGATGCAATATTGCAAATGCGACAGGTCAGACGGCAGGGAAGAGTAGGATAGGACCACGGACGTGTCTAACTCAAAAACCTCACCTATCCAGGTCTGGCTTTGGATCGTATTTGCTGCTGACATCCAGGCTATTATGCCGATTACGATTATGCGTGTTCTCATATTCTAATGTGATTTAGGGTGTTGTGGCTTTAAATTCTGTGGCCCAGGATGTCGGATTGTGAAATGTAGATTTTGAGATATCCCTCGCCACGGGTATTGTATTTCCATGCTCCTTGGATAAAGTAGGTGTCCATGCCACCGCGCGTGCTGTTCCTGACCGCTATCTTCTTGCAAGTGGAACCCTGCAGAGTGCCTCGCTGTCCGTTCTCCTCGCTCTTGGCGATGATTTCATTGATGGCATCGGTGATCATTCCGCCCAGATCAATGTTGTTTGGATGGACTGGATAGTTGGTGTGTAAAATGGTTTGTCTCGGTACACGACAGGAACTGAAGCCTGCGCCAGAGCACTCCAGCATGGCTGGTTGGATTCCGTCTTCAGACGGAACGTACATGATGTCGTTGTAAAGATTCAACCATGCCCAGTACCCGCCATTGCTCTTGTGGACGATGACAATTGGTTGATCTCCTTCAGCATAAAGGCTGACGCCCATTAAACATACACTTAAAATCAATAATAGTTTTTTCATAGTCTTTTGTTTTTTAGATTAATATTTTGTTTGATTTCTCCACTTTCGCAGGAGAGGCAGTGCCCATGCGCGGTCAAGGCTGAAGATTGTCTAGTCTTAACAGGTTGATTGTTTCTGTCGGCTTGCTCTTTTTTTATTGCTGTTGTTTTACCTGTTTCAAAACCTCGTTGGGGTAGCCGGCCCCATCGTGTTTTTTGACAGCACAAAAATACAATCTTGAAAGTGGGTTTGTCAAGGGGTTTATGAAAAATTTTTTCTCCTTAATTATTAGTAACTTACGAAAAATCAACACGTTGATTTAATAATTAATTGTTAAACGGTGTTGTTGAATTTGGAAGTTTTTTGCTGTTTATGAATAAAAAATTAATTATTTTATCAAGAGGCAGGTACCTCCTTTTTTCTTATTTTTGCAACCTAATTTTTAAAGTCGTATTATGAAAAGCAACCTTGTTATTATGAGTATCGTTATCGCAGGCATCGTGTGTGGCGCCTGTCACAAGAAAGAGGAATCTGCTTTGAAAGACAATCCTTTCATGCAGGAATGGAACACGCCGTACGGAGTTCCGCCGTTTGACAAGATTAAAACAGAGCACTATCTGCCTGCCTTTGAAGAAGGTATGCGTCAGCAGAAGGAGGCTATAGATAATATTGTGAACAATACTGAGGAGCCCACCTTTGGCAATACCATCATCCCGCTGGAATACAGTGACGAACTGTTGAGCAAGGTTAGTGCGGTGTTCTTCAACCTGTTGGAATGCTGCAATAGTGATGAAATGGAAAAGCTGGCCGATACGCTCATGCCGCTTTATTCTCAACACGGAGATGATATCATGCTGAATGAGAAATTGTTCCAGCGCGTAAAGAAAGTGTATGAAAACAGAGACAAGGAGAATCTGAATCCCGAGCAGCTCCGTCTGCTGGATGAGACTTACAAAGGCTTTGTCCGTGGTGGTGCCAATGTGCCTGCCAGCAAACAGGCCCGCTTCCGTGAGATCAATACCAAACTTGCCACTCTGACGCAGAAGTTTGGCAGCAATGTGCTGAAAGCCACCAATAGTTATCAGTTGGTTGTTTCTGATAAGGCCAAGTTGGACGGTTTGACCGAGCAGCAACTCCAGAATGCCGCAGCACTTGGAAACGAGAAAGCGGAAACCAAGGGCAAGTATGTGTTTACGCTGGATATGCCTACGCTTGAGCCGTTTCTGATGAACTGCAAGGACCGTGATTTGCGCAAGGAAATCTGGACCGCTTATTCTACCCGTTGCCTGGGCGGCGAGTTTGACAATGAGAAAATTATCAACGAAATAGTGAACCTCCGCTTGGAGAAAGCCAATATTTTGGGCTATGATAATTATGCCAACTATGTATTGGACGACTGTATGGCCAAGAATGCTGACAATGTGTATGCCCTGCTGAAGCAGGTGTGGACTCCCGCCCTGGCCAAGGCCAAAGAAGAGGCTGCCCTTTATCAGAAAATGATTGACAAGGAACGCGGTGGTTTCAAGTTGGAGCCATACGACTGGCGTTACTATTGTGAGAAGCTGCGCAAAGAGAAATACGACCTGAATGATGACGACATCCGTCCGTACTTTTCTATCGATACGGCCCGCAAAGGTCTTTTCATGGTTTGTGAGAATTTGTACGGCTTGACATTCAAGGAGAATAAGGATATTCCAGTATATCAGGAGGATGTGAAAGTTTATGAAGTACTGGACCACAACGAGGTGATAGCTATCGTCTATATGGACTTCTTCCCGCGAGCGTCCAAACGCAGTGGCGCCTGGATGACCAATTTTCGCGAACAATACTACACACGTGAAGGTGAAAACATCATCCCAGTGGTCTCTTTGGTGTTTAACTTCACCAAACCTTCTGGCGACAAGCCTTCCATGCTGAATATTGATGAAGTGCAGACCTTGTTCCATGAGTTCGGTCACGCGCTCCATAGCATCTTGTCGCGCTGCCATTATCGCTCCCTGTCCGGAACCAACGTGCCGCGCGACTATGTGGAGATGCCTTCGCAGTTCATGGAGCACTTTGCCTTTGAGCCGCAGGTGCTGAAGATGTATGCCAACCACTACAAGACGGGAGAGAACATTCCGGAAGCGTTGGTTAAAAAGATTGAAGCGGCTTCTACGTATGGTCAGGGCTTCATCAACACTGAACTGCTTGCAGCCTCTTTGCTGGATATGGACTATCACACCATCAAATCCAAAACCAGCATCAAGTTGCCGGATTTCGAGAATCAGCAAATGGATGCCATCGGCCTGATCCCGTCTATCATTTCCCGTTACAGAAGCCCGTACTTCCAGCATGTTTTCGCTGGTGGATACGGCGCAGGCTATTACAGCTACACTTGGTCGGCTGTGCTCGACAACGACGCGTATGAGGCATTCAAGGAGAATGGTGTCTTTGACCAGACCACAGCAACAGCTTTCCGTACCAACATCTTGGAACGTGGCAATACGGACGACGCAATGAATCTTTACGTTGCATTCCGCGGTCACGAACCCTCCATTGAGCCGCTTTTGAAGAACAGAGGACTGAAATAATATGAACGACATCCAGCAGGAAATTGCCCGTCTCTCCGAGGAGATCAATCGTCACAACTATTATTATTATATGTTGGACGATCCGAAGATCAGCGACTACGATTTTGATCAGTTGCTGCAGCGGCTCATTGACTTGGAGCGGCAGTATCCTGAATATGTCAGGCCCGACAGTCCCACACAGCGGGTGGGTGGCACCATCACCAAGCAGTTTGAGAGTGCTGCGCACATCTATCCGATGCTGTCGCTGGGCAACACATACTCGGAGGGCGACCTGACAGAGTTTGACACTCGCGTGCACGATTTGCTGAACGGGCCTGTGGAGTATGTGTGCGAGCTGAAATACGACGGCGTGGCCATCAGCTTGATTTACGAACAGGGCATCCTCACACGTGCGGTCACGCGCGGCGACGGCACACGCGGTGATGTGGTGACTGCCAACGTGAAGACCATTGGCTCCGTGCCGCTGAGTCTTACAGGCGATTTTCCAGACCTGCTCGAGGCCCGTGGTGAGATTATCATGCCCTTCGACAGCTTCAACGCGCTGAATGCTGAGCGCGAAGAGATAGGGGAACAGCCTTTTGCCAACCCGCGCAACGCGGCCTCCGGTAGTCTCAAGTTGCAGAACTCTGCCGAAGTGGCCAAGCGTGGACTGAGTTTCAAACTCTATTACGCGTTGGGCGAAAATCTGCCTGAAAACAACCACTACGACCGTTTGCGCAAGCTCCATGAGTGGGGCTTCCGTTTTCCGGATGTGATGGAGAAGGTGGACGGGCTTCCCGGCGTGCTGGAGTTTATCCGCACATGGGATGTCCAGCGCAAGAGCTTGCCGTATCCTATTGACGGCATCGTTATCAAAGTGAATGACTTCGCGCAGCAGCAGCAGGTGGGCGCCACGGCCAAGAGCCCGCGCTGGGCCATTGCCTACAAGTTCAAGGCTGAGCGTGTATCTACGCCGCTGTTGAGTGTCGATTTCCAGGTGGGGCGTACGGGTATTATCACGCCCGTGGCCAATCTCAAACCCGTGAGTCTGGCCGGCACCGTGGTGAAGCGCGCCACGCTCAATAACCGCGACTTCATCGCTGACATGGATATCCGCGAGGGCGACTTTCTGTTTGTGGAGAAAGGTGGCGAGATCATCCCCAAGATTGTGGGGGTGGACATGGAGAAGCGTGCTCCGGAGGCTCACCCCGTGCGTTTTGTGGAGGTGTGCCCTGTCTGTGGCACGCCGCTGGTGCAAAATGAGGGCGAGGCGGGCGTTTTCTGTCCTAACGAACTGCACTGTGCCCCTCAGATTAGGGGGCGCTTGGAGCATTTTATTTCCCGCAAGGCCATGAACATCGATTCGCTCGGCGAAGGCAAAATAGAAGTGCTCTATTCGCAGGGACTCGTGCGCAATGCCGCCGATTTGTACGATTTGACATTTGACAAATTGTT
Source organism: Bacteroidales bacterium (assembly GCA_045132055.1). Lineage (GTDB taxonomy): Bacteria > Bacteroidota > Bacteroidia > Bacteroidales > WCHB1-69 > F23-D06. Next base: position 373,721 of record JBGURP010000033.1, read on the forward strand.
CGGGTTGGAAAAGGTGATAGAAGATGAGAATGGCAAGAGCAAGACACTCAGCTTCAAGGAGAAGACAACGCAAAACATACTCAATGGCATTGAGCAGTCCAAAAATGTTCCCTTTGAGCGGGTGCTATATGCGTTGGGTATGCGGTTTGTGGGCGAAGTGACGGCCAAGAAATTGGCTCGCCAGTTCAAGAATATTGACGCTATTGCCAGCGCCACCAAGGAGGAGTTGATAGAGGTGGAGGATGTAGGAGAGCGCGTGGCGGAAAGCATTATACAATATTATAATAATACTGAAAATCTGGAGATGGTGATGCGACTGCGCCAGGCTGGAGTGCAGATGGAAGTGGGGGAGGAGTTGCAGGCTGCCTCCGACAAGCTGGCAGGAAAGAACATCATCGTGAGTGGTGTTTTCTCCGTTCCCCGCGATGAACTGAAGCGGCTTATAGAGCAACATGGTGGCAAGAATGTCTCTTCCATATCCAAAAACACCACATATGTTTTGGCTGGCGAGAAGATGGGCCCGGAGAAGCGGAAGAAAGCCGAGAGTTTGGGGATTCCTATCATTTCGGAGGAGGAGTTTATGGCGATGATTAGCAAATAGAACTTTCCCAAAATATTTTTTTATCAACAAATTGAACATTAAGAAAAAAGTGTATCTTTGCACGCTTTTTGAAGTGAAATGTTTTGTGATGGACTAGGAGGGTCGGAAAAGCGCGCAACTGCTTGATTTCACGGACTGTAATTGAATATCGCTGGAGATTTTTGGGTGAGGGTTATTATGGTTTTTGATGATAGAATAGTTGCATTTTACTTCCAAAAGTGCGCTATTTTTTTTTGAATTGAACAATAATTAATAATCTAAAATTAAATTGAAGGGATGAAAAAGATTAAAATTACCCAAGTAAAAAGTGCGGTTGACAGATCAATCCGACAAAAAAGATCTTTGGAAGCATTAGGATTACGTAAAATGCACCAGACAGTGGAACATGAGGCTACTCCTCAAATTTTAGGTATTGTGGATTCCGTGAAACACCTGGTATCCGTAGAAGAATTATAATGAGATTAAATAACCGAAAGAAATTTTAGAGACAATGGATTTACACAACTTAAAACCAGCAAACAACTCAACGCATAGCGAAAGAAGAATCGGTAGAGGTCAAGGCTCCGGCAAGGGCGGCACTTCCACACGTGGTAACAAGGGTGCCAAGTCACGTTCCGGCTACAGCCGCAAGATCGGTTTCGAAGGCGGTCAAATGCCTATCTACAGAATCCTGCCTAAGAGAGGTTTCAAGAACATCAACCGCGTGGAATACAACGCTGTCAATATTAGCACTTTACAGAAACTCGCTGAGAAGAACATCACCGACATCAACCGCGAAGTGCTCGTAGCCAACGGCTTGGTCCGCAAGAACGATCTCGTCGCCATCCTCGCCAAGGGTGAACTTACCGCCAAGATCAATGTTACGGCTGACAAGTTCTCCGCCAAGGCCAAGGAAGCCATCGAGAAAGCTGGTGGCACCGTGACGCTCGTGAACGCTCCTGCTCAGGCTGAATAATTTTCCACTCTAAACAAAAGAACTGATGAAAAAATTTATCGAAACTATACAAAACATCTTCAGGATAGAAGACCTTAGAAAGAGAATCCTTTACACGCTCTTTATTATCCTGATTTACCGTTTTGGCGCACACGTGGTGCTCCCGGGTATCAACCCTGGCGGCCTCTCCGCGTTTACCAGTGCTGCACAAAAGGGCTTGTTGGGTATGCTCGACCTGTTCTCCGGTGGTGCATTCTCCAACGCTTCTATCTTTGCATTGGGTATCATGCCTTACATCTCCGCATCCATCGTCGTCCAATTGATGACCCTGGCAGTGCCTTACTTCCAGCGTTTGCAGAAAGAGGGCGAAAGCGGCCGTAAGAAAATCAACCAGATTACCCGTTACCTCACCGTGATCGTGCTGGCTATCCAGGCTCCCGCCTACATCGCCAACTTGGTCAACCAGTTCCCGAGCGCTATCGCTCCTTCCATGTTGGAACACCATGTGCTGGGCTTCACCGCATTCGGTTTCACAGCATTCGTGCTTCTGATCGCTGCCACCCTGTTCATCATGTGGTTGGGTGAGCGTATCACCGACAACGGTATCGGCAACGGTATCTCCATGATCATTATGATTGGTATCATCGCCCGTTTCCCGTACGCTATCCGTGCTGAATTCATCGCACGTATCAGCGAGATGAACGGTGGTCCTATCGTTTTCATCATCGAGATTGTGCTCATGATGGTCATCATCGGTCTCTGTATCCTCCTCGTGCAAGGCACGCGCCGTATCCCGGTGCAATACGCCAAACGCGTGGTTGGCAACAAACAGTACGGTGGCGTGCGCAACTACCTTCCTCTGAAGGTCAATGCAGCCGGCGTTATGCCGATCATCTTCGCACAGGCTATCATGTTTATCCCCTTGACTTTCGTGAATATCTCCACCGAGACCACTTCCGGTTTCTGGAGCAGCTTCATCGACTATAACAGATTCGGCTACAATGCCGTGTTCTTCGTGATGATTATTGCCTTCACCTATTTCTATACGGCAATCACTATCAATCCCCAGCAGATTGCTGAGGACTTGAAGAAGAACAACGGATTCATCCCCGGCGTGAAACCTGGTAAACATACCGCTGAGTACATCGACAAGATCATGTCCCGCATCACATTGCCGGGCTCCATCTTCTTGGGTATCGTGGCTATCCTGCCCGCTATCGTGCGTATGTTCGGTGTGAACCAACAGTTCGCCCAGTTCTTCGGCGGCACCTCCCTGCTGATTATGGTCGGCGTTGTGCTTGACACATTGCAGCAGATTGAGAGCCACCTGTTGATGAGACATTATGATGGTTTGACCAAATCAGGACGTATCAAAGGCCGTATGGGCGGCGTTTACGGAGGCTAATCGTGACTATGTTCAGAAGAGTGAAATATAAAACCGAATCCGACTTCGAGAAGCTGAGAAAGAGCGCTCAGGTTGTGGCTGTTACTTTGGCAGAAGTGGCAAAGTACATCAAGCCGGGGGTGCCCTTGACCTATCTGGACCAGATAGGGGAGGAGTGCATCCGCGACCACCACGCCGTTCCCTCCTTCAAGGGCTATGAGGGTTTCCCCTCTGCACTGTGCCTCTCAGTCAACGATGTCGTGGTGCATGGCATCCCCAAGGCCGGCGATTATCTGCAGGACGGGGATATCATCTCAGTGGATTGTGGTGCTCTTCTGGACGGTTTTCACGGTGATTTCGCCTACACTTTCGCTGTCGGCGAGGTGTCTGAAGAGGTTCGCCTTCTGATGGAGAGAACGAAAGAGTCTTTGTACAAGGCTATCGATGTGGCAGTGGCAGGCAAGACTGTCGGTGATATCGGGCACACAGTGGAGACCTACGTCGGACAATTCAACTACGGAGTTGTGCGCGAGCTCTGCGGCCATGGTATCGGCAAGGACATGCACGAGCGCCCTGACATCCCCAACTACGGCAGAGCCGGTTACGGCGACCGCTTGCAGGAGGGTATGTGCATCTGCATCGAACCGATGATTACAATGGGATCCCGCAAGATTTATATGGAGAATGACGGATGGACCATCCGTACCCAGGACCACAAGCCTGCAGCTCACTACGAGCATCAGCTGGCTATCACGTCCAAGGGCACTGAGGTCATCTCCTCCTATAAATTGCTGGGAGAGGTCATAGGAACTAACGAAAAATATTAATACAATTATGGCAAAGCAATCATCATTTGACTTAGACGGAATCGTGACCGAAGCATTGGGCAACGGCATGTATCGTGTCCAGCTTGAGAGCGGTCACGTCATCATCGCCCACCTCTCCGGCAAGATGCGCCTCCATTACATCAAGATCCTCCCCGGCGACAAGGTGCAAGTGGCCATGTCCCCGTACGACTTGACGAAGGGTAGAATTACGTTCAGATACAAAGCGTAAGAGATTATTGATGAGAGATTAGAGATTAGAGAGAAATTGAAATTAATAATAATATAAAATAGAAAGAAATGAAAGTAAGAACATCAGTTAAGAAAAGATCCGAAGACTGTATCGTGGTGAAACGTCACGGCGTGGTTTATGTGATTAACAAGAAGAACCCCAAATTCAAACAACGTCAGGGTTAATATACCGAACAAGAATAAAATAATTATTAACTAAATAAAATCATAAAGTAATATGGCAAGAATTGCAGGTATTGATTTACCGAAGAACAAACATGGCGAAATCGGCTTGACATACATTTATGGAATCGGCAGAAGCACTGCCCAAAAGATTCTGACCAAGGCCGGTATCAGCTGGGACAAGAAGGTAAATGAATGGAACGATGATGAATTGGCAGTAATCCGTGGATTGGTTAACGAAATCAAGGTGGAAGGACCGCTGAGATCTGAAGAGCAAATGAACATCAAACGATTGATGGATATCGGCTGTTACAGAGGTATTCGTCACCGTCTGGGTTTACCTGTTCGTGGTCAGAGCACCAAGAACAACGCCCGTACTCGTAAGGGACGTAAGAAAACTGTCGCAAACAAGAAGAAAGCGACCAAGTAGTTATTAATCACATGGATAGAAACATATAGTTATGGCAAAGAATACAAAATCATCCAAGAAGAAAGTTGTCAGAATAGATGCGTCCGGAAAGGCGTTTATCTATGCTTCCTTTAATAATGTTATCGTTTCCCTTACCAATAACGACGGTCAAGTGATTTCTTGGTCTTCCGCTGGTAAGATGGGATACAGAGGTTCTAAAAAGAATACTCCCTACGCTGCCCAAATGGTGGCTCAGGACTGTGCCAAGGTTGCTTACGACCTCGGTCTGCGCAAAGTGAAAGTTTATGTGAAGGGACCTGGTCAAGGACGTGAGTCCGCTATCCGTTCCATCAACACCACCGGCATCATGGTGGAAGAGATCACGGATGTTACTCCGCTTCCTCACAATGGTTGTCGTCCTCCGAAACACAGAAGAGTATAATTTTTATATCGTTTAATCATTAAATTGTTAGAAAAATGGCAAGATATACAGGACCTAAAACTAGAATAGCAAGAAAATTTAGAGAACCCATCTTCGGTCCCGACAAGAATTTCGAGAGAAGAAATTATGCTCCGGGTCAGCATGGCCAGTCTCGCAGACGCTCCAAACTGTCCGAGTACGGTATGCAGTTGCAGGAGAAACAGAAAGCCAAATACACCTACGGTTTGCTCGAACGTCAGTTCCGTAAACTGTTCAAGCTTGCAGCCCGCAAGAAAGGTGTCACGGGCCAGAACTTGATGCAACTCATTGAGTCCCGTTTGGACAACGTGGTGTTCCGTTTGGGTATTGCTCCTTCCCGTGCTGCCGCACGTCAGATTGTGAGCCACAGACACATTTCCGTCAATGGCGTTATCTGCAACATCCCTTCCAGACTGCTTGTTCCTGGTGACACCGTGGAAGTGCGTGAGCGTTCCAAAGCTATGGAAGTCATCACAAACTCCCTGAGCGGCAAGTCCATGAGTTCTCCTTGGTTGGAGTGGGACGGCGGCCTCATGGTGGGCAAGTTCATGAACTATCCCCAGAGAGAGGAAATCCCTGAGACGATCAACGAGCAAGCCATCGTCGAGTTGTACTCTAAGTAAAAGATGAGAGTTTAGAGATGAGAGATTAGAGTTTAGAGTCATACCTCTTTCACCTCTTGAACCTCTTTTACCTCATGTACCCACAGTTATTAAGTTTATTACAATAAAAATCATAACAATGGCTATTTTAACATTTCAAAAACCCGATAAGGTCATCATGAATGAGGCCGACGATTTTCATGGAGTATTTGAATTTCGTCCCCTGCAGCAAGGTTATGGCGTTACCATCGGCAACGCTTTGCGCCGTGTGCTGCTCTCCTCATTGGAAGGCTTCGCCATTACGTCCGTGAAGATTGACGGCGTGGCTCAGGAGTTCTCCTCCATACCTGGTGTCATGGAAGATGTGACCGACATCGTCCTCAATCTGAAACAGGTCCGTTTCAAAAACAAGATTGAGAACAACTTCAGTGAGAAGGCAACCATCATCATCTCCGACCAGGAGACTTTCACGGCCGGTGATATGAACCGCTTCCTCAACTTCTTCCAGGTGCTGAACCCCGAACAGCTGATCTGCCGCATGGAACCTTCCGTCCGCATCGTGATGGAGATTACCATCGACAAGGGTAGAGGCTATGTGCCCGTAGAGGACAACCGTTCTCTGCATGAGGGAATTGATGTGATCGCTATCGACTCCATCCACACGCCCATCAAGAACGTCAAATACTCCATCGAGCCCTATCGTGTGGAACAGAAGACCGACTTCGAGAAACTGGTGATGGAAATCGACACGGATGGTTCTATTCATCCGAAGAACGCGCTCAAAGAGGCTGCCAAGATCCTCATCCAGCACTTTGCGCTCTTCTCCGATGACAAGATCACGTTGGATACGCCCGAACAGCCTGCTTCTTCCGAAGAACTCGACGAGAATGCTATGCTGATCAGACAAGTCCTCAAGTCCAAGCTCATCGACATGGATCTTTCCGTGAGAGCACTCAACTGCCTCAAGTCCGCTGAACTGGAGACTCTCGGTGACCTGGTGGCTATTCACAAGGCCGACCTTCTCAAATTCCGTAACTTCGGCAAGAAGTCACTTGCTGAGCTGGAGGATCTCGTGAAGTCCAAAGGTCTGGAATTTGGAATGAATATTTCGAAATATAAATTAGATAAGGAATAGAACAATGAGACACGCGAAAAGTATTAATCATTTAGGAAGAACGGATGCCCATAGAAAGGCGCTCATGTCCAATATGGCTACATCCCTGATCATGCACAAGAGAATCTCCACGACGCTGGCCAAGGCTAAGGAGTTGAGAAAATATGTGGAACCGCTCGTGACCAGAAGCAAACACGATACCACACACTCCAGACGTATGGTTTTCTCCCAGCTTCAGAACAAATATGCGGTTACGGAACTGTTCCGCGAGATTTCGCAGAAGGTGTCCACCCGCCCCGGCGGTTACACCCGTATCCTGAAGACTGGTTTCCGCAAAGGTGACAACGCCGAGATGTGCATCATCGAATTTGTGGACTACAACGAGACCTACACCACTGACGGTGGCAAGAAGAAAGCTACGCGTACACGTCGTGGTAGTGGCAAGAAAGCTGCCGCTAAGGTGGAGGAAGCTCCGGTCGCTGAAGCCGCTGTGGAAGAAGCTCCCGCTGCTGAAGCTCCTGCAGCTGAATAAGCAACACAATTGTTTATTGCAATACCATCAAGACCGCTCATTTTGGGCGGTCTTTTTTATTGCCTGAATTCGCTCCATTGGGCAATTTTACTATCTTTGCAAGTTTATTTTATAATGGTATATTAGGCTAAAAAGACAACGTATCGTATGACGAGGAAAGTGCTGCATATGGCTGCTGTGTTGCTGGGGCTTCTGTTCCCTCAGTGGCTGTGTGCACAGACCACATATACTATGTCTGTAGGTACGCATGAACTTACTACGTGTAATGCCATTATTTATGACAATGGAGGTCCCAATGGCGAATATGATAATAATAGCAGCGATACCCTCGTGATTTATCCTGCAAATCCTGGATGTATGGTGCGGTTGACAGGAACGTATTATATTGAAAGTCCTGTTTCCGATTGGGATAAATTATATGTTTATGACGGAACATCTACATCAGGTGCGCGATTGGGATATTTTCATGGTAACGGAACCTGTGACATCGTTTCAATATCTGGCCCGTTAACATTAGTTTTTATTTCAGATGGGACTGTGCAATATAATGGCTATGAACTCCACGTACAATGTGTTTGTCCAACCCCAATGTCTGATACTCCACTCTCAGGCTGTTCGTTTTTATGGTCCGATCCGGTTGGAACGGCTGGCTATAATGATCAAGATATTACGCAAACCATTTGCTCGGATAACGGTGAACCATTGTCTGTTCTTTTTTCGCAGTTCTCTTTGGAACCTGGCGATGTGTTGTATATGTATGATGGCAATACGACCACAGCGCCACTGTTAGGGACTTTTACAGGGAACACCATACCGTCTAACATAATTTCTTCCAGTGATTGTCTTACTTTTTATTTTGAAAGAAACAGTAATAGCCCGAATAGTAGCTGGGTGGCATCTATTAACTGTGTGACTTGTACCCCTGCCAGTACCGCTTCAGGATCGCCATGCGCAGCTGACAATATCCATCCTTTCTGCACGGGGGAAGAATATACCTATTATTCGGGAACAACAGGAAATGCCAAAGATTTCTTTGGAATTAGTAGTGGATATTTAGGGTGTTTGGGTATTGCCCAAGCACCTGCTTGGTATTTTATGCGCATAGATGAACCAGGTGATATGACCATACGTATTGAGCAACGTTCGTCAAGTGGGACGCCTCTTGATGTGGATTTTGCCTGTTGGGGACCGTTTGCAGCAGCGTCAACCGCGGATTTTGTGCAGAATCTGTGTTGTGGGTATTATAGTTTTAATACATCGTATCATCCTAGTAATACAGGTTATTACCTTGATGATGGATACAATGCATGGGGAGCAGTGCCCAATTATCCCTTCCCTAATCTTGTGGATTGTAGTTATGATCCTCAAACATGGGAAGAATGTCATATTAATAGTGCCCAAAGTGGAGATTATTATTTGTTGCTGATAACAAATTATTCAGGATATTCGAGTGGATCAACCGGTACGATTTCCTTTAGTGCCACAGAAGGAGAGGCCACTACCGACTGCGGCATTGTTGCGGAAGTGAGCAACGACGGGCCATATTGTGTGGGCGATACTATCCACTTGTTCTGCAATAATCCCCAGCAGGGTGCTACCTATCATTGGGAAGGCCCTGGCGGGTGGACTTCTACTGCTGTGAATCCGGTGATTTATCCCGCTACCGCTTCCATGAATGGCAATACCTATACTTTGGTGAAGACATTGAACGGGGTTAGTTCGGCGCCGGCATCCACCACGATTGAGGTGATCCCGGTGAATACATACATTTCTGTCAATCCGCCCACTGCCTCTATTTGCCGCGGTAGTTCAGCCACACTTGTTGGCAGTAGTGTGACGGGTTACCAGAATTCATACTCATGGTCAACTGGACAGCACAATCAACAAATCACGGTCAGCCCCACCACGACTACGACCTATTCGCTTACGCAGACAGTGGCCGGGAGGTGTACGGGACATGCTACTGTGACGGTGAATGTGCACTATCCCCAACACCAGTCCTATTATGTGGATACCTGTGCTAATTCGTACTCGTGGCACAACCATTCTTTCGCACAGGCAGGTATCTACACGCGCACGTGGTCTCATCAAGATGCCAATGGTTGTACGCAAGTGGATACGCTGCACCTGACAATGCACTCGCCTTCCTTTACGCCACCTGTTGATGTTAATAAGCAAGTTCCGTGCTCCCAAAATATTCATATACCTCAACAACTTCCGGTAATCACCAGTTGTGACAATAACGTGCCGTTGCAGTTATACGATTCGATCAACAATATCCAGAACGGTTGCGGCTACTATCGGTACGTGTACCATTATACGGTGGGGGAGACCCAATATACCTGGAACTATACCTATTATTTGCAGCCGCCATCCACATTCTCACCGCCTTCGAACCAGTCCTCTCAGGTTCAGTGCCTGGACGATGCGGTGGCTCCTGTTCCCCCAGTGGTGGTCAATGCCTGTGGTGATACAATAGTTCCCGAGGCGCAAGCTGTAGTGAATAATGTAGATAACTGTTCAGGCAATGTGGTCTATTCATGGTTGTACAAGGATTGTTTGAATCATAGTAAGACATGGAAATACACCTATGTGGTAGAGGATACCACTCGGCCATCCTTCACGGTGCCGGCAGACACGTATATATGCTGGACCTTGGATGGCACTTATAATGCCGATCCGGATATTACAGGCCAACCTTCTGATTTGGACGATAACTGCTCCTCGTCGCAGGATTTGACTGTCGATTACGAGGATATCCTTCATGTCTCAACCCATGGCGCAGATACCTTGATCCGAACTTGGGTGGTGACGGATGCATGCGACAATGCACGTTCCCAACAACAACGTGTTTTGGTTTATCATCCGGATACCACATCTGCATGGGAATACATCTGCGAAGGAGAACTTTTTGAAGAGCGAGGCTTCAGTTTTGTTGCTTATCATGATACTTTGGTGTACCAACATTTGCAGTCTGGACAGACAGGCTGTGACTCGGTGGTAAAGGTTGTTCTGTCGGTTTGGCATCCGGAGCCCACAAGTGATAGTATTGTGGCATTCGACCAGTATTTGTGGAATGACAGTCTTTATATCCAAGGCGGAACATACTTGCATTCGCATCTTGATGGCAACGGTTGCACGCAGGTGGATACTTTGTACTTGACTCTTTATTTCTCATCACATACAGACATATACGATACTGCTTGTTTGGAATATTCGTGGTATGGGAATGAATACACGCGCAGCGGGGAGTACGAGCATCTTTTGCAAGATGTGCATGGAGCAGACAGTCTCCTGACACTGCATTTAACGATTTTGGGTAAGGATGAAGTGGAGTTTTCCAAGCAAAGGTGTTTCGGATATTTGTGGCACGACCATTATTATGATGCCACAGGAGATTATACCCTGGTCTTGAGCAATCGGTATGGTTGTGATTCTGTGGTGACGATGCACTTGTCCATCCAGGATACTATTTATGAAGATTTTGAAGATGAAGCGTGTAATTCTTATACCTGGAATGACAAGACATACTATTCCACTGGCGATTTTGAACAAATCTTTAATGTTTTTGAAGGTTGTGATTCATTGGTGACGTTGCACCTGACTTTATACTATGACGATACGGTGTCTGTTGATACTTTTGCGTGTGAATCCTATACCTGGAATGACAGCATTTATACACACACGGGTAATTACGAGCAGCATTTCTTTACAGAACACGGCTGTGACTCATTAGTGCAACTGAATTTGACCATATATCACAAAACATACAGCAATTTGGATTCAGCGATTTGCGCTGTGGATTTCCCATTTCAATGGAATGGGGTGACATTCAATATGCCGGGAGGAACGGACAGTACTATTATTCAAAATGTGATGGGGTGCGATAGCCTTATTACCATGCATGTGACGCTGAACCCTAATACATCGTCCATCCTGCATGACACTATCGTGCAGAATGCATTGCCCTATGATACATTGGGTATGCATTTTACTGCTGCGGGAAGAAAACAGACCACCATATCCAATGTGTATGGCTGTGACAGTGTAGTGACCATGATTCTGACAGTCTTGCCCAATGTCCAAATATCGCTTGACAGTACCGTATGTGAAAACGCGCTTCCATTACAATGGAACGGTCTGACTTTCACACAGGCGGGCACTCAGAACGTTACATTGATTGCTTCCACCAAGGTGGATAGCACAGTCTTTATGCATCTGAATGTCAAACCGAACACCTATTCCACGGTGCTGGATACAGTTGTTGAGAATGATTTGCCTCATACTTTTAACGGTATTGTTTTTTCCGATTCGGTAACGAATGCCAGAGTGGTTATCCCGAATTCACAAGGCTGTGACAGTATCATTACATACTCGCTACATGTTTGGCGGAATGAGAGCAGTGTTGTGGATTCGGCGGTCTGCGATGACCAACTGCCCGTGATGTGGAACGGGGTAGAGTTTTCTGCAGCTGATGAGCGTCAGATAGTGCTCACAGGCGCGCACGGAGAGGACGACACTTTGTTGATGCGTTTGCACGTGAACACATCGGCACACACATCGTTGTCAGAAGAAATATGCATGAGCGATTTTCCGTATCGTTATGTCAACGGCCAAATAGACACCACATTCCAGTCGGGCACACCCTCATTGTTAACTGTCTCCTATACCCTGTCCACTGTAAATGGTTGCGACAGCATCGTGACGCTCACGCTGGATGTGATGGATACATCGCTGAAGATAATCTCCTCCGATGATTTTTGTCAGGGTATGTTCACTACATTGACAGTGGAGACCTCTTTGGAGGATTATGTATGGAGCACGGGAGAGACCTCTGCGTCCATTATGGTTTTGGAGCCGGGCGAGTATTCGGTGACAGCCTATACAGGTGATTGCCGGGGCAGGGCTTTTCGCAAAATCTATCCGTGCAAGATGGAACTTCGTCTGCCCAACGCCATCAGTCCGAGCAACTATGATGGATTGAACGACTGTTTCCAGTTGCCGGAGGCTTGTTTGGATCAGATTGAGAGTTTTGAAATCAAGATATTCAGTCGATGGGGTGAAATGGTGTTCTATTCCAATGATAAGAATTTCAAATGGTATGGTGATTACAAGGGCCGTTTGGAAAGGGAAGAGGTGTTTAGCTATACAATCAAATACATCGACAGGGATGGAATTATGAACAGGATGAAGGGGGCGATTACGGTGTTGTAAGAAAGAAAAAGATGGGTGTTCTTAAAAAGGTATCGGGTTTCATCATAATGATGGTAGTGCTGTTGTGCCAGACTATGCTTTGGGCACAGACGACCACGACCATACAAGTGACACCTGTCGGCATTCACTGTCAAGGCGATACCGTGATACTCACCGCACCGGAATGCCAGAGTGGGCAGGTTATCATGGAGGAGGGATTTGAAAGTATAACGAGTGGCTCAGAGAGTACACCCGGTAGTTCTGTTATCCCGAACAATACACTACTAAAATTCCCCAACATGTCTTATGTGTATCCAGCTGGTGGAAAGGTGAAGATGGGTAGTAGTAGCAATCCAGGATCAATGATTTCTATGCCCCTTGATTTGTCAAATCCATTCAGGGTAGTGATTTATGCAAAAAGTTGGACTGGAAAAAATGGAGTGTTAATAGTCTCTGTAGATGGTAATGACCAGCAGCAGAGAACGGTTGGCCAATCAGACTATGATGTTTATTCATTTGACTTCCAGGCTGCCACGGCAATGTCAACCATTACAATCAAAACAATGGATACGCCTCAAGGAAGACGTGTGTTTATTGACAGTGTGGTTGTAGAAAGCGTTGGAGGAGGGGAGTGTACGTATTTATGGAGCCCGGGAGGGCAAGCTTCGCAGAGTATAGAAGTGGTTCTGCAGAATGATACGGTCATTACATTGCAGCAGAGCGATGGAAATACTACGAGTGTGGCCACGTTCTCTTGGAAAAATCCGGTGAGAATGGAAGTTGATGAGCCCTTAAATTCGGTTATTTGTCCAGGCGACGAGGTGACATTGTCATCGGTGTGCCATGATGAAGTATTGCTAACAGAAGGCTTTTCTAGCATTACGGATGGTGGTGATGAAGGTGCAAGTGCACCTGGTGGGATACCGATGCCCGATAGCACACTTGCAACTTTCCCTACCATGTCTAATGTTTATCCTGCGGGTGGAAAAGTAAAATTTGGAAAAGGTAGTGGTATTTCTAATAGTCCAGCGGTCCCTGGTAGTATGACATCTGTACCACTCGACCTGTCACACTCGTTTGATGTGATTATCAAAGCAAAGAACTGGACATGGGGAGGTTATGAAGGTGGTAATCGGGATGGAATCATTAAGGTTACAGCAGGTACAGAATCTCAACAGCAAACGATAAATACAATTGATTATATCGATTATGTTTTTCATTTTCCGGCGATCGGTAGTTTGACCCCTATCACGATAGAGTCTGTCATTGCAGGAGAATCGCCTACTTCTGCGGTAAATGGATGGCGTTTTTTCATAGACTCTGTAACGATAAGACAAGATGAGGAGTGTACATTTCTTTGGACATCTAGTCCATCTCTGTACATAGATAATCCTACAGCTCAGAGCATCATGGTGAATCCTGTAGAAACAACTTTGATAACACTGCGCAAGTCTAATCAAGGCTGTTCAGCCGACACCTCGATAGTGGTTTCTGTATATGAGGAACCAGTCACAATTGAGGAACAAAGCGTATGTGAAGATGATTTACCATTTACATGGCACGGAGTGGATTACACAACAGTCCCCACCGAGGCGCCGAGGGATACGATAGTGGGAGGCTCTAGTACTGGCTGCGACAGTATCGTGACGCTGCACCTGACCATCTACCGCGCCACGAACCTCTCTTTCAGCAAGGATACCTGCGACAGATATACATGGAGAGGAAAGACATACACAGAGAGCGGCGAATACAGGGACACGTTGACCGACGGCAACGGCTGCATGCAGGTGGACACGCTTCACCTGACCATTTACCGCGCCACAAACCTCTCGTTCAGCAAGGACACCTGCGACCGGTACACATGGAGAGGGAAGACGTACACGGAGAGCGGTGAGTACAGGGACACGCTGACCGACGGCAACGGCTGCACGCAGGTGGACACGCTTCACCTGACCATTTACCACGCTACGAACCTCTCTTTCAGCAAGGATACCTGCGACAGATATACATGGAGAGGGAAGACATACACAGAGAGCGGCGAATACAGGGACACGTTGACCGACGGCAACGGTTGTACCCAGGTGGACACCTTGCACCTGACCATCTACCGCGCCACGAACCTCTCATTCAGCAAGGACACCTGCGACAGGTACACATGGAGAGGGAAGACGTACGCCGAGAGCGGAGACTACAAAGACACGCTGACCGACGGCAACGGCTGCACGCAGGTGGACACGTTGCACCTGACCATCTACCACGCCACGAACCTCTCATTCAGCAAGGACACCTGCGACAGATATACATGGAGAGGGAAGACATTCACGGAGAGCGGAGACTACAAAGACACGCTGACCGACGGCAACGGCTGCATGCAGGTGGACACGTTGCACCTGACTATCTACCGCGCCACGAACCTCTCATTCAGCAAGGACACCTGCGACAGATATACATGGAGAGGGAAGACATTCACGGAGAGCGGCGAGTACAGGGATACGCTGACCGACGGCAACGGCTGCACGCAGGTGGACACGTTGCACTTGATCATCAACCAGACGGTGACTGAGCTTGTCGAAGCCACCGCCTGCGACAGCTTCGTATGGCACGGCCGGACTTTCTACGAGAGTACCGACACGGCCACATTCCGCACCACCAGTGCTTTGGGTTGCGATTCGGTTGTGACGTTGCACCTGACGGTCCACCACAGCGAGACTGGCGACACGACGGTGGTGGCGTGTAACCGCTTCACGTGGCATGGGGTGGAGTACACGGAGACGCCGACCGTGGCCCCGACGCACACGTACCGCACGGAGCACGGCTGCGACAGCGTGGTGACGCTGCACCTTACGGTCAACCAGACGGTGACCGGGCTTGTTGAGGCCACCGCGTGCGACAGCTTCGTATGGCACGGCCGGACTTTCTACGGGAGTGCCGACACGGCCACATTCCGCACCACCAGTGCTTTGGGCTGCGATTCGGTTGTGACGTTGCATCTGACCATCAATCACTCGGTGGCTGAGCATGTCGAAGCCACCGCCTGCGACAGCTTTATATGGCACGGCCGGACGTTTTACGAGAGCACGGACACGGCCACGTTTCGCACCACTTGCGCTTTGGGCTGCGACAGCATTGTTACGTTGCACCTGACGGTCAACCACAGCAACATAGGCGACACGACGGTGGTGGCATGCAACCGCTTCACGTGGCATGGGGTGGAGTACACGGAGACGCCGACAGTGGCCCCGACGCACACTTACCGTACGGAGCACGGCTGCGACAGCGTGGTGACACTGCACCTGACCATCAATCACTCGGTGACCGAGCATGTCGAAGCCACCGCCTGCGACAGCTTTGTATGGCATGGACGGACTTTCTACGGGAGTACCGACACGGCCACATTCCGCACCACCAGTGCTTTGGGCTGC
>JBGURP010000034.1:0-11535 GCA_045132055.1 Bacteroidales bacterium
TGCGGCCTCTTCACCTTCTCCAAAAGTCTGGTAATACTGCACCGAGACATTCCAGTCGGCGCCCGGATACCAGTCAAGGCCAGCCAAAGCATTGCCAAGATGATTGCCATGGTCATCGATATAGTCTGCCATCTCACCACGGAAGACGAAATTTCCGAAAGGAATTGACACGTCGCCTCCAACAGCGGTAATGCGATGATAGCCAAGATGATCCACAACAAGTTCAGGTATCTTACTCCATGTGCGCAGCACCATCAGCGAGAAATCGACGCCACCCAGGAAACAGCTGAACCTTCCGCCAAATTCCATGTTTTCGATATCCTTATCGGGTCTCACCACAGAGGGCAGAGGTCCCACCGACCATGGGTTCAAGGAGTCGGTCGGCAGTTTGAAAAACTCAGGGATTGGCACCGCAACAGCCTCCAAACTCCAGGAATTGTGCAGATATCGTACACGCAGTGCGCCAACAGGAACGCGAATGTCGTCATAATCTTGAGCCAGAAACTCGGTATAGTCCATCGGTGAAATCAGGTCGGTGACGCGTATGCCGTCGGCGACGCCCCAGGTGACTATCTGGTTGCCTGCCCGGATGTCCCAACTCGGATTGCCCCAGTAGGCGTAAGCCTCGCGCAGCTGGAATCCCGACTGGTCGTTGAGCAACGCGTTGTAGATGAGGTTAGCCGAGACGAAGGCTCCGCCGCCGTCTTTCTCGAGACGCACCTCGCCTCTGACACGTGAGCGTGACGCCATCCAGTCGTTGGGCGCCTCGGTGCGCATGGCATGATAGGTATCGACAAAACCCTTGACAGACACATCCATGCCATCCTGCGCCGTGGCTGTGGCCGCGTTGCAGAGCAGGGGGGCAACTCCAAGCAAAATTGATTTTAAAGTAGTACTCATAATCCTTTCTCCAGTTTCGCCACCGTGAACATGTTCTTGTCCACCTCGATGTTGTATCTCGGATTGCTCACGACGATTTGTGTGCTGTGACCGTTTTGCACGTTTTTCATCTCCATCTTCATGATGGTCCAAAAGCCTTCAACCTCCTGCAGGTCAAGCACCGTCATCACACGATGCAGCTTGTTCAGCTTGTCGTAAAACTCCACATAAACGGCAGCGTCGCTGTCCTGACGAATCCAGCTCACCTTGCGGCTGTATATCTCGCGTGTATCGACAGGAACAGACTCCACCACCCAACATTGATGACCGTCGCGCATCTCTTCGCGCAAAAGGGTATGGGTGTCTTCATCGACATTACGGCCGCCCATGTCGTCGTAGGTGAAATCAGTGCCCATGAAATAATCGGTTTTCGAAGATGCGCCGCTGATACGACGTGTTTTCTTCATCGCAGGCAGATAGAGCCATTTGTCGTCTTCCTTGCCTGTCTCGTCGTAGTCCCATGTGAGAAACCCCGTGCCTTTCACATCGCCAGGATAGGTGAAAAACATGATTTTCTTGGTGTCTTTACCCTCGTCCATAGCCCACGAGACCATCTTACGCTCGCGTTTGTCGCCATTTTTCTTAATAAGCGTGAGTTGCATCTCAGCGTAACGGGTGTCGCCGTCAGGACGGTCTTTGACACGTTGTGCTATGTCGCGCCCAGTCTGGGCATTTAACATTGTGGCAATGATAAGCATTGCTGTCAGTAAAAAATATCTTTTCATAGTAGTTCAATTTTATTTTTCTTTACCAAAAACGTTGAATTTCTTGACTAAAAGCGGTGTGATGAACAGGTCGGCGAGCAATGCCGAGATGATGCCTATGACAGCCAGCACTCCGAAGTTGATGCACATGGCGCATGCCGATGTGGCGAAGCACGCGAACACAGCAGAAGTGACGATGGATGTGGTGACGATAGCCACTCCCACGACTCTGAAAGTGCGACGTATAGCCTCTGTATAATTAGGTGTACGGTCAAATTCAAGTTTTGAGTGGTTGATGAAGTGGATGGTGTCGTCGACAGCCATACCCAGCATCATAGGGATGAGCGTTGCCGTCATCATATCCAGTGGGATGCCTGCCCAGCCCATGAAGCCGCCCACGAAGATCGCAGGCATGAGGTTAGGGATAAGTCCAATCAAGCCGACGCGCACGCTCTGGAAGGCTATCATCAGGATGATGGCGATGATGAGCACCGATATGAGGAACGACTGCATCTGACCACGCACCAGATACTGCATCATGGTGGTATATTGCGGGATGTTACCCACAGCTGTCACTGTGACGCCAGGGAACATCTCGGCGGTCTTTTTGCTGATGTCGTTAAGTTCGCGCTCCACCTCAGCGGAGTTGAAGTCGGAAATCTCGACCATCATGCGCAGACGACGGTAGCCGTAGTCCATCCAGTATTCGGTCTCGGAACCGCCGGCATTCTCGTAAAGCACCAGCATCTGCGCCACTTCCTCTTCGGTGTCAGGGATGCGATAATATGCCTTGTCGCCGCCGTTGAGCGTCTGATTAAGGTCTTTGATG
The DNA here is from genome assembly GCA_045132055.1 of Bacteroidales bacterium. Classification (GTDB taxonomy): domain Bacteria; phylum Bacteroidota; class Bacteroidia; order Bacteroidales; family WCHB1-69; genus F23-D06. The sequence continues at coordinate 2,473 of JBGURP010000034.1, forward strand.
ATATCCAAAATAGAGTTGGTGCGTTTGGTGAGCGAATAGGTGCCAATCAGGTCCTCCAGCTGCTCGAGTTTATGCAGGTTGGCAGGCTGTTTGGCGTCGTCTTCATTCTCAAACTCCATCACGAGGTCGTATGAATACAAAGCGCCCAGCTCACTGCGGCCCACTGCCAGAACATCTTTCACGTAAGGGACGTTGATGCCCATGGTTCTCTCGATGTCGAATGCCGGCTCAATCTTCCACAGTCCGATGCCAAAGGCGACGCATACCACGGCAAAGATAGTCACAATTGATTTTGAGTGCTTAAAAGTGAAGCTGTTGAGTCGCTCCATAGCACGGCTCAGGCGGGTACCGCCTGAGCCGTCGATACCGCGTTTAGGCTGTTTGTCCTTGCCAAACGACAACAACACAGGAGCCATCAGCAAGGTGGTGAAAAGGACAAACAAAACTGTCAATGAGCTTGTCATTCCGACGCATTTCATCGGTCGGATAGGAATCACCATAAACGACATCAGGGAAATCACGGTAGTCAAGCCGCAGAACACCACCGACCAGCCTATCTCGCTGACGGTCTCTACGACGGCTTGTTTACGCTTGCCGTGCAGCCTCATACGTTGGTTGAAATAGGAGAATATGTGAATATTGTATGCTATCGCCACGGCAAAAGCCAAAATCGCCGGAATCATCAGCACGGTGCTGTCGACATACATCTGGGTGTAACCTGCGACGCCGAATGTCAACACCACACCGCCAATCACAGCAAACAACGGACATACGATGCCACGCAGCGAGCGGGTCATCAATAGCATCACGATGATGCAGATAATGGCTGCAATCATCACCAGTCGTCCCATCTCCTGTCCGATATACACGGTTTTTTGCTGGGTTACGTACGGCATGCCTGTAGCACGAGGATGCAATGAAGCATATTTCTCTTTCGCGATGATACGGCTCACCTCTTCACCGGTCACGATGTCGGGTGACACGTTGCCGGTCTGTTTCCATTCCTCTTCCGATGGAAAAGCGCGCAGCTTCAGAAGCGTCCAAGCGTTTTTTCCGTCTTTGGAAATAAGTTTGCGCGCGACATGAGGCTTGCTATAAGCAAGAGACCGGATCTGTTCCATTTCTGGCGACCCGGTCTCAGGTATCTCGTCGGGAACGATTTGCACAATCTCCATCCCGTCCTCAGTTCCCAGCATAAACTCCAGGTCAACCAACGATGTAATCTTATCAGCGTAAGAAAGCGAATCGAGCAGCTCGTTGCCCAACTCACGCAAAACCGTAAGATTCTCCTTTGTAAAATGATCATCACATTCAGTGAGAATTCCAATAAAGTAATCATTGCCGAAATTGGCTTTAAACTCGTTGGTTTTCACCAACATAGGGTCTCCTTCGATGAAATAGTCGTCGAAAGATGTCTGCTGTACCATCTTTGACATGCCGTGAAACGACACTACCAAGATTACCGCAAAGAGTGCAATGGCGGCCCAGCGCCATCTCAGGAGGAAGGCGGCATACCTTCCAAAGTGTTCGTTGATCTTATGCGAATTCATAGTTTTAATGTTTTAAATTTTTCGCAAAATTACCACCTTGAAAGATACGCCGACATCACCATTATTAGTGATTTTATCTTCTTGCAATCATAAATTATAATGAAATAGCTTATATTGGTTTTTTATTTATCTTTGCATCATAAAATAAGGTATAAAATGGGCATCACAATAGGTCTTTTGATTCCTCTTCTTGGCACCATGCTCGGTGCGGCGTTCGTGTTTTTCATGAAGAAAGACATGTCGCCCAGGCTGCAGAAGTCGTTGCTGGGCTTCGCTTCCGGCGTGATGGTTGCCGCCTCGGTGTGGTCGCTGCTGATTCCGTCAATTGAGATGGAAGCCAGACGAGGAGCGTGGTCGGTGTTGCCTGCAGCGATAGGATTTCTCGCAGGCGTTGGATTCCTGCTGCTTTTAGATGAGCTCACGCCGCACTTGCATCTTGGAGCCAACACTCCCGAAGGACCGCGTTCGAAACTTTCTCGCACAGCGATGTTGGCGTTGGCTGTCACCATTCACAACCTGCCTGAAGGCATGGCTGTCGGCGTGGTGTTTGCGGCGGCATCGCAAGGTGTTGCCGACGTTACGGTAGCCAGCGCGATAGCCGTCTCGCTCGGTATCGCAATACAAAACATTCCCGAAGGAGCCATCATCTCCATGCCAATGTGCGCCGAAGGCAACAGCAAAACCCGTTCGTTCCTCATTGGCTCGTTGAGCGGCATTGTCGAGCCGCTTGGAGGTCTTGCCGTGGTACTTTTGGCCGCTTGGCTCACCCCTATCCTGCCCTACATGCTCTCATTCGCCGCTGGCGCAATGTGCTATGTGGTGGTCGAAGAACTGATACCCGAGGCATCGTCAGGTGAGCATTCCAACCTCTCAACAATAGGCTTCGCTATAGGTTTTGTATTAATGATGATTTTAGATGTTGTAATGGGATGATTTTTTTATTATCTTTGCAGAAAATTTTAAAACCACAAAGCTTATAAGTTCATTATGATTAGTTTTTCAAGCGTTCTAACTGCAATATTGACCTTGATGGCGGGCATAGGCGTGTTCCTTGTAGCCTGCCAGATGATGAGCACCCATCTCGAGGCGGTGTCGTCGAAAAGGTTGAAGCAGCTGTTTTCAAAGACAGGAAAAAGCAAGTGGCTCGGCGTAGGCATCGGCACAGTGGGCACTGCCGCCATCCAGAGTAGCGGCGCCGTCACAGTGATGGTGATAGGCTTCGTCAACGTGGGCATACTGTCGTTGACACAAGCTGCCACCATCATCTATGGAGCCAACATCGGTACCACAGTTACTGCGCAACTGGTGGCGTTGGGAATGTTCGGCAAGAACAGCATCTCCACGACAATCATCTTTGCGGCCTTTGCAGGCATCGGAGCTTTTATGACGCTGTTCAGCAAACGCAATATCACCAAGCAGATCGGGGGCATACTGACAGGCTTCGGAATGCTGTTTGTCGGTCTCTCGATGATGGCAAACGCCATGGATGAATTTGCCGCTCTCGACGCAGTCAAACAGTTTCTTGCAAACATCAACAACGCAGTGCTGCTGGTATTGGTCGGTGCCATTCTGACAGCCATCATACAATCCTCGTCGGTGATGACATCCATCGCAATCACTATGGTCGTCTCAGGCTTGGTGACACTCGACCAAGGCATCTACCTGACGATGGGTAGCAACATCGGCTCATGCGTGGTCGCCATCATCGCCGGCGTGACGAGTGGCACATCAGCGAAACGAACAGCCATGATACACCTGATTTTCAATATCATGGGTGTTGCGATCTTCATGCTGATAGGATTCCTGTTACGCGTGACAACAGGCAATGAATGGACGTTTGGAATTCTGTTTGACAGGATGTTCCCTTCAGCGCCTCAGATACAGCTCGCTATGTTCCACACCATCTTCAACATCAGCACCATGTTGGTAGCCATGCCGTTGACAAATGCCTTGGTGAACTTGGCTTGCCGTATAGTGAAAGAATCGCCTGAAGAAAAAAGCGACGAGCCTCATCTGCGTTATCTCAACGAACAGATGCTGAGCACACCTGTAGTCGCCATCCGTCAGCTGAAGGCCGAAATCGAGAATATGGCAGAACTCGCCATACAGAACTTCCAAAGGTCGATTCATATCATCACCACCATGGACTACAGCGAGGTGGAACAATTCCGAAAAACCGAGATATTGCTGAATTATCTTAACAAAGAACTGGTTGATTATTCGGTAAAGCTTTCCGGCAAGAGCCTCAACAGTTTTGACCAACGTTATCTTATTACAACCATACGCACCGTGAGTGACCTCGAGCGCATCGGCGACTACGCTGAAAACATCGTCGAATATGCCGACGCACTCAAAGGACAGAACGCTAAATTCTCTGATGATGCCGTGGTGGAGATCAAGAAGATGGAGCAGCTTATCGTGGATCTGTACAAGGAGACTATGCTCGCTTACCACAAGCTCGACCACGAGGCTCTCGAACGCGCTGACATGATCGAGGATTCTATCGATGACTACACAGACCTGATGGAGCAACACCATATCGAACGCCTTGTGCGTGGAGTGTGCACGCCATCAGTAGGAGCGGAATATCTGTCGCTGGCACAGAACTCCGAGCGTGTGGCCGACCACCTCACCAACGTCGGCAAGACGATTCTTAATCTCTAAAATATCATTATGAACTACTTCATCGTTGACGCCTTCACCGACAAGCCTTTCGGCGGAAATCCTGCCGGAGTAGTGCTGCTCGACTCGGGCTCTTTCCCGAAAGAGGATCTTATGCTGAAAATCGCTGCCGAACTGCGCTATTCGGAGACGGCTTTCGTTCGTCATGATAGCGTAAAAGAGTTCACGATACGCTACTTCACCCCGAAAGCCGAGGTGGAGCTGTGCGGCCACGCCACCATAGCCTCGTTTTTCCTGCTTCATAAGAAAGGACTGGCATCAGGACAATGCATCTGCCACACCAAAGCCGGCGACCTGACCATCGAAGCCAACGACAAGGTGCTGATGCAGATGGCGAAGCCGCGCATAGTGGCGACCATCGAAAACCCTGATGATATATACAGAACCTTAGGAATAACAACGGTAAACGGTAAACCATCAACAGTAAACTATCCTGTTCAGATCGTCTCCGCCGGCCTCCCCGACCTCATGATTCCGCTACCCGATGTGGCGACGCTGCAGTCGTTGCAGCCCGACATGGAGGCTATCGCTGCCATCACAAAGAAATACGATGCCGTGAGTTTCCACGTCTTCGCTTTCGGCGACGACGGCTACACCGCCCATGTCCGCGACTTTGCGCCGTTGTACGACATCCCGGAGGAGTCGGCGACAGGCACTGCCAACGCCTCGCTGACATATTATTTGCAACAAAACGGCTACCTCGGCACTGAGGCTGAATGCGCCTTCATCCAAGGCGAGGCAATGGGACGGCCTTCGGTCATCGCCACCCGCATCCTACCTGACGGAAATGTTTTTGTCGGAGGAACAGCAGCAATAGTTGCGGAAGGAAGTTTTTCTTGTCTTTGCAGAGAATAATTCAAAAATGAAAAAGCCATTACTAATAGCATTGGGACTGCTTTGTACGGGTCTTGGCGCCTTGGGCGTAGTTGTGCCCGGACTGCCAACCACGCCGTTTCTTTTGCTGGCTTCATGGTGTTTCTACCGCTCATCGCAACGGTTGCAGGACTGGCTTTTGAAGTCATGGCTGGGCACCTACATCCGCAGCTACCACCGTAGGGGCGGAATGACAATTGCGCAAAAAGCTGGTGCTTGCGGCATCATGACGGCGATGGTGTTGCTCTCTGTTTTCGTCTTCATTCCCAAAGGCTCAGTAGCCCTAGTCATTGTCCCCATCGCCGGCGCCATAGGCGTTCTGATGGTAATCTTTATGGTGCCAAATGCAAAAAAAGAAGATTAAATGTCAAGATTATATAAGAATAATTAAAAACATTTTTATACCTTTACAGGAATTAGGTAATTAGAAATAAAATTATCAAGATATGAGAGTTTTCATTTATATTTGGATGATTGTTCAACTGGTTTTGTTAGTCATTGGTGGGGTGTGGACTTTTATTGACAGAAAGAATGAAACCCGCAAGAAAACCCCATTGATTCTCATCGCAATCGGTAGTCTTATGATGGCAATCTCCTTTCTGGTTTTACTGCCAATACTGGAGAAATAGGATCTATCGTTAATAATGGTTGAAGGGGCTTTTAAATAATCATCCAATATACCTCTCGACCCAGCTATTTCCCTAAATACTCGCTAGGCGTGAGTCCAGTCATCTTTTTGAATAGGCGGGTGAAATGATGGGGAAAATCGAAACCGAGGAGGCGCGAGGTCTCGCTGATGTTGTGGCCGTTCATGAGCAGGCTCTTGGCCTGGTTGATGACGTAATTGTGGATGTATCCGATGGCCGTTCCTCCTGTCGCCTTGTGGACGATGTCGCCAAAATAACGTGGCGAATAGGCCAGTTCTGAGGCGCAATAGGCAACGGTGGGCAGGCCTTGCGTCAGTTGCCGATTCTCGCGGAAATATTGTTGCAGCAAGTCATGAAAACGTTTCAGCAAGTCGCTGTTGCCACTGTCTTCCTCAGAGAGCTGACGCAGATAGATGCGGTTGCAGTATTCCAGTATAAGGTACAGATAGCCCAACAAGATGCTTCTGAGCGAGGGTGAATCCTCGTGAGTTATCAACTCTTGCCGCATCTGGGTGAGCAGTTGTGTGATGCTGAGCCATTCATCAGGCTCCATCCGCAGCGAGCCAGTGAAGAAATAAGAGAAATATTGGTAGCGGCTAATCTGACGTTCCAGTTCAGAACCGTGCAGCAGTTCGGACGACCACAATAGCACCCATCCGCTCAGCGAGATGCGCTCCCCATTGTCCTCCAAGCCGCCAATCTGTCCTGGCTCAACGGCAATTATCGAGGCATCGCTCACCTGCACGGTTTTCATGCCATACGAGAGATCTTTGAGAAACTGACGCTGGATAAACAACCCATAGACACCGTAGTTGTTCAGGCTATGGCGAAAAGGAGGTAGTTCATCGTAATGAATAATGCTGACTAATGGGTGCAGCTCGGGAGCATCCACAAACCGGGCATAATCGTTGGGGGTATCTATTTTCAGAATCTTCTTCATTGCGATGCAAAGGTACGATTATTTTGGAAACGCAATGAAAAATGGTACATAATTTTATATATTATAGTCAATTTCTGCGAAATTGGTATATATTTAGCCAATTTATGTAATACCTATATAAAATAACTTGTGTACTTTTGCAAGCGTAATTAGAATTAGGCATAAATGAAAAAGATTCTCATCCTTGCAGCAGTTGTGGCACTTATGAGCGCCTGCAACAACCAACCGCAAACAAAAGAAACAAAAGAAGAAATGAAACAAGAACTGAACCTCACGCAGGAGTGGGACAAGGCGTTCCCGCTGAGCGACAAAGTGAATCACCGCAAGGTGACATTCGAAACCCAATACGGTCTGACTTTAGCAGCAGACCTCTATACACCAAAGGATGCCGAAGGCAAATTGGCGGCTATTGCCGTGAGTGGGCCTTTTGGCGCCGTCAAGGAGCAGTCGAGCGGACTCTATGCCATGAAGATGGCAGAACGCGGTTTCGTGACGCTGGCTTTCGACCCGTCGTATACTGGCGAAAGCAGCGGTGAGCCTCGTCGTACAGCCTCGCCCGACATCAACACGGAAGACTTCATGGCTGCCGTTGATTTCCTGTCGAAACTGGACAATGTAGATGCTGAAAAGATAGGCATCATCGGTATCTGCGGCTGGGGTGGCATCGCCCTCAACGCTGCCGCCGCCGACACTCGCATCAAGGCTACCGTGGCCAGCACGATGTACGACATGACCCGTGTCAGCGGCAATGGCTACTTCGACAGCGAAGACAAGGAAGAGTCACGCCACGCAGCCCGCGAAGCCCTCGCCAAACAGCGTCTCACCGACCCGATGGCGATGGCAGGTGGTGTCATCGACCCTTTGCCCGAGGATGCTCCGCAGTTTGTGAAGGACTACCACGCCTATTATAAAACCCCGCGCGGCTACCACAAGCGCAGCGGCAACAGCAACGACGGCTGGCGCGTCATCGGCACACAGGCCTACGCCAACAGCCGCTTCCTCTATTATATCAACGAAATCCGCTCTGCCGTCCTCGTGATGCACGGCGAGAACGCCCACTCGCGCTATTTCGGTGAAGCTGCATACAAATACATGGTAGAGGGACAAGCGGAAGGCTACAACTTCATCGGCAAACCGAATCCTGTGCCCGAAAACAAGCAACTGCTCATCATTCCCGATGCCTCACATTGCGACCTTTACGACGGTGGCGAGGGCAACTACATCCCGTGGGATACGTTGGCAGAGTTTTTCAGGACAAATCTGAAATAAAGCCACAAAAGGAAGAAACTCAACTAACATGAAAAAGTGCATCGTAACAATTATCCTAATGGCACTTTCCACATTGCCCACATTGGCACAAATCGACCTGCACAGCCACGCCGTCACGCAGGACTACCTCGACTACATCAAAGCCAACGGCGCCGAGATGGTGAAGTCGCTGAAGCTTATTGACACCAATCCGATGGTGGGGATGGAGATGTTGGGACGTTGAAAAAAGGTTGTTTTCTTTCTCCATTCGGAGAAAAGTTGTATCTTTGTAATGTTTTTTAAGTAGAACGTATATGAAAACACTTCTTATCAACGGCAGCCCGCACGCCAATGGCTGCACCTTCACCGCCTTGAACATTGTGGCGGAAGAGTTACGGAAAAACGGCATAGATACCGAAATAGTCCACATCGGCAACAAGGACATCCGAGGCTGCATCGCCTGCGGCAAATGCGCCGAATTGGGGCGTTGCGTGTTCAACGATATGGTGAACGAAGTGGCACCCAAGTTTGAGCAAGCCGATGGCCTCGTGGTCGGTTCGCCGGTGTATTACGCCGGCCCCAACGGAACGCTCACCAACCTGCTCGACCGCCTGTTTTTCAGCACCCCGTTCGACAAACGCATGAAGGTGGGTGCGGCCGTCGTCTCGGCCCGTCGTGGTGGCACCACAGCCGCTTTCGACCGGCTCAACAAGTATTTCACCATCAGCGAGATGTCCATCGCGAGCAGTCGCTATTGGAACATGGTGCATGGCCACACCCCCGAAGATGTGATGAAAGACGAAGAAGGCGTACAAATCATGCGCATTTTGGGCCGCAACATGGCTTTCCTCATGCGCGCTATCGCCGCCGAGCGCGAGCGCAACGGACTGCCTGAAAAGGAAGTGACGCGGTACACGAATTTCATCCGATAAAACGCTATTTGGCAAAGTGCCTCAAATAATCTGCAAAATTGGGAATTATGGAAATAAAAAAACGACCCAACCCCAACGAGGCTTTCCCGAACCCCAACATCCCAAGCCTCTGCTTCATCAAGAACGTGGTGAAGAACCCGCGTATCATCATCGGCGACTATACCTATTACGATGATGTGGATGGTGCTGAC
>JBGURP010000035.1:0-2584 GCA_045132055.1 Bacteroidales bacterium
CACCCGTAGAATCTTTTGTCCGAGCCACGGGATGGACCCGCAGTTGCTAATATACCCTTCGCCAGCCCTCCATAGATAATCGCCACGGCTAGTATGCAACAGCATTTCAAAATCGCGCTCGAAAGCATAGACGGAATCGCCATGCAGTTTGCCGGTCGCAACCTGGAGCGGTTTGATGATTTCGGCGCTACGAAGGACTATTCCAGACATATCTCACTCCTACTTGTTATTCGGTTTGCCCCAATCATCTTCGTCAAAGAAAATCCAGCCAAGCGTCAGAATCAGTGCAAAGAAAACCACTAGCACTAAAGCTTCCATATCACTTCCTTCCAGCACGAACTTCGCCAATAAGCTGATTCAAAAGTTCATTGTTACGATCAATTTTCTGGTCAAGAATTTTGAAATTCGAATCCCCGTCATCAAGACGTTTATCATGATGTCGAATATCGTTTTCGATAACAGATATTCTTTCGTCAATATTTTTTTTATCCGAATCGCTCTTGCGGTCGGAGTGAAACGATTTGAGCATCGCACCTAGCGCGGTTACGAGTGCTCCGATGTCTAATCCCGTGATGTCCAATGTCAATCTTCCTTTCCTTTATATAAGGGGTTTATAGGACGCTCTCTTTTCCATCAAACATCAAACTTCAATTCACCTGCTAGACGTAGGTTCCTACCATCGGGTAGCACTTCTTGCTGTCGCCGTCGCCGTGAACGATGACCTGCGCTGCGCCCCCGGCAGGGATCTGCCAGGTGCCAATCGGGTAGAAAGTAGTGCCGCTGAACTGGAGCGCCACCGAATGTTTGTTGATAATCACCGCGACCGTACCGCTCGACATAGTCTGCAACTGCGCGGTAATCGTCGATTCTGAACCGGAAGACGTCGCCACAAGTATACTCCCGGCCCCGAGCTTCAACTTACCCGCTGTCACCGTTCCGTTCGGAGCGGACACGGATCCGTTGCTAGTAGAGAAGTCACCGTTGTTGGTCGAAAAACCGCCGTCGGCAACGAATGTGCCGGTAATCGTCAAGTCGCCATCTACAGTCAAGTCTCCGACCACATCGGAATCGCCTTCTACAACAAGAGAGTCTGCGCGGGTTGCACCGAGCCGCAGCGCGTTCGACTGTGCGGACTGCCCCTGGTCACCGACAAGTTTTTTCAGGACCTGGAGTTCCGTCACGTCTTCGCCATGCGAGTCAATCGTGTCGGCCTGCAAGTTGGTCGTGCCGACATTGCCTGCTTCAAGGCCGTACAGTCCATCAATTTTAGGTTGGCCGTTTCCAGGAACCCATTGCGAACCGCCGACCTCGAACTTCGTCAGCGCCTCGATGACGCCAGCGGACAAGGCGGCAAGATTACCTAAAGACGCACCCAAACCGGAAACAACTTTTAATTCCGCAGACCCGACCTTCACAGAACGGAAAGTCCGATCACCGTTCAGCGCGTCAACAGCCTCATGGTTAGATGTGCCTGTCACGGCCGCGCCTGTAATAAGTTCCACAATCGCACACAGTTCCTCCTGAATGGCATTACACCATTCAGCCGAGAACTGAGTCGCCTTTTGGCCAAGAGTCCTGTTGCCATCAACGAACATGCCATTAACAGCTGTAGCAGTATTAATTCGTTTCATTTTTTAACTCCTATTAAGTAACTTGTCCAGTTTTTTTTATTCGGGCCTGCGTCCGGCCGCGAACCCCTGCTCCTGCTTGAGCCATACCGAAGTGACGCTCTGTTCTTGTTCATTTTCGTTCGCCATAACCGCTTTCTCCTTAACTATGTATAAGTTGCGTATGAGTCCTTAATATTCACGTTCGTTATCTTCAATGTGCACGTACCGCTGTAGTCCCCATAAATTGACCGAGCTCCAATGCATAGGCCATAGCCCATGAGATACTGACCGCTCTGCAAGTATCCGGTTATATGGATATGCCCGCGCAAATGACCGCCTACACCCTGGCCAGATACGGTCCCAAAAGCGAATATACGACCGTCGTTGGTAGCTATGGTTGTTTGCGGGGTTCCTTCCATCAAAGTGGATGCCAGGCAGAAAACAACGCCGATTGACGATGTACTGTTGGTTGCAACAATATCATAGTCAAAATCAACTTCAATAAGTTCATGATAATTTCCCATCAACAGACTTGTGAGCGCATTGAAATACCCATTCTGCGATTTTCTGCCTGCGATTGAGAATGCTGTCTTAGACAACTCAAGATATGTGTCCGGGTCATTGTAAGTCATGTATGGCTCGCCGACTTGCTGTATGCGTGTACCTACGCCAAGCCCGTAAGACCTATAAGTGAGTTCTACGTACTTACGATTACCTATAGTTGCATCATCGCTCTTTATCGCTGCGCCGGATAACAAGGTAATTGAGGATCCTGGATACAACGTCCCGCCACCGCCATTAACTAGCTTCGCATTGCAGACGTAGGTTGACTTTATTTCGGAGCCCGCCCCGTCATTCGTAGCGTTTGTCGCGTTGGTAGCACTCCCAGCCGTGTTAGCGGAACCAGCAGTTCCAGCTGTACCGGCAGTGTCGGCATAGTACGGAGAAAGAGTCGTTACATCCCATCCCGCACT
>JBGURP010000036.1:0-8802 GCA_045132055.1 Bacteroidales bacterium
CACCATCTTTGTCGAGACCGTCGGTGTGGGACAGAGCGAGATTGCCGTCCACTCGATGGTGGACTACTTCCTGCTCATCCAGCTCGCCGGCACCGGCGATGAACTGCAAGGCATCAAGCGCGGCATCATGGAGATGGCCGACGGCATCGTCATCAACAAGTGTGACGGTGACAATATCGAGCGCGCCAACCTGGCCGCGGCACAGTTCCGCAACGCCCTGCACCTCTATCCCCTGCCCCCCAGCGGCTTCCTGCCCGAGGTCATCACCTATTCGGGCTACTACGACCTCAACATCGAGGGCGTGTGGGACATGATCGACCGCTACTTTGCCCACGTCAAGGCAAACGGCTACTTTGACGAGAAGCGCCACGAGCAGGAGCGCTACTGGATGCGCGAGACCATCAACGAGCAACTGCTGGCACGCTTCTACTTCGACCCCGAGATCGAGCGTCTGCTCAATATCAAGGAGGATACCGTGCTGGCGGGCAAGCAGACGTCGTTTGTCGCTGCCAGCGATGTGCTTAACTTTTACTACGATAAAATCACCAACGAGCATTCCAAATCATGAGAAGAATAGCCATTATCTTGTCGTTGGCCGCTGTGGCACTGCTTTGTTGCCAGTGTGCCAAAAGCCCATACCAGCTGGCCAAAAAAGGCGCGAAATCGGTTCCTTTTACAACGCTGGAGCATTATTACGTGCGCAACAATGCCGCCAGCAACCACGTTCAGCGGCTCATTCTGGACACCAAGGAAGACTTTGAGGCCTACTTTGGCGAAGGAGCCGTCATGGGCGGAATGCCCACCGACATCAATTGGAGGCGCCAGTATGTCATCGCCCTGCTGCTGCCCGTGACCAACAAGCAGACGATGATTACCCCCAAGGAGGTGAAGCAGAGTCCCGGCAACGTCATTCTCTATTATCAGGTGAACACGGGACGCAAAACGCAATACACGCTGGTGCCCTTTGTCGCAATCGCCCTTGAACGCTCCGAGGAACCGCAGCAATTACAGGTCTTCTATATCGAAAAATAACGCCATGCAGGAGAACTACTGTTACCGATACCCTCATCCCGCAGTCACTACCGACTGCGTCGTCTTTGGCTATGACGGACTGCGCCTGAACGTGCTGCTCATCGAGCGCGGCGGCGAGCCCTACCAGGGCTGCTGGGCCTTCCCCGGAGGTTTCCTCAACATCGACGAGGATGCCCCCGACGGCGCTCGACGCGAACTGCTCGAAGAGACAGGGCTCGAGGTGACCAACATCGAGCAGCTGGGCGCCTTTGCCACACCTGACCGAGACCCGCGCGAGCGCGTCATCTCCATCGCCTATTTCACGCTCACACGCGTGCAGGACGTCAAGGGGGGCGACGATGCACGGGTGGCCCGCTGGTACCCCATCAACCAGTTGCCGCCGCTGGCATTTGACCATCAGCAGATGTTTGAACAGGCCTTGCAGCGCCTATCCGACTGCCTGAAGCTCAAGACGGGCAACTTCTTCAGCGGCGACTTTTCCTACGAGGAGATTGACATGATCTACTTTGCCACCCTCACCAACCGCTAACCCCGGGGTTTAGCCTTTGTTGCGACATAAAAATCAACAAATCAATTAATTATATTTTTAAATCAAAAGCAATGTATAGAAAAAACTGCCTAAAGACTTTTTTAATCCTGAGCCTGTCGGCCATGTTCTGGTTGCCGATGTTTGCTCAGGATGCCGCGCTCCGTGGCGATGCTGATGGAGACAACAACGTTACTATCAGCGATGTGACTTCGCTGATTGATTATTTGCTTAGCAATGATCCGTCAAGAGTCGTCATAGCGGCATGCGACGTCGACAATGACGGCGCAGTGAACATCAGTGATGTAACCGCATTGATTGACTACCTGTTGTCGGGCGAGTGGCCTTATGTCGCCCCCGAGCCCCTGGAAATCACAGTGGGTACAGTGACTTTCAAGATGATACCCGTCCAGGGTGGCACCTTCATGATGGGTGGTCGCGACTTTGACCCTTATGTCAAGCCCTGGGAGTTACCTGTCCATCAGGTAACGCTGTCCGATTACTACATCGGCGAGACCGAGGTGACGCAAGAATTGTGGAAGGCAGTGATGGGCTCCAGCAACAACCCCAGTTGGTTCGTCAGCGCCAATGGCTACACCAACGACTTTAAACGCCCAGTAGAGAAAGTCACTTACAGCAACTGCTTGACCTTTATCAACCGACTCAACCAAAAGACCGGCAAACACTTCCGCTTGCTCACCGAGGCCGAGTGGGAATATGCCGCCCGTGGCGGTAAGTATGACCATGGCTACATGTATGCCGGCGGTGATGATATTGACGAATTGGCATGGCACAAGGGGAACTCCGGTGATAAGACACATGCCGTGGGCACCAAGGCCCCCAATGAGTTAGGCATTTATGATTTGGCAGGCAATGTCGGCGAGTGGACTTCAGACTGGTATGCTCTGTACACTGAAGAAGCCCAGAACAACCCCACGGGGCCTGCTACGGGCGATGCCCGTGTTGTACGCGGTGGCAGCTGGGATCAGGCTTGGAGGATGAACCGTGTGACCTATCGCCACGAGGGATACCCGACGAGCGCCAACGTCAATGTCGGCCTACGTCTGGCACTGGATATGTAAACCCTGGTAGCTCCTATAATGAACCCCAAAAGTTATAGTCTAACTTTTGGGGTTCACTTCATGATGACACCTCCTCTCCACATATTCAGTCGTCAACTTGCCGCACCTGGAATAACTCCCGACAGACGTGTTAACAGGTGTAAAAATCCACAAAAAAAGCAGCTAGTTTGTAAATTTTTGTTAATTTATGGCGATTTTGTGCTCTAAAAACATGTTATAAAACATATTTTGCACTAATTTTGCAGTGGTTTTTCATGGTAATAGTTTTTAAGGTTAATGAAAATCCAGGTGTCGCGAGACAGTTGTTTTTTCAAGATTGTTTAAAGGTTTATGTTAATGGTATTAGAAGGTTAATTAGTTAAGCAATCCCCGACGTGAGTCGAGGATTTTTTTTGCCCCCTACAGGAATAGTACCGGAATAATAGTTAACTTTGCGGAAACATTACTAAACAAATTAATGACTATGAATAAGATCTTACTATTCGCTCTGATGGCCATCTGCGCCATGTGGTCGTCCTGTGGCAATAACAGCAACGGTTCCACAGCAACTGCGGTCAATGCGCCCAAGAATGCCGACACCACCCTGTGCCAGTTCAGCAACATTGACGTGGACAAGCAGTTCTCCTATATTGATGAGGATGGCGACACGCTGTATTTTGACAACTCATTCTCAGCCTTCTGGCCACAGATCATCAATGGCAAGCCCTGCCCCAACCTGCAGCAAGCCTTGTTCCGCGCCATGACCGATAGCGCTGGACTTGACCAACTGGACAAAGTCATCGACTTCCTGACGAATCCAGGCAACTATACCGACTATGACGTCAAGAAATTCACCCCTGTCACCGCGGTGAAGGATGATGAGGGCAAGTTATCAACCAGCGAGGTGGACGTGATCATGCAAAGCATGACCGATCGCCTGCTCCTCTACCACCTGGGCACCTATTCCTACATGGCCGGCGGTGCGCATGGCATCTACGCCAACAATTATGTCACCTACGACCTCAAGACCGAGAAAGCCGTTGCCCTCGAGGAGATCATCGCCGACACCACCCTGCTGCGCGACGTCACTTTCAAGGCCATCAAGCAGGCCTATGACTACGACAAGGACGACCTCTTCATCCCCGACAATGGCCTGCTGCCCCTGCCCCGCGACTTTTATATTGATGGCTCGGCACTCCATGTCGTTTATCAGGTCTATGAGATTGCCAGCTACGCCCAGGGCATGATCGACGCCCCCATCTATCCTCACATGCTCAAGCCCGAGGAGATAAAGCGCCTCTACACCCCCTACGGCATGGAACTGCTGGATTTAAGCATCGAATAGTAACATTGAACAGTAATATCAACCCACATGAAACAGTTTTCACTTATCGTAGCCATCGTGGCACTCATGATGTGGGCTTGCCCCACCATGGGACAATCACATGACGGCAAAATGTGCCAGTTCATAAACATCGACAAGACCGTCAGGGCAAAACTCGGTGAAGGAGAGGACGTCCAGTACCAGCTAAACTCCATCAAAGCCTTTTGGCCCGTCATGCTCAATGGCAAGGAATGCCCCAAGCTGCAAGAGGCCATCTGCAAATGGCTGACCGACAAAGACGACATTAAACAGATGGATCGGGCCATCGAGTACACGTTGTACACCGACATCGAGAATGTGCCCTTTGGCGACAATGGTCCCTACCTGATCCTCGACAATTTCAACGATATAGAATCCTCTTATTCTTCCTCTACCGAGTCAATCGAACTCAAAGCTTTGGGCAAGAGATTCGCCGTGTTCCATCTGTTCTCCTATATGTACTTTGCGGGAGCTGCCCATGGCATGTATGTCCACAAATACATCACCTACGATACCGAACTCGGCAAAATCGTCACGTTAGAGGATGTATTGATTGACCCTGAATTGATCCGTCCCCACATCCTGAAGTCGATAGAGATCAAATATGATTACACCGAGGAGGACCTGTTCCTCCCCGAAGACGGCATTATGAAGATTCCATCAGTATGGTATTTCGAGGAGGGATTTCTGCATCTCGTCTATCAGCCCTATGAGATCGCCAGTTTCGCGCAAGGCGACATCGACGTGCCCCTATTCTATCCCAACGATCCCAGTGCCCCCGAGTACCTCACCCCCTACGGCAAACAACTCTTGGAGGAATCACAAGCAGAAGACCCCTGGTAACCCATCGATTGAGCCTTCTAGCCCTCTACTTCACCCAGTAATTATCTCTGATTCTACAACAGGCCCTGATTGGCAGCAACAGTCAGGGCCTCGGTAATGCTACGCACACCCAGTCGCTCAAACAGTGCACGCTTGTAAGTTTTGACGGTATCCACAGCACGACACATCCTATCGGCTATCTGAGGCACAGTATAACCCTGAGCCGACAGGATAAGCACTTGCTTTTCCTGCCCGCGCAGGGTAATGCTTTTCCGCTCCTGCCAACGGTGACTGTTCAAATCATATTCCCAGTAAATGGATTGACCCTTCTTGCGGAACTCGACATGCCCAGGCGTGGTGTGGTGCGACAACGACACGACGCACATCGCCAGCCAGGCACGTCCATCGGGTGCAAGGGCAAACGGCGTAATCTTGTGGTTTACTAGGTAGCTGTCCTCACCATTGATAATGTGGAAATCGTAACTCATGAAACAGCGGCTGCGCTCTGTCATGCGCTCCTCATTAAAGCGCTTGAAGCCCACCTCGTTGATCTCAGTGAGCATAATCTGTTCCTCGGCAGGGACGTGGTCGATATACAGGCGGTAGCCCATCTGGCGCACCTCCTCGGCCGTGTGCCCACACAGGAATAGCGGATTACTCGCTACATGCAGGAAACCATGCCTCAGGTAGTCGATGACATAAATGCTCTGGTAGGTTGCATTGGCCATCGCATCGATGGCACGAATCATGGGCTCAAGGTGGCTGTATTGCTCATTATCGATGCCCTCTACACTGTTGGTCAACGTGAAGAAATCCTCAATTTTAGCCATATTGGTCTTGCTGGTTAATAGTCATGCAAATGTACCCCAAATGCCCAATTCCGACAAATGGTGAAACTTAAAAAGCCTTATCCTTAAGAAGTAGTAACATGCCACAAGGCAATTTAACACCCTAAAGTGTGAAAATGCGATTTCATCACCCCGATACTGCAACTTTTCACCCTTTAGTGCGTGTCTCTATTGAGATTGGCCTCGATAATTTTGCACTCGAACAACCAAAATAGAGACATTATGATTGAAAGAACGATTATCATCATTGTAGAACTTATTGTGGCTTTGACAGCTGTTGCGGGTACGGTTACAGGCTGTGTCCTGGACGAGAACCGAGTGCCGATGCCCTATGCGAACGTATTATTGCTCAACAGCGCTGATTCCACTTATGTCCAAGGCACTGTGACGGGTGAGGATGGTGCCTTTTCCATCGCTGGAGAGGTGGAAACCGGGATATTGAAAATCTCCAGCGTGGGATACAAGACCCTGTACATTGACGTGGTTCCAGGTAACGTGGGTAGTATTGTAATGGAGCCTGACGCGGCGATACTCGGCGAAGTAGTGGTCAAGGGGCACCGTCCCGTCCATAAATTAGGCAAAGAGGGGTTACTTACCACTATCGAGGGTTCGATTTTGAGTCAATTGGGAACTGCTGAGGACGTATTGAGAAATGTTCCCGGTATCTTGAGCAAAGATGGCGGTATTGAGGTGTTCGGCAAGGGGAAACCCCTCATTTACATCAATAATCGCCTGATGCGCGACGCGTCGGAACTCAACGAATTGAAATCACAAGACATCGTAAGTGTCGAGATCATCAACACCCCCGGCGCCAAGTATGATGCGTCTGTGCAAAGCGTGATTCGGATTAAGACACGCAAGCCACTGGGTGAGGGATGGGGCGGTCACCTGCGCAGCAGTATCTTTCAGGGCGAAATGTCCCGCACCTATAATGCCTTTCTTTGGAATTACCGTCACCAGGGGTTGGATGTCTTCGGTACAGTTAGCGACTTTGAGAACGGCTGGTTGCAGAAATACCGCATCACCCAGGATGTCACCGCCGACACCTTGTGGCATCAGGACAATCACGGCCGCAGCCAGGGTAATTACAATATCTTGCGTTTGGTTTTTGGAGCCAATTACCAGTTTAATGATAAGCACACGATGGGCATCCAATATAACAGCAACATCCGTCTCAAGGATGTTGACAAAGGCTTTTTTGCTGCCAAAGTGACCGCCAACGGCAATTTCTACGACAGCCTGATAACCAATAGTAAGAATAAAACACGGCACAATATGCCGCACTCGCTCAATTTCTATTATAATGGCGAAGTGGGCAAGACGAACATCGATTTCAATGCCGATTACTATTTTACCAAGAACCGCGAGAGTGAGTGGAGCCTTGAGCAGAGCCAAGAGTGGGAAAACCGCACAGTAACCAGCGAGAATACCGTGAGAAATGAACTGTTTGCCGGCAAACTCGTGTTCTCGTGGACATTATGGGGTGGAAACCTGTCGGCTGGCAGTGAAATTGACTACACCCACCGCAACGATGATTACCTCAACCCTGAGCAGATTGTTCCGTCAAGTTACACCGAGGTCAAGGAACGCAACTACAGCGCCTTTATCGAGTATAGCCGATTGACACCCATTGGCCAGGTGAGCAGTGGATTGCGTGACGAATATGTCACCACCGACTATTACAGTCAAGGCGTTCACATCGACGGACAAAGCCGCCATCAAAACCATCTGTTCCCCAGCCTCTCGTTATCGACTCAGGTGGGCAACGTCAACGCCATGTTAGGCTACACGATGAAAATTCGCCGCCCTACATATTTTGAACTCAGCAACAAGACCTATTATTCTAACCGCTTCACTTGGCAGTCAGGCAACCCGTTCCTGAAACCCACTATTATTAACAATGTGTCGCTGGATGCCACTTGGAAATTTTTCTCTCTTAACGTGAGCTATTCTCACCTCAAGGATCTCGTTTTACAGTTGGGCCGCCAGGTCGAGGGGCACGAAGCCACAACGCTTATCGTTCAGGAGAATGTAGATAAAAAGGACGTGTTGACCCTCAGCGTGACAGCTGCACCACATATTGGTATCTGGAACCCGCAACTCACGGTCAGTATGATGAAAGAGTGGATGAAGATTCCCATGCCTGATGGCTTTTATCGCCCGTCAAGGCCCATCTTCATGGCCCAGTGGAACAACAACTTCAAATTTATACCATCATTCACTGGATCGCTCAATCTAGATTGGCAGGGCAGGGGCGACAGCGAGAACTTGAGCAGCCGCAGCCATCAGCTTGACTTGTACATTAGTTTAGCCAAGACGTTCCTGGATGACCGCTTGTCAGTCAAAGTGGCTGGGCATGACCTGTTTCATCGCAATGGCCAGGACGTGCTGGTGCACTTCGGTGAATTGACCCTGTGGCAGCACCGCACCAACGAAACCCGCTATGCAGAAGTGACCGTGCGCTACCACTTCAATTGGACACGAAGCAAGTACAAGGGTACTGGCGCTGGTAATGAAGAGAAAAACAGACTATGAAACAGGAATTGAAATATATCGATTTGTCTTGGGCCGTTGTGTCTGTGTGCGAGAGTGATTCATTCACTATCGATCAACTCATCCACGACGATAGTGTGGAGCAAGCAGTAGAGCGTTACATTATCGGTTATATGGCTTTCTGGCAGATTGCTTTTATAGAAAAAGAGCGGCTGGTTCCTTGCGATGACGAGACATTGCGTGCAGCCGCCCGCAGTAAGATTGACCGCTACATCGTCGAACACCCGCCAGTTGAATGCCTGCCACGTTTCTACATAGTGCTGCTACAACAGTCCTTCGCACCCCTGGAGATCGATGGCATGACGCGGGTCTATCAATTGTAAAAAGGTGATGTTTATATTCTTTAGTAGCTCCGTAACGCCTTAAAAAACGCGTTACGGAGCACTATTTTTATATTTTACCTATCCGTAACGCCATTTTTTTTGCCGTTACGGAGCACTATTTTTTTACGGGGCATTTAACACACTAAAGGGTGAAAGTGCAGTTTTCTCTTGAAGGTTGCAACTTTTCGACTGCTGGTGTGCGTCTATAGGGAAAACGGTAGGATTATGTGCTGCCGGTAACACGAAAACTCAATAAAAACCTATAGACAAATGA
>JBGURP010000037.1:0-117995 GCA_045132055.1 Bacteroidales bacterium
CTCCATGTCCGATGCATGCACGTACAAATCCGTTTCCAACAGGTGCTCAATCAGCTCGTTTCGTCCCACATACACAAACTGCGGCTGATGTTTGAGGTCTTTCCCCAACTCCACGTATTTGTCATACTCGGGTCCGCGTCCTGCGAACACCAATTGAATACGGTCGGCATATTTGCTGTATTTTACAGCGTTAATAATCACATCCTGACGTTTTTCCTGACTCAAACGTCCAATCATCATAATCTTTATCAGGGAGTCCTTACCCTTCGTCTGCACGCATTCACCCTTTGCTTTTCTTTCCCCCGCTTCCATGAACGCTTCTTGGATACCGTTGGAGATGGGATAGATCTTGGCCGTATAGCCGCGCTCGGCAATCATATCGCCCATAAATCTCGAAGGAACATGGACGTGACGCACACGGTTGTAGATGTTCTTGCGGAAAGAGCGGTAGAACAGTTCGTTAAACCACCTCACTTTTCCCATGCTGACCGATGAAGTCATGTTTTCCGGCTGAATATGGAAGGCTGCCGTGACGGGTTTTCCCACCCGGTTGCAGTACTTGACAGCCTCCATGGAAATACCGAAAGGCACGAAGATGTGCACGATGTCTGCCCAGTCGCACGCGGCATGCACGATGGCGGTGTCGTTGTATGCGAAACTGAAATCGTGTTTGTTCATCAGCGGTTGGAAAACTGGCATGTGGAATTTCGCCGTGCGGAAATCACCGTCTGTCAGACTTTCAGCCGAAGAGTTGGTTGGACTGTCCCAACACAATGCTTTCACCTCGTGGCCACGGCGACGAAGTTCCCCCGCAAAACGCTGGGCGGAAATAGACGTACCATTGTTGGTCGTGTAAAAACTGTCGATGACGAATAAGATTTTCATAATTGTTTTATTTTGAAGATTATTTTTAAACAAAAGACTTTGTCATTTATAAATGCTGCAAAATAACGATTTTAGCTAAACAAATAATATTTCTGAATAATGGGAAAATTGTTCTAATTCTACTAAAATCAATTAGTGCATATTGAAATTGTTGTATTTTTGCACCCAAATTGTTCTAACCTGAACTTTGACTCTGACCTTGACTCTGACCTTGACTTTGAACCTTGAACCTTGAACCTTGAACTTTGAACCAATTGAGTATGGAAACACAAAACAAACTTGAAATCGTTGATTTCTCACAATTCAAATGGCGGGCTTTTATCCCGGGAGATACTATTGTGGAGGATTTTAGTGTTATGAAATTTTCCGGACGAATAAAGGATATTGTTCCGGAACACTATTTCCCTGCCACCTATACTTTACAGGTGATTACTGCCGGTACTTGTAAGGTGAATATTAACAACAAGGTCTATGAATTATCAGCCAACAGTGGTTATTTCATTTCACCGGACTTTTTGCTGAGGCGTCCAGAGCCATCCGACACTACTGTGGAAATGTATATCTTATCGTTTTCACCCAAGATGGCGAAAAAATTGACTTCTCCATTCTCGCTGTCGCAACTTGCAGGCGTGTATATGCATCCCACTTGGCAAATGAGTGAGAAGAAAACGCAACGTATGGTACATTATTTGGAATTGATGCGGGAAGTACTGGACGATGAGAATCGCAAAGCGGCATTGTATCTCCTTGATTCGTTGATATTTTGTCTTTCTGATCATTATGAAGAGGAACCTGCGCAGACGCAACTTTCCCGTAATGAAGAGATAACCGGTCAATTTCTTGTACTGGTCGATGGCAATTGTCACCAACAACACTCCTTCGACTGGTATGCCTCTGAGATGTGCCTCACCACGCGCTATGTGGCCAATACGGTCAAGCAGACATTAGGATTCACGGCCAGTTCCTGTATTGAAAGGGCGCTCGTGCAACGAGCCAAAGTGATGTTGTCCACATCAGCAACACCCATTCAGCAGATTGCCGACCGCCTCGGTTTCCAGAACCAGAGCCATTTCGGAACATTCTTCAAGCGTCACGAGGGTTGCTCGCCCAAAGATTTCCGCATGCGTAACCATAGGTTAATGTAACAGATGCAATTCCGATTTATTTCACTCTCCCACCAAAATCTGATAGAACATCTTCACTCCGACAGGCACTAAATCATCGGGAAAATCGAAAAGCTGATGATGCAATGGAGGTTGTTGCTCGCCGGAACCGAGGCCGAACAGCGCGCCGTCGTAGTGCTGCGTCAGCAGGCCAAAGTCCTCGCCCCAGGAGAAAGGAACCTCCTTGTTAACGTATGGTAACCCGCATTGTTGGACGGCATTCCGGATGTTCTCCACGGCAGTCTTGTGGTTTTTGGCGGCGGCAAAGTACTCTTTCCAAACGATGTTGCTACTCAACCCTTCCGTATGGGCGACTTCTTGCTCCACAATTTGCAACAGCTCCGCTTTCGTGCGCTGGAGCAAGTCATCGTCTTTGGCACGCAACGTGAACCGCAGCACGCCATGGCCGGCGGTTACCCCGTAGGCCTGCTCCCCGACCTTGAACTCCACCAGTGTCAACAGCCGGAAGTCCTCCGCCCGCATGTCGTACTGGTTCATGGCCAGCAACCGGTCGGTGATGGCCCTGGCGGCCGAATACGGACTCACAGCCTTCAATGGCTCTGCCGCATGCGCGGTGCGCCCGTGCAGCTCTACGTCGCAACTGACGACCGAACAGGTGAAACTGTCCTCTTTGCAGATGACACTGCCCAGCGGCTCGCCCGGGATGTTGTGCAAGGCATAGACCCTATTAGGCTGGTATTTTTCCAAGATGTCGGTCTCCAATAACTGCGCGGCACCCTCGCCCGTCTCCTCTGCAGCTTGGAAGAACAGCAAAACCTTTCCCTTGGCCAGCGGATGCAAGTGCAACTGCTCGGCTAACCCCAACAGGATGGTAGTATGGCCGTCGTGGCCGCACTTGTGCGACACGCCCGGTGTGCGCGAGGCGTAAGGCACATCAATGGTCTCCTCAACCCGCACCGCGTCAAAATCGCCGCGAATGAGCGTGGTAGGCCCGCTATGACCGAAGTCATAGACGGCCAACAAATTCTTGCTCTCCTTGAACACGTGAACATGTGTGGGCTCAAAAGCCGCCAAGGTATCGATGATGAACCGCTGCGTAGCCTCCTCTGCCCCGGAGGGCTCCGCCAATTCGTGCAATCTGTGCCGGATATCAGGATAATTCATATTCTTAATCGATTATCGATACTTATTTTCTCTAATCTCTAATCTCTCATCTTTCAATGATGGTACGGTTCATTATGCAAAATCGTAAACGCCCTGTACAATTGTTCGGCAAACACCAGCCGCGTCATGATGTGGGGGAAGGTGAGTTGCGACAGGGCCAACTTAGCGTTGCCGCGCGCATAAACCGCCTCCGAAAATCCGTAGGCCCCGCCGATGACGAACACCAAAGCTTTGGCACCCGTATTGGCCTGCTGCTGGATGAATTGCGCGAATTTTGCAGAAGTATATTCTTTGCCGCGCTCGTCCAACAATACCACATAGTCGCCGGGCTCCAGCTTCTTGAGGATGAGATCACCCTCTTTTTTCTTCTGTTCCTCCTGCGAAAGTGATTTGGTATTCTTCAGATAAGGAATGGCAATAGGCTCATACACCGTGTAGAACTTGATTTTCTGGGTGTATTGCTGGATGGCGGTGTCGAAGACATCGCCATCGGTTTTGCCGATCCAGATCAGCTTGATTTTCATCGCTGTATTTTACAATTTGGTGGGGTCGATGGGGAAGATGAGCCCGCCGTTGTCAGCGTTGTGCATCATGCACTGGTCGCAGATGGTGAGCTCGCCGTTGAGACGGCGCTGCACCATGTCGCTGAGGCGGTCTTTCAGGGCCTGGATATCGACATGCTGGCAGATTTCGTTGGCGAAGGCGAACATCAGCAGCTTGCGGGCGCTGCGCTCCCCGATGCCGCGCGTGCGGAGGTAGTACAACG
Source organism: Bacteroidales bacterium (assembly GCA_045132055.1). Taxonomy (GTDB): domain Bacteria; phylum Bacteroidota; class Bacteroidia; order Bacteroidales; family WCHB1-69; genus F23-D06. The sequence continues at coordinate 3,940 of JBGURP010000037.1, forward strand.
CTTCGTCGTCCAGCTGTCCGACCGTGGCGCCGTGGCTACACTGCACATCATCGGCGTAAATCTCCAAGAACGGTTGTGTGTTGATCTTGGCCTTGTCGGTGAGCAAAATGTTGCGGTTGGTTTGGAAGGCGTTGGTACGCTGTGCGTCGGGTTGCACCACCACATGTCCATGGAAAGTGGCCTCTGCTTCGTCGTCCATGATGCCCTTGTAGAGTTGGAAACTCTTGCAGTCGGGGCAATTGTGGCTCACCTTGATGCGGTTTTCGCACTGCTGCGTCTTATCAACCAGATAGAGTCCGTACAACTGTGCTTCGGCAAATGGCTCATTGAGGTTTACGTGGATGTCGTTGCACACGTAGCCGGCGTTGAAGGTGATGGCGTTGGAGTGGAAGAAGGATTCCGCGCACTGGTTGACGTACAAGTGGTTGAATAGCAGGGATTCAGCCTCTTTGTTCTCCGTCTTGTAGTAATGCAGTCGGGCCTGCTTGTTGAGGGTGATGGCGGTCACGACATTCAGGAATGTCTTACCGTATTTCGTGGAATCATCACATTGAATGACAGACAATTCTGCATTCTGTCCGAGATGGATGAGGTGGCGGTTCTGAATCAGCAGGTCTTCGCGGGAGTTGACGAGCGACACAATCTGGAAGGGTTTCTCCACTTTGACGTTGTCGGGCACATACAGGAAGATGCCGTCGGTGAACTGCTCTTGGTTGGAAAGGGTGAGCTCGTCTTGCACGTGGTCTTTCAGCTGTTGCAGACTCGCCTGCACCAGTTCGGGATATTGCGTCATGGCGGCTTTCAGGCTGCCGGCGATGACTCCGTCGGGATAGATGGTCAGCTGCGAGTCTTTGTGCACGTACCAGCCGTTGAGCAGCGGCAGCATCACAGAGCCCATGTTGGCCACTTGGCAGGTGAAATACTCTTCCACCGGCTGGTATGGGTCGGGCTGAAGCTGCAGACGGTAGTTTTTCAGCTGTTGGGTATGTTCTGCAAAAGACTTCATTTAGCTGAGTTTATGTTGTTCGTACTCTTCTTTGATCCAGTCGTAGCCGCGTTTTTCCAGCTCCAGGGCCAGCTCTTTCGGGCCGGTCTTCACAATCTTGCCGTCGAACAGCACGTGCACCACGTCGGGCACGATGTAGTCGAGCAGGCGCTGGTAGTGCGTGATGACGATGGTGGCGTTGTCTTGGTTCTTGAGCTGGTTCACGCCGTTAGCCACGATGCGCAAAGCGTCGATGTCCAAGCCGGAGTCAGTCTCGTCCAGGATGGAAAGGGTAGGCTCAAGCATGGCCATTTGGAAAATCTCGTTACGTTTCTTCTCACCGCCGGAAAAGCCCTCGTTCACGGAGCGGTTGCTGAGTTTCTCGGTCAGCTCCACCACTTTCTTCTTCTCGTTCATCAGCTTGAGGAACTGGGCGCCGTTCAACGGATCGAGGCCGCGATATTGGCGGATTTCGTTCAATGCGGTGCGCATGAAGTTGGCGATGCTCACGCCCGGGATTTCCACCGGATACTGGAATCCGATGAAGATGCCCTCGCGGGCGCGGTCCTCGATGCTCAAATCCATCAGGTTTTTGTCCTTGTAAATGATCTTGCCTTCGGTGACTTCATAGCCCTCTTTGCCAGCAATGACGGAGGCTAATGTGCTCTTGCCCGTGCCGTTGGGGCCCATGATGGCGTGTACTTCGCCCGCGTGAACTTCCAGGTTCACACCTTTCAATATTTCTCTTCCTTTGATGGAAACGTGCAGGTTTTCAATCTTTAACATGATGTTGCTCAATTAGGGGTGCAAAGATAGTATTTTTGTGCTATCTTTGCGTTCTCAAAAACCAATCCTATGTTCACCACCTATTCCGCTTCTGCTGGCTCTGGTAAGACCACCAATCTGGTGGCCGATTATCTGGCGCTTTGCTTCAGATTTGACAGTCGGAAGGTCGGACAGGACCCCCAAGAGTTCCAACTTGACCTTTATCAGCGGATTCTGGCCATCACGTTCACCAACAACGCTAGCGGCGAGATGAAGGACCGCATCGTGAAAACCCTCTATGCCATTGCGTTTGAGGAACGTCCGAATCTGAATGGCAGCACTATTGCCATTTACAATATGGTGGTGAAAAAACTCTTCGACTTGCAACCGGATGAGATTACCCCTGACATAGAAAAATTCATGCGTGTGGAATCAAGGGAGCTCCTCCGGCGCATCATCTACGATTACGCCCGCTTCACCATCTCCACCATTGATAGCTTCTTTCAGCGCGTCATACGCTCTTCTGCGCTCTCGCTCAATCTCAATCTCAACTATACCGTCCAGATTGACATGGACGAGTTTTATCTGCAGGCCATTGACCAGCTGCTGAACGAGCTTTCGGCGGAGACAGAACTGGCCAACCGCATTATTTTTGTGCTGGATAATGCCATGGAAGATACTGGCAAGATAGATGTGGATAAGGAGTTGAAGGCCACTTTGGAAATTCTCTATAAAAATGCGGAGAAGAATGTGGAGTATCTGAATATTCTCGCCCAGGAGGATCAGGAGGAGATCAGTAAATATATCGTGTCGTTGAGGGAAAACATCAAAAAAATACCCGCTGTTTTGAAGGAGAAGGTTAAACCATACGCCCAGGAGGGAAGTATGTGGCTGGAGAAACTTGACCTCAAATTCAAGCGCAGGTCTTTCAATACGTGGTTTGAGGATGTCCAAAAAGATCCGATTAAATATTACATAAAATCCACGGAGGAGATTGCGGGCTCCGGAGGACAGATTTTCAGCAAAACCAAGCTTTCTGATGAGGAATTGGCCCGTATTGAGGAGTTTTGGCCGAAAGTGGAGGCCTGTTTTGAGAAGGTGGCAGCAGCGCAACACGATTTGCGCAAACGCTATCTCGACAGTGTCATCCGCCACCGCAATGCCGACAAGGTGCTGATGCTGATGGATTTGAAGAGAAAAATGGAAGAGATTAAGTTGCAGAACAACTTCTTCATTCTCGGCGAAACCAACACGCTCATCTATGAAACCATTCAGCGCAGAGGCTTTGAGACGCTCTTCGACCGTGTGAAGTTCGACAACTTTTTCATCGACGAGTTCCAGGATACCTCCAAGATGCAGTGGGAAGACCTGAAGCCCATTATCATCAATAATGCCCTGTCGCAGTTCGACCGGCAGGTGTCACTCTTCGGCGACGTGAAGCAGGCTATCTACCGTTTCCGCAATGGCGATGCGGACCTGTTCTACAAGCTGCTCGACTACGACCGTATGCAGCAGGATCCCGACCTGCGCCTCGTGGACCGAAATCACTACCATCAGGAGTGTCTGGACACCAACTATCGCTCGCTGAAGAGCGTGGTGGAGTTCAATAACCAGTTTTTTGAATATTATTCCACAAAGAGAGGGCTGGATAAATACTATGCCGAGGGCTTGAAACAGAAGGTTTTCAACAAGCAGGAAGGGCAGGTTCAAGTCTGTTTTTATGCCGACAAGGAGAAAAAAAATGAATTGAAGTCGCAGTTTCCGGTTGAGGATTCCGTATGGGCAAGCATGGTGGAGGACAAGAAGATCGGCGTGCAGGACATGGAGGTGTTGCTGGCGGTTATGGATGCCCGCCGGCGCGGGTATGCCGACGGAGATATCGCCGTGCTGTGCCGCAACAATTTCAAATGTGCCCATATTGCAGACATCATGCTGCGGATGGGCTGGAATGTGATCACGGAGAAATCGCTGAACTTGAGTGCTTCGGCGGAAGTGAACCTGATCATCTACACGCTCCGCTATCTGCTGCACCCCGACGACCAAGTGGCCAAGAGCACCATTCTCTACTATTTGGCACGTTTGCAAGGCAAAGAGACGCTGATGCAACAATTTATGCTAACTCTGAAAGAGGAAGGAGTTTTCGAATCTTTGTTGGAAAAAGAGTTTGGCAAACCCTTGCCTCGGAACCAATGGCTCTCCGAACCTCTGTTCTTGCTGGTGAAAGACGTGATGCTCTACTATGGCATGGAGCACTTGCAAAGCCCATTTGTGGTCGATTTCGAGAATTTGGTATGGCAATATTTGCAAACCCGCAATGGAGAACTCTCCAAGTTTCTGATATGGTGGCAGCAGCAGGTGGAGCTGGACAAACTGCCTTCGTTGTCGCTGCCGTCTGGGCAGGATGCCATCAGGATCAGTACCATCCATAAATCAAAGGGATTGGAATATCCGGTGGTGATTTTCCCGCACAATCTGCCCCGGAAACAGCTCTTGCCGGTTTGGGACAAGGTGGATGACCGGACGGTGGCCTACGTGGAATTGTCTTCCAATTGTGTGGGATCTTCGTATGAGGAACGCTATGAGGAGGAGTCGCTCAGTGCGGAGATGGATGATCTGAATGTGCTCTATGTGACGCACACACGCGCCCGCGACATGCTCTACGTGATTGCCAAGTGGTCAGAAAAAGAGAACAACTCCTACGGCAATGATCTGCATAATTTTATTGCCGACAACATACAGCAAGAAGATGGCTTGGATTTCTTCCATGAGGAGGATAATACGCGCTATTTCTTTTTGGGAGACCAGGATTGGCGCAATCCGAAGAAAGAGGCCAAGGATGAGGTTCTGCACTCCATTCCCGAGGTTGTCGCTTCCGATTTTGAGCTGGACCAGGTGCAAGTGCTCTATGAGGCTTCCTTGCCGGAGGACGACCCGCGCGCCGAAGGAACCTACGTGCACGATTTCCTGTCTGGCTTGGCCGACTTCCCGCAGTCGGAAGAAGCGTTTGAACAATGTCTGGTAGATGTACCGGAGGAGAAAAAGCCTCGCTTGCGGGATGCCTATCACAACATTATGGAAGACGCAGACTTGCGTCCCTGTTTTGCGCCGGGTGTAAAAGTGCTCAATGAGGTGAACATCCTTGATGAGACACACCGCGAGCACCGTCCCGACAGGGTGGTGTTTTTGGAAGACAAAGTGGTTGTGATTGATTACAAAACAGGTAGTCCGCATCCGCAGTACCAGCAGCAAATAGACGAATATTGCGCATTGCTGCGCAATATGGGGTATCAGAATGTGGAGGGGAGACTGCTGTACGTTTAAAGGATTTCTGATTTTCGTATTACTACCCCGCCCTTCGGGCACCCCTTCTTGAAAAGAAGGGGAATTCTAAACAACGTCTTCTTTCAGTCTTTCGGCGTTCTCGGCCACTTGTAGGGCTTGGAGCACCTCTTCAATGTCGCCGTTCATGAAATTGGCGAGGTTGTACATCGTGTAGTTGATGCGGTGATCGGTGACGCGGTTCTGCGGATAGTTGTAGGTTCTGATCTTCGCGGAGCGGTCGCCGGTGGATACCATGGTCTTACGCTTGGAGGCGATTTCGTCCAGATATTTCTTGTACTCCATCTCGAACAAGCGGGTACGCAACACGCGCATGGCCTTTTCGAGATTCTTGATTTGGGATTTCTCGTCCTGGATGGACACCACGATGCCAGTAGGGATGTGCGTGAGGCGCACGGCGGAGTATGTGGTGTTCACGCACTGGCCGCCGGGGCCGGAGGCGCAGAAGGTCTCCTTCTTGATGTCGCTCTGCTTGAGCTCCACATCGAATTCGTCGGCCTCGGGCAACACGACCACCGAAGCGGCAGAAGTGTGGACGCGGCCCTGTGACTCGGTTTGCGGCACGCGCTGCACGCGGTGCACGCCCGACTCGTACTTCATGATGCCATACACGCCCTCACCGTTCACGGCGAAGTCGATTTCCTTGTAGCCACCCACTGTGCCCTCCGTCATGGAGAGAACCTCGATTTTCCAACCCTTCTTGTCGCAATAGTGCTGATACATGCGGAACAGGTCGCCGGCGAAAATGCTGGCTTCGTCGCCACCCGTGCCCGCGCGGATCTCCATCTGCGCATTCTTGCTGTCCTGCGGATCGGAAGGCAGCAGCAACAGGCGGATTTCCTCTTCCAATTTCTCCTTCTCTTCGACGAAATTGTCCAACTCCATCTTGGCCATCTCGCGGAACTCCTCATCCTTCTCGTTGGCCACGATGTCCTTGGCGTTGGCGATGTTGCCAATCACGTCTTTGTACTTCTTGTACGCATCCACCACAGCCTGCAGGTCCTTGTAGTCCTTGCTCATCTTGATGAATTTCTTCATGTCGGACATGGCATCCGGCTGAGCAATATCCTCACCAATCTGCAGCCAACGCTTGTATATCAGCTCTAATTTCTCCAGTAAATCGTTCATAAAACGGTGTTTTCAAATTTGGGCGCAAAATTACAAAAAAATCCCGTAGGCAGGAATAGGCCAGTTTTGCCCCATTTTTGTTATCTTTGCGCCCTGTTTTTGTCACCTCGGATTGTATGGAAGAAAACGCGTATGCTGAAGATTCATTGATAGTTTCCGGTGCACGGGAGAACAACCTCAAGGATGTGTCGGTTACCATTCCGCAGCAGCAGCTGGTGGTCATCACCGGATTGAGCGGCAGCGGCAAGTCTTCGCTCGCCTTCGATACCATCTACGCCGAAGGCCAACGCCGGTATATGGAGACCTTCTCCGCCTACGCCCGCCAGTTCATTGGCCATTTGGAGCATCCCGACGTGGACAAAATCAGCGGTCTTAACCCCGTCATTTCTATCGAACAGAAAACCGTGAACAAAAACCCGCGCTCCACTGTGGGCACCATCACGGAGGTTTATGATTTTCTGCGCCTTCTGTATGCGCGTGTGGCAGATGCCTACTCGTACAACACAGGCGAGAAGATGGTACACTACTCCGAGAAAGAGCTTATCGACTTGGTGATTTCCAGGTATGATGAATGCCATGTAACCCTGCTCGCGCCCATCATCAAAGGTCGTAAAGGCCACTACCGCGAGCTGTTCGAGAACCTGCGCAAGCAAGGCTTCACTCGCGTGCGCATTGACGGCGTCATGCGCAAACTTTTGCTCAACATGCAGGTGGATCGATACAAGATGCACGACATTGAGCTGGCCATCGACACGCTGAATATCACGCAGTTTTCCAAAACGCGCGTCAGCAATAGCGTCCATATCGCGATGAAATATGGCAAAGGCTCCATCATGATTTTGGATAATGACACGGGAGAGGTTAAGAATTACAGCAAGTTCCTGATGTGCCCCACCACGGGCATTTCCTACCCAGAACCCGAACCCAATAGCTTCTCTTTCAATTCACCATACGGTGCATGTGAGCATTGCAGCGGACTTGGATATGTGTCGGAAATAGATTTGGAGAAGATGATTCCCGATCCGTCGAAGTCCATCAAAAACGGCGGTATCGTAGTGATAGGAGAATACAAAAACACGTTGCTGTTCCGAGAGTTGGATGCACTGGCCGAGAAATATCATTTTTCTTTGTCGGATCCCATCCAGGATTTGTCGGAACAGAATCTGAACATGGTGCTGTACGGTTCTCCGGAGTGGCTGTATGTGAAACGCGAATATGAAGGCTTGGCCCCGATGAAGAAGTCGTTCGAGGGCGTGGTCAACTATATCCGCAATCTCAATTCGGACAACATTCCGGCTTCGTTGCGCAAATGGATCAACCAGTTCATCAACATGGCGCCCTGTCCGGAGTGCCACGGCACGCGCCTGCGCAAGGAGGCGTTGCATTTCCGTATCGACGGCAAGAATATCGCGGAGCTGGCCCACATGGACATTTCTGAATTGTATGAATGGATGGAGCAACTGCCCAAGAAGCTGGATGCTTCCAAAAAACGCATTGCTTCGGAAATCATCCGCGAAATCACTTTCCGGCTGAAATTTCTGTGCAACGTCGGCATACAATACTTGTCATTGGACCGCTCGGCGGCGTCGCTCTCCGGCGGTGAAGCTCAGCGTATCCGTCTGGCCACCCAGATCAGCTCGCAGCTGGTGAACGTGATGTACATCCTGGACGAGCCGAGCATCGGCTTGCACCAGCGCGACAACCACCTGCTGATCCAGTCGCTCAAAGACTTGCGCGATTTGGGCAACTCGGTGATTGTGGTGGAACACGACCGTGACATGATGGAGGCGGCGGATTTCATCGTGGATGTGGGCCCCGAAGCTGGCAATCGCGGCGGCCACATCGTGGCTTCCGGCACGTACAACGACATCCTGAAGGCTGATTCGCTGACCGCCGACTATCTGACTGGCCGCAAGAAAATAGAGATACCCCAAACCCGCAGACCCGGCAATGGCCATACACTGACCCTGATTGGTGCGTCGGGCAACAACCTGAAGGACGTGACCGTCAGTTTCCCGCTGGGCACGCTCATCTGCGTGACGGGCGTGTCGGGCAGCGGCAAATCCACCCTCATCAATGAAACGCTGTATCCCATCCTCAACCGCTATGTGTATCGTTCTGAGAAGAAACCGTTGGACTATGCCGCGATAGAGGGTTTGGAGCATATCGACAAGATTATTGAAATCAACCAGCAGCCCATCGGGCGCACGCCGCGCTCCAATCCCGCCACGTACGTGGGTGTCTTTGATGACATCCGAAAGCTGTTTTCCGACATGCCCGAATCCAAGATCAGAGGCTACAAGCCCGGACGTTTCTCCTTCAATGTGTCCGGCGGACGCTGCGAGGAGTGCAAGGGTGCCGGCGTGCAGAGCATCGAGATGAATTTCCTGCCGGATGTGTATGTCACCTGCGAGAAATGCAACGGCAGACGGTATAATGATGAGACACTGGAGGTTAGATACAAAGGAAAGTCCATTAACGATATATTGGAAATGGACATTGAGAGCGCCATCCCGTTCTTTGAGAACATCCCCGCTATTGTTCTGCCTTTGAAGACGATGGCCGACGTGGGATTGGGTTATTTGCGATTGGGTCAATCCTCCACCACGCTCTCCGGCGGTGAGGCGCAGCGTGTGAAGCTGGCTGCCGAGCTGTCGAAAAAGGAGACGGGCCAAACGGTCTATATTCTCGATGAGCCCACGACTGGATTGCATTTCCACGACATCGCCATCCTCATGGATGTGCTCAACAAGCTGGTGGACAGAGGCAATACGGTGATTGTGATCGAGCACAACATGGATGTGATAAAGATGGCCGACTGGATTATCGACATGGGCCCTGAAGGCGGTCGCTCCGGCGGCGAGGTGGTGGCCGAAGGCACACCCGAGGAGATTGTGGCCAAGGGCGTCGGATTCACCGCCGAATATTTAGCCAAAGAACTTGCACAATGATAAAGCACATGACCAGTTTCCTCGATATGGACGAGGAATTATATGAATTGGAACACGCCCGCTACGTGCTCCTTCCGGTTCCGTATGATGGCACCAGCACGTTTGTGAAGGGTGCAGACAAGGGCCCGCAAGCCATCCTGGATGCCTCCGACAGCCTGGAACTCAACGATGTCCAATATCAAATAGAAGCCTGCAATGCCGGCATCCATACGGACCAGCATACCTACGATTTATCCTCTCCAGACAACATGGTGCAATCGGTCTATCAACGGGTTAAGCATTTTATGGAGATGCAGAAATTCCCCATCTTGCTGGGTGGCGAGCATTCGGTTTCCGTGGGAGCCATCAAGGCCATGAGTGAGCAATACGAGGACTTGACGGTGCTGCAGATCGACGCGCACGCCGACTTGCGTGACGAGTATCATGACTCCATTTACAACCATGCTTGTGTGATGCGCCGCGCGCAGGATTATGCGCGCGTGGTGCAGGTGGGCATCCGCAACGTGTGCACGGAGGAGATGCACAACCTCGTGCCCGAGAATGTCTTCTATGCTCATGACATCTACAATACGGAAGAATGGATGGACAGGGCGGTCGAGCGTCTTACCCAAAATGTCTATGTCACGTTCGATTTAGATGGGCTGGACCCGTCTATTTTGCCGGCTACCGGCACGCCCCTGCCGGGAGGTTTGCAGTGGTATCCTACGTTGAGATTCTTGGACAAAGTGTTCCGCCAGCGCAATGTGGTGGGCTTCGATGTGGTGGAACTCTGCCCGCAGCCCGACAACAAGGTGTCCGACGTCCTCGCCGCCACGCTGGTCTATAAGATGATCAACATGCAGGAAGTGAAGTAGGGGATAGTGATCAGTGAACAGGGTACAGTAGAGACGTGACATGCCGCGTCTCATGGGTGCACGAGGTGCACGAGGTGCAAGAGGTGAATGGGTAAAAGAGATAAAGGAGGAGGTAAATAATTCCCCTTCTATTTTAGAAGGGGTGGCCGTAGGCCGGGGTAGTAATATGAAGGGGTGAATGTGGTACATGTGGTGCAAGAGGAAATTGGTTCAGTATGTCTTTGCGTGCTGGAAGCACGCTATCCCAATAACCCCTAACAAGCGACTGAAAGGAGCGCAGTTTGGGGGAGTAATGATCTCTATGGAACCCAGCGTGCCGAAGGTACGCAACTGATTTCCAATTCGCCGCTGTTACCTTTCTGCTTTTTATTTGATATATTTTTATAATACACTGGGTATTAACATTTTACTCTCCCAATCTGTTGATAAAAAATCACGATGACAGACTGATTTATAAGTAAATCTTATAATTTTGCAGCGTCTAACATCATCCATCTTTACTCTTCGATGTATTGTTCAAATTCTCAATTCTGAATTCTCAATTAAAATCGTAATAAAACATGCTCTTCCAAAGCGGCCAATTGTTTTTCTGCATCCTGCTGTTTACCACGGTTTTCGTGGTGTGCAAGTGGGTGTTCCGGAAAGGCTGGCTGAACAACGTGGTCCTGCTGCTGGGCAACGCGCTGATACTGACCAACATCGTGCGCCCGCAGTCGGTACTCATCCTGCTGATCGTGGCCGCGGTGTGCTACGGGGCGGGCGTGCTCCTGCAACGGAAGAAATGGCGCTGGCTGCTGGCCCTCACCCTCGTGCTGCTGGTCGCCCTCTTTGCCATCCGCTCGTATCCACTCGTGTGGAAGTGGTTTGGCGAGTTCTGGACCACCAACATGAAGAAACCGTTTTTCTCCGTGGAAAAACTCGGTCTCTCCTATATCCTCTTCCGCCTCATCCACTGGCTCGTGGAATGCCGCAGGGGAACACTCCGCACCCATGACTTCCTCACTTATGTCAACTATCTGTTCTTCTTTCCCACCTTCATGGCCGGGCCCATCGATACGCTCAACAACTTCCACTATTGGATGAATACCACCCATGTGCGCTTCAACGCGCGGATGCTGCTCGCCGGTGTGGGCCGCATCTTCCTGGGTGCCGTGAAAACCCTGCTCATCGTGCCGCTGATGCTGCCGTACGCCACCAACTACCAGACACTTCTCCCGAACATGGGGCCCTGGAGCGCGGTGATTTGCGCCGCCCTGCTGTATTCTCTGTACATCTATATCGACTTTTCCGGCTACTGCGATATGGCCATCGGCATGGCCTATATGATGGGCATACGCACCCCTGAGAACTTCAACAACCCATACTTGTCGGCCAATATCGCGGAGTTCTGGAAACGCTGGCACATCACCTTCTCCACTTTTTTGAAGATATACGTGTTCAAGCCCGTCATTGGCTTGCTCAACCGGTTCCCCATTCGGAAATACCGCATGGTTGTCTCTGTCACCGCCTACATGATAACATTCTTCGTGTGTGGCCTCTGGCACGGCTGCACCCTCAATTTCGTGCTCTGGGGCCTGTGGCACGGATTAGGCCTTTCGTTGTATAAAATCGGCATCGACATCCATCCCCCAAAACCCACTCGTCTGAACCGCGCGCTCGGCATCGCCGCCACGTTCCTGTTTGTCACGGTGGGATGGATTTTCTTCAACTACCCGATGGATGAATTGAGTAATATGATAAATCTGCTGTTCGGATGAAAAGGATGTATCAATTGAAAGTTCTGGCCTGGATAGGTTCGGTGGCGCTGGCTTCGGCGCTTGCCTTCCTGCTGCTGGCATGGTTCATACCTCCGTTCAAAGCCCTTGAACCGGACAGACAGCTGTACACCATCCGCCATCAGGAGCTTCGCGACAACAACCCGCTCTACACTGATCTGTTCCTGCAGAGCATCAAACATCACAACGGTTATCTGGTGCTGGGCACCTCGGAGAGCAACGACCTCACAGAAGGCAATTACTACGATTTCCTGAATGCTGACACCACGTTAAAAATCGGTTTTTCCCTCGTGGCGGGTGCGGGAAGGACACCCTGCACCTACTTTCCCTTGATACAGAGCAATGATAACGTGCGTGGTTTGAAGGTGATTTTCATGATTAACCCGCGCTATTGGTGCAATCCATACGCACGCAGCAACAAGCAGTATTTCAGCCGTTATGTTTCCACCGCCGAATACAAACGGGCAAACCACCCCAAGAACAAACGGGTAGATGACATTTTGAAAGTCAATCATTCATACATTCCTTTGGTTAACAGAATAGGCGACGGGGCAGATCTGTTCCTGGATCGGGTGCGCCGGAAATACTATCAGGATCTGGTTTTCGACTTGAAACCGGACAAATTCAGCAAAAGCCTCCGTTTTTTCGGAGAGAAGAAAAAACTTGATGAATATCCTCATTTCGGAGTTATAGACAGCATGCACTACAACTTTGAATATAATGTGGCAAAAGGTTACAATGTGAGCGATAACCTCTTTTACGTGGACACCTCTGTCACCTACCGGTACGATGAACTGCGGGTGATGATATCAGTATGCAAAGAGCACGACGTAGATATTACCTTTGTTGTGGGACCGTATAACAAACTGGCATTTGAGAAGGCCTGCCCCGAACAAATTCCTATGTTAGACGAGGTGTGCCAAAACATCATAAATATTTGCCGTCAAGAAAAAGTGCCTTATATAGATGCCACGGACCTGTCCGATACGCCGGGCGCGTTCAAAGACATCCAGCACCACAGCTCGTATGGCGCCTATTTTATCTATCTGAAAATCAAAAACTATGTTCTGGAAAAAGAAAATCGTTAGAATATTGGCAGCCATCCTCATCATCGTGTTGATTTTCTTCATGCTGTTATTGCACAGCAAAGGGGACATATCCTGCCTGTACACGAATTTTTAAAAGAATCAGGTGTTGATAAGTCCCAACATTTCCTCATTACTTACACCGCTCAAGTAATCTTCCACGCGGGTAGATTGGAGTACTTTCCAAATGCACTCTTCCGTATGTGGTTGCCCGATGAACATCTGGACAAGCTCGTCGGGATTCTTTTTGGAGAAGAAATCGCCGTAAATCCGCAAATCGGAAATGATTCCGTTTTTCACGTCCATGCCAATCTGCACGGTGCCGCCCTTGGTGCGCACCTTCCGCTCAATCGCATACTTTGGGGAGGCACCGTAGTTCCACTCCCAAGTGGAAAATTTCTCGTCAGCACGCTTCTGGATGCAGGCCTCCTCTTGCGGCGTGAGCGGCTCAATGGTGGTGCCCGGCTGCTGTTTCACGATGAAGTCCATCAGATAATCCTTGAACTCCATCACCGTCATGGGTTGGGGTAGGTGCTCCGAAATGTTGGTCACGCGGCTGCGCACCGACTTCACCGCCTTGTCGTTGAACTTGTCGGGATCCACCTTCAGCGCCTGCGCGAGGTTGTGCTGCACGGTGGAGAAGAGCAATGTGCCGTGCTCCAGCACACGGTTGCCGTAATAGACCATGGCGTTGCCCGAAATCTTCTTGTCGTGCACCACCAAATCGTTGCGCCCGGAAAAGGCCGCGGGCACCCCTAACGACTGCAACGCATCCACTATCGGTTGCAGAAATTTCACGAAGTTGATCTCCTTCTCCTCCGGCGCGATGTTGCGGATGAAGCTAAAGTTCAGGTTCCCAAGATCATGGAACACGGCGCCGCCGCCCGTGAGCCGACGGGCTACCACAATCTTGTTTTCTTCCACAAAGGGCTGGTTGATTTCGGCCAATGTGTTCTGATGCCTTCCGATGATGATGGCGTTGGCGTTTTGCCATAGCATGAAAACCTCTTCCTGCGTCTGTGTGAGCAGGTACTCCTCGGTGGCGAGGTTGAAGTAGGGCGATTGGGTGGGGAGCCAGATGTAACGCATAGGGCAAAAAAACGGGCGCACTTCGGTGCGCCCTCATTAAGATTTATTTCTTGAAATATCTGTTGAAAAGACCTTGGAATCCCTGGCCGTGACGAGCCTCGTCCTTGGCCATTTCATGAACGGTGTCGTGGATGGCGTCCCAGTTCATCTCCTTGGCGCGTTTGGCGATGCGCATCTTGTCGGCGCAGGCACCGCTCTCGGCCATCATGCGCTTCTCAAGGTTGGTCTTGGTGTCCCAAACCACCTCGCCAAGAAGCTCGGCGAATTTGGCGCAGTGCTCAGCCTCTTCGAAAGCATAGCGTTTGAAAGCCTCAGCTATTTCAGGATAGCCCTCGCGGTCGGCTTGGCGGCTCATGGCCAGGTACATGCCCACTTCGGTGGCCTCTCCTATGAAATGTGCGTTGAGGTCCTTGATCATCTCCTCGTCAGAGCTCTTCGCAACGCCAATCACATGCTCGGTGGCCCAGGAGAGCTCAGTGTCTTTTACTTCCTCGAATTTCTCAGCAGGTTGGCCGCATTGCGGGCATTTTGCCGGCGGAGTGTCACCCTCGTGCACATAACCGCAAACTTTGCATACAAATTTCTTCATGTTTTTTTATTTGTTGTTGTTTAATAAATTGATATCCCATTCACCCCGTGTACCTCTTGCACCCCATTTACCCCTTCATATTACTACCCCGGCCTACGGCCACCCCTTCTAAAATAGAAGGGGAATTATTCACCTCCTCCTTTACCTCTTTTACCCCATCTACCTCTTGCACCCCGTGAACCCATAAGCCGCACGGCCGTGCGGCTCTACTCTAATCTCTCAACTCTCCTTCGTCAAATTCTCCAGCAGCAACTGCCTCAACGTGGAGGACGTGATGTTGCGGGTGAGTTTGCCGTTCTTGCAGAGGGAGATGGCGCCGGTTTGCTCGGAGACCACCACTGCTAATGCGTCTGTCAGTTCCGTGGAACCTAATGCCGAGCGGTGGCGCAGGCCCGCGCTTTGGGGCAGTTCGTTGCTCTTGGACACGGGCAGGATGCAGCGGGCAGCCACAATCCGGTGGTCCTTGATGATGACGGC
Organism: Bacteroidales bacterium; assembly: GCA_045132055.1. Taxonomy (GTDB): domain Bacteria; phylum Bacteroidota; class Bacteroidia; order Bacteroidales; family WCHB1-69; genus F23-D06. The sequence goes on from JBGURP010000037.1 coordinate 18,977, forward strand.
TCCGTCGTGCAGCGGACTGTTTTTGAAGAAGATATTTTCCAGCAGTTCAGGGGTGGGGAGGGCGTCAATGGTCTTGCCGCTGTTGATGAACTCGTCCAACGGGGTTTTGCGCGCGAAGACAATCAATGCGCCGGTCATACTGTCAGACATGTGATGGCATGCCTCGCGCACCGCCTCCACCTCGACCGTATAGGCGCTCTTTTTCTCCTGCTTGCCGAATTTGTCGCTGAACCAATGCATCAGCCTGCCGTCGCCAATATAGAGCAGGAATTTCCGGATTTCGGGAGCGAACAGGATAATGATGGCCAAAATGCCGACATTGATCACCTCTCCTAAAAGTCCTGACAGAAGCGTGAAATGGAAGTATTCCACCACTTTCCATATAACATAGAACACAACAACAATCCAGAACAGTTTCACAGCGGCGGTGCCTTTGGCAAGCCGGTAAAGCTGATACAGCACCACCGCCACGATGAGGATGTCGATGATGTCAATAATACGGAAGTCGATGAAACTCAGTGCTTCTGGCATATCTTCCTTACAATATATAATGTATTACTTAGCGAGCAATGCAGCTAATGAGATGGAGTAGAGTTTGGTCTTGGCGCTGTCGCCACGGGAGGAGAGCACGCAAGGCACCTTGGCACCCATCAGGATGGCACCGATCTCGGCGTGGTTGAACTTGGTGCAGCATTTGTAGAAGACGTTGCCGCTTTCGATGTTCGGGAAAAGCAAGCAGTCGGCGTCGCCGGCCACGTCGCTCTTCAGCTTCTTGATTTCTGCAGTCTCTTTGTCGATGGCGATGTCCAAAGAGAGCGGACCATCTACGTATGCGCCGGAGATTTGGCCGCGCTCGGCCATCTTGGCGATGATAGCAGCATCAACACAAGCCTGCATGCCGGCAGACATCTGCTCCGTAGCACACACTAAGGCCACCTTCGGCTTCTCGATGCCGATGGCCTTGGCTGTGCCAACCAAGTTGCGCAAGATAACCTGTTTTTGTTTCAGGTCGGGCAACAGAATGATGGCCACGTCACCCACGATCAACAGTTTGTGGTAAGCGGGATTCTCAATCACAGCCACATGGGAAAGCGTTGCGTTAGGCGGGCAGAGGCCCTTTTCCTTGTTCAGGATGGCGCGCATGTATTTGTCGGTGGGCAGCAGACCCTTCATCAGGATGTCGCCCTCGCCGTTGTTGATGAGGTCGCAGCTCATGGCGGCAGCCTTCACGTCAACGGTCTCGTGGATGATCTTGAACTTGTTGATGTCGATGTTCAACTTCTTGCAAACCTGCTCAATAGCAGCGGTATCACCCACTAATGTGGCATCCACCACGCCCATCTCTACAGCTGCATTCACAGCCTCGATGGTGTGTTCGTCATTGGCGTTTGCAGCCACCAATCTTTTTCTGGGTTTTGTCTTGACTAATTCTACTACCTGATCTAATTTCGTAATATTCATATTGTTATGTTTTAAAAATTGTTTTATGCCGATAGGCCGCAAAAGTACAAAAAAAAGTGTACTTTTGCACACGTTCAATTATAAGGAATACTTTATGTTTGATTTTTCCAAAGTTCGTATTGTTGAAGACTTTCCAACACCTGGCATTCACTTCTATGACATCACTACAATGTTGAAGGATGCAGATGAATTCAGAAATGTTATCAATGACATGTTGGAGATTGCCAAGAAGTTCAATCCGGATGTGATTGTGGCTTTGGAAACCCGCGGCTATTTCTTCGGCCCTACGTTGGCTTACTTGTTGAATGTCCCGTTTGTTCCCATCCGTAAAAAAGGCAAACTGCCCGCTGCCAAATATTCCGAGTCCTACGATTTGGAATATGGCACTGACGAGATCGAGATTCATCAGGATGCCATTGAAGAGAATAAACGTATTCTTCTGCTGGACGACGTGCTGGCTACCGGAGGCACCATGAGTGCGGCGACCAAGCTCATGCGCCATTTCAATCCCTCCGCCGTGGACACCCTCTTCCTTATCGAACTGAAGGCCCTCAATGGACGCGAGAAACTCAAAGATTGCACTATAAACAGTTTAGTTCAAATATAAAAACATCAATAACAAACACAAGTAGAAATGAAAAACATTGATTGGAAAAGTTTGTCTTTCGGTTATGTGAAAACCGATTACAATGTTCGCTGTTATTTCAGAGACGGCAAATGGGGTGAGTTGGAAGTTATGTCCGACGAGTACATCCCAATGCACATGGCAGCCTCCTGTCTGCACTACGGTCAGGAAGCTTTTGAAGGAATGAAGGCTTTCAGAGGAAAAGACGGCAAAGTCCGCTTGTTCCGCTGGGAGGAGAACTGGAAACGTCTGAACAGCTCCGCTGACACCATCATGTTAGCTCCTATTCCGCAAGAATTGTTCTTCGCCGCTTTGGAGAAGGTGATCAAACTGAACGCTGAGTACATTCCGCCTTACGGAACGGAAGGTTCTCTCTATATCCGTCCGCTGTTGATCGGTACAGGTGCCACTATCGGTGTGAAACCTGCTGATGAATACCTGTTCGTGGTGTTCGTGATGCCCGTTGGCCCGTATTTCAAAGAGGGTTTCAAACCTACCAACATGCAGATTGCAAAGGATTACGACCGTGCAGCTCCGCTGGGAACTGGTCACGTGAAAGTGGGTGGCAACTATGCTGCTTCCCTCCGCGCAGGCGAACGCGCTCACCACGAAGGCTTCAGCGCTTCCATCTTCGCCGATGCCAAGACCAAAACTTACATCGATGAGGCTGGTCCTGCTAACTTCTTCGGTATCAAGGACGGCAAATATGTGACCCCGGACTCCGGCTCCATCCTGCCTTCCATCACTAACATGAGCTTGCGCCAGATTGCCGAAGACCTCGGCCTTGTGGTGGAAAGACGTCATGTCAGACTGGATGAAATCGGCACTTTCGAAGAGGCTGGTGCTTGCGGTACCGCTGCCGTCATCTCCCCGATCCACATGATTCAGGATCGCGAAACGGGTGAAGAGTATGTCATCGCAAAAGACGGCAAACCCGGTCCTTGGAGCATCAAGATGCGCGAGATCTTGATGGGCATCCAATACGGTGAAATCGAAGACAAACACAATTGGTGCACCATTGTGGAGTGCTAATCGTAAAGATTGTCGAAACAAAAAAGTCCCGCCAACGGCGGGACTTTTTTTATGCAGATAAACTCAAATTACGAATTTAAATTCCGAGCTACTATTTTACTAAATCAACAATAGCCTTAAATGCCTCAGGATTATTCATCGCGAGGTCGGCGAGGGCTTTGCGGTTCAAAGCAACACCCTTCTTGGCCAAATTGCCCATGAGGACAGAATAGGACATGCCGTATTCGCGTGCACCCGCATTGATACGGGTAATCCACAAACTTCTGAAGTTTCTTTTCTTAGCTTTTCTATCGCGGTAAGCGTACTGTTGACCCTTTTCCCACGAATTGACTGCAACGGTCCAAACGTTTTTACGTTTGCCGAAGTACCCACGGGTACGTTTCAAAATCTTTTTTCTTCTTGCTCTTGAAGCAACATGATTTACTGATCTTGGCATAGTTAAGTTCCTTTCTTTTACGTCAGCGGTTTAATTCTTAAACTCTTCGATAGCTGATAGTAAAGTTTTTTTTAATGGGTTAATAATTGATTTGATTAGCACTGTCCAAGCATTTGCTTGACGGTACGTTCCATGTTCGGTTCGACAATAGCGCTGTAAGCCAGATTACGTTTTCTCTTGATGGATTTCTTCGTGAGAATGTGGCTGTGGTAAGCGTGATGTCTCTTGATTTTTCCGGTGCCGGTCAGAGTGAATCTCTTCTTGGCAGCGGCTTTCGTTTTAATTTTTGGCATTTTCTCTAAGTTTTTAAAGTTTATATTAAGAGCTTACTGCATTCTTATTTCTTTGTCGATTTCGGACTGATCATGATGGTCATGTTCTTGCCTAACAACGTGGGCATCTGATCCAGTTTTCCGAACTCTTCCAGACTCTGGGCGAAGCGCAACAGCAACAACTCACCTTGGTCTTTGTAGATGATGGAGCGACCTCTGAACGTCACCATGACCTTGACCTTGTAGCCGTCTTTCAAAAACTTCTCCGCATGTACGCATTTGAAGTTGAAGTCGTGGTCGTCCGTTTGCGGTCCCATGTGGATCTCCTTGACGACAGTCTTGGCGCTGTTGGCTTTGATTTCCTTGGCTTTTTTCTTCTGCTCGTACAGGTACTTTTGATAATCCATCACCTTGCATACGGGCGGGTTGGCGTTAGGGGAAATCTCCACTAAATCAAGCTCATACTGGTCGGCAATGGCCAATGCTTCTCTCAGGGAAACAATCTTTGGCTCGAAATTCTCACCCACCACGCGGACGGTCTGCGCCGTGATGTAATTGTTGATTCTGTGCTGGGCTTCCTTTTTAGGTCTGGGACCGAACTGTCTCGGTCTGAAATTTTGAGGCGTCGTGTTCAAGGCTCCTTTCTTTTGATTTTGTTTGTAATAACTTTATTTATAATATTTTTTGGGGCGGCAAAAATACACTTTTTTTGATATTTTGATAGGTGTCGTGTAATTTTTTTATTTTTGCAGCGTTTATTGGTTTCAATCCAACGTTTGACATGAAGTTTTATTCTCGTTTTACATATATTCTGCTCCTTTTTGGCCTGCTGATGATGGTTCCCGTTCGGCATCTGTCCGCTCAGAAATCCGAATTCGGCGGCTGCGTGGGCACCATGTTCTACTTGGGCGACCTCAACCAGACCAAACTGTTCAAATTCAATATCAACCCGGAGCTGAACCAATTGCATATGGCTGGCGGATTCATGTACCGCTATAATATCTCCCCGCGCTTTGCGGTTAAGGCCGACTTCCTCTTCGGCAAGGTGTCATCCACCGACAAGGGCACGGACATGGCCGATCGCAATTTCAGTTTCTCATCTCCGATTACAGAATTCTCCACAGAAATAGAACTTAACTTTTTCGAACTCTATAATACGCCGGGCAAAAATCGCTTTTCCCCATACATTTTTGCAGGTTTGACGCTGTTTTCCTTTAATCCACAGACCGTCTATAATGGCCAAACATACGATTTGCACAGCATGGGCACCGAAGGGCAGGGCCTCGAGGGTGGACCTAAACCCTATTCCCTGACTACAGTGGCCATTCCGTTCGGAATAGGCATCAAAGCTACCATTGGCCGCTATTTCTCTATTGGCGCGGAGTGGGGATTGCGCTGGACTTTCACCGACTATCTGGATGATGTGGGCGGCAGATACTATGACAACGACGTGTTGCGCGCCGAATACGGCAACCTGGTGGCCGATTTGGCTGACCGATCGCCCGAAATTATCAACGAGGAAGGCGAACCCTTGAGCCGTCATGTGGCGGGCCACGCGCGGGGCAATGAGACAACCCACGATGCATACTCCTTTGCCGGCATCACCATGACAGTGAAGTTCGGCAACGATGACAAAGCATGCCGACTGAAACTGCCCAGACGTAAAAAATAATGATTATGGATACTTCACGCACACTTGATATGAGTAGAATTCCATGTCACATAGCTGTGATTATGGATGGTAACGGTCGTTGGGCCCAACAACGCGGACAAGAACGTACATACGGGCACAAGGCTGGTGTGGATGCCGTCAGAAGTGTCATCGAGGGCGCAGGGGAGTTAGGTGTTAAATGCTTGACACTCTATACGTTCTCCACTGAAAACTGGAATCGTCCCAAAGAGGAAGTGGATATGCTGATGGGATTGCTGGTGCAGTCTATTCACAACGAACTGGATGAGCTGATGGCCAAGCATGTGCGGTTGCTCATGCAGGGCCGGATGGAAGACTTGCCGGAGTCCTGCCGCGAGGCCATGCAATCGGCCATTGACCAGACCGCTAACAACGACGGCCTGACCCTGATTCTGGCTTTGAGTTACAGCGGTCGCACCGAAATCACCCACGCGGCCAAGGCCATCGCACAGGAGGTCAGCCAGGGCACGTTGCGTGTGGAGGATATTCAGCCGGATACTATCGCTAATCATCTGTATCACAGCGATATTCCAGATCCGGACATGCTTATCAGAACAGGAGGCGAGTGCCGCATCAGCAATTTCCTGCTTTGGCAAATGGCCTATACCGAATTCTTCTTCGTGCCGGTCATGTGGCCCGATTTCCGCAAGACGGACCTGCGCGAAATTATCATCGATTTCCAGAGACGCGAACGCCGTTACGGAAAAACGGGGATGCAAGTCCGTGAGCATTGATTTTTTCATTATCTTTGCTGCCAATTTTTTTGAACGTAATGAATTTTTATAAACGGATTGTTTTACTGTTACTGGTGATTGCAGCAGCCTGTATGTCAATTACATACGGTCAGGTGGTGATAGGCGGTGACGGCGAGAGCGATCCTATAAAAATTGATTATTCTAACCCTAAAAAATATGAAATCGGCGGCATCACGTCGTCGGGAACGGCTCCGCTGGACCAGCGGCTGCTCTCCTTCCATGTGGGTGATGTCATTGAAATCCCTGGAGAACTGATTTCCAAAAGTGTGAAAAACCTGTGGAAAACAGGCCTCTATGATGACGTGGAAATCACCGTCACGCGCGTGAATGGCAACGTGGCTTTTCTGGATGTCCGTCTGGAGGACCGCGCCCGATTGATATCCTTCGGCTTCAAAGGCACGACCAAGAGCGAGGAGAATGACCTGCGCGAGAAACTGAAAATTTCGCAGGGTAACATCATCAACGACAACATGAAAACCACCTGTGTCAACACCATCCGCAAATATTACGTGGATAAGGGTTTCTACAGCTGTACGGTGAATGTGCAAGAAATTGATGATGAGAAAATCAAGAATGCCAAAAACCTGCTGTTCGATATTCATAAATCCAAGAAGGTAAGAATCAGCAAGATAGACATTATCGGTAATGAAGGCGTGACGGATGCTGTGTTGCTGCGTTCCATGAAGGAGACCAAAGAGAAATTCATGTTCAGACCCTTCTGGAAGATGGATACGGCCATCGCCTACTGTCTGAAACACCCGGGATACTATGAGTCCAAAGATATCAAAGACCATTTGGATGAGTATTTTTCCGACCGTGTGAAACTCAGAATCTTCAAAAAGTCCAAATTTACTAGAGAGACTTACGAAGACGATAAAGTCAAGTTGATAGACCGCTACAACGAACTGGGATACCGCGATGCTGTTATTGTCCGCGACACGTTCTATCTGGATGGTCGCGACATGCGCATTGATATTGAGGTCAACGAAGGACCCCAGTACTATTTCCGCAACATTGATTTTGTGGGCAACACCATCTATCCGACCTCACTGCTCAAGCAGCTTCTGGGCATTGAAAAAGGAGATGTCTATAACCAAACGCTTCTGAACAAGAGCTTGACGATGAAGGAGGATGGAGATGACATCGCTTCTCTGTACATGAACAACGGTTATCTGTTCTTCAACGCCAATCCGGTGGAGGTGGCTATTGAGAACGACTCCATCGATATCGAAATCCGTATCCGCGAGGGCAAGCAGGCGCGTTACAACAAAATCACCATTACGGGCAATACAAAGACCAACGACAATGTGATTATGCGTGAAATCACGACCATTCCTGGACAATTGTTCAACCGTTCCGACATCATCCGTACCCAACAGGTGTTGATGTCGCTGGGCTACTTCAATCAGGAAAAGATGGATGTGCAGCCCAAACCCAACGAGACGGACGGTACGGTGGATATCAATTACGTGGTGGAAGAGACCTCTTCCGACCAATTGTCGTTGAGTGCCGGTTATGGTGCCACTGGCTTTGTGATCACAGCAGGTATTGCGTTCAATAACTTCTCCACGAAGAAGTTGTTCAAGAAGGATGCATGGACCCCTATCCCTGGTGGTGACGGTCAGCGTTTGGCTTTGAATGTTTCCACCAATGGCTTGTATTACCAGTACTACAACGTTTCGTTTACCGAGCCTTGGTTGGGCGGTAAGAAACCCAATGCACTCACCATAGGTGCATATTTCCAGAAGCAGACGAACGGCAAGAAGAAAAATGACGTATCGTATGCCACTTCCAGTATCGCAGGTGCGTCAGTATCTTTGGTGTCGAAGCTGAAATGGCCGGACGACTATTTCCAGATGTCGCACACCCTGTCTTACGAATACTACACCGTGAAAAACTGGTCGGGCTACTATGTGTTCAACAATGGTTATGCCAACAGCCTCAGTTATATTTTCTCCCTGACCCGTAACTCTGTCAATGCCCCGATTTATCCGCGCGAGGGTTCCAATCTCACGTTTAGTGTGCAGTTGACTCCGCCCTATTCGTTGATAAGCGGCAAGGATTTCACCAATACAACCGATCAGGAGAAATACAAGTGGCTGGAGTTTCATAAATGGAAATTCAATGCCTCCTGGTTTACCCGTATTGTAGATAACCTGGTGCTGAACATCCGGTTCAAGATGGGATTCATGGGTTGCTACAACAAAACTATCGGAATCAGCCCGTTCGGTCGCTTCTATTTAGGTGGTGACGGTCTGTCTAATTTCTCTTACGACGGCCGTGAGGTCATTGGTATGCGAGGCTACGATGATGAATATCTATCCCCGTATTTGGATGGAACCTCCATTGGTGCAAGTATCTACAATAAGTTTACCGCAGAAATCCGCTATCCGATCACGCTGAATCCGTCAGCTACGGTGTATGTGCTGGGATTCTTTGAGGCAGGAAAGGGTTGGATCGACAAGCGTCAGTACAGTCCGTTCAACTTGTACAAATCCGCCGGTTTGGGTGTGCGCGTATATCTGCCCATGTTCGGCCTGCTCGGCTTCGACTGGGGTTATGGCTTCGACGAGGTGCCCGGAAGAACCAACGGCAAACCTAGCGGTAGCCACTTCCATATTTCCATTAACCAATCCATTGATTAGCATATACTAAAATTGATTTTTATCCGTTACCTCATAAATTTTGAATAAAATGAAAAAAACATTATTATCTGTCTTGATTGTCTTGCTGGCTTGTACGGCATTTGGCCAGAAATATGCGTATATCAACTCCGAATATATTCTTTCCAATATGCCGGAATACAAGGAGGCGCAGGCTGAGTTGGACCGCGTGGCCGTTCAATGGCAGCGCGAAATAGAGGCCAAGTTCGCCTCCATCGATTCCATGTACAAAAAGTACCAAGTGGAAGCCATTACGATGCCTGACCAAATCAAGAAAAACCGTGAGGAGGCTATCATAGCTCAGGAAAAAGCGGCCAAGGAGCTCCAGAAAAAGCGCTTCGGCCAAAATGGTGACCTGTTCAAAAAAAGAGAAGAACTCGTTAAACCTATCCAAGACAGAGTTATCTCTACAGTTAATGACTACGCCAAAGAGAAAGGTTTTGCTTTTGTGTTTGATACCGCCGGTGAGATGTCTATCATCTATGCTGATCCGAAATGGGACATCAATGCGGTGATACTCCAGAAACTGGGCATCTCTGTCAACTCTGAACTGGATGATTAGAAATTAGAATTAATTAGAAACAATATCAAAATTTACAATTCGATGAAAAAATTGTTATTACTTGTCGCAGCTGCCCTTTTGTTCAACATTGGCACTGCTGATGCGCAAAAGTACGGACACGTGAATTCGGGTGAGATTTTGGAAGTGATGCCCGGCATTGATTCTCTGCAGATTAAATTGAAAGCTTTCCAGGAAGATCTTCAGAAGATGTATGAAAGCATGATGACAGAGTATCAGCAGAAGAAAGACAAGTTTGACCGCGAGGTCGGCACCATGTCTTCAGCTGTACGTCAAGTGCGTGAGAAAGAACTGCAGGATCTGGCTACCCGTATTCAGGAATTCCAGTCCAATGCCCAAGATGACTTGGAGGAGAAACAATATGAACTGGCCAAACCCTATCAGGATGCCATTCAGGATGCTATCAACAAGGTGGCCAAGGCGAATGGTTACGCCTATATCTTCGATACCAAGATTTTGTTGTATTATGGTGCAGGCGATGATATCACCCCGCTGGTAAAGAAAGAGTTGGGAATTAAATAATGTTCACGGCTATGAAGAAATATATTGTCATTCTTTTGGCGCTTGTTCTGTCGGTGACAGGTTACGCGCAAAAGGCCAAGTTTGGTCACGTGGACTATTCAGCCATCATGAAGGAGATGCCCGGCATCGACACCGCCCAGACCAACCTGTTAAGTCTGCAAAAAGAGTTGCAGGAGGCAGGTCAAATGATGGCCGAGGAATTGAAAACCAAGGAGGCTGAATACAACCGTTTGGCTGCCAGTGGTGCTTCTTCCGCAATTCTTAAGGTTAAGGAAGATGAGATTACGAAAATGTACGCCCGCTTCCAGGAGTTTGCCAGCAATAGTGAGCAAGAGCTCCAAGTCAAGCAGATTGAATTGCTGAAGCCGTTCCAGGATAGACTGGTGGAAGCCATCAAGACTGTGGCGGAAAACGGCAAATACACATACGTGTTTGACATTTCCACGTTAGCTTTCTCGTCCGACAGTGACGATTTGACCAAAGCGGTGAAAACGCAATTGGGAATCAAATAAGAAAGTGAGTCGATAATAAAAAAGCGGGTTGATTAACCCGCTTTTTTTTTCAGTCCATGAATCTTAAAAGACTACTCTAAGCTGATTGCTTCGCAGGGGCATACGTCAGCGCATGCGCCACATTCGATGCAGAGATCAGGGTTGATAGAGTATGCAGCGCCTTCAGAAATAGCTTCTTGAGGGCATTCGCCTTGGCATGTGCCACAAGCGGCGCAAAGATCCGGATTAATTTTGTAAGCCATTGTTTATTAAATTTAGTTGTTGTTTTTAATGCAGCAAAAATACATTTTTTTTAATACTCCCATACGAAAAAAATATCTAGGGCTGTATAGAGTAGATTTTCCCTGGTTTACAATAGATTACGCCTTTTAATTCCAGCGTAAGCAACAGCCCTGCCAGTTGGGAAGGCGTGTGTTTTGGCAGCAGTTCCGATATTTTGTCCACCGACAATCTGTTGTTGTTCCGGATGATGTCCACGATTTCCTGTTCTGTTTCTGACAGTTCCACGAACAGCTGAGTCTGGACGTTGGTGCGTTGCGCTTGCCAGTTCATCAGCTCTAGAATATCGGCGCCGGAGGTAACGAGGGCTGCTACATTCTTGCGAATGAGGGTGTGGCAGCCGCTTTGCGACTCGCCGTGTATCGGGCCGGGCACCGCAAACACATCGCGGTTGTATGACTGCGCAATGTAGGCGGTGATGATGCTTCCGCCCTTTTCGCCGCTCTCCATCACGAGCGTGGCGTCGCTCATGCCAGCGATGATACGGTTGCGTTTGGGGAAATTCAATCTGTCGGGCTGCGTCTTGAACTCGTATTCGCTGATGAGGGTGCCTCCGTTGTATAGTATATCCTTGGCCAGTTGCGTGTTTTGTTGCGGATAGATGGTGCCCAGGCCGTTGCCCAGCACGGCAATGGTGCGCAGCCCGTTGTCCAGCGACCTCTGGTGCGCCACCGTGTCAATGCCGTAGGCCAGTCCGCTGACGGTGACCACGTCTGTGCCTTGCAATTCGCCGAGAATCTTGCCCACGCACTGCCGCCCGTAGTCGGTAGCGTTGCGCGTGCCCACGAGCGCGAGAATGTGCGGCACGTTGAACTCGCCATTTCCCTGATAAAAGAATGATAAGGGTCCGTCGTTGCACAACTTCAGTCGGTAAGGAAAGTCACGGTCGGTGTAGAAGCAGAGCCGGATACGTGCTTTGTCCATGTTTTTCAGCTCCTCATCCACTTGTCGGCGCAGGGTATTGGAAACTGTGGGCAGATGGATGGTCCTTTTCGGGCTTCTGATTTGACTTCTCCAACTGTCTGGATCCTCGAAAATGCGCGTGGCGTTCCCGGTCCAATTCAATATTTTCTTGATGGTGGAAGGACCATATCCTTCTTGGTGCTGGATGGCCAGCCTGTAAAAATCTTCAGAATAGTTCATGATGAAAAATGCGTTTTGTTTTCATGTTGCAAAGATAGTATTATTTTGTATTTTTGCCGTTCACATTATTAAAGTTCTTATGAAAAAGATTACTTACACTCTTTTGATTGCATTGCTTGTGATGAGCGTCTCCTGCAAGCAAAAATCCGTGCCTGCTTTCAAGTCTGACAACTTCTCTACTGGCAAAGCTGGCGAGATGATTCTGGCCATCGATTCCAACTATTGGACTCCCGCGGCCATGAAGGCAATATACGCGGTTTTGCAGCAACCGCAACCGGCCATCAATCAGATTGAGCCCATGTTCGATGTGATTCAATGCAGCAACAAGGACTTTATGGCCTCCTTCACGCGCCATCGCAATATTGTGCAGTTCGATTGCAAACAGCAATATTCCGGGAATTACTATGAGATTCAGAAGAATCCTTTCACCAACCCGCAAATTCTGGTGAAAATCAGGGGCAACAACCAGGATTCCTGCCTCGCGCTTTTCCTGCAGCATAAGGATGAGATTGTCAAGGTGATGTATGACAACGACTTGGCCCGTCTGCAGAATGCGCATCGCAAGCTGAACAATCCTGAAGTGGAGAAAAAAATCAAAGAGAAGTTCGGCATCTCCATGACCATCCCGACCGACTATTTTGTGGGCCGCGAAGAAAAAGATTTTCTCTGGCTCTGCTACCGCACGCCGAAGAACGACCGTTTTATCATGATTTACCAAACCCCGGCCTATACTATCAATCCCGCCAATGTTGTGGTCAAAAGAGACAGCATTACCAAAGCGTATATAGCCGGTGCAGTGCAGGGTGCGTACCCCAAGGTGGCTGACGTAAAGGATTTCCCGTTGGCGCAAAATATCCAATTGCATTATCATAACGGATTGGAATTGAGGGGATTCTGGGATTCCGTGCGCGACAAGATGGGCGGTCCGTTCTACAGTTTCACGATGCTGAATGCCGATAATAATCAATGCATTACGATTGACGGTTTTGTCTATGCCCCGCAGGAGCACAAGCGCGACTACATCCGCGAGGTGGAGGCTATTGTGAAGTCACTCAAATAATTTTTTCGTTCTTGTAACATTTTCCTTCTATTCTGCGACTTATTATCGTGGCAACAACAATACAGGAAATACAAGAGTTAATTGCCGGTTGTCAGAACAACAATCGGGATGCTCAACGTAGGCTGTATGAGAAGTTCGCTCCCACGATGCTGGGCGTTTGTTTGCGATACGCCAACAGCAGGGAAGAGGCGGAGGATGTGATGATGGACGGGTTCATGGGCGTTTTCAAGAACATCTCCACCTATCGTGGCGAAAGTTCTTTGGAATCCTGGATTCGTTCCATCATGGTGAAGACAGCCATTTCTCATTTCAGGGCGGAGAAAAAACATCTGATGAATGACAGTTTGGAGGAGAATGATGTCGCGGAATGGGGTTCTTCCGTTTCGGAAACCCCGATTTTGACCCGTCTCGAAGCGAAACAGGTGTTGGAGATGGTGGCGCAGATGCCGGAAGATTTGAGGGTGATTTTTAATTTGAGATTGGTGGAGGAATTTAGTTTTAAGGAAATTGCGGAGGAATTGGATAAAAATGAGAATACCGTCAGGGTGTATTACCAACGGGCACGACGATGGTTGATTAACCGAATTAATGGCTAGAGGCGTGCGGCCGTGCGTCTCAACAAAAAGATAGATGACTGACATAAAAGACATATTGACACAACACGAGGTTACTCCCTCACCCGATTGCTGGGATAAGATCAGCAGTCGGCTGGACGTGCTGATGCCGCAGGGCGCGGAAAGTGCCGTGTCGCAGGCGACAACCTCCAGCACAGGGCATGTTCTGGGCTCGCTGACAGCCAAAATTGTAGCGGGCGTGATAGGCGCAACTGCCGTAGCCACTGTGGTGACAGTTGCCGTGACGGGCAACAGGCATCCACAACCTGTTGAGGAACCTCAGGTGGTTGTGACGGATACAACGAGCGACATTCAGGATAATGGGGACACCATCTCCTATGATTCGAAGCCCGTTTCACCAGCTGTCCTGGAATATCCCGAAGCTCCGTATTCCAGTTCGATAAGTGTTCCTGCTTCAACTGATAATCAGTCTGCAAAGGAGGATGTGCCGGCTACGGAACGCGAAACCACACCCCATTCACCCCTTGTGCCACCTTCACCCCTTGAGCCCCATTCACCTCATGCACCTCATGCACCACTTGTTCCCCCTTCACCTCATGCCTCCGCTGTTCCAACTCCAGAAAAGTCCCAGCCATTAGCTGCTACTCGTCCCATCGCCCAATCGGTGAAACAAGACCCTGTTATTCAGGATTTGGCCGAGGATGCAGTGGATTGGACGCCGCCTATCAAGTTGGTGATACCCAATGTGTTCACACCCAATGGCGATGGCTATAACGACCGTTTTGTAATTGAGGGATTGGATAATTGCATCCAACGTCAGCTCGTCGTACGAAACCGAGCCGGACAGATTGTGTATCGGAACAACAGTTATGAAAATACTTGGGATGGTGGCGATTGTCCCGATGGTGTGTACAATTACCAGTTTACCTACAAGGGTGATAATGGAATAGAACAAACGATGTCAGGCATCGTGTACATTATTCGCCGTTAGCAGAATAGTTGTTTTTGATGTTCCGAATCATCTCCACTGCCTTGATGTTTCGTGGGGAAACGATGTCTATCCAACCACTTTCAATGGGATACACGCGGTTTTCTTTTACAGCCTTCAGCAAAGTGTAAGGATGTTGGGAACAGAATGCGTCCTTGTCCTCTTTTCGGATTAGAATGATGTCGGGATTGGCTTTGAACAGCACTTCGCGGCTGATGTTCCAGGAAGAGAGTGTCTTGCCAACATTCTCACAACCAGCTAATTCGATAATTTCATTAATATGGGTGTTTTTCGGAGCGGTGAAATCGCCGGCATCCCCGAACCCGACCACATAATAGACTTTCTTTTTGGTGACGGAGTCCTGTGCGTTCTCCTGGCGCATTGCTTTAACTTCATTCCGCCATTTGGAGGCTTCGGTCATTGCCTTTTCCTCGCATTGCGTGATGCGGCCAATCACCTCCATCATGTCGGCCATACCTTCCATGGAGGTCTCCTCAACAATGCATATCACCGGAATGCCCATCTTTTCAATGGCATCCACATCCTTTTGTGAAATCATGGAGCCTATCAGTACCACATCGGGGTGTAGCGAAAGGAGTACCTCAAAGTTGATGTTGTGCATGCCGCCGATTTTGGCAATTCTCTCGGTTTCAGGAGGATATACACAGAAATCGGAGATTCCGACCAGCTTGTTTTGCGCGCCCAAGAGGTACATCACCTCCGTTATGGCGGGCGAGATGGAGACGATGCGCTCAGGGGCCTTTGCCAATTCAATGTGGCGTTTATAGGAATCCTCCCAAGTGAAAAATGCCTCCTGATTCTGATTGGTTTTTGGAGAGTGGCAGGCACTGAAAATAATAGCCAGCACCCCAAACAGGGTGATGAGTTTCTTGAAAATCTTCATTGTTCAAACAAACAACGTTAATTCGGAAGATGATATTAATTATTTCAACAACAATTCGTTGTATTTCTTCAAGCTTTCCAGAATGTTCACCCGCACATGAATAAAGTCGTCGGTGCCAGCCTCTTTAAGGGCATCCAGGCATTCTGTCGGATTACCAGCCACGAGGAACGGGATGTTCGGGAATTGCGCTTTGCACTGTTTAGCGGCCTCCACACCGAGGGTTGCGTATTCTTCATCAGAGCTGCACACCACGATGAGGTCGGGCTTCGCTTCACCGGCGGCTTTCACGCCCTCTTCCACGGTGGCAAAGCCGGCGGGCTCCACAATTTGGTAGCCTGCACATCCGAAGAAGTTGGTGATGAAGCCAGCGCGCGCCTGACGCATAGCCAGATTGCCAAGCTTGAGCAGATATACCGACGGACGGTGATTCTCTTTTGCGTATTTTTCGGTGGCCAGACGCAACTCCTCAAAGGCCATTGCGCCACGGTAGGTCTTCAAACCCTCGCAGTCGTCCTTCTTCAAGTGTTCGATCTTGTCGGCCATCGTTTCGTTGATGTTCGGATACTGGTTGGTGCCCAGCAGGATGTATCGGCGCGTGGCAATGTCCATGTCGCGTTTTTGGCAGCTCTTCTCGATTTCAGCTTGCAGAGAGCCGTCCTCGATGGCTTTGAGCGCGCCGCCATTGGCTTCTACACTCTGGAACAGGGTCCAGGCGTGCTCGGCAATAGCGTTGGTGAGGGTTTCCACATAGTAGGAACCTGCGGCAGGATCCACCACACGGTCCATGAAGGCTTCTTCCTTCAAGATCACTTGCACGTTGCGGGCGATACGGCGGGAGAAGTCGTCGGATTCCTTGTAAGCCACATCGAACGGTTGCAAGGAGATGGCATCGGAGCCGCCGATGACGGCCGACATGCCTTCCGTGGTGCTACGCAGCATGTTCACGTACGGGTCGTACAGCGTTTTGTTCCAAGTGGAAGCCACTGTGTTGATGCGGATTTTGTATGCGCAGTCGCAGGCGGGTTTGTACTGGGCCACGATGGTGGACCAGAGCAGACGCGTGGCGCGCAACTTGGCGATTTCCATGAAATAGTTGGAACCCACAGAGAGGGTGAGCTGCATACGGGAGGCCACCTTCTCGGGCTTGATGCCGTTTTCGGTGCAGAAGGCCAGGTACTCATTGGCCAGTGCCAGCGTGTAGCCCAACTCTTGCACGATGGTGGAACCGGCGTTGTGCAGCACGATGCCGTTCACATTGATGAGCTTGAAGTTCTTCATACCTTCCACCATGTTCAGCAGTTCCACAGCCTGCATCATATCTTCCTTTTGGGAGAAGTAGAACTTGTTGTGTCTCAGACGGTAAGTCAGCGGGTCAAAATTGATACTGCCGGATACAGAGTCCTTGTCGTAGCCCTTTTCTTCCACATACTGAAGAAACAGTTTCACCAAGTCGAGGTAGCTTTTCACGTGGTTGAACTGCACACCGGTCTTATTAAGGTCGATGCCGTTGAGCAATGCAGCAAGTGCTGTAGCATTGCTCAGGTTGGCGGCATTCACAGCAATTGTAGTGGCGCCGCGTTTCAGGGCATCCAACGCGATGGCGTTGGCCTTTTGCGGGTCGGCCTCCTCAATTTCCTGCACGATCTCCCAATGATTGTTGTCGGCCTTGGCACCGCGGGTATAGGGGAATTCAGCGGGCAAGGTGTTGAGATAGTCTATATCTTTCAGATTCTCGGCACGATAATAGGGGCGTACATTGAAGCCCTCATCAGTGCGCCACACCAACTTTTTCTCATAGTCGGCGCCTTTCAAATCTTTATTAATAGTTGCTTCCCATTGTTCAGTGGAAATGGGCGGAAATTCGGTGAACAGTTTTTCTTCAGCCATAATTCTGGTTTATTTTTAACGGGTGCAAAAGTAACCTTTTTTTTTCACCTGCAAGTGTTTCAGTTATATAAACTTTGACTTTTGATTTTGAATTGAAAAATGTATTTTTGCGAGTTCTTAAAACTTTTGGTTGTGAAACGTTTGTTTTTGATTTGTTTTGTTCTAGTTCTGACCTTTTCTCTTTATGGCCAGAATCCAAATTGTTATCGTGTCCATTTGAGTGACAAGAATAATAGTCCATACACCGTAGAAGATCCTACAGCATACCTTTCACAGCGGGCCATTGACAAACGCACTCGTTTCAATATCCCGATCACGGAACAGGATTTGCCTGTGAATCCGCAATACAAACAACAGATCCTGGCTCTGCATCCACAAATGCAACTGTTGGCAGAATCCAAATGGATGAACACAATCGCCGTTTATTGTACGGATAGTGCCATAGTACAGCAAATTCAAAGTCTTCCGTTTGTGGATTCTGTTATAACGATTGGGTCAACCCAACTGCAAAGCAATGTCGCCTCCCCGATACCTGAAAATCCGATGCCTTTGGTGCAAAATACGCTCTCTCTGACGAAAGATGATATTAACTACGGGGATGGCTTTGGGCAAATTGCGATTCATAACGGGCATCTACTGCATGCGGATGGGTTCTTGGGTGAAGGTATGCTTATTGCGGTGATAGATGCTGGTTTTAAAGATGTTGAAAACGCCTCTTTCTATCAGAATATGATTGATCAAGGTCGTCTTGTAGGCAGATATTCCCTTAGACCTGACTTTGTGGACGAAACTTCTCAACAGGGATCAGTACATGGCACACAAGTAATCTCCGTTATGGCTGCAGATGAAAGTGGGTTGTTTGTGGGCACTGCTCCCAAAGCATCGTATGCCCTCATTCATTCCGAATGTAGTGAAACCGAACAACCCTTCGAGGAGGATCTCTTGGCCAACGCCTTTGAAATCGCAGACAGCCTTGGAGCCGATGTTATTAATAGTTCCCTAGGATACACTAAATTTGGTGATTTTTCCCAAGGGAATCATTCTTATTCGGACATGAACGGTCACAATTGCTTTGTCAGCCGCAGTGCTAACCTTTTGGGTGAGAAAGGCATCGTCACATGTGTTTCGGCAGGCAATTCCGGGAGCAATTCTTGGTATTACATCTCAACTCCAGCTGATGCTTTTAATATCTTGGCTGTGGGAGCTTGTAATATAGATAGTGTGATTGCTAGTTTTTCCTCTCGCGGTTACTCGTACGATGGTCGTGTAAAACCCGACATCACGAGCATGGGAAAATCCACCACAATATACTTTTACTACAATTTCATTTTTCCTAGTGACGGCACAAGTTATTCATCCCCAGTAGCTGCCGGCCTATGCGCCTGTCTCTGGCAGGCTATGCCTGAATACACCGCCTCCCAAATCATGCAGATTGTCCGTGAGAGCAGTCACCTTTTCAACAACCCAAACCCCGAATTCGGTTACGGTATTCCCGACTTTTACAAGGCTTACACCAGTCACGTTGGTATTAATGATTATAATCCATTGAAAATCAGTGTTTATCCGAATCCTGCTACTGATAAAATCCACTTTACCAATCTTGAAGGAGAATTCCAGTCCATCAACATTTACAACGCTGCCGGCCAACTCGTTCTGCGACAGGCCGTCAACGATGATCCTATCGTTGAAATCAATGTAAAAGATTTGCCAAAAGGATTTTATATTGGGAATGTGACAAAACAGGGCCGTCAGGCCGCTTCATTCAAGTTTGTGAAATGAGATTGATAATGGCTGGTAGTTTTTTCTTATTTTTGCGTTTCAAAAATTGAGTAGAAATATGAAAGCACGAGTAAGCATCATCATGGGAAGCACTTCCGACCTTCCGGTCATGGAGGCGGCCTGCAAGTTTTTAGACAGTAATGAGATACCTTTTGAAATGTTGGCGTTGTCGGCGCACCGCACGCCGGATGAGGTGGCGGAATATGCCAAGAATGCACACACGCGTGGCGTGGAGGTGATTATTGCCGCTGCCGGCATGGCCGCGCATTTGCCAGGTGTTATTGCTGCCATGACCCCGCTGCCTGTGATTGGTGTGCCCATCAAGTCCTCGTTGGAAGGTGTGGACGCTGCATTGGCCATGTTGCAGATGCCGCCGGGCATACCTGTGGCTACCGTGGCTATCAATGGAGCACAGAATGCCGCCATACTGGCCATGCAGATCTTGGCCGCCGGCGACCCCGCCGTACGCGAGAAGGTGATCCTGCACAAACAGAACCTCAAACAGAAAATTGTCAGGGCCAACGCTGACTTGGCGGAGGTTAGCTATAAGTTCAAGACGAACTAACTACGACCTCTATTGTTAGGCGCTAAAGTTATTTTTTCTGCCCCTTGACGGCCTTGGTGATTTTGCTGACGGCCTCCTTCACATCCTTGTCCTTGGAGATGGTCTGGACCGCACCCTTGAGGTCCTTGTCCTTCTTCAACTGATTGATGGCGCCTTTCACGTCCTCATCTTTGGTGATTTTCGTGATGGCTTCTTTGACGTCCTTGTTGCCGGCAATGTTCTTGACTGCGGAGGCGATTTTTGATAAATCCATAATGGTGTGTTTTTTTATAAAAATTGGGTAGAGACGTGCCATGGCGCGTCTCTACAATATGTTATTTCAATGTGAATTTGGCCAATGCCTTGTATTCTGGACCTTCCTTGTGCAGGAAACTCTGATATAAGGTGAATTCCGTGATGGGAATCATCTGGGTTTGTTTTAACTGGTATTTTTCAAATCGCTCCCAGAATTTCTTCTTGTCAACCACCGATTTTACTCTTCCCAAGGTTATGTGCGGCACAAAATTGCCTTGTGCTGGCTCAAAGCCTCGTTCTGTTAGCAGCGATTCCAGATGGACAAAGGCCTGTTTGAAGAAGAAAAACTCCTCAAAACCCAACCACAGCACTTCAGGGTGATAATGGCTGCCGAAAACGCCCAACTTGTTTAGCTCCAAGTAAAAAGGAGATCTGTTGGCACAGGTTTCTTTCAGCGCATCTTTAATATCAGCAATGCGGCTGTCGGAAGTGGCGCCGATGAACCGCAAGGTTAAATGGCTCACATCATCTTTTACCCACACGATGTCGTCGTGGCGCATTTCGTACTTGAACTGGGTGCGCCATGCTTTGAGCTCGTCGCTCAACTCGACCCGTGTGGCGATGAAGAGCCGTTTCATTACAACTCACCTTTCAGGTTCTGGTTGTGGAAGCGGAGCAGTTTGTTCCAGAGGTGCACGCGCTCCTTGCCCATCACATTGTGGTCGTGGGCGGTGTAGGGGAAGTATTCGATTTCAATGCCGTCGGTCACGGCCTGGCGCATCAGCTCCAAGGTGTGTTGCCAAACCACCGTGTGGTCCTGACAGCCGTGCATCACGAGCAGCGGGCATTTCACGTTCTTGATTTTGGGGATGATGTTGGCGTTCCCGTAGCCGTCGGGGTTCTCCTGTGGGGTGTCCATGTAGCGCTCGCCGTACATTACCTCGTACCATGCCCAGTTGACCACCGGACCGCCGCAGCTGGCCGCCTTGAAGGCCTCCGGATGTTCAGTGACCAGCGACAGTGTCATGAAACCGCCGTAACTCCAGCCGTCCAGACCGATGCGCTCAGCATCCACGTAAGGCAGCGTTTTCAAATACTCCACACCGCACATCTGGTCTTCTACTTCCTTGACACCCAAGTTGCGGTGGATGCACTTTTCAAAGTCGGCGCCACGGTTCTGCGTGCCGCGGTTGTCCAACGTGAACACCACATAGCCTTGCTCAGCCATGAATTCCAAGAACACGCCGCCTGACATGAAACTGTTGGTGACCAACTGTGAGTGCGGACCACCATACACATAAATCAGACACGGGTATTTTTTCGTGGGATCCATATTAGGCGGAGTGATGAGGCGGCACCAGAGCGAGTCGCCCTCCTTGTTGAGGATGGGGAACATTTTGGTGGTACCCAGCGCGCAGCTGGCGTATGGATTTTTGCAGTTTTTGAGTTCCTTCATCGTTTTGCCCTGGTTGTTCACCACGCTGATGACGCGAGGAGTGGTTACATTGGTGAAATAATCTACAAAATAGGTCTTTGCCTCATTGAAAATGGGCGTGTGTGTACCGTCGGTGGCGGCAATGCGCGTGATCTTGCCATCTTTCAGAGCGGCTTTGCAAACATATTGGTTGATAGGCTTTTCCGTGGGAGCCATGGTGAAATAGACATATTCCTCTTTGGCATCCAAGCCTTCCACATCCACGATGTCGAAACGGCCATCCACCACCTTGCGGATGAGGTTGCCGTTGAAGTCGTGCAGGTAGAGATGACGCCAGCCATCGGTTTCGCTGATCCAGAGGAAATTGTTGTTTTTCAGGAAGATCATGCGGTCGGAAGGCTCTACGTAACGGGAATCCATTTCCTCGATGAGCACTTTCACCTTGTCGCCGGTTTTCAGGTCGTAACGGATGAGTTTGGAGTGATTCTGCTCGCGGTTGAGGTGGGTGATGTAGAGATATTGCTCGTCAGGAGAGAAGGTTACATTGGTGAGGAACTCGCCGTCGCTGAGGTCGGTGTTGATGTAGTGGTACATGGGCATGCCGGCTTGAGCGGACTTGGCCACATCGAAGATGCCGACCTTGACTTGGTGGGATGTACGGCCCGCCATGGGATATTTCATGTTCTCCACGGTGGCGATGGGTGTGGTGGTGTTTACCAGCGGATAATCCTCCACCATGCTCTCATCCATGCGGTAGAAAGCAATGTAATTACCTTTGGGTGAGATATATTGGCCTTCGTTGATACCCCACTCGCTGCGGTGCACCGACTCGCCAAACACGATGTTCTTGCCCGTGTCGGGACACAACAGGATGGGTTGGTAGTCGTTGAGGACAGTTTGGACAAACACGCCCTCATCGTTTTTGATGACAAAAACCTTGTTCTTGAGGGATTGGTCGATTACCTCGTCCCAGCTGACATTCTCGAACTTATTGATGGTAACGGTTTTCCCGTCGTAGCTCAGTGTGGAATGGGCTCTTGGACTATAGATGGTATTGGCATCCACCCATTGGAAGCTGCGCAGGTTGAGGAAACCGTTTTCGCCAAGGTTTTTCCCTGAGCGGAAGACGCTCTCCTTGCCGTTTTTGGCGTTCACCAGCTTGATGTTTCCATCATCATCGATATAAGTGTAATTGTCGGTGCCGGGTTGCCAGCCGAGGCCGTTGATGCGCTCGAACATGTATTTGCCTTGGAACACGCCGTTCAGGTCAATAGTTTCGTTTTGAGCCGTCAACATGCCAACGGTCATGGCAGCTACGAGAATGAGGGTGAGGATTCTTTTCATTGTCTTTATTTTTTATGAGCCGCAAAGATACAAAAAAGTAGGGTATAGTGAACCAGGGACAGGGAACAGAAACCGGCAGGCCTTTGGGCCTGCCGGTATTGGTGGATTTATGTGATAATGTATGATGTATCGCAGGCCGTAGGTCTGCGGGCATTCTCATCATCTGCAACGATTACTCGCCGCTTGTCAACGGGGAGGCCTGCGTATAGGTGCGGGCGGCCAGCTCTTTGTCTAGCATATAGAGACCGTAGCCATTGCCGTTGATCATCTTCAGGCTGTCGATGAGGGCGCGGGCGTTCTCTTCCTCTTCCACCTGCTCGTCGATGAACCATTTCAACATGCTTTGGGTGGCGTAATCTTTCTCTGTGGTAGCCAATGCAAAAAGATTGTTGATGAGCGAAGTGACCACTTGCTCGTGCTCCAGCGTGTTCTCAAACATGGAAAGGGCATCTTTCCACTTGGTTTGCACCTTGTCGATAGGTTTGAGGGTCACGCGGCCTCCGCGGGAGATGATATAGTTGTAGAAAATTTGAGCATGATCCTGCTCTTCCTTAAACTGGATCTCGAACCAATTTGCCATGCCGCCGTAGCCGAGTTCGTGGCATTGAGCTGCCATGGAGAGGTAAAGGTAAGCCGACCACATTTCGGCGTTGATTTGATCGTTGATCGCTTTTTCAATCTTTTTGTTGAACATAATAGAAAAATTTAAAGGTTTATAATAAGTGATTAGTTTCTGTAATAGGATGTTGGCGGAAATAGAAGGTTATGGGCATGCAAAGACAGATGCCTAACAGCCAGCCGCCGAGGATGTCGAAAGGGTAATGCACACCCAAATAGACGCGCGTATAGCAGAATACGAGAACATAAAGGAGTAAGGAGGAGATGAGTATGATTTTTTTCTTGAAAAAGGGAGATAGAAAGAAGAACATGAGAATGGAAGCTGTGGTGCTGTTGGCGGCGTGCGAGGAGACGAACCCGTATTCGCCGCCCCGATATTCGGAACCGTCGGCGTATTGGTGGCAGTGGATTTGGTCCTGGATTTCCACATTGTGTGTCGGACGGGGCCGTTTTACCACAGGCTTGATGATGTGGGAGGAAAACTGGTCCGTGAGCCCGATGGAGAGCGCCATGGTTAACAGAATCATCCAGAATTTCTCCCTGTAAAACATGACCGATAAGAATGTCCCGGCTATAAACAGCCCAATCCAGGTCACCGCATTGGTGAGCGACCACATCACCATGTCCAGCGCTGGCGTGTGCGCCCCGTTGATGAGCAGCAGCAGTGCGCGGTCGAAGGATTCTATGGCGGGCGGGAATGCGGGCATGAGGATTGCGGTTCGAAAAGATTTTGCAAAGTTATAAAATTATTCGTTTTGCTACTGCATTGTAAATAGTTCTGCATTTCATTTTTTTTCGTAAGTTTGCCACCTCTTTGTAAAAGATTATTTTTATTCACAACTAATTTATAATCAATATGATAATTAAAGACAACTTTGTTAGCAGGCACAACGGACCGAGCGAGGCCGAGCAGCAGAAGATGCTGGCCGTCATCGGTGTGAAATCCATGGACGAACTCATCGAGAAAACCGTGCCCAACGCCATCCGCCTTCCCAAGCCGCTGGATTTGCCGGCCGGCATGACCGAAGGGGAATACCTCAACCACATCCACGCCTTGATGGCTAAGAACAAGATTTACAAGTCTTACATCGGCATGGGCCACTACAACACCTACACCCCCGCCGTGATTTTGCGCAACATTTTCGAGAATCCGGGCTGGTACACCTCATACACTCCGTATCAGGCTGAAATTTCCCAAGGCCGTATCGAGGCCCTGCTGAATTACCAGACGATGATCAGCGACCTGACAGGCATGCCGCTGTCCAACGCCTCCATGCTGGACGACGCCACCGCCGCCGGCGAGATGATGCTGATGTTCTTCCGCAGCCGCACACGCGAGCAACAGAAGAACAATGTGGTGAAATACTTCGTCGCAGAAGGCGTGTTCCCGCACTCCATCGGCGTGATGAAGACCAACGCTGCGCCGCAAGGCATCGAGATCGTTGTCGGCAAACCCGACCAAGTGGAGCTCGACGAAACCTTCTTCGGCGCTATGATTCAATACCCGACCTACTGGGGCGGTGTGTTCGATTACCGCGAGTGGGTGGAGAAAGCACACGCCAAGAACATCTTCGTGGGCGTGGCCACCGACCTGCTGGCACTTACCCTGCTCACGCCTCCGGGCGAGTGGGGCGCCGACTGCGTGATGGGTTCCACCCAGCGTTTCGGCATCCCGATGGGCTACGGTAGCCCCGCCGCCGGTTTCTACGCTTGTCGCGAAGAATTCCTGCGCCAGATGCCGGGCCGTATCATCGGTGTCACCGTTGACGCGCAAGGCAATCGTGCCGTGCGTATGGCCCTCCAAACCCGTGAGCAACACATCAAACGCGAGCGCGCAACCTCCAACATCTGCACCGCCAGCGCCCTTACCGCCATCATGGCCGGTTTCTACGGCATGTGGCACGGCGCCGAAGGACTGCGCAACAAGGCCGTGAAGATCAACGTGCTGGCTGGCGTTCTGGCCAAGGAAGCTGAAAAATACGGTTACAAACAATACAACCAATATTTCTTCGACACCGTTTGCCTCGAAACTCCAGAAGGAAAGACCTGCGAGGATGTGAAGAAGGTGGCTCTGGAGCATAAAATCAACCTTTACTACCACTGCGAACGTTGCTTCACTATCTCCCTGGATGAGACTGTTCAACTCAAGGAAGTGAATGAGATTCTGGAGATATTGGCTATCACTGTGGGCAAGACTTTCACCCCGTATGTGTGCGACGGCTCCTGCGGTGTTCCAGATCTGCACATTCCTGCAGAACTGACGCGTAAATCTTCCTTCATGCAGCAGAAGATTTTCAACCAGTATCATTCCGAAACCGAGATGATGCGCTACATGAAGTTGCTGGAAGTGAAAGATTTGTCACTCAACCGCGCCATGATTCCGCTGGGCTCCTGCACCATGAAGCTGAACGCCGCTGCCGAAATGTTGCCGCTCAGCTGGGCCGAGACCTGCAATGTGCATCCTTACGCACCCGCTGACCAAGCTGAGGGCTATATGGAGATGATCAAAGAGGTGAGCGAGTGGCTTTGCAAGATCACGGGCTTTGCAGCTGTTTCCTTGCAGCCCAACTCCGGTGCTGCTGGCGAGTACGCCGGCATGACCGTCATCCGCAACTATCATCTCAGCCGCGGCGAGGGTCACCGCAACATCTGCTTGATTCCTTCCTCCGCACACGGCACCAACCCTGCGTCTTCTGCCAAGGCCGGCAACAAGATTGTGGTGGTGAAAGCTACGGAGCATGGTGAAGTGGACATCGAAGATCTCCGCGCAAAAGCCGAACAATACAAGGACAATCTCTCCTGCTTGATGATCACCTATCCTTCCACGCACGGCGTGTTTGAAGAGGGTATTCTCGAAATTATCAAGATTATCCACGAGAACGGTGGTTTGGTCTATATGGACGGTGCCAACATGAATGCACAGGTCGGCTTGACCTCTCCGGGCACTATGGGTGCCGATGTGTGCCATCTCAACTTGCACAAGACATTCGCCATGCCTCACGGCGGTGGTGGCCCCGGCGTGGGACCAATTGCCGTTTGCGAGAAATTGGTTGATTTCCTGCCCAAACACGAGATGGTGACCACTGGCGGCAAACAAGGCAGCCAGGTGGCTACGGCTCCGTTCGGCAGCGCTTATCTGTTGCCCATCACCTACGGCTATCTGAAGATGCTGGGTGGCGAGGGTTTGACAGAAGTCACCAAGAACGCTATCTTGAACGCCAACTACATGCGTGCAAGACTGGAGAAGGATTACAAGATTCTCTACACGGGCACGAACGGCATGTGCGCACATGAGATGATTCTCGACTGCAACGAGTTCGACCGCCATGCAGGCGTGCAGGTGGGCGACATCGCCAAACGTCTCATGGACTACGGCTTCCACGCTCCTACGGTGGCCTTCCCGGTGCACGGCACCTTGATGGTAGAACCCACCGAGAGCGAACCGCTGAGCGAACTCGACCGTTTCTGCGATGCCATGATTGCCATCCGTCAGGAAATCCGCGACATTGAAGAGGGCAAGTACGAGCGCGACAACAACCTCATCAAGAATGCGCCGCACACCATGCAAGTGGTTTGCGCCGATGAGTGGACGCGTCCGTATAGCCGTCAGCAAGCTGCCTTCCCGCTGGCCCATACCGAAAAGTACTGGCCTACGGTTGGCAAGATTGATGATGCCTACGGCGACCGCAACTTGGTTTGCAAGTTGGATGCATAATTCAACTGCCTAAAAGCAAAAGAGGATGGCCATTGGTCATCCTCTTTTTTTGTATCTGTAATGTTTGAAAACCAGTTTGTCTTTAATTGTTAAGGCTCTTTAATTCATCCTCTTTATTGTATTTGAAAGCGAAGATGAACACGACGGCGACAATGCAGGCGTATGCGGCAAAAATAAACCAGGAGGTTTGCCAACCGTGCCAGACATCCATGGCCAATGCCTCTTTTGCGCTGTCGGTCATAGCCGCACGAGCAGTTTCGGAAATGTTATGGAAATTGGAGAAGACAAACTTGTTCACGACTAACTGAGCACCCAGTGTGCCGATGGTTGCGCCGATGCCATTGGTCATCAGCATGAATAAACCTTGAGCCGAAGAACGAATGTCGGAGCTGGTCTCCTTGTCCACAAACAGCGAACCGCTGATATTGAAAAAGTCGAAAGCCACGCCATACACAATGCAGGAGAGGACGAACAGCCATACTCCTGGGCCAGGATTACCCAATCCGAAGAAGCCGAAACGAAGCACCCATGCAAACATGGCAATCAGCATCACCTTCTTGATTCCAAAGCGTTTCATGAAGAATGGAATCAGCAGGATGCAGAGTGTCTCGGAAATTTGGGAGAGCGAGATGAGGATGTTGGCATGTTTCACACCGAATGTGTCAGCGTATTCAGGAATATGTTGGAAGCTGGACAGGAACGGATTGGCGAAGCCATTGGTGATTTGCAGGGAGACACCAAGCAGCATGGAAAAGATGAAGAACACAGCCATTCTGGGGTCTTTGAAGAGCGTGAAGGCCTTCAGACCGAGAGCCTCCACCAAGGTTTTCTTCTCGGAAGACTGGCTGGTGGGGCAGTGCGGAAGCGTGAATGCGTACACGGCCAGCACTAACCCAATGCTGCCGCTGACCACAAACTGTGCTGCGGTGGCTTGGAATCCCAACAGGTCCACAATCCACATGGTGACGATGAAACCTATCGTGCCGAACACGCGGATGGGAGGGAAAGTCTTCACGGTGTCCATACCGGCTTTTTCCAAAGCATTGTAGGCCACGGAGTTGGAGAGAGCCAACGTGGGCATATAGAAAGCAACGCCAATGGTGTATAGCGAGAACAGTGGGCCGAATTGGACTGCGTCGCCTGCATTGAGGCCGTATAATCCGGCGGCAATCATGGCAGCACCAGCAATGCCGTGGCTGATACCCAACATGCGTTGCGCAGGAATCCATTTGTCAGCTACAATGCCGATGAGGGCAGGCATGAAGATGGAGACAATGCCTTGGATAGAATAGAAAATGCCTATGTTTCTGCCTAAGCCGTGTGAAAACAGAAAAGTTCCCATACAGGTCAAATAGGCCCCCCAGATGGCAAACTGGAGGAAATTCATGATAATGAGTCTGATTTTCAATTGCATATTGAGCGTTGCTTATGATTATTTTACGTTAAAATCGAACATTTTTTCATTCTCCAGAAATCCTTGGAGATGGTCGTTGATGTGCACGGGTCCCACACCCACGGGCGTACCCGTGAAGATGATGTCGCCGGTGCGCAGGGTGATAAACTTGGAGACGTGTGCGATAATTTGGTCAATGGTGAAAAGCATGTCTTTGCTGTTTCCCTCCTGCACTTTCTTGCCATTAAGCAGCAAATGGAAGTTGAGGTTTTGGACATCCGGCAACGTGCTTTTGGGCACGAACTTGCCCACTACTGCAGAACCGTCGAAGGCTTTGGCTTTCTCCCAAGGGTCGCCGTGCTCAATGCAGCGTTTCTGCACATCTCGGGCCGTAAAGTCCACGCCCAAACCAATCTCTTCGTAGTACAAGTGTGCGAATTTCTCCGCGATACACTTGCCCAACCGGTTGATCTTCACGATAATCTCCGTTTCATAATCCACCCGTTCTGAAAAATCAGGCAGAAAGAACGGACGGTTGCATCGGGTGATGGCACTGTCAGGCTTCAGGAAAAACACGGGCTCTTTGGGAGTCTCATGCTGCAACTCCTGGATATGCTTGGCGTAGTTCCGACCGATACAGATGAATTTCATGTTAGAAGAAATTGATGTTCAAGGCAATCTCCAGGTAGCCCAGCTTGGCTTTCTGGTCCTCGTGGGTGAAATTGTTCTGTGCTTTGCCCTTGCCTTTGAAATAGTTGGTTAAGGAATGTACATAGTTGAGTGTCAGTCCGGCACGCATGTTTCGGGTGACGGAATATTCAAAACCTAAACCACCGAAAACACTCTCCTTTAACAGTGCCACCTCATCAGATTTCACCCGTTGGCGGCTCCAGTATTCCGGTTCTCCGGTCTGCCAGTTATTGAATGCGTAAGTGTCTGTGTTAAAGGAACTCAAGCGAAAACTGTTGTACAAACCGACATTGCCCACTATGAAAAAATTGTGGATGGAGTTGGTTTTCAATGTAACGCCCAATGGGATGGTGAGGTAGTTTGCCTGGTAGGTTCGCTGAATTTCTGTGGTGGTAAGGGGGAGGTTCTCCACAGAAATGGGAATCAGGATGTTATCGATAAATTTCAGTTTTCCTCCGAGTTGTTCTATGAAAATACCGGAAGAAGCATAGAAATTCTTTCTCTTAGTTAGATTGACATTGATGCCGACTCCGTACCGCATGCCAATGGTGGTTCCATTCCGTTCCATGCCAGTTGAGGCTGGGAACATCCAGTCAATTGTTGGGGCGAAGACAAGAGCGAAGTTGATTTTGTGTCCAACTCCGTCATCCTTGATGGCCTTGGGATTATCTTTAGGTTTGGGTCTTTGGCTGACGGAATTGTTTACTTGCGCAAGGGATAAAGAGATTCCCATGATGCTGATTGCGAAGAAAACAAGAATTTTTTTCATAATACGATAGATTTTAGAAAAGTTCTGGTTGTGATGTTGAAAAACGGTTTTTGCCGAGGTGCTCATACGCCAATGCAGTCGCCTCGCGTCCGCGCGGTGTGCGCATGAGGTAGCCCTCTTGGATAAGAAACGGCTCATATACCTCTTCTATTGTGCCCGCGTCTTCGCTGACGGCCGTGGCTACGGTGCTCAAACCTACCGGACCGCCCTTGAACTTGTCGATGATGGTGCTCAGGATGCGGTTGTCCATTTCGTCCAGACCGTGCTTGTCCACATTGAGGGCGGCCAGGGCCACTTGAGTGATGGGCAGGGTGATAGTGCCGTCGCCTTTGATTTGCGCAAAGTCCCGCACACGCCGTAAGAGCAGGTTTGCGATACGGGGTGTGCCGCGGCTACGTCCTGCAATCTCCAGGGCAGCCTCGTCGTGAATGGGAATGTCCAGAATGGCTGCAGAGCGTTGGATGATGTGGCATAGCGTCTCCGCATCGTAATATTGCAGGCGCAAGTTGATGCCGAAGCGCGAGCGCAGAGGGGCGGTGAGCAAACCCGACCGCGTGGTGGCGCCCACCAGCGTAAAGGGATTCAGCGAAATCTGCACGCTGCGCGCGCTGGGGCCGCTGTCAATCATGATGTCAATCTTGTAATCCTCCATGGCAGAGTAGAGGTACTCTTCCACCACGGGCGACAGGCGGTGAATCTCATCGATGAAGAGCACATCGTGTGGTTCCAGATTGGTGAGCAGTCCGGCCAAATCGCCGGGCTTGTCGATGACCGGGCCGGAGGTGCAGCGCACGTTCACGCCCATCTCGTTGCCGATGATGTGCGACAAGGTGGTTTTTCCCAAGCCTGGAGGGCCGTGCAACAGCACATGGTCCAGCGCCTCGCCACGGGCCTTGGCCGCGTGCACGAATACCATGATGTTCTCAATCACCTGCTTCTGGCCCTGAAAATCCTGAAAGACGGCGGGCCGGATGGCTCTTTCGAACTCCTTGTCGGCTGACGATAGCCGGTTGGCGGACGGATCTAAGTTTTCGTTCATTGTTAGTTGCTTTGCAGTTTGTCCAAACGGTTCAGGCCCTTGATGGCCGGCTCGAAGTTGGTGCGCAATTTCAGAGCCTTTTCGTAGTCCTTGCGAGCTTTGTCATACTGTCCCAAGTACTCATACGCCACGCCGCGGTTGCAAACGGAATATACGAAATCCGGCTTCGCTTGTATGGCTCGAGTGAACAAGTTGACGGCGTCCTCATATTTTTTGAAAGGCTCATCCAAATACATGTAACCCAGATTGTTCAGAGAAGGTACGTGCTGTGGCTCCAGCTGGATGGCCGTCTTGTACTCTTGCTCCGCCTCCTGATATTGTTCCAGATCTTGATACAACTTGCCGAGATTATAATGGATTTCTACATTGTTGGGATCCACATTCAAAGCATTTTGGTAGTAGGAAGCAGCGATAGGGTTGAGGGTTTTCTGATAGAAATAGCCCAGCTCCAAATATGCTTTCACCTCCTTGGGATCTTGGTCTATAACCAGTTGCAGCATGCGCAAATAGGCGGTTGTATCCTGCATGTCCTTGTACATGAATGCTTTAATCAGATAAGCTTTGGGGTTGTATTTCTGCAGCTTGATGGCTTCGTCCAGCGTTTCGTTGCACTGGGTCAGCATGCTTTGGTGGAAATAGAGTTCCGCCAATTTGAGCCGCGCCTCGTTGTTCTTGGGGTCTTTTTGGATGGCTTTTTCCAGCATTTCCTCTGCCAAGTCGGTCTCCACTTGCGCAAAATAGAGGTCGGACAGCATGATGTAGTATTTGCTGCTGTCGGGTTGCAACTGGATGGCCGTCTGCATGTCGGCAATGCCTTTTTCCACCTCCTTGTGATGATAGTAGTAGTCGGCACGCTGGTAGTACAGCTCCGAGTTTTTGGGATGCTTGTCTATCTCTTTGCAAAGGGTAGCCAGCTCCTTCGGCAAGTCTGCATATTTCTTATTGTTTTGGCAGCAGCAGAGGGTGACAAGTACACATATTAACAGAAGGACTATGCGATTTTTCATAGAACGGTTTAGAATTAGTTGTTTTTGATAGCCTCGCGGATTTTGGTTTCCAGCTCATCGCAGAGCTCGGGATTGTCGGCGAGCAGCTGTTTCACGCCCTCGCGGCCCTGTGCCAACTTGGTATCACCGTAGGAGAACCAGGAGCCTGCTTTCTTGATGATGCCGTATTCCACGCCCAGGTCGATGATTTCACCGCGTTTGGAGATGCCCTCGCCAAACATGATGTCGAACTCGGCCGTGCGGAACGGAGGCGCCACTTTGTTTTTGACGATTTTCACCTTCACGTGGTTGCCGATGGAGGTGTCACCATCTTTGATTTGGGCTTGGCGACGGATATCGAGACGCACGGAGGCGTAGAATTTGAGTGCATTACCGCCGGTGGTGGTCTCCGGGTTGCCGAACATGATGCCGATCTTCTCGCGTAGCTGGTTGATGAAAATGCAGCAGCAGCCGGTCTTGTTGATGGTGGCCGTCAGCTTGCGCAATGCCTGCGACATAAGACGTGCCTGAAGGCCTACCTTGGAGTCGCCCATGTCGCCCTCAATCTCGCTCTTCGGGGTCAATGCGGCCACGGAGTCGATGACGATGATGTCGATGGCGCCCGAGCGGATGAGGTTGTCGGCAATTTCCAGCGCCTGCTCGCCGTTGTCGGGTTGCGAAATCAGCAAGTCGGAGGTGTTCACGCCCAGTTTTTCAGCATAGAAGCGGTCGAAGGCGTGCTCGGCGTCGATGAAAGCGGCGATGCCGCCATTGCGCTGTGCCTCTGCAATGGCGTGGATGGCTAAAGTTGTCTTACCGGAAGATTCCGGTCCGTAAATCTCGATGATACGTCCTTTGGGAAGGCCTCCCACACCCAGTGCGGCATCCAGTCCGATGGAGCCAGTAGAGATTACGTCCATATCTTCCACTTTGGTGTCGCCCATGCGCATGATGGAGCCCTTGCCAAACTGTTTTTCCAATTTTTCCAGCGTCGAATTCAGCACTTTCAACTTTTCGGCGTTGACGCTGCCTTGTAATGTTTCTTTTTCCATAGGTTAATGTTTTTTTGAGTTAATAGAGCGCAAAGATACGTTTTTTTACCATACAAAAAAGCTATGTTTTTTAACAGAAGAATCTTAAAATTTAAAGTGTAAATAATTGATTTTTAATGATAAAATTCTTTTTTAAGAGATGATTGTTAAATGAAAAATGGAAGAAATTTAGCCAAAACGCTTGTAAGTGGATATAATTTGATTTTTTCGCATTTTTGCATCCTCACAATCTCTTTCACCTCTTGTACCTCATTCACCCACTTCATATTACTACCCTGGCCTTCGGCCACCCCTTCTAAAATAGAAGGGGAATTATTCACCTCCTTTACCCCTTAACCCCATGGCTCTCAACATCATCGCACGCGCACACAGTGAATTCCCGTCCAAGTTCGGCATTCCGCGACAGAGCGGATTGGTGCCATCGTTGCGCACGCGCATCGTGTTTGAGCCGGAGTATCGCAATGCGGAGGCGTTGCGCGGCATCGAGGAGTTCTCGCATTTGTGGCTAATTTGGGGCTTCTCGGAGGTGAGTCAGGAGCAGTGGTCGCCCACGGTGCGCCCGCCGCGATTGGGTGGCAACAAGCGGATGGGGGTGTTTGCCACGCGCTCGCCGTTCCGCCCCAATCCTATCGGGCTCTCCTGTGTGGAGTTGCTCGAGGTTGATCTCTCGCCGAAGAACCCCACGATCCTGGTGGGTGGCGCCGACCTCATGGAC
The DNA here is from genome assembly GCA_045132055.1 of Bacteroidales bacterium. Classification (GTDB taxonomy): domain Bacteria; phylum Bacteroidota; class Bacteroidia; order Bacteroidales; family WCHB1-69; genus F23-D06. Next base: position 52,695 of record JBGURP010000037.1, read on the forward strand.
GGCACCCCGATCTATGACATCAAGCCCTATCTGCTCACAACGGATTGCCATCCGGAGGCCTTGAAGGGCTTCACGCAAGAGCACGAGGATTATCAGGTGGAAGTGGAGATTCCGGAGGCGATAGCCAAAAAATTGCCAAAGGCAACCCTAGAAAAATTGCGGCAAGTGCTTGCCCAGGACCCACGTCCCGCCTATCATCACGACGAAACCCGCGTTTATGGATTTCCGTTCGACGGGTACGAGGTGAAATTCTGCGTTCAGAATGGCATGTTGTTGGTGCGGGAGGTGAAAAAAGGATGATATTTTTGCCGTATGAAAAAATATTGCCAATTCCTTCTCGTTCTCGCTCTGCTTGTAGCAACTGCCCAGATCTGCACCGCCCAGGTGTGCGGGTGCACCGACTCGCTGGCGGTCAATTACGATCCTGGCGCGACGGTGAACGATGGCGGGTGTGTGTACGCCGCGACTATCATTACGGCGGATGGAATTGGTGTGCTGGATCCGCTGATGCAGGGGTCCTCTTCTCTGCTCTTTTGGGACAATGGCTTTTGGACCTTTAACGATCACAACGACAGTTGCCTTTATCACATTGACTCCACCAGCGCGAACATCCTGGAAACCTTCTGTATCAACGGGCTCCGAAATGATGATGTGGAGGAAATCTCCCAAGACAGCCTCTATTTGTATTTCGGGGATGTGGGCAATAACAGCGGCAGCCGACAGGATCTCCAAATATTGCGAATTAGCAAGGAATCTATTTTAAATCAGATGATTGTAATAGATACTATACGGTTTTTCTACGAGGATCAGACGGATTTTACAGCCAATCCTCAGGCCACCGACTTTGATTGCGAGGCGTTCATCGTTACCGACGACAGCATCTATATCTTTACCAAAGAATGGGTTTCCACCCAAACCACCCTTTACAGTCTTCCCAAAATACCTGGTACTCATGTCGCACGCCGGCTCGAAACCTATGATGTGCACGGACTAATCACGGGTGCCTCGTATATGCCCGAATATCAGTTGATTGTTCTTTGTGGTTATGATTATGACCCGGTGAATCTGTTGTCGTCGCTCCATCCATACATTATATTGCTGTATGATTTTCAGGAAGATAGATTCTTTTCTGGCAATAAACGGCGGCTGGATTTCGATTTTTCATCCCGTGCTCAGGTCGAAGCCATAGCCACTTGCAATGCTTTGGACTACTACATTACCAACGAGCAAACTTCGCTCTCTGTAATGGATTATGTCATAGACATTCCTCCGGCACTCCAGCGGTTGGACCTGCGCGAATATCTTCTTCCCTATTTGAGCCAGTTTGGCATCTCCGACAATCCGGATGTCGTGCCGAATCTGTCCAAAGAGAATTTCCGGATTTATCCCAATCCAGCTATAGACAAGCTCTATATAGATTGTCCGCAGGAATTACTCGGGGCAAACTACGAGATTTTCAACATCAGCGGCCAGAAAGTGGAGGAAGGAATCCTTAATGGAAATGCTCTTTCATTGAATAACAAAAGATTATCTTCCGGAAAATACATATTGATTATTCGGAAAGACAAGACACAGAAGACATTTTCATTCTTTAAATGAGAGAGGTGGCCTAAATCAGCGCTTGAAAATCTCTATGGTCACGTCGTAGGGCGGCATGATGAACGTGTTGCTGCGAACAGGAACCATTACTCTATGGGAATCTTTACTGCATACAATGAGGTAATAATCCTCCGAATATTGTTCTGTCCTGTAATACACACTCATCGTCTCACCGAATTTGGCTTTATTGGTGGATAGCATCACCACTTTTCCTGTATATGTTGATAGTGCTTGACTTTCGCGGCAGTTTCGAGTGGCGTTTCAGCGCAAGTGCCACCTGTGCCGCGACCAGACGCACACAGCCTCCATCCCCCACACTGCGCAACTTCGTTGCTTGTATGGGGTTAATAGAATGAAGGTCTCTTCGAGACCGATGAGGATGTCAATAATTGTTGCTATTTGCAAAAAAACGGTTGCCGTTGAATACTCCGTGCAAAGCGCGAAATAGTGAGTTGCGGAGCGAGGTGGGACGCATCCCGGCAGGGATGCCATCTCAATAACCCCGTACCAAGCGCCTGTAAGGCGCGCGGTGTGGGGGAGTGGCAATGTGCTATGAAATCCTCGCGGCGCAAGAGTCGCGTGCACCAAGGCACAGACCAGCTCGCCGCGAAAGGCAGGCGCGGAGAGAAATGAAACCATGCAAACTCATGTAGGTTCTATTTATTGCGGACCGAATTGTATTTCACAAGATTGCTTCAAAAAATGTATATTTGTGCGCTTAACCAAAATGACATCATGAAATGTGTCACTCCAATATTAAAGAATCACTTATCCTCCGCATCATTCTCATCGCATTCGCCCTGATAGTGGCGACCGCCGGTTGGTGCAAGGCCCAAACCTTCACCGAGTGGCAGGATCCCAAAGTGTTCGAGGTGAATAAACTGTACCCGCGGGCTAACATTCCGCAGAACAACGAATATTTTACCCACGGTCTTTTCTTTGAGAATCTTGACGGCCAGTGGAAATTCCTCTATGTGCCCAATGCCGACGAGCGGCCCACGGACTTTTTCAAAACCGATTACGACGACAGCGGTTGGGGCACCATCCCAGTGCCCGGCAACTGGGAACTGAACGGCTACGGCGTGCCTGTGTATGTGAACACAACCAACGACTTCGACAACAGCCAGTTGCCGAAAGTGCCCGTGAAGGGCAACGCCGTGGGCAGTTATCGCAAATGGGTGAAAATTGACAAGAAATGGAAAGACAAGCAGATGATTATCAATGTCGGGGGCGCGAAATCCTGCTTCTACCTTTGGGTGAACGGGCAGTTTGTGGGCTACAGCGAGGATGCCAAGACCAACTCCGAGTTCGATATCACCCAGTTTGTGAAATTCGGGGAGCGCAACCTCATCGCTCTGCAGGTCTTCAAATGGAGCGACGGCTCCTATTTCGAATGTCAGGATTTCTGGCGACTGAGCGGCATTGAGCGCAGCATTACACTGTATGCCCAACCCAAAACGCACATTTACGATTACAAGATTGTGGCAGACTTGGACTCCACCTACAAACATGGTTTTTTGGACATAGAAATGGCCATTGAAAATCTGGATTCTTGTCCGAAAGACCAGCGATTCCATGTCTCACTCAATTTTCCCAATAGAGACAAGAAGACAGAGGAGGTGATATTTCATAATTATACCGACACTATTTTCAAAAATACGGTCGGAAAACACTACATTCGCTTGAAAGCCGAATTGCCCAGTGTCACGCCTTGGACTGCTGAAAATCCTCATCTGGAAAAGATGCTGATTTTTCTTTCCGACAGTAATAATAAACACATAGACAATGTCTGTGCTTATGTCGGGTTCCGTAATGTGCGCATCGAAAACGGGCAATTGCAGGTAAACGGTGTGCCGGTGACCATCCGCGGGGTGAACCGCCACGAGCACGATCCGAAAATGGGGCATGTGGTTTCGATGGAGCGCATGGAGCAGGACATCCTTCTGATGAAGGCCAACAATATCAACACGGTACGTACGAGTCACTATCCCAACGCACCGGAATTTTACAATCTGTGTGACCAATACGGCTTGTATGTCATTGATGAGGCTAATGCGGAATCGCACGCGCAGGGTTACGGTGAGCAATCGTTGGCGAAACGCGCTGATTTCAAGAGAGCTACGGTGGCGCGCACCCGCAACATGTACGAGCGCGACAAGAACCATCCGTGCATAATCTCGTGGTCGCTGGGCAACGAGTCGGGCAACGGCGTGTGCTACGAGGCTGCCTACGACTGGCTTAAGGCCGAGGACAGCACCCGCCCCATCCAGTATGAGCGCGCCCTCTACGACCGCAACACCGACATCGTCACCATCATGTATCCCTCGGTGGATTACCTTTCCAAGTACGCACAGAAAAAGCAGGAGCGGCCGTTCATTATGTGCGAGTACGCGCACGCGATGGGCAACAGCTGCGGTGGCCTCCAGAATTACTGGGACACCATCTACAAGTACCCGCAATTGCAGGGCGGTTGCATCTGGGACTGGGTCGATCAGGGTCTGCTGACGAAGGACGCGCAGGGAAAGGAGTATTTCGCTTATGGTGGCGACTTCGGGGAGAACATGCCCTCCGACGGCAACTTCTGCATCAACGGGTTAGTGGGTCCCGACCGCCAACCGCACCCACAGTTGGCCGAGGTGCGGAAAGTGTATCAGCCCGTCACCATTGAGGCGGTGGATTTGAAGAAGTTGCAGTTCCGGATTATCAACCGCTTTGATTTTACCAACCTGCAGGATTTCAATATTTTCTATACACTTCAGCCCGATGTGGCGCACGAAACGCCCAAACATCCGGATGATTTCCTCACTATACCCAATCGTCCCATTATCGGATTTTTAAATCAGTCTCTTGCGCCCCACGACACGGCCTATTTTACGCTGCCAGAATCGTTTGTCAAGCAATGGGTGCCGGATACTGTGCCGCCCGGCCGGGATGTGATGCTGGATTTTTATGTGGTTAACACAAAGGACACAAAGGACGCAAAGGGTGCAAAGGGTGCAAAGGGGGAAGGGGGTACAAGAGGTAAAGGAGGTGAAAAGGAAATGGGAAATGTAATTGCTTATGAGCAGTTCAAGTTGCCGGTGCCGACATTCAAGCCGCGAGGTGCTAATTTCGGCTTTTTTACTGACAGCGTAACCTACCGTTGGGAAGGGAACATGCTGATTGTCAACGCTGGAAAGATAGAAATTGTGTTTGACGGCAAGGAAGGGCATATCACCACCATCAAGAAAGATGGCAAACCCGTGGTAATTGAAGGACCGCGGCTCAATTTCTGGCGCCCGCCCACCGACAACGATGAGGTTGATAGTCACGGTGCGCTGCTCTGGCGCAGAATTGGACTCGACAACCTCACGTGGACGTTGAAAAATATGGATGTGCGTAACAACTGGAACGGCGATTTTTTCGTTACGGTTTACCGGAATGCTGAAAACGAAAACGGAGAAATTGTTTTCAGCGTCTATGAGGACTACGAAGTGAAGCCCAGCGGCGATATTCGGGTCAATTATGAGATTATCAAGAGCGACTGGGTTCCCTCGTTGCCCAAAGCGGGTGTTCAGATGAAAGTGTCAGACGAATTAGTGACAACCGAATGGGTGGGTTGCGCGCAAGAGACTTACCCTGATCGCAAAGCGTGTGGATTTGTTGGACATTATGAAGCTCCCACGGATGACCTGTTTCACCATTACGTTCGTCCGCAGGCGGCAGGTAATAGGATGGAGACACGCTACGTGTCGCTCTTTAACAAAGAGCACCAGCGAATGCTTTCTGCCCGTCTTTGGGATTGGAGGTGGGAAGGGGACGACCTTTGTCAATTCAGCATATACCCTTACGATGATGAGAATATTGAACAATCGAAACACATCAACGAACTGCAACGCAAAGGATACTATACTTTAAACATTGATAAGGTTCAGTCCGGTTTAGGTACGGCCACCTGCGGACCAGGAATTGCTAACCGTGATTTAATAAAGATTGGACTCGTTACTAAAATGCAACTTCTTCTACAAGTTGGCGAGAATACCCTTTTCGAGGATTTCTTTGTTAATAAAACCAAAGAAATGGAACCGTTATTCAGCCGTGACATCAACTGGGCAAAAAGAATAGGAGAAGCCCCTTCCTATACAATAAATAGCACACCTACAGAGCCCTACAACAAGGCAGCTGACACTATACTTATGGACCAAAAAATCGGTAACCCCGCTAACTTCCACGAAGGCTGGGTCGGTTATTATGGTGAGCCGATGAATTTGAAATGTGCATTAAATGAGAATCAGAACGATACATTGACCGTCACGCTCAGTTTCGCGCACCACCCCTCGCGATGGGTTTTCTTGCCGCAGAAAGTGTTGGTGTCGTATTCCAAAAACGGTAGAAAATACAGTCGGCCCGAGGAGGTCGCGCTGCCCTTAGACCCGACGTTGAAGGAGAACGACAAGCCGCGAGTCTGCATCCTGCGCCATAAAATCCCGAACATCAAGGTGAAATACATCAAGATTGAGGCACTGCCCGTGGAGAAATTGCCTGCATGGCATCCTGCCGCAGGAGAGAAGGTGTGGATTATGACGGATGAGGTGAAAGTGCAGTGATACAGATTTTTTATATTTTTGCACTCTTTAAAACTCAAACCACATGGCAAAACTGGCCGTAGTCATTTTGAATTGGAATGGAAAGAAATTCTTGGAGCAATATCTGCCTGCTCTGGTTAAGTATTTGCCTGATTATGCGGAGATTGTAGTGGCTGACAACGCCTCAACCGACGGTTCTGTGGCTTTTCTCAAAGAGACCTATCCCAACATCAGAGTGCTCGAGCACGAGCGCAACGAAGGTTTTGCCCGCGGCTACAATATGGCGTTGGAGAAGGTGGATGCTCAGTATTTCTGCCTGCTGAACTCCGACATTGAGGTTACGGAGCACTGGATAGAACCCATTATAGAAATGATGGACGCCAATGAAACCATTGCGGCCGTACAGCCCAAGTTGCTGTCGTACCATCATCGCGACGAGTTCGAGTACGCAGGGGCCGCGGGTGGCTACATTGACAAATATGGCTATCCGTTCTGTCGCGGGCGCGTGTTCGGCAACCTGGAGAAGGACCACGGGCAGTACGACACCGAAGCGGACATCTTCTGGGCCTCCGGCGCAGCCATGTTCGTACGCAGCGATGTCTATCGCACCATGGGCGGCCTCGACCCCGACTTTTTCGCGCACATGGAAGAGATTGATTTCTGCTGGCGTATCAAAAATACGGGCTACAAAATCAAATTCAACCCCAATTCGATCGTGTATCATATCGGAGGCGGCACATTGCCCAAGAACAACTCCTACAAAACCTACCTCAACTTCCGCAACAACCTGTTTTTGCTTCTCAAGAACCTGCCTGATGAACGCATCAAGCAGACATTGGTGGTGAAGTTTTTCCTGGATCAGGTGGCAGCGGTGTTTTTCCTGTTGCAAGGACATTTCAAGGATTTTATCGCGGTCTATAAGGCCATGCGCGATTTCTATAAGAACTATGAATACTGCAAGGCCAAGCGCAACACACTCCCCAAGTTGGCCTACACCGACACTTATCCCAAGTCGGTCGTTTTTCTGCATTATTTCAAGCGTAAAAAGATTTTTAACGGAACTGATTTTTCCTAAAAACAGGAGATTATGGAACTTTTCAGCCAGATATATGAGTATATCCTGATTGTGATGTCGGTACTCGGAGTGGGTGTTTTCATCACATTGCAGTTTGTGACCCCGGCATACGGTATGACCTTCAACAACCGCTGGGGCATGTCGGTGCGCAGCAACCTGGGATGGTTCATCATGGAATCCCCGGTGTTTTTTACCATGCTATTGCTCTATTTCATTTCTACACTGGAAGGAGTGAAACCGTTCAATATCGTCACATTTGTGATGTTCTTCTTTTTTGAATTCCACTATTTCCAACGGTCGTTCATCTTCCCACTTTTGATGAAAGGACAGAGCAAAATGCCCATTTCCATCATTATCACAGGTTTTGTGTTCAACACCCTGAATGCCATCATGCAAGGCGGCTGGCTCTTTTTCTTCTGTCCCGCCGACGCCTATCCGGTTTCCTGGTTTTGGTCGTGGCAGTTTATTTTGGGCACTGCTATTTTCATTTTCGGCATGGTTATAAATCTGCATGCCGACCGTATTATCCGGGGTTTGCGTACCGATATCACCGACAACAACTATTATCTGCCACAAGGCTGGCCGTTTACTAAGATAAGCTCAGCCAACTACACGGGTGAAATTCTGGAGTGGTTGGGTTTCGCCATTCTCACGTGGTCTGTATCCGGTTTGGTGTTCCTGCTTTGGACCTGTGCCAACATCATCCCACGTTCCAAGGCAGTTTACGAACGCTATACCCAGTTTTTCGGAAAAGAATTCACCGATTTGAAACGCTATAAGATTTTTCCGGGTATTTATTAAGCATTATGAAGAAGATTATTGTTTTCCTGATATGCGTTTTACCGTTGCTGGTTTGTTGCGACATCTACAACAATCCGGTACCTTATGTGAAGATAGATTTTGTGATCTATCCCAACGATGTCCAGTACTATAGACTGAACACATACGGCGGTTATGAATATCTGACTGGCGGCGTGAACGGCATTATTGTCTATCGGATTGATGAATGGAATTTCAATGCCTTTGACCGCGCCTGTCCATACGACTATGAGGAAAAAGAATCGTGGCTATATGTAGCCCCCGACGGTCTGCGCTTGATAGATTCGCTGTGTGGCTCTACGTACAATATTTTGGACGGCAATTACCTCAGCGGTCCCACCAAATACCCCTGCCGCAGGTACAACACACGGTTTGACGGGGTGAGACTTAGGATTTATAGTTAAAAAACTAGTATTGCGTTGGAGACGCTGCGTTCGCCTTTGTGATCGAATCGGCCGTTGTCGATGGGGTAGTTGACGATGCCATCATAAGGTTTTCCTTTGATATACAGGGTGGTGGATCCTCCGCCGTCCATATTGAGCGCATCTTGGCAGCCTAGCCATCTCAAAGTATTCGTTAGTTCGTCCAGTGACATGCCTTCGGACTCTTTGGTGCGCCCATCGACTACGAAGAGCAGGGTGGTGCCGTCGGGGCGAATGCCGACCGCTGTGCGCGGGTGCCGTTTGGTGACGAAGGTGCGGTCGTGGCGGAAGGGTTGTCTTTCGCCATCGAGGATTAGCAGTGGGCCGGCGGTCATGATGTTACTGTCGGGCAGCGAGTGTTCCCACGTGCGCACACTGTCCGTGCGTAGGATGCATGGCGTGCCCTCGCGCAAAACCAGCGCACCGTACTGATAATATTTTCGGTTGATGGTGTCCGTGCCCGGCGTGTTCTCGCCCAGCTCCTCGCCATCAATGCGAAGATAGCACACAGGGTGGTGCTTGTTCATGTCGAAGAAAGATCCGTTTATAGCGGCCACGGCGTCATGGTGTTTTGCGATGGTGGACGTATGGGTACGCTCTGGCTCATAACCAAATGCCAATCGTTTGTCCGATTGTGCCGGAATCTCCAATATGGCGATAAATTGGTTGCTCTTGAAATATTCATGATGAGAGAAGCGCGCCGTTTTCAATACCATACCGTACAGAGAATCCACCTGCCAATGTGCATTGACCAGCGTAACAGAATCGGTCTGCGCCCAGGCGCACGAGGAGCACAGGAGAAGTAGGGCTGTTAAAAGGCGGAGTTTGTTCATCAGTTCTTTATCTTGAATGGCGAAGTTCATTTTATAGTCTATGATTTTCCCAGTATTCGTCAAAGATACGGCGAATTTGAGGCTCGTCGTCGATCATCTGGCGTAGTTTTTCCAGCCGTCGGGCGTTGGGCGAATCCGGGAACCACAGTTTGAGATAGCCGTTGCGGCCGTATTTCTCGTGAAGATGTTGCAGGGTACGCTCATAATGGCCTGCTTTGTCCAATTCGGGATAATGTTCCAGTCCGAATTGCACGGTACGGCGCACAATGGTTTCCGGGTCGATAAAGCGGTCGGCTTCTGCCACGATGCGTCCGTACAGTGTGCGCGGGGCGTGATCCGCCGAAGCACGATGGTCTTCTGCCGCACAGGCCATCGTCTCTATTTGCTCGGAAGAGAACCATTGGCGCAGATGTTGGTCCGCGCGGATGATTTCTCCGGAGACTAAATGGTGCCGCTCGCGTCCCTCGCACAGGCCAGCGTCGTGGTAGGCGGCAATGACATACGCCATCTCCGCGTCCGCGCCCGTCTGCTCAGCCAGCTCCGCGCTTTGGCGGATAACCATTTCCACATGGTCGCGCTGGTGTGCCGCGTCGAAACTGTCGTACCGCGGCAGTATCTCGCGTTCAATGTAGGCTTGTAAATCTGGACGTATGAGGGTCATATTCAACCAATAATCCTTATTCGTAAATACTGATTATCGAATCACTTTCGTCAATACTGGTGCAGCACCGTTGGCAACGGTCACATACACTTGCATTTCGCCTGCGGGTGGCATATCGGCTTTGTCTTTGCGGGGCAGATCAACGGCGGTGAACAGATACTCCACACCGTCTGGAATGGTGCGCGTGGCAACTGTCTTGGCCTTGGCGTGCAGCATGGGGTAGCCATCCACAGCGGCATCGAAAATGGCCGCTTCCTCCTTGCTGACTTCGTGTTGCTCGGGAAATTCCTCCAGTTGGACAAACTCGCCTTCAAGGAAACCACTGGCTTTCAGGAACTGCTCGATTTCAGCAGGCATGGCATCCAGGCGGGCGGCGCGCACTCCATAGCCAGGCAGCACCTCTGCTTTGGGCTCGGCTTGTACCAAGTCCTTTACGCTGGACTCCAGTCCGCCGCTACCGAAGGTGCAGAACGGGACGATCTTTTTGCCGCTCAAATCGGCGCCAAGGAGGAACTTTTGCACGGGTGGCGCGTACGTGCCAAACCATATCGGGTAGCCCAGGAAAATTACATCATAATCGGCGATATTGGCAGTCACGGGTTTGATTTCGGGGATGACACCCTTCTCACGTTCCTGCAGGCAGCGGTCAATGGTAGCTTGGAAGTCGCCATCGTAGGGTTCTACCATAACCAGTTCTTCAATATCGGCATTGAGCTTTTTGGCAATTTCCTCGGCCACGGCTTTGGTGTTGGAGGTTTGGGAGTAGTAAAGCACCAGCATCTTGGGGGCCTCCTCCTTCGGGGTTTCTTTCTTTGATCCGCACGACACGGCGGTCACCATCGCGGTTGCAATGATCAGGGTAAGTTTCAAGTTGTTCATACGGGTGATATTTGAGAATTATTAAAATACAAGACAATAAATCCATCGGATTAATTGAAACGCAAAAGTACACAAAATGAGATTATATTACAACCGAAATAATGTTTTGAAAATGTTTTGTACTTTTGCCAAATCGTTGTCAATAATTATTTAAAACATATCCGTATGAAAAACATCCTTTTTATCGTAGGTTCCTTAAGAAAACAATCCTTCAATCGTCAGTTGGCCGCCATGGCTGAGAAAATGCTGGCAGATAAGTTTAACATTCAATATCTTGCATTTGAGGATATTCCATGGATGAATCAAGATTTGGAGGCTGAGACACCCGCTCCTGTGGCGCGTGTGCGGAAAGAAGTGCTCGCCGCCGACGGCATCTGGATTTTCACGCCCGAGTACAACTACAGCTACCCTGGACTGCTCAAGAACCTCTTGGATTGGCTTTCCCGTCCGATGGACATCAGCAACTTCGCCAACCCCTCTGCTGTGGTGGGCAAGAAGGTGACCGCAAGTGGTGCTGGTGGCAATAACAAAACAGCCTCTTGTCGCGAAAAGCTCAACGATTTGCTGGAGTTTATGAAAATGCAGGTGATGAAAGAGCCGCAGACGGGCATTGCCCTCGGATTGGAAGCATGGACCAAAGGCGAATTCAACCTCACCGACGAGCAGGTTGCCATGTTGAAAGAGCAGGCCGAAAAATTCGCGGCGTTTGTGAACGAATAGTTTTATTGGCCATTAGCTATTAGCTGTTGGCTATTAGCATTTAAAGCCAATGGCTAATAGCCTGATTTTACCCCCAACCACATCTTCCGTTCCTCATCGTCCATCTGTTCGATGGCGTAGCGCAGGGCGGTGCGGGGCATTTCGTGTGCGTGAAGCTGGAGGAACTCACGAAGCAGCTCCATATCTACTCTTTTCCCCATTTCGCGGAGCATCCATCCCACCGCCTTCTGCATCAGGTCGTGCGGGTGGTGCAGGTGCACTTTCGCGTAACGCAGGCACCACCAGGGGTCGCCCTGCTGCAGGGTTTTCCAGGTGCAGACCATGCTCATGCGTTGTTTCCAGAGGCAGGGACTGCCGGCCAGCTCGTCCATCACTTTCACCTTGTAATCCTCGTGTATGCCTAGTTCATCGCCGCCCAGGAAAGTGGGAAGCAACAGCCAGTTGCCCAATATTTTATGGGTGGACAGATCCACCAAGTCCCAGTTGTTGGCCCGTTCGGCGTATTGCAGATACAAACTGAGGATTTCGTCTCTTTTGCGTGCCGCTTCCACATTGTTGGCCAGCCGTTTTGTGGCCAATTTCTCGAACTTCGAGACGAGGATCAGCAGACCGCAGAGCCGCACCTCGTGCCATTTCGACAACAGCAGTTCCGGTACCTCGTTGAGCGGGAAATCCTTGGCGACAGCCTTCACCACCTCACGGGTCTGCGGCACCTTCAGTCCGAGGAACTCATCGCCCTCGCCATACTGTCCCGGCCCGGTCTTGAAGAACCGCATCAGTACCTTCCGCTGCTTCTCATTTTGCAGGGATTCCATGTAGGCGATGGTGTCGGGGGCGGTGAGATGGGGGTTCATATCAATGATGGATGGGCATGATTTCATGTCGCTTTATCCAATCATCCCCTGCAAATCCTGCTCCATCTCCTCAGGGGTTGTGGTGGGCGGGAAACGCTTGATGACACTGCCGTCGCGGGAGATGAGGAACTTGGTGAAGTTCCACTGGATGTCGCTTTCTTTCTCCACGCTCTTGCTGATGGTCTTGAACAGTGCCGCCGATGCTTTGGCTTTCAAGCCTTTGTACTCCTCGGTCGGAGCCTGTGCTTTGAGAAACTCGAAAATGGGGTCTGCGTCTTTGCCGTTGACATCAATCTTTTTCATCAGCGGGAAAGTGACACCATGGTTGAGGCGGCAGAATTCCGCAATCTCCTCGTCCGAGCCGGGCTCCTGGTGGGCAAACTGGTCGCAGGGGAAGCCGATGATGACCAGCCCTTGGTCTTTGTACTTTTGGTAAAGCGCTTCCAGTCCGTCATATTGCGGAGTGAAACCGCACTTGGAGGCGGTGTTGACAATCAGGAGAACATTGCCGCGGTATTGTTCAAGATTCACTTCCGCGCCCTTGTTGTTCAGAGCTTTGAAATCGTAAATTGTAGCCATATTCGTTGTTTTTTTAATTCAGGATGCAAAGATAAGAGATTTGTTCAATATTTTCTATTTTTGCCGCATGAAATTGAAGGAATACAAAACCGCTATCATCCTGTTTCTCGTTTTTGAGGTCATCGCCATCGTGCTTTGGCAAATGTCAGGAAACCTGTTTTTTCTGTTGAACTTCTCCTATATCGGCCTTTGCATTGGAATCGGTGCAGTGTTGCTGAAGGCTGGATGGAAATACGCCCGCGAATTCGTGCAATTTACGGTGGGTAGCTATATACTTGTCTTCCTTGGACTTATCTGCCACGAAAATATGCAGATAGAGGGATTTTGGTATTACTTGATTTCCGGCGTGGTCGGGGCGGGCACGCTCCATTACGCCATCGCCAAGATATTCGGTCCGTTGTTGTTCGGGCGCGGCTGGTGCGGTTATGCCTGCTGGACAACCATGATTCTTGACCTGCTGCCCTACAAAACGCCCAAAGGACCGCGAAAAAAGTTGGGATTCATCCGATACATCATGTTTGCCCTGTCCATCGTTTTGGTAGCCGTCTTGATGTACCTCAAGAAGATGACGCCAAGCGTGCTGTTCTGGCTGTTTGTCGGGGGAAATATCCTCTACTATGTCGTCGGCATTGTGTTGGCCATTGCTTTCCGTGACAACCGCGCTTTCTGCAAATACATTTGCCCGATTACCATCTTCCTGAAGCCGATGAGCTACTTTTCCCTGCTTCGCATCCATTGCGACGAGGAAAAGTGCATCCATTGCGGAAAGTGCCTGGATGTCTGCCCGATGGAGGTAGAGGTGAACAACGACGCCCGCAGCCGGAAGAACGCCACCGAGTGCATCCTTTGCCACAACTGCACCAAGGCGTGCCCCGTGAAGGCGTTGAAATAGCTGTGGCTCATTGCTTCGTGTTGCCGTCAGCCACCATTATGGCTTTGCCCGCCGCGAAAACCTCAAGGATTCTCTCAGTGCTATCTGACACTTTGGTAGGGTGAATGGTCCATATGGAAAATGTTTTTTAGATTGCAAAAGTTTTTTTTAATAGTTTTTGTAAGCTGCAAATTTGTTTCGAGTAATTTTGCTAATTTTGTAGCTTGTAATAAACAATCATTTGATATGAAAGAATATATACAATTAGGAATAGAAAATGGATTGATTTCTTTCAATGAAGATAAGTCCAGAATTACATATACATATCAAAATAAGGAACGCAACTATAACAATCCCGAAGAAAAGGTACAAGCAGAGATCTTCCTCAAATTGATTTTGGATTACAATTATCCTGTCAGCAGAATTAGGCAATTTGTCCCTGTAACCATGGGACGAGATGTCAAAGAGGCTGATATTGTGGTTTATGCTGATGAAATGTGCTTGTGCCCACATATTTTAGTTGAATGTAAACGCCAAGAGGTAAGTGAGGCTGAATATCAGCAAGCGATAGAGCAAGCCTATAGCTATGCTTTTGCTTTGCCTTCTGATGTGAAATACGTTTGGGTGACATCTGGCATCAAGTCTGATTATTTTGAAGTAGATAAAAGCCAAAACACAAGGAACCAATTGCCTGATATTCCCCAATTTGGAGTAGAGAGCATTGCTAACTACAAGTATGTTTATGGTGCCCAATACCTGCCCGAAGAAAAAGGCAAGCAAAAGTTCTTTGACCTTACTGTCATTGACCAATCGGAATTGACCCGCAGATTCAAACAGGCTCATGAAGCATTGTGGGCAGGTGGGCAATTGAATCCTTCTGAAGCCTTTGACGAATTGGACAAACTGATTTTTTGCAAGATATGGGACGAAAGAAAACCGAGAAAAGTTGGCGAGCCGTATGATTTCCAAATCATCACAGTGTCTAAAACGGAAGAAAAAGATGAGCGCAAACGACGTTTGATCGAGAATGACAATCTTTATAATCGAGTAAAAGCATTGTACGAAGAAGGGAGAAAGCGTGATGCCGAGGTCTTCCGAGACAACATCCGTTTAACACCAGAGAAGATTAGGACTGTAGTCAGTTATCTGGAAAGTGTGAATCTCAACGAGACGGACCTTGACAGCAAAGGCCGTGCATTTGAAACCTTTATGGGCTCATTTTTCCGGGGTAATTTCGGTCAGTATTTTACCCCTCGAGAGATAGTAAATTTTATAGTTGATGTACTGCCTATTAAAAATGATTCCAAAGTGTTGGACACTTCTTGTGGTAGTGGTGGCTTTCTTTTGTATGCTTTAAACAAGGTGCGTAATCAGGCTACAGAATACTACCCGAACTATAGGAACGATGCTAGACAGTATGCAAAGTGGTTCCCTTATTGGCACGATTTTGCACAAAACAATTTGTATGGAATAGAAATAAGTGAACAAATTTCGCGTGCGGCCAAAATGAATATGATTATCCATGATGATGGCCACACTAATGTCATCACATCTGATGGCTTAGTTTCCGATGAATCAATATTAGCAAAAACAAATAATTCAGGGTTTAAATACGGTACTTTTGATTTCATCATAACCAATCCGCCATTTGGCAACACCATCCGTCAAAGCGAACAGGCTTATTTAAAGACCTATCAATTAGGCAAAAAAGAAGAAGATTGGTTGGCTGTCAAAGCACAACCAGAGATTGCACGTGACGGACAAAGCACAGAGGTTCTGTTTATAGAACAAGACTATAAATTTTTGAAAGATGGAGGTTTCTTGGCAATTGTTCTGCCTGATGGCATATTAACAAACAGCACTATGCAATATGTGAGAAACCAGATCGAAGACTGGTTCCGTATCGTTGCTGTAGTTAGCATGCCTCAAACAGCGTTCGCAGCTAATGGTGCTGGCGTGAAAAGCTCTGTCTTGTTCCTAAAAAAGTGGAGCAAGGAGCAAACAGCAAAATTGGTCGATACAAAAAAGAATATTGAGGGTGAATTGCTGAAAAATAGCAATTATATCATGCAACGCCAAACATGGGATTTGGAAATTAGGGAAAAACAGCGAAATAAGGCAAATGACATAAAAACCAAGCATAGAATAACCGCTACTGCTGCAAAACAAACAGAAGAATATAAAACATGGAATTCAGAACTGCTTGCCGAATATGCCAACAAAGTAGATGAGCTTAAAACCCGTTTGTTAGAAGAATACCAACAAACCAAACAGAGTAAACTTCCTGATTATCCGATTTTCATGGCTATTGCAGCAGAAATAGGTTATGATGCTACAGGCAAGAAAACAGCCAACAATGAACTGGATGTTATTGGAGAAGAATTAAAGAAGTTTATTAATAGTCTAGATTAAATATGAAACTTACAGGTATTATTGAAGACGTTTTCCGCGGAGTGACCATATTCCGTGGTTATGCGACATTAAAGACATTAGCCAAATTGTCATCTTCTACAAATTATCAGCGTGATTACATAGTGGAGCGAATTGATGAAATTTTACTCTATATGAAAGAATCACCATTTTTGTTTTTTCCAGAATTAATTTTGGGCTGGCAAATTGAAGACATGGATGCTATTCGCAAAATCAAAGAAGATGAATCTGCAAGTAGCATTTCTATCGAGAATGGAATAAGAATTAAGAAAGCAAGATTTAAGTTTAAAAGTTTGGCCGATGGTGAAGAACCAAAAACGAAGGTTGTAACTATTGAAATCCCCGATATGATAAATAATACAATTTTCAGCAGAATTGATGGCAACCATCGACTAGTAGTTATTGATAAAATAATACAAGGGGAAACTGCAGAGGATTATGGAGATGTTTGTAATAGAATTGCTCCATTTTGTTTAATAATACAAAACAAAAACATTGAAGCACCGAAGTATGAGGCTGCATATTTCTATCTCATTAATTCAAAAGCGGTTCCGTTAACTGACGAGCAGAATTTAAAATCAATTTTTTCAGGCGATAATTTCAATGATACTGAAAAAACAAAACTTGCCGTAGTTGGGGACATAAAAAAATATGAAGATATAGTAAAAAAGATAATCGAAGGAAATTATTCTTTTGTAAAAGAAGTGTTTAACAATGAAGCATATAATCTTGCATTAAAACTATTAGATAATGCAGAGAACCATACGCAAATAGGTTCTATAAAAAAAGCTCTAATCCAGATAGAGGCATTGTATCATTCTAATGAGTTACCGCGAAAAAACAAAAACATTATCATTTCCCTCATTGTTGCTTTTGCGAACCATGATAAAATGTTTTTTGAACAATACAAGAGATGGTTGGCAAAGAATCAATTAGTGAAGGTTGAGAACGTAAAACCGATGGAGTTGCTTTCTTCTTTTGAAGAATTGAGAAAAACTATAAATGTGTTTGTGGCGATGCCATACTTTAGTGATGAAAGGGTAAACTCGGCAAGTGCTTCTTTTAAAAAAGTATTCAAGGATATACAAGAAAAATATGGAATACCTATTCAGTTAATTGATAATGATGACATTATGGCCTACGAAGGTCAAACATTAGATATTGTTGATAATATCATGGACAAAATCAATCGCTGTTCAATATTTGTTTGTGATATTACCGATAATAATCCCAATGTTACATATGAGTTTGGTCGCGCTGCAGCATTGGGTAGACCCATTATTGTATTAAGAGAAAAAGATTCTAGTGAGCCCAAATCTGATTTCAGTAGATATTATTATGAGAAATATGATAAAACAGCTCATCTAACATATGAGAAAGCAATTGAAAAGCATGTTTTAGCATGTCTTAAGAAAGATTTTCATTTTGATTCGATTATTTGAACCATGTTATATCAAGTACCCAAAAATATTGACCCAAACAAAATTTTTCTAGTCAATCGTTCTGAGATTAAAGGAAGATTAGATCCAAAAATGGCACTTTACAACAAAAGTGTACAACACGCATTATATCCTATGGTGAAACTCAAAAATTTACTTTTGAGCAAACCCCAGTATGGATCAAACGAAGCAGGAATCGTTCGTGAGAATAATACACAACCGAGATACATTAGAATCACAGATATTGATGAAAATGGCTTGATAGATACAAATGAATTGGGAGCAACTGCCATCAATGTAGAAGAAAAGTATATTCTCAACAAAAATGATATTCTGATTGCGAGAAGTGGAGCAACTGTAGGTAAAACATATATTCACAGAGAATTACCATATACTTGTCTTTATGCTGGCTATTTAATTCGTTTTCTTGTTAATCCCAATAGATTACTTCCAGAGTATCTTTTTACATATACACAATTAAGTCCATATAAAGAATGGGTTAATGCAATTCAACGTCCTAGTGCTCAACCAAATATCAATGCTGAAGAGTATCAATCACTTGAAATTCCCCTTCCGAATATTTGTAAACAAAAGGAAATAATTAGATATATAAACGAAGCATACGCAAAAAAACAAAAAAAGGAGGATGATGTCCAGCAACTCCTTGAAAGCATAGACACATACCTTCTTAATAGACTTGGCATTTCGGTACCAGAAATTCGTAAT
Source organism: Bacteroidales bacterium (assembly GCA_045132055.1). Taxonomy (GTDB): domain Bacteria; phylum Bacteroidota; class Bacteroidia; order Bacteroidales; family WCHB1-69; genus F23-D06. The sequence continues at coordinate 71,167 of JBGURP010000037.1, forward strand.
GAACTAAAAAACCGTATGTTTCTTCTGAATAGAAGCGAGCTGGAAGGAAGATTCGATCCGACGGTTTATAAGGACGGTATAAAACTTATTTCACCAAAATGGGACAACATAAAACTATCAAAAGTGGCATTTGTCAATCCGAGTGGTACTTATAAGGGTGAGAGTATTGAAACACCCATATCATTTGTTCCGATGGAAGTTGTCGACGAGAGATTCTCTGAGATAACGCCAATGGGAGAAACGACGATTGAACAATCTTCTGGCTTTACTAAGTTCAGGGAAGGAGATTTGCTTTGGGCGAAAATCACTCCTTGTATGCAAAATGGTAAATCGGCAGTAGCAAAGAATCTTACTAACGGTTTAGGGTGTGGCTCAACCGAGTTTTTTGTCTTACGTCCAAAGGATGAACGCCTTGCAATAGAATATTTACATGTAATCCTTCACATGAAATGCGTCAGAGAAACGGCCATGCTTTATTTTGGAGGTTCAGCAGGTCAACAGCGGGTTTCTTCTTCATTTTTAGAGAATTTCAATCTTCCATTACCGCCTAAAGAGAAGCAGGTTGAGATTGCCCAACATGTATATAAGATGCGTCAACAAGCAAAAGCATTGCAAGAAGAAGGGAAGGCAATATTGGAGCAGGCTAAGAGAGAGGTTGAAGAAATGATAATTGGATGATATTTTATCTTTTAGAAGTTTTGAATGATGAATGAGCTGAATAAGGAATGGGTATAGTTAATGGTTTTTAATAACAGCATAAATAATAGATTATGGCAAGATTTATTCTTTACACATTTCAATGTTCACCAATTAAGAGTGCGAACTTTTCGCTATTTGAAGAACGTCCTTCTCCCCAAGAACGTATGGAAAAGAAGTTAGATTATATTCACGAAATTATTACTAATCAGAACTTCAAGTTTAAACGGAAAAGCGAAGGAAACTTTAACCATAAAATGTATATAGATGATCAAGGTATCATGGTGTTAAAGGTTGCAAATAGTAAACAATTAGATCTTGAGGAAGACTTTAAGATAGAAAAACATCACTATTCGCCTAGTTGTTTCGTGATTATAGACAACAGGAAAGATTGTCAACGTATCGCAATCGAAGAAGATCCATCTTCATTCTCAGACACAGATGTGGTTAGGAATATCATTGAATACAGTTTAAAACTTTACTTAAGGCATTATGGGTTGACCATCGAAATCAAGAAAGAGTATGATCAAAATGAGTTTTGGACTTTGGTTGGTGCACAAGTAAAAGGAGTCTCGATGGTGCGGTTTACTTTCTCATATCCAAATCTTCCTAGAGTACATAAAAGCATTAGTGAATTAATAAGCAATGAAAGTGCTACCGTTAATAGCAAAAGAACTACTTTCGAGTATCGCACAAGTGAATCAGAACAATTGGAGTTGAAGGAGAGTAACGAACAATTATCTGGATTAGTTGATGCATCTGCAAATAGCGGACATGAAATAATAATCAAGGCAAGAGGGATTAGGAAGTTTATCAAAACAGGAAGAACAACAAAGAGCATTGAGATTGATGATTTTGAAGCGATTTGTGATGATAATAATGGCGATTTATTTCTCTCGAAAATAGATAAAATAATTGAAAAACTTAATCATGCCGAATGAGATGGATAAAATAAGCACATTTTTTAAATATTTAGGGTACATCACTGTGTCTTTGCTATTAGGTTGGCTTTCACATAAAAGCGGAGATGAAAACGATTTTGTACTTAAGGTAAGCAGCAATCTAATTCCCTTATTAATTACCATTATAGCTTTTTATATGACGATTGTTGGGCTGATCATAAAAGAACTTATTTCATACAAGGAAAAAACAAAAAAAGATGTTTCTAATGTGATAAAAAGTTTGAGGAGAGATACAACTGTTGAAATTTGTATAGTTTGTGGTGCATTTATATGTTATCTGATTCGTGGTGCAGTTTCTTCATTTGTAACAGTAGAGATTTTGGACTATTTTACAATAATATCCAATTCTGTAACTGTGTTTTCTTTCTTCTACTTTTTATGGCTCATATACGATTCTGTTATGGGATTATGGGATTTAATAGATGCAAATAACAAACAATAAACAACTTCTTATGTACCAAGCCAACGTATATAGAGTCATGATCGGTTCTCCCTCTGACATCAAAGAAGAAGTCCAAGTTGCTATCAATGTGTTGGAGCATTGGAATAATCTTCACTCAGAACAAAACAAAATTGTACTGTTGCCTTTGCATTGGTCATTTAGCTCATATCCAAGCATGGGGAAGCATCCGCAAAAATCGCTGGATGAGCAGTTGGTGGGAAAAAGCGATTTGCTGGTTTGTGTATTTGGCACAAAGTTAGGTTCACCTACCGACACAGAAATAAGCGGCACTGTAGAGGAAATCAAAGAACATAGAAAAGCAGGGAAAAAAGTGATGGTGTTCTTTAAGTTATCCAGCGATAACATTGCATCCATAGACCCTCTTCAATTACAAAAAATTCGAGAATTCAGAGAAAACATTAAAAATGATGTTTTGTGGTGTGATTTTTCCGACACGACCGACTTTAAGCAGAAACTGTCGGACAAATTACAGCTTTTTATCAATGACAATTGGAAGAACATTGACATCAAGAATCACCCACCACAATTGAAGAATATTGAATTCACCGAAGTGGAAGAGCAGATTTTGTCAAGATGGGCAAAAGGCAAGGATGCAAGCTTTTTTACTTTAGGTGTTTTGGGCGGAGTAAGGTATGTGTTTGGAGGGCTTTCGTATGATGTATCCTCAGGGAAAGAAGAAGCAGAGTGGGAGGATTTTTTCGAAAGATTACAAAAAGTTGATTTTATTGGTGTGGATAGATATGATAAACATGGAAAACCAGTTTATAAATTGAAAAAGGCAGCATACGATTATGTTGAAACGTTATCAAATGAAAAAGATAAATAAAACAAACAACGAAGAAATTTCCCCGTTAAACTACAGGGACGATTTTGAGGCTGTATGTGACATTATTGCGACTCACCGCAATAGGGTGGTCTCAGGCATCAATAACGAATCGCTGATGATGGTATGGAAAGTGGGCGGTTTCATTTCCTACAAATTGAAATCATCGGCTTGGGGTGATAGCGTAGTGCGGATGCTGGCGGATTATATTCATACCCGCAACCCGAAAGCAAAAGGCTGGAGTTATCGCACAATGTACAAAATGGTGCAACTATACGAGTCGTATGCCTCACCTGCTTTCGCTGAAATGGTCAATCACTATGGTATGCAACATTATTTGTCTGAACAACTTGCTGGTAACGAACAAAATAATGATTTTTCAATTGTGCCAGTTGAAATGGCACAAATTCAGTCTTCCAAAATTGTGCCAGTCGAAATGGCACAAATTCCCAGTGTGTTGTTTAGTACAGGGTGGACTAACCATCAAATCATTATGAACAGATGTAGAAGTAATGAAGAAAGATTGTTTTACATGCTGTATGCAGGAAGAGAAAAACTGCAAAACAAAGAACTGATACGTGCTATTTCCACTAATGCCATGGCATCTATTTTGGGAAGTAAGAATGCTATGACAAAGGCAATGAGCAAAAATTATCCTTCGTCACCCTTTCTGTTCAAGGATCGGGTATATCTTGACATGTTAGGTCTTCCGGAACGCTATAAAGAAACAAAACTGCGGAAATCCATTGTTTCTCACATGAAGGATTTCATTTTGGAGTTGGGGAAAGACTTTCTTTTTATTGATGAGGAACACCGTTTAACGGTAGGTGGCAAGATTTTTAAAGTGGATTTGCTGTTTTATCACCGATTGTTACAGTGTATGGTTGCTATAGAACTTAAGACCACGGAATTTCATCCCAAAGACCTTGGACAGTTGGAATTCTACTTGGAAGCATTAGATCAGGAAGAACGTCGGTCCAATGAGAATCCGAGCATTGGAATCCTTCTTTGCAAGGAGGCAGATATGGAAGTGGTTCGTTTCGCATTGAATCGCAGCATGTCGCCCACAATGGTGGCTTTATATAAAGAACAATTGCAAGTGGGAAGTGTCATCCAACAAAGTTTGGTGGAGTTTTGCCGGTTTATCAATGAAAACCAATAGTTTTCTTGACAATCGTGGTTCTTACCCATAGTCGGATTTAATTTGCTACTTCAGCCGAAGCTCTTGCAGGTTCACTATGTTTCGTACTCCTCGCCGAAAATTACCAATTAATACCCTGTTGCTTTATACTATTTTCTGATATGCCAGCCGCTCGTCGCCGTTGGCCAAGAGGATGATGCCGCAATAATGGAAGCCGTGTTTCAGGATGTTGTGCTGCATGATGCGGTTGTCGCGGTGCGTGTCGATGCGGATATTATGGTCGTGTGCAAAACAGAAGTCCATGATACTCTGGAAGATGCCGTGCACCTCTGGAAAGCTGGCAATGCGGTGAATGACATGATAGGGCAATGTATCATCCACCCAACTGCCCTCGTATATGGTGGCGTAGGTGGGTTCCGGCGAGGACAGGAACGCAAAATAGGCCACGACACATCCGTTTTCTTCCACCACGAAGGCGCCGTTTTTCTCTATGTCCGCCCGTACGGCCTCAAGCGAGGGATAGCCGTTGACCCACTGTTTCGTGTTGCCATCCGCCACCATTATGGCCTTGCCCGCCGCGAAAACCTCAAGGATTCTCTCGGCGTCTTGCGGCAAAACGGCCGAACGGATAATGCGGTTTTGTGATGACATTGTTGTTTCTTGCAAATTAAAAATCTTTTATCATTTTGGCAAATCTAAATTCTCTACCACCTCATCTTTGCCTCCAGCGTAATCCGCTTCTCCTGGCCGTCGGCACCGATGATTTCTAACACTTGCGTGGGCTGCTCGTCAATATAATACTCCTCTTCCCAAGTGTAATCCTTGACATTCCGTCCGTTGACGGTGATGATCGTGTCGCCCAAGGCCATGCCTGTGTTAGCTGCATCGCAATTTCTATCCAGCGATGACACAATCCAGCCCCGACCAATGTCGGTGCGGTTCCGGAAAGAATAGCCATAAGATGGATTCAGCGGATTCTGAGGTTTGAAACGGCGAAGGTAGAGGGTTTGGTTCTTGGCATCGATGATGATATTGTACTTCGACCAGATAGTGTTGCCAATCACTCCCATATACGACGCTTTGTCGAATGCCCCCGTCCCTTCAGGGATGTAGGAAATGGGCCTGCCTGATATGGTATCGTTTCCAACGACAATCCAATCGGACAGCATATCGACAACGGCCTCCTGTTTCTTGTCACCAAGACCCATCTGCAGCACATCTGTAATGTACCGCTTGCCTGGAATGGCATCGAGTTGGTATTGATTGGTGGTTTGTGTTGTGAAATCCACCGTGCCGCCACTGCCAGTATCCATCAGATACCAGCCCTTGATAATTTTGCCGCCCACACTCGTTGCAGCATGAATCAGGATTCGGTTATTCTCATATTTGATAGGCAACTTTACATATCCGTTCGTGTTGGGCATCCCCGACTTGTATTGTTTGAGATAGTTATGCTCAAAATTGATTTCAAATGGGTGCTTGTCAATGTTTTTTATGCCCATAATGCCATCAACATGGCAATCCACAACATCTCTCAACTGAAATACGGGTACAAAGTCATAGTGTTCCTTAACACTTCCCAGGTTCACTTTGGTACCATCCAAAATAAGCCTAACCAACGTTCTTCCTGCCCCGCCACCCGCATTGGCGTATCCAAGGCGTTGCGGCGTCCATTGCGAGTGCGATAGCCAAACGCTATCCACGCCAAACATATCGGCAGCGCCGGTATCATAGATGATGTTGCTCTCAATTGTGTCGTTGATGGTGGCATGAAGATACAAATGTCCTCTGAAGAGGAAAGGGATACTGTCCATCTGCATCTGGGCGGACAGGTTGCCCAAAAGCATCATGGCAGTTAACAAAGAGACAAAAAGCCGTTTCATTCTTTTGCAAATATATTGAACGGCAGAAACCTTCCCACCTTTTTGCAGTAGTTCTCATACTCCTCGCCGAAGTCGCGGCGCAAGCGCTCTTCTTCGGTGCGCACCTGCACGAGCATAATGATGACAAAAGCGACGAAGACTATCACCGACTGCCAGGTTCCTAGCCAAAGGCAACAGCCTATCAAATAGATAAATATGCCTGTCAGCATCGGATTGCGGCTGAGGAGGTATGGTCCTGTGGTCATCAGGTGCTTGGTGCGCGGGGCAACTTCGTGCCCGAAAGCGTCCATCGGATTCCCGTCACCCACGCGGCGCATATAGACGATTGCCCAAATGCTTAGGAACAGACCGTCTATGACACAGAGAATGGCGATTCCCATCAAAAACGGCTGTGGCAGGCGGAAAGCGGGCATTTTGGAACAGAACCACATCAGCACCGGTATCAGTACCACAAACAGCACGAAGCCGAGCGCGTAGCCGAAGGTTTCTTTCAGCTTGTTCATCTCACTAATATCTGTAAGAGTCGGTCTTGTATGGACCCTCCACTTTGACGCCGATGTAGTCGGCCTGCTTTTGGGTGAGTTGGGTCAGCTTGACGCCGATCTTGCTCAAATGCAGACGCGCCACCTCTTCGTCCAAGTGCTTCGGAAGGTTATACACACCCACTTTGTAGTCGTTCTGCCAGAGGTCGAGCTGGGCCATCGTTTGGTTCGTGAAGGAGTTGCTCATCACGAAGGAAGGGTGTCCCGTGGCGCAACCCAAGTTCACCAGACGGCCTTCGGCCAGGATGAAGATGGAGTGTCCATCGGGGAAAATATATTCATCCACCTGCGGCTTGATGTTACGTTTCTTGATATTCGGCTGGGCTTCGAATGCCCCCACTTGAATCTCGTTGTCGAAATGGCCGATGTTGCACACGATGGCCTGGTCCTTCATTTTGTTCAGATGCTCAACGGTGATCACATCGCAGTTGCCGGTGCAGGTGACGTAGATGTTGCCTTCTTCCAGAGCATCTTCCACGGTCTTCACCTCGAAGCCTTCCATGGCAGCTTGCAGTGCGCAGATGGGATCCACTTCCGTCACGATGACGCGTGCGCCGTAGGATTTCATGGACTGGGCGCAGCCCTTGCCCACGTCACCGTAGCCGCACACGACAACCACTTTGCCGGCCACCATCACGTCGGTGGCACGCTTGATGCCGTCGGCCAAAGACTCGCGACATCCGTATTTGTTGTCGAATTTGGATTTCGTGACAGAGTCGTTCACATTGATGGCAGGGAAGAGCAGCTCGCCACGCTCCATCATCTGATAGAGACGGTGCACACCCGTGGTGGTCTCCTCTGACACACCCTTGATTTCCTTCACCATGTTGTGCCATTTGTGCGGGTCTTCTTTCAGTATCTCTTTCAGAGTCTGGAAGATAACGGCCTCTTCGTGGGAAGACGGCTCTTTGTCCAGAATGGAAGGATCCTCTTCCGCCTTGTAGCCGAGATGGATGAGCAGGGTGGCATCGCCGCCATCATCCACGATGAGTTGGGGGCCTTTGCCTCCAGGGAAAGAGAGTGCCTGGTTGGTGCACCACCAGTAGTCCTCCAGCGTTTCGCCTTTCCAAGCGAACACGTTCACGCCCGTGGCGGCGATGGCCGCGGCGGCGTGGTCCTGAGTGGAGAAGATGTTGCAGCTGCACCAACGCACCTCGGCGCCCAAATGCACCAGCGTTTCAATCAGCACGGCGGTCTGGATGGTCATGTGTAACGAACCCATGATGCGCACGCCTTTCAAGGGCTTGCTGTCACCATATTTCTCGCGCAATGCCAACAATCCTGGCATCTCTTTTTGTGATACTTCAATATCCTTGCGGCCCCATTCGGCCAACGCCATATCGGCGATCTTGTATTTGAGGTTGTAATCAGTCATAATATCAATTATTTCTGCATCGTGGTCGGATGCATGTCGGCACGGGTATAGATTTCGGGTTTGAAATATTTCTTCATGAACTCCACCATCTCTTTCTTGGTGACGGAATTCACGATGTTGTCGTATTCGGACGGGTTGACGATGGGTTCATTTTGTGTAATCTTGCCGCTGATATAACCGAGCCAGAAACGATTGGTTTGGATGTTCTTGGCGCGCGTGCTCAACATCTGCTTCTTGATCAGTTCCATCGTTTTCTTGTCGGGACCTTTGGCCTTGAAATCGTTGAGGATCTTCAAGCTGGCGTCGGCCAATTTGTCGGTCTTCTCAGGGTTGCAACCCAACAGGATCATCAGGGTCATCTCAGAGGTGGGGAGCTTGCTGGCACTCATCTGCACCATCGGAGAATAGACATCACCCATCTTCTCGCGCACGATTTTGACGAACTGGATGTCCAATGCTTCGCCAATCATATCGGCGATGATGGAGTTGCGATAATTCCAATCAATGGGGTTGGTGATATACATACCCATCCAGCCCTGTTGCTCGGTGCCAGCGTAAACTGTCTGCGTAGAAGCTTTGTCAGGACGCGGTTTCAGGACGCTGAGGTCATAGTTTTCTTTTTTGGCCATGTCGGTCTTCATGGAGCCGAGGTACAGTTCCACAAATTCTTTCATCTCTTTTTCATCGTAATTTCCGACAAAGAAGAAGTTGAAATCGGCAGGGTTGGCGAAACGTTCTTTGTAAATCTGCACGGCACGGTTGAAATCAACTTGTGCGAAGTACTCATCGTCGTATGAGAACATCTGTTTCATGTACGGATCGTGATTGTATGCAGCATCGATGAATTTGCCAATATACTTGTACATCGGCTGGGCGGTAATCATCTTGACTTGCTCTTTGGTCTCATCCATCACCAACTGGAAGGCGTTCTCGTCAATGCGCGGGTTGGTGAAGAAAGCGTTGAGGTATTGGAAGAAGAACTCCAGATCTTTCGGAGAGGAGGAGCCGGAGAAACCTTCAGTCAGCAGGCCGATGTTAGGAGACACACCTACATTTTTGCCTTTCATCTTCTTCATCAGAGAATTGTAGTCCAAACCGGCAATACCGCCACGGTCGATAATATCGGCGGCGAAATCAACGGAAGCGAGGTCTTTCACAGGATAAAGTGACTTGCCACCCTTGCTGGAAGCAGAGAACAGAATCTCGTCATTCTTATAGTCGGTTTTCTTCAGATAAACGGTGATGCCATTGGAGAGCGTCCATTTTTCTGCACCCACAGCCTCGATTTTCTCCACATTGGTGATCTTACCGGGTTTCAGGCTTTCTTTCTCCAAGATTTCCTGATCCTTGTAAGTATCTACGTAAGGTTCTACATTGGCTAAAGACTTGTCATTCAGGATGGAAAGAATTTCTTCTTTGGAAGGAACTGTAACGCCCTCTTTTTCAGGAGCGGTAATAATGGCCACCATATTGTCATCTGTGACCCAATTTTTAGCAAGAGCGTTGATTTCATCCAACGTGATGGTTTCTATCAACTTCTTGGCAAAGTTGTTTTCGCGCTTTGCACCCGGGATGGGGTCTTGACGCAGGAAGTTGTTGATGTATTGGCTGGCAAAACGGGCAGATTCGGTCTTGTCAACCTCCTTGGCGGCTTTGTCATAGCGTTCCAACAGTTCCTCTTTGGCACGGTCGAGCTCCGTCTGCAGGAAACCGTGTTTCAGCACGCGGTAGTCCTCTTGCAAGAGCACTGTCACTGCATCGCTGATGCGGTTCTCCTTGGCCATGGCATTGGAACCGTACATGTCAGTGTTGCCGATGAAATCACCATAACCGGCGGATGCACCGATGAACGGGCACTTCGGATCCTGGGTCATCTCCTCGAAACGGGCATCGTACATGGCATTGTACAGGTCGATGCAGAGTTGGTTGCGGAAGTCGCCGATGGTCTTCATAGCGCTATGTTGATGTTTGCGGATCAGCATAACTTGGCTGCCAGTGGCTTCCGGGTCGGTGCAAACGGCAACCAGCGGCTCCTTGTTGGGTGCGATGCCGTAAATCTCTTTTTTCTTGGGGTTCTGCTTGGCGGGGATGTTGCCAAACATGGTCTTGATTTTGGCTTCCACTTCCTTCACGTCAATGTCGCCGACCACAATCACAGCCTGCAAATCCGGACGATACCAATCTTTGTAGAAATCTTTAATCACCTGATAATCGAATGTTTGCAGAATGTCCAGCTTGCCAATCGGCAAACGGTCAGCGTAACGGGAATCTTTCATCAAAATAGGCCAGTACTCTTTGCGCATACGGTCGGAGGCGCCCAAACCGAGGCGGTATTCCTCGATGATGACACCGCGTTCCTCGTCAATTTCCTTGTTGTCGTAAAGCAGACCTGCAGCCCAGCCACGCAGGATCTTGAGGCCTAAGTCAATGTTGCCGGGATCGTCTGTCGGCATGGGAATCATATAGACAGTTTCATCAAAGCTGGTGTAAGCGTTGAGGTCAGCGCCGAACACCACGCCCTTGCTGCGCAAATGATCGACAACGCTGTTGCTTGGGAAACCCTCAATACCGTTGAAGGCCATGTGCTCGGTGAAGTGGGCGAGCCCTTGTTGCTCGTCAGTCTCCTGGTTGGAACCGGCGTTCACGGCGAGGCGGAATTCCACGCGGTCCTTCGGATAGGTGTTCTTGCGGATGTAATAGGTTAAACCATTTTCCAACTTACCGATGGTAACATTGGGATCCGCTTTGATGGGATCATTCAGATTGAGATCTTTCTGTGCGAAGGTCATCCAGACACAGGAGAAGATCATGACAAATGCGACTAATTTTTTCATACGTTTATAATTTTAAAAATTTTATGCAGATGAATCTATTTGCTTTTTTTCTTTGAAAATCTGATTCTTCTCGTCAGAATCAGTATGCCGCCCATCAAAGCTACCAAAACCAGCGGGATCACAATGTTGAGAGTGGCGATGAAGGTCTTGTGCCCTCTCACCTTCTCCTTGTTTAACGATCCGATTCTGAAATTCTTGGAGCGTAGTTGCAGCAGGTCGTCGTCCGCACAAAGGTAGTTGACACAGTTGACAATAAATTCTGTGTTGTCATACATCTTGCGGGTATAGATGTCGTAGCCGGCAGGGTAGGGTTGGTTGCGCTTCCGGTCAAAGGGGTTGCGGATGATGTCGCCGTCTGACACGAAAATTTGGCGGGTGTATTCGCTCTTGGGACGGAAGTCGAGTTCCTTCAGCGTGTCGAACTCTACGGGCAGGATGCCTTTGAAAGCGGACTCAAATTCACCCTCTACCAGCACCGCAATGGGCAGGTTGCGGAAAGCAAACTCCTGTGGGTTCGGCTGTGAGACGCCCACCTGCAAGGTGACGATGGACGGCGTGGGTACCAGTTTGGAACGCTCGGAACTGCATAGCAGCAAAGTCTTTTTCAGATCGGCGTTTTTGCCCACAAGGTCGATGCTGCCGGCAAATTCGGATTTGATTTCCTTGATGTTGCGCACAATGGGATGGTCGCCAAAGTTCACGATGTCGAGGATGTACGGGAATGCCATGAACTTGAACTGCGGTTGGTCGCCAATCATGCCCACTTGCTGTGGAATAGGCAGGCAGCTGAGATCCTGAATCAGATTGGGATTGATGCGCACGCCGTAGGAGAACAGCAAGTCGTTGATGTATAGCGAGCGCGGGGTGGCGAAGAATTCCGGTGTGTTCTGCAGGCTGTCCAAAGAAGCTGTGGTGTTGTCGATGAGCCACAGCACCTTGCCGCCGCGCATGATAAACTGGTCGATGATGTATTTGTCGTACTCTTTGAACGGCTGGGTGGGCTGTGCGATGATGAGCACATCGTATTTGTTGGGCCCTAATTTGAGGGTCTGCTTGACGGAATCCTCAATGCTGATGTTTCTCAAACTGTTGATTTTTCCGTCCAAGGTGATGCGGCTGACGTTGTAGAAACGCTGCAGTCTCATGCCCGTCCAGCAAGTGTTCCAGAAGTCCAACTCGCCGTGCCCGTCGAGGAACGCGACGCTCGGTTTCTCGGTTTTCAGCAGTCTCCGGATGGGAGAAACCAGATTGTATTCCAACTCTTCAATGGAATACTGCATCCAGTCGGAGCCGGAAGGATCCGACACAACCAATTTGGCCGGATATTCATGGTCGCGGTAGGAGATGATGGCGCCCGGAATGACCATGTGGGTGGAGTAACCGCTGCCATCCTCACGGCTGATGGGGATAGGATCCAGACCTTTCTTCACAAACTCGCCCAATATGGAATTGACTTCCTCTGTGGTTTTGCCCTCCAGTGGGTCGATGAATTCAAAATAGACATTTTTGGAATAGCTACGGAAATCCTGCAAGACTTGCTCTACTTGTTTTGCAAATAGTTGATAATCTGCAGGTTGGTCTTTTCCTTTCAGATATACGCGGATATAAACCCTGTCCTCCAAGTTGTTGAGCATCTCAATGGTGCCCTTGGAGAGGGAGTGACGTTTGTCTTTGGTGAGGTCGATTCTGTAAAACAGAAAAGAGGAGATGATATTGATGACAATGACGGCCGCCAGCGCGATGAGCAGTCCGATGAGTGTATTCTTCTTAAACTGTCTGCCGCCTTCCGTCTGCCGGTTGTTTTTCTTTGAATTATTCTTTTTCATGCCGCATTCGTTTAAAAAGTTACCATTTCCTGCTGAGCAGAACCACTCGTGTTCCGAACAGGAAGATGAAGATCACACTGCAAAAATAGATGATGTCGCGGGTGTCAACAACGCCCTTGCTGATGGAGGCATAGTGGTGTTCGATACCCAGATTCTTGATGTAGTAGCCGAAAGCCCCGAGGGATTCGAAAGAGTAGATGAATGCGAATCCGAAGAAGATGATGAAGCAGAGGGCGGCGGCGATGATGAAAGCCACAATCTGGTTGTTGGTAAGACTGGAAGCAAACAGTCCGATGGAAGTGAATGTGGCGCCTAAAAACAGCAGTCCCAAATAGGAACCCCACGTGCTGCCCATGTCGATATTGCCAACAGGATTGCCAAGAAAATAGATAGAAAAGACATAGATCAAGGTCGGCAGGAGTGCGATGACCAGCAAAGTGAGGCAGGAGAGAAACTTGGCCCAGATAATCTGCATGTCGGTCAGCGGTTGGGTGAGCAGCAGATCCATGGTGCCGTTGCGCTTCTCTTCAGCAAAAGAGCGCATGGTGATGGCAGGCACCAGAAAGATGAACAGGAACTGCGAAAGACTGAAAAGCCCTTGCATGTCCGACAACCCTGACTCCAGCACATTGTTCATGTTGGGGAACACCCACAGAAACAAGCCTGCGATAATCAGGAACACGCCTATGATAATATAGCCGATTATAGAACTTAGGAAGCTCTTTAACTCCTTGATATACAAACTTATCATATTACAATGAATTAAGGGCGCAAATATAGTAAAAAAGATTATAGATTAAAGATTATAGCTTAGAGAGATTTTCTTTACTCCATTCTCTCATCTCTAATCATTCACCAGTCCGTCCCGTTTCAGTAGCGCATCGATTTGTGGCTCGCGGCCACGGAATTGCCGGAACATCTCGTCAGCAGGCACGGCGCCACCCTTGGAGAGTATGGTTTCAAGATAGCGTTGAGCGGTTTTCTTGTTCATTACGCCCTCTTCCTGGAACATGGAGAAGGCATCCGCTTCGAGCATCTCGGCCCACTTGTAGCCATAATATCCGGCCGCGTACCCGCCTGCGAAAATGTGGTTGAAGGAAGGACTCATGCACGCCTCCGGTACTACCGGCAGCACGTCCAGCGGGTCGAAAACCTCGCGCTCCTTGGCATGGATGTCCTGAATGTCTGCCGCAGGCATCGTGTGGTACATCATATCCAGATAACCGAACGACAGCTGGCGCACGCACGCGTAGCCGGCCATGTACTGCCGCATCTTTTTCAACTGCTCGATATAATGTGTCGGAATCAGCTCGCCAGTCTGGTAGTGACGGGCAAAGAGCTGAAGAAATTCAGACTCCGTAGCCCAGTTTTCGTTTAACTGCGAAGGCAGTTCCACAAAGTCGCGGGGCGAGTTGGTTCCCGAAATGCTCATGTAGGGTACCTCCGACAGCATCCCGTTCAACGCATGGCCGAATTCGTGCAGGAAGGTGGTAACTTCGTTGAAAGAGAGCAAAGAGGGATTGTCCGGCGTGGAAGGGGTGAAGTTCATCACCAAGCTCACTAACGGGCGCACGTCGGCACCGTTTGCGTCTTGGTACTGCTCGCGGAAGGAGGTCATCCAGGCCCCGCTGCGCTTGGTGGCGCGTGGGTGGAAGTCCAAATAGAGCACCGACATGAACTGTTCTTGGCGATAGACCTCAAACACTTTCACATCTGGATGGTATTGGGCAATGTGGTTGGCGGGCACGAACCGCAGGTCGTACAACCTTTCCGCCAGCGCAAACACACCGTCAATGACATTCTCTAACTTGAAATAGGGTTTCAGCTCCTCTGTGCTCAGGTTGAAGAGCGCTTTTTGCTGTTTTTCCGAATAATAGGCGAGATCCCAGCGTTGCAGTTCGCCCTCAAAGCCGAGCGTGTGCGCGTACTCGTTCAGAGCAGCCTGCTCGCGTTGTGCGACGGGCAGGGAGGCCTCGCGCAAATGGTCGAGCAAATGATAGACGTGCGTGCAGTCCTTGGCCATGCGATCGTGCAAAGCATACTGCGCGTAGTTGTCGTAGCCCAACAATTTCGCCAACTTTTCGCGACATTCCAAAATCTTCTGGATGTTCCCGCAGTTGTCAAACTCGCCGCCGTATGCCTTGTTGCAGGAGTGCATGAACATCTCCTTGCGCAACTCGCGGTCATCGGCATACTTGAGGATGGCGTTGACACTCGGGGCCGAGAGGTCGAATACGTAACCGCGCAACCCACGCGCTTCTGCCCGTTGCGCGGCGATGGCCAACTCGTTTTCTGGCAATCCTTTCAGCTCGGCCTTGTCGGTCACGTGCTTGTGCCAGTTGTTGGTGGCGGCTAACGCGTTGTTGCCGAACGCCAACGTCAGGTTGGAAAGTTCTATGGAGACTTTGTCAAAAATCTTTTTATCGTTGGGCGACAGGTTGGCGCCATTGTCCAGAAATGCGTTGTAGGTTTTCTCCGTCAGCATCTTGTCAGCGCCTTGCAGTTGCGCATATTCCTTGTCATATACCGCTTTCACCCTGGCAAACAAAGCCTCGTCCAGATAGACGCTGTTGGAGTATTGCGTGAGCATAGGCTGTACCTCGTTGGCGATGGCTTGCATCTCGTCGGTGGAGTCGCACTCCAGCAGGTTGAAGAAAACGCCAGCGACTTTGTTCAGCACCTCGCCAGCGCAGTCGAGGGCGACAATGGTGTTCTGGAAAGTGGGCTCCTCAGTGTTGCCCTTGATATTCTCAATATCCGCCTTCGCCTGCTCTATGCCGAATTCGAAAGCGGGGACATAATGCTCTGGCTTGATTTTGTCGAACGGTGGAGTCTGGTACGGCGTGTTCCACTCCAGCACAAACGGGTTCTCGTTTTGCACGATGGAGGCTACCACGGTGGCCGCGATGCCCTCGCTATTGCCCGTGAAGCCCATCTTCTCGTTGGTCTTGGCTTTGATGGAGACACGGTCGGTGCTCACTCGCAGTATAGGCGCCAAGGTTTCGACCATCTGATCAATGTAGGGGCGCATCTTGGGCTGCTCCAAAACCAGTGTGCAATCCACGTTGTTCACTAACCAGCCTTTGAGGTAGAGCATTTTGACCACCTTGGCCAACAGTATCTTGCTGTCGGCGTTTTGGTATGTGGCATCGTTATCAGGGAAGTGTGTGCCGATGTCCTTCAGCGCGGCGGCGCCGAGCAGGGCATCACAAAGGGCATGAATCAGTACGTCGCCGTCGGAATGTGCGGCCAGGCCCTTCTCATAAGGAACACAAATGCCCCCGAGAACCAGAGGTCTGTTGGGGGCAAATCTGTGTGAATCGTATCCGAAACCAACACGAAAATCCATACTATTTCAGTTTTCCTTGATTCTTAATCTCTGACTTGTTGAAGGAGGCAAAATCGAAGGAGAGGGTGAAACGCAGGGTGTTGGCCAGCGGGTTGGTCTGTCCGTTCGTGGCGAACAGATAGGAGACATCTATAGCGAAGATGTTATATTTGATACCGGCACCGACAGAAAGGAACTGGCGGTTGCCTTTGAACTTGCTCTCGTGGAAGTAACCTGCTCTTACGAAGAAGAGGTTACGATAGCTGTATTCTGCGCTGAGCGCCCAGATGCACTCTTGCAACTCCTCGCGGAAACCGCCCGGAGCATCGTAGAATGACTGGATCAAACCTTGCGGCACAGACACATCTGGATTGTAACCGGATTCGATGACGGGGTTGTTGAACTCGTCATAAATCATACGTCCCATTGAATCAGTGGCGTAGATGGGGTTGGTCGGCACCAGGAGCTTGTTCATCTCACCGGTGATGGCTAATTTGTTGTAACTGTCAAAATCCATCTCATAGCCGATACCTAACTTCAAGTTGGCGGGCAGGAACTCACGACGGTTGGTACCGTTGGAATAACGCATCTTGCTACCCAAGTTGGAGATGTTTAAGCCGGCACGCAGAGTGCTGTTGTTCAAACCTTTGGCTCTGAAATCCTGTTGGTAGAACAGGGAGATGTCGGCGGCACCTGCCATACCCGGTTTGGTTTCTTGACCATCCACAAACTGGCCTAAAGTCAGGTTGGAGTAGATGAAACGGGGCGTCATGGCGATGGACAACTCGTCGATCAATTTACGGCTATAGGTGAAGTCGATAGAGAATTCGTTGGGGTTGTAATCCACGCCCGTGATGCCGTCTTCAGTAAAGATGATGGAACCTAAGTTGAAATAACGGAGTGAGAAACCGATGGCGTCCATCTCCGTGGGGCGATAATATCCGGACAGATAGGCTAAATTGATACCGTCATCCAAATGAAGGTTGTGCAGCCATGGGCTGTATGATACGCTGATACCGAAGATATTGTCGTTGAAGACATATTTGGCCGGGTTGTGAGCTTGTGAGTTTACATCAGCGGAAGTGGCGGCACCCATATCACCCAATGCACCCGCACGGGAGTCGGGAGCTATCTGAAGAAATGGAACTGCAGTGGTGATGGTGTTCAGTCTGTTGCCATACTTGTCATACAAATTTTGTCCAGTGGCTGACTGGGCACTGACAGATGAAACGAGCATCATGATAAACACAGGAAAGAGAATAAGTGCTTTTTTCATAAGTTTTTAAAAGTTATGTTTTACGATCTTTATAAAATCAAAATCAAATAATCGAAAATTGTTAACGAGTAAATTTGAAAAATATTTTACAGGATTACTAATTTTTCAATTTTTTCTGCGATTTCATTGTTTTGGTTGCGGACACGCACCTTATACATATATACGCCCTTGCCGATTTTGTCGCCATAGTCGTCCAAACCGTCCCAAGGGATGCCTTGGCTGCGATTGCCTTCCATATATTGGGAAGTGCTGATGGTCTTCACCAACTTTCCGGAGATGGTGTAAATCTGCACCAAGATGTCGAATATGCCGCCGTTCTGGTTTTGCTCGAAGAAGAACTCTGTGTGCGTGGTGAACGGGTTGGGGTAGTTCAGCACGTGACTTAGCTCCAGTTTTTGGTCTGAAAGCACCTCGAACACGAGCTCGCTTTCGGAAGGATTGTTGTTGATGTCCCACGCGCGCACCTTGATTTTATGCGTGCCTACCGGCAGGTCGGAGAGATTGTAGCGGACCGTGCCCATGTTGAAACTGTCTTTCTCCGTCTCATAATAATCGTTGAGGTTGATTTGCCCGTCAGTGGCGTCGTCCAGAATGGCGACAAGGTCATGGCCGATGCCGTTGCCCGTGGTGTTGATGCCGTAGTTGTCCTTGATTTTCGCAATGAGCATGGGGTTGGGGTTGACGATACCGCCATCCACAAAATTCTCGTCATTCATGTACAAATCAATGGTCGGGCCTTCCTTGTCCTGCACGCCGTTGGGATCGGTTCCCCCGATGATGAAGTCGGTGAAAGCACCGGTGGCATCTGAATTTGTGCTGCGGGCGTAATAGCTGATTTTGCCGTTGCCATAGCTGTAATCAATGTCTTTTGGAACGTAGAAAGAGAAGGTATAATGACCGTTCTTCACCGAGCAGTTGCCCTTGAAGAGTACGCTTTTTTGTGTTTCGAACTCGACAGGGTCGCAGCCGGGATCATTGCCTAAAGTGGAGGTTTTCACTTTTTTGTCATAAACGGATGGGAATACGGTGCCATTGAAGTTGCTCAATGTCTGCAAGTTTTGGTCAACAACGCGGCCGCTGACCGTCACTTTGGACAGGGCGCGGATGGTGTCGCTGTGTTCGGCCACGGCATGGTGGTTGATGGAGTCAGTGACCAATGAGTAGGTGGGGAAGGCGAATGGCATGGAAGGGTCGCCCAGCAGGACGAACATGGCCAGGTCGCTTCTCGAACCGCCACAGTCGTTTTTGGCTAACATGTTCTCTTCCCCGACCGTAAGAGGCGAGCCGTTTTCGTTGTCAAAAAGGTTATGGAAGATTTTCGTGCCGAGATTGTGGTTCGGGCCGGACCAGGCTTCGCGGGTGGCGGAAAGCACCGCGCTCGGCCCGCCCTGGTTGTTCTGTAACGCCAGCTCCGCCGGTGACAGGGCGGGCCGGTCATAGTATGAGAAGGTACAGGACAGGGAAAGCAGGAAGGCCATATTGTACTTGTTGCTCCAACGGCTGATGTCGGAGTTCTCCAATACGCGCTCTGCAGACCATCCGTCTTTTCCGCTGTGCCCGACGTAGGTCATCATCAAACAGCCGCGGTTCATCCGGTTGTTAATGGCCGTGGTGGCATCCGGATAACGCTGTCCCCCAGCGTTGGAAACCTGCTGGAATGCGTCTAAATAAATCTTGTCAAAATTGATATTGGGATTTTTGCTCGAGATGGCATCATAGTAAGTTTCACAACTGTTGACAAACTCATTTTGCTCGTCGTCTGCCACAAAAGCCATCATGTTGCGCCAGTCGCCGAAATTGGAGATCTGGGAGGAACCATCAGCTACCAGATTCTTGTGCTCGGTGTAGATGATACTTTTGTCCACGGCGATGGCGGCCTGTGCTACGGTAGAACAGGGGAATCGCCCGATGGCAATGTCGTATAATTCGCCCATTGAGTCTGCACCTTCGTTGTCATCCAGCAACCCTAAATTGTCGTCGTTGGAATAACTGAACTCCGAGATGGTGTTTTGTGCATAGCATTGGTAGTTTGGGACAAATATTTGGGTTCCCTCATGTCTGCTACGGAAATCGTAGGAAGGACGGCCCACTAAAAGCAAATACTTGGGATAGGCTTTGTTGGTGCGGTCGTAAATCATCTTCATGTAGTCGCGGATGGCCATAGGGTCTTGGGAACCGCCAGAGAACTCGTTATATACTTGGTCGGTAGTGACCACCTTGACGACAAGTCCGTTGTTTTTGCTTCTGAAATCGGACAGTCTTTGGGCTTGCGCCAAAAAGTTCGGATGTGTCACAATCACCATGTCCACTTGATTGGTGGCGTGCAGGTTCTGGTTGGCAACAGGGCCTGATGGGGTCACGGAGAGATAGGAAGTGCCGTCAAAAGCGTAGAATTGCCGGAGATTTTCGGTTCCCACTTTGAAGGAAGCCACTCCATTGCTTTCCGTCAGGGCGTAGCGCACGGTCTGGCCCGGGTCTGTGACGTCCCAAACGTAGGTGCTCCCGCTCGCACCGGAAATGTTGAACTGGGTTATACGGCCCGCGCCGACGGTGGCAGGATTGCAGAATTCGAACTGCGCCGAATGCATCTTCAACGTGCACGGCACCTCAAGCTCGATCCAATTCAGATAGGCAGAAGAACTGGTCATGGGCTTGTTGAACGTCAGCGAGACGGTCAGGTTGTCGCGGTTGGGGGTGAAGCTGAAGTTGGCCTTGTTCAATGTGGCTACGGTGGAACTGTTGATGGGGGTGATGAAAACCTGACCCACAGAGGTCTGGTTGACTTCTACGCCCATGGTCGCGTAGCTGTTGGAAACACCGGCCGTGGCCACCGAGATACGCGAGGCCGCCTGCTTCTGGCCGGGCACCTGGAAAGTGTATGCTCGCTGCGTGGTGACGTCAAACAAGTCGCCGAACCAATCTTTGCCGGAACTGGTGAGATTATAAATATCTACATCGTAAAAATCGAAGTGGGTGTAGTCGCCGACGCTCTGATTGGCCTGAAGCGAGGCGTTGTTTACCGTCTGGACACGTTTTTTCTCCCCGACCCCGGGCGTACAGGTGATGAAATAATAGGTGGAGTCGGAGTAGATATTGTTAATGTGCGTAAAACGGGAGGTGGTGGTGTCATAATATATGGTATGGGGCGATTCGCCGAAAAAGACAAAATAGTCGCCTGCATCGAACGAGTTGTCGCCACCGTCCATCATCATGACGGGCAGCTCCCGTAGATCGTCGGTGCGGGGCACGGCGTTGCTCTCGGGCAACATCTTTCCGCCGTTGCCGAACAGCGCAATCTGGCTGGAGACAATGGGCGTACTCATGCCCATCGCTTTCAGGTCGTCGTAGGTGACTTTGTAAATGCCAGTTTGCGCCAAGGAGAACTTATACCATTGCCCGGAGGTCAGAACCGAACGGTTGGTGTAGGTTTTTGCACCTTTGGCCATGGCCGGGTTACGGCCTTCAATGCTGATGGTGATGGCTACGACACGGCTGCACTGGCTGGCGCTCGTGCGCACAATGGGCACAAAAGTGAGCAATGCGTACGGCTTGCTGCGCTCGTAGGCGGAAGTGACATCCACGCGTAGCTCCGAAGGATAATCCACTGGCACCAGCGACTGGTCGTGCGCACTCATCGGCTCATATTGCACGCCGCTGACGCTGACCGTGTAATCGGAGAAAAAATTATCAACAGGAATTTTTTCATAATAGGCCGGCAGACGGTCGTCCCCTTGCGGATAAATGGCTCCCTCAAAATGCAAAAATTCCAGGGTAAGTTCCTCCGTGAAGGGGTTGGTGTAGTTGTCAGTCCAGGTTATGGTGATATTTTTTTTGATTTTTTGTGCCTGAATATCAGTATGTTGAAAGAGTGTAAAGCAAAAAATGCAAAAGAGCACCCAAGATTTATTCTTCATTTGACGTTTTTTTAGAAAATGCAAATATCATACAATTTTGCTAACGAAAATTCGTTGGGATTATTGCAGTCATAAAAAAGGAATAAAAAGAAGGATAATAAAATAATTTTGTATCTTTGCCCGCTTAAAAATAAAGACTATGCATAAACGTTTTTTAATATTGCTGACAGCGGTGATGGCTTTTGCCTGCATGCGAGTGGACGCACAGGATGCGTTGTTCTCCCAGTTCTATGCGAACCCGTTATATTTGAACCCAGCGATGGCGGGTACCAATGTCTGTCCCCGTATTGCCCTGAACTGGCGCGACCAGTGGCCGAATCTGGCGGGTAATTATATGACGACCACCGCGTCTTTCGATGAGCATTTTGACAAAATCTACGGTGGCGTGGGTATTATCCTCATGCATGACCGTGCCGGTGCAGGAAGCGGTTACCTCAACACCTCCACCATCAGCCCCATGTACTCCCTGAAAATCAAAATCGCCAAGAAATTCAATATCCGTATGGCTGTGCAGGTGGATTTCCAAGACAAATACCTGAACTGGACGGACTTGACATTCCCGGACATGATTGACCCAAGATACGGTTTTGTTTATCAAACCAATGAAACCCAACCCGGCAACCTGCATCGTTGGAGAGCAGGCTTCTCCGCCGGCTTCTTAGGCTATACCCCGCATCTCTATTTCGGCTTTGCCGCCCATCATTTCGTGTCCTTCGCTTTGGATGGCCAGGCCGAAAGCTTCTTGAACAACAGCTACGCCGAGACTTACGATGTGCTTCCTGTTAAATGGACTGCCCACATCGGTGCCCATTTCGATCTCAAACGCAAGAGCAAAATCGAGACCAACTTCGGCGATATCTCCATGAGCCCCAACTTTGTCTATCAACATCAGAGATATTTCAATTATTTCAACTTCGGCCTTTACATGAACTTCTATCCGTTCACCATCGGTGCTTGGTATAGATTGTCTCCTGCCTACTCAATCAAGGATGAAGCGAATAATGTTATGGGCAAGATCAACAACTCCGATGCCTTCATCCTGATGGCCGGCTTGGAGTACAAGTGGATCAAGTTCGGTTATTCATACGACATTACCCTTGGACCGCTGAAGAGCGAGACGGGCGGCGCACACGAGCTCTCCCTGCAATTCCTGCTCCCGTGTCCTGAGAAACACAAATCCATCAAGGACCTCAAGTGTCCGTCCTTCTAAATCACGAAAATAATTTTTAAACATCGATAAAAAAATATCATCATACAATGAATAAAGCAACAAAACTTACAGGTCTGTTTTTGACAATGGCTCTTATGGTCATGGTGTCCTCTTGTAAAAAGGAGGCTTCTCCTACCACAGGCTGGAATTACAATGATGCAAAGAACGGTGGCTTTGAAGTGGCTCCGTACGAAGATCAGGCTACGGGCCCCGGCCTCGTGTTCATCGAAGGTGGTACTTTCGTTATGGGTGCCATGGAAGAGGATGTGATGAAAGACTGGAACAACTCTCCGCGCCGCGTCTCTGTGGCTTCGTTCTACATGGACGAATGCGAGATTTCCAATCTCGACTATCGCGAATACCTCTACTGGCTGGAACGCGTGTTCATTCCTCAGGATTTGAAGGTGGTTTATGACAACGCCATGCCCGATGAGAATGTTTGGCGTGAGCGTCTGGGCTACAATGAGCCTGATGTGGACTACTACTTCCGTCATCCGGCTTACAACAAGTACCCTGTGGTGGGCGTCAGCTGGCTGCAAGCTACCAACTATGCCGCTTGGCGTACCGACCGTGTCAACGAGAAGATTCTCGCCGACCGTGGTTATGTGGAGTATTCCGAGACCCCGACCGCCGAAGGTTATTTCAACACCGACGCTTACCTGACCTACGAAACCTATGAGGCTGAAGGCGAGAAACGTCTTCGCTACATCACCTCTGGCGAGTATCGTAACGTTAGAATGGAAGATGGTATCCTTTTGCCAAAATACAGACTCCCGACCGAGGCTGAATGGGAATACGCCGCTCTTGGCTTGGTGGGCAACACCCTCAACGAGCGCGTGCTCGAGCGCAAAGTCTATCCTTGGAACGGTCAGCAACTCCGTACCGAAGACAAGAAATACTATGGCGACTTGATGACCAACGTGCGTCGTGGCCGCGGCGACCTTATGGGTGTCGCTACTGCCCTCAACGATGCCGGCTTCAAGACCAAAGAAGTCAAGTCCGACTGGCCGAACGACTATGGCTTGTACCAAATGGCAGGTAACGTGGCAGAATGGGTGATGGATGTCTATAGACAAGGCTCTCACGACGATGTGTCTGAGTTCAACCCGTTCCGTGGTAACTATTTCGAGACCAAGAAGCTGCTCGAAGACGGTACCGTGGCCGAACGCGATAGCGTGGGTAAAATCCCCATGGTTCCCGTGTCTGACTTCAAGAACGACAGACGCCGCAACTACCGCGCTGCCGACAACAAGAACTACCTCGATGGCGACTGGCAGTCTCTGTACGACATGGATAGCTGGAAAACTGCTACCACCAACACCGAGGCTACCGACCAGATGTACCGCAAGTTGGATGACAACTACGCATTCTCTTTGGTTAGCGACCATGCCCGCGTCTATAAGGGCGGTTCTTGGAGAGATATCCCTTACTGGTCAGCTCCCGGTTCCAGACGTTACCTGGACGAGGACGAAGCAGCCGACTATATCGGATTCCGCTGCGCAATGGCCCGTGTGGGCTCACAGACCAAAAAGTAAGTTTGGCGCTTGATACAAAAAAAGGCAACTCGATTGAGTTGCCTTTTTTATGTCATTAGATTTCCTATTCCGCGTTTTCTTCAGTCGGATTTATCCGGATGCCAGAATCTTCAAAACGCATGATTTCATCTTTGCCGGAATACAATATTAATATATTTTCGGAAATCTCGTAGCGGTTTAAGTCTTTCTTGATGGCCTTCATCATGGCACGCTCCACGCGCATCTGCTGGCAGAGCTTCTTGGTGGCGCCCTGGTAGGTCAATTCCAGTTTCTGCTTTTTCTGGTAATAGTTGCCGAAGAAAGTGTTGCATCCGAAGTTACCGGTGAAAGTTCCGTTGTCGTTGAACACGATATAGGGCTTAACCATGTATGCTGTGCTGTCCAATACTTCGCCTTCAATGGCTATCAGGTTCCATTGCACGAGGCGCAGGGGCGTATTGCGACTCTCCGCCACTTTCTTGGACGAGTTGCATTGGGTGAATACGAGTGTCAGGGAAGCCAAGAACATAACAGTGATTCTACGTTTCATTGGGAAGGTTTTTGTTGGATGAATGGTATTGTTTGTTGATTTCTTCGATGAAATTCAGGATTTCGTCACGGCCCTTGCCCGTTTCAGAGGAAGAAAGCATCATGAAAGGAATCTCTTCCCACGTCTCGGCAAGCTTGTTTTTGAAACGCTGCACATTGCCTTGTACTTTGCTGACCGAGAGCTTGTCGGTTTTGGTGAAGATGATGGCAAAGGGTACGCCGTCCTCGCCAAGGCTGTTGATAAATTCCAAGTCAATTTTCTGGGGCTCCAAGCGGGAATCCACCAGCACAAACACCACTTGCAGGTTCTCGCGAAGCAGCAAATAGTCGTGGATCATCTTTGTCCACTTCTCACGCATGGTTTTGGAAATGCTGGCGTAGCCATATCCGGGCAAATCCACCAAATACCAGTTCTGGTTGATGAGAAAATGGTTGATAGTCTGCGTTTTGCCAGGCTTGGAAGAAGTCTTGGCCAATTTGTTGTTACGCACCAGCATGTTGATGAGCGAGGATTTGCCCACGTTGGAGCGTCCGATGAACGCATATTCGGGTAGGGGAGCTGCCGGACATTTCTTCCAGTCCGTCACACTTTGCATGAATTGGGCACTCTTGATGATCATGGGCTATCTGCGGGCCAACCAGTCGTTGGGGTTAAGGTTGCTGTTGTTCTTCCATACCTCGAAATGGAGTTCGTAGGTGTTGGAGGAGGCGTTCTTGGCGATGGTGCCGATATTCTGTTTGGTGGACACCTTGTTGCCCTTTTTCACGCTCACGGAGGAGAGGTTCTGATAGACGGTGATGTACTCGCCATGGCGGATCATCACGACCTTGGTGCCCATGATGTCCATGATGGCGGTCACTTCGCCCTCGAACACGGCACGTGCTGCGGTGCCCGCATCCACCATGATGTCAATGCCGTGGTTTTCTACCATCACAGACGGCACGTCGGGATGGGGATAGTGGCCGAAGTCACTCACCTTGGCACCCTTCACCACGGGCCAGGGCAGGCGGCCCTTGTTGTTAATGAACGAAGTGTTGAGCGTCATCTCTTCGGGGGTCAGCGCTACCGTGGCGCTGTTGCGTGGGTTGGTGCTCGTATTGCCCTTGCTGGCCGTGGAAGTGCTGGAACTTCCCGACTTGCCCTTGTTCGCAGCCGCGCGCTTTGCGTTGGCAGCCGCCACCTCGGCGGCAATGGCATTCTTGATGGCCGTCTCGATGTTCTTCCGCTGCGCCTGTTTCTTCTTCAGCTCCGCGGTCAGCTGCTGCGACTGCTTCTTCAGCTGCTCGGCGTTCTTCGTCTTGTTGCGCCGGTCAATCTCCAGCTGCTTGATCTCCGTCTCTTTGCCCGACAGGAGCTTCAACTTGGCCTCTTTTAACGCGATAATCTCTTCGTTCTTGGCTTTGAGCTCTTCTTGGGTCTTGGTTATCTTCTCCGACTGGCTGCGCACATTTTGCGAAAACACAGAGTAGAAGCGCAAACGGCGGAACATCTGCGAGAAATCGTCAGCAGCCAGAATGAATGTCACCTTGTCCATCAGCCGGCGGTTGCGGTAGGCCATATAGACCACCTGGGCGTAGTCGGCTTTCATGTAGTCCAATTTCTTTTGCAGGTTGCGGATGAGCTCCTGGTTCAGGGCCTGTTGCTCCTCCATCTGCATGATTTCGTCGTTCAGGGCGGTGATCAGTTTCTCGCGGTTGTTGATTTGCTGCCGCAGGACCGCAATCTGTTGCAGGGAGGCTTTTTGGTTTTTCTCCGTCTTCTTGAGCAGGTTCTGGGTATTGGCAATCTCTTGCTCCAACTTCTGCTTGTCCTTCTTCAGCTGGCTGCTGCTTTTGCTTTGGGCAGAAGCACTGCCAATCAGCAACCCCAAAAAGAGGATGACGGTGAGAAGTCGGGATGCAAGAAATGAAATACGTTGCGGCATGAACATAGTTTTAAGCATGCAAAAATACAACGGGACGTACTATGTTTTTAGTACGCCCCGATATATTTATAAACCACCAAAAGTTAATCACCAGTTTCGATTATCGATTATCGATGAACGCATATTAATAATCTCCTAATCTTCTAATCTCCTCATCTCTAATCTCTAAACTCTCAACTCTCAACTATCCTATAATTGGCTGTAAGCCGGCGAAAAAGTATCCCCTTGGCGGATGTCGCCCGTGCTCAGACCCTTCTTGAGCCATTTGGCGCGTTGCGCGGAGGTGCCGTGGTTGAATGACTCGGGCACCGTGTAGCCCTGGGCTCTTTTCTGGAGGTAGTCGTCGCCGATTTTGGAGGCCACGTTCAGGCCCTCTTCAATGTCGCCGTCTTCCAGGGAGTTGAACATCTTGTTGTCGTTATAGGCCCACACGCCGGCATAGAAGTCGGCTTGCAGCTCCAAGCGCACACTGATCTGGTTGCTCTCGGTCTTGCTCACTTGGCTCATCTTCTGATGCGCCTGCTGCAATGTACCGAGCAGGTATTGCACGTGATGTCCCACCTCGTGCGCGATGACGTACGCGTAGGCGAAGTCACCGTCCGCGCCCAACTGCTCTTTCATGCTGCTGAAAAAGGAAAGGTCGATATAGACGGTCTGGTCGCCGGAGCAGTAGAAAGGACCGGTGGAGGAGCTGGCGTTGCCGCAGCCTGACTGCACACTGCCGCTGAACATCACCAACTTCGGCGGGATGTATTCTTTGCCCATCTTTTTGAATTCTGCCGTCCAGACATCTTCTGTGCCGGCGAGAATCTTCTTGGTGAAGGTGGCCAGTTCTTCCTCTTCCGCCGTGGGCGTGTACTCGGTTTGCGCGCCGCCGCCGTTCATCTGGTTAACGGTCTGGAGCACCTCCGACGGGTTACGGCCCATCAGCAGGGCGATAAGGCCTACAATAATAGTGCCGCCAATGCCTAAGCCAATGCCTACTTTCTTGCCTCGGCGGTCTTCCACATTCGTACTTTCTCTTCTTCCTTCTAGATTCATAGTTGATGATTTTTTGATAACTGGCAGCAAAGATACAAAAAGATGTTCAGATAGACTTTTTTCACGCAAGATTTTGATATTTTTGCAACTTGATTTAAAATTCATCTAACATGCAGAAAAAGAATAACATAAAGAATGAATTGGTGGCTTATTTGCTGCTGATTGTGGGCAGTTTGCTCTTTGCCGTCGGCGATGTGATGTTCGTGAACCCCTATTTGCTCGCTCCGGGAGGCACCTACGGTCTTTCCAACGTGCTCAACACGGTGTGGCCCTGGAAGATCAGTTACTACGCCATCTGTATGGATGTTCCGCTTCTGCTTATCGGCACTTGGATTCTCGGACCTAAGTTTGGCGTGAAGACAGTGGTTTCCACGCTTCTGATTTTCGCCTTCACGTGGGTACTGGAGACAACCTGGGGCTACAACCCGGTGATTCATGAAGGCATAGTGGAGGAAGCGATGAACAATTACGTGCAGATTCCGCACAGCGACCTCTTCTTCATTCCCGACTATTTCCTCAACACAGTGGTGGGCGGCGTGATTTACGGTATCGCTATCGGCTTGATTTTCAAGTCTGGAGCCACCTCCGGAGGGAGCGATATCATCTCCATGATCATCCACAAATACACGAAGATTTCCCTCGGCACGCTGGTGCTCATCGTCGATTCCTGCATCACCCTTACTACGTTCATCGCGTTCAAGCAGATTCGTCTGCCTATATACTCCATCATCCTGATTGCAATCGAAAGCAAGGTCATTGACTTGATTGTGGACGGTATCAAGTCATATAAGACTGTCTTCATTGTCACCGATAAGATTGATGTGGTGCGCGATTTCATCATCAATGACATGAAGCGCGGCGGCACCACTTTTGCCGGTACAGGCCTCTATCAGGGCGCTCAGCGCAAGATGATCTATGTATCTTTAGACCGCTCAGACCTTATCAAGCTTAAATCCAATCTTCGCTTTCTCGATCCGCAGGCTTTCGTGAACGTCATTGAGAGCTCCGAAATACTGGGCTTGGGCTTCAAGGCACTGCCCGAAGAGTAGAGTTTTTTTATTACTTTTGCATACTGAAAAAATCACCTTTGAATATGCGCAACGTACGAATTTTCGTAGAAAAGAAACCCGGCTTTGATGTAGAAGCCGTCAGTCTGAAAGACACCCTCAACCGTAATTTCAACCTTCAAATCCGCAGTCTCCGCCTGCTGGTGGTGTACGACATCTTCAATGTCGATGACACCCTCCTGCAAAGGGCTACCGTGGGCGTGCTGTCGGAGCCGGTGGTGGACACCCTCACCGAGGATTTCCCTCTGGATGGTCTCACCTACTTGGCAGTGGAGTACCTGCCCGGCCAGTTCGACCAGCGTGCCGACAGCGCCATGCAGTGCCTCTCGCTCCTTGACCCCAAAACCGAGGCGGTCATCAAGAGTGCCAAACTCTATGTGTTTGACGGAGACCTGACGGCAGAGCAGTTTGCGCAGATCAAGAAATACTGCATCAACGAGGTCGAGGCGCGTGAGAAAGACATGAGCCAGCTGGCCCTGACCGAGAACCCCGATGTGCAGGATGTCTGCATTTACGACGGTTTCAGAACCTGGACTGCCTCCCAATTGGAGGATTTCAGAACGAAGATGGGCTTGGCTATGTCGGCCGAAGATATCCTCTTCATTCAGGATTATTTCAAAAATGAGGAAAAAAGAGATCCTTCCGATACGGAAATCAAGTTGCTGGATACCTATTGGAGCGACCATTGCCGCCATACGACCTTTGAGACGGAGTTGACGAAAATCACCTTCACGCCGTCCAAATTCCAACACCAGCTGCAGGCTGCATACGACCAGTATCTGGCCATGCGCAAAGAGCTGTACGGCGACCGCGAGAAGCCGCAGACGCTGATGGACATGGCGTGCATCAATGGCAAGTACGAGCGCAAGGCGGGCAATCTGGACGATATGGAGGTGTCGGAGGAGAACAACGCGTGCAGCATTCACATCAATGTGGAGGTGGACGGCAAAACGGAGCCGTGGCTGCTGATGTTCAAGAACGAAACCCACAACCATCCTACGGAGATTGAACCTTTCGGCGGCGCGGCCACGTGTGTAGGCGGTGCTATCCGCGACCCCCTCAGCGGACGTAGCTACGTGTATCAGGCGCTTCGCGTGACGGGTGCAGGCGACATCAACGCGCCGATGAGCGCGACGATGGAGGGCAAGCTGCCTCAGTCCGTGATCTCCAAGCAAGCCGCTGCAGGCTATTCATCCTACGGCAACCAAATCGGTCTCGCTACCACGCACGTGCGTGAAATCTATCACGACAATTACAAGGCCAAGCGTCTTGAGATTGGCGCGGTGGTGGGCGCGGCTCCGGTGGATCATGTGCGCCGCGAGCGCCCGACCCCCGGCGACGTCATCATCATGTTCGGTGGCCGCACCGGCCGCGACGGCATTGGCGGTGCCACGGGCTCATCCAAGGAGCACAACGAGAAATCCCTGGATACCTGCGCTGCAGAGGTGCAGAAAGGTAACGCGCCGGAGGAACGCAAAATACAACACCTCTTCCGCCGCCCCGAAGTGACGCGCCTCATCAAGAAGTCCAACGACTTCGGCGCCGGTGGCGTGAGCGTGGCTATCGGTGAGCTGGCCGACGGCCTGTCCATCGATCTGGATTCTGTGAGAACCAAATACAAAGGCCTCAACGGCACCGAAGTCGCCATCAGCGAGTCGCAGGAACGTATGAGCGTGGTGGTGGACAAAAAAGACGTGGAGACCTTCTTCGAGTACTGCCGTCAGGAGAACATCGAGGCCAACATCATCGCCCATGTTACCGATAACAACCGCCTGACCATGACATGGCGCGGCAAGACCATCGTGGATCTCAACCGCGACTTCATCAACACCAATGGCGTGCGCCAGAAAACAGAGGCTGTGGTGAACGAAATTCCTGACAATGTGCTCGAGGCGCAACCTGTGTCTGGTAACACGATGCAGGAAAAAATGCTCAACTGCCTCACCAATCCCAATGTGGCTTCTCAGAAGGGCCTCATTGAGATGTTTGACGCCACGATTGGTGCAACAACCGTGCTGATGCCCTTCGGCGGCAAACGCCAGCTCACGGAAACGCAG
Source organism: Bacteroidales bacterium (assembly GCA_045132055.1). Taxonomy (GTDB): domain Bacteria; phylum Bacteroidota; class Bacteroidia; order Bacteroidales; family WCHB1-69; genus F23-D06. The sequence goes on from JBGURP010000037.1 coordinate 101,593, forward strand.
GCTTCGGTACAGAAGTTGCCCGTGCTGCACGGCCATACCAACACCGCCAGCGTGATGGCGTTCGGCTACAATCCCTACATCGCCATGCGCTCGCCGTTCCACGCTGCCGTATTCGCCATTTTGGAATCCATGTCCAAGGTGGTGGCTACTGGCGCCGACTATCGCAAGCTGCGTTTCACGTTCCAGGAGTATTTCGAGAAGATGGGGCACGAGCCGACCCGCTGGGGCAAGCCCTGCGCGGCCATGCTCGGTTGCGTGTGGATGCTCAATCAGTTCAGATTGGCCGCGCTGGGCGGCAAAGACTCTATGAGCGGCACGTTCAAGAATCTCAACGTGCCGCCTACCTTCGTCTCCTTCAATATCACCACTGAAGATGCGAAGAATATCATTTCTCCGGAATTCAAGCAAAAAGGAAATTATATCTACTTCATCCAGAATAAGATAGAAAATTGCCTGCCCGACGTGGAGCGCACAAAACGCGTCTTCGATTTCGTGCATGAGCGTACGCTCAACGGAACCATTGTCTCTGCATTCACGCTGCAATACGGCGGTATTGCGGAGGCGCTGGCCAAGATGAGCTTCGGCAATGATTTGGGCTTCAACGTGAATACCGACCTCAATCTCTTCGATTACGGCTACGGCAGCTTCGTGGTGGAATCCACACAAAAGCTGGACGCTGAGTTTGCCATTGAATTGGGTGTGGTGGATGATCAATTTGTCATCAACGGGGAGAACATCGACAAAGAGGCCTGTTTGAAGGCTTGGCGCGGCGTCTATTTCAACCTCTATCCCGATATGGCGGCTAACGAAACGACATCTACTGGATCAGAGTTTGCCGTCAATAGCAAGTGCCAGCCCGTGGGCAAGTGCCCCGTCAAGGTGGACAAACCCAAGGTTATCCTACCGGTGTTCCCGGGTACGAACTGCGATTACGATACGGCCAAGGCTTTTGAGGATGCTGGTGCCGAGGCGCGCATTTTCGTGCTTCGTAACCTCAATGAGAAGGAAATTAACGATTCTCTGAACGAACTGGCAGCGGCTATCCGCGAATCGCAAATATTGGCGCTCAGCGGTGGTTTCAGCTCCGGCGACGAGCCCGATGGCAGCGGCAAGTTCATTGCTACGGTGCTCAACAACGCGCAAGTGAAGGCTGCCGTCAATGACCTGCTGGCCCGCAAGGGACTGGTGCTCGGCATTTGCAACGGCTTCCAGGCCCTCGTGAAATCCGGCTTGCTGCCCTTCGGACGACTGGGCAACATTACCCCCGAATCCCCGACGCTGTACCGCAACAACATCAACCGCCACATCTCGCGCATCGTGCGCACGCGCATCTCCACGGTGGCCTCTCCGTGGCTTACCTCCTTCCAGGTGGGCGACGTGCACAGCATCGCGGTCAGCCACGGCGAAGGCAAATTTGTAGTGAACAAAGAACTGGCCAAACAACTGTTTGAGAACGGCCAGGTGGCCTTCCAGTATTGCGACGAAGCGGGCAACGTGAGCATGAATCCGCTCGACAACCCCAACGGCTCTTCCTACGCTATCGAAGGCATCGTCTCCTCCGACGGCCTCATCCTCGGCAAGATGGGCCACAGCGAGCGCAAAGGCGAGAACCTCTACAAAAACATCGACGGCAACAAATTCCAGGACATTTTCAAAAACGCAGTAGAATACTTTAAAAGTTAGCAGTTAGGAGTTAGCAGTTAGGAGTTGTTTACCTTTTCTCCCTTCCTCCTTTCCTCCTTTCCTCCCTTTTACCCATTCACCTCATTCACCCCATCACTCCCTTCCCATGCCCAAAATCGAACTCTCAGTAGTGGACATCCACGCGGCCCAGCATCCTTCGGAGGCCTTCTCCTTGATTCTGAAAGAAAAGGAGGGCGACCGCTACGTGCCCATCATCATCGGGATGAGCGAGGCGAGAGCGATTCTGGTGGAACTGAACCAGTCGCACACGCAACGGCCACTGACGCACGAACTCTTCGTGTCGTTGTGCGATAACGTGAATTGCCGGCTTACGGAGGTGGATATTGTACACTACGAGAATGGAGTCTATTTTGCCGATATGCAGATGATTCGCCCCGACAACACGGTTTTCACCATCGATGCTCGACCTTCCGATGCCATCGCGCTGGCTTTGAAGGCAGATGTCCCGTTCTACATGAACAGTGAAATTTTCAACGACAACTGTCTTACTGATCTCAATGAGGACGAAGAGGTAGAGGAGTTCAACCCTGCGGACGTGCTACCCGACACGCAGGAGATTCGCCCCGACGCCTATATCGAGCAGAAACTGCTGGAAATGAGCACGCAAGAACTGCAAACCCTGTTGGATGGTGCAGTGGAGAGCGAGGATTTTGAGCTTGCCTCCAAGATCCAAGAAGAACTGAATCGAAGGAAGTAAATGGCAAAGATGCAGATGTTGACCTATTGAAACCATGACACTTATTTTTTTGCAAATAATGGTTGTGGCACAACAATGCCGCGAGGAATAATTCCCCTTCTGAATCCAGAAGGGGTGCCCGAAGGGCGGGGTAGTTCATTTGGATTTTTATTCCTTATTTTTCTAAGGTATTCAGATTCTTTATATTACTACCCCAGCCTGCGGCTACCCCTTCTAAAATAGAAGGGGAATTATAGAGCGTTCGCACAGATGTGAGAACAATGGGGCAACTTCTATATTATTACCAAATAATTTTACCGGAAACAACGCTTTTCCAGGTCGAAGTGTACGATGTTCCCGTACCCGCAACGCTGTAATTCCGCCATAGCTTCATCCGCAAAGAAACCCAGCTCCTCTGCCTTGTGCGCATCGGTGCTGATGACGACAGGAATATCCAATTTACGTGCTTTCATCAATATTTCCGTGGAGGGATAGAAAGCGTCGCAGCGCTTTTTGTAAATACCTCTTGTATTGATCTCCATCACCACATCATGTTGGTGGATCAGTTGTATAGCTTTGTCAACCAATATTTTATACCAACTCTCATCCTCTTGGAAGAAACGGTGTTGGTTGTGCATCTTGATTTTATCGACATGGGCGATGATGTCTAATTGTTGGGTCTCCAACATCTCAAAGGTCTGCTCCCAGAAAGTGGTTACCGCCACTTTGATGTTGCCGTCAAAAAGCTGGGCGAGGCCGTTGTCGTAGATGTCGCGGTCGTGGCCGTCGATGAACCAGAGCTGGTCGTTGTTGTGGGGACGCACCAAGTGCACGCCGCCGATGATATAGTCGAGATGGTGCTGTTGTTTGAACGTCTCAAACGGGGTGGATATGCCGGGGATAAAATCGCATTCCAGGGCCTTTAAGAGCTTTACGGAGGTGCGGACCTGTAATTGGTCAATCTCACGGCAATACTCGGGAATTTGGGCCTCTTTGATGCCGAATTCGTTCTCGAAGGGCACGGGGGCATGGGACGAAAATCCCAATTGACTAAAATGCAGTCGTTCGGCTTCGGCTACAAAAGCTTCCAACGGGTCTTTCCCGTCGCAATAGGTGCAGTGGGTGTGGTAGTTTGCGTTCATCATCTTATCTGCGGTAATGGCTGTCCACGAACTGGAGAATCTGGTCGCACTTGCCCGTGTGGGCGCGGTTGTAGAAATTGCTCAGGAAGACAATTTGGAGTCCGTCGGAAGGGCGGTACATCCACACGTTGTGGTAACCGTCCCACAAGCCGCCGTGATAGATGACGAAGCCGCTCTCCTCTTTCTCTTCCATGCGCACGCCGTAGCCGTAGCCCTCTTGGGGATAGGTGCCGTTGTTGAGTCTGTTTTGGGCGCGTGTCGCCTCGTCAACCCACTCCTTGGGCAGGATTCTGTGCTGGATATAGAAGGCGTTGGTCCATTTGATGAGGTCTTCGGCGGAGGCATACACGCCCTTGTCGCCGAGGATGCCGTTCAGGCGGTCATATTGTGCTAGCGCGCCGCTTCTCCAGTGACCACGCGTCACGGGCACTTTCGACATGCACTTCATGGGGTAGGCAATCACGTATTCCTGCCCCTTCTCTGCAGGCTCGTGCTGGAGCAAATCCACAGGGGAAATGCCCACGATTTCCGTGAAGAAGCGCGTGTTTTCCATACCGGCGGGTTGCCACAGATTGGTGCGCACGTAATGCTCAAACGAGTCACCGGCTACGTCGGACACGATGGCGGCCAACAGGGCGTAGTTGGTGTTCACATACTTGAAGCCGTTGCCACGCACGAACATGCGCGGGAAACGCTGTTTCTCCAACACCTGCACCAATTGGTCATTGTCCACGAAAAAGGTGGTGTCGTATAGGTTGAAGTCGAAATTGAAATATTCGGGAATACCGGAAGTATGCGTCAGCAGCTGCTTGATAGTGACGTTTTTGTACGGAATATTGGGGAAGAAACGGCATAGAGAGTCGGTGAGCTTGATTTTGCCCTCGTAGCACAGCTTTAGGATGGCTGCGGCGGTAAACTGCTTGGATACGGAGGCCAAATCGAAAAGCGTGTTCATGGTTATCTGGTTGTCCTCGCGCTTGCGCAGTCGGGCGAGGTCGTTGTAGGTGATGGTGTCGTAGCCCGTGGCCTCGCGGAACAGTTGCAGGTAACCACAGGCGCGCTCCAGCAGGATGGTGTCGTGCCGCGCGATGATCAACGTGCCGTTCAGCCGGTTACAGGAACTGTCTATAAAATGCGCCAATTCCCGCACCATCGGAGAGGTGGAATCCGCATGGACAATAGGATTGTCTCCCCACCCATGCTTGTCCCTGCCCGCATTGGCCTTGGTACAGCCCATAGCCATCAAGCCCATCAAGCCCATCAAGCTCACCAAAACCGCCAAAACAACCAATCTTCTCATAATCTTCTAATCTCCTAATCTCTCATCTCTCCTAACTATTCATCGCACTCAAAAACTCCTCATTATCCTTCGTGTCCTCCATGTTTTCCTTGATGAAGGTCATGGCCTCGATGGTGGTCATGTCGGCAATGTGATTGCGGAGGATCCAGACTTTCTGCAAGGTGGCAGGCGATTGCAACAGGTCGTCGCGGCGCGTGCTGGAGGCCACGAGGTCAACAGCCGGGTAAATGCGCTTGTTGGAGAGCTTGCGGTCGAGCTGCAGCTCCATGTTGCCAGTGCCCTTGAACTCCTCGAAGATCACCTCGTCCATGCGGGAGCCGGTGTCGATGAGGGCAGTGGAGATAATGGTGAGCGAACCGCCGTTTTCCACGTTACGGGCGGCACCGAAGAAGCGTTTGGGCTTCTGCAAAGCGTTGGCTTCCACACCGCCGGACAACACTTTGCCGGATGCGGGCGCGATGGTGTTGAACGCACGCGCTAAACGCGTGATGGAGTCTAACAAAATACATACGTCATGACCGCATTCCACCATGCGCTTGGCTTTTTCCAGCACCATGTTGGCGATTTTAACGTGACGCTCGGCGGGCTCGTCGAATGTGGAAGAGATAACTTCCGCGTTCACGCTGCGTTGCATGTCCGTGACTTCCTCGGGACGCTCGTCGATGAGCAGTACGATAAGGTAAATCTCAGGATGGTTGTAGGCGATGGCGTTGGCCACATCTTTCAGCAATACTGTCTTACCCGTCTTGGGCTGGGCCACGATTAAGCCGCGCTGGCCTTTGCCGATGGGCGCAAACAGGTCGATGACACGCGTGGAGAGGTTGCAGCCAGGATGTCCCGTCAAATTGATTTTCTCGTCCGGAAACATCGGCGTGAGGTAGTCGAACGGAATACGATCGCGGATATCCTCAGGATTGCAGCCGTTGATTTTCTCCACCTTCGTCAGCGGGAAGTATTTCTCGCCAGCTTTCGGCGGACGGATTTGGCCATATATGGTGTCGCCGTTTTTCAAGCCGAACAGCTTGATTTGCGACATGGAAACGTAAATGTCGTCGGGGGAGGTGAGGTAGTTGTAGTCGGAGGAGCGGAGGAAACCGCAGTTGTCGCTGGTGATTTCCAACACACCTTCGGCAGAAACCGCACCGTCATATTGCGAGTCGGCCAAAATGCGCATCTGCTCCTCGAGGAACAGTTCCTCTTGGGTTTTGGCAGGTGCGGGTGGGGTAGTGGCCTTCTGCTCGGCAGGCTTGGACTGATTGTCAGGTTTATTATGTTTGTCCTGCTTTTTCTGCTTGAAATTGTTCTTTTGAGCGTTGGGCTCGTGGTGGGCCGGCTTGGCCTCCGTCTCTTTAGTCTCGGATTTCTCCTCAGCCACTGGGGCATTCTCTGCGGCTTCTGCAGTGGGAATTACTTCCGGAGCAGGATTCTTCTTGGGACGGCCGCGCTTTTTCTTGACGGGCACTTCGGCCTCGGGCTCGCTGACAGTAGCAGCGGGTGCCTCCTGTGGAGCAACCTCCGCAACCGGGGCAGCAACTTCTTCGGTTTTTTTCTTCCTTCCGCGCTTCGGTTTTTCGGCGGGAGCTACTGGATTGGCCATCATCACCACTTCCTCCTGTACGGAAGGCGTGGGGGCGACCTCGTTCACCGGCTGCTCGCGATGCTCTTTGATGAACACGACGGGCTTCTTTTCCGGCAATATTACTTTTTCAGTGACTTTGTTTTGGTTGGAAGAGCCTGCGGGTATAGGTTTTGCAGTACTAATTCTTCGTCTCTTAGGTCTATTTTCAACGGACTCTGACATTGTGTTTAAGAATTTGTAGAATAGGATTTTCTTTCTGCATTCCGGAGAGACACCCGACGAGGATATGTGCGGACTTAAGTCCCTCCTGCAAAAGACGTGCAAAGATACAATTTTTTTTGTAATTATATTCTTTGGTCTGGCAAACTTGTTTTTTCATTGCCAGTGTTTGACTTTCGCGGCGGCAGACCTCCTGCTCCGGGGCATCTGACACTCGCGCCGCGAGGGCCTACGCAGCATCCCCTTGCCCCACATTGCTCTCCCTGCGGTCGCTTATGCGGGGTTACTAAAATAGTATCCCTCTGGGATACAATCTCTCCAAGCGACACGATAATTTTGTTAATGGTCTCGGAGAGACCACATTTTAGTAACCCCAGACTAAACGCAGTGCAGTCTGGGGGATGTGAGCTGCACCAGACCTCTCCCGCGGTGCGCGATATACTTGCTCCGAAGCACTCCCTTTGCCACCGCGGAACAGGGAGTCTGTAATAGATGCAATATCCCAATAAAAAAAATGGCTGCGTTTCCGCAGCCATTTTTCATTTATGAAGTATCAATTACTCAGTCTTGATTTTTTCCTTCACGCAGCGGACGCTGAAGCCGTTGTTCGGGGAGCTGTTCAGCACTTGCCACATGTAGCAGTTACAGTCTGCCATGAAGGTCGTGGGTTGTGTACCGCCTGAAAGATCGGCAGTCCAGAAGTAAGCGTTACCGAGGATGTTCTCGAAACGGTCATTGTCGCTATTGTATGCGCCGGCAGGCAGGATGGAGAACTTGGTGCTGTTATTGCCACCGCCATCCAGCCAGTATTCAGGAGAACGGAGCGCATCCATGTCAACTTCGCGCATGGTGTAGAAGTGCTCCGGAGCAGGCATGAACCAGCCATCAGGGCAGATACCAGGCACGTGGCCGAATTCGTTGAGCGTAGGCGTTTGGTCAGAACCCTCGGGAATGCCCATGGCGGAGTACCAGCTGTACAGACGACCGAAGATGGCAGCGGTGTTGTCAGCATCCGTGAACTCGTTGTTCACATAGCCCATGGCCTTGGCCACCGGAGTGCCGTCAGGATTGTTCAGCGTCTTCAGATTCTCACGCATCCAGCAGTTCCAACCCATTCTTACGGTTTTATATTCGTTGCCATCCACATCGGTGACGGTGAAGTGATCCTCGTCGCCGCAAGGAGGAAGCTCGAAGGTAAGATTCTGTACTCTGCTGTGTGTCTTGCCGCAAACGTCAACAATGTCCCAGATTACAGTGGCGGTGAGCTCGTTCATGCCCGTGACTGGAATGATGCCGTTCTGCACATCGCGAGGCTTGATGGACTCTATCATGGATTCTGCAACAGGCTCGCCGTTGTGCATCAGGTCGGGAAGCTCTAAGGAGTCAACAGGCAGATAGTTCTCACCATAGTTCAACATGTAGTGGCTGCGTTTGAGTCTCAGCGTGTCGGCTTCGAATTTATAGACCACAATGTCAATGGAATCCACGGTGGTACAACCGTTCTGGTTGACCATGACATAGTGGCGTGCGGAATGGATGGCTTCGTCTGCCACATAGTTCAGCGTATCCTTGATGCCCAGCGTGACATCCTTGGTGTACCACTTGATACGCTCATCCATATTGATCTGGAAGAAGTTACAACCGGTGGTGTCAATCACGAATTGCATGTCGGTGCCATCACACACAGTGTCTTTACCGATGGTCTGCGTGAGGGTAGGAACCTTACGCACCGTAATGGAACCTTCTTGCGTTACAGTAGAATTGACGCAACGTGTGTCAGGATCAGCCACAATTCTGTAGCCGGCGTAACCACCGTCAGACATGGTGCCGGTGATTTTGATGGTATCGGCTTGGTTGCCGGTAGTCTTGGTGTCCGTTAAGCCCTCGTGGTCAGTCAGCCAAGAGAATGTGGAATTGGTAGCGTTCTCAATGACAATCACATTGTTGACTGCATCGTGACCGCAGATACCCAATTCGAATTCACCTTGTGTGATGTTGATGGTCGGAGCTTTCACCACTTCCACGGTGAACGGTTTGATAGAGTCACACATCGTGCTCTGTTCAACAGCTACGATTTTATAGGTGGAAGTTTGGGTCGGGGTTTTGGTAAGGGTGGTTTGGCCATTGAAAGCGGTAGTGTCACCAGCGGTTTCATCCACCACGTAAAACTTGAAGTATTGGTCATCGCCCTGACAGGTGAAGGTCACTTCTTCGTTTTCGCATACATAGGTCTTGTCGCAGGTCTGCGCCGTGCCATCCAATTGTGCACGTACAGGACGATCAGCCAATACCATCACGTTGTCAATGGTGATGTAGCTGGGGAGATATTTTGAACCGTTAACCAAACCGCAGGATTCCGTATTACCGCGGTTGCCGCCTATGAATTCCAATTTCAAATAAACGGCTTCTTGATCGATAATACCATTAGCACCAGAGAAATTCAAAGTCTGAGAAGCCCAATCAGTGGAATTGAGGTTAGCAGTTCCCAACTCAGTGTATGTGCCTGTTTCACTGAATTTGTATGAATATCTAACTTGATTGAAGGCCTGGGCATTATCGGTGGAAGCATTCTCGCGCTTATAATCAAACATCAATCTCAGATTATCGTGATCATAGGGATTCAACTTGATTTCAAAATATGTACCACTGAAACTTGCGTATTTTTCAGATCCCAAAAGTCCACTACAGTCACTCCACAAATTCGGAAAGCGCAAAGCCCCATTGTTGGAAGCGGCAGGATAGCAATAGTCACTGCTTGGAGCGTGGCCTGAAACATTTATAAAATCAGGTACATGTTCAGTGTCATCAGATATGCCAACCACAGAAAATGAACTACCGGTAGTTCTTTTACCGCAGGCAGGCTTGAAATTGGTGATATCATTATCCATGGGCCAGGCGGCCAGTGTAACGTTGGATTCAGGTGTAAGTGCTTGGCGTACACTGCTCGTGGTTAGGGTGAGATGCCAGATACTGTCACAACCATTTAAAAGGCGTGTGCTGGTATTGGTTTCGTAAATGGTACCTTCCACAGTAGGAGTGATATTAAAAACAATTCCACCTGTATTGGGATCTTTCAAAATATATGTTTCACCCAAGCAGATATTGGCCTCAACTGTGGTGTCAAATGATTCGAGTACTTCCAGCACCAATTTGATGATGCTGTCGCATGGATTCTCTGTAGTAGGAATGCTCAGTTCGCATTCGTAAATGCCCGGTTTGCGCAGCTCATTGGCGGAAGGAGTCACGATGAACATGCCAGGTTCATATTGCCAGTTATCCGTGGGCGTGATGTTGTTAACCTTATCTACCTCGTTGGAACAGACCGTACCATGACGGACAATATCCATATGATAGGCCGGCTTGATACCAAGTACGTTGAGTGTGTCAGACTTGCCACAAGGAGCTTCGCCTACACTCACCACATATTGATAATTACCTTCTTGCACATCGTTGTCAGTCAAAACGTGGGAGGTTTCATCCAAAACGGTACTCACACCGCCCACAATTCTCTCCCATTTGTAGATAATGGGCGTTTGAACAGCAGGTTCTACATTTGTGTTAGTATAGGGTTCAGTAGCTATCAAGGTCAAGGGTTGATTGGTACAACAAGGCTTGGTCTCATCCTCTCTAGTTAATTCTATCTCATCTATGGCCTTGGTGCCAGATATGCAAATGTTATCCAATAAGAAATAGTTGGTACGAATACCTGTTGAAACAGCGGCTCCATCAAATTCAAATTTAATATAAAGGTTTTGTACGTTATCTGTTTTGTAAGTAGAATATTTGGAAAGATTTACTTCATGGGAGCCGTATGTAACCTCAGCCTGTTCCAATTGAACAGAGAGTCCGCCTTGTGTGAAAGCTGTCCAAGTTGTTCCGTCTAAGCTATAATAGAATTTGATAGACGTAAATGCTTTGTCATTATCGCTATAAGTTCCCCAAGCATGCGTTCTTTGAGCACCATAGTCAAAATGCAATTTCAGATTGCCATAACCGGCAGTGGTGGTCTTAAGCACAATGCTTTTTCCGTTATTTAAATTTCTGCTACTTTGATTTATAAGTCCCAGAGATTTTCCATCTGCTGTAAACATAGTAAAGGTACTGGGGGGAGTGAGGTTACCTTCACTATTGCTGTTATTACCATTCCATCCGCTGTAAGTAATCTGTGAGCCAGAGGCTGAACCCGTTACATCGGCATTGATGGGAGAAGAAACACTGTTGAAATAGGTCCAACCGGCAATCAGCTTTTCATTAGCCTCAAAACCAAACTGGTTCCATTCGTGTACGTACAGATTCACGTTCACCACACTGTCGCAACCGGTCACGGCTTCCAAAGTTTTGCTATAACTGCCGCTCTCGCTGAAAGTGTAGCTGTGGCCCTTCGTGTCGCTAATCGTCACGTCGCCGCTGCAGATGGTAGTGTCAACCGTCACATTATACACAGGATTCACCAAGATGGTGCCGTCGAAGTCGTTGGGAGCGGCACAAACCGTTTGTGCATCAGGTTCCAACTTCACGTGGTATGTAAAGGTACCGGCCTCTTGAGGAGCACCTGCAATCGTGGTAATGCCGTTAGCGGTCGTCACCGTCACACCGGCAATCTGATTAATATCTTGACCGTCTTTTTTGAAGGTGACTTGCGGAGCACAGTCGCCGGAATGGCTGAATGTAACATTCTCTATGTCACTGTATTGGCATACGGTTTGATCAAGAGCTCCATTGTCATGTCCTAAATGGGCGGTGTAGGTAATAGTCAATGTAACAGGTACGCGGGCACCCAAACAGGTGTTAGCTGGGTTGTATTGGGCTACGTAGTAGGTGAGTACACCCTCACTGACGAGAGATGTGGTCGGAGCATCAATAGCTGTAGTGGAAGTTGCGTCATTATACCAACGCAAGTCGTATGTCGGATCGGTGGTGGTCACCATGGTGGTGAAGGCCGTGTCGCCAGGTTTCGGACATACATCCAAAGCTGGAGTTATATTGGGGATGGGCAACTCAATGATGCTCAACGTAGCAGGATCGCTGGTAGCTTCGCAACCTAAGGCATTGCTGATTTTGGTTCTGTATTGCACATTGCCAGTTACCAGGAAGTTGCCGGCCGTAATCTCGTTGCCAGCGGCATTGCTGCTGTAAGTGGCCTGAGAAGCAGCTGTATCTACCCAATCATTGTCAACGTCTCCGCCAGCAGGCAGGAATTCCCATGTGTAGGTATAAGTACCTGTGCCACCTTGAATGGTTCCGGCATTCATCGTTACATCACTGTTGGGACATATAGGTTCCGTGGCACTAATAGTGGGAGCACCGATTGTAGGATGGGTCTTCACAGTAAAGCTAATAGATTGGGTGGAAATCACGCACTGGGAATTTCCAAAATAGGTTAACTCCAGATAAATACTGTAGTCGTCAGCTTCATTGATTACCTGATCAAATTTCGGTCCGTACATTTCTTGGAAAGGGGTGTAAGGATCACTATCTTCAGAAACCATCCATTTGAAGGTAGGATAGCCTTTGTTTTGATCTACGTCAAGAAGTTCATAATTAGCGCTCTCTATCTCTATTTTGCCACCTTCGCATATTTCGGTGATATTGTTCTTGGCACTGATTGTTGGTAAGTCGTATGAACTTAAATTCTTCACAATCAGTGTATAGCTACCTGTAGAAGCCACTTTGTTGACAGCACAGCCTAATGTGGCATAGCGCTTGAATACATAGATTCCAGCTTCAGAAAGCTGCCCTGTATAGGAGGCAGAATTGAAGTCAATAGTGGTTTCAGCGCTACCAGCTTTGGTGTATGTCCAACTGTATGTGGGGTCGATATTGTAATCGGTGGCGGCCTCGGTCACATTGTCAATGGTAAATGCAGCACCAGTACAAATGTATTTATCCCCGGAGGTAATTTCACCGGCAGAGCTCAGGGAAGGAACTGTGATAGTGTAGGTTCCTTCGGAAGCAACCGTCTGGTTGTTGGCTGTGACATAGCGGGTGAATGCATATTGGCCCATCTGGTTGAGCTGCAAATCCGCTTGGGTTAACTCTTTTTTATCCACAGCAAGGCTTTGCTCAGCGCCACCGTTAAAGGTGTATTTCCAAGAGTAGGTCACATCTCCGTCATATCCGTGCGGAGTGGCTTCAGACACTGTATAGTCGCCGCAAGGAGCAGCTAATGTGGCGGTTGCAGTGGTAATGGCACCAGCGTAAGCCCAGTGTGCGACCAGGGTAATGTCATCCGTAGTAGTGTGTGAGGTAGTGGAGTACACTTGCGTATTGCCGTTAAACCAGCCAACAAAGATGTAGTGTTCGCGCGTGTTGGAAAGATCAGGCAGATTGTTGCCGTATGTCTGATTCAATGTCACTTGAAATGAAGTATTTGCAGTTACACCGTCATTATAATTCAGCGTGATGGTCATAATCCTTTCGTAGGTGATTTTCACCTGACCATTAGCACCGGAACCACCTACAGCGGAATTGTCACTACTTGTTTTTGTATTAAGGGCACCACTACCGCCGGCGCCTACGTTTGTTGCAGTTTTGCCGGCTGATGAATTGTTGTTAGATAAAGAGACGGAAGCACCACCGTCTGCATTATTGACGTTTTTCCCACCATAACCGCTAGTTCCTGAGAAACTATATTGATAATTCCAAAAATTTCCAGAGCGAGTTCTTGAAATGGATCCATTGCCGCCCGTGTTGCCTTGGGTTTTAATGGTGCCATCAAGAGCTTGAGCTTGGTTTGTGTTAGCATTTGCGGATGAGTTGCTAGAACTGCCTGTAGCAGCAATTTGTGTATTAGTTCCCCCATAGCCGCCAGTTGCGCGGGCAAGATAGGTTGTGCTGTTTTCGTTCAGTTTCACGTAGGTAGTCTCACCACGAGCACCTGCGCCACCGCCGGCACCTACTTGGAAGTACAACGGTTCAGATGTCATGATGAAAGATGTTTCGTAAGCTGCGTATGCGCCGCTTCCACCGCCAGAACCTACTGTACGGGCATTGGTGGCGCTTCCGCCGCCACCGCCACCGCCCCAAACTTCAATTTTGGTCACTCTCCAAGTGCCAGTAGAGGGGGCAGACCACGTATGTTCAGTCGTGGAATTGTAAACTGCCGTTTCGGTTTGTGCATGCGTCTGGACTGCAAAAATACAGAGCATGATCACAGACAATGCTAAAGTTAAAAGTTTTTTCATAAAAATATTTATTTTAATTTAATAATTTAATTTCAAAATTTTTATAAATTTCTACACATTATACATAACCAAGCTGCAAAAATACCATTTTTTTAACACAATAAGCATTTATGAATGAATAAAATTAACACATTGTTGCTCTAACTTTTACAGTCGCTACTATATACTAGCGTTTGCGCATTTTTCTTTTTTTTATTTTTTTTCGAAGCCCCACACTTCCGTGCGGGGCCCTAAACATTCCCCTTCTATTTTAGAAGGGGAAGCCGTAGGCTGGGGTAGTAATATAAAGAATCTGAATACATTAAAATAATAAGGAGTGAAAATCCATATTAACTACCCCGCCCTGCGGTCACCCCTTCTGGCTTCAGAAGGGGAATTGACTCCTTGTGGCACTGCTGTGCCGTAATCATTATTTGCAAAAGGAAATAAGGGGCATGGTTTAAAAGGTTAGCATCTATATCATTGCCTTTTTTGAAGCCCTTATTGCACCTCCTTCACCTCCTTCACCCCTTGTTCCCCTTGCACCCATAAAAAAATCCCCTGCAATCTGCAGGGGATTTTTTTCTATCGTTTGGTTTGTTCTTTGTCTTTGATTTTCGTCAGCTGTTTTTTCAGCGCATCGACGGCCAAATCCGTGGCCTCCTCAAAACTCTTGGCGGTTTTGCTGGCAATGGCGTCGTTGCCCCGGATCTTCATCCGGATGTCAACGGTCTTGTTTTCAGGGGTGTCAGTGTTCTCGAGCTTCAAGGTCACGTCCGAACCGATGATGCCGTCATGTACCTTGTTCAGTTTCTCAACTTTCTCGTTGATGAATTCTTCTAACTTTTGATCCGTCTTGAAATGTACGGAAGAGATGTTGATTGTCATAATGACCTCCTTTTTTATGCCCTTGGATGGGCTTGTTTATAAATGGATTTGAGTTGTTCCATGGAATTGTGGGTATATACTTGCGTGGCTGCCAGACTGCTGTGGCCCAGAATCTCCTTGATGGCGTTCAGGTCAGCGCCCTTGTTCAGCATGTGCGTGGCGAAGGTGTGCCTGATCACGTGCGGGCTCCGTTTGTCAATCGTGGTCACCATGTCCAAGTGTTTTCTCACAATTCTATAGACCGCCTTCGGGTAGAGCTTCTCCCCGTTGGCTGCAACAAAGATATAAAAATTTTCATTCTCCGGCGCAATTTTTTCTGCATAATATTCCAAGTACTTTGTTAATAAGTCTCGCATCTGATTACCAAACGGGATGATGCGCTCTTTATTGCGCTTGCCCAGCACTTTTACGCTGTTTTCGTAGAAATCCAGGTCCTGTTTCCGGATGTTGAGCAGCTCTGAAAGTCGCATTCCAGTGGCATAAAACAATTCCAACATCGTGCGGTCGCGCCATCCTTCGAAGCTGTCTTCGAACTGTTCCGGCACAAAAAGCCGCTCCATGTCCTTCATTTCCACATATTCCGGCAACTTTTCCCGGAATTTCGGCCCCTGAATGCCGCTCATGGGGTCGTGCTGCAGCCGCCCGTTCTGCTTCTCGAACCGGATGAAATCCCGCAACGCACTCAATTTGCGGTTCACACTCCGCGGCGAGATGTGATCATCTTCCAAAAGTGTCAGAATCCAGGTGCGGATATCCTGTTTGTCCACTTTTGCAAGCTCCGAAATCTCCAATGCCTTCTCCATGTACTCCGCAAACTGCCGCAAATCTACCTCGTAGGCTTTCACGGTGTGCTCTGACGAGCGCTTTTCATAGCGCAAATGGTCCAGGAAGGCTTGGGATGAAATCATTTATTTATAGTATATATAATAATAGATTAAGATAACTCATTAAAAAAACAGGGTAGTGACCCTGTTCTTAGTACGATTGGCAAAACCGTTATTCGTTTTCAGCTTCGCGAAGATGCTGCACGTAGATGGCCTTGCGCAATTGCTCCCGTCTGATCACGCTCTTCTTGGTGAATTCCTGTCTTTGACGGATCTCTTTCTTCACACCAATCTTGTCGAATTTCTTTTTCAGTTTCTTGAGCGCTTTGTCGATTGAATCGCCTTCTTTAATGGGAACAATAATCATAAATAATACCTCTTTCTTTTAGGGTTAATACTATATTTAATTAAGGGGTGCAAAAATACACTTTTTTTGATATGCTCCAACATATTTTGTATTATTCATCTTGTATCCCGTAGGGATACCATCTTGGTACCCCCGCACACGCGACTGAAAGGAGCACAGTGTAGGGGGTGCGAGCCCCCATCTAAAAATCCCCTTCTATTTTAGAAGGGGTGCCCGTCAGGGCGGGGTAGTAATATCAACGAAAAAATTCATTTTTTTCGCCCCTTCCGCCAAAAACTGCGAAACACCCCCTCAAATTATCCCGAAAAATCCCCCTCAAATCTGCGAAAACCCCATTTTTCACTGTTGAAAAACTGAAAAATACACCCCTGTAAAAATTTTTTCTTGCTGATTATCAATAAGATAATAAAAAGTTTAAAAAAAAGTGGGTTGGGGTGTGCCGAGGTAAAGAACAAAAGTGTATTTTTGCGGTCCCAAATGAGAGGGAAAGAGGGGACAAGGGAATTGGGAGGTTCATTGAAAGAATGAAGAAAGATGTAGC
>JBGURP010000038.1:0-2558 GCA_045132055.1 Bacteroidales bacterium
CGGCTCAAAAGGAGCGATATAACGCGTCATTGAGCCCGCGAGGGAATAGGTGATGGCCACATAGGAAACCGCTGGCCACCATGGCCAACTTCCCATACTGCCATGCTTGTGCCACCAAGTATAGATATAGTAGAATAATGAGATGCCTCCAACCAGATACCAACCGTAAGAAATGCGGCAAATATAGTTGGCGAATGTGGGATCGTCATGAGTTAGCCAGGGGAAGGGTATGATAAATTGAACTGAAAAAGTGAATGGCAACAATGCCAGCCTGTGAATAGGTGAATAGAGGTAATAATAACCAATGACACCATTATACAAGGTGCGGTAAGAATCCTCTTCGGCAAATGTCCACTGCATGTGCCAACCGCCATTGACAAGTCGGGAATGGCGATTGAAGGTGTCATTGCTATAGTACTCGCCAATCGCAAAGAAGATAAGGACGATTGCTAACATCATCAGGGCAATCCTCCAATTGCGCCTCCAGTTGGGGAACATCATGATAACGACACCCAGGGCAATGAAATACAGGGTCGTAGTGCGTATTAGCGCCAATAACGCGCATGCTAGAACAAACAGCATGAAATCACGCGTCCGGTTGTGTCTCTCGTTATCGGCTTCTGCCCTCGAAGATAAGACGTAGCCGACCAATGATATCGCAAGATAGGTTGAGGCTTCTTTTAAGATGTGAATGCCATTGATCAGGAAGAATGCAAGTAAGCATGATAATAAAACTCCTGCACCGAGTAATGACTTTTGAGAGACAGAAACACGATGATGCAACAGGCGCTCGGTTGTCATGCCTGTCAACACCACCGAAGTCAGCGTGAACATCAGATTCATGGCTTGGGGCCAGATCACGCTTAATCCGAACACTTTCCATAGTGCAACCATCAATAATGGAAACCCTGGAAAGACGACTTCAGGTGCCGTGAACCTGTTGTCATAGTGGGCAAGCGCCCACTTGTAATAGTTTCGGGCATCGCCTTCTAGATTGGGTAATTCCAGTGAATAACCCTCATAACTGGTCCATTCCAGCAGATTTGTATAGTTGGCAACGATCAGTAATGATGATATTAAAAAGAGGATAATGATTGCATTAATTGATGTGCCTCGGGCGCGGGATAAGATGATGCGTGGGACAAGATATGCCACCAGATAGGCAACGGTGATGCGAATGCCATCAGCACAGCCAAAATGATTGGATGCCACGACCGAGAGAACCGCAAACACGATAATCTCGGTCAGTAGAAGCAGCCGCTTGTTTAGTGGAAATCCTTCTTTCATGATGGCTGATTGTCTTGACAAATCAATCTTTTTTAACAAATTTGGCGCTGGCAAAAGTATAACTTTTTCATGTGTTGGACAAATTTTTGTCCTTTTGACTTTTCATTTCCAGTCAAAATGCCTAACTTTGTATTCTTTATTAAGAATAATAGGTTGAATTATGAGAAGCGAGGCAATGAGAATAGATGTCGATAAGGTGCTGCGGGAGAGGCTCCCGAAGCATTATCGCTATATCCCTCGTTTCGCCGTGCGGTGGCTGGAACGCACTATCTGCCAGGACCAACTGAATGCCATCCTCTTGAAAATGGCGGGCAAAAATAGTGTGGATGCCGCAACTGCAGCACTCGACGAGATGGACATCACGGTGCGCGCTACGGGGTTGGAACAGCTGCCCGAAGGCCGTTATATGTTTGTGTCCAACCATCCGCTGGGCGGTCTCGACGGTCTGGCGCTTATCTCGTTGCTGGGCAATCGCTATGACAAGAACATCAAGTTTTTGGTCAACGACCTGCTCATGGCCGTGGAACCCCTGCGCGGCGTGTTTCTGCCTGTGAATAAGTATGGAAGCCAGTCTCGAGCCGCAGCCACTCAAATCGAGGAAGCCCTCAAGAGTGACGCCCAGTTCATTACCTTCCCCGCTGGCCTGTGCTCGCGCATGCAGCCTGACGGAACCATCGCCGACCTGCCCTGGCAGAAAGCTGCCGTGGCCCATGCCGTGAATTATCAGCGCGACATCGTGCCCATCTATTTTGACGCCCACAACTCGCGCTTTTTCTACCGATTTGCCAAATGGCGCAAGAAGCTGGGCATCAAGTTTAATATAGAACTCATTTTCTTGCCCAAGGAGATGATCAAACAGTGTGGAGCAACTTTGCGGGTCTTCATCGGTGAGCCCATTCCATGGGACTCGCTCGATGCCCGTGCACCCAAGCGTGAAGCTGCCCGCCTGCGAGAATTAGTTATCAATATGGCACCAACGCCCTCAAACCGATAAATGCCCTATGGAACCGATTATTGATCCAATTCCCGTCCAACTGATCGAGCAGGAGCTCACTCCCGAGCGCCTGTTGCGACATACCAACAAGGCCGACAACGACATCTATGTCGTCACCGCCCACAACGCGCCCAACACGATGCGCGAAATCGGGCGACTGCGCGAGGTTACCTTCCGCGCTGCTGGTGGTGGCACCGGCAAGGCCTGTGACATCGACGAGTTTGACCTCATGGACCCGCCGTGCCAGCAGCTGCTGGTGTGGAATCCTGACAAGCGG
>JBGURP010000039.1:0-194079 GCA_045132055.1 Bacteroidales bacterium
GGCATGCAGTCGGGACGGCGGCGGTTGCGTTTGTCGAGAGTCACGCAGGTGTTCAGGGCCACGCGATAGACCCACGTTTTGGCTGAGCTGCGCCCTTCGAAACTGTCGATGCCCTGCCAGAGGCGTATCAGCACCTCTTGGGCGAGGTCGTCCGCTTCTTGCCGGTCGTTAGCGAAGAGGTAGCACACAGAGTAGATGGTCTGCCGCTGCTCCTGAACTAACCGCTCGAAGTCGCGTTCTTTCTGTTCTTTTTCTTTTTTCTGCTTCATTTGTCAGACGTTGTTTCCCTTTTGACTACGAAGGGGGAAGAAAAACTACACCCAATCCTCAAAAATTTCAGATGGTGCGAAAATACAATAATTTCATTATAGTGCAAGCCGCGCGTTCGGGCAAGCAAAACATAATAGAGGGTTGCGCGGCAAGCGCCACAAGTGCCAAGACCAAAATCCCGACAATTTTGCTATTTTTGCGCCTCCAATTCCAACGCCACCGCAATGTACCCAAAACCAACCTCCGAAAATGCCGCTCTCATCTATGGTATGCGCCCCATTTTTGAGGCCATCGAGAGTGGCAAAACTATTGACAAAGTCCTTTTCCAGAAGGGTTTGCAAGGCGAGCTTTTCAAACAGCTTTTTTATGAGGTACGCCAACACAAGATCCCCTTCCAATATGTGCCATTAGAGAAGCTAAACCGCCTCACGCGCAACAACCACCAGGGCGTGGTGGCGTTCCTCTCCGCTATCGAATACAGCAACATTTTTGATATCGTGCCCACCATCTTTGAAGAGGGTAAGACGCCGTTTCTGCTGCTGCTCGACAAGATCACCGATGTGCGCAATGTGGGTGCCATCGCGCGCTCGGCGGAATGTGCGGGCGTGGATGCTATTATCCTGCCCCTCAACGGCGGCGCGCAACTTAACGAGGATGCGGTGAAGAGTTCCGCCGGAGCGCTGAACAAGATTCCCGTCTGCCGCCACTCCAACCTTGTGGAAGTGATCCAGTATCTCAAAGACTCCGGCATCGAGGTGGTGGGCGTAACCGAGAAGGCTAACCACGCACTCTACAACAAGGACCTCACCGGCCCGCTCTGCCTTATCATGGGCAACGAGTACGAAGGCATCGCGTGGGACTACCTGCGCCATTGCAACGACACGATTACCATCCCGATGGTGGGCACCATCCGCTCACTCAATGTCTCCGTAGCTACTGGCATCACGCTCTTTGAGGTGGTGAAACAACGCAATCCGGTGAAAGAATGAAGAAGATAGGGCTGTTATCGGACACGCATGGCTATTTGCATCCAGAGGCCTTTGAGTTTTTCAAAGGCTGCGACGAGATTTGGCACGCGGGCGACATCATGGACGATTTCATCCTCGATGAACTGGCCGCCATTGCGCCCACTGTGCGCGCCGTGTATGGCAACTGCGACGACTGGGATATCCGCCGCGAAATTCCTGAAAACCAGGTCTTTCAGTGCGAACAGCACACCGTGGCCATTCGCCATATTGTGGGCTATCCGGGCAAGTACGATTCGAGAGCACTGGAACTGATTCGCGAGGCCAAGCCCACGATTCTGGTGGCCGGCCATTCCCATATTCTCAAGGTGATGTTCGACAAGCAGCACAACCTGATGTTTCTCAACCCAGGGGCGGCGGGACGCTACGGCTTCCACACGCGCCTCACAATGATGCGCCTTAAGATTGACGGCGAGCGCATCTTCGATTTGGAAATCTTTGATGAACCCAAACTGCAACCCGTGAAATGATGAACGAAGAGCGTCCCATAATCACTGTTTTAGGCCCTACCGCCACGGGCAAGACGCACATTGCAGTGCGTTTGGCAGCCGAGCTAGGCGGCGAGATTGTGAGCGCCGATTCGCGGCAGGTCTATCGCCGCATGGACATCGGCACGGGCAAGGATATATCCGAATACCAGTATAATGGCCAGCTGGTGCCGTATCATCTCATCGATATTGAGGAACCGGGCGTGAAGTACAACGTCTATCGCTACCAACAGGAGGCGTTCAAGGCCATTCAAGATATACAGAACCGTGGCCGGCAGGTGGTGATTTGTGGTGGCAGCGGCCTTTACATCGAGGCGGTGCTGCAGGGCTATCGTTTCAAGTGGCAGGAAGACAGCCAGATACTCTCGGATCCTGTGCCGTCGGTCATCTTCGGCCTTCGGGGCGAGCGCGACCTTATCCGCACGCGTATCACCCAGCGGCTCAAGTCTCGCTTGGAAGAGGGCATGGTGGAGGAGGTGAATGCCCTGTTGGACGAAGGCGTGCCCTCCGGGATCCTTATCCGCTATGGGCTCGAGTACAAGTATGTGACGCTATATCTACTGGGCGAGATCAGCTACGAGGAGATGTTTGCCTCCCTGAACACGGCCATCCATCAGTTCTCCAAGCGCCAGATGACCTGGTTCCGCCGCATGGAGCGCCTCAGTTTCGACATCCACTGGATTGATGTGGCGTTGTCGGAGGAGGACAAGATGGCGGAGATTTACAAGGTGCTGAATCAGTAGGTTTATTAGCCGCGGATTGCGGGATCACGCGTATTGTAGTTTTTTATGTAATATCAATCATAATGATGTCTGATTGAAATAAAATTGTATCTTTGTGGCGTTAATTTAAATCAATTTGAAATGTCACAAGTGTCTATGACTGTGAGGATGGACTCACAACTTAAAACCATGTTTGATGCCTTATGTGCAGAGTTTGGCATGAGTGTCAATACTGCTATCAATGTATTTGCACGGGCGGTAGTGCAACGGAGACGCATTCCGTTTGAAATATGTGCGAGTGAGGAAAAATCTTCAGCTGAACGCATTGCCGCATTCCGCAACATGCGCGAATGGGCGGAGGAAGGTAATACGCCCAATCTCTCATTGGAGGATATTAATAATGAAATCAGGAAAACAAGAAGTCAACAATGAAACATTATGCTGTTTTTGATACCAATGTACTGGTATCAGCCATGATTACAAACAATTCAGAATCTCCAACTGTGAAGGTGATGGAGATGGTAGCAGAGGGTCATATCATCCCTATTTATAACTATGAGATCATTACGGAATACGATGCGGTCCTTCATCGAGGCAAATTCAATTTACGGGAGCATGATATTGCCAATATGATTGAGATGATTTTAGAATGTGGGATTCCATTACCTAGGACAACAGCCGTTGAAGAATTTATTGATGTTGATGATGCGGTTTTTTACGAGGTGGCATTGTCCAAAGAAGGAGCGTATCTCGTCACAGGAAACATCAAACATTTTCCCAAGGTCCCTATAGTGGTGACACCAGCGGAGATGCTTGCAATCGTTGGAATATAGGTTGTTGGCTTGTCGAGAAATATCAATTGAGATATGGCACAAACCGAAAAAACGCAAAAAATAGTGTGATGTTTAACAATTACTCTGTTTTTGATTTTTTTAGGGCAAATTTTTACTTTTGCATTTCCATTGGGTAATGGATAATGTAAACAGGTAAAAAACATGCATAACGACAAAGATATTATCAAAGCGGTGCAGGCTGATCCGGAACACGGATTTCGCTTGCTGCTGAAACGTTATTCGGAACCTGTTTACTGGCATATCCGCCGGTTGGTGGTGGCCCACGACGACGCGCAGGATGCCTCGCAGGAGACTTTTGTGCGTGTCTTTCGCCATTTCCGCCAATACGATTCCAAGCAGTCTTTCAAGGCGTGGGTTTTCAAGATTGCCACGAATGAAGCCTTGCGTCTTCTGGGTAAACGCAGCGGGAAAGTCATGGTATCGTTGGATGATACTCCGGAAGAGACACTGAACATGAAAGCAGACGAATACTTTGACTACAGCGATGCTTTGTCCGTAAAACTTCAGCAGGCAGTTCATGCATTGCCTGTGAAACAACAATTGGCGTTCAACATGCGGTACTACGACGAACTTTCCTATAAAGAGATTGCCGCTGTGACGGGCTCCACTGCCGCCAATGTGAAGATGAACTATCATGTGGCAAAAGAGAAAATAGTGAAATTTATGAAATCCAATATATAATATGGAACAGTTTGATTTTAATGATGTTGGAAGACGAATGCCCTACCAGGTGCCAGATGGATTTTTTTCTTCCATAGAGGAGAAGATTATGCAGCATGTGGCGGATAGTCCTATGGAAGAGGCACCTGCTCATAGCAAAAGCCGTGTTAAAATTCTATGGAGAACATTGATTTCGACGGCTGCTGTGGCGGCCATCGTTATCGGCCTGTGGGTGGTGGTGTTCCAACCCAAGGATTCGGCCGCTGCCGACTTCGCTGCTGTGGAAAAGGCATTTGATCAGCTAAGCCCTGAAGACCAGGCATTTTTGCTGCAAGTGTATGAGGATGATGCTTTTATGGACGAATAAATAATTACCACTATGAAAAATGTACAGAAAATATTTATGCTTGTGCTGCTGGCGACGATCTTCTGCCTCTCGGGTACGGCGCAAACCACAGAAAAACAGAAGTTGACGCGTGAGCAATTGGCTGAGAGACAAGCCTATCACATTGCCTTAGACTTGTCGAATGCATTCAAGGATGAGGTTTCCGGGCGGTTTGTCAAGACGTATGTCGCTTATCAGAAGGAGATTTGGGCACTCGGTCCCCGCATTCCGGAGATAACTGATGATATGACCGATGCCGAGGTGGACAAGATTCTCAAGCAGCGCTTTGAGCGCAGTCAAAAAATACTGGCCATTCGTGAGAAATATTACAAGATTTATTCTGAATTCCTCACTCCAAAGCAGATTGAAATGGTGTATCGGACCGATCGTGAGATGATGCGCCGCATGGCACAGAAGAAGAAAGAAGGGATGACTAAATGATGAAATATTTTGTCTCTCTTCTCGTCTTGATAACAGTGGGGCATCAGGTGTTTGCCCAAGCTCCGCAAAAATTCTCCTATCAAGCTGTCATTCGCAATGAAAACAATACGCTTGTTTGTGGGATTGTGGGGGTGCGCGTTTCTATCCTTCAAGGAGATGCAAATGGAGAAATGGTTTATCAGGAAACGCACACTGTTGAAACCAATACCAACGGCTTGATGACGCTGGAAATCGGCGATGGAACTGTTGTTAGCGGTGACTTTTCTGCCATCGACTGGGCAGACGGGCCGTATTTTCTCAAGGCCGAGACAGATCCGTCGGGCGGTACCAATTACACCATAGAGGGGACACAACAGTTGTTGAGTGTGCCCTATGCATTATTCGCGGGCGCGACGGCCAATTCTTTCAGCGGCGACTACAACGACCTGACCAACCAGCCTGAGATTCCGACTGTGCCGACGAATGTTTCCGCATTTGCCAACGATGCCCACTACATTACAGAAGCTCAGTTGCAGAATATTCTCAATGGCATCTACCACACCATCGACAGTTTGCAGGCAGTGGTTGATTCTTTGAGTCACACGCCAATGGATACTCAAGCAACCGTTACTCCAACAGACACTCAGATGATAGCTACTGTTCCTGCTGCACAGCTGATCAATCATCAGGATGACTATCTCGTTGCTCCTATCACGGGAGGTTTGCACATCCGTTTCGATTCGACAGGTATCACCCACGTGGAGTTGGAGAGCGTGGACGGCTACGCCATTGCAGGCACCGCAGCATTTGTCAATCATGACAGTATGGTTTCTGTTTCAGCCATATCGGATACGCAGTCCATTATTACCTTCAGTGCGCCCGAAGGCAGTTTCTTCGCCGCAGATAGCGACTATTACATCACTACTTTCCCGTGCAATGTCTATGGAGGCTATCGACTGTCCATTTTCAAGGACGGATTGGTGGCTCATTATTTCGGTGTACATCAGGTCTTTGAGTCTGGACAATTCATTGATCCTCTGGATTTGGAGGAGGATGAGTTGGATTTTGTGGATCCCGCTGCACCTTTGGTGGAAGATGAACGACCGCAACTGAACGCGGCAACGCAGATTGCATTGCGGAATTATCGGCTGAATCCAACCGAAGAGAACAGATTGGCCTTGATGGAACAGATGGGGATTCGCTACGACAAGGTCGTGGCCCGCAAGAAAGCCAAACTGCGCCAATTGGAGCGCGAAGCCCTTCACCAATCCTTGATAGATGAGATGCAAGCTATTGTGGATGAGATGGTTCAGAACCGAGAGGAACGACTTTTGCAGCAATTTCTCCGGCTCGTTGACGGACGGCAAGACGACAATCCTAACGATGCATGGCTGGTGTTGAGAGGAATCCAAGAAGGGAATGCCTATATCGGCTATGCTCCCGTCACGAATGTGGAATACACTGTTTTTCAAACGAGTTTTTCTTATCCGTCGGGGCAGGGACAATATCCAGTTGTCAATATCACATACGCCGAAGCGGTGGCATACTGCAATTGGCTGTCTGCGAACGACTCTTTGCACGATTACCGTCTCCCGTCGGAGTGGGAGTGGGTTATGGCGGCGGGACACATGCCCAAAGATGTGGGGATGAACAGCAACCATGTTGAGAGCGGCATTACCGCCGTAGATGCGTACGCTCAAACGACCGGCGCGTGCGGTGGAATAGACTTTTGGGGAAACTGCTGGGAGTGGACATCCACGCAGAATGATTCAGGATGGTATATTGTCAAAGGGGGTAGTTGGGATTCCACGCGTGATGAATGCCGTACTGAGTATTCCGAAGCTGTCCGCAACGGTTCATTGGGCTATCCTAACGTGGGCTTGCGTGTGGTGCGAGTGGATCCTTGATTCCATACTATAGCACAAAATTTCCTGCATTTATCCTTACGTCAAGTCCGCTACGGTCATGCCCACCACTTGAATTAGGTCTTGCGGGTTGATTTTGAACTGCAGGCCGCGCACGCCCGCGCTGACATAGATGTAGTCGAATAGCTCGCAGGTTTCGTGAATATAGGTCGGGAAGGGCTTCTTCATGCCCACAGGCGAGCAGCCGCCCCGGATGTAACCTGTCAAAGGTAGCAACTCCTTCATCGGGATGAGGTCGCAACTCTTGTTGCCCGATACTTTTGCCGTTTTCTTCAAATCCACTTCTTCGTTGCCCGGAATGACACACACAAAATGTCCCGATTTGTCACCTTTCAATACTAAAGTCTTGAATACCTGGTCAATATCCTCGCCCAGTTGGTCGGCAATGTGCTGCGCGCCGAGGTCGTTTTCATCCACTTCGTAGGGTATCAGCTCGTACACCACCTTTTTCTGGTCGAGCAAACGACAGGCGTTCGTCTTGTTTATCTTTTCTTTAGCCATAAATCACAATTTCCAATTGTTTGTAACCCATTTCATCCCCTTCATCCCCATTTACATTCTTTATTACTACCCCGGCCTTCGGCCACCCCTTCTAAAACAGAAGGGGAATTCTTATTCCTCTATTTCATCTCAATTTACTTCATTCCTCCATTTCCTCCTCTCCTCATTCCTCCATTTCCTCCTCTCCTCATTCCTCCTTTCCTCCTCTCATCTCCATCACCGTAATCTCGCTCCTCGTGCCCAGGCGCATGGGCGGACCGAAGGTACCCGACCCGCAGGAGGTGTAAACCTGCATGTTGCCCAAGCGGTACAGTCCTCGGTTAAATTGGAATACGCGGTCGTTGATCCAGATGAGCGGGTAAAGCTGACCGCCGTGGGTGTGTCCCGCCAGATAGAGATCTACGCCGGCTTTCTCCAAATATTCGCCGCCGCATGGGTTGTGATGCAATACCACGATGGGCAGATTTCCTTTCTGGATAAGGTTTTGGCTGATGGACTCAATGGTGGCATCGCCCACGGGCGCGTGCATGTGGTTGGCATCCTGCTCGTCGGCGCGCATGTAGTCCAACCCCACAATCTGCAGTCCGCAATCCTCGGCCACTTCCGTGTCAAGCACGCGCACGCCCACTTGCCGTAGCAGACTTTTCACCGAATCGGTGCCCACATAGCCGTCATGGTTGCCCGCTACAAAATAGATGGGCGCCTTGACCTGTTTCAGCGGCTCTACGGTCTCCAGATTGAGGTTGTAGGGGCTTTCAAAGCAGTCGCCGGTGAAGAACACGATGTCGGGATTGGCTTTGTTTACCATGTTCACCAGCCGTTGCACATGCCGTTTGCCCCGGAAATGACCAAGATGCGTGTCGGAAAGCAACACGGCGCGCACGGGTTTATGCAACTGGTTCAGCTCTACGGTTACGGGAGTGAGGCGCGGCACGAAGGCGTTGAATGTGCCTCCAATGCACAGTCCTGCCGTCAGCAGCCCCACGATGAGCCCGAAGGTACGTGCGGAAAAATGGGCGAACAGCTGCACAATATCCACCGCTACGGTGATGATGAGCAAATAGAGCAATATTCCCAGGATTTCGCTGAAAATGCAGAAAAGTACATGGGCAACAGGGCTGCAAGTCCATGCGCGTGCGCCCGCAAAGGTGAAAAAGGCGGAGCCGATGAAAACCAATGCGTATCCTACATAAAACCAGCCAGGCTTGCTGCCGAAAACGAAGGCGGTGCGGCGTGACAAATACCATACTGCCAAGGCGATGATGGCCAGCAATATCCAGGGAAACAGATGATTTTTCATAGAAAGTCTAAATTTGGCACAAAAATAAAATATTTTCGCTTTTTTTTGTATTTTTGCCAACTTTAATTTAATGCCAACATGTAGTCGTATTATTCGTTAATCCATTAGTAGAAAGGAGGTTATCTTATGGTTGATACCATCAATTTCGGATCATTCAAATGGCACCATATCACCAATCCAACCGTTGAGGACTTAGATTTCTTGCGCGATAACTTCCATTTCCACCCTTTGGATATTGAGGACTGCTCCAGTTTTGTGCAGCGTCCCAAAATTGATGAATACGACGATTATTATTTCCTCGTGTTGCATTTTCCATTGATGGATAAGCGTACCCAACTTGTGAAAACCGAGGAAACCAAGATTTTCTGGGGCCAGGATTATCTCATCACGGTGGGCAATTCCCATTATGTGGTGCAAGACCTCTTTAACTATACGAAAGTCAATCCTGAACCGGAAGACGAAGACGATATCAGCGGCACCAGCGATGCAATTTTGTATCACATTTTGTACAGAATGATGAAAGAGACCTTCCTGTTGGTAGAGCGCATGGGCACCGAGATCGACTACATTAACCGTGAGCTGTTCAACAGTAAATCGGAGCACCTCATTGAGCAGATTTCCCGCTTCCGTAAGAATATCATCCAGATGAACACCATGTTCCGTCCGCAATTGCGCCTGTTCAACAAGTTCGAATCCGGCGAAATCAAGGGCTTTGCCGACGATATGGAAGAGTACTGGGGCAATATCCTCGACTTTTACCAGAAGATGTGGGATATGATTGAAGACTACGGCGAGTTGGTGGATGGCCTCTCCAGCACGTTCGATTCAATGCAGACCAACAAGACGAACGAAATCATGCGTATGCTCACCATCATCTCCACTATTGTGCTTCCGTTGACCTTCATCAGCGGCTTGTACGGCATGAATGTGGCGCTGCCGTTTGCGGCGTCTCCCTACGCATTTTGGATTGTTATGGGCATCTGTTTGCTGATTTTGATCTTTTTGGTGGTCTTTTTCATCAAAAAACATTGGCTGTAATCGCTATCCTTTAATAATCTTTTTCCCAAGGCTGTATGTACAGGACTAAACTGAATATCGTGGAGCTTGAGCAAGGCGATTTCCACACGCTTGTGAATGGGCGCGTAGCAGGCAAGGCTGTGCGTATGGTGTTGGATACCGGAGCCTCGCGCTCGTGTATGGACATGGCGTATGTGGCAGAAATGCTACCGCAATTGCAAACTTCTGTACATGAGGGTGTTACTGCGGGCATTGGCGGCGATGATTTTGAGGTGAGAACAGCCAATGTCCCAGATTTCCGTATCGGGCGTTTTCGGCTGGATTGTTATGAAACTATGGCTTTGCTGGACTTCTCCTACATCAATTTGGCCTACCAGCGGTTGCACCGCAAGCCGGTTCAGGTGATATTGGGTAACGATTTCCTGGTGCACCATAAGGCTGTTATCGATTATGCAAACAAAACCCTCCTTTTTGAGAAATAGTATGGAAGAAGTGGCTGTCCGGCATAAGATTTTAGGCATTGACCCTGGCACAAATGTGATGGGTTATGCCATTTTGAACACTCATTTCAACCAGTCAGAAGTGGAGGTTATCAGTGTTATTCAGATGAAGAAGCTGACGGACCATTATGCCAAGTTGAAATTCATCTACGAGAAGATGAATGCGCTCATAGAACAGTATAAACCTGATATATTGGCGATTGAGGCCCCTTTTTACGGCAAGAATGTGCAGTCGATGTTGAAGTTGGGCCGTGCGCAGGGCATCGTGATTGCCGCCTGTCTGCACGCGGGTATGGAGGTCTATGAATACGAGCCCCGCAAGATCAAGCAGTCCATTACGGGCAACGGTAACGCTGCCAAAGAGCAAGTGGCTGCCATGTTATGCCACATGTACCCATTAAAGGATTCTATAGAGTATCTGGATGCCACTGACGCGCTGGCCGCCGCCGTATGTCATCATCTGCAACATCGCGTGATGGTGGGCGGTGGCAAGAAGTTCAATGATTGGAAATCCTTCATCGCCAACAACGAAAAACGGATTGTCCGGTAGGTAGGGGCAAAAAAAAGTAGAGACGCAATGCATTGCGTCTCTAACCCATTGTAATGTTTAATTTTCGGTCAGCACCTCAATGTGGTTGTCGCCATCACGATGGAGGATGTAATAGATGGCGTCATTGGAGACATTGATGATTTGATCAAAATGCTCGAAATTGTTGAAGTCCTTTGTGGATTTTGGCTTGTATATGATTTCGGGTGTGAAATGCAGATCGCTGTCCAGTTTTCCAGCTACAACACATTCTTGGCTTCCTTTGTTGTATTGCAGCGTCTTCCATGTTTTGTTACTTGGAGAAGCTAAATTGCTTTTGTTCTCGTTGTAAACCAAATATACTTCGTTATTCAGCTCAAATACGCATGGTATGTCTTTATGTGGGCTGTTGTCATTTATATTGACATTAGGAAGGGTGTTGGAGGCAGTGAGTTCCCCGTTTTTATCCAACATAAATAGATGAATGTTGCGGTGAAAATGGTCAATGTATATATGTCCGTTAGCTGTAGTGCCCATTACAGATTTGTATTGGTGTGCCACAATCAGGCGGTTGCCATTCGATAAGGGCAGAATCTGATTCGGGATGAAGTCAAAATCGTCATTTTTCATAGTTTTGTCTTCATAATGAATGGATTCAGGCCGTTTCAATATATCCATCTCGTGAAGAACAGGTTCGCCCTCTCCGTTACCATCAATTTCCATGGTGACAAGCCCTTTCTTACAAATGCCAGCGAAGAACAAATGTTGGTTGGGAAGTACTATAGAGTAGGGGTTGTAGATTGCACCCTCTTCCAATTCAACTTTGCACAGTACGACTTCGCCGGATGATGTGATGCAGGTGTAGTGTTTGGTCCATTTTCCACGGCCATCATATCCTCCTATTGCAAATTTCACATCAGACGGTGTTCTTACATCCTCATCAAGGTATAGTGTTCCGTTGGGTGTAAGGTAACCACCTTTTACGCGGTCGGGACAGGATATGTCAATGTGTTCGTTTACATGTGATATTTCTGTTCCATCAATGTCGCAGATGCGAACATCCAGAACATATTCTTTGTCGTTTTTCTTTGGATGCGTATAAGTGGCAAAAGCCAGTTTGGTGCGGTCGATAGACAAAAAAGCGCAGATGTTCTCTACTTCCAAGCCGTTAGTGGGTACGCTGACGGAGGGGGTGAAGACAAATTTCTTCGGGGTTTTGCCATTTACCGGGACTACACATTTTCCGTATTCGACGCATTTGGTTTTTTTGTTATACTTTCCGTTGATTATCACTACATTATTTCCATCCAGATATGCGGTCAAGGCGTCATAATCGTCATCTAATTCAAACTCTGACACTAATGTATGCTTGTTTTTGTCATAGATGGAAATGTTAGAGTCATCATAATCGCCCCACGAGACGTTGAGGTCGGAGGAGAAGATGTAGAGATTGCTTTCGTCCTCACCAAAAACCAGGATCCTGGAACGGTCTCCGATTTCAGTTTTAGGCCCGTTGCTGGTTGTTTTCTGGGCTTTGGCAGGCAGGTTGAGCAGCAGGATGGCTGTAATCAAAAGAAAGGTAAATCTGATATTCATAATTATATATTTAAAAGGGTTTATATTTAAGATTTGATAATGCAAATAAACAAAAAAAAATCTTGATATTCTGTGAAATATCAAGATTTTTTGGCAGGGGATGAGAGAATCGAACTCCCATCTGCGGTTTTGGAGACCGTCATTCTACCATTAAACTAATCCCCTGTAAAAGAAAGGGCATTAATGCAATGCCCTTTCCGTGTTGTTTTGGTTGATTGTGTTCTCTTAGTCGAGGATCTCAGTGATCTGACCAGCGCCCACGGTACGACCACCTTCGCGGATAGCGAAACGGAGGTTCATGTTCAGAGCGATTTCAGAGAGCAACTCAACGGTGATTTCTACGTTATCACCAGGCATACACATCTCAACGCCAGCAGGCAGAGTGATAGCACCGGTAACATCCGTTGTACGGAAGTAGAATTGAGGACGATAGTTGTTGCCAAACGGGGTGTGACGACCACCTTCTTCTTTCTTCAAAACATACACAGAAGCTTTGAATTTCTTGTGAGGATGGATGGAACCCGGTTTTGCGATAACCATACCACGACGGATTTCGTCTTTGTCGATACCGCGGAGCAACAGACCTACGTTGTCACCAGCTTCACCTTCATCGAGGATCTTGCGGAACATTTCCACACCGGTAACGACGGATTTCAGTTTCTCAGCACCCATACCAATGATGTCAACAGGATCGGAGGTGTGGATCACACCAGTCTCGATACGACCGGTAGCCACGGTACCACGACCGGTGATGGAGAATACGTCTTCCACAGGCATGAGGAAGTCTTTATCAACGTCACGCGGAGGCAGCGGAATCCAAGTGTCAACTGCGTTCATGAGTTCCATGATTTTCTCAACCCACTTCGGTTCGAGGTTCAAGCCACCAAGAGCGGAACCGCGGATAACAGGGGTGTTGTCGCCGTCGAATCCGTAGAAGGACAGCAAGTCACGGATTTCCATTTCAACGAGGTCGAGCAACTCAGGGTCGTCAACCAAGTCAACCTTGTTCATGAAAACAACCATTTTTGGCACACCAACCTGTTTTGCCAACAGGATGTGCTCACGGGTCTGAGGCATCGGACCATCGGTAGCAGCCACCACGAGGATAGCGCCATCCATCTGGGCAGCACCCGTTACCATGTTCTTCACATAGTCGGCGTGACCCGGACAGTCAACGTGTGCGTAGTGACGAGTAGCGGTTTGGTACTCGATGTGAGCGGTGTTGATGGTAATACCACGCTCTTTCTCCTCAGGAGCATTATCGATAGAGTCGAAAGATCTCACTTCGGAAAGACCTTCGTTAGCCAAAACTGTGGTGATGGCAGCGGTCAAGGTCGTTTTGCCGTGGTCAATGTGACCGATTGTACCCACATTTACGTGGGGTTTAGTGCGTTCAAATTTCTCTTTTGCCATTTTTCTTATAAATTAATGATTAATATTTTTGCTTGTTTGTTTCAAGTGGAGCCGTTGATGAGAGTTGAACTCATGACCCCATCCTTACCAAGGATGTACTCTACCACTGAGCTACAACGGCTTTTTTCATTATGAAAAGAACAACCCACAGGTGGGTTTCAAATGGTTGGCAAAAATACAATATTTTTTGAAACCCCCGACTTTTTTGGATAAAAATTTTTATTTATCCGATAACTTATTGATAGTCAATATCAAACTATTGCGCCAATATGGGATGGTGATGCCTAATTTCTCTTTCACCTTCCTCAAATTGAACACTGAATAGGCAGGTCTTGAAGCTTTTGCCGGATATTCGCCCGTAAAAATGGGATGCACGGAACACTGATTCCCAGAAATCTCCATGATGGCTTCGGCAAAGTCGTACCAACTGATGCAGCCCTCGTTGGCGAAGTGGTAAAAATGAGTGCCTTCGTGCTCTGCATCGGCATCCACACACAGCATCACGGCTTGTGCCAAATCGCCGGCGTATGTGGGGCCGCCAATTTGGTCGCATACTACCGACACCTCATCGCGCTCGCGTCCCAACTGCAACATCGTCTTCACAAAGTTGCGTCCATATTCAGAGTACAACCAGGAGGTGCGGATGACAATGGCACGGCAACCAACTGCTGCAATGGCTTCTTCTCCGGCCAGCTTTGATGCTCCGTAAACGGATTTCGGAGCAGGAGTGTCGTCCTCTTTGTATGGGTGGCATGCCTCTCCGGAAAACACATAGTCGGTGGAGATGTGCACGAACAGGCAATTGCGCTCACGAGCGACTTCAGCCAGATTCCGTACGGCATCGCGATTCAGTTTGTAGGCCATCTCTACATCGTCCTCGGCCTTGTCAACTGCCGTGTAAGCCGCTGCATTGATGATGACATGGATTTGATTGTCAGCTACATATCTATCGATTGCCGCCGCATCGGTGATATCCAATTCCTCTACATCGGTGTAGAAGAAACGGTATTTGTCTTGATACGTTGTCGCCAAATCGCGCAGACATCTGCCCAACTGTCCGTTGGCACCGGTGATTAATATGTGATTCATTAGTTAATAGTTAAGAGATAATAGATAATAGTTATTTTATGGTTGTTGCTTTTGTTGTCTTAATTATGGAGGTTAGTAATTTTATAAGTTCGTTGTTAACTATTATCTAGACTAGCTCCACGCTTTCCCTGAACATCGGAATCTGCGTCTTCTTAAACCCAGCATCAGCCAGATGCTTGACGTAGGCCTTGCGCACGTCGTCCTCGCCGTGTACGATGAAGATTTTCTTCAGGCGGCGGTTGCCTTTCTGGCAGGACAAGTACTGGATGAGTTCATTGTAGTCGGCGTGGCCAGAGTAAGCATCAATGCGGGCCAATTGCGCTTTCACGTCATAGATTTCTCCAAAAATAGAGACTTTCTTGTCACCGCGCATGATCTTGGCACCCAATGTGGTGGGTGAGCAATAACCGACGCAGAGTATCGTGGTTTTCGGGTCTTCGATGTTGTTAGCCAGGTGATGCTTGATACGCCCGGCCTCCATCATGCCGGAGGCGGAGATGATAATGCAAGGACGGTTGTAGGTGTTGAGTCGCTTGGAGTCGTCAATCGATCGCACGTAGGTGAGGTTGTCGAAGCCAAATGGATCCTTCGTTTTCTCCATAAATTGGCGAATGTCGGCGTTGAAGTTCTCGTCGTGCAGCCGGTAGATGTTCGTGGCGGAGCAGGCGAGGGGGCTATCTACAAAGATTTCGATATCGGGCAGGTCGCCAGCTAGTTTCAAGCGGTGCAGCGAATAGACAATTTCTTGGGTTCGGCCAATGGCGAACGACGGGATGAGCAGTTTGCCTCTCCGTTTTGCGCAGGCGTCCTTCACTACCAACATCAACTCTTGGTCGGCCTCATCCAGTGTGGAGTGCAGGCGGTCGCCGTAAGTGGATTCGGTGATGATGTAGTCGGCGTGCGGGAATGGCTTGGGGTCGGGGAGGATGCGTTTGTTGTATCGCCCGATGTCGCCTGTGTAGCACAAAGTGCGGGTTTTGCGCCCCTCTTTGAAGGTGATGTAGATGGCGCTGCTGCCCAGCATGTGACCCGTTTCATGGAAACAGATGGACACGTCCGGTGTGATGCTGAAGGTGAGTTCGCGCGGGATGCTGATGAACTGCGCCATACACTCGGCGGCGTCCTTTTCCGTGTAGATAGGTTCTATAGGTTCCTTGCCGATGCGCTCGGTCTTTTTGTTAAACTGCTTGGCATCAGCCTCTTGGATGCGTCCAGAATCGGCCAGCATGATGGCGCACAGGTCGCGAGTGGCTGGGGTGCAGAAAACCTTGCCCCGGAATCCCATCTTATATATATATGGTATCAACCCGGAATGGTCGATATGGGCGTGCGAAAGCAGCAGATAGTCGATTCCTTTCGGGTCGAAGCCTAAATTCTTGTTCATACCGTCGGTTTCAAGGCCCTTGCCCTGGTACATACCGCAGTCCAGCAGGATCTTGGTTCCCTTTTTGGTGGTGAGCAGGAATTTGCTACCGGTAACCTCTTCGGTTGCCCCTAAAAAGTCCAGTTTCATGATGTAAAGTGATGGTTAGTCTTCGTGTTTGGGCCATACATTGCGCCAGCCGTAGAAGAAGCCCAGATGATAGCGTGCGGCGAAATAATATACCACGTGTCTCAATTTTCCGAACGGCATATAGATAAACAGCAACGCGCAAACGATGTAGTATAAAGTAACACGGCATCCACAGGTTGGCCATATCAGGTAGAAAATGGTGAACAGCTGGAATGTGGAGGTGAGGGCGTTGGAAATGTAGTCGTCGGGATTGGAGAGGCCCTTGAGATCTTTGGACACGGCTCTTCTGACGAGCAGAATGTACCCGCATACACAGGTGATGGCGAGCGCAGCTGCGATGATGAAACGCAGTGTGCTGCCTTCAATCCAGTGGTTGAAGAACGGGAACAGAGAGAGCAGGAAGATGAGCAGGCAGAGGAACGTGCCGATGTGGAACAACATGCCGGCAGCGTAGCCGGGAATGTGCAGGTAGGCCGACTCCTTGTTCTGCGGCAGCATGGCCGTGGTGTTGGCATAGACGATGCCCTTTGTGGTGTCGCCGCTCTTTTCCGACATGTCATTAGGTTTGCCGAGGCGCACGATGTGAATGAAATGCACAAACAAACCGCAGAGGCAGAATGCTGCCGCTGCAATGGCGATGATTTGCATGATGGACATGGTAAAAGGTGCTTATAGATTATACACAACCTTCGGGTTTGGGCAGACCGGCTACGCGGCAGGCGCCTCTGGCGGGACCTAACGGGAAGAGTTCGTAGATTTCTTTCAGCTTGAGGTCAGCCGTTTTGCAGATGGTGCGCACCATCGGGGCGATGCCTTTCTCTTCGTAGTTCTCACGGATGCAATGGATTACTTTCCAGTGGTTCTCCGTCAGTTCGTTGATGCCGTCAACCTTGGCGATTTCAGCTGCCAGTTCTTCGGTCCATTCTTCGGGTTTCAGCATGAAGCCGTCGCCGTCCAATTCGTAGGTTTTACCTTGAAAATCAATATTTGCCATATTTTAAACTGTTTTTTTTATTCCAGCGGCAAAGATACAAAAAATGTGAATAATTATTTATGGAAGATAGTTGAGATTTGTGTTGTCCTGATAAGTTTGACCATTGTAGGTTCCACCATGTTCTATGTGAGCAATATGGGGACAAGAGAAATTTTCAATATTGCTGTGAAAGACGTTGCCCCAAGTCTCAATATTCTCAATCCAAATACCAGCACCGCCTACGCATGGGCCCAATTTACTTGAAGTGATTGACAATTTGGCATTTTCCGTCACTTTCAGGCAAAAACCCCCACAGTTAATAAACCAAACATCGTTTAAAAGGTTATTACTTCGTTCGCTTTCAAAAATCAAGCCATTCCATCTTGCAGGAGTACTTAATGCGGCAAAAAAGGTTGAATAAACCCGAAAATTCAAGTTTTTCCCCACTCTCAACTGTTGACCTTCACCTACATAGCTGTTTGCCCCATTAAATGTGAGCGTTCCGGTGCCCTCGAAACTGAAACCATGAGGGAAGTATAATCGATAGGTTTTCAGTGTAACATCATTATTGATTTCGTAGTGATCCAAGTCAATATATATTTTACCATAGGGTTCGTCGAAGTCATACAAAGAGTTATAACCAATGTTTTTATATAATGCTGGGAAACTAGATGAAACCCAGGGATATCCTTGGCAGTGAATAATCTTATTGTCCTTAAGTTGAGTAAAATAGCTTCCACTTTCAGTGACTAATCCAGCACCTCTGCTGCCATCAATCGTACAATCGGTCATGGATAGAGTTCCGCGCAATTTGAGCGCGCCATAATGAAGGTCACTATTACTACCGGCATGTATGATATTAACCCACTCGAATTTGTTTTCGGGTTTGGTGGTGTTCACTACCACATGCCCCCAGTATCCGATAAGGGACTTGACGTCTGGTCCGCGAAGTACTATTGGTTTCTCCATGGTGCCAATCATAGTCAATGCGCCATTATCTATTACCTCCAGATTTCCCTCGGGGCCTGTGAACATAATGGTGACACCAGGCATTACCTTTACGGTGGCATCACAGCCAATATACACTGTTTCATCAATAATGTAATCTACATCAAGCCCCAAATCCTGCCATATCTGGTCGTTACATATTTTGCCACTGATTTGAATTGGTTCACCATTGAAAATTCCGAACGGAGTGTCGCTGAATATGGCTGTGAAAGTAGCATCGTTATTGACAAGCAAGGAACGAGGATTGGTGGTGTCACCATCA
The DNA here is from genome assembly GCA_045132055.1 of Bacteroidales bacterium. Classification (GTDB taxonomy): domain Bacteria; phylum Bacteroidota; class Bacteroidia; order Bacteroidales; family WCHB1-69; genus F23-D06. The sequence continues at coordinate 18,448 of JBGURP010000039.1, forward strand.
TCCCATCCAAGAAAATAATATCCATTCGTAGGAATGGCAGTTAAAATGGCTGTTTCACCATCGTGGTAAGTACCGGAGCCCGTTACTATTCCCCATTCGTCGTTGCTTGATTTTCCCACAATGAAGTGTTTTTTGTGACATCCTGTTAGAATCAGCATTAAAGATAGGGCAATAAACGCGGGTATGTAAGTTTTCTTCATAATTATGAAATATTAATTACTGTTTATAATGCAAAAGATGAAAATAAGCACTGCAATAATAACTTTTTTTTAAAAACAATGGGATAAATCTGAAAAAAAATTAGAATGGGTATACAAATATGATGATTCTGAAGTCTCAAATTTCTCTATATTTGCATCCAAATTTTTAATCAAATGGATGCAATAGAAATCATCGGCGCGTGCATCGGCCTTTTGTACCTCTATCTGGAATACAAGGCCAATGTGTGGCTTTGGCCCGTGGGCATTGTGATGTCACTGTTCTATGTGGTGATTTTCTTCTATGGCAAGTTTTACGCCGATGCTGCTGTGTATCTGTATTACATCGGTGCCAATGTGTACGGCTTGATTGCATGGCACAATAGTCAGCGCATGCAACAGGAGAACAAGATAGAAGACAACATCATCCATACCCCGAAAAGGCAAATTTTACCCCTGGCGCTCGTGTCTGTCGTCTTGTGGTTACTCATTTTTTTAGTGTTGCACAAATTTACCGACAGTCCCGTGCCCTGGGGCGACGCGTTTACCACCTCCTTGAGCGTGGTGGCCATGTGGATGTTGGCCCAAAAACAACTCGAGCAGTGGCTGCTATGGGTGGTTGTCAATGCCGTTTCGCTGTGCCTCTACGTGTGGAAAGACCTCTATCCCACCGCTGTGCTCTTTGCGGTTTATACCGCCGTGGCTGTGATGGGCTATTTCAAATGGAAAAAGGAAATGGCTGTTACGGATGGGTTGACAGATAATGCCGAATGATGCCCTCCGGATCGCGTACACTCTTCTGCAGCCAGTCGAAATACAATATTTCACGTTCCTCTTCGCTTAGACGCCATGCTACATCTGAATGGCGGAGCCTTTCCGAAAAATTAGAGAGGATGATGGCCGCCGAGTTGGAGATATTGAAACTCTCCGTGAATCCGTACATCGGTATCAAAGCATTGCAGTCGGCATAGCGCACGGCTTCTTCTGAGAGGCCTGTGAGCTCCGTGCCGAACAAAAAGGCTGTTTTCCGGTCAATGGGCAGATCCTGGATAGTGGTTTTCTTCTCATCGGGCAGGGTGGCCACTACCGTGTAGCCCTTCGCGTGCAGATCGTCGATACACTGCTTCATGTTGTGCTCCGCGTGCGGGTAATGGTGTAGCGTGAGCCACTTGTCGGCCCCCATGCTGATGTCCTTGTGGATTTCGAACTCGTTGCGGTTCTCCACGATGTAGGCATCCTGGATGCCATAGCATTCACAGCTGCGCATCACCGCGCTGATGTTCTGCGTCTGGTACAGGTCCTCCAGCACCACCGTGATGTGACGCGTGCGGTTGGAGAGCACCTCTTCCAGACGCTCTTTCCTTGTGTCAGTCACAAATTGTTCCAGATGCGCGATGAGCGCACGACGTTTCTCAGGATCTTCTATTTGCATCATGTTTGGAAAATTAAAAAAAGCCCTTGAAAAAGGGCTTTTTTATATTGACAATAGGTTGAAATTAGAATTTCAAGCCAGCGCCCGGTTTGAACTTAACAACTTTCTTAGCGGGGATGGTGATAGCCTTGTTGGTTTTGGGGTTGTGGCCTTTTCTCTTAGCGCGTTGTTTCACTTCGAAAGTACCGAAGCCAACCAAAGAAAGTTTACCACCCTTTTTCAAGGTCTCACCCGTAGCGCCCATGAAAGCGTCGAGAGCGTTTTTAGCTTGAACTTTTGTCAAACCGGCTTTTTCAGCCATTGCATTGATTAATTCGCTTTTATTCATAACTTTTAAGGTTTAATAAGGTTAATATGTTTTTTGTGACCGCAAAGTTAATAGAAATTGCAGATAATGCACACTTTTTTTCATTATGTGTGTTTTTTAACTGCACGTGTTTACAAACGAAAGGTATTTTTAATAAAAATACACTAAAATAAAATTAAAGTGTAATCACTATGTCTGAAACCAAGCAGGAAATTTTTAACATCCATCGGTTTTTTGCCCTCTAATTGTAGTGTTTTGACGGAAATGTCGCTGGTTTTGGTGGAAATGAGTAACTGTTTGTCATTAACAATGGTCATAAATCCGGGCTTTTGGGTGCTTGGATTGGGGGTGATTTCGCACCCTAGGATTTTCAGCGAGAGGGTCCGGGGCGTGTTGCCGTTAAACTGGATTCTGGAGAAGGCGGCAGGGTAGGGGGAGAGTCCGCGGATTTTGTTGTAGATGTTTTCGGCGGTGTCATCCCAGCGGATGAGCATATCCTCTTTGAAGATTTTCGGGGCAGGCTTCAATTCCGCGATTTCCGCTTGTGGCAGGGGTGTGTAGTTACCGGATTCCAAATCGCGCAGGGTTTCCACGGCGATGTCTGCGCCGGCATACATGAGTTTGTCGTGCAGTGTGCCTGCGGTGTCTTCGCGCGTGATCTCCACGGCGCTCTGCCGGAGGATGGCGCCCGTGTCGGTGTGCTCGTCGAGCAGGAACGTGGTGACGCCGGTTTTTGTTTCCCCGTTGATGACGGCCCATTGGATGGGCGCCGCGCCGCGGTACTGCGGCAATAGCGAGGCATGCACATTGAACGTGCCCTTCGGCGGCATGGAATAGACCACCTTGGGCAGCATTCGGAAGGCGACCACCACAAATACGTCAGCATTCAATGATTGGAGTTGCGCGACGAAGGTCTCATCCTTCATCTTTTCGGGTTGCATCAGAAACAGGTTGTGCTCCAGCGCATATTTTTTCACATCGGAGAGGTGCATGCGCTGCCCGCGGCCCGCAGGCTTGTCGGGTGTGGTGACCACCCCCGCTACCTCATGCCCCTCCTGGATAATCCGGTCGAGGATGGTGACGGCAAATTCCGGTGTGCCCATGAATACAACTCTCATCGCTGATAGTATTATTTGTTAAGTTGTCTTTGCAAATCGATCATTTTCATGCAGCTGACGGCACCTTCCACGCCCTTGTTGCCGTGCTTGCCGCCGGCGCGGTCCTCGGCCTGCTGCATAGTGTCGCAGGTGAGCACGCTGAAGATGGCAGGCTTGCCGTGCTTCAATCCCACATCCATGATGCCCTTGGCCACCGCCTGGGCGATGAACTCAAAGTGGCGCGTTTCTCCTTGGATGATGCATCCGATGCAGATGACCGCATCCACATCGGCCATGCGGAAGAGCATGTCGGCGCCGGAGGGCAACTCGTAACTCCCGGGCACGTGATGCACCAAGATGTGGTCTGCAGGAACATTTTGCTCCAGCAACGATTGTCTCGCACCCTCTAAAAGAGAATCGGTAATGTGGTCGTTCCATTCACTGACCACAATACCGATTCTTATGTTTTGAGCAGAATTAAATTTAAAAGGGGCGAACTCTGATAAATTCTTCTTCTTTTCAGTCATTATTTGGAAACTTTGGCTTGAGCTCTTTCCACATATTGGGCGATGCTCATCTTGTTGTATTCAGCATAGAATCTGTTTTCAATCTCCTTGTAAACTTTCAGAGCCTCGTTCCATTTTTCCTGTCTTTCATACATTTGTCCCAGTTTGAACAAAGCGGTCGGAGTGAAGAGCGGATCTTTGCTCTTGGAAGCCTTTTCGTAATATTTGATGGCTGATGCCTCATCGCCTTGATCATCGTACAAGTCGCCGATGGTCATTTGGCAAGCGTACCACAGCACGTTTTCTTTCTTTTTGAATTTTTTGAGATAATCCATGGCTTCGTCTTTCTGACCTAATTTCAAATAGGTAAGACCGGCGTAATAGTTGGCGGTGTTGGCGGTGCGGGTGAGTTTGTAACCTTTGGCGATGGTGAGGAAACCGTCGTTCTCGTCGTCACCTTCGAGGGCGAGGTTCAAGGAAGTGGTGTCGCCTAACATGAACAGGCTGATGGGTCTCACAATCTGTGCGGAAGCCTCAGCATTTTTCTTCTGGATGTAGAATCTGTTGAAGGCGATGATAGCACATGCGATGACCAGCACGCCAATGATAACACCGTAAATAATGTTTTGATATTTGTTGAAAAAAGCCAGCGTTCTGGTTACGAAATTTTCTTTTTCAGCTTCTTGCTCCACTTTCTTAGAGCCTAATTTCTCGTTATTTGCCATAATTTTTTATCTGTTTTTTTGAGGGCGCAAAAATACACTTTTTTTTGAAGAATAAGCGGTTGTCAGTCCAAATTGTTTTTATTGGGCAGAATTTCCTTCAACCAGTCGCGGAAAAGATACAGATACGCCCTTTTGAAGATGTGCCGGAACATATATTTGTCCTCTTTGTTGTTCTGCACGATTTCGTCAGGATGGACAAGCGGCATGATGGGGTATGCGTTCCGTTTGAGCCTCCGCAGCTTGCGCTGGTTGTTCTTCTCTTTGAATCCGATGTTGGTGGTCAGGTTCAGGTAAGGCGTGATGCAGATGCCCTTGTGCGCCCAGATGTGCAGGTTGTATTGGTAGTCCCAATAGTAGGCGTTGGTCTTCTTGATGCTGTCGAAACGCCGTTTCCAATAGTTTTTATGATTCTGTTTGTGCATGTATGGCTCCAGAATCTTCTCAAAGTCGGCGCTGTTGTAGCCATCCATGGAAAGGGTGAAGTCGTTCATCCGGTTGCGCCAGGTGGCGAAGCCCCAGGTGGCGGCGTATGCCGAGAAGAAGTAGGAACTTCCGCCTTTCTTGATCCGCTTGGGGTAGCGTTTACGGCTCCGGTGACGCAGGTAAGTGCCGCCAATGCTGTAAACACGTTCATTGTTCCTGTATTTGCTCAACAACTCTTCGCAATAGGGGAAGAAGTCGTAGCTGGGTAGGGTGTCGTCGAAAAGGATGATACCCTCCTCCTCTTGGCTGAAAAACCACTTGATAGCGGTCTCGATCATCTTGGTTTTGCCCAGATGCGCCTCCTGCCACTGGTGGTGTACCTGGCACGGCCATTCCGGCTGGATAACACTTTGCGCCTGATAGACACGAGCTCTGTCAAGCGTGTTGTCTGGCTTCGGGCCGTCGCCGGCCACGTACAGCGTTGTGGGCTGTACGGTGCGCAGAATCTGGAATACTTTGTGTGTTTCCTCAATCCTATTGTAAAGGACGAGCAATACAGGAACCTTGAACATTGTACTATATTATGCTTATGCTAATTCATGAATAACCAGACCGGAACGAAGCTTCGGCTCGAACCAGGTGGTCTTGGGAGGCATGATGTTGCCCGTATCAGCGATGTCGATGATCTGCTGCATGGAGACGGGATACAGGGCGAAAGCCACTTTCATCTCGCCGCTATCCACACGACGTTTCAGTTCGCCGAGACCGCGGATACCGCCCACAAAGTCGATGCGCTTGTCGGTGCGGAGATCCTTGATACCCAGAATCTTGTCCAAGACGAGGTTGCTGAGGATGGTGACATCCAGCACGCCGATAGGATCGTTGTCGTTGAACGTGCCCGGCTTGGCGTTCATCTTGTACCAGTGACCGTCGAGATACATGCTGAACTCGTGCAGTTTGGCAGGCTTGTAAATCTCGGTACCCATGTCTTCCACGGTGTAGGTTTCAGCCACGGCGGCAAGGAACTGCTCCTTGCTGAGGCCGTTGAGGTCTTTCACCACGCGGTTATAGTCAATGATGTTGAGCTGGTTATCCGGGAAGATCACCGTCATGAAGTAGTTGTACTCCTCTTTGCCGGTGTGGTTCGGGTTGTGTTCTTTCTTCTCTTGTCCCACGAGTGCGGCGGCAGCGCTGCGGTGGTGACCGTCGGCGATGTACATGGCGGGCACTTTGGTGGCGAAGAGTTCAACGAGTTCGTCGATGAGCTTACGATCGTCGATAACCCAGAAACGATGGCCGAAGCCGTCTTCCTTGGCGATGAAGTCGTAGATGGGTTTCTGTGCGGTGACGGAAGCCACGATTTCATCGATGCGGGCCACGGCAGGGTAGGCGAAGAACACTGGCTCCACGTTGGCGTTGGTGATGCGCACGTGTTTCATGCGGTCTTCCTCTTTATCCTTGCGTGTGAGCTCATGTTTCTTGATGATTTTGTTCACGTAATCCTCGCTGTAGGCGCAAGCCACGATGCCGTACTGCCAGTGTGCGTTAGGATCAGTGGGGTTCATGCTCTGGGCGTAGATGTAGAGTTTCTCCTCCTTGTCCTGAACCAGCCAGCCATAGTCCTTGAAGCTGTTGTAGTTTTTCACCACTTGAAGATAGACTTCGAGGGAGTGCTCGTCGGTGCCTTCGGGAAGGTCGATTTCGGCCTTGGTCACGTGGAGCAGGCTGTAGGGGTTGCCTTCGCATTCCTTGCGTGCTTCGGCGGAGTTCAGCACGTCGTACGGGCGGGAAGCGAGTTTTTCAACGATGGATTGGGGAGGACGGAATCCTCTGAAAGGTTTGATAACTGACATGGTGTTAGTGTTTTAAATTTATTTATTGTTATAATTTTTCGCGGGGCAAAGATAGTAAATTTTAGGAATAGAAAAATTTATCCTATTTTTGCACGGCTTTTTTGAAGATTATGAAACCCATCCAAATGGTTGACCTGCAAGGTCAATATGCAAACATACGCGAAGAGGTTGATGAGGCGGTGCGCCGCGTGCTCGCGGAGGCCCACTACATCAACGGGCCTGAGGTGTCGGATTTCGCTTCGGCTTTGGCCGCCCGCACGGGCGCGGCGCACGCCGTGACCTGCGCCAGCGGCACCGACGCGCTCTTGCTCGCCCTCCGCGCACTGGACCTCCGACCCGGCGATGAGGTTGTCACCGTGCCCTTCACGTTCGTTTCCACCATCGAGGTGATTACCACCATGGGCCTCAAACCCATTCTGGTGGATGTTACTCCCGACACGTTCTGCATGGATGTCTCCAAAATCGAAGCGGCCATCACCCCGCGCACCAAGGCCATCCTGCCTGTGCATCTGTTCGGCCAGTGCGCCGACATGGAGCGCATCCTGACCATCGCACGCCAGCACAAACTCTTTGTGATTGAGGATGCCTGTCAGGCCCTCGGCGCGGAGGTCACCTTCTCTGACGGCTCTGTGCACCAAGCCGGCACTATGGGCGATGTGGGCTGCACCTCCTTCTTCCCGACTAAAAATCTGGGTTGCTTCGGCGACGGCGGCGCGGCGCTCACCAACTCTGACGAGTTGGCTGCAGCTATGCGCAGCATCGCCAATCACGGCATGTCGCAGAAATACTACTACGACCACATCGGCATCAACTCGCGCCTCGACACGCTGCAGGCTGCCGTGCTGAGCGTCAAGCTGCCCCATCTCACCGACTATATCCGCGCACGGCAGCGCGCCGCCCGCCTCTATGACGAGGCACTGGCCGATTGCCCCGGCATCATCAAGCCTGCCAAGGCTTCCTATTCTACGCACACTTACCATCAATACACTCTTCGCGTGGCTCCGGAGCACCGCGACAACCTGCGGCAACGGCTGGCCGGCGCGGGCATTCCCACGATGGTCTATTACCCCCTCCCGTTGCACCTGCAGGCCGCCTACCGTAACCTCGGCTACCACGAAGGCGACTTCCCCCTCTCCGAAACCCTTTCCAAAGAGGTACTCTCCCTCCCCATGCACACCGAACTCACCCCCGAACAAATACAATATATTACTGAACAATTGAGGGTTTAGAGTTTAGAGTTTAAAGTTTAAAGTTCAAAGTTCAAAGTTCAACTCCCTAATTCCCCATTACTAACTTCTCACTTCTCACTTCTCACTTCTCACTTCTCACTCCTCACTCCAAATCCCCCTTTCACCCCATTCACCCCCTTCACCCCTTTCACCCCTTTAACCCCATGAACCCTTTCATCCACCCCACCGCCATCATCGATCCCGATTGCCAAATCGGCGAAGGTACCAAGATTTGGCACTTTTCGCATCTTATGCCGCATTGCAAGATTGGTCAAAACTGCGTTATCGGCCAGAATGTGTTTGTGGCCGAAGGCGTGTGCGTGGGCGACAATGTGAAGGTGCAGAACAATGTTTCCATTTATGCGGGTGTTGAGGTGGAGAACGATGTCTTTCTAGGCCCGTCGATGGTGTTTACCAATGTGCTGAATCCCAGAAGTTTCATTGAGCGGAAGTCGGAATTCAAAAAGACGCTTGTGCGCAAGGGCGCGACTATCGGCGCCAACGCCACCGTCGTGTGCGGGTGTGAGATTGGTCGCTACGCGTTGGTGGGTGCGGGCGCAGTGGTAACCAAGTCGGTGCCCGACTATGCTCTGGTGGTCGGTAACCCCGCCGTGCAAATCGGATGGGTGAGTGCCTGCGGACATAAGCTTGCTTTTGACCAAAAGGGTAGGGCGGTGTGCCCCGAAAGCGGTGAGCAGTATCAGTTAACCCAAAATAAGCTGGTTAAAATCGTTGATGAAAAATAGTGTGTTATGTTGGTTGCGCCCGCTTGCGGTGGTATTGCTGCTGTTGGCTCCGGCGGCCCTCTTCGCCACACACCAACGGGCTGGAGAGATCAGCTACACGTACGTCTCCGGCCTGACCTACGAGTTTACCATCGTAACATATACTTACACGCCCAGCCCCGCCGACCGGCCCGAAATTGACGTCAGTTGGGGCGACGGCACCACGACCACAATCCAGCGGCTGCAGAAAATCGACCTTGGCAATTACATCAGCAAGAATGTCTATGTGTCGCTGCACACCTTCTCGGCCGTGGGTACCTTTCATGTCACCTTTGAAGACCCGAACCGCAACGCCGGCATCATCAACATCCCGAGTTCGGTGGAGATTCCCTTCTTTATTGAAACCATTGTGGTCATCAATCCTTTTGTCGGTGGTAATTCCTCCCCTCAGCTGATGACCGCGCCCATTGATAATGGCTGTACCAACGTCATCTATTACCATAATCCCGGCGCGTACGACCCTGACGGCGACAGCCTGTCCTACAGCCTGATAGCCTGCCGTGGCTATGATGGCGAGGATATCCCTGGCTATGCTTTGCCGTATGCCTCCAACTCCATCACCATCGACCCGGTGACTGGCGATCTGGTCTGGGATTCGCCCACCATGGCGGGTGAGTACAACATCGCCATCCTGATTCAGGAGTGGCGTAATGGCATGATGATCAGCAGTATGGTGCGCGACATGCAGATAACCATTGCCCCTTGCAACAACCAGCCGCCGGAGATTCTGGTGGATGACACTTGCGTGCTGGCGGGCACGGTGTTGCACCTGCCCGTGCTTGTGCGCGACACCACGTCCACCATGGTGACACTCACGGCCAGTGGCGAGCTCCTCCTGCTGCAAGATAGCCCCGTGCAGTTTATGCCCATTACTGACAGTGTGCCCTTTGTGTCCAACTTGGTGTGGCGTACCAACTGCAACCACGTCAGAATAGAACCTTATACACTGCTTTTCAAGGCCCAGGATAACGGTCCGCAGGTGCCGCTGGTGTCGTTCAAGACTCTGCACGTGCGCGTGGTGGCTCCGGCGCCGAAGAATTTGGCTGCATCGCCATGGAACAACACCGTGCACTTGTCCTGGTCGCCAGACTCTTGCCACAACGCGGTGGGTTACGACATCTATCGCCGCGACGGCAGCAACCCCTTTGAACCTGACTACTGCGAAACGGGGATGCCTGACGATGAAGGCTATTATTGGATTGGGAGTACGACTGCATGGGAGGATGCCTCTTTTGTAGATGATGGCTCTGTGGCACCGCTGTATCACGCCAACGACTATTGCTATCGCGTGGTGGCTCGCTTCCCAGACGGGGCTGAGAGCTACGTTTCCGATGAGGTTTGCGTGCACATCATTGCCGACGCGCCCCTGATCATCAATACGGATGTGGTGACTACAGATTCCGCGAACGGCACGCTGAAGGTGCGTTGGATTGCGCCGCCGGAGATCGACTCCGTGGCATTCCCTCCCCCATATCACTACGAACTTTACCGATACAATGCTCTTCTGCACGATTCCGTGTTGCTGATTTCCACACCGTTACTGTCCGTTTGGGATACAACGGAGTATCTCGATCACGACTTGAATACGGAATATCAAGCTCATACCTATCGTGTGCATTTTTTCAATGAGGATACGCTGATTGAGACCTCGGACCCAGCCACTTCCATTTATCTGCGTGCCACGCCGGCAGACAAGCGCGTGATGCTGTCATGGTCGGTGCAACAGCCATGGAACAATGTGGAGTATGTGGTCTATCGGCTGGACGAACACGGATTGGTGTGGGACTCTATTGGCGCTACGCCCAATACCAGCTACACGGATGGTGGTTTGGAGAACGGCGAGGAATACTGCTACTATGTGCAGGCGCGAGGTTACTACTGGCTTCCCGACACCATCGGGCCGCTTTACAACCGCTCGCAGCGAGTCTGTGCAACGCCCATTGACAACGAGCCGCCGGAGTTGCCAGTATTGTACGTGACCACCGACTGCGATGTGGTGACCTACAGTTGGACGTTCACCTCCGATTCTGCAGCACATGATGCGTACTGGTACTATATCTACTACAAACCCTCCATGCAGGGCTCGTTTGTGTGTGTGGATTCCTTTGCCCATAACGATGTTTGCTGGCCCTATCCGTGCGAGTATCAGCTCAATGAAATGGAAACGGTGGTCGGTTGCTTTGCTATGAAGGTGGCCGATTCCAACCATAACCTTTCGGCCCTTTCCGACACGGTGTGCATGGACATTTATGATTGTCTGGATTACACGTTGCCCAATGTATTCACGCCCAACGGCGACGGTGTCAATGATGTCTATCAGCCCATTCCGCCGTATCGGGGCGTGGTGGAAGTGGATATGAAGATTTACAACCGCTGGGGTCGGCGGGTGTTTTCCACCACAGATCCAGACATTATGTGGGATGGTAGTGATGAAAACTCCCACCAACCATGCTCCGAAGGCGTCTTCTATTACAGTTGCGAGGTCACCGTGCGAACCCTCACCGGCGAGTACACATACCCCCTCCATGGCTCAATCACGCTCATCCGATAACCCACCATCATCACCATTCCGCCGCGAAGCGGCGGAACCTCCAACGTTAATCTGATAATTTTACTCGAGTCGGAACTTCCATTATTTTTTTCACAACAATAATATTCCCCCCATTTCTCCGTTTATCCAAATAACTTTTAAATCTCTCTGATATGAAAAACAATAAAGTAACTGTTGCCGTCATTTTGGGCATCTGTTTTGTTTTGGCAGCTATCGCTGTCGGAATCTTCTATTACCAGTCGAAAAAACCTGCTAAGACTGTGTCTGTGGTTGGTTTGGCCGAGAAGGACTTTACTTCGGATCTGATTGTTTGGGAGTTGAGATATGATGTGCTCGACATGGACATGAAGAGATCATACGCTTTGATCAAGGAACAGAACAAGATTGTGAAAGAATTCCTGAACAACAAGGGTATCAAATCGGATGAGATTGACTTCAAGAATATCTCCACGAGACCTAAATACGATTCTCACTGGGAGAACGGTCATTGGGTGGAGAATTTTGAAGGATACTTGGCCGAACAGCGTATCCGTGTGGAATCCAAGGATGTGGAGAAAATTGAGAAGATTATTCGCGAAATTTCCGAGCTGTATGACCAGAATATCAAGATTTCCAGCGACGACCCTGAATATTACTATACCAAGCTTTCGGATTTGAAGTTGGAAATGTTGGCTGAAGCTTCCAAGAATGCTCGCGAGCGTGCACAGACGGTCACGGAAAATGCAGGCGGCAAACTGGGAGATTTGAAGAATGCCACCACCGGTGTGTTCCAAATTACGGCGCCAAACTCTTCTGAAGACAGCTACTCATGGGGAGGCGCGTTCAATACCTCATCCAAACAGAAACACGTCAGCATCAATATGCGACTAACGTACTACGTGAAATAAAATTAAGTTTGAAAGAAAAGGCGGTCAACAACCGCCTTTTTTTATATCTTTGCAGCCTTAAATTACATTGGAGTAATGTCAATTATTGTAAAAAACGTAACGAAAGTCTTTGGCGATCAGTACGCCTTGAACGATGTGAGTTTTGAGGCCCGCAAGGGTGAAATCGTGGGCTTCTTGGGCCCGAACGGCGCGGGAAAAACCACCATGATGAAGATCATCACCTGCCTGATTCCTCCCACCCAGGGCGATGTCACCGTTTGCGGTCTGGACATCTGGAAAGATTCTTTGGAGTTGAGAAAGAAGATAGGCTATCTTTCAGAGGCCAACCCGCTCTATTATGACATGTATGTGCGTGAATTTCTGGAGTTTATTGCAGGGATCCACCACATGTCGGACGTCAATGCCAAAGTGAATGATATCATAGAGAAAACCGGACTGCAACCCGAACAGCACAAGAAAATCGGTGCCCTGTCGCGCGGTTACAAGCAGCGCGTGGGTATTGCCCAGGCGCTCATCCATGATCCAGAAGTGCTGATTCTGGACGAGCCGACCACAGGTCTGGACCCCAACCAGCTCATCGAAATCCGCGAGCTTATCCGCTCATACGGCAAAAACCGCACCGTGTTGCTCTCCACGCACATCATGCAGGAGGTGCAAGCGATGTGCGACCACGTCATCATCATCAACAAAGGCAGACTTGTGGCTGACGCACAGGTGAGTGAACTGCCCACCATGGCAGAGAAACTCGGTCTGAAACACGCCTCCGAGCTGAACGCTTTGGGCATGGAGGAACTCTTCCAGGCCTTGACGCAAAAATAATCATACATGCACAGACTTCTACAACCTCTTCTCAAAACCGACGGACACTATACGGCCATCTCGTTCGAGGAAGCTTACGAACAGATAGCCCGGCACAGCAAGACTGCGGCCTCCAACCGCACCTTGGTGATGGCCTCCGGCGACTATTCCAACGAAGAGTTGTATCTCATCCAACGTCTCGCGCGCACGGGCCTGCACACCAACGCCATCGGCTCTTTTGACTACTACAGACGCGGTACCCTGTTTTTCATCGATAAGAACGACATCGTGCCCTTCGCGGAACTTTTCGGAGCTGGCAAGTTTTATACCCTTCTGAACCCAGAAACCAATGCGATTTCACAGAAAACCGCACTGGGGATTTTGCAAGCCTGCCCCAATACCCCGCGCTACGATTTCAACACGCCAGGACACTTGAATATTCGCAATTTTGGCGATTTTTTCAGAAGTCTGAACCAATACCTTATCCGAAACGATTTGACCAAAGGCATTTACATCCAAGGACTGGGTAAGAACTACGAGGCGTACAAAAAGCATATTTTAGAAGAAGACACATTCCGTCTGCTGGCCTCTAACCAGCTGACCGAAGGGGAAGTACGGAACTTTGCGGAGCAATTGCTGTGTGACGAAGCTCCTGTTTTTGTCTTTTGGGAGCGTTTTCTCGACGAGCGCGGCATCATCGAACTGGAAAATCTCTGCATGTTGCTGGATATCCAAGCCAAGCCCTCGTCGGGATTCCTGTGCCTGAAAGCCGAGCTGAACTCCCAGGGTCTGTTCGACATGGGCCTCTTCCCCGAAATTTGTGTGGGTGGCGTGCCCTTCGACGAGGAAAATCGCCAGCTGATGCAAGAACTGTATGGCCAGCCCGCGTACACGGAGCCTGTAGATCTCCCCGCGCACATCGCCGCCCGCGACTTTGACCAATGCTGGCTGTTCAATGCTACCGGCGCTGAGGTTCCGCAAGAGGTCCGCGACGTGGCGAAAAACTGCTCATGGTCAGTGCTGCAAACCGCCTTTTTCAAGGACGGGCCGTGCGACTACGACCTGATCTTGCCGGCTTCGCTGCCCGAAGAGTCCGACGGCACTTTCACCGACTCCGCACGCGCAGCCCACAACAGCAAAGCCGACTCCCCGTGCCCGATTGCGGTGAACAACATTGAACTTTTCTCCAATCTGGGCTTGCCGCTCGGTTTGCCCAAACTGGACAATTCCACGGATGTCTTCATGGAATACATCTCCTTCTTCAAAGGGGGATGCAGAAGCAAATTCAGACATTTCTTCAGATAATTTTTAAATCCCATCAATATGAATGACAATGAATTAAACTATCAAAATCAGCCCGCAACGGCTAAACCGGAAACCCGTACCCGGAAATTCTGGCGGGTGGTGTTCGGCTCCATGCTGGGCTTCTTCTTCTCCATGATACTTGTCTCCATCCTCTACATGGTGATGTTGATCAGTATGATTGCTGCATTTTCGTCTATGGACAAAGATTCAGCCGATGTGAAGGATAACAGCATCCTGAAAATCAATCTGACCCAGGGTGTGGCCGAGAGGGCGGTGGAGACCCCGTTTGACAAGTTCAATGACTACAGTCAGATAGGTTTGGACGACGTGCTGGCCTCTATCAAGAACGCATCCACTGATCCCAAGATCAAAGGTATCTACATCAACTCCGCTACCGTGTCCGCCTCTCCTGCGACGGTTAAGGAGATTCACGATGCCCTGCTCGAGTTCAAGAAATCCGGCAAGTTCATCTATGCCTACAGCGATGTCTTCGCCCAAAACGGCTATTATCTGGCATCTGTTGCCGACAAGATTATCCTCAACCCCACTGGTTCTCTGGATTTCAAGGGCTACGCCATGCAGATCATGTTTTACAAAGGCCTTATCGACAAATTGGATGTGGATGTGCAAGTGGTGCGCCACGGACAATTCAAGAGTGCCGTGGAACCCTACATCCTGGATAAGATGAGCGAGGCTAACCGCGAGCAGCTGACGCTTCTGACCAACACGTTGTGGGATGTGTTCATCAGCGACATCTCCGCATCGCGCAAAATCCCGGCAGACACCCTGAATGCCATCGCCGACAATCTGCTCTGCGCACTGCCTAAAGATGCACTGAGACTGAAACTGGTGGATAAGCTCGGCTTCCCCAGCGACATGGAAAAAATGCTGAAAGATAAGCTCAATGTGGCCGAAGATAAGGATCTCAATATCGTCACGATTGAAAAATACAAGAAGAGTATCAAAAATGACAACAATGCTACTGACAAAATCGCAGTCGTATATGCCGTTGGCAATATAAAAGACGGCAAAGGCGACAATAGTCAGGGCATCTACTCCGAAAGCTTTATCAAAGAATTCAAAAAAGCATACAAAGACAAAGATGTGAAGGCTATCGTGTTGAGAATCAATTCTCCAGGCGGTAGTGCTTTGGCTTCCGAGAACATCTGGCAGGAAATTGAGAAAGCCAAGAAGGCTGGCAAAGTGGTGGTTACCTCCATGGGCGACTACGCTGCCTCCGGCGGCTATTACATCGCCTGCAACTCCAACTACATCATCGCACAACCCAATACCATCACCGGCTCCATCGGCGTGTTCGGCATGATTCCTTCCTTCCAAAATACACTCAAAAACAAATTGGGTGTCACCATTGACGGCGTGAAAACCAACAAACATTCGGATTATGGCACAGGCTTCCGCCCAATGGATGAGACCGAGATGGCTGTAATGCAGATTTCCGTGGAAGATATCTACAGCACCTTCACCAAGCGTGTGGCTGACGGCCGCAAGATGACGGTGGCACAGGTGGACAGCATCGGCCAAGGTCGTGTGTGGGCCGGTGCAGACGCCATCAAGATTGGCTTGGTTGACAAGCTCGGCTCAATCGATGATGCCATCGCCAAAGCCGCCCAATTGGCTAAAATTTCGAAATACGCTATCGTCTATTATCCCAAACAGAAAGACTGGTTTACCATGCTGTTCAGCAAAGAGGATGAGGTGGAGGCCGCTTTGAGAGCCAAACTGGACCGCTTCTATTTCACCTACGAAGGGTTGAATCAATTGATGAGCCAAGAAGGTGTGCAGGCAAGAATGCCTATGGAAATTTACATTTATTAACCCCTCATTTTTTGTGTTATGAATGCTGAAATCTTATCTTCCGCTTTTTACATATATTTGTATGTGATGATCGGCATCGCCGCTGTGGTGTTTGTTTCCCTTTATTTTGTCGATGCCAGCTACGGTGCTTTCACCAAGAAAACTTGGGGTAAGACTATCAATAACAAATTGGCTTGGTTCCTCATGGAATTTCCCATCTTCTTGGCCATGATCATTATCTGGTTGTGCTCGCCCCACCGGTTTGAAATTGTGCCCATGGTGTTCTTGCTCATCTTTGAGATTCACTATTTCCAACGATCGCTCATTTTCCCATGGCTCATGAAGGGCAAGAAAAGCCAGATGTCGCTGGCGGTCATGTTCATGGGCATCGCGTTTAACATCTTGAACGCCATGATGCAGGGCTATTGGATTTTCTTTGAGTCTTTCAAATGCAATTACCACGTGCTGGGACTTTCTTACACAGACCTCGCTTGGCTGAAATCGCCGCAATTCATCATCGGCGTGTGCATTTTCTTCATCGGTTTCTATATCAATCTGCGCTCCGACTATATCATCCGTCACCTGCGCAAGAGCGACGACGACAACAAGCACTACTTGCCCAAAGGCTTCATGTTTGAATATGTGACCAGTGCCAACTATCTGGGCGAGCTCACCGAGTGGCTCGGATTTGCCATCCTCACGTGGTCGTTGTCCGGTTTGGTGTTCTTCATCTGGACGTTTGCCAACCTGGTGCCCCGCGCCAACGCTATCTACAAACGTTACAAAACCGAATTCGGTCCTGAGATGGAAGCCAAGAAACTGAAGAGAGTTTTTCCGTTCATCTACTAACTGTTTGAACCTTTATAACATTAATTCTATGGAAATCAGCAAATTGTACTCCCGATATCTGGAACATCCGCAAATCTGTACCGATACGCGGAACATTATCCCTGACAGCATCTTCGTATGCCTCAAAGGCGAGCGTTTCGATGGTAACCAATTCGCGCTCAGTGCCCTGGAGCAAGGCGCGTCCTACGTCATTACCGAGAATGCTGCGCTGGCGGACAACCCGCGCTGCATAGTCGTGGAGAACAGTTTGGCGACCCTGCAACAACTGGCCGCCCACCATCGGCAGCAACTCAATATCCCGATCATCGGCATTACGGGAACTAATGGCAAGACTACCACCAAAGAGCTGGTTTCCATGGTGTTGGCGCAGAAATTCCGCACTGCTTATACCAAGGGTAACCTCAATAACCACATTGGCGTGCCCCTCACTTTGCTTTCGATAAAGCCTTCGGATGAGATTGCCATTGTGGAGATGGGCGCCAACCATCCGGGCGAAATTGCCGACCTGTGCGCCATCGCACGCCCCACCTACGGCCTCATCACCAATGTGGGCAAGGCGCACATTGAGGGCTTTGGCTCCGAAGCGGAGATTGTCCACACCAAAAAGGCCCTCTATCGCTCGGTCATCGACGACAACGGTACTCTTTTCGTCAACGTCAACGACTCCAAGCTCCGCGATGGGCTGGACTACGACAAGGTGGTCTATTACGCTGAGGGAGGCGAAGATAATATCGTGAGCATGTCGCCCTACCTGCGCATACGCGTGGCGGGGCGCGAGGTCGATACGCACTTGACCGGCAGCTACAATATTTACAACTTTTTGGCCGCCGCAGCGGTGGGCCACTATTTCGGGGTCAGCGACGAGCAGATTGCCGATGCTTTGGGTCAGTACGTGCCCTCCAACCATCGCTCGCAGGTCAACAAGATTGGCACTAACGTCATTATTTCCGACTATTATAATGCCAACCCCACCAGCATGGAGGCCGCGGTACGAAACCTTGCCCAATTGCAGCATCCGCACAAGCTTGCCATATTGGGCGACATGCGTGAGCTGGGGCCGGTGAGCCGCGAAGAGCATCAGAAAATCATCCAACTGTGCACTGCGTTGCATCTGAATGCTCTGTTCGTGGGTTCGGAGTTTGCCGCCCATCAGCCGGAGCACTGCTACCGTGATGTGGAGGAACTCAACGAAGCGCTGAAAGCGCAGCCCATTACGGATTCCCTGATTCTGGTCAAGGGCTCCAATAGCATGCATTTGGACCGATTAACAGCCTTGTTGCAATGAGCAAAACCTACCGTACGGGTATTGGCGTGATGTCCGGCACCTCGTTGGATGGGCTGGACTTGGCGTGGTGTTCCTTTGAAAAAGTTGGAGCACGCTGGAATTACCGCATTGAAAAAGCTTGCACAATACCTTACGACCCGGCATTTCGGGCTCGTCTGGCCAATGCTACCCAGCTTTCTGCCCTCGATTATGCTAAATTGGATATGGATTTGGGCGCGCTGATTGCCGATCGCATCAACGAATGGCTGGGCAACCAGCCCAAGCCCGACTTCATCGCATCGCACGGGCATACCGTGTTTCATCAGCCGCACTGCGGGCTTACCACCCAGATTGGCAGTGGGGCTGTCATTGCCGCCCGCACGGGCATTACCACCGTCTGCGATTTCCGTACGATGGACGTGGCCTTGGGTGGGCAAGGAGCACCTTTGGTGCCTATCGGCGATGCTCTGCTCTTTAGCCAATATGATGCCTGCCTCAACCTCGGCGGGTTTTGCAATATATCCTTTCAGGAAGGGAACAAGCGCGTGGCCTTTGACATCACCCCGTGCAACATGGCCCTGAACCGTCTTGCCAATCTGCTTGGGAAACCCTACGACGAGGGTGGGGAATTGGCGCGCCGCGGACATCTCATCCCGGATCTTTTGCAACAACTCAACGAGTTGGAATACTATCGGTTGCCTTATCCGAAATCGTTGGGCAAAGAGTGGTTCGACCAGCATTTTTGGCCGCTGATTGCAAAATTTGAGAATCAATCGGTTGCAGATCTGCTACATACCGTCGTGCAACATATCGTTGGCCAAATAGCCCAAGTGCTGCCCGAAAGTGCCAGTACACTGCTGACTACTGGCGGCGGTGCATACAATAACTTTTTGATACAGAGTGTTCAAAATCAATGGAACGGAGATATCATCGTTCCGGATTCCCTTACCATTGATTTCAAAGAAGCTTTGGTTTTTGCCTTCCTGGGAATGCTGCGTTTGCGGGGTGAAGCAAATTGCCTGGCAAGCGTAACAGGTGCAAAACAAGACAATTGCGGCGGCGCTGTTTATTTTGTTTAAAAAAAATCGCCGATTGAAATTTTTTTCAAAAAAAATCGTTGTTCTTATAAAAGAAAAATAGTACTTTTGCCGTGCTAATTATATTAAGAGAAATAACCTTATAAATCATCATAATTATGATTACGAAGAAAACCGACAGAGGAAACCTGGAGAACAAGAGAACGCTGTTTCTCTTGTTGGGTTTCGTAGTTGTTTTAGGGTTGGTGTATGCTGGTTTTGAGCTTTTTGCCAGTGAGGACAAAGCTCCGGCTTTCACTATTTCCGATGACGACTTCATTGAAGTGAAAGATGAAGATGTCATTGCCACTGACCAAACTCCTCCCCCTCCACCAGAGCCGCAACAACAGCAACAAGCCGTGGTGCTGAACATCGTGGAAGACAATATCAAGGTCAGCACGGACTTTGACTTCGGTCAGGACGTCTTCGAAGATGACGCCATTGAGGAAGTGGATGACGTGGTGGAAGTCGTGGAAGAGGAAACCGACGCTACACCTCCTGTTTACTTCACAGAAGAAATGCCCGAATTCCCTGGCGGTATGGAAGCGTTGAACTCCTTCCTTTCCAGAGAGATTCAGTATCCTGAAGTGGCTCGTAACAATGGTATCACCGGTACGGTGCTGATTGAGTTCGTCGTGGAACGCGACGGCCGCGTGAGCAACGCCAAGGTGAAAGTTCCGTTGTATCCCGACTGCGATAAAGAGGCTGTGCGCGGTATCATGGCTATGCCGAAATGGAAACCCGGCAAGAACATGGGCAAGCCCGTACGTTGCTTCTACCAGGTGCCTGTCACCTTCAGAATGTAAGTTCTGATGGATTTTCAAAAATAAAAAGGGGAACATCATGTTCCCCTTTTTATTTCGCTTGAAATACATCCCAACCGTTGGCTTCCAGCACCTCCTGCGCTGCGGCGTTTTGCATGATGCTGCCGCCATACTCGTTGAAATCGTAGATGTGCGGGGAGATGAACCATCGGTTGATATTCATGTCCAAAACAATGTCCATAATGCCGTCTTTGGACAATGTTTTTTGCACCAAGGGCAACGTGACGGTGAACGAATGTTCGAGCGTGTCCCCTTCGGCGTTCAGCACCCGGCCCGAGTGCAAGTTGAATGGGTGAGCGGTCTCGTCCGGGGCCTGCCAGCGGCCATTGATTTTCATGTAATGGTAGCCCCCGCCCAGCACCGCGGGCCAGCTCATGTTGTTCTCCGGCGCATCTGTGTACGCATGCGTGATATTGAGCTCCGGAGCCAAGCCAAAGACAAAAGACACCGACGTGTACACGCCCGCGGGCAATTCGTCGCCAGGATGCCAAACCAACGTGCCTGGAATGTCCGCATCCACATAATGGGCGCACTGGTCGGACTTTATCGCATGTTGCGTGCCGTCCGACTTCGTCAATATCACATTGGAAATAAAATATTGAGCCTCCGTGACCTCGTAGCGGTTTCCCGCAGCATTCTGGTACAACATCGTGTCCTGCTGCAATTCATCGCCGTCTACAGAAAAAATAAAATGCAACCTGGCCGTGCCCGTAGGCTTCTGGCAGGCTGTAGATAGTAAAACGAGGAGCAACAAACCTGAAATCCTACCACTCATCTTCAAAGACCTCTGGCGGTAACATTCCTTCTTCCAAGGAGTTGATTAATTTCTTAATCTGTTCATCAATCTGATTCAGCCAATCGTATTGAGAAGGGGACCAATAAGGACTGTCGGTCTTGAACCAGTTCTCAATGGGAGCAGCGGCAGCGGCCTTTTCGTTAAAGTTGGTGATGGTATAACGGTAACGCCCTTCGCGACACTCCAGTTTGAAATTGTAATAGACAATGTTTTTCTGTACCATAGTTCCATCCTTCTGTTTGGAGAAGATTCGTACACTGGAACGCATCTCTATCACACCTTTCTCCGGATCAGCCTTTTTGATCACCTCGGCCGTGTTTTTATAGTATTTTTTCACCCATGCCATAGCTCTGTCGTAAAGCACTTGAGGCGTGCCCTCCTGTTTTACCACATCCTGATAGGTCACCAGATTGGTTCTATCGTCTATAGGCAGGTCTGGCACCGGAAGTTGGGCGGGTTTCTGGGCAAAAGCGACAGCTACGATAACCAACAGCATCGCGAATATTGCAATCTTTTTCATTTTCCTACTTTCTGATTAAGGTTTGAAAATATAAGTCGAATTGGTTTTTTTCGTCTTTCGGGACGAATGTGCTCTCCGTTAACGTCCATTCTTCTTCGTTTATGGCTGGAAAATAAACGTCAGCGGTGAAAGCGGAGACGATTCTGGTGAGATAAAGTTTATCGGCGTATGGTAAAAAAAGCCTGTACATGGTAGCACCGCCCATCACGAAAGCCTCTTCCTCGTCTTGTACCAAGGCGAGGGCGTCCTCAATGGAGTGCACTGTCTCGCAGTCTGGGAAGGTGACGTCATCCAGCGTGATCACGATGTTTCTTCTGTTGGGAAGCGGCTTTTTCGGCAAAGACTCCCAGGTTCTGTCGCCCATCATGACTGCATGGCCGGAGGTAATCTCCTTGAAATGCTTGAGGTCAACGGGTAGATGGCAGAGCAGCTGGTTCTTGTAGCCGAGTTCGAGGTTTTCGCCCACCGCGGCAATCATGCTGATATTCTTCATTGTATTTAATGTTCGGTTTTATTGTTAAAGATCTAGTTGAAAATCAAAGATGTGCAATCCTGTTATGACTATTTTGCGCCGATGATTCCATCAATGACATGCAGCACATGGTCTATTTTGTCCTCGAAGCAGAGCTCGGCGTTGATGACGTGCAGCACAGGATGCCCTTTCCATGCGGCGATGAGATTGTCATCTACCACACGGGCCAGCTCCAGCGATTCGGAGCGGCAGTTGTTGTTCTGGCGCGTATAAAACTGTTCGGCGCCTTTGGCGGCGGTGCAGATGTGCAGCACGGCCTCGTAGCGTTTGTCTCGCAGGCTCTCAGTGGTCTCTCCCACAGCGTCCATCACGTGCTGCCAAGCGGCAGGTTCCATGTATGCTGCTGTGTCCATCGTGCCCCGGTCGCACACCATTAGGGCTGGCTTGTCGCCCGCAGCGGCAATTCGCGTCATACAATCCTCCATGACCATCTGGAACCGCAGCTTGTTGGATTCAGTCGTGAAGGAGATGTCCGCATCCTTGGTCAGGAAGTCAGCGCCTGCCTCAATGAAGAGCGTAGCGGACTCGGGCAGCGTGAACACTGCGTAACCCAGGTTGGAGTATTTGTTTTGTATCCGTTTGAGAATGGTGGATTTGCCGGCGCAAGGGCCGCCAGTCAGGACAATTCGGGTGATTTTTGGCATAACAGGGAGGCTTCAAAAGAATGGAGCAAAAGTACATAATATTTCCCAATTCTGCACGCCGTCAGGCAACAAACTTATCGCATTTTTTGTACTTTTGCACACCTTTGAAGTTATGAGCAAGAACACGAAACCCTCACAGATCGAAATCAAGAACAGAAAGGCTGATTATCAGTACTTTCTGCTTAGCTCATATACCGCCGGTATCGTGCTCACAGGCACGGAAATCAAGTCGATACGTGCGGGAAAGGCCAACATTACGGATGCGTATTGTTCGTTTATCCAGAACGAGTTATGGGTGCACAACATGCACATCAGCGAGTATGCGAACGGCAGCTACAACAACCACCAGCCCAAGCGCGACCGCAAGTTGCTGCTCACCAAGAAGGAGATGCGCAAGCTGCTGAGCAAACTCAACGAGCGCGGCTTCACCATCGTGCCTACACTGCTGTGGATCAACGAGAACGGCTACGCCAAACTGGACATTTCCCTGGCCAAGGGCAAGAAATTATATGACAAACGCGAAAGCATCAAGGAGAAAGATGAGCGTCGCAGAAAACAAATGGAGGACGAATAATGAATGAAGAAATGATGGACAGCGGCTACATGCCCCTTCCCGAATCGTTTGATTCCAAGGAAAAGATCTATTACAGCATGGGCGAGACCTGTGAAATTTTCAATCTGCCCGCCTCCACACTCCGCTTTTGGGAGAAAGAATTCGATGTGCTGAAGCCGCGCAAGAACAAAAAGGGCGACCGTTTCTTCTCCAAGAACGACATATCCCTGATTCGCACTATCCATTACCTTACCAAGGTGAAGGGCTACACGTTGCAAGGGGCTCGCGATGCCATCAAGGGCAACCTCATCAAGGAGGCAGACAACGCTTCCATCATTGCATCCCTGACTGAAATCAAAGAGATGCTGCTGAGCATCAAGAAAGAATTGGATTAAAGGGAAATCCCTGGATTCTTCGGATTATTTTTGCAGGAACGCGATGAGTTTCTGCATGGCACGTCCGCGGTGACTGATGCTATTTTTCTCATCTTCACTCATTTCCGCGAAGGTTTGGTTGTAGCCGTCGGGCATGAAAACCGGATCGTAGCCAAAACCTGCCGTGCCGCGCGGCGTCTCGATGATGGTGCCATCTACACGGCCTTCGAACAGGTGCGTTTCGCCATCCATAATCAAGGCCACTACCGTTTTGAAACAGGCTCTGCGGTTGGTCATTCCTTGCATCTCTTGCAGCACTTTGTTCACGTTGTCCTGATAGGAGCAATGCTCGCCAGCGTAGCGGGCAGAATAGACCCCCGGACGGCCATCCAGCGCCTCTATCTCAAGGCCTGTGTCATCCGCGAAGCAGGCCGTGTGGTAATGATCCACCACATATTGGGCCTTCTGCAGGGCGTTGCCTTGCAGCGTGTCGGCAGTCTCCGGAATCTCTTCCTCGCAGCCGAGGTCGTGCAAGTTCTTCAAAGTCCATTTGTCGCCCAGAATGGCGCGCGCCTCTTGGGTCTTGTGCTGATTGTGTGTTGCGAAAATGATGTCCATACTATAAACAGAAAAAGATGGCATAATTGCTTATGTCATCTAACCTTAAGTAAAAAAATAGCAGGGGTGTGCTTACTGGGCAGCACCGCTGACTTCGATGGCTTGTTTACCTCTGTAGTAACCGCATTCCGGACAAATACGATGTGTCAGGATGGGAGCACCACAATGGCTGCAAGTCGTCAACTGAGGAGCTGTGATGAAATCATGAGCTCTTCTCTTATCTCTTCTCATTGCTGAGTGTCTTCTTTTAGGATTTGGCATAATATCTAAATTTTATAGTTTTTTAATCTAATTTCAGGTTCTTCAACGCTTCCCATCTCGGATCCATTTCTTTTTCTTTCTCAGCCTTGGCTTTCTCCATCTCCTCCAACTTGTGCATCACCTCAGGATCGCAGGTCGGATTGCCGTTCTCATCATCCTCATGCACAATGCGATGCGGCAACTCTAGGAAGATGGACTCATAGACGTAGTGGAAGATGTCCAGCTCGTAGGTATTCTCGTCCATCACCCAGATGTCGTCATCATCATCATTCTCTCCTTCTTCCACGCTGGGCACGAGCTTCACAATCAGGCGCGTGTCAAAATCCATCGGGATGGTGACGGGCAGCAGACAACGGTCGCATGGGGCAATCACCTCACCCTCGAAATGGCAGTTCAAAACCACCAATTTCTCAGTTTTCTCCATCTCAACCCGCAAATGCAAATCGCCGTCGCGTACGTCGGAGATTTCAGCCAACTCAAAGAACTCTTTCTTGCATTCTATTGAATAACAATATGTTCCGTCTTCAACTCCGGATAGCCGAAGCTTAAATTGTTCCTTTAAGTCCTTTATATCCATCGTTTGAAATTTTGGGCTGCAAATATATGATTTTTTTAATATCAAAACTTTATATCCAACATATTTATTTTCACCATAGAACAGTGTCTATTTTTTTCGTAACATTTTGTGCCGAAAACACGACATACACTATGTAGTACATATTTTTATTAATTTTGCAAACGACAATAATCTCTTGCATTATGAAAAGATATTTACTTTTATTTTTCATATTGTGTGTCAGTGCAATGGCTTTAAGAGCTCAGACCACTATTCTGATGGGCTCACAGGCTTCCGTGACCAATTGTAACTTGCTGATTTATGATGACGGGGGCCTCACTGGCAATTACGCGCCCAATGTCAACGAGACGCTCACCATCTTGTCCAACGACCCCAACAACGGCTGTGTCATGGTGGAAATCACCGATCTGGATATTGATGTTTCCGACACCTTGACCATTTACGACGGTGTGGGTGTCACCGGACCGGTGCTGCATAAGATCAACAATGACAACTACGATCCGACGGGCACGTTTCGCTATGCTGCCACCATACAGAATTCCACGGGTGCCATCACGTTGCAGTTCACTTCCGACGGCGCCGGCGAGGGCACGGGATTCGAAATCCGTACCAGCTGCATCGCGCCGTGTCAGCGCATCACGCTTCATATCGACTCCGCAAACTGCTCGCACTTGCCTCATATCAATCCCGAAGATGGATACTATTATGTGGATATTTGCCCGTACGACACCTTCCATTTCAGCGTGTATGGCGAGTATCCGGACAATAACTTCAGCTATCATCAGGCCGACAACACTACGACTTTCCTTTGGGATTTCGATTTGGAAGAGCTAGACAGCATTGGCGGCAATTCCGTGGATTACTATTTCACCCCCGGCAGAGGCTATGATGTCTCTATCAGTGCCGCCGACCAGTCGCAGTGCCTGTCGCTGATTCCCATCACCTTTCGCGTGCGCACCTCCAAGAACCCGATACGAGATGTGGGCACGTTGCCGCCCATCTGCACGGGCCAGCAATTGGACCTGAGTGTGGGCTATGACCAGATTTCGAGCCTGCAGCTGGATTCAGTTGGCAGCGAGCAGATCACCTCTCTCGGAGTTACCGACACAGTCTTCTTGCCCGATGGCATCAGTTGTCCGCCCTACGGCTACTATTATCGTTCCTACGTCAACTTCACCTCCTTCGCGCCTACGGCCACCATCACCAGCGCCAACGACATCCTTTTTGTGCGCATCAAGATGGAGCATTCGGCTATTGAGGATATCCGTATCAAGCTGTTTTGCCCCAATGGCAGCTCGTGCCGCATCGTGCCCGACTATCAGAACGACGGGTGGGGTGGTATTTCCCACTATTTCAGAACCAATCTGGGGCGCGCCAACCGCTTGCAGGAGGTTACCAGCTGCAATCCGGCACAGAACCCCATGGGTGAGGCTTGGAACTATGTCTGGTCCAACAACACCACGCTGGGCTACCAGTACGCTGGCGGAACCTACGGCTATTGCTATGAGCCTGCCAATATCCACTACATCTATAACCCCATGTGGGACGATGGCACCAGTTCCTACGTGATCGACTCCAGCAATGTGGCCAACATGACGCAGATTTATCACCCCAACCAGAGCTTTGCGGGCATGGTGGGCTGTCCGCTGAATGGCAGCTGGTACATCGAGATTCAGGATCTCTGGACTAACGACAACGGATATTTGCACGAGTGGGAGATTGCGTTGGACCCGCACCTGTTGCCTCAGAACTGGTCGTATGCGGTGCACGTGGACACCACCTATCTGGTGGGTCCTGGCGCTAGCAGCATGTACATCGTTCCGGAAGAGTCCGGCGACATTAACTACACTGCTGTTGTGGTAGATGATTTTGGTTGCGCCTACGACACTGTGGTGCCGCTACACGTGGTGCAGTCGCCCAAGCCCGAGCTGGGCGAGGATTTCAATGTCTGCTACGGCGACCGTGCCCTGATTGCCAGCAACTACTATGAGCCCAACACCACCTACGCGTGGAACACGGGCGATGATACCCCCGACATCCAGGTGGCCTCGGCGGGCACCTATACCGTTTTCATAGCCACCGCGGACAGTGCCAACAACCTGACTTGCTACGGCAGCGACACCATTCATCTGGGCGTGGTCCCAGTGCCTCATGCGGACTTCCGACTTGGGGACAGCACAGGCTGCGCACCCGCCACCGTGCGACTGTTTGACCAAACCACCGAGGAAAATCCTGGTTATCAGTACGAATGGATGATTTTGCGAGAGGATGGCACGCTGGCATACGCATCGCCCAATAAAAACCCTGTGATTACCATTGAGGAACCGGGTACTTACACGGTGTTCCTGCGGGTGCATACGCCCGAAGGCTGCTACGACTCTCTTTTCAAATGGAATTGTCTGCATATTTACCACCAACCCATAGCAGAGTTTGCCTCTGAGCCTGAACACTCCATGTATAATGAAAGCAACGGTCTCATCCATTTCCACAATTATGCAGATTCCACCTTTGTGGGAAGTGGCGACATTATCCTCCGTTGGGATTTCGGTGATGGAAGTTCTGACACGGCGGCCTTCTCTCCCGATCACACCTACGCCTCCTGGGGCGATTATGATGTCACCCTGAGCCTTATCAGCAGTTTCGGGTGCTCCAGCAGCATCACGCACACGGTGGTGATAGAGGACGATCTCGTGTTTCCGAATGTCATCACGCCCAACGGCGATGGCTCCAACGATTGCTTTGCCATCCAGAATCTGAATGTCAGCTACAATCCCGAAGATCCTGACGAGTATCGTTCCAATGAACTTTACATCTACGACCGCTGGGGCAAAATGGTCTATCATGCCAAGAACTATGACACCTATGCGGTTAACGGGGAAATTGTCAGAGGAACGCAGTATTTCGACGCATCCCAGCTCAGTGACGGCGTGTACTACTTTACATTTTACTATAAAGGAAAAGTGAAAACCATTGATTATCACGGTTCTATCACGGTGATAAGATAGCTGGCACCCATTGTAATTCCTTTTTTGTATTTTTGCCGCTCACAAATTTATGAGATGATAGAGAAACTGAAGATACTCATTGCTAAGATATTTACACCTCAATTCATCAGGTTTATCCTTACGGCCATCCTGAATACGCTCTTCGGGCTGTTCGTAAATTATCTGTTTCTCTATATTTTCGAGCATCTGCTCAAGGTGCCTCATGCTTACGTGGTATCCAACTTTTTGGCTACCATCGTCAGCATCCTGTTCAATTTCAAGACATACGGCATACTCGTCTTCAAGAACAAGAACAACAAGCTGCTCTTCCGCTTTTTGATGGTCACTTCGTTCACCTATTTACTGAACATCGGCGGCATTGGCCTGTTGGAATATTTTGGCAGTCACAATAACTACTTGAATCTCACGCTGATGGCTATTCCAGTCGGCGTTCTGAACTACATTCTGAACAAGCATTTCGTCTATACGGACCGCGCCAAGAGATGGCACTGGTTGTGCTTGGTTGGGGTGCTGCTGCTTGAGCTGGTGATCTTCCTGGTGGTGAAATACTAAATCTTATTTCGGAAAGATGCCGAACACGGCCGAGCCGCTGCCCGACATGGCGGCGTAGAGGGCTCCCTGCTCGTAAAAGTGCTGTTTGATTTCCGCAATCTGAGGGTGGATTTTGAAAACACTCTCCTCAAAATCATTGTACAGATAGTTTTTCCATTCGTGCACGGGCACGTTGCGTACCACGTCGGCGAAATTGAGGTCCGACTCGTGCGGATGCACGCCGGCGTAGGCTTCGCGCGTGGAGACGGAAACCTCCGGTTTTACGATTCTGATGTCGTACATGGATAGATCCAGTTCGATGGACGTCATGATTTCGCCGCGGCCAGTAGCATATACGGGGGTGTTGTCAATGAAAAAGGGAACGTCGCTGCCTAGTTGCGCGGCATATTGCTTCAGGGTAGGGGTGTTAACGGGCAGATGGAAGTGTTGGGCCAGCAGTTTGAGCGTGAAGGCCGCGTCGGCGGAGCCCCCGCCCAGACCCGCGCCCGTGGGAATGTGCTTGTCCAAGGCCAATCGCACGCCATGGATGCCGTAGTCGCGCTGTAGCAGGCGGAAGGCCTTGACGCAGAGGTTGTCCTCCTGCGCTCCCAAATCCTGGGCGCTATCACACACGAACTCAAAATCCTGCGGTATGTCTTCCAATGTGATCTGATCAGTGAAAAAATCCACCGGGTAGAACAAGGTTTGCAGGTCATGGTATCCGTCCGCGCGTTTGCGGATGATATTCAGGCCGAGGTTGATTTTGCAATTGACGGTTTGGGAAATCATTGTGCGATTATTTTTGTGCCGTAGAGACGTGCCATGGCGCGTCTCTACAAATGGGCGATTCGGGTAATATTACAATTTCAACGTGTCGAAATTTTTGCCGAACACGCTGGATGTTTTGGTGATGGTGACGAATGCGGTATTGTCAATCTCTTTGATGATGCGGGTTACGCGCACCTTGTCGGCGCGGTGGGCAATGATCAGGAGCACGTCGCTCTCCTGGCGGTTGTAGGAGCCGTAGCCTTTCAGGAAGGTGGCCCCGCGGTGCAGTTCCTGGTTGATGCGGCGCGAGATTTCCTCGTTCTTTTTGGAGAAGACCATGAACTGGTAGGTCTGGTGGAAACCGTCGATCACCGTGTCGGCCACCAGCATGCCCACGAAGAGTACCACGAAGCTATAGACCAGTTTCTGCACATCGTGGAGGATGAAAAACGAGGAACCTACGATGATAAGGTTGCACATCATGTTGACTTTCCCGTAGGAGATGTTGCGGTATTTGCCCACCATGAGGGCGACGATGTCGAGTCCGCCGGTGTTGCCGCCCCAGTTGATGGAGATGCCGGCGCCTAATGCACCTAGCGAGGCACCGATGATGACGCTCATGAACATGTCATCGACGATGGGTTTGGTGAAGATGCGCTGGCCGATGTAGAAGAACACGGAGATGATGATGGTGCAGATCAGGGAATTGATACAGAATTTTGGACCGAGAATCTTCCAGGCGATGGCGATGAGGATGGCGTTCAACACAAAAGTGGTGACACCGATGGGGATTTTGGTGGCGAAGTAGAGGATGGAGGCGATACCGGCCACGCCGCCGCCCGTCACCTCGAACGGAGTCATGAATGCGGACCATCCCAAGACAAAAATTGCCAAACCGATGGTGATGAAAAAGTAGTTTTTGATCTCGGTGAAAACCTTCTTGCGGGTGATCATAACGGTTGAGGTTTTTATATTATCCTGATTTAAAAGCAATTGCAAGAAAGCAAAGGCTGTATTTTTTTGCAAAAATAATTTTTTTTTCAAAAGTATTGAGGCATATTAAAAAAAATGTATTTTTGCAGCCGTTAACAACAACAGTTAACCATCCGCTTCCTTAGCTCAGTTGGTTAGAGCATCTGACTGTTAATCAGAGGGTCCAAGGTTCAAGTCCTTGAGGGAGCGCAAAACGAAAGCACCGATTCTACAAAGAGTTGGTGCTTTTTTTTGTCCTTGCACGACAATTTTTCGAAAACGAAATGGATAACCAGCAGTGACTGCTGCTATCGTGGATACCTTAATGGTGATAAGAATAAAATATTGGAAAATCAATAAATTGCTGTAATTAGAAGATTACATCGTCATCCTGAGGCTTGCCTTTGGTAACTTCCTCCACAACATCATTATCCTGATTCGTTTTGGAAGACGCATCTGGCTGGCCGTTGGCTGAATTCTGGTCAGAAGCGGCAGACTGCTCCTTTTGGGTTTTGCGGCTGGCCTTGGATTGCGCTTGGTCCAGATCGGCACACAACGACTTCTTGATGTAGGCCGTCCGTGTATTGCCAACGAGGCACACTTCATACCAGTCCATTGTTTCGCTGATGACGTCAAGCACCGTGCCGCGTTTCAGTTTCCATTTGCCGCCAGTGCCATCGGCGCTTACGGTGGCATAATCGTAATTTGTGCCGGGTCCTGTGCGCAAATTGGCACTCAGCGCTGTCACTTTTACCTGTTTCAGCACCTTAACATCCGTATCATCCGTTTTTTTGTGGACGCAGCTGCGGTAACCCCAGATGCCCAGGATCACAATGATCAGGAGAGCTAATAATTTCTTCATGATATAATGGTTTTATTTTTTTCGAACTGTCATGTCGTAAAGCACATATTGTCCCGAACGCACATCGCCGCACTCCAGCCAGAACATCAGCTGGTGGCATTTGTTGATTGGCACGGTGTAGGTGGTGGGTTCCATCTCGTTGCTCACCCAGTATTCACCCACTTTCACTTGGTCGGCGAAGAGATCTAGGCGCACGGCAGGCGCTTTGCCGTCACCGTATAGCGCGGTGCCCGGTTCCACGTAGGGCGACTTGCAGGCCACAGTAAATGTCAGCTCGTCGTATTCGCCGAAGGGGTTGAAGGCGCAGGCCGACGATTGGTGACCGCCACCGCTGAAAAGGGAGAGGATGCCGGCTGTGGCGGGCATTCCTGAAGCACCACCCGTGTTACCAGTGGTGGCACTGACATCGCTGCCAGAAACATTTGCTCCCACACCTGTGATGAACATGAAGGCCGCCTGAAGAGGAGTGATATTCTCTATGGCAGGCGGAATGTTGGTCTCTAGCATCACGCCCTTGTATATCTTGCTGCCGTCGTGCATCTGGAAGTATCTGCGCTGGGAGCCACCGTTATGGAAACAGTCGTTGAAATCGAAGTTGGTGAGCACGCTGAGGTAGCGGCCTACATAGTGGTAGTAAGGCGCTTTGCAGAGGTCGATGAGGTCGGCCTTGGGCGGACAATCGGGCTTGGGATGCGAGAACAATTCGCTGTTGTCCTGAACCTTACCGCGGTAGAGCGTCACGTCGCCGATACCGAAATAGCTATCTTTTTGCTGCATGGTGCCGGGCTTCGCGAAGGTCAGCGTGCGACACTTGTTGAGCGGCACCACGAAGCGCTGGTTGGGCCATGTGACATGGATCACGGTGTCGAGCACCACCTTGCCGTCACAATAGATGCGGATGTTGTCGTCTTGCTGGGTGCGGCGTTTCGTCAGCGCGCCAACGGTGAACGACATGTAGTCGAACTCGCCCGCCAGGTCGAACTTGTAGTAGGCCGAGATGTTGTCGTCGAAGAGGGTTTTGCCGCTGGTCAGGATAAATCCTTCCGTGAATTGCTCGCCGCCCATCGAGAAGGTGATGTAGTCGGACTCGCCGTCGAAAATGGTTTGGTCGAAACCTGCTATGCCCTGCACGGAGTAGGGTCGGATGTTCGACACCAGCTTGCACATATCGGGAAGCTTGGCCAGCTTGCTCTGGGAGGCGTTGATGACCCCGGCTTGAGGAATCTGGGCGAGGTCGTAACCTTTCGGATAGGCGAAAATGTTGACTACCCCAAAGGTGATGCCGCCCAGGATGCGGCTCGCCTCGTCGATGCTGTGGAACGAGAGCTGGTTCACGCCGGCCACGTCGAGCACCACCTGCTCGGCCAAATCCTGCTGTCCTACCTGCTTTTCGTAGATGATTTTGCCGTCGGCCTTCACGGTCAGCCAACCCGTTGCAGCGGAAGATTGGTTGTCGCGTGGCCCGATGATGAAAGACACCTTATCGTACTTTTTCTGTAGCCAGAAGTAGGCCCATGCCTCGTTGTTGCCTGCAAAAGCTTGATCGGCAGTGAATTGCAGACCGGTTTTGTATTCCACGCGGTTGATGCTGATGCTCGTCTCCTTACGGATGCCCTTCACCTCCTGCGATGTGATGGGGGCCACCCAGCCGGAATGGCGGATGAAGTAGGGATAGAGCTGACCCACGAGCTGCACGCGGTCGGTCAAGGGGATGCTGCGCAACGGATCGCCCGAGGGCTTGAATGTCTGTCCAGACTTCCAGAGTTTCACGGCACCAAATGCCAGGTTGGCCTCGCCTCTCAGCACATCGAACCGCAGCTGACGGGCGCCGTTCAGATCCACGGTATATTCTTGCGGCGCGTCGTGCTCCCACACCACCTTGTCGAACACCTTTTTGCCGTCGGCCTTCACGGTGAGGATGGCGTTGTATTTGTCGGAAGCGCTGTTGGGGCTGTCGGGACCCAACACGAAGCTCAGTTTGTCGTAGCCCGCGGGCAGGTCGAACACCACATATCCCGGGGTGTTGCTGCTCACCAGTCCGCCGCGGCCAGAGCCGAGCGTGAAGCCGCCCTTGTACTTATAGACAGCGATCGGCATGATGCCGTCGCCCGTTGTGGGATACGCCTTATAGTGCTGTGATTCAGTGGGTTTATAGGTATCGGTCAGGTAGGTTTGCGCACACACGCATTGCACCGCCACAAGCAGCAACGTCACGAGCATCACCTTTGCATTCGTGTTTTTCATTTGCATAACCGTTTTATTCGTTCTGTTTGAAAATGTTCCGACGGCAAAGATAACAAAAAAGTCTAAAAAAGTTTTATTTTTGCACCACAAAATCATCTGAAATCATTATGGCAGTGAACTGGAATGAATACGAGTTGGTGCTCGAAGCAAAAGACCACAAAGTGTGTGAGGTGACGGGGCACAACATGGGCGGCACCTCAACACACACCTGCCCTGTGAGCAAGTTAGTGAAGAACAAGGAGGTGCCTTGGAAGCCCAGCTATGGCGGGTATGAAGCTGTGGAATGCAAATTTGCGGGCACTGACAACGGGGCCGTTCACCTGATTTTCTTCAGGGGGCTTCACATTGAAAAAGCCCTGAAGCCGGACGAGTCGTGGTCGAGCGGCTGGTACAGTTTCGGATCATGGGACTATTGTGTTGAAGTCAAATTGAGAAAGATAGCGTCTGAAACACCAAAAAAGGACTCCAAACCTTTTTTCGTGCACACCTTGACCGATGATGGTGTGACCTCCGATTATGCTGACGCCAAGGAAGCATACGAAGGTAGATAACAAACAATAATTCAAATAGTTATGAAAAAACCGATAAAGTTTATCAAGCTGCTGTATGTCGGGGAGACCGACGAAAATGGATTGCCGCATGGCGAGGGGGAACTGCGCTATGTGGTGGAGCCCGATTCGGAGAAGGAGGCCCAAGACCCCATTCATAAAGGCACGGGCGACTTGCGCTATAAAGGGCATTTCGAACATGGACTGCGACATGGAGAAGGCGACCTACACGAGCTGGGATTGATCTACAACCCCGTTAGTCAGTATGCATGGTATTCGGAAGGCGAATATGACAGTTGCGGACGCCTGATTCATTCGTCCAACCCTTCCGGCTCATGGAAGGAACACGTACAATGCTGGTATCCCTATTTTGAAGGCACTTGGGAGAATGATATGCCTTTGAAGTCCCGTTGGGGCGAAAAAATCAGAAAAAGTGATTTAAAATATTGCCTGGCTACCCGTCGCGACGAACTAGAAAAGTCCCTCCCTTTCACCTTCGGTAAATCGTAGGATAGTTTATTATCAAACTGAAAATCAGATAGATATTTCGATAAAACCTCTTTCACCCCTTTCACCCCATGTACCTCTTTCACCTCATGCTTCAAAACTTCCTCAGCATATCCTTGCTTGGGTCGTCCAGTGAGAAGAGGTCGCTGTCGCTGACGCGGATGACGAAGAGCCCCTGCTCGTGCGCGTAGCGGTCGGCGCCGCGCTCGTAGTTGCTGGCCGCCATGGCGCCCAGCACCTCCTTGCTGCCCGCTTCTGGGAACAGCTCGCGAAAGGGAATCATGTGCTTGATGAAATCGTCCACGTCAGTCTTGGTACAGTTGATCTTGACCTCAACCACGATAACGACGGTGTTGTCGAGCAGGATGACGTCATACTCGGCCTTTTGGCCCGTCGCCTTGATGTGGATTTTGTAGTTCTTGGTGCAGCGGTCCACGTCGTAGCCGGCATCCTGGAAGATCCGCAAGGCTGAGGGCTCCATCAATCCTTCGATAATGTGGCCCGACTGTGAGGAGAAGCGATTGGCAAGCTCCTTGAGCTTTCTGTCGGTTTCTTTCATTTGCCGGTCGGTCTCTGCCATTCTGCGGTCTTGCTCTTTGCTCCAAAGGTTGTGCTCTTCTATCCAGCGGTTATGCTTCTCTATCCACTTGTCCTGTTCTTTCAGCAAGAGGGCAGTTTCGCGGTTGATATCTCGAATACTTTGGATTTGTGCCATCCAGTCGGACGACGCGCTTTGATTAGTCTGAGTTGATTCCATGATTACAAGATTTAATGATATGTTAATTTTAATTTTAAAAGTCGCCACAAAAATAATAAAAATTCAAAACGAAAAATTAATGATATGAAAAAAGTGAGCAGTTAGTAGTGAGGAATGTAACTCCTGACTCCTAACTTCTAACTCCTAACTTCTAACTTCTAACTCCTAACTCCTAACTCCTGACTCCTTCTCTCCCCCTCTTGCTTTTCTCAAAACAAATTTATATCTTTGTAAGTTTGGATGCAGCAGACCGTTTTTGCTGCCCGGGAACTCGTGCACTCGTGAATCTTCATGTCCTCTGAAAACTACATGAATAGAGGATTTTAAAACTATTATTACCTGCAATATGGTGAAAGAAACAAAGAGAAAACCAACCTGTTGGGACCGCCCGTTTTGCGGTCTCCGGTACACTTTTTCTCCCATTTTATAAGAAGAATAAAAAAAAATAATAATAAAAAACTACACAATTATGAAAAAACTTTACTCTTTACTGATGCTATTCGCGGTGCTGCTCCCCTGGGCGGCGAATGCACAGCAAACTTTGACTGTTTACGATGGTCTGACAGCGACGCTGACCACAAACAATTATGTTCCCATGTACGGTGGCTATTTCGATGACTTCACCAAAAGTGAGTTTGTGATACCCGCTGAGAAACTATCGGATATGACAGGGGGAGAAATCTCCGCTATAAAATTCTATATTGAAAGTGTGAGCACATATGGTTCCGGATGGGACAACACCCATCAAGTAGTATTTTTGAAGGAAGTTGAGTCTACAACACTGTCTGCTTATAGCGGTATGGAAGATGCAACCATAGTGTATGATGGCATGTTTACTGTACCTGCGTCAACTGATGAAGAATTCGAGATCATATTTACAACGCCCTACCAATATGAAGGGGGCAATCTTCTCATTGGCATTTACAACACTGACGACGGTGGCTATCGTACGGTAAATTGGTTTGGTGAAATGATAGAGGGAGCCTCTGGTGGTAATTCCAATGGTAATTCATTGGATAACATTTCTTTTACACAGCAAAACTTCATCCCCAAGACCACCTTCACTTACGAAGCTCCTGCCGGTTGCGTCAAACCTGCAAACATCAACGTGACTGCTCTCACCAATTCTTCCATAAGCATTGGTTGGCCTGCTGGTAACGCAAATTCATGGAATGTGTATCTCAATGGTACACTTACCAATGATTCACCTGTTTCATCAAACTCTTATACTTTTGAGGATCTCACAGAATATGAAGTAAATTATACCATAGGAGTCTCGGCAGTATGTAGCTCCGAGGAGTCAGATGTGACCACTACCACAGTGCTTCTTTGCGTACCTGCTCCTACTTCTGTAGATGGTACAGGTATAACTAATATCACTTTTGGAACTGTAAATGATAATTTTTCCATGTCTTCTGGGCAAAGTTCATACTATTATGATCATTCCAGTCAGAGTGGTGAAGCCTATCCGGGCGGTACTGTTGACATGAGTATCGTATATGCTACAGACTATGATTATTATACTTGGGTATGGGTTGATTGGAATCAGGACCACACATTCAGCGACGAGGAGCGCGTTTATACATCTACCAGCACTATTGATAATGGTACGCTGGAACTTTCGTTCAATGTTCCCGCAACTGTTGCTTCCGGCAACTACCGTATGCGTATCCAAGGAGCTGATAATGATTATAAAATGGAGCCTTGTTACACAGGGACTTATTCCTATTTGGTGGACTACACGCTGCATATCGGTGCGGCTCCTGATTGTCTCGCACCCGCTGGTTTGACCGCCACTAATGTCACTCATGAAGAAGCTACTCTTACTTGGAGTAATCCCAATGAAGGAGGCAGCTATATTATAAAGAAAGTGGTTGGAGAAGAGGAAACCGTGATTGACGATAACTATACCACAACCAGTTATCCTATCACTGGCTTGGATCCCCAAACCGACTATACTTATCGCGTTTATATCAAGTGTAACGCCTCTGATATCTCCGACTCTGCGGAAGTAAGCTTCTCCACCACTGCCCCAGCCACTGCTGTCGGCGACTACTGGAGCGATAACTTTGAAGCTGCCGAATGTGGTTGGGAGTTCGTGAACGATGACCCTGATTACTCCAATGTGTGGGTGTGTGGAACAGGTGTGTCTTATGGCTCAGGTTCAAAAGCTATATACATTTCAGATGACGGTGATACATACCAATATGATAATCAAAATATGTCTTTTGCGTATGCTACTAAACTCCTCAACTTTACTGAAAACAAATATGAATTCTCCTTTGATTGGAATGCTACTGGAGAGAGCAACTGGGACTACCTTCGTGCCTGGCTCGCTCCTGGTAATTTCCAATTCACCGCCGGACAGCTACCAAACGGCTCAAACAATGTCTCTGATGGTGTTTCATTAGTCCCCGAAGGTTGGATTGCCTTGGATGATAGCAGTAAACTGAATACGTCAGACGGGTGGCAAACACAATCAGTAACAGTCAATGTACCCGCTGGCAACTGGTATTTGGTTTTCATGTGGTGTAATGATGGTAGTTATGGCAACAATCCTCCCGCTGCAGTTGACAACGTGAGCATAACCAAGGTGGCCTGCGAATACCTGGTGGAGAATGTCCAGATGCTTAATGGTACGGTGACCACCACCACCGCAAATATATTATGGGATGCAAGTGAAGCTACAGCTTGGCAGGTGCAAACCAAGGCAGGAGATGGTGAGTGGACGACACTTGCGTCTTCGGATGTTGACTTTTCCTTATCCGGTGTAAAAGAGATTGCTTATTTGCGCAATCTTACCCCCGGCACAGAATACCAAGTCAGAGTGCGCGCCAATTGCGGTAACGAGCAGTACGGTACATGGAGCGAGGTTGTTAGTTTTACTACAGAATGCGCGCCCCGTGCTGTGACCAACGACAACAAATTTACGGCGAACTTTGATGATATGACAGGCAGTACCTATCCCTCAGAAAACAATTTGCCAATTTGCTGGAATTATATTAACACATGCGGTTATTTCGCTTACAGTTTATATCCCTACGTTTATTCGTCAAGCAGTGAATCTAATTCTGGTGCTAACCACTTGAGATTTTTTTCCTTGGCTTCAGCTGACTATACTTATTATAATCCCAAGC
This sequence comes from Bacteroidales bacterium, assembly GCA_045132055.1. Lineage (GTDB taxonomy): Bacteria > Bacteroidota > Bacteroidia > Bacteroidales > WCHB1-69 > F23-D06. The sequence goes on from JBGURP010000039.1 coordinate 56,577, forward strand.
CTCAGTATGCGATTCTGCCTCCTATGCAGGATATTAGCAGTTTGAGAATAAAATTCTATGCGAGAGCTAACTCCACCGAAAACAATTACGATGCTACTTTCAAAGTGGGTGTGCTGACGAATCCGAATGATGCCAGCACTTTCACAGAGATTGCAACCTATACTCCAGCAACCACCACTTACGAGTTGTACACGATACCGTTTAACACCTATTCCGGTAACGGCAACTATATCGCTATTATGATAGATGCTGCCGAAGTCCCTGCGTCAGGGTATTTCTACCGTACGCTCTTTATTGACGATATTACCGTGGAACCGACACCTTCTTGCGTAGAGCCCACTGGTGTCACAGTGGCTGTCAATGGTCCTAATAGTGCCACCATTTCATGGACGGATGGCGGCAACACAGGTACGCCCTCTTACATCATCAAGATGGGTGATACAGAACTTGATGGTTCTACCACACCTGCAGTGAGTATTGAGGGTACCACCGCCACACTTACCGGTCTTACTGCCGATCATAATTATGCAGCTGGTGATTTTACCATTAGCACCAAATGTTCCGAAACCGAGAGCTCTGAGCCCGTTAATGTGCCTGCATTCTATACCCCATGCGGTGCCATCACCATCACTGAAAATGAAAAATATAACGAGTATTTTGACAACTATACGACTACTGCAACCAGTACTTCTGCTCCGAACACCTACCCTAACGACAAACTTCCCAACTGTTGGAGATTCATCAATCGAAGTTCAACCAGCAGCACCTATCCTGCGGCATTTCTCACATCATTTAGTAGCTATGCGGTTTCGGGCAACTGCCTGTTTCTCAAGTCGAGTAAGACTACGCCACTCTATGCTGTTTTACCGGAGTTTGAAAATGAAATTTCGACACTGCAGCTTACATTCACTTATCGAAATGAAGGTACGAGTGCATCTAATGGTACGCTCTATGTTGGCTACATGACGGATCCAACCGATGCCAGCACTTTCAACAATGATAATGCAATTGCTTGTGCGCGAACAACTACCAAGACCGAGAAGGAAGTCTCTTTCCCTAATGCCCCTGTCGGAAGTTATCTTGCTTTCAAGTATCAAGGTGGCACCAGTGACAATATGTATTTAAGCATTGACAATGTCAAAGTGGAACTCGCTCCCACTTGCTGGCAGCCGCAGAACCTCGCTTCTAGTAATGTGACCAACGAGAGCGCCACGCTTATTTGGGAGCGTCACGCCAACGGCACTGAGACAGAATGGGTACTGCAATACGGCACCGACAACACCTTTGCCACCAGCACCACCACGGTGAATGTAAGCGACAACCCAACATACACTATTGAAAACGGCCTTGAGGCCTCCAGCACCTACTATGTGCGTGTGAAGCCCGCCTGTGACAACGACGACAACCTCTGGAGCGAAACTATCAGCTTCGAGACCGAAGCCGCCTGCATGATTCCCAACCAGCTTGCTATTAGCGGTGTCACAGCCTACGAAGCCACCCTTACATGGAACGGCAACGACGACCACTTTATCGTGGAACGTGGCTCTTATGACAACACTGGCACGCCCGTCGCTGTCACCGTCTTGAACGAAGGCTTCGAGGGCGGAGCCATGCCCGAAGGTTGGAGTACAGAAGGCTCCAATTCATGGATGGTCGGAGCCGGTTCTGGTCATGGTAGTGTTGTCACAACCGCTGCCACGGGATCATATAATGCTAATTTTCATAGTGGTAATGCCTCAGGTGATGGCCGTCTTATTACTCCTGCACTCAATCTTTCCGGTGCTTCCTCTGCAACGTTGTCATTCAAATATACCAATCCTGTCTGGAGTGGCGGACGTTATGCCCTGTCCATATATTATCGCGTCAACGGAGGTGAGTGGAATCAAATAGCTTCGACCATCACAGATTCCCACGACGAATGGACATCTTCTGACGAATATGCTCTTCCGGGATTAGCGTCCAACTATGAGATTTGTTTCTATACCACTGGCTACAATAATGATTATGGCCACGGCATAGGTATTGACTCTATAGTCATTGAAGCCATGGAATACCCCATTGCGTGGACGGTTGTTGACAACAACGTTCCCAATAATGCCAACGCTGGCACCTACACCTTTGAGAATCTCGACCCCGAGACGACCTATATGGCTCGCGTGACTGGCAATTGCGGTGACGAGACGAGTGTCCCGAGTGCTCCCGTTATCTTCACAACCATAGATGATGGTCCCGCCCAGCCCGTTTGCCACGAATGGAAACTCTTGACCAGCGCCAATGACCTGCAGGATGGAGATGTTGTATATATTGTTTATGAAAATGCGACTAATAATACTTATAAAGAGTTGAACGGAGTGAATACTGACAATATTGGTGTTGCAGAGGATTATATAGGAACTCCCGCTGGTCTCTATCCTCTCACTTTAGTGAGTCGTGATAATGGCTGGGCATTCAAGAACGGTAGCGATTACCTGTCATATTCAGGTTCCAGCAATCTTCTTTATACTAGCACAACACTTAATGACAACAGTACTTGGACAGTAACTTTCAATAATGGTATACCAACTATTACCAATGTTGCTGTCGCAAGCCGTGAAATTCAATATAACAAACAACAACCTCGTTTTGCTTGTTACACTGGCACACAACAATCTATTAGCCTATACAAGCATATCGATAATCGTCGTTTGGCAACGAAAGACACGATCGTTGCACATGCCTTACCGTTCACCTTCACTATGGCAGGTCAACCGGATACCATCATTACCAGCTATGGTGAGTTCAACCTCTCATACGTAATTGAGGCAGATCCCGTCAATTGTGATTCCGTTCTCAATGTGCATCTCACTGTCAACGAGCCTATGTTCACGGTGACGCTGAACGCCGGTGCCGGCACTATAACCCTGCCCGCCCAACTGACCGGTAACAGCACTCATTCTGTTGACTTGGCGAATTTGGTGCCCGAGCTGGATAACAACTGTACCGAATGGACTTTCGCCGGCTGGAGCTCCGCAGCTGTAGCGGAAACTAACGACGCTCCTGATTTCGTGACCACCATCTCCCCGACGAGCGACACCACACTGTATGCAGTGTATGTGAAGAGCGAGGGCGGTGACGGTCAGGTGTTCAATAAAGTGACGGAAACACCTAATGATTGGTCTGGCCAGTATCTCATTGTGTGCGAGAGTTATAATGTTGCATTCGACGGCGGACTTAGCACTCTTGATGCAGCTAACAACAATATCTCTGTCACCATCAACAATGGTACTATTGCCTATAGTAATGAGACAAGTGGTGCCATTTTCACCATCGCTCCGATGACAACCACCACAGGATATTCAATTAAATCTGCAAGCGGATTTTATATTGGACAAACAGGGAGTAATAATGGAATGAAGGTACAAGCTACTGCTATTAGTACTACGTTGAGTGTTGATAACGGAAATGCCGTGATTTCGTGCGACCAACAAACTACTCTGCGATATAATAAGAATAATGATCAGAAACGTTTCCGTTACTACACATCTGGTCAGACTGCCGTCCAACTCTATAAGCTGTCTAATCCGGTTGTGAATACCTACAACAGCAATCCTGTTTGCGATGTCAATTACAATATCACGCTGATTCAGCCTGCAGACGGTTCTATCAGTTCCGATCCTGCACAGACTGCCTCCGCAGGTGCTGTCGTAACGCTGACGGCTACTCCGAATGCCGGATACACCTTCGGCTCTTGGGAGGTGAGAAATGTTGATAATGGCGGAACGGTTGAGGTGACTAACGATCAGTTCATCATGCCTGCCGCCAATGTTGAGGTTCACGCTTCCTTTACCGCAATTGAGTACACAGTTACAGCTACTGCCAACCCGGCAGCAGGTGGTACTATAACGGGCACCGGCACTTACTCCTACGAAGGAGCGGCTTCGCTGACAGCCAGCGCTAATAATGGTTATGAGTTTGTCAACTGGACAAACGAACAGGGTGCTGTGGCGTGTACTACTGCCACCTACAATTTCATCGTCACCCGCGACAGTGCGCTTACGGCCAACTTTGCATTGAAGGAATACACCATCACAATGAGCGTTGTGACTGGCGGTACGCTCAGCCACAACCTTCCGGCCAATGTCGCCACGATGGGCACTGAGGTGACACTGATCGCCACTCCTAATGAAGGTTTCCAATTCGACGGCGACTGGACTGTGCAGAATATCTCAGCCAGTTCCCCGGTTGAAGTGGTGAATAACAAGTTCACCATGCCGGCTGGCAACGTGACGGTGACAGGTTATTTCAGCCCCATCACCTATACTGTTTCTGCAGTTATCAGTCCAGACAATGCCGGTTCTGTATCAGGAACGGGCAGCTACAACCATGGTGCGGAAGCGCAGCTTAGAGCCACTCCTGCCTCAGGTTATGAATTTGTCAACTGGACCAACGCACAGGGTGCTGTGGTGAGTACCGATGCCGACTACAATTTCATTGTCAATCGCGACAGTGCGCTTACGGCCAACTTTGAACTGAAGGAGTACACCATCACGATGAGCGTAGTGTCGGGCGGTACGCTTAGCCACAACCTTCCGGCTAATGTCGCTACGATGGGCACAGAGGTGACACTGATCGCCACCCCTGATGAAGGATACCAATTCGACGGTGACTGGTATGTGCAGAATACCTCAGCCAGCTCCCCGGTTACTGTGGAGAATAACAAGTTTACCATGCCGGCAGGCAACGTGACGGTGACAGGTTACTTCAGCTATATCACCTATACTGTTTCTGCGGTTGTCAGTCCAGCCAATGCCGGTTCGGTAACTGGAACGGGCAGCTTCAACCATGGTGCGGAAGTGCAGCTTACAGCCAACCCTGCCACAGGTTATGAGTTTGTCAACTGGACCAACGCGCAGGGTGCTGTGGTGTGTACTACTGCCACCTACAATTTCAATGTTACCAGTGACAGCGCGCTTACTGCCAACTTTGCATTGAAGGAATACACCATCACCTACATGGATGGCAATACGGAGCTGGATGTTGACACCTTTGCATTCGGTGCTGATCTTACAGCTATTGCGGATCCTGAGAAGGAGTGCAAAGAGTTCGCAGGTTGGAACGAAACACTTCCGGCCACGATGCCAGCCAACAACATTGTTCTGTATGCACAGTGGAATGATCTTTACTACAATATCACGGCTTCTGCAGACCCGGTCAATGGTGGTTCTGTTACCTTCAATCCCGAGCCTGAGGTTGGCACAACGGCTGCCAACAGCGGTTATTTGTGCAACACTCCAGTGACCTTGACTGCCACCCCGGCCCAAGGCTACACCTTCACGGGTTGGTCAGTGAACGGCCAGATTGTTTCCGCCGATGCAGAATATGACATCATTGCTACGCAAAACAGCACTCTCGTGGCTACATACGCTCCCAACAAGTACAACATCACGTGGGAATTGAACGGCGGTACCTATACTGGTCAGGCACAACTTCCCACCACATACACATATGGCGAGGCCTACACACTGCCTACCGCTAATGAGCTGAACAAAGACAACCATACCTTCGGCGGCTGGTACGACAATGCCCAATTCACGGGTAACCCGATCACCGAAATTTCCACCACGGCCATGGGCGACACGGCCTTCTACGCCATGTGGACAACCGATGCTTTTGCAATCACTTTGATTCAACCGTCAAACGGTACTATTAGTTCCGATCCTGCACAAACGGCTGCTGTGGGCGCTCAGGTAATCCTGACCGCCACTCCTAATGAAGGCTACAGCTTTGATGCATGGGAGGTGCGTAACACTACCACTGGTCAGACGGTGGATGTGGTTAACAATCAATTCATCATGCCCGCCGGCAATGTTGAGGTTCACGCATCCTTCACCCTCAATAGCTATGACGTTATTGCTACTGTCAACCCCGTTGATGGTGGTACGATAACAGGAGCAGGTACATTCAGTCATGGTGGCGTTGCCACTCTGACAGCCACTGCTAACGAAGGCTACCGGTTCATCAACTGGACTTCCAATCAAACAGAAATCTCCACTGAGACATCCGTTGCCATCACAGTTACCAGCGATACAAACCTTGTGGCCAACTTCCAGGCTTTGGAAAAGGTGGCTACGCCGACCTTCACTCCGGTTGCCGGTACTTACACCGAGCCGAAGACGATGACCATTGCTTGCGCTACGCCGGGTGCTGTGATCTATTACACCACTGATGGCACTGAGCCTACGGCAAACTCTACGCAATACACGGACGGCTTCGAGTTGAATGCCAACACCACCGTGAAGGCTATTGCCATGAAAGATGGCAACGACTGGCTGCCGAGCGATGTGGCTACGGCTGAATACATCTTCAACTTCCCGACCTATACCGTGACCTTCGAACCAGGTAACAACGGTACGGTTGCTCAAGCCACCATGACGGGTAATGCATTCACGCAAGCTGTCGACTTTGCCAATAACAATGCTATTCCGGCTGCTGATTGCCAGACTTTGGGTTGGTCATTTGTCGGCTGGAGCACCGCAGCGGTTCAAGAGACAACCACCGCGCCTACAACTCTGGTGACAAGTCCTTACAATCCTACGGGTAATATCACGCTGTATGCAGTGTATCAACAAGACAATAATGCTGAGGTTTCATCCACTGTTGACTTCTCAACAATGGGCTATGCTGATGGTGCTGTAGTTGGAACTGTAGATATTAATAATAATACAACAGTTACATTTGGCCAAGGCTCAAATGCTGACAATGCACCTAAATACTATTCTGGTGGAGCAGCAGTACGTTGCTATGCAAAGAATACCATCACCATCTCTTCTCAGAGTGCCATGACAGGCATTACATTCACCTTTGGAAGCGGTGAAAATCAGAATGCAATTTCTGCTAATGAAGGTACTTATTCCAATGGAGTATGGACTGGAAACGCCACCTCTGTGGTGTTTACGATAGGTGGGTCCAATGGTCATAGACGTATTGCCACCATTACAGTGAATCAGAACGGTGCGGTTACCACGTACAACAGCAATCCTGAATGTATCATCACCTATCCGGTCGAGCTTGCTACGGTGCAGAATGGTACCATCGGTGCTGACAAGACAGAAGCTGCCGAGGGCGAAACGGTTACCCTGACCGCTACGCCGGCTACGGGCTACCACTTCGGTCGCTGGAACGTCACCAAGACTGCCACTACCTCAGTAGAGAATATCACGGTTACGAACAACACCTTCGAGATGCCGGCCAGCGCTGTGACAGTGTCCGCAGACTTCTGGATTGACACACTGATTATCTTGGCTACGCCTAACCCGGCCAATGGCGGTACAGTGACTGGCGAGGATGAGTATGAATATGGCACTCAAGTGACCTTGACTGCAACGCCGGCTAACAACTATTACTTCACCGGCTGGACATCCAACGGAACATTGATTTCTCCTAATGCTACCTTCATGTTCACGGCTACGCAAGACAGTGATTTGGTTGCCAACTTCGAGGCTAAGCAATTGGTGGCAACACCGACCATCAGCCCCGCTGCAGGTTCCTACGCCGAGCCTAAGACCGTGACCATAAGCTGTGCAACTCAAGGTGCAACTATCTATTACACCACCGACGGTAATGAGCCTACTGTAAACTCCATGCAATACACTGACGGCTTCGAGTTGAATGCCAATACCACCGTGAAGGCTATAGCCGTGAAGGATGGCGAGCAATGGCTGCCGAGCGAGGTGGCTACTGCCGCTTATACCTTCAACTTCCCGACTTACACCGTGACCTTCAATCCTGGCAATGGTACAGTACCGCAAGCCACTATGACAGGTAACCAGTTTACCGAGGAAGTTGACTTTTCCAATAATGATCCCAGCCCGGCTGCAGCTTGTACCGACTGGACGTTTGCTGGTTGGAGTACTGCCGAAGTAACGGAGACTACCACCGAGCCTACTTTTGTGACCAGTCCTTATAATCCTTCTGCTGATATCACGCTGTATGCTGTTTATCAAAAGACGGAGCAAGGCACAGGCGCAGCTACTCCTGCCCGTTACGTCAAAGTGACCTCCGCTCCTAATGATTGGAGTGGTGATTATCTGATCGTGTGCGAGGGTATAGGGGTTGCTTTTGATGGAAGTCGTTCTTCACTTGATGCTAATAACAACACCATAGATGTGGAAATTAACAATGGTGTTATCGACTCCACTGCCACAACAGGTGCTGCCAAGTTCACCATTGCATCAATGAATACGACAACCGGTTATTCTATCAAGTCCGCCAGCGGAAAGTATATTGGCAGTACATCTACTAATAAAAATGAATTGTTGAGCAGTACTACTACACAATATAGCAATACAATTTCTATAGATAATGGAAATGCCTTCATTAAAGGCACCTCTCGTTACTTGCGGTACAATGGTGCTGACGGCAGGTTTAGATACTATACTTCAAGTAGTCAACAGGATATTCAACTTTATAAGTACGAACCTGCTACGGCAGCTACCGTCACTACGTACAACAGCAATCCTGTTTGTTCTTACATGGTGTATGTGGATGGCAACATGCAGAATGGTACGGTTACCGTTGATCCTGCTACTGCCACCACGGAAGGCGCAGCTATCGGTTCTACTGTTACGCTGACGGCTACTCCTGCTACGGGTTATCACTTCGGTCGCTGGAATGTGACCTCATTGGGCACTTCCACTGTGGAGAGCATTGAGATTTCTGCCAACAATACATTCGTGATGCCGACCAACGATGTGAATGTGTCTGCCGACTTCTGGATTGACACACTGACCATCGATGTTGTCGCCGTCCCGACTGTCGGCGGTGATGTGACTGGCGCTGGTGAGTACGAGTATGGCACCGCGGTGACCCTGACAGCCACTCCGTCCACATACTATATCTTCACTAACTGGACTGTGAATGATCAGCCGGTCTCCACAGATGCCACCATCACGTTCAATGCTACTCAAGACAGCACCTTCAAGGCCAACTTTACACACATGGAGAAGGTTGCTTCGCTGGTTGTGGATCCTGTGGGTGGTAATTTCACTTCTGAAGATAACGTCACGATTACTATCACATGCGCTACACCTAATTCCACTATCTACTACACACTGGATGGTACGGATCCTGTGGTTCCTGGCGGCAGAAATGTCACAGGCACGCAGATTTATAGCGGACCTATCAACATTACTTCCACGACCACTTTGAAAGCTGTGGCCGCCGCTACTGACATGATCAACAGCGACACGGTCACTGAAACCTACCGTATCGTGCCCATGCGCTATGTGAATGCATGGAATACGCTTAATGGTACCGTTTCATATGATCCTGCAAAAGATACCGCTGGCGCCACCATCAATGTGAATGCTGTTGCCAACGATGGTTATCACTTCGCTTCATGGCATGTGTTCGACTTCAACGGCACCGATGTAACGGTTACCAACAACACCTTCACCATGCCTGATACCAATGTGTATGTGGACGCTATCTTCGAGCCCGATACCTTCACAGTGACGTTCGTGCTCAACGATGGTCACTTTGTGAATGGTTATACGCCTATCAGCAGATACTGGTACAAACAACAAGACGCTAATCTGCCTACTGCAGCCGATATGGAGTACGAAGGCCACAGCTTTGATGGTTGGTATGAAAATGCTAACTTCGAAGGCAATAGCTGGACCTCTGTTCCTGACACGGCTAAGAGCAACAAGACCTACTACGCTAAGTGGAATGTCAACAGTTATGATTTGACCATCAATTATGTGGATGCTAATGGCCAAACGTTGGCTCCTGCCCATACGGAGACGCTGCAATACGGTGCATCCTACAACGTTTCTACACCTGATGTGGCCACATACATGCCTGACCAGACGGTAGTGAGCGGAAATATGGGCACTGCAGCCGTTACAGTTAACGTCATCTATACCCAGATTGTGATGAATGCTGTTGACAACCAGACAGTATGCACTGGTAGTACTACAACAGCTGTCGAATTCTCCCTGCCGACTACGTTGACTCAAACATTCCCCAACATGGAAGTTATGTTTGAAAAGAGTATCGACAACACTTCCATTGGCATTGCAGATGAGACGTACGGCAACATTGCTGCCTTCACCGCAGTGAACGCCGGAACGGAGCCTGTGGTGACAACCATCACAGTGACCCCGCTCTGCACCCTTAACAACCATGCAGTGCGTGGCGTGCCGCAAACCTTCACCATCACGGTGACCCCGAAACACACCTCCGAGTTCTCCGAGACCGTTTGCGACAACTACTACTGGGCTACTGCCGATACCACCATCGTGGATGAAGGTTTACACGACTATGTACATGTGTTTGCCAACCAATACGGCTGCGACAGCACCGTAACGTTGCACTTGACACTGTACAAGACTCCGACTTCCCTGACCACGACAGTGACGCCTAATACCAGCTGTGTGGAGACTGCTCCTAACGGTGCTATCGCCATCACCGCACCTACAGGCGACTTCGAGTACTCCATCAATGGAACCGATTGGCAGACGACAACGGAATTCGCTAACCTTGCCGCTAACGACTACTCCATCTATGTACGTCCTCTCAACTCCGAGTGCGCTTACACAGAAAATGTGACGGTGACCGACAATGTTGAGAGACCGCTGTCCACACCTTCTGTGAGCAAGGCATTCTACTGCACGGATGAGGATGTCACGCTGAGTAGCACAGGATCTTCTACGGGCAGTGAATTCGCATATGCTTGGAGTGGTCCTAACGGTTTTACCTCCACTGAGACAAGCCCTGTGCTTGCTAATCCGCTCACAAGTGCTCAGAGCGGTACTTATGTGCTTGCGGTCACCAACACAGTGACGAACTGTGTCACGGAAGCCTCTGTGGATGTTGTGGTCAACACTCCGACCACTAGCGACTATCTCTTCACCATCACAACCCATGGTGACGCATATGCCAATATTGACTTGAATGAGACCACGGTTACTCCGGTGTTCGCAACACCTGAGGTGCACCACTTCCAGGATGGCGCTAACGTTAACTATACGGTTGTAAACAATGCCGCTGCCACTTACGATGCAGTGGGTGATTATACCATCACTTGGACGGCAACAGACGAGTGCGGCAATGAGGTTACTACCACTCAAGTGTTGCACGTGACGCAGAACACTTGTCCTGTGGCAGCCGACGTGGATGGCAACACCTATCCTGCTGTGCAACTTGCAGGCAAGTGCTGGATGGCCAAGAACCTCCGCACCACCAAGTACAGCGACGGACGTGCTGTGAACAACCTGATGGTTTATGATAATATCATGTACCCGAACACCACCGCAAATCTCGACCGTTACGGCTACCTGTACGACTGGACCTCTGCTATGGACGCAGAAAACGGCTTGGTGTTGGATGCAAACAACAATATTCAGGGTATATGTCCTACGGGCTGGCACATGCCGACCGGCGAAGACTTCATGAGCACTGCTGGCAGCAACACGGCAACCGACATGTTCGACCTGCGTTACAACAATTACTGGCTCGATGGCGGTGGCAACAATAGCACCAACTTCAGCTTACTGCCTGGTGGTTGCTACAATGAGAATGCCGGCCGTTACGAGAACCTCATCGGTAACGCTTACTTGTGGGGCGTGAATGCGGCTAACCAGTCACAACCCAGAGTTTACTGGGCCGATTGTAAGTGCTACATGTGGCAGGTTAACGATGTGACCGAAGGCATGGGCTACAGCGTAAGATGTATTAAGGATTAAGGATAGAAAATCCTTTCCGCACAAGGAGGATGACGGCATCGTCATCCTCCTTTTTTTATTATTTTTGCCGCAACAAAATATTCTGGCAATGAAAACGAAAATCATGCTTATGATGCTGGCGCTTGGGTGTGCCTGCCAGACAGGTGCCCAGCCATCGCGCGACTCACTGATGGTCGCATTCTACAATGTAGAAAACCTGTTCCACCCCTCCGACGACTCGCTCACCCGTGATGATGACTTCACGCCTGAAGGCTTGTATCATTGGAGTTACAAGAAGTATTACAAGAAGATTGCCAATGTGGCCAAGGTGCTGGTGGCCATGGGCGGGGGCAGTCCTCCGGCGCTCGTGGGTCTGGCTGAAATAGAGAATGAGCAGGTGCTCAAGGATCTCTGCTACCGCTCGCCGCTCCGCGCCTACGGCTACAGGTACGTGCATCACGACTCTCCCGACCGCCGCGGCGTGGATGTGGCGCTGCTCTACCGCGACAGCTTGGTGACAGTCCTCCGCGAGCACAAAGTGCCAGTAGTCTTCCCCTTTGAGCCGAAAACCCGCAATCGCGATTTGCTTTACGCGCTGGTGCGGCTCCCGTGTGGCGACTCGCTGCATCTGGTTGTCAACCACTGGACCTCGCGCTTTGGCGGCTATGCGGCCACTATCCCCAAGCGCAACCATTACGCCGACGTGACCCGCCAGCTGGTCGATTCCGTGATGCATCTCAATCCCTTTGCCAATGTGCTATTGCTGGGCGATTTCAACGATTATGCCACAGACGAGAGCATGGTGGCTCATTTGCGTGCCCGAGCGTTTGCGCCGGAGAATTCGGAGGATACCCTTTTCAATCTGATGTATTATTTTGAAAACCAGAACAATATGGGGTCGCACAAGCACGAGGATTTTTGGAGATGTTTGGATCAGATCATCGTTTCCAGAGCCCTGTTATTAGGCAATTCCCGGTTGCGCATCGCCCACCAGCGGCCTTACATCTTCCAGGCCCCGTTTCTTTTTGTGCCCGATGAAAAATATGGTGGTGTGAAAACCTATCGCACCTTCCTCGGCCCGCGCTACATCGGCGGCTACGCCGACCACCTGCCAGTGTATGTGCTGATTCTATGCGACTAAAAACAAGATTTTCCATTTTTATCCTCTCCTTCACCCCTTCTATAGTATCATCCCATACACCAACCCTCCTGCCACTCCGCTCAACACTATCAGCAGGATGGGACTGACCTTAAAACGAAGGGAGACGACGAATACAGCGGCGAAAATGGCGATACTGACCCATATCTGTGGCGAGGCGATACCGAATGTCTCCGGGGTGGCCAAAAGCAACGCAGCGGCCGCAATAAGGCCTACAATGACCAGCCGGAGCCACGACATGGCAGTGGCGATGATCGGATTGTCCTTGTGCTTGAGGAGAAACCGGCATACGATGAGCATGAGTGTGACAGGCACGAGAATGACGGAGAGAGAGGCGAGTAGGGCTCCCAGAATGCCGAACCACTCGGAGTACCCTGCATTCACGATGGCCGTGTAGCCCGTATAAGTCGCTGTGTTGATGCCGACAGGGCCTGGCGTAATCTGCGAGGTGGCCACGATATCGGCGAACTCCTGGCTCGTGAGCCAGCCCTGCTTTTCCACCACTTCATTCTGGATGAGTGCGATAGCAGCCAGTCCTCCGCCAAAAGTGAAGGCTCCGATTTTCAGGAAAGTCCAAAACAGCCGCAGAAAAATCATATCCCCTCCTTTCGTTGCTTTTTGTAGTGCCCATAGATGAGTCCGGCAGCGAGCGTGGCCAATATGATCCAGATGGGGGAAATGCCTAACAGGTAGATGAGTGCGGCGGCCACAATCGGAACCCAGCAGTTACGCCAATTGATCCGGGCAGTCTTGGCCATGTTGAACACGGGAGCTGCTATAAGAGCCACAACTGCGGGGCGGATGCCTTTGAAGATGGCCTCGAAGATGGCATTGTCTTTCAAAAACCGGAAACAGGTAGCTAGGCAGAGGATGATGACGATGGGGATGGCGATATTGCCGATGATGGCGGCCAGGCTGCCTCGGAAACCGCGCAACCGGTAGCCCACATTGGTGGCCATGTTGACGGCAAAGATGCCCGGCATAGCCTGCGATACCGCCAAGATATCCATAAAGTCCTCTCGATTAACCCATTGACGCTGATCCACTAGCTCCTTTTCCATCAGCGGTATCATGGCGTACCCACCTCCGATGGTGAAGGTTCCGATTTTGAAAAAAGACCAGAAAAGCTCGCGTAATCTTGGCATGATTTTGAAAATGCGTGCAAAAATAGCAATTATTCACGAGATGAATTTCCAAATCGGCTGAAAGTGTTATTTTTGCCGACAATTATGATACAGTTAAAACTCTCCAATATCCGAATCCCCGTTTCGGCAAACCCGAATGTGAAAAATGCGGTTTGCCAGCAGTATCACATCCGCCATGAGGATGTGCAGGAATACCGCGTGCTCCGGCAGGCCATCGACGCGCGCAAGAAAAACAAGGTGATGTACGATTACCAAGTGGCTGTCACCTTGCCCGATAACTACGCCTCTCTTCTTGAAAAAGACGGTGTTTCTCATCTGAAACCGTCTGTGGAAGTCGAATATCCATTGTGGAAGGATGACCTCCGCCCTGTGGTGGTCGGCTTCGGGCCCTCTGGCATGTTCGCCGCCCTGTATTTGGCCCGTTGCCAAGCCAAGCCCATCATTTTGGAGCGCGGCGGCAAAATCGAGGACCGCAAAAGGGCTGTGGCCGACTTCATGTACACCAAAATGCTCAACCCTAACTCTAACATCCAGTTTGGAGAGGGTGGGGCAGGCACTTTCTCCGATGGCAAACTCAATACCAATGTGCATAGCGAGTATAATGATTTTGTACTGAAGGAGTTTCACAAGCATGGTGCCCACGAGGATGTCACGTACATGCAGAACCCGCATGTGGGGACCGATTATCTGGAGAAAGTGGTCCGGAATATGCGTCTGGAGATTGAATCCTTGGGTGGAGAGTTCCATTTCAATACGACTTTCACTGATTTTCATCGGGATGGGGATGTGATAGAGCTGGTTTGTGCACCGGAGCTCAAAATTCGCACCCATCATGTTTTGCTGGGTCTGGGCCACTCGGCCCGCGATACCATCCGGCGATTGCATGAGCGCGGCATGACGATGGAGGCCAAGCCCTTTTCCATGGGCGTGCGCATTGAGCATCAGCAACGCCGCATCAATCGCATGCAGTATGGTGAGGCGGCGCGGATTCTGCCGCCGGCCTCCTACAAGGGCGTGGTCCATCTTCCCGAGCGGAGCGTCTATACCTTCTGCATGTGTCCCGGTGGCACCGTCATGGCCTCCACCAGCGAACCCGACACTATCGTGACCAATGGCATGAGCGAACGCAAACGCGACAAGGCCAACTCTAACAGTGCCCTTCTGGTGAATGTTAACCCAGAAGATTATCTGAAAAATAGCCCGTTGGATGGATTGGACTATCAGGAAAAATACGAGCGGCTGGCTTTTGAAGTGGCAGGCGACTACCGTGCTCCCGGCAATCTGGTGGGCGAGTTCCTGCAGGATAAGATAGCGCAGATGTACCGTAGCGTGAAGCCTTCCTATCCGCACGGCGTGGTATTCTGCGACCTTCATCGCTGTCTGCCCGATTATGTGGTGGACTCTCTGCGCAAGGCGTTGCCGCTCTTCGACCGCAAGATGCCCGGTTTTGCCGACCCCGATGCAGTGCTCACCGGTGTGGAAACGCGTTCGTCGTCCCCTGTACGCATGGTGCGCGGTGAGGACCGTGTCTGTTCGCTCCCTGGCTTCTATCCCATTGGCGAGGGCGCAGGCTATGCGGGTGGCATTATGAGTGCAGCCATCGATGGCTTGAAAACGGCCATGTTTCTATTATCTTTGCTTGAGTTGAAATGTTAGCACTCGGCATTGGGATTTTTTTGTAATTTTGGCATCTTGTTAAATATGGATAGCTATTTTCCTTTGGGTATTGTATCTTGCTGGTATTTAACAAGATGAGTATTTTGTGTCCTACTGCAACATTTTGATTATGGCTTATATTTTACGCTTTTTTAACGAAAACAGAAAGAGAACAGTGTTGTCGGCCATTGTGTTGGCATTCTGTTTGCTGCTGACGACTTTGCCACTGACGGCGCAGATTACCACTTCTTCCATCTCGGGAAATATCAGTGATGGGAAGAACCCTATCTCGGACGCAGTGGTCACTGTCGTGCACAACCCCACAAGCACCTATTACTATGTTTTCTCCAACCAAAAAGGCAACTTTATCATCAACAACATTTTAGTAGGAGGTCCCTACACGGTTCGCGTGGAACGTCTCAATTACCAAACCGCAGTGGTGCACGACATCATGGCCCCTATCGGTGAGACTGCCATTGTTAATGTGGCGTTAGCCCGCACTTCGCAGCGAATTGAGGAGATTACCATTTTCGGCGACGGAGAGAAATCATCTATGAATATCAGCCGCTCGGGTACTGGTATCCTCATCAACAGCAACGAAATACTGATGGTGCCTACCGTGAGTCGCAGCTTATACGACATGTTGAGATATACTCCACAAGGACTGATAACGGACGGAGGAGCAGCGTTCGGCGGTGCCAACTATCGGGGATCCTATGTCACGGTGGACGGGGCTTCTTTCAACAACGCTTTCGGCATCGGTTCGAGCCTACCCGCCGGCGGCACCCCGATTTCCCTTGAGGCTATCGACCAGGTCAGTGTCAACCTCACTCCTTACAACGTCCGCCACAGCGGCTTCCAAGGCAGTGCCATCAACATGGTTACCAGACACGGCACAAACAAATGGCATGGTTCTGTTTATAACTACTTTACCAATAATAATTTGCAAGGAAATCGGGTCGGCGATGACTGGTTAGCGGTTCCATCAACCCTCAACAATACCATTGGCATCACTCTCGAGGGTCCCATCGTCAAGGACAAGCTTTTCTTCTTTGTCAATGGGGAATACGTGGTGAGTCACGACGCCGGATCCGACGTCTTATCTCGTACAGACGAGAGTCAGGCTTACGGTGGCAGCACCGGATTCAATCGCCCCACCACAGGTCAAATGGATGCCATACATCATTTCCTTGTTGACAAATACGGTTATGATCCAGGACGTTACGAATACTACACAGTGAAGACCCCCGATTACAGGCTTTTTGGCCGTCTGGACTGGAGAATCAACGATTACAATCTGTTCCATATACGTTTTTCACACACGCACGTCTCCACCCCACACCCTGCGGCCAGCTCTTTCAACCCATTGGGAGGAAGCAACATTACACTTCTGTCCAACGGGGAACTCTATACAGTGAATCGCGACAATGCCGGACGTAACTCGCAATATTCGATGCCGTTTGAATCGGCCAACTATTGCCAATACCAGAACTTCACCTCCATAGCGGCGGAACTTAACAGTCATGTGCTGAACGGACAAGGCAATAATATGGCCCGAATCACTTGGTCATTGCAAAATGAGCCTCGCACTTTCGTGGGTGGATACTTCCCGACTGTTGATATTTTGGAGCCATATACTGCCGCTGACGGCAGCACGCAGTTAGCCCTGTTCACAACGTTTGGCCCGGACCCGTTCACCTATAACAATCTTCGCCGCGTTAACACCATCACGCTCACAGATGAATTCAACTACAAAAAAGGCATCCACAATATCATGACTGGTGCGCAGTTTGAATGGAATCGTATTGTCAACGGCTTCATGCAAGGCGGTGCCGGCTGGTATGTCTATGATTCATGGCAGTCTTTCCTTGCAGATGCAAACGGCGAGGAAGGTGCCGGACCTTCATTGTTCATGATCACCCATGCCAACACAGACACCCCCACCGAACAGGTCTTTCCAACTTTCAACCAATCTCAGATTTCCATTTACGCTCAAGATGACATGGAATTCAGCAAGTTTTTCAAACTCACGGTCGGCCTTCGTCTGGAGACGCCATTTATCCGTTTCCGCTACGACAATCGAAATGTCGAGTTTGATCAAATTGCGGCAGCGAATCCGAACAGCTCTTTTGCGGGACTCAGCACCGCCGACGTTCCGAAATTTGACTGCCACGTTTCCCCGCGTGTCGGATTCAACTGGGATATAACCCACAAGCGTAAAGTCGTCCTTCGTGGCGGTACAGGCCTCTTTACGGGCCGTATTCCTAACGTATGGCTGGTAAGTGCAGCGGGCAACTCAAATTGCCTTCAATACCAATACATCGCCAATCTGGAAACAGGACAGGATGTGGTGAACTTCGACCCTGACCTTTCGAATATCATCAACAGCGTTCACCAGGGTCAGGAGTACAGCCAAACCAATCTGCCTGCACCTACCAATGCTACCATTTTGGCAAAGGATTTGCACATGCCCACTAGCTGGAAATCCTCTATAGCCTTGGACTTTGTGATTCCCGGCGATATCAAGGCCACTTTGGAAGGTGTCTATTCCTACAATTTCAATGAAGTCTATGCCAAGGTGTTAGGCTATAAGGAAGACGGTACTGTATTGCTCCCTGGAGAGCCCGATGCACGCACCCACTATGCAAGTGAGGGCATCGCCAACAGTAATGGCTCTTACATGAGTGGATACTACCTCTACAACTCGAAAAAACTGCACGGGCAGTACTTCTCCTTTACCGCTCAGCTGACCAAAGAATTCCATTTTGGTCTGAATTTGATGGCAGCATACACATTAAGCAATGCAAGGACAATTTCAGATGGTATAAGTGACCAAGTCTCCAGTTTGGCAAACACTGCCAATGTGAATGGATGCAACAGCCCAGAGATCGGACTTGCCGGCTATGTCGCGCCCCACCGCGTGATTGCCTCCGTCGGATACACCATCAAGGAAGGCCCACATACGGCGACGCGGCTCGGTCTTTTCTACGAGGGTTTGAATATGGGAATCTATAGTTTGAGCTACCGCTCCCACCGTTCTTACCTCATTGACTACGCCAGTGGAATGAACAGCTTTCAGTTGATGTATATCCCCACCTCCGAAGAACTGGAAGCTATGCCTTTCGTCTCCGAGGAGAACCGCAATGCTTTCGAGGAGTACATCTGTAACGACGATTATTTAAGCAAGCACAGAGGCGAATATTCAATCCGCAACGGTGGTAAGGCACCCTGGGTGAACCGCATCAATTTCAAGGTGGACCAGGAGATATACTTCAGCATCAAAGGTCACAAACAAACTATCGACATTGGAGTTGATTTCAACAATCTCGGCAATCTTTTCTGTAGTAAGTGGGGCGCTTACAAAGTGCTGGACAATGAAGTGGTGCTGAAATATGACAACCAGAACGGGAAATATACTTTCACCCCGTCAACGTGGTCACCTTACAACAACTTGTCGAACACGTGGCAAATCCTGCTGCATTTTAAATATGCATTTTAAAAAAATCAAGATAGCGGCAAAGCCTACTTCTGCACCAAGGCGACCCTGAAACCACAATCCTCATAACGGGAGTAAATGCTGCCGCGGTCGCGATTGGCACAACGTTGATAGGGAGCTGCATAATTCCAGCTACCGCCCCTTTGCACGCGATAAGAGGTTTCTTGGTTGTTCATCGGATTATTCCAATCCTTATTCTCCGCATAGAAGTTCTCATCGAACCAATCCTGGCACCATTCCCAAACGTTTCCGCTCATGTCAAACAGTCCCAACTCGTTGGCCGTCTTGATTCGAACCGTATGGGTGTGTTCATCGCTATTACCATAAAACCATGCAATCTGTTTCAGGTCATTGCCGCCTGAGTATGCGGTACCCGCGCTTTTGAGACCACCACGGGCAGCATACTCCCATTGGGCTTCGCTTGGCAACGCAAAACGATAGCCTTCCGGCAGTTCTTCGGCGAGAAACTTGTTGAGACGGGTCACAAAGCGTTGGCATTCCGTCCAACTCACGCGCTCCACGGGAAGCATGTTGCCTTTCCAGTAACTGGGGTTGTTGTCGCGCCCCATCACCGCCATCCACAGGGCCTGCGTCACCTCCGTCTCACCGATATAGAAATCCGACAAGGACACAGTGTGGTTTGGAATTTCACGAGCTTTGCAGCTGTCAACATGATTCTCAGTGCAACCTAACTGCAAATTCCCGCCTTTTACAAACACCATCCTCAACGGCACGTCATTCACGTGGAAAAGCCGAGCAACTGGATCTTGAGCGAGTGCCGACAACGAACATGAAATCATTGCGGCAAAAAGCCACAACACAATGCTTTTCTTTTGTATTTTCGATATCAGTTTCATCGTATTTCAGGTGAGCTTATTTTGAACAAAAATGCGGCGCGTTCTGCCGTTTTTAATCAAGGCAATCAATGCTTTTCTTCCAAGTTGGCAAAGATACTAAATTTATTGATTCGGAATAACAAAACTTGCCTTTGATGCCTTGTTTGTTGAGTAGATAGGGCATTACCTCGCTGAA
Source organism: Bacteroidales bacterium (assembly GCA_045132055.1). Taxonomy (GTDB): domain Bacteria; phylum Bacteroidota; class Bacteroidia; order Bacteroidales; family WCHB1-69; genus F23-D06. The sequence continues at coordinate 76,770 of JBGURP010000039.1, forward strand.
TGTCTTTTTTTATTATCTTTGCAGCCTTGAAAGTAAAACAGTTAACTATTTATGAGTGAGTTTATTAGGGGTATTAAGAAAGGGTTTCCCATCTGTTTGGGATACATTCCTGTCTCTTTTACCTTCGGATTGATTGCTGTGAAAATGGGCTTCAATCCGTTGGAAGCCACGATTATCTCACTCACCAACATGGCTTCGGCGGGCCAGTTTGCAGGCATACGCCTCATTGAGGGCGGCGCACCCTACATCGAATTGGTGATCACCACCTTCGTCATCAATCTGCGCTATATGCTGATGTCTCTGTCCCTTTCCCAGAAAGTGGCCTCCGACATGCCCTTCTACAAGCGCGCCATCATGGCTTTCTGCATTACCGATGAGGTCTTTGCCCTGGCCTCCATGGAAAAAGACGATGTAAACTTCCCGTTCTTCGGCGGTCTGATGGCCACCCCGATTTTCGGGTGGACATTAGGGACTTGCCTCGGTGCCGTGGCCTCCAGTTTGCTCTCGCCCATGTTGCAGGGCTGCTTTGGCATCGCCCTCTATTGCATGTTTATCGCTATCATCATCCCGCCGGCGCGCAAGGGCCGGAAAGTGGCTATCGCGGTCATCGTTTCCGCATTGCTCTCATGCTTGTTCAAGTATGTACCGGGCATCAACGTGCTCTCCAAAAGCGGTGGCGGTGGCTGGGCTATCATCATTTCCGCCATCCTCGGCGCTGCAATCTGCGCGTCCATCAAGGAGGTGAAAAGATTCCGTAGAAGAAGTGTTCAGGAAGGAGGTGCCCATGTGTAGTATGCAAAATATCGCCATCTGCATGGTGATCATGGCGCTCACCACTTACCTCATCCGCTTGATTCCCATTGGTTTCGTGCGGAAAAAACTGGAAAATGAATGGATTAAGGACTTTTTGTTCTACATCCCATTTTGCGTGCTGTCGGCCATGACTTTCCCAGATGTGCTCTATTCCACCACACCCACAGGTGCAACTACACCGCACTTCGCCTCCGCTGCTATTGCAACGATGGTGGCGATTGTGATGGCATGGAAAAACAGGGGATTGGTCCGGGTGGCCCTGGTGGCCGTCCTCGTGGCCATTATCGTGGAACTGCTGTTGCCGGTGGTTTTCTAAACCTACATCTCGGGCAGCATCGCGTAAATCAACTTCACCATATTCGGACCTGCTGTGTTGGCTGCCTCCAACACCTCTTCGTGCGTGGCTTCCATCACCTGGCCCACAATGCCCAAGTCGGTGATGACTGACAAAGCGAAAATCTCAATGCCGCGGTGATGCGCCATGATGGCCTCCGGCACGGTGGACATGCCCACTGCGTCGGCACCCATGATGTGGTACATCTTGTATTCGGCCGGAGTCTCAAAACATGGGCCAGTTACGCCCATATAAACGCCTTCCTGCAAGTGTACACCAGTCTCCTTGGCTTTCTGATAGGCCAATTTGATGAGGCGGTGCGAATAGACTTCGCTCATGTTGGGGAAGCGCGGTCCCAAGGTGTCGTCGTTGGGACCCAACAGCGGGTTGTCGCCGAACATGTTGATGTGGTCCTTGATAATCATGATGTCGCTCACTTTGAAAGTGGGGTTCATGCCGCCGGCTGCGTTAGAAAGAATAAGACATTTTACACCTAAACCGCTCAGAATCTGCTGCGGATAGGTCACTACACTCATCGGATAACCCTCATAATAGTGCATGCGGCCGTTGAAGACCATCACTTCTGTGTTGTTCAGCTTGCCGAAAACTAAAGTGCCCTTGTGCCCCTTTACGGTGGAAACGGGGAAATTGGGAATCTCCGTATAGGGAATCTCGTCCGCGACTTCCACAGATTTGGTGAGTCCGCCTAAACCGGATCCTAACACGATAGCGACTTTGGGATGTATGCTGGTTCTGTTCTTCAAAAAAGAGACAGTTTCTTCAATTTTTCTTTTTCTCTCTTCTAACATGGTCTTTTAAGATATTGATGAATGTAGTATGTTCTTCTTCAGTTAAAAAATCCACTTCAATAGGGATGATGAATACAGGCAGCAAAGATAATGAATTTTTGATGTGGCTGTATTGCAGGCGCATCCAATCTTTCTCGGTGGTGAATAGAACGCTGTTAGGCTTGAAATATTTCTTTATGCTTTCAATTTCCGATGAGGTGTAGCGATGATGGTCTTGGAACTTGAAATGCCGCGCGATGCGGTAGGTTTGTTGCAGATGCTCCAGCAACGGGTTGGAGCGGGCGATGCCAGTGAGCAGCAATATCTCCGTGTTGTCGTCAAGGGCAAATTCTTTGGCGGGTAGCGTCACGGGTTCGGGTTTTCCGTAACGGTAGCGGGTGAAGAACAATGGCTGATTATCGCTGATTTTCAACTGATTGCGCCAAAAATCTCGGTTTACCTGCTCGTCAGTTACTTTGGTTACGATGACCAAGTCGGCATCGCGCACCGCGGATGGGTACTCGCGCAGTCGCCCGGCAGGCAGCGGGTAGTCCTTGAAATAGGGTCGCTCGTATTCCGTCAGGATCATCTTCAGGGTAGGGGAGACGGACAGATGCTGGTAGGCGTCGTCCATCACGATGACGTCCGTCTCCGGCGCGTAGGCCTGCAACTTCTCAATGCCGTCCTTGCGATCCTCATCCACTGCCAAGGGTAAATCTGGAAACCGCTGGTGCAGCAGCATCGGCTCGTCGCCGATGAGTTCCGCCGTAAGTTGCTCCTCGGGTGTGGTGTTGGACAGAATATAACCTTTGCTCGTGCGTCCGTATCCTCGGCTGAGCATGGCCACGTGATGGTTTTCGGCCAGCGTGCGCGTGATGAAATCGGCGTGTGGCGTTTTGCCCGTGCCGCCGATGGCGATGTTGCCCACGCAGACAACGGGAATCTCCGGCTGGTACGATTTCAAGAGGTCGCGGTTATACAACCACCGCCGAAGCCAAGCCACCCCGCCGAAAATCCAGGCCAAGGGATATAATAACCGCCGTACTTTCAAGGGTTTACTCATGCTCGGTCTGCTGTTCTGCTTTTTGCGCCAGCCGCTCCTCTTTGCGTTTCTGCTCATAAGCGGCCTGCTTGTCTTCGTACTCTTCGTAACTCTTGATAATCTTGGTCACCAGATGGTGGCGCACCACATCTTTGGTGTCCATGTAGATGAAATCGATGCCCGGAATCTTGCTCAAGATGCGGTCGGCCTGTAGCAATCCCGATTGCTGGTTTTTGGGCAAGTCGATTTGTGTGATGTCGCCAGTGATGAAAAATTTGGCGTTCTTGCCCATACGCGTGAGGAACATCTTCAGCTGCGCCGAAGTGGCGTTTTGCGCTTCGTCGAGGATTACGTAGGCGTTATCAAGCGTGCGCCCGCGCATGAAAGCTAACGGTGCGATTTCAATGACTTTGTCCTCCATGTACGACATCAGCTTCTGCATCGGGATCATGTCCCAGAGGGCATCATACAGCGGTTGCAGATACGGATCCAACTTGTCGCGCAAATCGCCGGGCAAGAAGCCCAGATTTTCGCCCGCCTCTACAGCTGGACGAGTCAGGATAATGCGGCGTACTTGCTTGTTTTTCAATGCCTTGACAGCTAAGGCCACAGCGGTATATGTCTTGCCCGTACCCGCAGGACCGATGGCAAACACCATGTCGTTTTTGTTGGCACTCTCCACCATCTTCTTCTGGTTGGGCGTAATGGCCTTGATGATCTTGCCTTCTCGGCCGTGCACGATGACATTGCTGCCGTTGTCGTCCAGACGGTAGAAACTGTCGTCCTCCATTGCGGTGATGTTGAGGATGTCGGTCTCGGTGAGCTTGCCGTATTGCTCCAGATGGGTGATGAGCAGCCGCACGCGCTCCTCGAATGTCTCCACTTCATGGTCCTCGCCGGCCACCTTGATTTCATTGCCCCGCGCCACGATTTTCAGCTTGGGGAAAATGTGCGTGAGCAAATCTATGTTGGCATTCTGGCTGCCGTACAATCCGACAACCATAGAGGGTTCAATAATGATTGTTTTTTCCATAGTTTATTGTATGACAAGATAATCTAACGGATTGATAGGAAATCCGTTATACCACAATTCGAAATGCAGGTGGGCGGTTTTGGATTCCGTCGCGCCTGTGTTGCCCATGAGGGCGATTGGGGTTCCGGCAGAAACACGGTCGCCGATGCGCTTCAGTATGCGGCTGTTGCGCTTGTAGATAGAAGTGAGATTGCCAGGGTGTTGCACTACAATGAAATGGCCATCGTTGGCGTTGTACCCGGAGAAAATGACCACGCCGTCGGCAACACTGCAAACGGTGCTGTTCATGGAGCCCCGGATGTCAAGACCATAGTGGTTTTCGTCCGGACTGAAGAGCCTGCATACAGAACCAAAGGCAGGCGGATAAATGGATAAGTTGGAGATTTTGGCTTGGTCGATGCCGGGGGTGCTGGCTGTGTTGTTCTTCTGCACGCGTCCCAGAATCATCTCTGCCTCCTCCAAAATCTTGTGACTTTGGCGGGTGCGAAGGCTGTCGCGCTTTTTGGCGTGCACCTGCGGCGTGGCAGCTGCGTCGCGGTCCATCTCGTCAGCCGTGGGTGCATTCCCGCTAGCCATCGCGATGTAATTGTCCATAAACTGCTGGTTATACTCGATGGCCTTCTCCAAAGAGTCGATTTTGGCTACGGCCTGCTTGTACTGCTTGTAGTCCTTGTTGGAAGTATAACCGGGAATATAGACCCGTAACGGAGTGAACGCAATCAGGAGCGTGGTGAGCACAATTACCACAAAGGCGGCGATGATGACGACCACCGTAGCTTTCTGTATCGTGATGTGACGGATCTCCAGACGTTGCTCCAGCGTCTCCTCATTGGAGAAAACCAGGCGATACCTCGTCTTCCAGTCCTTCACTACGACTCCCCAAATTTGTTTTAGCTTCTGTAACTTGCCCATGTTCTGTTGTTTGTGCACCAGCTGTATTGCGGTGCAAAAGTAATAAAAATTAGGCTTGGAACGCCAATTCTCCCCCTTCTTCTATCGAATATCAAAAAAAATGAAGAAAAATGAAAAAAGTGGTTTGTTTGAAAAAAATCATTATCTTTGGAGCCTGATAAAAATTAACTAAATCACACAGTTATGAACGAATCTAATGTAAACGTAAGCTTCTTCAGATTTGAAGACTTGAGAATCTATGCAAAAGCCATGGACTACATAGCATGGCTGTACTCCGAAGTTGAAGGCATGGAAGATAGTTTTGCAAAGAATGTGCTGAAAAAAGCTTTCCTGAAATCGGCACAAAACATAGCCCTGAATACAGCAGAAGGATCTTCAAGGAGCAAGACGCAATTCCTGTATTATCTGAAAATGGCCAAAAGCTCGGTCCGCGAATGCGTGGTCTATACGGAAATCATGTCCCGCAAACAAATGATGGGCGAAGAGGCGGTGAACCATTCCCGTAACCAGTTGATGGAACTCACCAAGATGATTGGCTCGCTCATTGCTTCCCTCCAGAGAAGCACCGGAGGACTTGGTCGCGAAGACAAGGAGGAAGATGCTTTTGACCCGATGCCCGATATCAATAACTTCTAATATTTTTATCATTGAAATTTGTTTTAGGATATTCTGCATGAATATCCTTTTTTGTATTTTTGCCGCCTTTTAAATGCAAATGGTATGTTGAAAAATACAAAGAGATATTTAGGTCTGCTTTTGTTGGTTTGCTCTTCCCTGTCTTTGTTTGCCAATCCTGTTAGCAAGAATAATCTAGAGAATGCTGCGGTAAATGCTTTCTGGCAGAAGAGTGTGTTGCCATCTGAACCCAAAGATTTCCATTATGTGGTGGAAGGAACGGACACGCTCCTGCTGGTGGTGAATTTCTCCAAAGGCTTTATCGTGATGTCTGCAGATGATGCGGTCATTCCGGTGTTGGCATACTCCCGCGATCAGCAGTTTTACATGACAGAGGCTGCACCTGCCGCCATGTTGTGGCTGGATTCCTATGCAAAAGAGATTCGATATGCACGTAAACACGGGCTGAACCCATCCGCAGAGGTGGCACAGGCATGGGAAGCTTTGAAGACAACGAAAGGCGTGAAAGATGAAACCATCCAAGGCGTATCTCCTTTATTGACGGCTCTTTGGAATCAAACCAGGTTTTACAACGCTTATTCTCCGCATGATATCAATGCCCCATCAGGATACGACCAACGCACGCCTAATGGCTGTGTGGCTGTAGCCATGGCCATGATTATGTACTATTACCGCTATCCAACTTATGGCAGAGGAGCTCATACCAATTACACAGATTATGGCATCTTTTATGTGAACTTTGCCCAACAGACCTATTGCTATGAGGCGATGAAGGACCAGTTGAACCACTTCAATAACGAGGTGGCCAAGTTGATTTTCCATTGCGCCACCGCTGTCGATATGATGTATGGTGCAGATGGGTCAGGAGCCTATTCCGAAAATGTGCCTAATGCCCTTGCCTCCTATTTCGGCTATTCCACGAATTGCCAATTCTTGTACCGTTCCAATTATTCATTGGAACAGTGGAAGAATATGCTCAAAGAGGACTTGAATGCGAAAAGACCTTTGTATTATGCCGGTCATAGCGAAGATGGTGGCCACGCATTTGTTTGCGATGGCTATGAGGATGATGATTACTTTCATTTCAATTTCGGATGGGGCGGTAGTGGCAATGGTTACTATATTCTGTCCGCCAGCGATAGCGATTCAAATGTGATTAATGGATTCCAGTATTCCCAACGGGCTATCAAAAATATCTACCCGGGGGATGCTAACTACCCTTACTATTGCAATAGTCGCGAAATCCATTGCTCCGAAGGAACCCTCGAAGATGGCAGCGGTCCTTCCGATTACCTGAATAATACGGATTGCACCTACCTGCTTGCCGACAATGCTGCATACCGTTTTATGATTCAGGTCTCATCGTTCGAAACACAGGAAGATCATGATTCTTTGAGCTTTTGGGATGGACATCCCGATCAAGGGAATCTGCTGATGACACTTTCGGGTGATGTCGCATCTGGAACCACCTACTATTTTGACACAGACAGTCTGTATATCACATTCAAAACCGATGGCTCCGTGACAGCATCCGGATGGCGCCTGAATTTCAGGATGGCCAGACATGAGAATTTCTGTCACAATGACTTGATACAACAGTATCGCGGAACGATAACAGACGGAAGTGGCGATGCCTCATACAAATACAATGCCTCTTGCAGTTGGCGGTTCTATTTGCCACATGCATCCTATATCAATTTCACTTTTTCTGAGTTGGATATAGCGGCAGGTGACCGGTTGGCCTTTTATGATTGGTCACTTCCTGAGAAACCTCAGCTCGCGCTTTTTGAGGCAAATGACGCGCCGAGAGACCTGTTGTTCTTCAGCAATTATATTTATGTGGAGTTTATCACAGATAATTATTTGAGCGGCGATGGTTTCGAGTTGTCCTGGAATACGGATTACTCTCCGGCAGGAATAGAAGAAATAAGTGCAGATGAAATGGCAGTTTACCCCAATCCGGCAAGCTCTACCGTTCATGTCCGCCTTCCTGTACCTCCCCAGGCAGCAGAAATTATGCTATATGATGTCACGGGGCGCATTGTGTGTGAAACAAAGTGTATTCAAGAATCTTTTGATTTGAATATCAGTGCGTTACCAAACGGTTTTTATACCCTTATGATCCGGGATGGTGCAACCCTCTACAAGAAAAAAATTGTCATTCAGCATTAAAGTAATTAAACATTCTTTTTAGTATCTCGTCTTATGGGTGTTTTTATTCACAATCAAAAACACAAAGAGATGAAAAAGAATGTGATCCTGTCGTTAATGCTCTGTGTTGCAAGTTTGATCAGCACAGATGCTATGGCCCAGGCGCCTGCACGGCAAACTGCTTCCAGCAGTAGTAGAACTCAAACTACATCAGTCAGCTCCCAGGCAAATCGCCAAATGCACAAGGGAGACGTTCAACTCAATAAGGCTAACAACAGTTATCAGAGAGCTCAGTCATCCGCAGCACGTCCTGCCTCGAGTGCACGCCCGACGACCACAAGTTCCCGTCCGGCCACCACTGCTTCCAGCAGAACAGCTACAACGAACAGACCTGCTACAGCCTCTCCGGCGAGCAGAACATCCAGTAGCTCTACGGTAAACAGCAGCGCAGCCAACAGAACGAACACGTCGGTTTCTTCCAGTACAGCTCGTCCAGCTTCCGCATCAGCTGCCAGAACAGCCAGTACGGCCACGCCGAGCAGAACAACCACGGTGAACAGCAAGGCTCCGGCGGCAGCTACGACGACCTCCTCTTCCGCTAACAGAGCAGCTACGCCTGCCCGCGCAACTACCACTCCTGCATCGGCCACATCGGTCAAGGACAGAGGTCCTGCGCCCACAGCAACAACGGCTGAATCCAACGACTACTCCAAGAGAGGTTATACAAGCACTGGACAAGCCCGTCCGCAGGCTGCTCCGCAGAACCACGGTGCTCACCTGGGAGCTGGTCCCGCACCCAAGCCGGTACCCTATGTGCACCCGAATCACCACAACTTCGGATACCACATGGACGTTCCGCACCACATCCGTCCGGTTTACTATCACGGCATGCCCTACTACTTCTACAACAGCCTCTTCTGCCGCTTCATCAATGGTCGCTACATCATCTGCCGCCCGCCTATCGGAGCCGTGATTGCCTACAGCCTCTTCCACACCTGGAGACCGGTGATTGTAATCCACAGAAATGTGACCTACTACTATGACGACGGAACCTTCTATGTGCCGAGAAAGAATGACTACGAAGTGGTCGCCCCTCCCATCGGAGCCCGCGTGGCAGAGCTGCCCAGCAACTACGAAGAGATTGTCCTTGACGGCAATGTGTACTTCAAAGTGGACAACGTGTACTACAAAGAAGTAATAGTGAGCGGATACATCTGGTATGAAGTGGTCTTCGTCTCATAAGAAGAAAAACTAAAAAAATAAAATTCGTTTGAGCGTGTTTCAAAAAAAAATGTATTTTTGCGCGCTCAAACGAATTGCCCTGTGGTGTAATGGTAGCACAGCAGATTCTGGTTCTGTTTGTATGGGTTCGAGTCCTATCGGGGCAACAGAAATAAAATTCAAACACGCTCAATCGGGCGTGTTTTTTTGTTTTAAAAATTCTTATATTTGCGCCTGTCATTCTTAAATCAAAAGCTATGTTAGTCATTGGTATCGCAGGCGGCTCGGGTTCGGGCAAAACTTCCGTGGTGAAGAAAATCATTCAAAGTATTCCAAAAGAGAAAGTTAGCGTTCTGTCGCAGGATGCTTACTACAAGGACAACGGGCATTTGCCGCAGGAAGAGAAGGAGAAAATCAACTTCGACCATCCTTCTGCCATAGAATGGCCGCTTCTGGTGCATCACATTGACGAGCTGCGGGCGGGCAATCCCATCGAAATGCCTACCTACTCATACGTCACGTGCGCGCGGGGCAAGGATACCATTCCCGTGAATCCTTGCGATGTGCTGATAGTGGAAGGCATTCTGATTTTTTCCGATTCTTCCTTGTGCCAGAATCTGGACATCAAGGTTTTTGTTGATACTGATGCCGACGAGCGCCTGATTCGCATCATCCAAAGGGATGTGAACGAGCGTGGCCGCGGACTCGACCGCTCCATCGTCCATTATCAGAACTTTGTGAAGCCGATGCACGAGATTTTCATCGAGCCGACCAAGCGATTGGCGGATATTATCATTCCCATCGGTGCGGAAAATGAAAAGGGTATTGATATCCTCACTTCCAAAATCAAGCAGACTTTAGGGATTATCTAATAGAAAACGGCGGTGCTTGCACCGCCGTTTTTGTTATGTCTTTTGCTGTTGTTTCTTGGCTGCAGGGAATAGCACGTTGTTCAAAATCAATCGATAGCCTGCGGAGTTGGGGAAGAGGTCTAGGTTGGTGGGCGGGTCGTTCACCAGATGCTGGTAGTCCTCGGGGTCGTGTCCGGCATAGAAGGTCCAGGTGCCCTTGCCGTACTCTCCGTGAATATAGCGTGCCTCGTCAAATTGCGGGGATTCTCCCATGATCGTGACCGTGGGCTTGATAACATCCTTGCGGAAGGCAGTCGTCTGGCCCATAAACCCTGGGATGACGTTCAAATGGTTCTGGCAAAGCATGGTGGGCACAGGGTCCCATTTGGCGGAGAACTCAAACAGCGTGAAAAAATCGTTGCTCTTGTTCGTCATGTGCAGGGTGGGTTTCACGTCAATGTCGGAAACCTCATATTCATAAGGGTTGGTGACAATGTGGAAGTTGGTGAAAGCGAAGCAGTTGTCGTAGTTGAGCTTGCTCTGGGCCTGCGGGTCCATAGGGTCACCGTCAAACATCACGTCGCAGATATCTACACCTTCGGCGGCCAGCGCAATATCGTAGCTGTCGGGACCGGAGCACATGGCGAAAAGATAGCCTCCGCCAGCCACAAAGTCGCGGATGCCCTTCGCCACGGCCAACTTCATCTGCGAAACCTTGGCAAACCCCAGCCGCGCGGCCCGCTCCTCATTCTCCTTCACATCCTCTTGATACCATTTGGCATTGCGATAGCTGGCCCAGAACTTGCCGTATTGGCCTGTGAAATCCTCGTGGTGCAAGTGCAGCCAGTCATATTTGGGCAGCTCGCCGTTGATGACCTCCTCATCATAGATGACCGTATAGGGAATTTCCGCGTAGGTGAGCACCAAAGTAACGGCATCATCCCACGGGAGTTTGTTTTTGGGCGAATATACGGCGATTTTGGGTTCCTTAGTAAGCCTGATTTCGTTCATATTGTTCTCCACAGCAGCTATCTCATTGAGAATCTGCTGGACCTGTATGTCCGCGATAACCTGAAACGTGACTCCCCTGACGCGGCATTCATTCTCCACGGCATCGTTGTATGCGCACATGAAACTGCCTCCACGATAGTTCAGCAGCCAGCTCATGTCAATTTGATGGGCGACAGCATAATAGGCAATCCCGTATGCTTTCAGATGGTTGCTTTGCTCCAGGTCCATCGGAATCAGGATATGGGTGCTGAATGCCGGAATCATGCTCAGTAGCAAGGCAATCGTGACAAAGAGTCTTTTCATAGTGTCAATAGTGTCTTTATGTTATTGTTGTATGGTGTGCAGCATGCCGTCCTTGTCCAATATAAACAGCCACGTCCCTACTGTACGGACCTCTTTGCTGTTTGGAATAAAGGATGGAAAGGTCTGTGTTTGTTCTAATTTTTTGCGGTTATATTGATATAAAATATTGTCTTTCAGGTAAATGATATTGTCTCCAGACAGCTGTGCGGAGAGGATGCCGGTAATAGGCAGTCGCCGCTCAAAAGTGCCGAATCTGTCGAAGAAGAACACGCCTCGTGCTGAGTCCACCAGCATGAGGCAATGGTCTGGGTCGGTGCTCATCAGTTGTGGCTGTATGTTTTCCTCCAGACTGCAGTGCGTTTTGTTGACGATGTTCAGGTTGAGGTCCGTGATGAGCAGGTCTTGGTTGCTTTCGTCGAACAGCACGATTTTATTATTGCCGAAAAGCGCAGCCAGCGTGATGCTGGGCATGTCATGCTCAAACAAGTCCAATTCGTTTCCGATGGGAGATAAAGTATTGTCTAACAGTACTATCTTGCCTGATTCCTGATAGAATACAAGTGTTTTGATGACATTCGCATCCACGGAGGCGATGTTGCCATACGCAGGTTTGTCAAAAACCCGCAGGCTTTCTCCTGCGGGCGTGTATTTGGTCAGGCTCGATCCGCTCCAGGCGTAGATGTTAGCCTGAATGTCAGTTGTGAAATGGTCATGCGTTGCGTGGAACAAGGGCTGCGCTTGTCCTAAACCAATGGATATGGCTATCAGCAAGGTGATGACAACGCATTTGTTCATAGACTGTTAAAACTTGCAACCAATTGTAGCGACAATTCTGTGGGATAAACCTCTTGTGGAGATGACATCATCATTTTCATACAAACGGAAGCTGTCTTTGGAGTATTTCAGCACGTATGCCATGTCGAAGAAGACGTATTTGGTGCGGATGCCGAAACCGACAGAACCGTAGTGGGCGCTGGCATTATACGGGGAGTCGAAGTTCTTGTAAGGCGAAGTCTTGTAGTTGTAGCCCGCGCGCAGCAGGAACTTGGAGGTGACATTTACCTCTGCGCCCACTTTGAAGGTGTGGCAGATGCCGTATTTATTGTCAATGGCCTCATTTTCGCTGTTGAAAGCATAGTCATCTGCGTATAATTTAGCCATGGAGTAGTCAATGAAATCATATTCGGCGGAAATGAAGGCTCTTTTCTGGATAAGGAAGGCGGCGCTTACATTGAATTTGAGCGGCGTGGTGAGCGAGAAGCGGTAATTGTTGTCATAACTCCACGTGTCGGAATTGTTGCCGTTGGTATAGTAGGAGATCATGTCCCGCCTGTACGCATCTTTCACCCGCCAGAAATAGGTCGGGGTTTGGAAGGAGGCTCCTAATCGCAAGAAGTTGACAGGCTGATAGATAATACCCAATTTCAAGTTGATGCCTCCAGCGGAGTTTGCTTGGGAACTGTTGGTTTTGAAAGAAGCAAGACCTCTGGCCAGGGTTGCAGAATCGGCGGCGGATTCAGTATAGGAGATGACCTCTTTGTAACTCAGGATTGGCACGCCGATGGATCCGCCGATGAACAGCTTGTCATTGTAATTGCCACCGAAGGTGAAGCTGATCTCGTCCATGGCTCCGGAGGTTTTCACTACTGCGTCATGGTCTAATTTGGCGTTGGTGAACGGGCTACGATATTGGTTGATTGTACCCGGGATTGTGTCGATAAGCCATGTGCTCCACGCCAGATCCGCATCTCCCGTAAGTGCACTGTATGCGGTGCCATTGGCGCGAGGCAGGATGACGTCAACCATGGAATAATCTGACGATCCGGTAGCACGGAACGTGTTGTTATAGTCCATGATGCGGTTGTATCCGAACCCGAAATGCCAATAGTTCCAGTTGGAGTTTTCGATGTGGTTGGTGATGACTAAACCGCACTGGGGCACCGTGTATTTTGCCTTTTGCGAGTAGCTGGGAGTTCCATTATAGAGAGAGTTGTTACTGGTGAAGGCCAGCGAAAACGGCGTGAAGGTCGCTTCGTGGCGCTTGTAGAGCCCAATGGCAGCGGGGTTTACGCTGATTGCGGAAAATTCGCCGCCCGTGGCGCTGAAAGCACCGCCGGCACCCATGTAACGTGCCGTTCCCTGATACTCGATTTGGGAGAAACGGAATGCCTCATAGTCCCCTTGTGCGAAAACTGCACCGAAGAGACACAACATTATTATGCTGGTTAAAATCCTTTTCATTGTTGTGAAATTTAAGATGATAATACGATGATAGTTTATCGTCTGCCACCGCTGCTGCGCGATGAACTGCTGCTACTGTAGGATGAGCCGCTGCTTCTGGAAGAACTGCTTCCACTGTACGAAGAGCTGCTGCTACGAGAGGAGCTGCTGGACGGGGAACTGTAGTTGCTTCTGGACGAAGAACTATTATAGGAAGATCTGGAAGTATTTGAATTACTGTTTGTTGAATTTGTTCTGTTGTAAGAAGAGTTGCTCGGCTGGCGATTGTTGGACGAGGAACTCGGTGTGGACCAAGTAGTAGTGTTCCGACTGTTGTTGGATGAGGGGGTAGTGGTGGAATGAGATGTCTGAACAGGCGTGCGGTTCACATTGTTGCTCGGACGTGTGTTAGGATAGGTCGGCGTATTGTAGTTGGTCCGGCTGCCGTTGGGGTTCACATTGGTACGGCTGGTAGTTGCAGTGGCTGGATTGTTGTTAGGATTTGTGTTGGGTTGTGCAGTAGGTCTGTTTGAAGAATTGGAGCTGCCGGAGCCGCCAGAAGGGCTGTAGGAGGCTGCCATACCATCGTAACGTTCATTAAATGAGGCAGGTGAGGAGGAAACAACGGAATAGTGGTTGTTGTTGTCGTTATTGCTATTGCTGTAATCGAAATTGGGACGCGTACCTCTGTCGCCGTCTCCTTGATTTCCCAAATCGGGTCCTATGCTGTTGCGGTGACCATAGTAGAACGAGTGGTTGTGGTCGTAGTTGTTGTGATAATAGTCGATGGCCCAGTTGTGATGGTGGTACCATCCCCATCCGTGATTGTGCCAGTAAGGATTGTAATAATCCCATCCCCATCCATAGCGGAAGCCATAGTCATACCATCCATAGTTGTAATAGTAAGGACGATAGTAATAGTTCGGCCACCACCAGTTGTATCCCATGTAAATGCTTAATCCCCAGTTAGCTGGGCAGTAGTCGTACCAATACAAATTGGTGAAGTAAGGGTCATAGTAGCCCCAACCGCTATAGACATCCGTGTGGAAACGGCGCAGACGGGAGGTGTAATAGTAGTCGTAGTAATCGTCTTCATTATAATAATATGTAGTGCCGATGCTTCCATCCTCGTTGTATTGATAGGAGATGGAGTCCGGTGCGGGGATTTCCTCATAATAGGTGATGGTCTTCGGATTGTTTGCCGTGTTGTGCTGGCTTTCCGCGCGCATAATCTTGTACTGGTCGTCAGACGATGAGGTGTAGATGTCATCATAGTATGCAAAAGTGCCAGTCTGACAAGATGTTATGCAGATGACCGCGAGGGAGAGGATGAATAAAAATTGTTTCTTCATAATGACCTCCTTATGGCTTATTTTCGTATTTTTGCAATTCAATTTTTAGAAACATTTGATAGACGGCAAAGATACTAAAAAGTTAATTTAATAATACAAAAAATAATGGCTAAAGATTTTACTTCAAGAGCAGAGAATTATTCGCAATGGTATAATGATATTGTAAAGAAAGCGGATTTAGCTGAAAATTCGGCAGTTAGAGGATGTATGGTAATCAAGCCTTATGGCTATGCGATTTGGGAGAAGATGCAGGCCACCTTGGACCGGATGTTCAAGGAGACGGGACACTCGAATGCCTATTTCCCGATTTTCATCCCCAAGTCTTTCTTCAGCCGTGAAGCCAGCCACGTGGAAGGCTTCGCCAAGGAATGTGCTGTAGTAACGCATTACCGTTTGAAGAATGATCCCAACGGTGGTGGTGTGGTTGTAGATCCGGAAGCCAAGCTGGAAGAGGAACTCATTGTCCGCCCGACATCTGAAACCATCATTTGGGACACTTATAAGAATTGGATTCAATCTTACCGCGACCTGCCGATTTTGTGCAACCAATGGGCTAATGTAGTCCGTTGGGAGATGCGTACGCGTCTGTTCCTGCGCACGGCCGAGTTCCTGTGGCAAGAAGGTCACACCGCGCACGCTACCCGCGAGGAGGCTGTTGCGGAGACCGAAAGAATGCTGCATGTCTATGCCGACTTTGTGGAGAATTTCATGGCAATCCCTGTGATTCAAGGTGTTAAGTCTCCAAATGAACGTTTTGCCGGTGCTATTGATACCTATTGTATCGAAGCGCTTATGCAAGATGGCAAGGCACTGCAGGCAGGTACTTCCCACTTCCTCGGTCAGAACTTCGCCAAGGCTTTCGATGTGAAATTCTTGAACCAGAGCAACCAGCAAGAGTACGTATGGGCTACCTCTTGGGGTGTTTCTACCCGTCTGATTGGTGCACTCATCATGACGCACTCCGATGACAATGGTTTGGTACTTCCGCCGAATCTTGCTCCTATTCAAGTAGTTATCGTTCCGATTTATAGAGAACAAGAACAGCGCCAAGCCATTGCGGAGAAAGTGCAACCGCTCATCGCCAAACTGAAAGAGCTGAATATCTCCGTCAAGTTTGACAATGACGACAGCAAACGTTCTGGTTGGAAATTCAACGAGTATGAGCTGAAGGGCGTTCCAGTGAGAATCGCCATCGGACCTCGTGATTTGGAAAACAATGATGCCGAAGTGGCACGCCGTGATACGCTGACCAAAGAGGTTGTTCCATTCGATACTCTCGTTGAATATGTGCAAAATCTTTTGAAAGACATTCAATCCAACCTGTTTGCCAAAGCATTGAAATTCAGAGATGATAACACCAGAAAGGCAGACACTTGGGAAGAATTTGTCGATTTGTTGGATAACCATCCGGGATTCATCTATGCACATTGGGACGGCACACCGGAGACTGAGGATAAAATCAAAGAACTCACAAAGGCAACTATCCGCTGCATCCCGTTCAACAATCCGCAGGAGGAAGGCAAGTGCATTTTGACGGGAAAACCGTCCAAACAGCGTGTCTTGTTTGCCAGATCCTATTAGTATTCTGTAAAATCCATAACTTATTTTATTAATGGATAAGAGATTAGAGGCGTTTCAGAGACTGCTGGATATCATGGACGAGCTTCGCGAGAAGTGTCCGTGGGATAGCGTGCAGACTTTTGAGACCTTGCGTTGCTTGACCATCGAAGAGACCTTCGAGCTGTCGGAGGCGATTGTGGGTAAGGATTACCCTGACATGTGCAAGGAGCTTGGTGATTTATTGCTGCACATTGTGTTTTATGCCAAGATTGCTTCGGAGACCAAACTGTTTGATATTTCGGATGTTATCAACCAACTCTGCGACAAGTTGATCCGTCGTCATCCCCACATTTACGGGGATACCTCCGCGCAGAATGCACAGCAGGTGCACGAGAACTGGGAGAAGATCAAGTTGCAGAAAGAGGGGAACCGTTCTGTGTTGGGTGGCGTGCCCAAAAGTGCGCCGTCCATGATCAAGGCTTATCGGATTCAAGAGAAAGCCAATGGAGTGGGCTTTGACTGGCACAATGAGCAGGAAGTGTGGGACAAGGTGCAAGAGGAATTGTCTGAATTAAAGAAAGAAGTTGATAATCAATCCGATAGGGTAGAAGACGAGTTGGGCGACGTCCTGTTTTCCTTGATAAATTATGCAAGATTTATACGAATCAACCCTGATGATGCGTTAGAGAAGACGAACCGCAAATTCATCCGGCGGTTTCAGCATATAGAGGAACAGGCCAAATTGTCCAATCGCAAGTTGACTGACCTCTCCTTGGAGGAGATGGAAACCTATTGGCAGGAGGCCAAGCAAAACGAACAATAATTACAGGTGACAATGAAGAATGGTATTTTAAATAAAATAGTATATATAAATATATTACTTTTGGCCTTCTTTGTTGTCAATAGTTATTGTGCTTTTGCACAGAAGAATTCCAAGGCGGTAGCGCTATGCAAGAAGGCTGAGCAGTATGTTAACGAGCACAACTTCGAGAAGGCTATGGCGCTGTTGAAGCAAGCCGAACAAAAGGACCCGCAATATCCCGACACGTATATCATGATGGGGGATGTGTACAACTTCACGCTGCAGTCCGACTCGGCGGTCAAGTGTTACAACAAAGCCATCGCATTGTTGGGTGATCCTGACCCCATGCTATATTTCATTGCAGCCAACGAAGGTGCCAAGTGCGCGCAGTATCGTGATGCGCTCCGGAACTACGAGCTTTTCATGCTGAAAGGTGTGCAATATACAGAAGTGCTTGCGGAAGCCCAGCGTGGAATGGCCAATTGTAGGTTTGGCATCGAGGCAATGGAGCATCCAGTGAAGTTTCACCCTGAAAATCTTGGTAAAAGCATCAATTCGGAATGGGACGAGTACCTTGCTTCCATCACGGCGGATGATTCCATATTAATATATACGGTAAAGAGGCCCAAGGATCAACATACGGTTTGCGCATTTTGTCTGAACGAAGAGGATTTGTATTTCTCTGCAAAGGACGGTCATGGTGCGTGGCTGAACCGGGAGCCAATCGGGGCGCCCATCAAGAGTGGCTACAATGAAGGTGCGCAATGCATCTCCCCCGATGGCAATTATCTGCTCTATACCATGTGCGATGCCGACTATGGCATGGGCAGTTGCGACTTGTACTGGTCCAAAAGGATTGGCCAGAAGTGGTCAAGGCCGCGTAACTTTGGCGCGCCGGTGAACTCATCCGCTTGGGAGAGCCAACCCTCGATGGCTTCGGATGGCCGCACCGTCTATTTTGTCTCTTCGCGTCCCGGTGGCTTCGGAGGCAAGGACATCTGGAAAACAACCATGACTTCGGAAGGCGCGTTCACCGCTCCGGAGAATCTCGGGCCGGCCATCAACACGCCGGGCGATGATGCCGCACCGTTCATCCATAGTGACGGGCGCACGCTGTACTTCGCTTCCAACGGACGAGTGGGCATGGGCGGCTACGACCTCTATTATGCCGTGCTGCAACCCGATGGTTCCTGGACCGAGCCCCAGAATCTGGGATATCCCATCAACACTCCAGCTGATGAAATCAACATTTTCATCAATGCAAAAGGGACGGTGGCTTATATGGCTTCCGACAAGGATGGCGGCCAAGGCGGTCTTGACCTGTACAGTTTTGAACTTGACGAGACCTTGCGCCCCAACCCAGTTACCTATATCAAAGGACTTGTCACGGATGCCAAGACTGGTAATCCGCTGGAGGCAGTGATTGAGATGGTGGACTTGAACACAAAGCAGGTGCTGGCGCACACCACTTCGGATGCGGAGAACGGCGAGTACTTGGCCTGCATCCAGACAGGTGCCAATGTGTTGCTCAATGTCTCTTGCGCCAACTATCCTTTCTATTCGGAAAACTTCCAATTGGAAAAATCCTATACGGAGATTGCACCGTATTTAAAAGACATCCGCCTGCGTCGTGCGGATGTGGGCACCGTGGTGGTGCTGAAGAACATCTTCTTCGATCTTAACCGCAGTGAACTCAAGCCCGAGTCGCACGTGGAGTTAGACAAGCTGGTTGACTATCTGTCACACAACGATGTGAAGATAGAGATTGGCGGCCACACCGACGACCAGGGCAGTGACGAATACAACGACAGACTTTCCCAGAACCGGGCCAAGGCGGTCTATGACTACTTGGTAGGCCGTGGCATATCCGCTGACAGGTTGAGTTATGTGGGTTACGGAAAGCGCCAGCCCGTAGCGGACAACTCCACAGAGGAGGGTAGGGCCGCCAATCGCCGTACAGAGTTCAGATTCGTCCGCTAACCCCCGTCTTTTCTCACTTTTTTCTAAAAAACAGAAGCTTTATTATAGAGTTTCTGCCAAACTTTTCATTATTCAATTGTTCATAACTTTCGCGGTTATTTTTCTGTAATGGTTTGATATTGAAACCAATATTAAAAACCGCGGGTGCGGATATTCACCAAAACAGGGGTGTTTTTTGGCCTGTAGATTGAAAAAAAAAACAAAAAAAAAATGCAATAAGAATAAGAATGAAAAAAAAATGTATTTTTGCAGGTTGAAAGTTTAGTATAGTGTATTGTACTCTATGAATCTAAAAGCCAATTATATAAGAGAAAAATAGATAAATAATTAATAACAACAAAAAAAAACAAGTATGAAAAAACTATTATCAATTTGCTTGCTAAGCGTTCTGCTTACGATGATGAGCTTCTTTACAGCTCAAGCGCAAAGTGGCAATCCTGCATGCTGTTTTTGGGTTGAGAATATGCAGCCGGTGACGGCTCACCATATTGCCAACCTGAATGGTACTGGGGTTGCTCAGGACACCAGCGTCGGTAATGACCTTGTCTTGAACAATGTTCTGAACAAGGCTGTTGTTGGTAACACTGACGTTTACACACTTCACTTCCCGCAAGGAGCGAACTGTGGTGAGAAAGTGTCCATTGAATGGCTGTTGTATCGCGACGGTCAGCTGGTGAATGGCAATTTGTCAGACTTTGCCGAATTTGCCATCTACACCCGTTACGCTCCACTGAATGCCGCTGGTTATTGCCAGAACATTGACTGGCTGGGCGGTGTTGTTGAGAATGGTGACGGTATTTGTGGTTGTAGCGTTGCTTGCAATGATAACAATCATTATCCTTGCGACAATGTTGACGGACACAATGACTTCCCGGGTGCTCGTATAGCGAATGCGCTTACTCCTCCGTTCCATGATATGGATCATCTTGCTGCTGGTTATACAAATCAGATGTTTACGTATAACTTCAACTACTTCTATCTTCGTTTCCTCGCATCTGCTCAATCTTCTACTCAGATCCGCATCAAATGGAGACAAGTTGGTAACTATTCTTTAGTTGTTCGCATCCGTGAACGTATTGGTGGTAATGACCATCCGTTCACAATGGATGGTTCCCAGAACCCTGATATGAACATTGGCGGTCATATGGCTTGCTGCGGCGATGTGCTGTATCAAGACTCCCTGCATTATCTTGTGACGACCAATCATGAGAAATCCATCTGCGAAGACAATCCTCCATTCCCTTATGGTCAAGGTCTGGCTTGGGGCCCGAACGACTCCACCTTGTATGACTTCTATCCTGCAGATTCCATCTCTGATCTTTACTATGTGCTCTTCGGAACCTATACATGCGACCACTGGGTTGTGGATTCCATCGACACTTTCCAACTTTATGCCCGAATCAACCCTGACATCGTGGCTAAGGATACCATTCTCTGTCGTGGCGATCACTTCACCGCCGAAGATATGAATAACCTAGTAACTGAAGTTGATCTCGATGCTCCTGGCATCATCGGTCATCAGATTGAGTGGTCTCTGAATGGTGAGGCATTCAGCACTGACCCGCTTGATGTGTCTTCAGTTACGGATGTTGCCGGCGTAAATACTTTCTATGTACGCCAGAGAAACTTCTACTTTGATGCTATGGATAATGACACCATCGGTTGTCCCGGTGACATTGATACCATTACAGTGACGGTGAGAGACCTCTTCCCGCCGGTTCTCGAAAACGATCATGCACTCATGTTCTGTAACGAAACCCTTGAAGAGAACTCTCCGCTCGCACTTACCGCTCATATTGACACTTTGAGAGATCATTGTGCTACTGAGATCAGATGGTACAGCAAGAAAGCACATACCGCCGCTAACCTCTTGGGTGTTGGCGATACTTTGCGTGTTGACCTTACACAAATCAACCCGACCAATATCGGTAAGAGTGTTACCTATTATTTATATACGGTTAACACCAACACTGATCCTGTGACTTTCTCCGATTCTGCCGATTACGTAACCATTACGTTCCGTCAGACTCCTGTTTTCACAGTGGACACCACCACCCAACTTGATTTCGTGGTTTGTCCGGGTAGCGAAGTTAACTTGTTGAGCCAAGTAACTTGCACTGTGCCTAACTACAACGACTCTCTTCCGACACTGACGTTCGCTTGGTATAAGGACAGCACTTTGCTTTCCAATGACACCAACTATACCCTTAATGCTTCTACCGTTTGTGGCCATAAAGACACCTTCACGGTGAAGATTACTGCTGTTTCCTGGTCTTATGGATGTACCGCTGAGATGACCCGTACTTATACTGTGCTGGCTCAAGACACTGTGAACCCGGTTATCGCTTGGGTTGACACAGTTGGTACTTTTGATACGCTGGGCAATCGCCTTGTCACTTTGAGTGGTTGCGATTCCTCTGCAGTTCCTGCTCCTTATACTGTAGCTCAATTCTTGGCTATGACGTCAGCTACTGATACCGTCGCTACGGCTTCTGCAACTTCCAGAGCTTATGTAGGAACCATCATTGATGGTTGTAGCAATGTGGATAGCCTCACCGTTAAGGATGTGGTGACTTCCCAAAATGCTTGTCAAACCGTTGTGACCCGTACTTATGTGGGTGTGGATGCTTGTGACAACCACTCTAACACCATTACGGAGATCTTTACTATCAATAATGATTACAAACCGGTTATCACGGGTCGTATTGATGTGAATCCTGTACGTGATACTGCTTGTACATACGATGTTCCTTCTTACGCTGTATTGCGTAACATTTTTGATACTGATACCAATATCAAGGTTACCTATCAATGTACGAAGTCTGCTTTCGACACTGTGGTATTCTACATGAACAATACCAATGTGGTCGCTGATGGCAACCTCAATATCTTCGCCGACACTGACTTGGTGACGATTTATGCTGTTGTTACCGACACTTGCGGCAACCATTCTGTGAAGACTCCTGTTTTCGACATTCACAAACCGGCTGCTATGTACATCGCTCATGGTTCCATCACCCTGGATACCCTCGAGCTCTGTGCCGATGTTACCACGAATATGCATTTCAATGATGCTTTTGTGATGAATGCAGACAGACCTTATACTTATCAATGGTCTCAGATTTCTGTTGTGGGTCAGTCCATTATTACTCCGGATACCAACAATTACCTTGAAGCAGTTGTGGCTCCTGAAGATCAGTTGCTCAACACTTCTTCCCACTTCATCATGACAGTTACGGATTCTCTTGGTTGTGTTGCTTCTGATACTTCCAATGCTATCCACTTCTATCGTCTGCCTACCGCTGAAATTATCAGTCACCCGGGCAACACGGGTAACCCAATCAATGACGGCGACACCCTGTGTCCTAACTATGGCGACTTCTACATGATGGCTGGTCCTCAAAGTGCTTCCAACCTGCCTGACTCAGTTCAAAATTATCAGGCTCTTGGTTATCTCTGGACTGGTGCAGTTGATGCTGTTACCCACACGACTAATGTTGACTTCTTCAAGATGTCTTGTGAAAACTGCGACTCCTTGTACACTGCATATCTCACTGTGACCAACATGAAGAACTGTTCTGCTACTACCTCATTCAATATTTATGGTGTTGTCAGATCTCTTCCTGTTATCACGGCTATTTCCGAAATTGAAATGCCTCTCTACACTGGCGATCCTACTGCCAAGTGTGTGATTAAGGTCCCGGATTTCGTTTCCACCAACAGCTATTTCAACCCGCTGACCGTTCAAGACGAGTGTTTCTCTTTGAGTGAGATGATCTTTACTCAGGACGTTAGACCTGACACTTTGATCAACCACGATACTACGGTTGTTATCACAATCACTCAAAAACAAACCAACCCGAATGCAACTCCTTGTTGGACTGTTACTCACAACATTCATGTGAAGATGCCGGCTAACACAATTCATATTTCCGAAATCAATGCCGCTTCTGTTGGTTGTGAGCCTTGGGCTACAACGCTCACCCCGACCATCGAGAATGCTACGGGTGCAATTACCTACAATTGGTCCACTGGCGTTCATACCGAGACTGCTGATGTAGTTTTGGAAGACAGTCTGCATACCTTCACGCTCACTGTTACTGACCTTTCTGGTTGTGCCAACAGCATGACGGTTTCTCCGGATGTTTATCGCAAACCTGTTAGCGAAGACTTTGCTTTTGTGAGCACTCCGAACACCTACTGTTCCGATACTGAGTTTGACGGTACATTCTACATCAATGTTTTGAATGATTCCACTGCTCATATCAATGGTTTCGTTCTTGACTCTGCAAAATATGGCAATACCAATACTGTTATTGGTACTACTTATACTATTAATGATACTGTTCTTAACTTGCGTGATGGTGTTTATTACTTCACCATTACCACTTCTGATAATTGCGAGCGTGGCTTCAACGATACCATTCGTAGAGATACCACGGATGCCAATGCTCCGTTCGTTGCTTCTGTTTTGACTCACAACTTCAGATGCGAACAACCTTACGAAGGTTCTGTTGCAGTTACTCCGAATGTTGAGAATTATGTTTATAGCATCGAAAGCAACAACCACATTACCGATGGTGAAATCATTACCAGCCACGCTACTGTGATCACCCCGATCATGTTCAACTGGTTGTATCAAGACACCTACCGTGTGTATGTTGTTTCTCCTAAGGGATGTCATTTCATCACCAATGATGTTACCGTAAATGATATCAGAGTTATCCCGCAGGCTCCTACTGTTACTTTCGACACTGCTGATTGTACATTGGATAATGGTGTTATGTACATTGCTAACACCAATCCTACCTTCACCTATTCTGTGGATGGTGTTCTCAAACCGGGTAACAATGGTACGCTTACCTTCACTAACATCTCTGTGGGTTCTCATCCTATCACAATTCTCTCTTCTGGTAATTGTGTTGGTATTTTCCCGTTCGAGATGCCTTCCCGTACTGCTGTTCCTTCCCAACCGACTCTGACTATTCACAATAATGAGTACTGTGATTATATGTTCGGTGGTGTTCATGGTCAGAATGGTTCTGTTACGGTTCCTGCAAACCAGGTTATGGCTGGCTACACCTATACTTTCAATGGTGAAACCGTTACCGGAGTTGCTGGTACTGCAGTTGTGTTTGACAGCTTGGCAGACAATACCTATAGCATGACCATTAAGGATGTTCATAGCTGTGGTATTACATTCAATGTTATCGTTCCTCATACTCAACATGTTTTCGATACAGTCAAGGCTGTTTATACGAATGGTTCTGATTGTGCACATGCTGACAATAAGGTTCAGATCACCAATCCTAATAATGCTTATAACTATTTCTTGGCTCGTTGGGCACAAGATCCTGTTTCTGGTTGGGGATGGTTTATTGATCGTGATAATGACATTTTTACCGCTCCGAATTACACCCTTGACAGTTTAGTTGATGGTTACTATATGGTTGTTCAAGAGCATAAAGTTTTTGAATGCACCTATGCATTGCCTTATGAGTACCTTCATGTCGTAGCACCTGTATATCACATTACGGCTACTCATGTTGATGATCAGGATTGTTCTGCTCTTGGTACTGGTACTATTACGATTACCAACCCGGATGCTAACTTCACCTATTCTTTGAATGGTGTTGACACGACTGTCTTCACTGGTTTGAATGGCAGCAACAGTGGTATTACCTACCAAATCCTTGCTTTCAACAATGTGACAAGTTGTAACTATGACACGACTATTACTATTAAGATGAATAGTTACATTCCTTCTATTGACACTGTTGTTTCTACCCCGAACTTCTATTGTACAAATGAGAAGAACGGTACAATTACTGTTACTCTTGATAGTGTTGTGGCTGGTACCTACTATTTGTTGGATGCTATGGCAAATGAAATCGATTCTAACACTACTGGTGTTTTCACTGGTGTTAATTCAGGTGATTATGGAGTCTATTTCGTGTCTGCATATCATTGCGAATCCAATCTCGAATTAATTAATGTGAAAGACAGTGCATTCTTCACTGCTGAATTCTTGGTTACTCCGAATTACACTTGTGCACCTACTTTGAATGTTCCTGGTACTGGTTGTATCTATGTGATCAATCCTCACAATGTTGCTCCTAACAACAATTACACCTACTCTATTTATCAACAAAATTACATTTACAGTAATAGCATTGATAATACAACTTATAAGTGGTGTTCACTTGCTGCTGGCGAGTTCCATGTTACGATTGTTGATACCGTTACGGGTTGTTCTGTAGATACTAACTTGATTGTTACGGATTCTACCGTCCATGTGACACTTGATGTTGCTTCTGAAGACAACAGCGTTTGCGTTGGTACTGGCAATGGTTATATTACAGTTACTGCTACTGCCGATAATCTTGACGCAGTGCTCGTGTTCGCAGTCCTTGATGGTACTTCTATCGATACCGTTTGGAAAGCAAATGGCGACACTGTAATAAACCTCGGTGCTGGCAACTATGAGATTGTCGTTCGCGACAACTACTTCAACTGTCTGCATGACACTTGCTCCAATAAGGATGTCACAATTAGCACAGTTAAGAACGTACTGAATATTGATACTACTTTATTTGCTAACAATGCTTGCGATTCTCTCCTGTGGAATGGTTCTGTTGTGATTAACTCTGTTGAGTATCTCGATGGTACTGCTGTTGATTACACTGCTACTATTACAGACGAAAATGACGCTCCGGTTGATTACGCTACTGTCATTACCAATGGTTGGGGTCACTTGAACAATGTTCGTTATAAGATCAATATTCATGACAACACCACGGGTTGCGACACAATTCTTAACACGCTTATCCCGGGTAACAACTCTTGTTCCAACAACACTACAATTAGTGTTACCGCTGTCAACAACAATACCAATGCTAGTAATTCTGCAAAAGAATTCTACTTCTGTTATAATGTTGAAAATGCTAAGTTGATTGCCAATGCAACCAGTCCTTGCGATGCTGATTTCAATTATACTTGGTCTCGCGAATGTAAGGATACTATTGTTCACAATGCTGAATACGATGTTAACACTGCTGCTACGATTTGCTGTAAGTACTACATTACCGCAGTTGGTGTAACTACTGGTTGTTCCAAGACTGATACTGTGAATGTATGTGTTGATGAACTTCCTTCTATCCAATTCTACGCAACCGGTGCTAACATTGCATACGTGGGAGCTAATCCTACTGTTACCTTCTCCAATTGCGAGAACTATGCATATACGTTCGGTATCAACAATCCTGCACCTAAGTTTGATTCTATCAGCTGGACAAACGGTTATGTAGCTACTAATATTGATAACTTCAATGTTGACGCTTACAGCCGTCCTATTGGTAAGACTTCCTACTGTGTATGGGTTATGGATAAGAATGGTTGTGCCAACACCTCCGAAGCTAATGTCATGATCAAGGCTGTTTCTACATTTGCTAAGGATACCTCTTCTTGCGGTTCATTCCACTATGTTTCCCACAGAACTGGTACTGCTTATAATTACACTTATACAATTGGTGGTACAAACGATTACACTGTTATTGATACATTCTATGCTGTTAACGCTTGCGATAGCATTGTGACTTACACTGTTCACGTGAATGCAACTCCTACGTTGACTGTTCCTACAGCTACTTCCAATTTGCTGAATACGGCTTATTGTCACGGCGCTACTTTGCCTGCAACATTTACTGTAACGACTACAGATGCTGATTATCAAGGCTTCCGTATGACTGACAAGGATCCAGTTGTATTTGAAAATGACAAGACTTCTTTCTTGACTGATTCTCCGTTTGATCCTGCAAGTCCTCTGACATTTGCCATGAGCGGTAAGAAAATCTATGCTTACGCTTTTAATGATTGCGATACCATCATCAAACGAATTGGTGTTCTCGTTGTTGACTCTCTGCCAGTCGTGAGCGGTGTTACTGCTGCTTCTAATCCTATCAATTTCTGTAAAGGTAGTCTTTGCCCTGGTACTGAGCTCGTTGCTTCTACCACTGCTTGGAATAATGCAGGTCTCTTAACACCTAAGACTGAGAAATGGCTTGTCTCTGCTAGTCAGACTGATTTCTCTACTGCTACTGAAATTGCTACCTTCACTACTGCTGACAGCGGTAAGTATGTAACCTTCGCAGCCACCAACCATTGCGGTACTACCTATGCTACCCCGGTTAAGGTTCTTGTTGACAGTGTTGCAGATCCTATTTTGGCTCTCAATACCACTACATTCTGTGCTGGTGATGCTATCAATTTGTCCAATATTACTATCACTCACACTGCTACTTCAACACCTGAAGATACTATTTACTACTATGGTGGTAGTGTATATACCTTAGGTACTGCTTTGGCTAAGACTTCAACACCTCAAGAGTTCTACGCTTCTGTTAAGTATTCTTGCGGTTCTTATGTCAATTCCAATAAGGTGAACGTTACAGTTAATGATACAGCTAAATTGGTTGTTCCTACAACGACTGATACGCTTTGTCTGCATGCTACCGCTTATAGTTTCGATGTGACTACCAATCCTACCAACACAGTTTCAGCAAGTAGTAATCATACTGATACAGCCACAGTTGCTGTTATGGGCAATACTGTTACTGTCACTCCTGTTGGTGTGGGAACTGTTACGATTACGGTTACCTCTACTGCAGCTGGTTGCGGTTCAAAGAGCAAAGACGTGACGTTTGTTATCGCTGACACTGCTACCAACTTTGGTACTGTTGCTGACGTTGAGGTATGCGCTGGTAATACTTTGACACTGACTGCTCCTTCTTACAAAGCAAATGGAAAAGTTTACAGTGAAGGTTGGTTGCTTGGTGGTACGGCATTCAATCCTGCTACTTATCATGTGCAATATCCTGCTGATAGCGGTAAGACTCTCACCTACTTTGTTGAAACCAAATGCGGTATCGGTCATTCCAATGACGCTATCCTTCATGTGAAAGATACCGCAGACCTTTCCTTAGCACATGCTGTTTATGACACTTTATGTGTTGGTGCTATTGCTACCATCAATGATGTTAAGATTCACGCTTCCAATACGCTGACTTACACGGCTTCACCTGCTGGTATGGTTACCCTTACTAAGACTGGCAATGAGAAAGGTTCTGGAGCTACGATTACTATCACAGTTACTAATTTGATTGGCGACGGCCTTGATACCGTAACGATTACCTCTACTGGTCTCTGTGGTGAGCCTAAGAGCATTAGAATACCGTTCGTGGTAAGCGACAAGCGTGTTGTTGCCAATATCTCTACCCCGGCTCCTGTCTGCGAGGGCGAGCCTCTTGTTCTGCCTACTGTTCCTTCTACAACTGGTAATGCTAATATTTACTCTCAGGGTTGGGAGGTTAAGAAGACTTCTGCATCTGATTTCAGTGCGTTCAATGCTGCTGACTTCCTGGCTAATGCTGCCACCTATAAGAATGCAGAACTCCGTTACATGGTGTTAACCCTTTGCGGTGAGTCTTACTCTGACACTGTGAACATTACGGTCAACGATACTGCTGTTCTTGCAGTGACTGAGCGTACGCAGGTTGTTTGTAATAACAGTGCTATTACGGATATGGTTATTACTCGTAACAAACCGGTTGAATTGTCTGCTAATTTGAAAACTGCTGGTTTAGGTTTCAGTACCGATAGCCTTAAAGTTGAAGGTACTGTTGCAATTCCTGCAACTGAAACATTCCCGTACATCCTCACCGGTAAGATTTTCACCACCGATGTTGAATGTCCGGACAAGAATGACACTTTGGATATTAAGATTACGGTGAACGCTGAGCCTGTGGTTACCCTGACCAGACCTAATGACACGATTTGTGACGGTAATCCTATCACTATCACCAACCTCGCTATTGACACGAACCACACCGCTGGTTTGACTACAGCCTCTGGTTATCAGATCAAGAAAGACGGTGCTACTGCATACGCTGCTTGGAACATTACCAATAATGTTGATGTGACTTACGATAAGGCATCTCTGATTTATGTTGCAGTGAATGGCTGTGGCAGAGACACCTCTGATGTATTCACTATCCGTGTGGCTGGTCACTCTACTCTGGCTAATGACGCTGTGTTCCGCGACACCTGCTCCGGCAACCCGTTCAGCGACTTCCTCGTAAGCATGCCTACTGTTACGTTGACTGGTGCTGCAGTTGCAACGGATACCACTTGGTACCTTGTTGATGGTACTACCTACACGGCTATTACCGCTGCTACTCCTATCAACAATCCTGCTAAGGTTGCTTGTGTTGTCACGAACCAGTGCTTCAGTGATACTTCTAATGTCTATACCCTCGGATTCGACGGCAGACCTACGATCACTCCTGATCCTCTCACCGTTGCTCCTATTTGTGAAGGTGACCCGTTCACAGAACCTACATTTACCGTTACAGATAATGGTGGTACGCTTACTGATACATTGTGGTTCATCAATGGTACTACACTTGATTTCACCAGTATCTATGACGCTGCTACCTACAATGGAAAGGAAATTAAATTGATCGTTAACAATGCTTGTGGCGCTGACACTGCTACTGGTACTGCTACTATCAACGTTCGTCCTGTTCCGTTCATGTTGGCAGACACAATCCTTTGTGCAGATCCTGCAAATGAATTCACTTTGGATGTTCCTAACGGTCCGTTCGTGACTTACGCTTGGATAGATGCTAATGGTGATACTGTTTCTACTAATAAGACTGAAACAATTCAACTCAATACTTTGGCAGTTGACACTGTTCTCAAGTACTATGTGGTTGTAACGGATGCTAACGGTTGTGAGTCTCAATCCAGAATCAATCGTTCTACCTACGTTTCTGATGTTATCCCTCAGGATACTATCTTCACTGATTTCATCCACGTGAGAGTGACTTCCAAACCGTTCTTCAAGTTCACGAACATGGATGGTGTTCCTACACACGATATCAACTCTTCACTTTCTAACACTACCACCGCCTTCAAGTGGACGTTGGACGACAAGTGCTACAGTGTAACTAATGAAAAGGTTTATGTGAAGTTCTCCATCTATCACAATGGTGTACTCATTCCTGAATCTGAAATCAGTGATTACCTTGCTACTGCTACCACTACCTTCGGTATGACATCTTACAATTGGAATACCAACCAAGTTGTACAATACACGGCTGGTGTTCAGCAGACATCATACTCATTCTATGAGCACATCTCCAACAACTTCCCGAACTTCTACATCAGTTCGTTAAAGTATGACTGGGTATATCTCCCGTTCCTGACCTCTCGCTATGTAACCAATACATTTGCTCAATTCCAGCAAGAAGGTAACTATGAGATTCATTATGAACTCTATGCTACCAATGGCGATCAGTTCGGTAACGTTTATGACGATTATCCAGCAGGTGCTACGGATATTATCGGTGGTCACGGTATCACTACTTCAACGCTGTTGGCTTCCGATGTGTTCACCATCCATGTGGGTAATGGTTCTACTGTTGCTGAGAACGAAGCTCCTGCAATGCCAGAACCTGAGGTTATCGCTGAAGATCCTACTGTGAAGGTTTACCCGAACCCGACCTCTGAGAATGTCAATGTCCGTATCGAGGGTATCGATGGTCAAACCACAATCAGAATCTCCACGTTGACTGGTAAGACCGTTGCTCAACGCAATGTGAACATTGATAACAAGTTCGCAGTTGAACAATTCAACGTGTCTGACCTCACACCTGGTGTGTATGTACTGCAAATTGTTAATGAAGAAGCTGTGATTTCACGTAAGCTTGTCATTACGAAATAAACAATAGTTATTATCATACTTAAGGGAGTTGTGCCTTATTCCACAACTCCCTTTTTTATTACTGATTTTATGAGGAAGAAATCCAATTTCATTTTTTATTTGGTCCGTCGGTATGCCGGTCGGCTTACTTTGGTTTTCTTCCTGAATCTCATCTCGGTGCTGCTTTCTATCCTGGTCTTCATGATGATCGAGCCTTTTTGCAGGTTGCTCTTCAGGGGCACTTTGGATGGATTAAGCCCTATCTCCTCGTTCTTTGTTTCGCTGCTCGGCAAGGTAGTGGATTTGCAGGCAGCTGGCCAGTCAATCGTCGGTTTGGTGGTCGCGGCCATCCTGCTGTATCTTTTCAAGAACCTGTTCGCTTACCTGTCGCAATGGGTCATGGCCTCTATGCGCAGCGATTTGTTGTTCACCTTGAGAAATCAATTATACGACAAGATATTGCATTTGCCGCTTGGCTACTTTACTTCCCAGCGCAGAGGCGATGTGGTTTCGCGCGGTGTTAACGACACACACGAAATTGAGTTCACTATCCTGAATTCGTTGCGTATCTTTTTGACTGAACCCATCACCATCATCTTCTATTTAGTGGTGCTCTTCTATATCAGTGTCCGGTTGTCGCTGTATTCTATTATCTTGTTACCGGCCACATTTCTGATCATCGGCTGGATTACAAGATCCTTGCGCAAGGATGCGAGAAATTCAAAGCAACGTTTGGGCTCTCTGCTCTCCCATGTGGAGGAAACCCTTTCCGGGTTGCGCATCATCAAGGGATTCAACGCCCAGCGCAACGCCCAGCAAGTCTTCGACCGTTTGAACAAGAAGTTTTCCGACAAGCAGCGTTACATTTACCGCAAGATTGACATTGCCTCTCCGTTTGGTGAGTTTTTAGGTGTGTCGTTCGTGATGGTGGTTTTGGTGATTGGCGGTATGTTGGTATTGTCGCCCACGCCTACCCTGTCGGCGGAACTGTTCATTACCTACATTGCCTTGTTCTCGCAGATCATCAATCCGGTGAAGAATCTCTCTACGGCTTTTGCCAACTACCGTCGCGGGCAGTCGGCTCTTGACCGGCTCAATGAGATTCTGGATGTGGAGAACACTATCGTGAGCCCTAAACATCCTGAGCCGCTCGCGGGTTTTCAAGATTCTATCGTGTTGCAAAACTTGTCTTTTGCCTACGGAGACAAACCTGTGTTGGACAATCTTAATTTGGAGATTCGAAAAGGGCAGACGGTTGCGCTCATCGGACAGTCGGGCGCTGGCAAAACCACTATTGCTGATATACTGGAGCGTTTCTACGATCCTACTTCCGGCGCCGTTTTGCTGGATGGCGTGGATATACGTTCATACGACATTCATCAATACCGTTCCTTGTTCGCGCTGGTGTCGCAGGATGTGGTGTTGTTTAATGACACTATCTATAACAACATTGTGTTGGGTCGTACTGATGTGAGCGAGAAAGATGTGTGGGAGGCAGTGCGCGTGGCCAATATCTTGGATTTTATCCAGACATTACCCGATGGGTTGCAGCACAATATTGGCGACAGGGGGTTGACCCTGTCGGGTGGTCAGCGCCAGCGGCTCAGTATCGCACGTGCGGTTTTGCACAATACGTCCATCCTGATTTTGGACGAGGCCACCTCTGCCATGGACACGGAGTCGGAGCGATTGGTGCAGGCAGCATTGGACAATGTGATGCAGAACAGGACTGCAGTGGTGATTGCGCACCGCTTGTCCACTATCCAGAAAGCCGACAATATCGTGGTGTTGGACAAAGGCAGGATTGTGGAGCAGGGCACGCACGAGGAGTTGATGGCGCGGCAGGGGAGATATTACCAATATGTGAATATGTAACCCTATGGGTGCATGGGGTGAATGAGGTGAAAGAGGTGAATTGAGTAATTTTGGAGGTTCCGCAACAAGTTGCGGAATGGTGTAACGACTAACTTAATAAATATGGCAAAGCATAAATTAGCGAGATTTGCGGAAAACGAAACATTTGGAAATTTGTTCCAGCATACCAGTTATGACCGTCAGAATATCCCGTTCCCGTTGAAGGGCAAGTGGGGGAGTGAGTATTTTCACAATGACCATCCGATAACGGTAGAGCTGGGTTGTGGCAAGGGAGACTATACTATTGCGATGGCGAAGCGTTTCCCCGAGCGCAATTTCATCGGCATCGACCGCAAGGGTGCGCGGTTGTGGCGCGGTTGCAAGGATGCCATCGAGGGCAATATGGCGAATGTGGCCTTCTTGCGCATCAACATTGACAATATTGGATACTATTTCGAGAAGGGCGAGGTGAGTGAGATCTGGGTAACGTTTCCTGATCCGCAGCCCAAGAGTGAGCGCCGGAGATTGGTATCGCCGCGCTTTGTGGGCTTCTACCGCGAGGTGTTGCCCGAGAGTGGAGGAGTGCTAAACCTGAAGACGGACAGCCGGCTCTTGTACGAGTATGTGCGCGAGACTGCCCCGATTGAGCAATGGGCTGTATTAGAAGATGTTGAGAATGTCTATACGCAGCCTGCGGATGCTTTGTTAACAGAGGTGCAGACCTTTTACGAAAAGATGTGGTTGGCTGAGGGGCGTACGATTTCGTACTTGAAATTGAAGATTTAGATGCCCTTTAAACAAAAATAGTGCCACACCAAAATTTTTTTCATAAAAAAATATTTTCATATAAAAAAAATACTATATTTGCCAACTTGTTAGAAAATTGGCGCAATGAGGGATTGGAATTGTGAGTAAGTTTCTATAACAAAGTGAATGACAATAACTTGCGTTTTCAATTTTTCAACACAAGGGTGTTAGTGTAGTGGGGTGGATTTGGCAGAAAGTTGACAAAAAGTTTCTAAAACAGATAAAAATCGAAAAAAATATAAGAAGATGAAAATAGTTAATTATTGTAAAGAAGTTTACGACGAGTTGGTACACAAGACAACTTGGCCGACTATGCAAGAACTTGGCAACAGTGTTGTAGTGGTGTCTATTGCTTCCCTAATCATCGCGTTAATCGTGTTTTTGATGGATGCCGTCTTCAACTTGGGAATGGATCTCATGTTCCCGGCTATGTAGTTTTCTTAATCAGTGGTTGTTATATCCTAAATAGCGAATCATGGCAGACGTCGAGCGTAAATGGTATGTGATTAAAGCGGTCACAGGTACCGAGAAGAAGGTGAAGCAGAACATCGAGACCGAGGTTGAGCTTTCCCATCTGAAGGACTATGTGTCTAAGGTGTTGATACCTACGGAAAAGGTTCACCACATTACCAAGAGTGGAAAGAAGGTTGTGACTGAGAAGAACTATTTCCCGAGCTACATCTTTGTGGAGGTAGCCAAGATGGAAGAGGTTTTCAGCATGATTCTGGACATTCCTGGCGTGTTGGGCTTTGTGGGTTGCAAGCACAAGAGCGACATTCCCGTAGCATTGCGTCCGGCCGAAGTCTCTCGTTTGCTGGGCAAGGTTGACGAATTGATGACCCAAGACGATTCATATTTGCAGCCTTTCACAGTGGGTGAGGAGATTAAAGTTATTGATGGGCCTTTCAACACCTTCAACGGGTTTATCGAGGAGATAGACACGGAAAAGAAGAAGCTGAAGATTATGGTGAAAATCTTTGGCCGTAAGACTCCGCTTGAGCTGGGTTTTATGCAGGTTGAAAAAATATAGCGCCACAAATAGTTACAAACAATTAAATCAAATTAAAAATGGCAAAAGAAGTAGCTGGATTAATTAAGTTACAAATTAAAGGAGGAGCCGCCAATCCAGCACCCCCGGTAGGACCTGCATTGGGTTCGAAGGGTGTGAACATCATGGACTTTTGCAAGCAGTTCAATGCGCGTACGCAGGAAATGGCTGGCAAAATCATCCCTGTTGTGATTACGGTTTACAAGGACAAGTCCTTCGACTTCATCACGAAGACCCCTCCGGTTGCTGTACAAATTAAGGAAGCAGCCAAACTTCAAAAAGGTTCCGGTGAGCCTAACCGTTCCAAAGTCGGTTCCATCACATGGGACCAGGTGCGAACCATTGCCGAGACCAAGATGAGCGACCTGAACTGTTTCGAGGTTGAGTCCGCCATGTCTATGGTTGCCGGTACAGCTCGCAGTTTGGGCGTTACCGTGAAAGGTGGCCAGAATCCTTTTGAGAAAAATTAATAACAAGTAAAAAACAAATCACATGGCTAAAATATCAAAAAAACGCAAAGAGGCTTTTGCTAAATTTGATAAGAGTAAAGTGTACGCTTTACCGGAGGCTATCCAAGTGGTGAAAGATCTCACATATACCAAATTTGATGCATCATTTGACATTGACGTGCGTTTGGGCGTTGACCCTCGTAAGGCCAATCAGATGGTCCGTGGTATTGTGACGCTGCCCCACGGTACTGGAAAAGTCATCCGCGTGCTCGTGCTCTGTACTCCTGACAAAGAAGAAGAGGCAAAGGCTGCGGGAGCCGACTATGTTGGTTTGGATGAATACGTTGACAAGATCAAGCAAGGCTGGACCGATGTTGACGTCATCATCACCATGCCGAGCGTGATGCCGAAGATCGGTGCTCTCGGTAGAATATTGGGTCCCCGTGGTTTGATGCCGAACCCCAAGTCCGGTACTGTCACGATGGAAGTCGGCAAGGCCGTTTCCGAAGTGAAAGCCGGTAAGATTGACTTCAAGGTGGACAAATTCGGTATTATCCACACCTCCATCGGTAAGAATCATTTCACCGTGGACCAGCTGACCGACAATGCCCGCGAAATGCTCGGCACCGTCATCAAGCTGAAAC
The DNA here is from genome assembly GCA_045132055.1 of Bacteroidales bacterium. Lineage (GTDB taxonomy): Bacteria > Bacteroidota > Bacteroidia > Bacteroidales > WCHB1-69 > F23-D06. The sequence goes on from JBGURP010000039.1 coordinate 112,342, forward strand.
CGACCTCCGCCAAAGGTACGTACATCAAGAGCATCTACCTTTCCACGACCATGAGTCCTGGTGTTCAGGTGGATCCTAAATCAGTTACATTATAATTTAAAGATTAGTTAGTATGAAACAAGAACAAAAAGCTCAGATTATCGAAGAAATCGCACAGGACTTGGCTAACTATTCCCATGTATATGTAACCGATATTTCCGGTTTCACGGTTAGTACAGTCAACCAGTTGCGCAGACTCTGTTTCAAACGCGACGTCAAGCTGAAGGTTGTGAAGAACACCTTGCTGAAACGTGCTATGGATCAGGCTGAGGCTGATTATTCCGAACTCTATCCGGTGCTGAACGGCGCCACCTCCATCATGTTGTGCAACACAGGCAATGTGCCTGCCCGCTTGATCAAGGAGTTTCGTGCAAAGAACGACAAACCCCTCATCAAGGCTGCCTTCATCGAGGAAACCGCTTACATCGGAGACGACCAGTTGGAAGCTCTGTGCAACATCAAGTCCCGCGAGGAATTGATCGGCGACATCGTGGCCCTGTTGCAATCACCTGCCAAGAATGTGGTGTCCGCACTGCAGTCTGGTGGCGGCAAGTTGGCCGGTATCGTCAAGACTTTGTCCGAAAGACAATAACAAAATCAAATTTAACAAACAAATCATTTTAGTAAAAACTTTTAAAAAAATAAAATTATGGCAGATTTGAAAGCATTTGCAGAACAATTAGTTAATTTGACCGTTAAAGAAGTTAACGAGTTAGCTCAAATTTTGAAAGAAGAATACGGTATTGAGCCCGCAGCTGCAGCAGTTGCAGTAGCAGCAGGTCCCGCAGCCGGTGGTGGTGCAGCTGCCGCTGAGGAGAAAACCGAGTTCAATGTGATTCTGAAATCCGCTGGTGCTCAGAAATTGCAAGTTGTGAAATTGGTGAAGGAACTCACCAGCCTTGGTCTGAAAGAGGCTAAGGAACTCGTTGACGGCGCTCCCAAGGCCGTTAAGGAAGGCGTTTCCAAAGACGAAGCTGAGTCTTTGAAGAAAGCCCTCGAAGAAGTTGGCGCTGAGGTCGAACTCAACTAATTTCAACTTAAACCCCATCAATAGTACAACACTTCCACTTCGGTGGAAGTATTGTACTTATTGTTGTCTTTAATACCCACTGATTGGTATTCCCCTTAAAATCAGTATTAACAATCTAATTATCAAAGTCTTGGCAACTAATAACAATAAAAGAATAAGTTTTGCATCAACAAGACCGGTTGAGTATCCCGACTTCTTGGATATTCAATTGAAATCTTTCCGGGAGTTTTTCCAGATTGACACCGACGCCGAGTTGCGTCACAATGAAGGCCTCTACCAGGCTTTCTCCGAGAACTTCCCGATCACCGATGCGAGAAATAGTTTCGTCCTCGAATTCCTTGATTATTACATCGACGCTCCCCGCTATACGATGGACGAATGCCTTGAAAGAGGTTTGACATACAGTGTTCCTTTGAAAGCCAAACTGAAGCTTTCCTGCAACGATGTCGAGCATGAGGATTTTGAAACCATCATTCAGGATGTGTACTTGGGCATGATCCCGTACATGACCCCCAGCGGCACCTTCATCATCAACGGTGCCGAGCGTGTGGTGGTATCCCAGTTGCACCGTTCACCGGGCGTCTTCTTCGGCTTCTCTTATCACACCAACGGAACACCGCTTTACTCCGCCCGTATCATCCCGTTCAAGGGTTCATGGATGGAGTTTACGACCGATATCAACAACGTGATGTACGCGTATATCGACCGTAAGAAGAAATTACCGGTTACCACTTTGTTGCGTGCCATCGGTTACGAGACCGACAAGGACATTTTGAGCATTTTCGACATTGCTCATGAGGTCAAGGCCACCAAAGCTAACCTGAAGAAATATTTGGGAGAAAAATTCGCCGCTGCCGTCACCAAAACATGGTATGAGGACTTTGTGGATGATGAGACCGGTGAGGTGGTGAACATCGAGCGTACCGAGGTCATCATTGACCGCGAGACCGTGTTCGACAAGCAGCACATCCCGATGATCACGGATGCCAACATCAAGACTGTGCTCTTCCACAAGACTGATGAGAAGAATACCGACTACTCCGTGATTTTCAACACTTTGCAGAAAGACCCGACCAACTCTGGCAAGCAGGCCATTGAGTACATCTATCTGCAGTTGAAGAGCACCACGGCTCCTGATGAGGAGACTGCCCGTGCCACTTTGGACAAGCTGTTTTTCTCCGACAAACGTTACGACCTTGGGGAAGTGGGTCGTTACCGTATCAACAAGAAACTGAATCTCAATATCCCGATGGAGACGGGCGTGTTGACCAACGAGGATATCATTTCCATTATCCGTTATTTGGTTGAGCTGATCAACAACAAGACGGATGTGGATGATATCGACCACTTGAGCAACCGTCGTGTCCGTACCGTCGGCGAGCAGTTATACAACCAGTTCAGCCTCGGTTTGAACCGTATGGCCCGCACCATCCGCGAGAAGATGAATGTGCGCGACCACGAGTTGTTCTCCCCGGTTGACCTGATCAACTCCAAGACTTTGTCCTCCGTAGTGAATTCATTCTTCGGCACCAACCAGTTGTCGCAGTTCATGGACCAGACCAACCCGCTGTCCGAGATCACGCACAAGCGTCGTATCTCCGCTTTGGGTCCTGGCGGTTTGTCTCGTGAGCGTGCCGGTTTCGAGGTGCGTGACGTTCACTACACACACTATGGCCGTCTGTGTACGATCGAGACCCCTGAAGGTCCGAACATCGGTTTGATTTCCTCACTCTGTGTGTTCGCCAAGATCAACCACCTCGGCTTTATCGAGACTCCTTATCGTCGTGTGGAGAACGGCAAGGTGCTCTTCAACGAGCCGCCGGTATTCCTGACCGCCGAAGAGGAAGACAACAAGCGTATCGCCCAGGCCAACACGCCGATGGACGAGAACGACATGCTGGGCGAGAAGGTGAAAGCCCGTCGTTTGGCCGACTATCCTATTCTTCCGAAGGAGGATATCGACTTGATCGACATCGCGCCGAACCAGATTGCTTCTATTGCTGCATCCCTGATTCCGTTCTTGGAGAACGACGACGCTAACCGTGCGTTGATGGGATCTAACATGATGCGTCAGGCTGTGCCGTTGCTCAGACCTGAGGCTCCTATCGTGGGTACTGGCCTTGAGCACAAGGTAGCCGTTGACTCCCGTACTGTGCTGCTCGCTGAGGGTACCGGTGTGGTGAAGTCTGTGGATGCCCAGCATATTGAAATTGAGTATGATCGTACCGAGACGGAAGAGCTGGTCAGCTTCGACCCTGCCGCCAAGAACTACGAGCTGCTCAAGTTCCGCAGAACCAACCAGAACTCCTGTATCAACATGCGTCCTATCGTGGTGAAAGGCCAGAAGGTGAAGAAGGGCGACGTGCTGACGGAGGGTTACGCTACCGAGAACGGCGAACTCGCCCTCGGACGCAACTTGATGGTTGCCTTCATGCCTTGGAAGGGCTACAACTTCGAGGATGCCGTCGTGATTTCTGAAAAGGCAGTCACCGACGACCTCTACACCTCTATTCATATCGAGTCCTTTACGATGGACGTGCGCGACACGAAGCGTGGTATCGAGGAATTGACCAACGATATTCCTAATGTGTCCACCGAAGCCACCAGCGACTTGATGGAGAACGGTTTGATCCGCGTGGGTGCTGAGGTTAATGAAGGAGACATCCTCATCGGTAAGATCACGCCTAAGGGCGAGTCCTATCCGAGTCCGGAAGAGAAGTTGCTCCGTGCCATCTTCGGCGACAAGGCCGGCGATGTGAAGGACGCTTCCCTCAAGGCACCTCCATCCATGAAGGGTGTTGTGATTGGTGCCAAGGACCTGTCCCGTCGTATCAAGGATAGAAAATCCAAAGCCAAGGATAAGGATATCGTGGCTGAAATCGAAGAAAAATACCAAGTGCAGTTTGACAAGTTGCATGACACGGCAGTTTCCAAGCTGTACAAGATTCTGGAAGGCAAGATCGCCCATAACGTCTATGACAGTTCCAAGAACGTTGTGATTGCCAAGGGCGCGAAATTCTCCCAGAGAATGCTCAATACTGTTGACTTCACTGCCGTTACGGTTTCCAAGTGGACCAACGACGCGAAGATTAACGGACTGGTTGCCGAAATTATCCGCAACTACCTCATCAAGGTGAGAGAGCTGAACGCCAAGAAGACGCGTGAAGTGTTCGACGCCACTATCGGCACTGAGTTGCCGGCAGGTGTCGTGCAAATGGCCAAGGTCTATGTCGCCAACAAGCGCAAGCTTCGTATCGGTGACAAGATGGCAGGTCGTCACGGTAACAAGGGTTGTGTGGCCAAGATCGTCCGTCAGGAAGACCTCCCGTTCTTGGAGGACGGCCGTCCGGTGGATGTCGTGCTCAACCCGTTGGGTGTGCCTTCCCGTATGAACTTGGGTCAGATTTACGAGACTGTCTTGGGTTGGGCCGGCAAGAAGATGGGTGTGAAATATGCTACGCCTATTTTCGACGGTGCTTCCATCGACCAGATCAACGAGCTGATGAAAGAGGCCGGGCTTCCCGAGAACGGCAGCACGCAGCTGTACGACGGTGAGACGGGTGAACCGTTCCACCAGAAAGCCACGGTGGGCTACATCTATTATTTGAAGTTGCACCACATGGTGGACGACAAGATGCACGCCCGTTCCATCGGACCGTACTCATTGATTACGCAACAGCCGCTGGGTGGTAAAGCCCAATTCGGTGGTCAGCGTTTCGGTGAGATGGAGGTCTGGGCTATCGAGGCCTACGGCGCTGCCAACGTGCTTCAGGAAATCCTGACCGTCAAATCCGATGATGTGGTGGGTCGTGCCAAGACTTACGAAGCCATCGTGAAGGGTGACAACATGCCGACCGCCGGCATCCCTGAGTCCTTCAACGTGCTCGTGAACGAGCTTCGCGGTCTGGGACTGGATATTAAATTTGAATAAGACAACAAGATAATATTGTAAATCATGGCTCTTAAAAAAGACAGTAATACAAGAAAAGAATTTCAAAAAATTACCATCAGTCTGGCTTCTCCGGAGACCATCCTTCAACAGTCACATGGCGAGGTTTTGAAACCGGAGACTATCAACTACAGAACGTACAAGCCGGAGCGTGATGGTCTGTTTTGCGAAAAGATTTTCGGACCGACCAAAGACTGGGAGTGCCACTGCGGTAAGTACAAGAGAATCCGCTACAAAGGCATCACTTGCGACCGATGCGGTGTGGAAGTTACCGAGAGAAAGGTGCGTCGCGAAAGGATGGGCCATATCCAGCTCGTGGTGCCCGTTGCCCATATTTGGTTCTTCAAATCGTTGCCGAACAAGATCGGTGCGTTGCTCGGACTCTCCTCCAAGGATGTGGATGCGGTGATTTATTATGAGAAATACATCGTTATCCAACCCGGTATGGCAGAGAGCGAGAATGTTCAAAAGAACACGCTGTTGACCGAAGAGGAGTATTACGAGATCGTGGACAACCTGCCTGCAGAGAACAAGCTGTTGGATGATAATGATCCTAACAAGTTCGTGGCCAAGATGGGTGCTGAAGCCCTCTACGACCTGCTTTGCAAGGTGGATCTCGATGCAGAATCCTACGAGTTGAGAGACAGAGCCAACAATGAGACCTCTCAACAGCGTAAGAAAGACCTGCTCAAGCGTCTGCATGTATTTGAGTCGTTCCGCGACAGCCGCAAGCGTGCTGAGAACAGACCGGAATGGATGATCGTCAAGATCGTGCCGGTGATTCCGCCGGAGATCCGTCCGTTGGTTCCGCTGGATGGCGGCCGCTTCGCCACTTCCGACTTGAACGACCTCTACCGTCGTGTCATCATCCGCAACAACCGTCTGAAACGCCTTGTCGAAATCAAGGCTCCGGACGTCATCATGCGTAATGAGAAGCGTATGTTGCAGGAGGCTGTAGATTCCCTGTTCGACAACTCCAAGAAATCCAGTGCGGTGAAGTCCGACTCCAACCGCGCGCTCAAATCCCTTTCAGACAGCTTGAAGGGTAAACAAGGACGTTTCCGTCAGAACTTGCTCGGTAAACGTGTGGACTACTCCGGCCGTTCCGTTATCGTCGTCGGTCCCGACTTGCATCTGAACGAATGCGGTCTGCCGAAGGACATGGCAGCTGAGTTGTTCAAACCTTACGTTATCCGCAAGATTCTGGAAAGAGGTATCGTGAAGACGGTGAAATCCGCCAAGAAGATTGTCGATCGCAAGGATCCCGTCGTATGGGAAATCCTCGAGAATATTTTGAAGGGTCACCCGGTATTGTTGAACCGTGCTCCTACGTTGCACCGTCTGGGTATCCAGGCCTTCCAGCCGAGATTGGTGGAAGGTAAGGCTATCCGCCTGCACCCGTTGTGCTGTACGGCTTTCAACGCCGACTTCGACGGTGACCAGATGGCTGTGCACGTTCCTCTTGGAAATGCCGCTATCATGGAAGCCCAGATGCTGATGATGGCTTCCCACAACATCTTGAATCCTGCCAACGGTGCGCCTGTTACGGTGCCTTCCCAGGACATGGTGTTGGGTCTGTATTATATCACCAAAGAGCTTCCTTCCACTCCCGACCATAAGGTGCAGGGCGAAGGCAGCATATTCTACGGACCTGAGGAGGTGATGATTGCCTACAACGAGAAGAAAGTGCATTTGAATGCCAAGATCAAATGTAGAGTTGATGTTGACGGCAATGGCACCATCAAGATCATTGACACCACCGTCGGTCGTGTGATGTTCAACCAGGTGGTTCCCAAGGAATACGGTTATATCAACATGTTGTTGACCAAGAAGGCTCTCCGTGACATTATCGGTGACGTCTTGAACAAGTGCGGTAACAAGGTTTGTGCCCAGTTCCTGGACGACATCATGAGCCTTGGTTATCGTATGGCTTTCGAAGGCGGTTTGTCCTTCAATTTGGGTGATGTGATCATCCCGAAGCAGAAACCGGAATTCATCGCTGAAGCCAATGCCCAGGTGGATGAGATCACCATGAACTACAACATGGGTTTCATCACCAACACTGAGCGTTACAACCAGGTGATTGACGTTTGGTCACAGTGCAACGCCCGTCTTTCCAAGATTTTGATGAAAGAAATCGAGGAAGACCGTCAGGGCTTCAACCCTGTGCATATGATGCGCGACTCTGGAGCTCGTGGTTCTGCTGAGCAGATCCGTCAGCTTTCCGGTATGCGTGGTTTGATGGCCAAGCCGAGTAAGGCTGGTTCTTCCGGCGGCGAGATTATCGAGAACCCGATTTTGTCCAACTTCAAAGAGGGTCTGTCTGTGCAAGAGTACTTCATCTCTACGCACGGTGCCCGTAAGGGTTTGGCCGATACCGCCTTGAAGACCGCTGACGCTGGTTACCTGACCCGTCGTTTGGTCGATGTCTCCCACGATGTCATCATCATGGAAGAAGACTGCGGCACGCTGCGTGGTATGACCGTCAGCGCTTTGAAGAAGAACGAAGAGGTTGTTGAGACCCTCTACGATCGTTTGCTCGGTCGTGTGACCTTGCACGATGTATATCATCCGCAGACTGGCGAGCTCATCATCAAAGCCGGTGAGGAGTTGACCGAGAAATATTGTAAGATTATTGAAGAATCTCCCATTGAGGAGGTGGAAATCCGTTCAGTGCCGACCTGCGAGTCCAAGCATGGTATCTGCCAGAAGTGTTACGGTCGTAACCTGGCTACCGGCAAGATGGTTCAGATAGGTGAGGCTGTCGGCGTCATCGCAGCACAGTCCATCGGTGAGCCTGGTACACAGCTGACTCTGCGTACGTTCCACGTCGGTGGTGTGGCCGGTAACGTGGCCGCCAACTCTTCTATCCAAGCTGCTTACGACGGTGTGTTGAGCATCGACGAGTTGCGTGCTTTGGAGAAAACGGATGCATTCGGCAAGACTTACTACAAGGTCATCGGCCGTACTGCTGAAATCAAGATTATCGATGTAAAGACCGGTATTGCACTGGCATCCGCCAATGTGCCTTACGGTTCTAACCTCTATTTCAAACACGGTGATCCCATCAAGAAGGGCGATTTGATCGCTGATTGGGATCCGTTCAACGCTGTGATTCTGTCTGACGTGGCTGGTAAGGTCCAATACAACGACATTATCGAAGGTGTTACCTATCGTGTGGAAACGGACGAACAGACCAACATCCACGACAAGGTGATCATCGAGAGCCGTCTGAAGACCAAGAACCCGAGCATTTCCATCGTTGATAAGCATGGTGAGGTAATCAAGAGCTTTGACGTACCTGTGGGTGCTCGTTTGGCAGTGGAAGAGGGTGATGTGATTGACTCTGGTGAAATCCTCGTCAAGATTCTGCGTTCATTCGGTAAGTCTGGCGATATCACCGGCGGTTTGCCGCGCGTCACTGAGTTGTTCGAGGCCCGTAACCCGTCAGATCCCGCTGTGGTTTCCGAAATCGACGGTGTGGTTTCATTTGAGAAGAAGCTCAAACGTGGTAACCGTGTGGTGAAGATTACGCCGCGTAACGACGATGGTGAGGGTGCCAAGGTTTACCTCATCCCGACCTCCAAGCAGATTCTGGCTCAGGAGAATGACTTCGTGAAGGCTGGTACGCCGCTGTCCGAAGGTTCTCTCACCCCTGTCGATATTTTGAATATCAAGGGTGCCCAGAAGGTGCAAGAATACATCATCAACGAAATCCAGGAAGTCTATCGTCTCCAGGGTGTGAAGATCAACGACAAGCACTTTGAAGTGATTGTGCGTCAGATGATGCGCAAGATGGAAATCGAGGATCCGGGTGATACCAAGTTCTTGCAGGGCGAGTTGATCAACAAGATCGACTTCCAAGAAGAGAACGACATCATCTGGGACAAGAAGGTGGTTGAAGATCCGGGCGATTCCGATGAGGTCCGCAAAGGTCAGATTATCTCTGCCAAGAAGTTGCGTGACATCAACTCCATCCTGAAGCGTAAGGATATGAAACTCGTGCAGGTGCGCGACGCTCGTCCTGCTACTGGTAAGCCCATCCTGCAAGGTATCACACGTGCTTCTTTGCAGACTCACAGCTTTATTTCCGCTGCATCCTTCCAGGAGACGACCAAGGTGCTCACTGAGGCTGCCATCAACGCCAAGTCCGACAACCTGATTGGTATGAAGGAGAACGTTATCGTCGGTCAGAAGATTCCGGCTGGTACGGGTATCCGCAGATACCAGACCATTGAGGTCGGCTCTAAAGAGGAGTACGAATCCCTGATGGCCTCCAAGGAAGAGGAGCTGGTGATGGAAGAAGTGAATAACTAACATCTAAAACAATAGAAAATGCCAGATCAGAAAATAGATATCAATTTGCCGGAAGAGGTGGCGCAGGGGATTTATTCCAACTTGGCCATCATCTCCCATTCCAACACGGAGTTTATCGTGGATTTTGTGTCCATGTTGCCGGGCGTGCAGAAAGGTACGGTGCGTTCGCGCGTCATCATGACCCCGCAGAACACCAAGAGACTGCTGAATGCTTTGGCTGACAATGTTGCCAAGTACGAGGAGCAGAACGGTGTTATCGTGGACAACCCGCAGGGTGCCATCCCGCCCATGATGAACGGTGGAGGTTTGGCATAGTTTCAGTACGAAACGTTCAAATTCTTAAATATTAATGATGGATAGGGCAGGACTTCGGTTCTGCCCTTTTTGTTATCGGTTCTCTTCCAGATATTTTCGCAACTGGGTGGCCTTGGCGGGACCAATCACTGCGGCCACTTCGGCTTCCGTGGCCTTGCGGATGCCGGCCACGCTCTTGAATTTGCTCAGCAGCCGTTGCTTGAGCACGGGGCCGATGCCGGGCGCGTTGTCCAGAATGGATGCGATGCTGGTTTTGGATCGGCGCTTGCGGTGGTGGGTGATGCCGAAGCGGTGGACCTCGTCGCGCACATGTTGCAGCAGCTTCTGAGCCTCCGATTTTTTGTCGATATAGATGGGGTATTCGTCGCCCACCTTGTAGATGTCTTCCAATCGTTTGGCGATACCGACCATCATGAGGCGGTCCTCGATGTTCAATGTTTGGATGGCCTTCCAGGCGGCGTTCAGTTGGCCTTTGCCACCATCGATGACCACGAGGTCGGGCAGGGGCTTTTCCTCTTCGAGGAGCCTGTGATAGCGGCGATAGATAACCTCTTCCATGGAGGCGAAGTCGTCGGCGCCGATCACGGTTTTGATGTTGAAATGGCGGTATTCTTTTTTGGCGGGTTTGCCGTCGATAAAGCAGCTCATAGCGGCCACGGGTTCTTCGCCCTGGGTGTTGGAGTTGTCGAAGCACTCGATGCGGCGGGGCAGGGTTTTCATGCCGAGGGCTTGTTGCAGGGCCATGAGCACGCGCTGGCTCCGGCGCTCGGGATTGACCAAGTCCTGTCGTTTCTTCTTCTCCAGCATGTAAAAATGGGCGTTGCGCTCCGCAAGCTCCACCAGTTTGCGCTTGTCGCCGCGCTGAGGCACTTGGAACGACCACTTGTCGGTCTCGATGGTCGGCATTACAGGCACTAAGATGTCGGGAAACAGGCCGCCTAAACGCTCGTCCATTTCCAGGATGCCCGCCCAGAGCAAGTCTTCGCCGCTGCGGTCCAGCTTGTTGTTGATCTCCAGCGTGTACGCCTGCACGATGGCGCCATCGACGATGCGCAGGAAGCTGACGTAGGCACATTCCTCGTCCTCCTCCATGCCGAATACATCCAGGTTGGTTAGCGAGGGGTTGACCACCACGGATTTGATTACAAAGTTTTCCAAGATGTCAATCTGTTTCTTGATGCGCCCCGCTTCCTCAAACTTCCATTGTTCGGCGCATTTCATCATCTCCTCCTTGAGTTTGCTTATCACTTCCTTGCGATTGCCTTTGATGATATCTACGCTCTTGCGGATGTTCTCCTGGTACTCTTCCGCGGAGATGAGTCCGCAGCACGGTGCGGCGCACTTGTGCACCTGAAACTGCATACAGGGCCGGTCGTTGTGCACCAGCCGGCGGCACTTGCGCAGCGGGAACATCTCGTTGATGGTGTCCAGCAGCACGTTCATCTGCTTGACGGAAGAGTAGGGGCCGAAAAGCTGCATCTTGTCAGGTTCGGGGTGGCGCGTGGGGAAAATCCGGGGAAATTCCTCCTTGGTGACGGCAATCCAGGGATAGGATTTGTCGTCTTTGAGCATGATGTTGTAGTGTGGTTTGAACTGTTTGATCATGCTGTTTTCCAGCAGCAGGGCCTCCCATTCGGAATCGACCACGGTGGTTTGGATGTCGCGGATTTTGGTGACGAGCAGACGCACTTTGGCGGAGTTGTGTTCTTTGTTGAAGTAGGAGGATACGCGCCGTTTCAGCCGTTTGGCTTTGCCCACATAGATGATGGTGCCCTTTTCGTCGAGGAAACGGTAAACCCCCGGCTTTTCTGGCAGGGATTTGAGGATGAGTTTCAGATTATCGCGAATCTCGGTCATGTGGGCGGGTGTGCTGCATGAGAAATAGGTGGCAAAGATAGTGATTTTCTTGATGTCGCAAATTGCGACTTCAAGATACGGCGTGCCTCCGGCACGCAGGCTGACAGGGAGGACCGTTGCGCTACCCCACACAGACAAGCTGTGCGGGGTTAATGGGATGGCGTGCCGATGGCACGCCCATACTCATGCTTGGCGTGTGTACAGACACTTGGGGTAATTCGGATACAATCTATTGCTTGAACACCACCACGCTTGGGTTCAGGCCGGCGGAGAAGGAGAATGTCTTTTTGCCGTTCTTGTCAAAACAATACACATCACCCGTTACCGTGAAGTTGTAGGCGTCTGTGATATAGACATCGCCGTTGAGTGGGTTGACGGTGATGCCGTATGGCATGTGGATGGTAGTGCCATCGGTCACGAAATTTTCCGGAACACTGCCTTCTTGGTTGAGATCTAACACTCTTACAGGGTTGACATCGGCATTGTAGTCCACCTCATACACGTAGGCTTTGTCTTGGAATACGGTGAAATTCTGAATGTTAGGCCACGTTCGAGTGACTTGGTCGCTCTGTGCGTTGATGCGGGATAAGGTGCCGTGCTGCTCCATGTAGTCACCGCGAGTGCAGACATAAACGGTGCGGTTGTCGTCGCTGGCGGCCAGCTTGTACGGGTTGATGCCCACCTCAATACTGTGGAGCATGGTGAGGGAGTTGATGTCGAATACCGACACGGTGGTGCCATAGTTGGGGTTGTTCATGCCGCCGGAGTTTGCTACATATAGCTTGCCGTTGCACACGCAGATACCTTCGGGATTTGCACCGGAATAAACGGTCTTGTCAACCTCCAGGGTGGCAGTATCAATGCGCACCACATCACCATCGAAGCAACTTACGTATGCCTTGCCTTGGTAAAAAGTGATTTGTCTCGGACTCTTGCCCGGCAGAGAAATGGCCTTGATAGATTGGGCTGTGGAGAAGTTCATTACCTCTACGCGGTGCGAGTTGTTGACCACGCAGTAGAGTTTGCTGCCGTATCTTTTCAGATCGTTGCCCGTATCGCCCAGTCCGCGCTTGTTCACTTGCAGGAAAATATCTGAGATGAACGTCAGGTTCTTAAAATCATAATAGGAAATGGTACTGTTGTTCTGTTGAAACAGACCTTCGTTGAGCACATAGACACCATACGCGCTGGCATCAATCGGCATGGGATCGTCAGGCACGGGAGGATTGCAGCTTGATGCACAGAAAATGGCGAACAGGAAGAGGACGAAAATGTTGAAGATAGATTGTCTGTGATTTTTCATTTTTCTTAAGCCGTTTAACGCGGCAAAAGTACACAAAAAAGAGACATGATTGGAATTAGAACTCTATGGCGAACTTAACATTCACGAGCCTTCCCGTCAAAGTGTTGGGGATTGCATAATGCTGGTTGTAGATGTCCTTTACCCATGAATAGGAGGCCACGTTTTTGGTGCCGAGCACGTTGAAAACCTCGATATACACGCCGGCATTCTTGATGCTGCGCACGAACTTGGACTTGTTGCGCATGCGGTCGCGGCTCTGCTCCAAGAACATGAAGGAGAATCCGAGGTCCACGCGGCGGTACCACTTGGGGTCGCGTACCCGCTGGAATCCTTCAGACTTCTCAAAGGCCACGGGCAATCCGCTGGCAAACACGAAGTTGAGGTGCGCCCTGAACTGCGGAAATCCCGGGATGTGGTCTTGGAAGAACAGATTGAAGGCCACCCGCTGGTCGGTAGGTCTTGGTATGTACCCCGGCTCAATACGGTTGCCGTCTTGGTCGTAATAGAAATCATCCTGGATGTCCTCTTTGGTGTCCATGATGGAGACGGCAAACCAGGATTCCAGTCCGCGAATGAACTCGCCGCTGACCTTCAGGTCCAAGCCTGTGGCATACCCGACGGCATCGTTATAGCCGCTGTAAGTGATGCGCACGTTGTTGATGGTGTAGGAGATGAGGTGGTCCAGATACTTGTAGTAGGCCTCTGCTGTGAACTTGAACGGTCTGCGCCACAGTTTGAAGTTGTACTCTGCGCCAGCCACGATTTGGAACGAGCGTTGCGAGAGGATATCGGGATTCAGCGTGCCGTCACGGTAGCGCATTTCGCGGTAAAATGCCGGCTGGTAGTATAGACCGGTGCGCACGGAGAAGATCCAGTCTCTCTTCCAATGCGGGTTGTAGATGAAGGATATTCTAGGCGATACGGTGAATTCTTTTTTGTTGTATGTCCAATAGTGGAAACGAAGACCGGCATTGATGGAATAGTGTGTCATGCTGTCGCCATCAATGTTCCACTGGTCCTGGATAAACCCCGTGAACCGCATGGTGTTCAGGTGGTTGGAGGTGCTCAGGTATGAGTTTTCGCCAAAGGTGAGGATGCGGGACGGGTCGTCCAGAGGCACTGAATCGCCGATAGGGGTATGGATGATGGGGAGTGTATAGCCGGAGGAATCGTTCATGTTCCACTCCTTGATGACATCGTGGATGATTTCGTTCTGTGCTTTCACGCCCCACGACAGGGTGTTGGAGGCGGGTAGCTTGTGTTCGCCACGCAAATCGGCGGCGGAGACGATGGAGGTGATGTGGTTGCGCGCGTGCTCCAGGTTAGTGCCGTAGCCGCGGTTGGAGATGATATGTACAGTGCTTGACTGCATGTCAGGCTCAATGTCGTTCAACCAGTACTGCCCTTGAATATCGTAGGTTTCGCTCTCTTTGGCATAGTAGGAGGAGAGGATGAGCTTGAGCAGGGTGCGGTCGTTGGGGCGGTAGAAGAAGGTGAGTCCGGCCAAGTAGTTCTCGTAGAGATCCACTTCCTGTCCGTCGTAGAAGACCAGAAACTGCTTGCTGTCCTGCAGGCTGCCGAACCGAGTGTCCTTGTTGGAGGGCTGGTAGATGTAGCTGTTGCGCGAGAAGTTTCCCAACAGACTGATGCTGAATTTCTTGTTAATATCCCATTTGAGCAGCATCTGGGTGTCGAAGAAGGTGGGTTTGTAGTCCCCCGTGTCGCCGGACAAACGGAGAGAACGTAACAGGTAAGCATTAGACTTGAATCGTGCGCCGATGAGGAAAGAGAAGCAGCTGTCCACGCGTCCTTCTGCGTGCGCCGAAGCACCCAACATGCTGAAAGATAAAGAACCGCCGTATTGGGTGGGCTCCTTGTACTGCACGTCCAGCACAGAGGACATTTTGTCGCCGTACTTGGCTTCAAAACCGCCAGCGGAAAAGACCACGTTGCCGGCGAGGTCGGTGTTTACAAAGCTCATGCCTTCCTGTTGAGCGTTGCGCATGAGGAAGGGACGGTATATCTGGATGTCGTTGACAAAGATGAGGTTCTCGTCGTAGTTGCCGCCGCGCACGTTGTATTGGGAGCTCAGCTCGTTGACGGAGGACGCGCCGGGCAGCATCTTGATGATGGACTCCATGCCGCCGCCCGGCGAGGGCATCTGGAAGGACAATTTCGGGTTGACGCGAATGTAGCCGTTTTCGCTTTTGCTCTGTATGTTGACCTGTTCCAGTCGATTGCCGATGGTGGGCAGCACCACCGTAATGTTCCTCGACTCTTTGGGCTTCATCCGCAATGTCATTACGGTGTCCTTGTGGCTGATCTGCTGGAAGTAAAGTCGGAAATCCACGTTTTCGGGCACGTTGATGGAGAATTGCCCAAAGTCGCTCGTGATGGTTTGGTAATTGTAGTCCAGTACCTGGATGACCACATTTTCAATAGGTTGGCCCTCTTCGTCTTGCACAACACCTCTGATTACGGCCTTTTGACCGAATCCCGTGATGGCCAGTGCCAAGGTGAATACCAGAAGTAGGGCTTTCCTTATGTTCAAGATGCAAAAAGGTCTGTAAAACAAATATGTATTACGAGTGAAATGGATTTTTATTGTATGGAGTACGAATAAAAAAAGCTGTTGCAATGACATGCATCACAACAGCTTGTAGCCTTGTCGATAGGGATGATTATAAAATGCCCTTACCAGCGGCTTCCACGAGGCTAGCGTAAACACCTTTCTTGTTGATGATGCGCATGCCGTGTGCAGAAACTTTGAGGTAAACCCATTCATCCAATTCAGGAACATAGAACTTCTTGGTGTGCAAGTTCGGCTTGAATGTTCTTTTGGTTTTGATATTGGAGTGGGAAACATTATTTCCAACTATCGCTTTCTTTCCTGTAATCTGGCAAACTCTTGACATGATCTCTTATCGTTTTTTAATGATTAATATTCTTCTTTGTTAAGGGCGGCAAAAGTACAAAAAAAAATAAAACAAAGCTTATGCTATTTAGAAAAAATTCTAAAGGGGGTTCATTCTACCAAAACACAGCGTACAGAGTAGGCGTCATGGGGGTTGCAGCGGATGCAGGAGAGCTCGTCGCAGAAGAAATAGAGCACATGGCAGCTGGAATTTTCGGAGGAAAGGCCCGTTTGAAGCGACCAAAAGCGCGTTTCTCCCAGGAGGTTTTCGTAGCGGTTGCGCGCGCCGTTGTAGAATCCTGCCGGGAGGGCGGAGAATCCGGTTTCGTTGGTGCCGCCTTCATTGCCAATCCAGTAGTCCGGCGCGCGCAGGGACTTGGCCCCATGTTGCTGCAATCTTTCATATTGCATCCGAGTGGGCAAAACCCAACCTTCAGGGCAGACGCCTTGGACGCGTCCCGTGATACTTGCTCTCCCCGTGTCAAGAGCTTCCTCCCAGGTGTACAGCATCCCGAAGATGTCCACCATCTCCTCCAGACTGAAACGGGAAGGCTGGTAGATGTGAGTGGGGAGGATAGGTCTTCCGTCGCTATAATGCTCGGAACGTAAGTTGGTTTGCGTCCAGCACAGGCCGTCAATGCGGATACTGCTATAGATGTTGCCGTCATAGTCGATGGCTTGCGGGCACGGCCGTTCTGCCACGTGCACGAGGACACTATCCCTCATTACGCCACACCCTGCGCCTTCGATATCGAGGTAGTAGGTGCCGCTATCCGCGCTGTTCTGGATGGCGAACGATACCTCCCGTTGGTGGCGGCTAAACCCGTTGGGCCCGTGCCAGTGATAGAGCGCGTCGCCTAATGTGATCCCGTATAGGTGGCAAGTGTCGCCCTCCGACAGCGTGATGTCGTTGCTGACCATGTCTGTCCAGCATTTCCTGATCTTGTCCATATCGCTGATGGTGAGGTTGGTGATGAAATGTGCGTTGCACGCATCGGTGATTTCTACGGAAACCTTTTGGTTGAAATGCACGGGAACAAGGTCAAAGATGCCGGTCTGGTTGGTGGCGATGATGTTGCCTTGCCCGTTGGACTGACTGAAAAGCGTGTAAGTGTATGGCTTGATGCCGTGTTCCCCTTTTACGTGCACGAACCCGACACTGTCCTCTTGGTTGCATACATGCCCGTAAATGTATTCTAGCTCTACGGTTTGGTATCTCCAATGGATAACGGTATCTGTGACAAAACACGGATTTTTGTCCAACAGGGCGCCGTTGTTGAGGGGCAGCGCGTACATGCATATCCGGTAGGTGCCAGGGACGCCAACCGAGAGCGTCTCGCCTTTGTGGACCGCCGAAGCAGTGTGCGTGAGCGAATCTTCCTGTGTCGCTTGAAAGAAAGTTCCTACCTCTACACCGCCTTTGCTATATTGCCCCTGGATGGGGATGATGTTCAATGCTGTACAGGTAGTGTCGAAGATGTATTGCGGCTGTTCACTAATTGTGGGAATGTCGTAGTCAAAGTCAATGACAATGGTGTCGTTGACTGGACAGTCCCTTCTGACAACCCAGATATAACGCCCTGACAGTAGGTTCGTGTCTGTCAAAATCACGCCCATGCGGTAGCTGGATTCGTGGAATACACTCTTTTTTTCGATAATCGCATGATTGTCAGCCTTATCGCGGAAGACAGTCCAATTGCCCGTTAGATCCGGGATGGCGGTGAAATTGTAATGGTTGCCGCCCGGACTTTCAATCAGGCAGATGGTGTCCCTGTCATAGATGTATCCACTTGAACCATTAATGGTTACGCTGTTAATATGTGAACTCGACATTTCATAAACAATGCCTATGCTGTGGGGTGCGTCTGGACATAATTGTTCTTCTTCTGGAGAATTCCATTTTTTCCAATATGCATTCGCGTGCACGCTTTCTGACTGGTGATGGGTGGTGTCCGCTTTATATCTCATGAATTGAGAAATGAGGGGGTTGAAATAATAATCGGTTATTTCAATAAGTATGGAGTCCCCCCTCATGTCCTGGTTTTTCAGTAGCAGATAGTCCCATTTGTAGTCAAGCCCTTGAAGTATGCCAGATGATACAACGGTGTCTTTTGATAGGTTGATGATGTGGTGCCGTAGCGGAAAAGTGATGTAAGTATGGTATTGTGAACCCTGTTGGGAGTTTGGAATGCCGTCGCTCAAGGTGTACCCCCAGTAATAATGGCAACCTACGCTGTCGGGGTTGTTGTAACAGACCACATACGTATGCTGCGCCTCAAGAGCATAAGCTCTCCTGTAGTACTCGGATGAACCTGTAAAGTACCCGCAGTAGTCGTATTTCATACCTGAATAATGTTGGTTGAAGGTTTCTCTCTTTACGCTGATATTATTGTATCCATGATTGTAGATGATGAAAGGGTGGGCGAATAGTGTGTCACCGCAGGGTGGCTGCAGCTGCAGGATGACGGTGCGGCCCCATACTTCGCCATAGTTGCTCAAGGCTGACATGGTATCGTACAGAAAAATGGCAGTTTCAAAGTCGGGCAGCGACTTCCAGGGTGTGGTGTCGTTCTCTACACCGAGCGTAGGATTGATGAAACGGTACTGATAGGGGAACTCCTGCCCGATTTGCCGGTAATAGTCGTCGTTGTGCCCCGCGTAGGTGTATGTATCCCGCAACTCTTTGAAAGTGATGATATTGTAGCTTTCCGGATCCCCGGAACTGTTGCGGAGCTGATGATTGTACACATGGTCGTAATACCTGACCTTGGGTACAGTGGCTTGCAAGTAGGGCATATGATAGCCGCATCCGTCAGAGCAGATGATTCGGTATTCGCCTATGGGCAGACTGTCAATGGTGTAATAATGCTGATAATCGTACCTCGTCGAATCTGTACCCTGGTGCTCATGGGTTTGAAAATCCAAAGCCCGGAAGAAAACAAGTCCGGTATCGACCACGGTCCAGATGTCCAAGTGATACGGAAATGTGCCGTCTTGAATCTTGATCTGGATTTTGCCAGTCGGCTCACACGACATGGAAGGCACGATGCCGTAAGGCAGTGTGTGTGAATAAATGTTGTAGATCATACCACTGGACGGGATGGTGTAGGCTGATTCCACAACCAGGTTGTCAATGGAGTCTGACAGCACAATGTACCGGTCTCCATTTGATAGTCCGGTGTAACACAACGCCTCCGCTTTAACTTTGTAATGGTCAGGCCGCAAGTGTGTGATGTAGGGCAAAGAAGTTTCCATGATGGAATCTATGCCCGAAAGAGGAATGTAGAAATAGCGCACCTGCTCGATGACAGCTCCATCGGAGTAGGTTAAGGAACAGTGGATTTCGCCGTTGCCTTGGCACGTGGCCGCAACAGTAGTGGCGTTCAACTCAATGTGCATGTCGGCGGTTTGTGAGAAAACACGGCACGACAGAATACAAAACAGAAACAAGAAAACATGTCTTTTCTTCATGATTATTATGATTTTTGTCCAGCTCCCAAACGGGATGCCAATGGTTTTTACGCCGGCAAAAATATAATTTTTATGAATTAAAAGACAAAAATGTATTAAATATTAGAAAATATTTTGTTAAAATTAAGAATTAAGTGTTAATAATTACATCTTTTACCCATTTATCACTTCATATTACTACCCTGGCCTACGGCCACCCCTTCTAAAATAGAAGGGGAATTATTCACCTCCTCCTTTATCCCTTTCACCACCTTTACCCCATTCACCTCATTCACCCATTTTTATTTGCTACGGATATATAGCAGCACGTTCATCAGGGCGAGGAATTCCACACCGGCGCGAACCTCAAACATGGATTCCACAAGGATGTTCAGGATCAGGATGAGGGCGAATGACTGATATAGGATGTTTCGTCTGCGTATGCCGACGACCAAGGGGAAGAGGCAGTAGGTCAGCAGGATGATGATGCCGGGGATGCCCGTGGTTAGCAGCGTCTGCAAGTATTGATTGTGGGCGTTGAAGTGATGTCCGATGAGGTTGGTGTAGTTCTTCTTGACGGCGTTTACGTTCAGCTCGTCGGTGGCATCGCCGGTGCCCACACCCCAGGGCAAATTTTTCTTGCATATTTCGAGTGTGGACTTCCACACGGTGATCCGGATCTGGTTGCTGCTGCTGCCCAAGTGTTCGGGGTTGAACTTGCCCGCCTCCTCGATGGAGTCTTTGATGCGATGCACGGACAGGAACTGGGTCTCGTGCATCACAATGCCGATGCTGGTCACGACAATCACCACGCTGAGTGCGGCGGCGATATTGGTGCTTCGGATGAACAGCAGATAGACAAACCACACGACAGCCAGGATGCAGAACACCAGAATGCCGGCTTTGGACTGCAAGAAGAAGATGCCAGCCAGCAACACTGCCATCGCAATATAAAGTGCTAATTTGAGATATACAGGCAGGTTTTTATAGGTCTTGTTCAGATAATCCAGCATGACATAGAAAGAGAAGGTGGCGTACATGGCCAGGTAGGAAGGATGCCGGAATATTGAAAATTGCTCGTAGTAGAGGTATGCGTCGTTTCCCGTTTGGATATATTTCCGGATGGCGATGAAGAAGATGATGCAGAGATGAAGCACGGTGGAGATAGCGAAGAACATGAATATCATGTGAATCCGGCTGTTGGTCAGATTGTGTCGCTTTTGGGTAAAAAGAAACAGTGGAGCAGCCAAAAACCACAAATAGCAGTCGAAGGCCGCCATGGCCCTGCCCTTGTTGTAGGAGAGGAAGAAACCGTAGATGACTAACAGATATACGGAGAAGAAAACGAAAAGGGTAAACGGGGAGGCGTTCTCGCGGAGGGTGTTCCATTTTTCCTTCCAATTCCATTCCGAGATCCAGTTGATGAGTTGGATGGCGGCGATGGGCAACATGAGTACTGTTGTGAAGGGGAGCGTTGCGGCTGCTGTCAGCAGGAGGAAGAAAAATATGTTGAAATGCCAGTTGTCCGACAAGAGTTTCTTGCGGGCTGGTGGTGTGCTTCCTAGGAAGTTCTGGGCGATATGTTCAGTGCGCAGGTTCATTATTTGTCAAGTAAGTCGGGGCGGCGTTGTTGGGTCCTTTGCAGTTGTTGTTCCATTCTCCATTCTGAAATCAGCTTGTCGTTGCCGGAGAGAAGCACTTCGGGCACGCGGTGTCCGCGCCAGTCCGCCGGGCGTGTATATACGGGTGCGGAGAGCAGGTCGTCCTGGAAGGAGTCGGAGAGGGCAGAGGTGCCGTCGTTGATTACGCCGGGGATGACGCGTGCGATGGCGTCGGTGATGACCATGGCGGCCAGTTCGCCACCGGAGAGCACGTAGTCGCCAATGCTGAGGTCCTCGGTGACGAAAATCTCGCGCACGCGCTCATCTACTCCCTTGTAGTGCCCGCAGAGCAGGATGATGTTGTTCAGCATGGACATCTCATTGGCCTTGTGCTGGTTGAAGACCTTGCCGTCGGGGGCCATCAGGTAGATGGCATCATAGGTGCGCTCGCTCTGGAGCTGTTCAATGCAGCGTGCGATAGGCTCAATCATCATCACCATGCCGGCGCCGCCCCCAAAGGGATAGTCGTCTGCCTTGTGATGCTTATCGGTGGTGTAGCTGCGGATGTCGTGCGTGTGCAGCTCCAAATGCCCCTTGTCCACCGCCCGCTTGAGGATGGAGTTGCCAAAAACGCCAGTGAACATGTCAGGGAAAAGCGTGAGTATATCTATTCTCATATTTACAATTTTTCGATTATCATAATGCCGTCGCGGAACGGCAGGAGCAGGTTTCGCACCCGGTTGTCATTCTGCACGTGGTCGTTGAAGGCGAGGATAGCTTGTGTGTCGCGATCATGGCCGATATTTTCTTGCACTACCTTCCCGTTCCAGAGCACGTTGTCTGCCAATATGAATCCGCCTTTTCTGACGGCGGGCAGCACAGCCTCGTAGTAGGCCATATAGTCCTCTTTTTCAGCATCGATGAACACCAAATCCCAGGTCGTGTTCAGCGTGGGGGCCACTTGCAATGCATCTCCGATATGCAAGATGATCTGCTTCCCCAGTGGCGACTGGCTGAAGTATTCCCGGATGCGGTCTTCGTACTCCACGTTGACCTCGATGGTATGAAGTTCACCTGTGGTCGTCAGACCCTCTGCCATACACAGTGCGGAGTAGCCCGTGAACGTGCCAATTTCCAGAATGCGTTCAGGGCGGAGCATTTTGGAAATGAAAGTCAGAAACTGTCCTTGAAGCTGGTCGGAGAGCATGCGCGGATTCACCGTCTCCAGATTCGTCTGCCGGTTTAGCCGATGCAGAAGCTCGTTTTCAGGAGTGGTGTGCGCTTCGCAGTACGCCTCAATCGTGTGGTCTATCAGGTCAAAGGTGGACATTAGGAGAGCTCGGCTATGTTTTGGTTAACCTCGTTTTCTATTTTCGTAAGCTTGTCCTTGCATATCTGGATCAGCTTGGAGGCCTGTTTGATATGATCGGCAAGGTCGTCCACGGAAATGTCGGCATCCTCCATTCGCTTGACGATGGCCTGTAGCTGTTTGAAAGCCTCAGTATAGGAGAGTTCTTCTTTCATACTATTATTTTAATAGGCAATACCGATTTTTACGCCGGCAAAATGATAGAAAGTGTTTCGATAGTGGTTGGGGTAAAGGTCGGAGTAGTCCTGCTCATTAGGCTGTACGATGGAATACCCGGTTTTGGAATATTGCATCTTGTACACACCGGCAATGACCAGTGACAGCTTGTCTGTGAAACGCACTCGCATTCCCAATCCGAACTCCCCAGTCGGGCCCCATTCGGTGCCGTGCACTACTTTGTCCGTGCTCTCCGGCTTGGTTTGTCCGTACCATTTGAAGCCCCATCCCAGATTCAAGTAGGTCATAGGGGCCACTTTGGTGTGATTGGTCATATTGATACTAAGATTCAGACATACGGGTATGAAAGCCGTGTGCCGCCAAATGTCAAAGCCTGTTTCAATACCCATGGTGAAGATATTGTCGAACTGATAAGCCAGCAATTGGTGTATCTGGAAGTTGGGGATGCGGTTGTCCACAGACTTGACCAGGTTTCCGGTAGAATCTTTCAATGCGATGGATCCAACGCCGTTGGTGTAGCCGACGGAAGTCATGAAAGTCCAGCGGCTGACTTGGTGCCCTCTGCTGCGTTGGGCTTGTGCAGAGGTGGCCAGTATTATCAAACCAAGAGACAAAATGATGATTCTTTTCATGATGGGGTATGCTTAGGTGATGGTTTGGTTTAGGCCCTTGGTCAGCTCGCGGGCGGTGTTCAGGGCGGCTTCTGTCAGCTGATTGCCGCAAATGAGAGTGGCGATGGCCTGGATGCGCTCTTCGCCGTGCAGTTCGCGCAGGTCCGTCACGGCCTGGTCTTCGCGGTTCTCTTTGTAAACCAGATAGTGTCGGTTGCCGTTGGCGGCAATTTGCGGCAGATGGGTGATGGCGATTACCTGATGTCGCTCCGAGAAGGTACGCATGACGGCGGCCACACGGTTGGCGGTCTCGCCGGAGATACCTGTGTCGATTTCGTCAAAGATGACCGTGGGCAGCAATACCGAGTCGGTGATGACGGACTTCAGGGCCAGCATCACGCGAGATATTTCGCCGCCAGAGGCCACTTTGCTGATGTCCGAGGGCTCCACGCCCTTGTTGGCAGAGAAGAGAAAATCGGCCGATTCCTGTCCGTACTCGTGCAGTGCTCCGGCGGCAATCAATTGGATTTGGAAACGGCTGTCCGGCAGTGCAAGTTGGTGCAGTCGGGCTTCCATCTCCTGCTGTAACGGCTCGATAACCTGTTGGCGCGTTTGCGTGAGCTCCTTGGCCAAATGCTCGGCTTGCGCATGCAACTCGCCCCGCTGCTTGTCCAGGGTGTCCAGCTGTTCGCGATGGTCTGCATATTGCGCAGTCTCCTGCTGCAGCCGGTCTTTGAGTTGCAACAAATCCTCGATGGTGTCAGCCTGATATTTGTGCTGCAGGCTGAAAATCAGATCCAGCCGCTCGTTCAATCTGTCCAGCTCGCTGGGGTTGAGTTCCACGGCTTGTTCCTTGCAGACGATATCGTATGCAATGTCTTTTACCTCCACGAGGGCAGCATCAAGGCGATTATAAATCTCTTGATATTCATCGCTGATATCCTTCAGGGCGGCACATTCGTGTTGTACTGCTTTCAGCTGTTGCACAATGGTGTCTCCATCACGTTCGGAGAGCTGTTGCGCAGCCTGGTAAAGATGCGATTTGATGTTCTCCGCGTGGGTGAGCAGATGGATATTCTTTTCCAGCTCTGCTTGTTCATCGGGTTGGAGCTGAGCGTTATCGATTTCTTGTATGGTGAAATTGTTGAACTCTTGCTGCAAAGCGGCTTCTGCGCATTGCCTTTTGAGTTCGTCGTAGTCTTTTTCGGCCTTTTTCCATGCGGCAAGAACGGTGCGATACTGGTCGCGCAACTTCTGGTTCTGAGCGTATTGGTCGATGATGTCCAGACGGAAGTCTGCGTTCTGAATCAGCAGGCTTTGGTGCTGGGAGTGTATGTCGATAAGCTTGGAAGCCAGTGCTTTGAGGGTGGCGAGGTTGACAGGCGTGTCGTTGATGAAGGCTCTGGATTTGCCTCGCTCGTTGATTTCGCGCCGGAGCGTGGTCAACGGTTGGTAGTCCAAGTCGTTGTCGTCAAAAAAAGATTGGAAATGATAGTCGTCTATCAGAAAGGAACCTTCCACAATGCATTTGCGTGACTTGTCGTACAGCACGTCTGTGTCGGCGCGGTTGCCCAAGATGAGCGACAGCGCACCCATCAGGATGGACTTTCCGGCGCCTGTTTCTCCCGTGATAACCGTGAAGCCCTTGTCGAACGCAATGTCGAGCGAGCGTATCAGCGCATAGTTCTCAATCTGCAGGGACTGTAACATGATTACTTGCTTGCGGTGTTGATGGCGTCGTACTTGGAGGAGTTGGTGGGGTCAAGTTGCTTCATGATGTTGATGACCTGCGTCTTTTCACTGGGCATGCCCTCCTTGAAGATGTTGACAATCTCGTCGCTCTTGGCTCCCACGATAATCTTGACCATGGCCAATCCTGATTTCTGTGCGTTTACCTGCTGGAGCAGACGGAGGCTTTCCAAGATGACGGCGCGGCCGGCATCCGGAGTCTCGTTCATGACATCAAGTCCCAGTCTGTGATACTGATAAAAGAATTCATGCAGCTTGCTGTAGGTACCGTTGGTAAGATTCTCAATAATCCAATAGCGGTTGCTTTGTCCGTTGTCGGCCACTGACCAGCCTTTCTCTTTTGCGCTGGTGTTCAGGTTCACAATGCTCTGGCATTTGGCGTAGTAGCCATCACCGCCATTCATGGAGAAGCTGTCGAATTCGACAGCCAGAAACAGGTTGAGATAATAGGCGATGAGCGAGGTGAACTGGTTGAGGTTCACGTTGTCTGCGTACTCCAGCGGGTCGCCTTCCGCGTAAGTGAATTGAATGTTCTTGTCTTGGAAGTTCAGCAAGGTGGTCTTATAGCTTGCCTTGTAAACAGGACGTTGCAGCAGGATGGCCATGCTTCCCTTATAGACATCGCCGCTCACTTCTGTGAGGTTGATGTGGAGGGAGCATTCGATACGCTCGTTGGTTTTCAGATTGTACTGGCACCACTTGCGGTCGTTGATGAACTGGTAAATCTTTTGCTGCAGGTCGTTATATCTTTGCTGGTTGACACCGCCGGTCACCTGGTTCGCGTTCACCGACACCTGGCATTGGAAGTCTTGTGCGGACAGGCATCCGCAGAACAGGGCGAGGAGAAGCAGCAGACAGAGTCTTTTCATAGTTTTTGTTTTTTATTTGATGATGGAGCAGGCCACATCCAGGATGTCTTTGGCGATGGCCTGTTTGTCTTTCAGCTCGCTTTCGTATGTTTTTCCGTCGCGGGTGAGCATGATGACCTTGTTAGTGGTGGTGCCGAAGCCCGCGCCTTTGTCACGAAGCGAGTTTAGAACGATGACATCCGCGTTTTTAGTATGCAGCTTCTTGGTGGCGTTCTCGATTTCGTGTTCCGTTTCCAGGGCGAAGCCGATGAGCAGTTGCCCATCCCGTTTCTGTTGCCCGATGGTGGCCAGGATGTCTTTGGTTTTTACCAGATGGAGATCGAGGGAGTCGTGCTCTTTCTTGATTTTCTCCGTGGCAGCCTGTTCGGGCGTGAAGTCCGCTACTGCAGCCGCCATGATCATGATGTCCTGCTGGTCGGCGATGGCCATGCACTGCTCGAACATTTGCCCAGCGGTCATTACGTCCACCCGGCGAATGCCCGGATGGCTGCAGGTCAGGTGCGTGGGACCCGTCACGAGGGTTACCGCTGCGCCCTCTTCTGCGGCGGCTTCGGCCAGACGGAATCCCATGAGGCCGGAGGAGTGGTTGCCGATGAATCGTACTGGGTCGATGGGCTCGTAAGTGGGCCCTGCGGTGATCATCACTTTCTTGCCGGCTAAGCGTTGGGGAACCGATAGGGTTTGATGTACTATGGTGAAGATTTTCTCGGGTTCCTCCATCCGGCCGGTGCCGGTGCTGCCGCATGCGAGAAATCCGCTCTGCGGCTCAATGATGTGACATCCCTTTTGGCGTAGCAGGTCAATGTTGTGTTGCACAGTCGGTTCGGCAAACATCCTGTCGTTCATGGCAGGGGCGATGAAGATGGGCTTTTGGGTGGCCAGCAGCATGGTGGAAAGCGCGTCGTCGGCGATGCCGTGCGCAAACTTGCCGATGATGTTGGCCGTGGCCGGTGCCACCACCACACAGTCCGCCCATTCCGACAGGCTGATGTGCTCTACGTCGCGCGTCATGCCGGCGTCGAACATGTCGGCATACAGCTTGTTCTGCGAAAGCGTCTCAATGGTGAGTGGGGTCACGAACTCCAGGGCATGGCGTGTGGCCGCTACCTTGACCTCGTATCCATTGCTTTTGAACAGACGGATCAGGAACAGCGACTTGTAGGCGGCAATGCCCCCGGAGATACCGATGACGATGTGCTTGGCGGACATGCTTTTTTACTCGTTGGTGTCAGGATCTTTGAAATAAACCTGGTCGTTTTCGAATTCGTACAGAGCCAACTGGGTCGGCTTGGGGAGCTGCTCATAGAACTTGGACAATTCAATCTGCTCGCGGTTCTCGAACACCTCTTCCAAAGTGTCAGAATTGGAGGCGTATTGAAGGGAGGTCTCCTGGAACTCCTGCTTCAAGTCGGCGGCAATCTGATCGGCACGCTTCGACATGATCACAATACTTTTGTAGAAGTTGCCGGTCTCCTTGTCGTATTGTCTGATGTCTTTGGTTTTGGCAAAAAGGTCAATTTTCAGTTTCTTGTAATCTGCAGCTTTCATTATCTGATTAATTATTTTGTGAATTTTTATTGAATTTCAATAGCTGTTTTTGTACGTCCTTGGAGATTCTTTCTACCTCCTTGGTGTATTTGGTCTCTTCGTAGTTGAGGAGCATCCGGTTGCAGGCATCCAGGCAGGCTTTGTAACGTTCTTCTTGCTTGCGCACCACGCTCTTGCGTGCATACTCGTAGTTGTTAAGTACCAGATAGTAAATGGCTTCCGGTATCAGCGGGGAGTAGGAATACTCGTTGAAGAAGTTCTTGGCTGCAATCTGGCAAGCCTCGTAATGGTCGGTGTTGTAGTAGAGAATCAGCATCTCCAGATCCTTGCGGGCCAGCTTCAGGCGCAAAGCGTCCAGCATCGTGTTGCACTCCTCGATGTGGGCGTTGTCGGGATACGCCTGTATGAAGGCTTTGATCTGCTCGATGGCATATTCCGTGTTGCTCTGGTCCAGCGAGTAGTCGGGGCTGGTCTTGTAGATGGCAGAAGTGCCGTAGTAGAAGGCATCCTCGGTGCGTTCAGAGTTGGGATAGCGACGCACGTAGTCGCGGAAGTGGAATGCAGCCATCTCGTAATCTCCGTTCATGTAGTAGGAGTGGGCGAACAGGAAGAGGATGGTGTCGGCGCGCGGAGTGCCTAATGAGAGCGGATACAGGTCCTCGAAAACACCGGCGGCCGACAGGAATTGCTGGTTGTTGTAGTAGCGCATGGCGCGCTCATACTGCTGGTCGAAGTTCTCGAAGGTCACCTTCTTGCCCGTGATGGAAGTCTTGTACTTCTTGGGCTTTGTTGTTCCCTTCGTCTTTCCTTTTACCTTTCCTGCGGGTATGGTGTCACCAGCCAGCGTATTTTGGATGGAACAGGCCGAAACCCACGCAGGAAAATCTGCGGCATAAACTCCCGCAGAAGTAGTTAACAGTATTATAATCAATAACTTGAAACTCTTCTTAACCATAGTATATCAAAACGTGCAAAAATATAAAAAATTTTATACCCTAGTACTTTTGCAAAGGGCGGCCTTTTTTTGTATATTTGCAGCTCGTTTTATAAAGATTGCAATATGGATAATTTTATCGTTTCCGCCCGAAAATACAGACCTACCACCTTCAAGTCAGTGGTGGGGCAGGAGTCTATCACCGCCACTTTGAAGAATGCCATCAAGACCGGACAGGTGGCGCAGGCGTTCCTCTTTTGCGGGCCGCGGGGTGTGGGCAAGACCACTTGTGCGCGTATCTTTGCCAAAGCCCTCAACTGTCAGCATCTGACGGAGGACTGCGAGCCCTGTAACGAGTGCGATTCCTGTCTGTCGTTCAACAACTCCGCTTCATTCAATGTGTTCGAGTTGGACGCTGCCTCCAACAATTCCGTGGAGGATATCCGCTCGCTGGTGGAGCAGGTGCACATTCCCCCGCAAGGAGCCAAGTACAAGGTCTATATCATCGATGAGGTCCACATGCTGTCGGGCGCCGCGTTCAACGCTTTCCTGAAGACGCTGGAGGAACCGCCCGCGTACGCCAAGTTCATCATGGCTACCACCGAGAAACACAAGATTATCCCTACCATCCTGTCGCGTTGTCAGGTGTATGACTTCAAGCGCATCAACGAGAAGGACATCGTGCGTCACTTGCAGTATGTGGCTTCCCAGGAGGGCGTGTCTGCCGAAGAAGAAGCCCTGCATGTGGTGGCAGAGAAGGCAGACGGAGCCCTGCGCGACGCACTTTCCATCTTCGACCAGCTGGTGAGCTTCACGGGCAAGCAGATCACCTATAAGGCTACGATCGAGAATCTCAACGTTCTTGACGTGGACAACTACTTCAAGATCACGGACTTTTTGTTTAATGATGACCCGTCCCCGGCCTTGTTGCTGCTGGATGACATTTTGGCCAAGGGATTCGAGGCCCAGCACTTCATCGCGGGTCTCGCTGCTCATTTCCGTAACCTGCTGATGGCGAAAACACCGGCTACGGTGCAACTGCTGGAGACCTCCGACAATATCAAGAACCATCTTCTGGAGCAGTCGCAGAAAGTGGATAAACAGCTGTTGCTGCGCGCGATGGAGCTCGCCAACCAGTGCGACTTCAATTACAAGATGTCCAACAACAAGCGACTGTCGGTGGAGTTGTGCCTCTTGCAGATAAATGCCAATTACGTCTATAAAAAGGCGAGGCAATCGCAGGAGCGTAAATAACCCAGAGGGTGGAACGGCATCCACCACGGAAACGGGTACGGTAGCCGTATCATTTTCCGATAAGCCGCAAATCTCCAATCAGTCGTTCAAGTATCCGGGGACACCTCCCATACAGAAGATCCCGTCCATACAGGCAGTGTTGGAGACCCCGAGCGTGAAGCCGGTGAGCGAGCCGCCGAAGCAGGAGCTTGCACCGGAGTCGGCAACGACCCAAGAGGCTGTCAACGAGCCACAACCGGCAGCGACAGAAATGGCCGCCGAAGAAAAAGTTCAGGAACCCCAGGAAAAGGAACCTGAAGCTTTCGAGACGTGCTGGAAACAGCTCTTTGAAGAATTGTTTTCCAACAACCCGATGATTTACCACCCGTTGAAAGAGAAAATCCCCACGTTGGAGGATGGTGTGATCAAGGTTGAGGTGCTGAACGATTTCCAGAAAGACCAGTATGAGATGCGCAAGCGTGCGGTGCTGGAATACTGGCGCAACCATTTCACTACCAATGTGGATGACTTGGAGATTGTCGTCAATGAGAATATGGAAATGAAAAAGATCATCTATAGTTCAGAAGATAAGATGAAGAATCTGGAGGAACAAAACCCCGAAATCCGGAATTTTCTCCAGGTGCTGAATTTCAGAGTGAAAGATTAAATGAAAAACACATCAAAACATACTGTTATGAAAAAGATTTTACTACTTGTCGCAATATTTTGTTCCATAATGCTCTCATACGGGCAAGCGTGGTTGGATAAGGCAGTGCCAGACGGACGTGTGGACAGCGTTTGGGCTGGTGAGGGCCTGCCTCAAGGCTTCACGGGCGAAGGGGTGATCATCGGTATCACCGACTGGGGCTTCGACTACACGCATCCGGTGTTTTATGACACTAACATGATCCACTACCGCGTGCTTCGTGCGTGGGACCAGTACAAGAAATCGGGTCCTGCTCCGGCGGGTTATGACTATGGTACGGAATATGTGGGAGCAGAGGAGCTTCTGAATGCCCATTGCGATACTATCAACCCATACGATTACGGCTATCACGGAACACATTGTGCCTCCATCGCGGGCGGTGCAGGTGCCGGTACAGTCTATCGGGGCGTGGCTCCGGAGGCAGAATTCCTGTTCGCCTCCTTTGATATCACCGACCAAAATGTGATTGATGCCTGGAACTGGATGTACGACGTGGCCCAGCAGGAAGGCAAGCGCCTCGTCATCAGCATGAGCTGGGGCGTCTATACGCTGGACAATATGGATGGCACAGGTGCTCTGGCCGACGAGGTGCGCCGCCTCTCTGACCTGGGTGTAGTATTTGTAACCTCTGCAGGCAACAACGGCGATGAGAATTTCCACGTGAAATACGACTTTTCACAGAACGCTGGAGATACCATGCGCACGTGTATGCAAACCCCATACTCCTATAACAATCTTTGGGGCTCATCCGTCACCATGACGAATTCTGCTAATAGTCCTTTCCAATTCTCCATGATGGTGATGGACAACTCTTACAACATCATCACATCCACCCCGTTTATTTCCACAGCAGCTGGCGATGTTACGCTAGACACGTTCATCGTGGTGAACAACGATACGTTGCCTTATCGCTATGAGGTTCGATCCACTAACGAGTATAACCAAGCACCAGCTGCCCGATTGATTGTGAAAAAAGACACACGCTACAAGTTCGGTCTGGCTGTGACAGCCGAGCAAGGTGTGTTCCATGCTTGGAATGTGATAGAACTCACCAAGGCTTGGGGCAACACGGGAGTCCCCTTTATGAAACCGTCTTCTCATCCCGACTGGATTGCTGGTGACAACCAATATGGCATCAGCACGCCGGCAAACATCGACGAGATAATCACGGTGGCAGCTCACCAAGCCATGTACACTTACGGCGCAGGATATACCAATGGCGGCAATATTGCCGACTTTTCCAGCGCGGGCCCAGGTATGGGCAATGTGCTGAAGCCTGAAATTTCGGCCCCGGGCAAGAGTGTTGTATCTGCAATTTCTTCATATACAAATTCTTATAGTGGTAGCTATGTGGCGACTATCGATTTTAACGGGCGCGACTATAAGTTCGCCTCTCTGTCAGGTACCTCCATGTCATGCCCGTTTGTGGCAGGCGTGGTGGCTCTGATTTTGCAAGCCAACCCCTATCTGTCAGTAGCCCAAGTGCGTGAAATCATTGATGAAACTGCTTATGCTGACAAATACACCGTGCAGCATGGAGCAAACCGTTTTGGATATGGCAAAATCAACGCCTATCAGGCGGTGCTCAGAGCGCTGAACACTGTGAGCGTGGAGGACTATACGGAAACGGCTGTCACCCAGTACACTGTCTTCCCCAACCCGACAGATGGACAGTGTTATGTGACCGTGAACAGTGATGCTACGCAGATTAATTATGCATTGTACGACCTGACTGGCAGGGTTATTGCTAAGAACCAAATGCTGCCGGGAGTCAATCATTTGGATATGCAATCATTGCCCTCCGGCTGTTACATTCTCCGCCTTACCGACGGCAATCAAATCGTAACGAAGAAAATCGTCAAACACTAAATTGCAACTCATACCCCAACTCCTCACTCCTCACTCCTCACTGCTCACTCCTAACTGCTCACTCCTAACTGCTAACTCCTAACTGCTCACTCCTAACTGCTCACTCTAATCTCTAATCTCTAAACTATTAACTCTAAACTCTAAACTATCATCATGTCCCCCCAACCCTACATCCCCGACGAGGCACTCGAAAACAAGACGATTGTGCGCAAGTATCGCGAGTTGCTGACCGTGCTCTATCATAAAACGAATGAGGAGCAGCGCAAGCAGATACGAAAGGCTTTCGTGCTGGCCACCAATGCGCACAATGGTGTGCGCCGCAAGAGTGGAGAGCCCTATATCTACCACCCGATTGCCGTGGCGATGATTTGCTGCCAGGAGATGAACTTGGGTACCACCTCCGTGGTCTGTGCCTTGCTGCACGATGTGGTGGAGGACACGGAATACACGCTGGAGGATATTCGGGATATGTTCGGCGATGTGGTGGCGGAGATTATTGACGGGTTGACAAAAATTGAAGATTTGGTGCTGGATGACAGAAGCAGCTCCATACAGGCAGAGAACTTCCGCAAGATTTTCCTCTCCATGTCCAAGGATGTCAGGGTAATCTTGATCAAGTTGGCAGACCGTTTGCACAATATGCGCACGCTGGAATCTATGCCGCCCGAGAAGCAGCTGAAGATTGCGTCCGAGACCTCCTATTTCTACGTCCCGTTTGCGCACCGTCTGGGTTTGTATTCCATCAAGAGCGAACTAGAGGATTATGCCATGCGCTATACGGACCCGGCCGACTATTATGCAATTGCCGAGCGGATGAAGGAGACCGAGGAGGAGCGTGCCGCCTTGATTGCCGACTTTGTAAAACCGATTCAGGAGACCTTGGAGGCCAACGGCATCCATGCGGAGGTGTCTTCCCGTACCAAATCCATCTGCTCCATCCATCAGAAAATCTTGCGCAAGAAGGTGAACTTCGACGATATCTATGATATTTTTGCCGTGAGATTTGTCTTTGACAGCCCTGTGGATGAAGAATTTGAGATTTGTTGGAAGATTTACAAGATAGTCTGCCTGCTATACCAAACCAATCCCAAGCGTGATCGCAACTTCCTGACACATCCCAAAGCCAATGGGTATCAGTCGCTGCACGTCACCGCCATGAGCAAGGCCGGCAAGTGGGTGGAGGTGCAGATTCGCTCCAAACGCATGGACGAAATTGCGGAGAAGGGTCTGGCGGCTCACTACAAGTACAAGGAAGAGGGTGGCGACACGGTGGACACCAATGTCAACGACCGGCTGGAAGACTGGCTCCGGAAAACCCGCGAGATTCTCAGCAGTAAGGATGCTGATGCGTTGGATTTCCTGAACGAAGTGAAACTGAATCTCGGATTGAAAGAGGTGTATGTGTTCACGCCCAAGGGCGACATGAAAACGCTGCCCGCCGGCGCGAGCGTGCTGGACTTGGCGTATGCCTTGCACACCAACCTCGGCGACCACTGTATCGGGGCCAAGGTGAACTATAACATTGTGCCCGTGGACAAGGTGCTGGAAAACGGCGATCAGGTGGAGATTATCACCTCTAAGAAGCAGACGCCCAAGGCAGAGTGGCTTAAGGTTGTGAGAACCCCAAAAGCACGTCGCAGCATACGGGAGCATTTGAAATCAGAGCAGATTGACAGTCCTGAATCGAAAAAGAAGTCCAAGGATAGCAACAAGGAATTGAAGGAGTTCCGCCAGAAAGTCTCCGAGGAGATTTCCAACAAGTCTCTTGACGAGTTGATTGACGAACAGTTGACCGCTACGCCGAACGTCTTCATGCTGGATGAAAAATACGAAACCATCAAGTATGTCATTGCCACATGTTGCAACCCCATTCCCGGTGACCAGGTGGTGGGATTCCAAGTGTCGGACGACAAGATTGTGGTGCACCAGACCAACTGCCCATACGCCATCGAGCAGATGTCCAAGTTCGGCAACCGTATTATCAAGACCAAATGGCGCAAGGGCCAGCATATCGCTTTCTTGTCGGGTATCCGCATCTCAGGCTTCGACCGCAAGGGTATGATCAAGGAAATCATCGATATTGTTTCTTCCCAGATGGACTTGAACATTCGTTCCTTGAATATCGAGACAAAGAATAATGTGTTCAACGGCACGCTGATGTTATACATACAGAGTGTCCGCGCTCTGACAGACCTTATCCAATCCCTGCAGAAGATTGACCAGATTGAGAAAGTGGAAAGGATAGGATATTATGACATTAATTGAGAATTAAGGATTAAATATTAACCCCAAAAACCTAATGATATGAAAGCTTCAGAAATTTTCGCATTTGTCGCAGGTGCGGCAGCCGCTACAGGAATCACCCTTCTTTTTACGACAGAAAAGGGTAAGAATCTCCGTGAAGAAGTGAAAAAGAACCTCACCAAAGAGGAGATTGACAAGTTGATTGAGAAACTGAAACGCCAGCGTGCAGATGCTCCTACGGAGGCAGAGATGGCCGAAGAGGATGTTTTCGAAGACGATGGCCAAGAATAAACGGATATGGATTTGCTGAAAAGGATTTTCGGGCGGTCGGAGCGCAACGAGCGTACCATCGATGATTTGAAGGTGTACCTCTCCCAGCGTTACGACCTCCTGAAACTGGAATTGTTGGGAAAATCATCGCAGATACTGTCGGTGATTTTTTCCATGCTCATTGTGCTGGTGTGTGCCCTGGCGGTGTTGATTTACCTGTCGTCGGCCCTCATCAGCTGGCTTACCATCGCCCTGAATGCAGGATGGGCTTACCTCATTGTGTGTGGCCTTTTTATCCTGATCATCATTTTTGTTTTGATGTACAAGGACAAGCTGTTCGTCAAACCGCTGATTCGCAAGTTCAGCCGGATTTTGTATGGCGGTAATGACGATGAAGCAGAAGAGAAAGGAGGTGACCATGAGTAAAAGTCCATTTGAAAACTTGCAGCAAATTGAGGCTCGCAAGCAACAGCTGCGTCAGCAGATAGAACGCCAGGAAGAGAAGCTTGGAAAGGATTTCGATCTCTATAAGGATGATACGGAAACCTTAAAGAAGTTCTGGTCCGGCGTGAAGGGCGTTCGCCGTTTTGGTCAAAACTTCAGCCTGTCGGGAGTCTCACAGGCGGTGCAGACAGTTCGTGCCCTGCCCATCGGCAAAGCTGCCAAGACATCTGGCGGCAAGTCGGGATGGCTCGCGGCCTTCGCTCTCGGGGCTGAGGTGGTGGGTTGGATTGTGAAGCGTCGTCGGAACAAGAAGGTTGATTGAAAAAAGTGTACTTTTGCAGGTATCATTTCGAGTAATAATATTAACTAAACAACATAAACATCATGTCAGAAAAAATTTTATCAAAAGTGAAACCCGGTGTGGTTTATGGAAAAGATTTGCAGGAGATTTTCCGCATTGCCAAGGAGAATAAGTTCGCGCTTCCCGCTGTCAATGTGGTGGGTACCGACTCAATCAATGCCGTGATGGAAGCCGCCAAGGCGGTGAACTCTCCGGTTATGATCCAGTTTTCCAATGGCGGTGGCGTGTTTTGCGCTGGCAAATCGCTGAGCAATGACGGCCAGCAGGCTGCCATCCAAGGTTGTATCTCCGGTGCTATGCACATCCATCGTATGGCTGAGATGTACGGCGTGCCCGTGGTGGTACACACCGACCATGCTGCCAAGAAACTGCTCCCTTGGATTGACGGTCTTTTGGACGAGGGCGAGAAATTCTACGCAGCCAACGGAAAACCGCTCTTCAGCTCCCACATGCTTGACCTCTCCGAGGAACCGCTGAAAGAGAATATCGAGATTTGCAAGAAATATCTGGCCCGTATGGCCAAGCTGGAGATGACCCTCGAAATTGAATTGGGCATCACCGGCGGCGAAGAGGATGGCGTTGATAACACCGGCATCGACAGTGCACGTCTTTACACACAACCCGAGGATGTGGCTTACGCTTATGAAGAACTGAGCAAGATCAGTCCGAATTTCACCATTGCTGCTTCCTTCGGCAATGTGCACGGTGTGTATAAACCCGGCAACGTGAAGTTGGAGCCCATTATCCTGCACAATTCCCAGGAGTATATCCAGAAGAAATTCAATACACAGCCGAATCCGGTGAATTTCGTATTCCATGGTGGTTCAGGCTCTGAACCTGCCAAGATCAAGGAAGCCATCAGCTACGGCGTCATCAAGATGAACATTGACACTGATACGCAGTGGGCATTCTGGGAAGGTGTGATGAACTACTACAAGAAGAATGAAGCTTATCTGCAATCGCAGATTGGAAATCCTGAAGGCGACGACAAACCCAACAAGAAGTACTACGACCCGCGTCAGGTTTTGCGCGAGGGCGAGAAGTCCATGGTTGAGCGTCTGAAAGTGGCTTTCAGCGATTTGAACTGCATCGACAGATTGTAGTTTTTGCCAAAGATTTTAGGCTCAGTAAGAACAAGGCCGTGACATTTGTCACGGCCTTTTGTTGTTCAGTATGGCTATAAGAGAAATTGTCAGGTAAACGAAATCTTATTTCCAGAACCTCTCGGTGATGTCCTTCCAACCATCTTGTGTGCGCTGATATAGCCTCTGGTTGGTGGTACGCTTTTTCAGGCTGCCCTTGTCGGCCATGTAAGGTCCTAATTTCACAAAGTCGAATAGAGCAGGATGTGGCGGCATGTCATTACGTCCCGAGTACCAGCCGATTTTCAAATTGCTATGCTCACGAACGTATGCTGCCAAGCGTTCCAGCTCGGCCACATCGCGGTCGCCGCCCATGAAGCAGAAGCATGTGATGTCATCACCATATTTGGCTAATAAAGTGTCGATTGCGGACGTGTTCAATTCCTCGCCTGTGTCCTGCTGCAAGTGCGGGCTATGGCAGCCTTCGCACCCATTCGGACAATGCGTGATGTTCACTGCAAGGGTTACCTCATCGGGAACCTCCTGGAAAACGATGTCGTAATTGTGGAATTTCATGGGATAAAACCAATGTAGGGACGTATCTACGTCCCTACATATTATTTCATTGTGCCGTAATACCTTCTGCTGGCCTCTTCCTGACGGGCGTGCGAGAAATTGCTCACGCGTTTCATGTAACCGATGATGCGGGTGAGGTAATCCACGTTCTTGCTATGGCAGTGAGGGCACTCTTTGAGGTAGCGTTTGTCAATATGTCCGCAATCGTTGCAAACGGTATTGGGAATATTGTACGTGAAGTAGTTGCAACCTTCTTGTGCGGCCACGCGCAGCAGTTGGCGGTATTGTTTCTGTGACAGATGCTCTGCCAGGTTCATGTGCAGGGCTGAACCACCCGTTAGGTGCGTGATGTAGTTGCGGCCGTGCAGTTTGAACTTCTCAATCACATCCAGAGAGTCATCTTCCACGATGTAGAAATAGCTATTGTAGCAATCGCGAGGCACTTTGTAGCCATCTTCACGGTCCCACTTGGCGTGTTTCACACCCACATTTTCGGCAGGAATCATCTCGCAGTTGAAAAGCAGACCTTTCTTGCTGTATTTCTTGTTGTATTTCTCGATGAGTCCCAGAATGCCTTCCACGAATTTCTGGTATTCCTTGTTGTCGTTGATGGTGAGTCCCATAAACTCAGCGGCCTCCACCAATCCGTTGATACCGATGGTGAGATACTGGCGGTTGATGGCGATAAAGCCCGCGTCGAACAGCGGAAGCATACCCTTCTCCAACAGATATTTCAGGTTTTCGTTGTAGGCCATCTGCACTTTGTGGGAGAGGTCGATAATGTCTTCCAGATATTGCAGATAGGGGACATCCATTCTGTGCGCGTGCTGGACGCAGCGGTTGAGGTTGATGGTGAGCACGCTCTTGGAACCGGTGGACACACCTCCGGCGCCCAGCGTATAGCTGAAACCATTGTCCTTGATCTCGTTGCGTAAACGGCAGCAGCTGCTCAAAGAGTCGGCGTTATCGCTCACGTAGGTGAAGAAAGAGTGGCCTGCTGCGTACATTTCTGCTGTGAAGTCGGCATACTCTTTGTCTTTGATGTCACCGTTCTCGGAAAGCAGGGCCATGGTTTCCACGGGGAAGGTGAGCACCGCACGGGTGCGCTCCTCGTTGAACCAGCGCATAAAGCGTTTCTGAAGCCAGCTCACAGACTCCCATTCGGGTTGGCTGCCATCGGGGAAGCGGAACTCGCCGAAGAGGCTCTTGAAATAGTACTTGTCGTAGTAGGAGATGTTCCAGAACACAGACTGGAAGTTACGTGCGCCGGTGGGCTGGTTGATGGAATATACCACCTGTTCAAAGCAATCGGTGATAATCTTGTCAATGGAGCGCTGCTTGGTGGAGAGATCCACTACCTTGTCGGGATGCAGGTAGTAGTCGGAACCGTATTCCTGGCTGATGAAGTAGTTGAGGTACATCAAAAATTCGGGCGTGGCGCATGCGCCGCTCAACATGCTGGACACCATGAACACCATGTTGATGAATCCGCCGCAGAAAGATTTCAGGTTAGTGGGTTTGGTAGCGTTGCCGCCAATGCTCTGTGTGCCACTGAGCAACCATGGATACATGGTGATACTGGCACAGTAATTGGCGATACTGGTCTCATCATTCTTATAGATAAAGTGATGATTGAGCAGATATAAGTACTTGTCGGACACCTCTTTGCCAAACATCTCCTTGATACGGTCGCACAACATACGGCGGTTGAGGCGGATGAAGCTCGATTTCGGCAGTTCGCCGATCAGCGTGGCGATGTTCTTCTTCTCCACGTTGGCATTGGCGTCGTATTTGCTGCCGGTGGCGGCATTCTTCGCGTTGCAGTAGTTGATGAGGAAGTCCAGCTTGTCTTTCACTTCGCGGTCTTCATAGTGCTTCTGGCGGTAGAGAATGTAGGCTTTGGCCACTTCGTAATAGCGTTCAGCCATCAGTGACTTCTCCACTTGGTTCTGGATCTCCTCCACGGCGATGCCGTCAAAGATGGAGAGGCGGCCCAGGATGTTGATCATGTCCTCCTGGGAAGGGAAGGAGCCCACCGAGACGAAAGCCTTGGTGACAGCGTTACGAATCTTCTCCATGGAGAAGGGTTCCCGTTTGCCGTTTCGTTTGATGATGTAGGTGTCTTCGATCATAGGTTGGTTTGGTTGTTAAGTTGTTATTAAAAATAGCAACTCATCAGGAATACGGATATATCCTCACGGACAAGTGCGCTTTTATCCCGAAAGCTACTAAAAAAAACAGATGCAGGCAGGTCTTCTGGCTTGTCCCACCTTCCAGCGTCTTCCCAACAATTTTTCTATCGTCAGTGACATCGTGCCGGAAAGCTGTAAAGGACTGACAGCTACGGGAATAGCTCCTGATTTTCACAGGATTCCCTATTAATCTTTTTCAGAACCTGAATCTGCCTGCAAAAGTAAAATTTTTGGAGGTGAGGAGGTCAAAAAAGCCCTTGAATTTTATACACAAGGGAAGTGTGTATAAAATAAGGGCTTGCAGGGAATCCGGGGCAAATTGTTAATAAGTCGGAATGGTGGAGGTTGAATTTTTTTTTGACAGTGGTTTTTTCTGATGAATAAAAACGCTTATTGCTTCCGCTTCCCAAAGGTGTGGATATACCCAATCTGCATGTAGAACATGTTGCTGCGCAGGCGATAGGTGCCGTTTTCGTAACTGTAAGTGGGAGAAGGCATCGAATCGACAGTAATCGTTTCCATGCATAAACTGTAGGAGCCCGAGGAAAAATCCTGAAACGGGCAGCTTACGCCAATTGTCCAGCGCAGAAAGTCACTTTTGCCCAATTGGAAGTAAAAACCGACGTTGGCCAATACATCGACATTTATCCGATTCGGATCAAAAACAGAAGGCGTAAGATTCAACTGGGGGTAAGGCTCCTCCGTTTCGTCGGAATCGTCCACACCTATCAGTGAGTTACCGGAATTGAGAATGCCTTTGTTGCGGTAAAAGATAGTTCCCCAAGGTACACGAAGACGCATTCCCGCAGCCATTGTCAACCACACTTTGGAAGAAATGGGAGCATGGAACTCGAATTTCACGGGTACTGAAATCCCCAAACGATAAAAAGCGTAATCCTTCTTGTCGAAGGGCACGATATAGCCCATGTCACAATGTGCATGGTAACGGAAAGCACCCGTAGTGCCGTAGTCCATGCCTGCCGACACACCAAAATATTTGTTGAAATGGTAGGAAAACTCCAATCCAAAGCGTCCTCCAGCCCCTATTTTCGACTGTATATATGTTGTACTTGACAATTTTGCAGGTGACATAATACCGGCATCTATCAGACAGCCAATATGGAATCCGTCAAAAGGAGATGATAGCTGTTTCCGCTCTTTTGCCCTTGTCTTGATTGTCTCGTTTGGATCTTGCTGTTCAGGTTCTGAACTCTCATCGTCCATCATGTCGCTAACGGATGTAGTTTGGATTTCAGTGGAATAACCTGTCTGATTCAAATCCACATTTTGTGGTTGGTCGGGATAGCGCAGCGATTCGGGCTCGGTAAGCGTACTGTGCACAACCTGCGTGTCATACACATGAGACGCATTGTTTGCGATGTCGGTCTGCTCAACGACAACCAATTTTGCAGGAGAATCAGAGGGAATAATATCCGAAGTCTTGGTTATTGCTTGTTGGGATTGGCTATTTGCGGACGGACCGGTGACATTTGACAAAGAACGCTGTACTGGAGCCGCGTGACTGTGGTCATCTGTCGTCTGCATATTGTGCTCATGTTGGCAGATGCCATGGTTAGTATTCAAGTTAGTATCGGTGTAAACATCACGTGTATCCGTTTTGGTGGTGGAATTTTGAGGATGATCGGATAGTGTGGATGGCGAATGCCACAAGGGAATGGTGGCAACAACACTAACAAGGAGCAAGATCAAAACAATCAGGATCTCTTTGGCGTGTGCCATCAGCCAGATCCCAACGCCGCCTTTGGAAGC
The DNA here is from genome assembly GCA_045132055.1 of Bacteroidales bacterium. Classification (GTDB taxonomy): domain Bacteria; phylum Bacteroidota; class Bacteroidia; order Bacteroidales; family WCHB1-69; genus F23-D06. The sequence goes on from JBGURP010000039.1 coordinate 153,121, forward strand.
GGCCGCGGCCACCTTGATCTGTTCGTCCGACAAGGTCTTTTGGGGCATACGCTCCACACTGGACACACCCTGCTCAAAGAGACGGTCCAGTTCTGTTCCATTGTTGCGTTGTGAATGTTTTGGTTGCATATTGTGAATGATTGCCGGAGGACTTATACTGTGATGTTCTGCTGAAGCAGCTCGTATCCGTCTAATAAAATAATCAGGGTGTAATTTCCAGAAGGCAGATTCTGGATGGAATAATTCAAGGTTTTAGGACAAAGACAGTCGGCGGAGATATTGTCATCAACCGTATAATTGATGGTGATGACGTTGCCAGAGATGGAGGCCTCTATGGCCACGGCTGATGATGCACAGTTCAGCATCAGCTCGTGGGTGATATGGAGCACACCGCCTATGTATTGATAGGTCAGGGCGTCACCGTCGGACTTATCATCAGACTGACAAGCAGACAAAACGCTGTCGGATGTGGTCACGGAAGTGTGCAGTTCAGGCCTGTCGCAGGATAGGGCCAGCGTGGCCAGAATTAGCATTATGCTGGTGCCCACCCGTATTATTCGGCCTCTGGATGTAAGAGTGGTTAGCAGGTGGCTCTTACGTGAATAATCTTTAAAAATGGTCTTTTTCATAATTGTTCTTTTTTCATTTATCTCTTTTTCCATCCCCACGCTTCGTCGTAATGCTCGTTCGTGATGATGAACGTGAGTTTGCCGTATGTAGGATGGCCGTTGAAGACCCAGCCATTATTGTGTTTTTCTTCATATTGATAATGGGTACACTTGAAGTTGAAGGGACTGATCCCCGTGGTGTCGGTGATATAGTAAATCACCTGTGGTGATGGTTCTATCTCGATATTGGGGAAGAGTATCGTGACGCTGTCGCCATAGTACTGCTGAAACGTTGCAATACCCTCCTCAAGGCTGGCGCCGCCGATGCCGCCGTTACTCTGGATTATCACTTCCTCGTTAGGCGCGATTGTATAGGATTTGTTCTCCTCATCATAATCAGGCTCTTCGGTGGCACATTCGCGTGTACCGGGGATGATGGTCACCGTGTAGGACGAAGCGTTGCGGATGACCATGTCCTCGATATATCCGGGGTCGCAGGCGGTGGCGAAGATGGCCAAGAGTGCTATCGCTAATAATTTTGCTGTATGTTTCATATCATTGTTATTTTTATATCATTTGGTTATGCATGTCCATTGACGAAGAGAATAATATATGCCCGGATTCATCATTTCTTTACAAAAGTGTTGCAAAAGCCATCGCAGCATTCATTGCAGATAGATAGCACTTGTCCTTCTGCTTCGCTGTATCCGAGGGTGGCTATGAGTTTGTATGCACTCAGCGATATGGTCCCGTCGGTGGCCTCCGACATTTTCTTCCACTGAGCCTCCGTCAGATGAAAGCGTATGTTGAACCAAGAGTAGAAAGGTCCGTTATTGTTTCCCTTGTTGGTGTATAAGCTTTCATCAACCTTGTAGTCAATGTGATAAGTCCCAGACACAACTTTCTTGCCGTCCTTGTAAAAGGTGAATTGACTGCCTTTGAAGACGATTTCGGCCTCGAAGCCCTCGCTTTCGGGTGTGTAGCACCACCCGCCGATGCCGCCCGTGGTGCTGGTCCACCGCCAAGCGCCGGCGAGTTCTTTCTTTTCGGGTTTGTTGCAGGATACGGCCAGTAGGGAGAGTGCCAGCAGGATGATGGTGACCATCCTCATACTGCGGCCTTCGGCTTTGGTAGTGGGTATCATCCCCACACTGCAGCCTTCGGCTTTGTATGGGGTTAACTGCACTTCGTGCGTGTTGTCTCTTCGAGACTGTTCAATGAAATTATTTTTCTTCATAACTATCATCTATTAATATCTATTATCTCTAGTCTCTAATCTATTCTCTCTCATCTCTCTCATCACCCTCAATCTTGCTTGCAGCTCGGCGCGGGCGCGGGAGAGCAGGACTTTGGAGTTGGCGACGGAGATGCCGAGCGTCTCGGCAATCTTCGCGTGCGAGTAGTGTTCCACGACGTAGAGGTTGAAGACAGTACGCTGTTTGATGGCCAACTTGCTGATAGCTTCCAGCAGTTCTTCCTGTGTGTATGCTGCCTGTAACTCTTGGGGCTCGTCGGTTGTCTCTTCTTCCACCGCCATCTTGTCTTCCAACTCCACCATCTCGGGTCGGCTGCGAAGATACATCAAGGTGTCATTCACCGCAATTTTCTTTAACCACCTCTCAAAACTTCCCCAGGCATGGTAGGTGTCCGATTTCTCAATAGCGTGAAGGAACGCATCCTGAGCCAAATCCTCTGCTACCTGCCAGTCGCCGACATAGCGATAACACACACCCACCAACTTGCCGATGTTGCGTTGATATGCCTTTGCCCAGAATTCTGCCTTCTTCATCCTGTTTCGTCACTACAAAAAGAGGATGCAAAAGTAGAAAAAGGTTACAAAAAAATTAGTATAAGAAATTATTGTACGGATAGATCTGGATGTGCAGCTTCTTGATTTCCTCGTACAACATCTCCTTCATCTCCGGCACATTCTCTTTGGTTTTGGCTGAAATGAAGAAGGTTTTATGGGCACTTTTGGCCATCCAGGTGGCTTTTAATTCCTCCAGGGTGATGTTTTCTTTTCCTTTTGGTGTTAAGTCCTCAGGATCTTTCTCCACCCAGGTGTATTGATCTATTTTGTTGAAGATAATGATCATGGGCTTGTCGCTGGCCTTGATTTCCGAGAGTGTCTGGTTTACAACGGCAATTTGCTCCTCGAAGTCGGGATGGCTGATATCGACCACATGCAGGAGCAGGTCGGTCTCTCGGATTTCGTCCAGCGTGGACTTGAAGGACTCCACGAGGCTGTGGGGCAGCTTGCGGATGAATCCCACGGTGTCGGAGAGCAGGAAGGGCAGGTTGCCGAACACGACCTTGCGGACGGTCGTGTCCAAGGTTGCAAACAATTTGTTCTCGGCAAACACTTCCGCATTGCTGAGCATGTTCATGATCGTGGATTTGCCCACGTTGGTGTAGCCCACCAAAGCCACACGCACGAACTTGTCGCGGTGCCCGCGTTGGGTGGCTTTCTGGCGGTCAATATCTTTCAACTTTTTCTCTAATAATGAGATACGGTTTCGGATAATACGGCGGTCGGTCTCAATTTCCTTTTCGCCGGGACCTCTCATGCCGATACCGCCGCGCTGTTTTTCCAAGTGCGTCCACATGCCCGTGAGTCGGGGTAGCAAGTACTTGTACTGCGCTAGCTCCACCTGCACTTTTGCGTGGGCGGTCTGCGCACGCTTTGCGAAGATGTCCAGAATGAGGTGCGTGCGGTCCATCACGCGGCAGCCCAAGATGCCCTCGATGTTGCGCTGCTGCGATGGCGACAACTCGTCGTCCACCACCGCGAAGTCAATGCCGTTCTCGTGTACATACTCCGCCACCTCTTTGATTTTGCCAGAGCCCATGTAGGTGCGGGAATCCGGATGCTGCAGGTTCTGGACAAACTGCTTCACGGCCTCTCCGCCGGCAGTATCGACCAGAAAAGCCAACTCATCCAGATACTCTCTGGTTCTCTCTTCGGTAACGGAAGGCGTGGATACGGCAAGAAGGACGGCGGTTTCGGGCATTGTATTGAGTTAATAGTTTATAGTTAATAGATAATAGTTGTTAATTGAGAATTGAAAATTAAAAATTGAGAATTTAATTTTTATGGTGCAAAAATAATAAAATTCGCCTTTAAATCATTTTTTGCTATCTTTGCATCGCTGTTCAGAAAAGAAACAGCACGACATATTAAGAAAGCGCATTTTCGCTTGTTCCGATAGTGTGAATCTCGACAACTCGCATAATTAAGACCGGAATATGAGAAGAACGCTCATCTTAACGTATGGTAATTGCCAATACATTAGGTGGGGCTTGTTCTTCCTTATTCGTCTTAAAGGGAGTCGAGCCCTGCACTATGGATAAGGTATGAATCTTGCTCCACTTTCTTTGTGTCTTCAGTAAATGCAAAAGGGCTGCCAAGTGGCTGCTACCCATAGATATACCATGGAAAATGAATAAAAAAGGGTTGGGAGGCGCACAATCATGCGCCTCCTGTTTTCATTTGCGGAATCGTAGCCGATATTGCCTTTTTTTGTGTAGATTTGCAGCGGTTTCGGTGTATGGAAACCGATAATCTAACTAATTGTAAAAGAAATAAATATGAAAAGTATTCTGCAGTTGTTAAAGACAAAAAAGTTTTGGGTGGAATTGTTGATCATGACAGTGGGTATGATGATGACGGCTTGCGCCGTTTATTATTTCTTGGTGCCCAGCAAACTCATCATTGGTACCATATCCGGTCTCTCCATTGTGGTGAGCGGTGTTTCTGAAAATCTCTTCGGCGTAGCGCTGCCCGTATCCACCGTCATTCTGGTAATTAACGCCATCCTTCTGGTTCTTGCCTATTTTCTGATTGGCAAGGAGTTCGGGGCTAAGACAGTCTATACAGCCTTGATTCTTGGTCCGATGATGCGTGTTCTAGAGACCCATTTCCCATACGAGAGATTCATCCGCCCCGACGGTGCCATACCTTCCATTATGGGCGATATTTGGTTCGATTTGGTCTGCTTCGTGCTGATTTTGAGTGCGGCCCAGGCAGTTCTGTTCAAAATCAATGCTTCTACTGGCGGCCTTGATATTTTGGCCAAGATTGTCAACAAGTACTTGCATTTTGACATCGGAGCTTCTGTATCTGTGGCAGGCGCTGTCATTTGCTGCACGGCCTTTGCCATCAACCCGTTCTATATGGTGGTTATCGGTCTCATCGGCACCTGGATTAACGGTCTGGTGGTCGATTATTTCACGGCGGGTCTCAACAACAAGAAGCGAGTCTGCATTGTTTCCAAGGATTACGACCGCATCCGTCGCTATATTATTGACGAGTTGGTTCGGGGTTGCACATTGTACGAAGTGATTGGCGGTTATACCAATGAACGCAGCATTGAGTTGGAGAGCTTGCTTACGAAGGATGAGTTTACCCAGTTGATGGCCTTCATCAACAAGAATGATATCCATGCCTTTATCACCGCAGGCAACGTCAGCGAGGTGTATGGCTTTTGGATAAAAGACAAAAAACGTCTCAAGATGCACGTTGATCAAAGGTAAAACATACAACTATTTTATTATGCTGATAGACACACTGAACACATATCGCATTCTCTTGGCTTCCAAGTCGCCACGCCGCCGTGAACTGATGAATGGCATGGGACTTGATTTTGAGGTTGTCACCTTCGATGTGGAGGAATCGTACGATCCGTCGATGCCGCCCGAAGAGGTGGTGAAGTATCTTTCCCGAATCAAGTTGTTGCCTGTGGATTTGTCCCAATATGATCCAAAGACACTTGTGGTGGCTTGCGACACGATAGTGGTGGTGGGAGACCGAATTTTGGGCAAACCTCATGATGCCCAAGAAGCGGCAGAGATGCTGCGGTCGCTGTCGGGGCGCACGCACACCGTGCTCAGCGGCCTTACCGTTGCCACCCCGCAACGCTCGCTTACTGACTGCTGTGCCTCTGAAGTGACTTTCGAGACTATTACAGACGAGGAGATCGACTACTACGTGCGTCAATATCGTCCATACGACAAGGCGGGTGCATATGGAGTACAGGAGTGGATCGGCTATATAGGCATCCGCTCCATTCATGGCTCTTTTTACAATGTGATGGGCCTTCCCACCTGCATGCTGTGGAAAATGATGAAGGAAGTGGTGAAGGAAGGGTGAATGAGGAATTTGGAAAGGGGAATGGTAGGATGTTCCTTATGGACATCGAAGATGTATTCCCAAAGGTGGCTCCGCACGGAAGTGCGAGGTGTAGTAACATAGGAATTTGAAATGATATAATTTTTAATAGAGTGTTATGATGTTATTGGCGGTGTCCGTGGAAGAAATATCGCAGGTGCTCTCCTCTTGGGTGTGGAGCCCGGCGCTAGTGGTGCTGTGTCTATGCTCGGCACTATACTTTTCCCTCAGGACGCGTTTCGTTCAGGTTCGTCGCTTTGGCGAAATGGCGCGATTGCTGTTCCATAATGACAAGACGCAGAAGACAGGCATCTCTTCGTTTCAGGCTTTTGCCATGGCCTTGTCAGGGCGTGTGGGTACGGGCAACATCGTGGGCGTGGCTACGGCCATTGGCTACGGCGGTCCGGGAGCTATCGTATGGATGTGGATCATCGCCTTTCTGGGAGCCGGTTCAGCTTTCGTAGAAGCTACCCTGGCCCAGATTTACAAGGAAAACCACAACGGACAGTTCCGGGGTGGCCCTTCGTATTACATTGAAAAAGGCTTACGTTGCAAGTGGCTGGCCGTGGTTTTTGCCGTCTGCTCACTCATTGCCTGCGGACTGCTCATGCCTCCGGTGCAAAGCAATGGCATCGCTATCGCATTTGTCAACTCCGTGCACGTACAACCCGTGTACATCGGATTGATTGTGGCCGGAGTGCTGGGTCTGGTCATCATCGGCGGCGTTACCCGCATTGCCAAGGTGGCGCAAATCGTGGCCCCGTTTATGGCCGTGCTCTACATAATCCTTGCTGTTGTGGTGCTCATCTGCAATTATACTGCTATTCCATCCGTACTGGTGGACATGATAAAAGGTGCCATCGGTACGCATGAGGTGTTTGGTGGCATCATCGGCAGCACCATCGCTTGGGGCGTGAAGCGCGGCATCTATTCCAACGAGGCTGGGCAGGGTACAGGTCCTATCGTGGCTGGCGCCGCCAAGGTGTCGCACCCTGTGAAACAAGGCTTGGTGCAGGCATTCTCCGTGTATGTGGATACATTGCTCGTATGTACAGCAACTGCTGTGATGATCATGGCAGTGAAGACCTACAATGTGATGGATGCCAACACGGGCGAAGTTCTCTTTGCTTCTGCCTACAACCTCGGCGCACCGGATGTCTCCTATACCGCTACCGCTATAGGTACGTTGTTGGGAGCCAATTTGGGCAATATCGTAGTAGCCGTAGCCCTGGCTTTTTTCGCTTTCACGACCATTATTGCCTATTACTACTACGCGGAAACCAGCATCGTCTATCTTTTCGGAAAAGGTAAAAAGGAACATGTGGCAATATGGGTGCTCCGCATTTGCATCCTCATTGCCGTGGTGTTTGGCTCTGTCAAGGAGGCGCGCACAGCTTGGAATGTCGGCGACATCGGGGTGGGCATGATGGCATGGATCAACATCATCGCCATAATCCTGTTGTCTCCTAAGGCATTACGCACTTTGAAGGATTATGAGAAACAGAAGAACAATGGTGAAGATCCGGTTTTTGACCCCGAAAAACTGAACATCAAAAACGCCGAATTCTGGACCGAGCAGAAAAACGAATCCGACAATGCTCCCCAACCCCCAACTCCCAACCTCCAATAGCTACCGGCTAATGCCCCCTCCAATCCCTCTAAACTCTAAACTCTAAACTATAAACTCTAAACTATCATATTATGGAATCCAAACAATTCATTGAAGAAAATCAAAAACGTTTTTTAGACGAACTTTTCACCCTGTTGCGCATCCCGTCCATCAGTTCGGAGAGCGAGCACAAGCCGGACATGATCCGCTGTGCCGAGCGTTGGCGCGAGCTTATCCTTGAGGCAGGCGCGGACAAGTGCGAAGTGATGCCCGCCGAAGGCAACCCTATTGTCTATGGCGAAAAAATCATTAATCCCAATGCCAAGACAGTGCTCGTTTATGGCCATTACGACGTGATGCCGGTAGATCCCGTTGACCTCTGGAACACGGAACCTTTTGAGCCGGTCATCAAAGACGGCAAGATCTGGGGCCGCGGCGCCGACGACGACAAAGGCCAGTCCTTCATGCACGCCAAGGCTTTCGAGACGATGATGAAGACCAACACGTTGCCCTGTAATGTGAAATTCATGCTGGAAGGTGAAGAAGAGATTGGTTCACCCAGCCTCTCCAAGTGGATTGTGGAGAACAAGGATTTGGTCAAGGCCGATGTCATCCTCGTGTCTGATACCAGTATGATTGCCACGGATGTGCCCTCCATCACTACGGGCTTGCGCGGACTTTCCTACTGGGAGATCGAGGTTACAGGACCCAATGCCGACCTGCACTCCGGCATCTTCGGTGGCTCCGTGGCCAATCCGCTGAACACTTTGTGCGAGATGATTGCCAAGTGCATGGATGAGAACAACCACATCACTATTCCGCATTTCTACGATGACGTGGTGGAGTGCTCTGCCCGCGAGCGCGAACTGCTCAACATGGCCCCCTATAATGAGGAAGAATACAAGAAGTCGCTGGGCGTGAAGGCGCTCCGTGGCGAGAAGGGATATACCAAAATCGAGCATGTCGGTATTCGCCCGACGTTCGACTTGTGCGGCATGTGGGGCGGATATACCGCCGAAGGTTCCAAGACTGTGCTCCCGTCCAAGGCATACGCCAAACTGTCTTGCCGTCTGGTGCCCAACCAAGATCACGAGAAGATTGCCGACTTGGTGAAGGACTATTTCGAGCAGAATGCGCCCGATTATGTGGAGGTGAAGGTTACCTCGTTGCACGGCGGTCAGGCATACGGTTGTCCTACGGACCATCCCGCCTACAAGGCTGCGGAGGCTGCCTACATGGACACCTACGGCAAGTTGCCCATCCCGATGCGCAGCGGCGGTAGTATTCCAATTATCGCTACTTTTGAGAAAGTGCTGGGAATCAAGTCCATCCTGATGGGCTTCGGTCTTGGCGAAGATGCTATTCACTCACCCAACGAAAACTACAGACTGGATCATTTCTACAAAGGTATAGAAACGATTATCCAATTCTATCAGCATTTTGCTGCAGCATCTTTGGTGTAGTAGGATGCAGAAACACTCTGAGATGGCGGTTGACTGAAAAGTTGGCCGCCTTTTTTATCGGTAAGTTTTCACAGGGAAGTTGAAATAGGTGTCGGGGTAGGGCTCGTTGCGGAGCGTGAAGTGCCACCATTCGCCCTGAACGGGGTAGAAGCCGTTTTGTATCATAATGTTACGCAACAACAAACGATTCTGTTGTTGCGCAGGGGTGATTTGGTCGCTGATAGCACGGGAAACGCCTCCGAAGTAGTCGAAAATGCCGCCCATATCGACCTCTTTGCCCGTTTGGAGGTCCACCAAAGTCATGTCAACGGTGGAGCCGCGCGAGTGCCTGGACTTGCGGGCCACATATCCGCGCGAGAAGATGGTAGTCTTTTGGATGTTTGGATAGAAAACGGACTTCATCGCCGTGTCGGCCGGGTCTTTCGACCATCGCACAAAATGATCCACGGCGCATTGCGGGCGGTAGGCGTCGTAGATTTTGATTTTGTATCCTTTTTGTCGGAATTCATCATTCGCTTTCCGCAGCGCGGAGGCAGCTTTTTGGGTGATGAGGGCCACGGGCTCCTCGTACCCGTCGATGCGCGTGCCCACGAAATTGTTGGTGCTGTAGTAGCGGATTTCCAAGACAGCATCGGGAATGGAGTCGGAGAGCAAACAGAAACTGTCGGGCATGGGTTCGAGCCTAGCCTCGTCGGGAGTGCTCTCAACCATTGTGTCCGTATGTTGTTCCTGCGGCGGAGTTTGGGATTTTCTGCATCCGGAAAAGAAGAGAGTGAACGACACCAAAGAACAGAAAATCAATGTTTTATATGTGTATCTTCGATTGATCATTAAAGGTGAAGAATTAGGTTGCAAAAATACAATCTTCCGTGCAGATCCGCGTTATCCGCGGAGATTTTACTATCTTTGCCCCCTCAAATTCGAAACACAAAATGCACAATAATATTGCAGTTATCATGGCAGCGGGCAAGGGTGTCCGTGTGGGCGGAGAGGTCCCCAAACAGTTCATGCCTGTGAATGGCAGGATGCTGATGGAGTACTCGCTGCAGACTTTCCAGGATCATCCTCGTATAGATGAGCTTTTTGTCGTGTTGCCGGAAGACTATCTGCAAATGTCTGAACTCCTGCAATATCTGTTCGATAACTATTCCAAGATTACGCGCATTTTGGCAGGTGGCGAAGAGCGTTTCCAGTCTTCCTGGAGTGCCATCCAGTGGTTTATCGATCGTCGAGAAGACAACCTGCTACTGCATGACGCCGCGCGCCCAGGTATGACTCCGAAGATTATTGACGACTTGTTGGACACCCTGGAGAATGCCGAGGCTGCCGTGACGGCCATCCCTGCCACGGATACTGTGCTCAAAGTGAATGACAATATGCAGATGGAGGCCACACTTGACCGTAAAACGCTCTATTATGCCCAAACCCCGCAGGCGTTTCGTGCCGGTTTGCTGTACGATTGCTTTGAAGAATTGTTTGCCGACGGCACTTTCCTGCCCACAGATGAAAGCGGTGTGGTGGCCCATTATCGCCCGGATACCCCGATTAAGATTGTGCAAGGAAGCTCTGCTAATTTTAAAGTAACTTACTCTGAAGATATTATCCGGATTCCAGTTTCGGATTGATGATTTGTTGCTAATGAAGATGAAGATACTCAGTGTGATAGGGGCGCGTCCCCAGTTTGTGAAAGCCGCCGTGGTGAGTGCGGAGATTGCCCGCACGCCGGATCTTGTGGATGTGCTCGTTCATACTGGCCAACACTTTGACTCCAATATGTCGCAACTCTTCTTTGAGGAGATGGGGCTGCGCAAGCCGGACTACTATCTGGGCGTACATAGCCTCCCGCATGAGGAGATGGTGCAGCAGATGCAGGAGCAGATGGTGGAGATTATCAAAACGGAGTGTCCCGACTGGGTACTGGTATATGGCGACACGGACTCCACGCTGGCCGGCGCGCGCGCTGCGCATGCGTGTGGCGTGAAGCTCTGCCATGTGGAGGCTGGCCTGCGCTCGTTCAATCCGAAGATGCAGGAGGAGTACAACCGCATCCAAACCGACCGCATCAGCGACTTGCTATGCGTGCCCACGGAAGTGGCGGTGGAGAACCTCCGGCGCGAGGGCTTGGATATGGGCAAGGTGGTACTCACCGGTGATGTGATGAAGGATGCCGCCCGTGCATTTCTGCCCATGGCCCGCAAACAGCAAGTGGACATTCCCGAAAAGTTCGTGCTCTGCACGCTTCACCGCGCTGAAAATACAGATAATCCAGACATTTTGAAAGAACTGATGCTCTCGCTGGAGCTGATTGCCGAGTTTGTGCCAGTGGTCCTGCCGTTGCACCCGAGAACGAAAAACAAGCTGAATGAGATTTCTTATCCGTTCGAAACCTCCCGCGTCCAATTCATCAATCCAGTTGGCTATTTGGAGATGCTGTATCTGCTAAATCATTGTGCATTAGTGCTTACCGACAGCGGTGGCGTGCAAAAGGAGGCCTATTTTGCCCACAAGTATTGCCTTACCCTGCGCGAGGAAACGGAATGGGTGGAACTGTGTGCCCGCGGGTATAACCATCTGTTAGGGCATAATCATATAGACATCGTAACAACTACCCGGAACTTTTTGGAGATGCCGCCCATTTTTGCCGATGACTTATACGGCAATGGTCATGCTTCCTATCAAATTGTGCAGGCTATATTGCAGCGGTAGTTTCAGAAATTCCAAGCGGAAATCGAATATTTGGCTTCAATCTTGTTCTCTATCTCATCTTCCAATTGTGGGAAGAAATCTATTCCGGTCATTTTCTCAATTTGGTCCACAGTCTTGCAGTAAGTGCTCAGCGGACGAGTCCCTGCCACGTTATCGAAATAGAATCCAATGGCTTCCCATTGTCCGTTGATGTAGCACAGGAGCACTTTGTAGAAGGCGTCAGGTACTACTACGCGGTGTTTGCCAATGGTTTGGGGATTGTCGGACACAATGGGGCCGCAGACCACATATACATTGTCGTGTTGCCGCGCCCAGGTCCAGATTTGCTGTTCCAGCTCTTTCCATACGCCGCCGTTGAGGTTGTGGTTTTGCGGACATACATTGGACATGTAGAAGCTCTCCCGCATGGCGTTTTCATCCCACTTCATGTCGCCCGCCGGAGCCATGTGCCCGCGGTCGTACCCAGAATCGTTGTAATCCCAGTATTCAGGACAGACGCCCTTGACATCGGGATCTTTCTCAAAACGATTGTACCGTTCCACCTTGCCGTAGCTCTCCTCACGGGTTAGCTCGTAAGCCACCCAGTTGGGAATGCGCCATTCGGGATTGTAGCTCACCGTAAAGCCGGTATGCTGAATAATCTGTTCGGGGCGTGTCACGGTGAACACGGGGATTTCCAAGGAATCAGGATAGGAAATCTGCTCGGTAGTGGATGCTTTGATTTCATCCTTGTTTTTCTGGGCAAATGAAAAAAAGACCCAAAGACTTGAAATCAGGGCGATGAAAAGCAAGATGAGAATGGGTACTTTTTTCTTTTTCATAATCAGATGAGGTTATTGTCCTTTCACCAGCGCCAGGCTGATGCGCTTGCGCTCGATTTCCACATTTAATACTCTGACCATCACCTTTTGGTTGAGGCGTACCACCTCGTTGGGCGAAGCGATGCGGTGGTCGGACATGTTGCTGATGTGCACTAGCCCATCTTGATGGATGCCGATATCCACAAAACAGCCGAAGTTGGTGATATTGGTGACGATGCCGGGCAGCTCCATGCCGGGCACGAGGTCTTCCATTTTCTGCACATTTTTGTCGAACTCGAACATCTCGTAGTGGCTGCGCGGGTCGCGACCTGGTTTAGCCAGCTCTTGCATAATGTCTTGAAGAGTAGGCATGCCCACTTTGTCGGTGATGTAGTGGCTGAGCACGATTTGCTTGCGCAGTTCCTCTTTCAGGATGAGGTCGCCGACGGTGCAGTGCAGGTCTTTGGCCATGGCTTTCACGATGGCGTACGATTCGGGGTGCACGGCGCTGCGGTCAAGCGGATTCTCGGCATCGCGGATGCGGAGGAAGCCGGCTGCCTGTTCAAAAGCTTTTGCGCCAAAGCGCGGCACCTGCTTCAGTCCCTCGCGCGAGGCGAAAGGCCCATGCTCGTTGCGATAGTCGATGATGTTTTGCGCCAAGGCAGGTCCTACGCCGGAGACGTATGACAGCAGTTCTTTGCTGGCTGTGTTCAGCTCCACGCCCACATGGTTGACGCAGCTCTCCACGGTGGTCTGCAGGCTCTCCTGCAGCCGTTTTTGGTTCACATCGTGCTGATATTGGCCCACGCCGATGGATTTCGGGTCGATTTTGACCAGCTCGGCCAGCGGGTCCATGAGGCGGCGGCCGATGGAAACAGCTCCGCGCACGGTGACATCATAGTCAGGGAATTCCTCGCGCGCTACGGCGGAAGCGGAGTAGATAGACGCGCCGCTCTCGTTCACCATGTAGGCTTTCACATCCCGCTCGAAGGGGATGAACTTCACGAACTTCTCGGTCTCGCGGCCCGCGGTGCCATTGCCGATAGCGATAGCATCTACTTTGTATTGCAATACCAGCCGTTTCAGCTTGTCGGAGGCCAGTTTGTACTGGGCTACGGGTGGGTGGGGGTAGATGGTCTCATTGTGCAGCAGCTTGCCTTGGGGGTCGAGGATGACCACCTTGCAGCCGGTGCGGAATCCTGGGTCGATGGCCAGGGTGGTGACCTGCCCGAGCGGGGCGGCCATCAGCAGTTGGCGGGCGTTCTGTACGAAGACTTCGATGGCTTCCGTGTCGGCCTTCTCTTTGTATAGCTTACGCATCTCGGTCTCCATCTGGGGTTGCAGCAGGCGCTTGTAGGCGTCGGTGACGGCCATCCACACCTGCTGGGCGCAGTTGCTGTTGTTGCGGATGATGGCACGCCGGAGCATCTCCAGCGTCTTCTCCTCGTTCGGCTCGATGGTCACGCGCAAAATGCCTTCCTCTTCGCCGCGGAACATGGCCAAGATGCGATGAGAGGGTGCTTTGGCCAGAAACTCGTCTGCGTTGTAATAGATTTTGTATTTCTCGCCTTCATCCACCTTGTCTTTGATGAGTTTGGTGGAGATGCGGCTGTACTGGCGGAAAGTGTTGCGCAGGCGTGTGCGCACGGAGAGGTTCTCGCTGATGTGCTCGGCGATGATGTCGCGTGCACCGGCCAGCGCCTCTTCAATGTTGTGTACGCCTTTCGCTTCGTTGACAAATCGGGACGCCAAGCTCTGCAGGTCCATCTCTTTCTGTGCGGAGATGGTCTTGGCCAAGGGCTCCAAACCCTTCTCGATGGCCACGGTGGCGCGGGTCTTGCGCTTCGGGCGGTAGGGCAGGTACAGGTCCTCCAGCTCGCTCATGCTGACCGTCTCGTTGATCCTGGCCTCCAGCTCCGGCGTGAGCTTTCCCTGCTCGCGGATGGAATCCAAAATGGCGGCGCGGCGCTTGTCCAGCTCCACCCACTTGGTGTGCAACTCCTTGATCTGGCCGATCTGGACCTCGTCCAGACTGCCCGTGGCCTCCTTGCGGTAACGGGCCACAAACGGGATGGTGGCGCCGCCCTCCAGAAGCTCCAATGTGTTCTTCACCTGCTCTTCGGTGAGGTGCAGCTCTTCGGCGATACGCTTGGCGTAGTTGATTGTCATAAAAAATGCTATGTTTCTATAAACCAACGGTTTCAATGGCGCGCATGGTGCGGTTGTGCACCTCTTCCATGCCCATCAGGTCGATGATGGTGAACAGTTCGGGACCTTTTGCGGTGCCCACGAGCGCGATGCGCAGGCTGTTCAGCACTTGGCCCATGTTGAGTTCATTGTCCTGGATGTATTGCATCACCAAATCGTGTGCTGTGTCTTTGTTGAACGGCTGGATGCCGCACAAGATTCCGTCAATGGTGCGCAACTTGTCGCCGGTGCCCTCTTTCCAGCGTTTCTTCAACGCCTGCGGGTCGTATTCGGTGGGCGCAACGAAGAAATAGGAGGCTTGTTCCCAGAAGTCGCCGAGGAAGTTCAGTCGGTCTTTGATCAATTCGGTGACGGCGTCCAGATACTCGTCGCTACAGGAAATGCCCTTTTCGTCCAAAATCTTGCGGAAGTGCGGACGCAGATCCGATGCGGGTTTGCTGAGAATGTACTCGTGGTTGAACCATTTGGCTTTGTCCAGGGAGAATTTAGCTCCGGCCTTGCTGATTTTGTCGATGGAGAAGAGGTTGATGAGCTCGTCCATGGACATCAGCTCCTGGTCGTTGCCGGGATTCCAGCCCAGCAGGGCCAGCATGTTGATGACGGCCTCCGGCAGGTAGCCCGACTCGCGGTAACCCGATGAGGTCTCGCCCGATTTGGGGTCGTGCCATTGCAACGGGAACACAGGGAATCCGAGGCGGTCGCCGTCGCGTTTGCTCAGCTTGCCGTTGCCGTCGGGTTTGAGTAGCAGGGGCAGGTGTGCAAATTGAGGCGCCTCCCAGCCGAATGCCTTGTACAGCATCACGTGCAGCGGTGCGGAAGGCAGCCATTCCTCGCCACGGATCACATGCGTGATCTTCATCAGATGGTCATCCACGATGTTGGCCAGGTGGTAGGTAGGCATGCCGTCGGATTTGTATAAAACCTTATCATCCAGAAGATTGGAATTGATGACCACTTCGCCACGGATGAGGTCGAAGACATGGATATCGGTGTCGGCGGGGTATTTGAAACGGATGACATAGTGCTCGCCGGACTCCAATCTACGTTGCACTTCCTCTGCCGGCAAGGTGAGCGAGTTGACCATGCCCATGCGGGTGTTGGCGTCGTATTGGAAGGTTTTCTTCTGGCTTTCAGCTTCCTTGCGTTTGGCGTCCAGTTGCTCAGGAGTGTCGAATGCATAGTAGGCCCAGCCATCATTCACTAATTGCTCGGCGTAGGGTTTGTACAGGGCTTTGCGCTCCGACTGTTTGTACGGGCCGTACTCGCCGCCGATGCCCACGCCCTCGTCGAAGGTAAGGCCGAGCCATTGGAAGGCCTCGATGATGTACTCTTCCGCGCCCTCCACGAAACGGGTCTGGTCGGTATCTTCAATTCTCAACAGGAAAGTTCCGTTGTTTTTCTTGGCAAACAGGTAGTTATACAATGCGGTACGCACGCCGCCTATGTGTAAAGGTCCCGTGGGACTGGGCGCAAATCTGACTCTTGGGTTCATGTTCTTTATGCTTTTTGGATTAAGGCTGCAAAGGTACACAATTTTCAAAAACCTTGGTGTGTGTTGCGGGGTCATGTATTTCGTGGAGAGTGTCACCGTATGGCTGGTGGTCGCCGCCGCCCCGCTCTGCTCCACTCCACACACTGCCTACCTCACCACACTCCCGTGTGGTGTTACTAGGAGGGTGCTGCCTCCGGCAGCGGGGTAAGAGGTACGGCACGTCGGCTGCCGAAGGCAGCTACTTTGACGGCAACCTCACACGGAAGTGTGAGGTGTTGCGTCGGATGTGTCGCAAATGGCTCTCGAAGAGAGCTCCCTATGCAATAACCTGTCTATATCCGCGTTTACACTAGCACCAAAAAAACAAAACTATGAGTTACACAAAACTTTACTATCACATCGTTATCTGCACTTATCGTAGAAAACGCACTATCAACGAAGCGCATGAGCGTGAGCTGTACGCCTTTATCCATGGTATGTGCAAGAATCGAGATGTCAAACTTTTGCGTATCGGCGGGATGCCCGAACATGTGCATCTTTTTGTCGAACTGCCGTCATTGCTGCCCGTAGGAAGGTTCGTGCAGGCAGTAAAGTCAGTTACCAGCACATGGCTAAAGGAGAATCCGCATTTTCCCGGTTTTGACCGCTGGTCGAAAGAGTTTGCTGCCTTCACTTATTCGGAACGAGACAAGGAGATGATAATCAACTATATCCGAAAACAGAAGCAGCATCACAAAAAGAAATCGTTTCCCAATGAGTACCGAAAGTTTTTGGTGGACAACAAAGTGGAAATTCAGGAGCAATATTTTCTTGCTAACTGACCTGTAGGGGGCTCTCTTCGAGAGCCTTTGCGGGTGGGGAGTTGTTAGTGCCTGCGTACTAACTTGTCTTATCGTGTTGGGTTAGGCTAGGCTATGTCACCGCACTTCCGTGCGGTGTGACCAGAAAGGCGCTGCCTTCGGCAGCGGGATATTAGGCACACGCCTCTTGGGGAACCGAACTTCAGTACGGGGTAATAGCAAGCTGGCTGCCGAAGGCAGCGCCCATTTGGGCAGCCTCACACGAGAGTGTGAGGCTAAAGTGTTGGGTCAATCATAAAAGGCTCTCGAAGAGAACCATCTATTCATTTTTTCCGTATCTTTGCACTCTTAAAAACAAACGATTATGGCACTGTTCAATTTTAATAAACCCGAACCCCGCGAGTTCAACTACAAACCGCGCTTCTATACCCCCGACGATCAGAAACCTACGGACGACCACCGCAGGGACTTCGCCAACGAACTGCACCGCGAGTGGAGCAGCAAACGCCGCCACGACAAGAACGACAAACATATCCCATGGTTGACCATCATTACCATGCTGTTCTTCGCCGTGGTTCTGGGTATTATATTTTTTAAATTTTTCGCATAAATTTGTAAAGACGCACGGCCGTGCGTCTTTACAATGGCCGTGCGTCTCCACTATTAATCATGGATATCATCAAATTATTATCGGATGCGGTGGCCAACCAGATTGCGGCTGGCGAGGTGGTGCAACGGCCCGCCTCGGTGGTGAAGGAGCTGCTGGAGAACGCGGTCGATGCCGGCGCCACCTCCATTCAACTCATCGTGAAAGACGCTGGACGCACGCTGATACAGGTGACGGACAACGGCAAGGGCATGTCGTTCAACGACGCACGGTTATGCTTCGAGCGGCACGCCACCTCCAAACTGCAAAGCGCCGATGACCTCTATCATATTACCACCAAGGGCTTTAGAGGCGAAGCCATGGCTTCTATCGCCGCCATTGCGCATGTGGAACTTAAAACCAAAAAAGCTGAAGACTCCACTGGTACGTTAGTGCTCATTGAGGGCTCGCAGGTGAAGGCCCATGAGGTGATCGCCACCCGCGACGGGACCTCCGTTTCGGTGAAGAACCTCTTCTTCAATGTGCCCGCGCGCCGCAACTTTCTCAAATCCGACAATGTGGAGATGACCCACATTGAGGAGGAATTTTACCGCGTGGCACTTATCCATAACGACCTGGAATTCTCCCTCTACCATAACGGCAAAGCCCTGTTGCAGCTGCAACCGTCCAATTTCAAGCAGCGTATCATCCACATCTTCGGCAACCATTTTAAGGAAAAACTCTATCCCGTGGAGCAGAGCACAGAGTTTATGCGGATCAGCGGTTTCATTGCCAAGCCCGAGAATGCCAAGAAGAAAAAAAGTGAGCAGTACATGTTCATCAACCACCGCTATGTGCGCCATAATTTGCTAAACTATGCGGTGGAAACGGCTTACCAGGAACTGATTCCGCAAGGCTATCGACCGGCTTATTTTATTGAAATTGAGATTGATCCGTCTGCTATTGATATCAATGTCAGCCCCACCAAGGTGGAGGTGAAGTTGCAGGACGAGAAGCTGATGTTCGGCTTTTTGAACGCGGCGGTGAAGAAGTCGCTGGGCACCATGTCGCTGACCCCGCAGCTGGACTTTGATACGGAGCAGGGACTTGTGCCGCCGGAGCGTCCTACGGGACATCCCATCGTGATGCCGAGCACCGGAGCCAATCCCAACTACAATCCCTTTGATAGCGTGCCCGCACGACATGACAAAGGGAGCTCATTCAGCAGTTTCTCCGGAGGCAGTGCTTCGTGGAAAGACCGTGGCGGCATGGGCGGTTGGGAGGACTTTTTGAAAGGTCTCAGCACCCAAACGGAAGATGTCCAGGAGGGCAAGCAACTCGAAGCGGAGGGTTTGTCGCCAGCCCAGGAGCAAAATTGTGAGTGTAAGACAGAGATACCTGAGGATTTGGAGTTCTTCATTCTCGATAACCGCTACATCTTCTTCAAACAAAACGAGCAGGCTTTCCTCGTGGACGCGCTGAACGCCCGCGAACGTATCCTGTTTGATCGTTACATCTCAGCACTGGACAATACGCCCATTCGTGTGCAGCAGAGCTTGTTTCCAGACACCATTACGCTTACGCCGGCCTTGGCCGACTTGGCCGATTCCATGAAAGAGGATTTCCTGAAACTCGGCTATGAGCTGGAAAAGATGGATAATACCCATTTCGCGGTCAACGGCACGCCCAACGACGGCGAGGAGGGTGATGTGCAGTCGCTGATTGAGAATGCGTTGGAGTCCTTCAAGACCAACCAATTTCTGTACCGAGCCGACAAGAACCGCAACATAGCCATCTGCATGGCGCGGCAGAACCGGAGCCGGTACGCGATGCCGAAAACTGCAACGGAGGTGCGGGCTTTCCTGCAAGAGCTGTTCCAGTGCGCATGTCCCACGACCTCGCCTTCGGAGAAGAGCATTTTCCATGTGTTGGGCGGCGCGGAGTTGAAACGCTATTTTGAATAACGGCGATGAATAGCATTGAAATTGAACATATTACGTTTGGGTACGACAAGACTCCATTGTTTCAGGACTTGTCAGCGGTCATTGCCGATGGGGAGTTCTGTGCGCTGATGGGCCCGAATGGTTCGGGCAAGACCACTTTGCTGAAATGTATCTGCGGATTATTGCCTTTTACGTCGGGCGATATTCGCGTCAACGGGAAGACTATTAGGGAGTATGAGACGGTTGAGTTGGCGAAGTTGGTATCGTATGTGCCTCAAAGACAGGATAATGTGTTTGATATTTCGGTCTATGATTTGGTGATGATGGGGTTGTATCCGTATCAGAAGAAGTGGCAGTTGCCCAGTGTGGAGGATGATGCGGTGGTGTGCGAGATGCTGGAAAGGTGCAATCTCACGCACTTGCGCGGGCGTCTGTTGCGCGAGTTGAGTGGGGGAGAGCTGCAGCGTTCGCTCATTGCGCGCGCCATGGCACAGCAAACGCCCATCATGCTGCTCGACGAGCCCCTGTCCAACTTGGATGTGTCGCACCGCTACGAAATCATGGATATCTTGGCCGACCTGAACCGCCAGGGCGTGATGGTCATCATCATCATGCACGACTTCCCGATGGCGTTGGAGTATGCCACGCACGCGCTGTTGGTGAAGCACGGCAGTGTAGTGCAGCACGATGTCAAGGATCGCGTGCTGACGCCGGAAAATATCCGGAGTTGTTTCGACTTGAGCGAAGATTTCAGGATAGAGCCCAATGGGTTTATTTCCAAAAAATCAATACAATAATTTGATAAACAGCAAAATAACAGGCCTGTAAAATGGTTTTGTGGCTGATAACGAAAAAAATGTTATTTTTGCGCCCTCATTGGAGAGATGGCAGAGCGGTCGAATGCGGCGGTCTTGAAAACCGTTGAGGGTCACACCTCCGGGGGTTCGAATCCCTCTCTCTCCGCAAACAAAAAGAGCATGTGAACACATGCTCTTTTTGTTTTGAGGACCTTGCCCAAGGCTTCCCTTGGCATTATGCTTGGATGATTAGCGTGAAGCTTTCAGAGTTTGTTACTTTTTGTTGATTAACACCTTCTGATTGACCAATCGACCGTCTTCGGTCAGGCCTTGAAGAATGTACACGCCAGTGTTAAGCTCGTTCATGTCTTTGACCTGCAGAGGTTGTCCCAAAATGTTGAATACACGCAGGACAGTTACGACAGCATTATTGGTCCACTCCTCAATTCCGGTGTCGTCAGGATTTGATGCGCCCATTGTGCCATCGGGCAGAATGTTTTGAGCATACAATCCACCGCTAGTGCTGTTGACCCAAGCCACGATATTCTGCCCGAGATTGAAGCCTGTGGTGTTTCTGCAAAGCGTGCGATCATATGGGGTGGAATTCAATGTTTTGGTCCACAGAACATTGCCATTCATGTCCATGCCTACTGCCTCAACAGTCGAAATATATGGACTGCTTCCGCTGCTTTTCGTATAAATAACAGTAAAACCGCTGCCGTCTTCAAAAGCATCAACCCTGATGTTGGAATAGTTGACACCTATATTGTCGGCCACCAGGATGCCGTCACCCCAGACTTTTGTGCCAGACGAGGTGATGCGATTGACATAAACCCTCGATTGGCTTTGCGTGGAAGCATCCGTTTGCTCATAGCCAATGATAAGGTCGTGGCTGACAGGATCAACGGTACCGTATGCCTCAACGTAATAATTTGACGGGTCTGCAGAGTGAACGGGAATACCGTCTGGTTCAGTAATTGTTGATGCTCCTTCGCCGTTGTAATGGAAAACGTAGGTGTTGAATGCTCCGCCAATGCCCGGATGCCAAATATAGGCATAACCTCCGCCATTGCCGTCGGGGATTGCATAGTGAAGATAGGTGACTTGGAAGGTTTGCGTTGACATCAATTTCACCGCAGGGCCTGTTTGTGTGCCATTGGTGGTGTATCCGACAACATAAATCTCTTTGGCTGCATACAATCCAGCACTTGAAGTGACTTTCTCATATGTGAGCCAAACCGTATTTTCGGCACCAAGAGTGAGCTTTCCATACCGAACATTGTAACCATTGCCATCAACGGTGATGCAAGGGTTCAGCGTGCCATTGGCGTTGATGTACTGCAGGTAAAGCCGTTGATAGTCGAAACCCAAAGCCCATACGCCTCCGTCATTGCCGGCAACCAGCTCGGTACGTGAAAAAGCATTGTCGTTGAAAAGTGCGATGCCTTGCGCTCCCCAAGTGTAATTGCCGTTCGAATCGATTTTAACGGCAACTGTCTGGTCGTTGGCGGTAGCAAAGCAACTCACCACCGCATGGTCAGCAGTAGCTGTCATGGCAATGCCTTCCGAATAGGAGTAGAAATCCTGTCCGGTGATACGGATGCCATCAGCGCCCCATCGCGGAGTCCCGTCGAAAGAGAGGCGTTGTAAGGATGGACCATAGCCGTTGCTTGCAGAAGAAGTCCATTGCACGTATGTGTCACCATTTTCCTGATCAGTTGAGAGATATATCTCGCCAGCATCCGGAGCACAATTCGCGATATGGTTGTTGTTGATTGGGTCATCCGTCCATTGGGCTTGCAGCGCAAAAGTAGCTGCCAAAGCGATGATTAATAAGGAAATTTTTTTCATATTGACTTTATTTTGGTAAACAACAATATTATTTTTATCGAAAGATAACAACTGCAAAAATAAGCAAAAATTGAATCACTACCCACTTTATATCAATGGTTGATATCAAATTCATTCATTGTCCGAGGAGAAAAGGAGTTTTCGTATCTTTGCCCGTTCAATTTAAACCGAATATTGTAATAAATCATGCGCACCAATTTCAAAATACCCCATACTTTCACTATTGTTTTCTCCATCATCGTAGTCTGTGCTGTCCTTACCTGGATTGTCCCCGGCGGCGAGTTCGAGCGGCAAACCATCATGGTGGACGGCCATGCGCGCAATGTGGTGGTGGGAGACTCCTACCATCATGTGCAGAACCAGCCGCAGACTTGGCAGGTCTTTACCGCCTTCTTCAAGGGCTTCGAGCGTACCGCCAACATCATCGTGTTCATCCTGATGATTGGAGGCGCGTTCTGGATCATGAACGAGACGAATGCCATCAACAAGGGCATCTATCTCTTTTTGGACAGAACCCAGAAGATGCAGAAACACAAGTTTTTCCAAGTGGTCGGGGTGAACAATCTGCTCATTATCGCCATCATGATCATGTTCAGTCTGTTCGGTTCGGTGTTCGGCATGAGCGAGGAGACCATCGCCTTCATTGTCATCTTTGTGCCCCTGGCCATCTCCATGGGCTACGACTCCGTTACGGGTGTGCTGATGTGCTATGTGGCCGCGCATGTGGGCTTCGCGGGCGCGATGCTCAACCCCTTCACTATCGGCATTGCGCAGGGACTTTCTGGACTGCCCACCTTCTCTGGTATCGGCTACCGCCTGTTCTGCTGGATTTTGCTGACTATCGTGGCTATCGTGTTCACGCTGATCTATGCCAGTTGGGTTAGAAAAAATCCGCAAAAGTCCATTATGTATGAGTTGGACCAGTATTGGCGCGACAAGCGCGAAGAGGTGAGCACGGAGCAGTCGCTGGCCAAATCTACTGTTGCCACATGGATAGTATATGGAATTATTGCGGCGGTACTGCTGTTTTGCGCGTTTAGAATTCCCAAGACGGACATTACCGTGGGACTGGGAAGCCATCGTATGGTGGTGTTTCCCATCGTGGCAGGCTGCTATATTCTGCTCGGTTTCTTCGCTGCCCGCAAGTCGGCACACCATTTCATCCTCACCTTGCTGCTTCTCACCATCGTGGTGCTGGTGATTGGCGTGCTGGGCTATGGATGGTATGTGATGGAGATTGCCGGACTGTTCTTTGCCATGGGCATTGCGGCAGGTTTTGCCTTCAATCTGAAGCTTGACCGCATTGTGCGTCTCTTTTTGGAAGGATGCAAGGACATCATGGTGGCCGCGTTGGTGGTCGGTTTGGCAGGCGGCATCATCATCATTTTGGAAGACGGCAAGATTATTGACACCATTTTATATGCTGTCTCGCAGGGCTTCGGCGACGCGGGGCGCGTGGGCACAACCGGGGTGATGTATGTGGTGCAGAACCTGCTGAACTTAATAATCCCATCCGGCTCCGCCAAGGCCGCGCTCACCATCCCGATGATGGCCGAGTGGTCGGATTTGATGGGTGTGTCGCGCCAGCTCACCGTGTTGGCCTTCCAGTTTGGCGATGGCTTCACCAACATGATCACACCCACCTCCGGCGTGCTGATCGGTGTGCTGGGTGTGGCTAGAATCCCTTATGCCAAGTGGTTCAAGTTCATCTGGAAATTCCTGCTCGCCCTCATCATCCTTGGATTCGTTCTGCTGCTTCCGCCGTTGTTCATGCCGTTTGCCGGTTTTTAAGAGTTTTTTTCAGAAAAATATCGTTGCCCGAAAGTCCCATTTTTTGTACATTTGCCCTTTGGTTTTATAATAGAACGTTTTATCAATTTATGGAAAAAGAACGCAGTATTGACAAGCTTGCCCGATACATTATTCTGATCGCAGCCATCGCATTGGTCGCCGTGGTTTGCATCTATTTCAGCAGTGTGCTGGCCTATATCCTTCTGGCTTTCGTTGTGTCATTGATTGGCCAACCGGTGTTTCAGCTTTTTAAGAAAATCAAGATCAAAGGAAAATCAGCACCGGATGCGGTTTGGGCAATTCTCACGCTCGTCATCATTTTTTCCCTATTGTTCTTGGTTATAATACAAGTGGTACCCGTCGTTACTAGCATCGTTGGGGAAGCCTCTTTGATGAATTCACAAGAGCCCTCGGGACATTACAACATCATTGACCAGTTTAACGATTGGACTCGCCAAGTACTGCCTTGGGTTGGCGAAGACTTCAATGGAGCCCAACTGCTGATTCAGAAAGTGTCCGAAGTGCTTGATTTGTCCAATGTTTCAGGAATATTGGGCTCTGTGGCCTCCGCTGTGATCGGCATTGCTGTCGGACTTTTCTCCGTTATTTTCATTTCTTTCTTCTTCATCAAGGATGACTCGCTCTTCGGACAAATTGTGGGTGCGATGGTTCCGGATGCCATTGAGGAAAGAGTGAAAAAGACCATTTTTGATATCGAACATCTATTGTCACGCTACTTTGTAGGATTGATTATTGAAATTCTCGGTGTCGTGCTGCTCAATGGCCTTGGACTCTGGCTCATTGCCCGTGTCGGTTTCAACTACGCATTTGGTATCGCTTTTATCGCGGGTCTGCTGAACATTATCCCGTACGTGGGACCGCTGATTGGGGAGCTGATCGGGGTTGTGCTCTGTGTGATATTGAAATATGGTGCCGGCATCGGATTGGGCGTGAATATCTGGCTGTTCGCCTTGATTGTCCTCTGCATTATGTTGGCAACTCAATTGGTGGATGTGTTTATTTATCAGCCACTTATCTATTCTACGAGCATCAAGGCCAATCCGCTGGAAATCTTTGTGGTGTTGCTCATTGCCGGCCACGTCGGCGGTGTGGTGGGCATGCTTATCGCCATCCCTGCTTATACTGTCATCCGCGTTATTGCCAGCCGCTTCTTCTACGATTTTAAACCGGTGAAACGGCTGATTCCGGATGTCGAGGATGAAAAAACGGATGTGTTGCCCTGATGTAATGTACGTGCTGGTTATACGCCATGCACAATTATCTCCCTTGTTTCAACCGCCTATTAAATCTTGCACAATAACAAGATCAGAAGGGCAATTTGGGCCACCAGAATCAATGGGACCCCGTACTTGAACTTCTTGTGCTGGGTTTTGTGGCGCCAAATCATCATGCCCAGCCAAGCTCCGATGCTGCCGCCGATGACGGCAAATCCTATCAACACGGATTCGGGTATGCGCCATCTCACGTGTTGTGCTTTGAATTTGTCGATGCCGTACAGGAGAAATGTCACCACATTGATGACGGCGAGGTAGAGGAGGGCAATATGAAAGATGATGGGCATAGTAGTTCGCAGTCCAAAATTTTTCGCAAAAATAGAAAAAAGTGATCAACGAGCAGTTTGTCCATCCGTTTGGCCCCGCAAGGGGCGCCAAAATCCCAGGCGGGCGGTGACGTGTAGCGACCCCCTGTCGATGATATTTATGGCAGTACTTGATTTTGTTTAAAAAAACGAGTATTTTTGCAAGACTTTTGAATTTGGAGTTAATTAGGTTGAGAAATTATGAACAGGACGCATGATGCTCAAGAAGAAAAAAACGTGCAATTGGTGCAGACTACAGAACTGATACGCACCAGTCAGAGCTGGGATGGCGCGGAGCTGCCCGACTACTTGCCCGGCCGCCCCGAAGTGGTGGCCATAAAGTACGAGATTCCTGCTGGTCAAAAATTAGGCTGGCACCACCATCCCGTGATGAATCATGGCATACTGGTGCAGGGCGAGCTGACTATCGTCAGCGAGGACGGCAAGGAAAAGGTGGTGCACGAGGGCGAGGTCGTCGTGGAGATGGTTGGCACTATCCACCACGGAGAAAACCGCGGCACGAAGCCCATCGTCCTCTACATGTTCTACCTCTCTCAGGAGGGTCTGCCGTTGTCCGTGCAGCATCCTGAAATCTGTTGAAAAACCTATAGAGATAGAGTTAGTTATAAAAAGAAAGCCTCCTAATAATCAAAGATTTAGAATGATGAAAAAAAACATAAATATGGGCGCAGATTCATTTATCTTTTCGGAATTATCCCTTATGTAGTTTACGGAAAAATATGCATTTGCCGACACATAATGTTTATTGCCATTAAACAATAATAAGAACTAATAATTTTTTTAGTATGGTACATGATTTATACATTTTGATGATTACTGCCGGTGTGGTCAGCCTTTTGTTCAAGTTATTGAAACAGCCTGTTGTGCTGGGTTATATCGTTGCCGGTGTCCTGGTCGGTCCGTATTTGTTCGGAGAGACCCTTGTGAATGCGGATAACGTTAAGGCATGGGGCGATATCGGCGTGCTGTTCGTGTTGTTCTGCATCGGTTTGGAGTTTCGCCTCAAAAACCTCATTAGCAGTGGCAAAGTGGCGGCAGTCGGTGCTCTGACAATCATCGTGGGTATGATGATTTTTGGTTATTTGGTGGGACAGAGTGCCGAATTGGACATGATCAACTCCCTTTTTCTGGCAGGCATGCTCTGTATGTCAAGCACCACTATCGTGATGAAAGTGATTGACGAGGCGGGCTTGAGCAAAGAACGGTTCGTCAAAGGCGCGACCAGCATTCTTGTCGTCGAGGATGTGGTGGCAGTGGTGCTGATGGTCTTGCTCTCCAGTATAGCTATCAAGCATCAGTTCGAAGGCGCCGAATTGTTCAGGAAAGTGGGCGTTTTGGCCATCACACTCACAGCCTGGTTCATCTGCGGTATCCTGATTATCCCGACATTGCTGCGCTTGGTCAAACGCCATCTGAATGACGAGACACTCATCATCCTCGCCTTGGGTCTGTGCTTAGGCATGGTGCTGACGGCAGAAGAAGCCGGGTTCAGCAGCGCACTCGGCGCTTTTGTCATGGGTTCTATCCTTGCCGAGACCGTAGAGTCGCATCGTATCGAAAAGATGATGACTCCGCTAAAGAATGTCTTTGCAGCTATCTTCTTCGTCTCGGTGGGGATGCTCATCAACCCATCCTCATTGGCGGAGTATTGGTCAAGCATCTTGTGGGTCTGCCTGGTGATTGTTGTCGGAATGATTCTCTTCGGCACCTTGGGTTGCTGGTGGGGCGGCCAGACGATGCGCGACTCGATGCTGACCAGCTTCTCGTTCGTGCAAATCGGAGAGTTCTCGTTTATCATCGCCTCCTTGGGCACCAGCTTAGGCGTTCTCCATCCTGCTATATACCCTATTATCGTGGCATCCAGTGTAGTGACGACATTTCTCACACCCTATATCATGAAGGCATCTGTGCCATGCTATAACTTCCTCTATAATCATGCTTCAGCGAAGTTACGGGCCAAGATTGACCAACGTGAGCAACAAGTGGCAGAAGCGGAAATGGCTACTCAATCCAAAGAAAGCCATATCTTTGAGGAAAAGACTCGCCATGCCACCCGGAACACATTCATCACGAAACGTCTTGTCGATCTGTTCTTCAAGAATATGAGTGCTAGAGACGAAAACCACGAAGAATGATCGGCATCGATTTGGCCGGTAAGACAGTCGATCGGTTGGGTGTTAGTGTTGAGTTCGTACAGACCTCATGGCCCACACTATCCGCCGACGATGGTCTTCGACGATGCCATCGGCATGCAGAAGCATATTTTCGGAAGGTGCAAGGAATTGATGATTCCCTGGGCAGAGCGCCTTGGGAACGGGTCGTCCAAGAGGGTCTGCTAACGCGGGCGTGTAGCTCAAACAACAACAAAAGTAATTATTAAACAACATATAATTTATTCAAAATGAAGAAACTCATCTTGGTGTTTGCCGCCACCCTTATCTGCGGCGCTTTGACCTTCACTGGCTGCAAGAAGGACAATTTAAACAACAACCAGTGGGGCGCAGAGACGCTCTCTTTCAAGGTGAATAATTCCTCCCACGCGTTTATTATGAAAAAGGTGGAAGGTGGTGATTACTCTATGAAGTATATGTACGAAAGCCAAGTGACGACTGTCACAGGAACGCTCTCCGACTTTTACATTTGTCCTGTCGAAGTGACCAATAAGCTTTGGAACGATGTTATGGGCTGGAGACCCGAAGGACAGTCAAACAATGGTGACTCATATCCCGTCAGCAATGTAAACTACTATGACATCGTCAAGAAAGGCGGCTTCATTGACAGGCTGAACGCGCTGTGCGCCGACCAGCTACCATCTGGCAAGCGCTTCGCGCTGCCCACCGAAGCCCAGTGGGAATATGCAGCCCGCGGCGGACAAAAGTCGATGGGCTACAAATATGCCGGATCCAACACGATAGGCGAAGTGGCCTGGTATGCCGACAACTCGGACGGTACAACCCACCCTGTCGGCCTGAAACAGCCCAATGAACTCGGACTCTACGACATGACCGGCAACGTCTGGGAATGGACCCGCGACAACTTTGTCTATTTCGACAAACTTACGCTCAACCAAGGTCTGAACTATGTCTGCACCGCAGAAAACAACTACCGCGTCAACCGCGGAGGCAGCTACGGCACCAAACAGATGGGTCTCGAAACCGCCTACCACACATGGCTGGGAATGCACCAGGCCTATATAAACCGTGGATTTCGACTCGTCCTCGTGGATGATTTCAACGAAGAACAACTCGTAGAACCTACCCAGCCCGACAACCTCCTTACCATTTCTGTGAACAACGGTACTGTCGGCTACTACCTTCCGATGGTTGAAGTGAAGGGCGGCAACTACGAGCTCGTTTACGAGCGCGACGGCGAACAAAAAACTGTCAGCGGAACGCTTTCCGATTTCTATATCTGCCAAACCGAAACGATGAACTATATCTGGGAAACTGTCATGGGGTCGAAACCACAAGGCCAAACCGAGAGCGAAGGCCTCTATCCTGTTACGATGGTTAACTATGAGGACCTCACCAAGAGCGGCGGCTTCCTCGACAAGTTGAACGCAATGTGCGCCGACCAGTTGCCCGCAGGGATGCAGTTTGCCCTCGCAACGGAGGCCGAATGGCACTATGCCGCCCACGGCGGACGTAAGTCGCATGGCTACATTTACGCTGGATCAAACACAATAGGCAATGTGGCTTGGTATTCCGCCAACGCCGATCATACCTCCCACTTCGTGGCCTCCAAGCAGCCCAACGAGCTCGGCATCTACGACCTAAGCGGCAACGTTTGGGAATACTGCAACGATTGGTATGCCGATCTGGCCGACCTTCCTGCTAACCAGGGCACCGACTATACCGGTCCCGTGTCAGGCAATCGTATTGTAGGTTGTGGCGGTTGCTACGGCAGCGAGCCTTTAACTTGCAGATATTCCTACCACGGTCGCGAGATTGAACATAACGGCCGCGACGCTACTTTAGGCTTCCGTATCGTTTTGAGACGTGTAAACTAAGGAGATAGGTGTGCGTTGACTTATTTCCTGACAAAGTATTATTGCATTTAACGGATTCGATTGGGTAAACGGTCGTTGTCCCGAATACTAAATCAAGCCATAAAAGGAGAAGAATAAAACGTGAGCAAGAAGAGACTGATCTGGAAAATACCCTGCATCGTTTTAGGTGTCATCTTGGGAATAGTGCTGTTGCTGTTGATTACGGTAACGGTTATTCTGGTGACGCCCAAGGCCCGCACGGCTGTCCTGCATAAATGTGTGGAGGTGGTCAATGAGCGGACCGATTGGGATGTGGATCTGGGACGGCTCTACCTGTCGCCTTTCCATCATTCTCCGATGATTCTCTATCGTGCCTACAAGGGCAAAGAAGACCTGCCGCTGCGTATCGAAATAGACAGTCTCTATATAGGTCATCGCGGTAAGGATACGCTGGTTTACGTGCATGCCCTGCGCCTGCAAGGCAATATGAAGAAAGCTGAGAACGGAAAGTTGAGTAAGGATCTTACAGCCCGAACTATCGTCGTGGATCAACTGCTATTGGATCAAACGACTTTCCATTCCGACACCATGATAGACGCTGTTGGTGTTGATGTTATCTTGAGGCATCTGAATGTGAAGAGTCCGGGACTCAATATCGCGAAAGGTGATTACCCGCTACACGACTTGAAGATGGCGGATGCGTATGTGGGTATCGAGCTGCGTGACACCCCCTATGACGAGGACACCACCTCCACCTCGATGGCTTTCGATGTGCAGGATGGTGAATTGCACAATGTGCGGTTCCTGCTCAATCCGATGGGATTGGATATACGTGCCGGCACGCTGACTACGAATGTTTTGGCTGATGTGGGAGGCGACCGCTACGATGCACGTCGCCTGAATATCGGGAATGCTTCGCTTACGCTCGGGACACTGTACCTGCCTTTTGATACAATCTATGGGGATGCATTGGTGGATTTGAACACCGACCTGATTAGCTCGAACCGATTATACGCCCGCTCCGACTCGTTTGGAGCAAAAGCAGACTTGACGGGTACGTTGCTGAATCTGGAGACGATGCGGGTGGATTTGGCTGGCAATGCCGATTATCTCGGCAATAAGGCAAATTTGAGAGGATTCTATGATATTGATGATGAGATTTATGATTTGCTGGTGAATGTCAGTCAAGTGAATCTGAATCCATTTCTCAAAGACAGTACCCATGTGGAAATGGCAGGCATAATACATGCGCAGGGGAAAGGTCTGGATCCTCATTCTCCCGCGATGAAATGCAAAGTGGCCATGAATCTGACCAATTGCATCTATAATCAAATCAATGCTTCCGGCCTCATGCTTGACGCCGAACTGGCCAATAAATCAGTGGCCGGTAACCTGCATTTGCCGGTTCAGATGACAGACCAAGACCTGAGGCTGAATGCAGAAACGGAGCATCAGTTCCGCGTGTCAGACTTCTTTACCCCCGAGCGGATGAACGTGGATTACCATACGCAGATGAAGAATGTGATTGCCCATGCGGCAGGTGAGGATTTCGATATCAACTCTCTGAATCTTGATTTTACTACGGATACCTCCACAACGTTGTATTTGGTTACGCAGGGACTTACCATCGATGCACAAAGTCCGATGCACGCCCTCCGGCTGGTGGATGAAGTGCACCCGTTGCTTGCAGCTGTTACCGACACAACGTTTGTTCAGGCCATTACCTCGTTAAAAGACCTGACGATGCTGGATACGCTCCGGCAGCTTATACCAGACATTCAGGCGGAAATAGAACTGACGAAAGGTAGTCCGGTTCAGGCTTTCATCGAGCGGGCTGGGCTGGATATTAACGAGTTGAATCTGTCGTTGAAGTCCAATTCTCTCCAATCAGACTTGGCATTGGATGCTTCTATCCCGTATTTTGACCATTCGGACGACAGTACGGGACTACGCCTGCCTGCTGCTATAGCGTCGATGCGGGTAAACATGACGGAAGGCAAGACCATCGCCTCGCTCACTGCTAATTCCAGCATTACCGATGGCGTGATGAGTGTAAATGGTCTTTGCACCGATGCTGCGCTGCAACTGAATTTGGAACGAAACGGGCGCGAGCTGAAAGGAACGGGACATCTTGCATTGGACAGCCTCATTTACGATGAAATGGATCTCGGAAGCCGAACGGCAGACATCAGGATTTCCCCATCGGAACAGTATGAAAATGCCATCCGGGCCGATGTGCGGTTGGACGATATCCCGCTTGAGTTGGTGGACAACATCCTTGATATGGAGGACATCGACCTCGACGGTATTGCTCGGGCGAAGGCTACCGCAGACGGTTTGCCTGCACAACTGGACCTCTCCGCCGAAGTGCTCCCGTTAGATGTGACGGTCTATTACAAACCATACGAAGTGTTGTTGAATATGGCTGAGACGCCCATCGTAATGAAACATAACAATTGTGAATTTAACGATTTGCACTTCTATTGCGCCGATAGTTCCTTTGTGACTGTTAACGGTGGGTTTGATCTCAATACGATGCGCTTGAATATCGATTTAGCTGCCGATAATTTCTCCCCGTTGATACTGGAACCGCAAGGCGTTTTACCCGTCTATGGCGACCTGGCCACTGATATCCGTGGACGGGTGTCCGGACCGCTTGACAGTATCCTCGCTGACTTGGATATCACCATCCTGCCTTCCACCGATCTTACCTATCCGATAGATAAAAAGAATCTGGCGCAAGTCAAACCGCAAGGTACGTTCAACGTGAAGTATAATACTGCTGAAGGGGAGCTTAAACTGGGCGGACAGATTGACATAGACGAAGGTGTGGTTCGCTATTCCCCCGATTTATATCCTATCATGCCCTTCTATGTGGATTCAGGAAGCCATGTCGCCTTCAATGGCCCTTTAGGACAGGCGATGGTAAACGCCTCTGCTTCGCAGCAGGTGAAAGCGGATGTGCAATCGGAGGGCGAAGAGACTCGCCGTGTGCTTTTCAACACAGGCGTACGTGTGAACGGAATACTTGATTCTTTAGGTCTTAACGCCATAGGCTTCTTCCTCGAAGCGCCTGAAGACGAGTCCATCACGCGAGAACTTGCATCTATGGATGAGGATACGCGTGAAGGTATGGCAGCCGTATTGCTGACTACTGGAATGTATATGGGCGAAAGCAATGTGGCTGCGCAAAAGGAAGGTTATACCCTGTCCAGCATCATCAACAGCCGTCTCAATGCTGCTATGGCTAATTCCAAGATGGGGAAGATAGTAGATGTGGATATCAGTAGCGGGGAAACCGTGCATGCCTCTGGCAAGACCAAAGACATGAACATAGCCATCAGCAAATCCCTGTTCAATGATAAACTGCGCATCACGGTCGGCTCCACCATCTCCGACAATCCGGAGGTCAATAAAGCTAATGGGTTGTTCAGCCTTATATCCGCAGACTATAAACTGACCCAGTCCGGTAATGTTTGTCTGCGCATGTTCTCCCAGCGCGATTATGACAATATCTTTGAAGGCGAACTCACAAAGTCCGGTATAGGTGTGGCGGCTACCAAGCAATGGAAGCGCAACCGGTTCTCACCTTCATTGGGCGATTCTATCACGCGTACATACAACCTCAAAGCAGATGCGGATATTGCTTATCGTTCCAACAACAGCATCGGCCCTAACCTCACTCTCGCCCATTCAATGCGAAACCTCTTGGGACGCGGAGAGACATTCCTGGTCAAAGGCTATGGGGCGTACTATTGGTCGCTGCGCGAACGACAACCGGGAGACCCAAAAGGAAACGACACCTATAAGTTCGGAGTGGATGCCGCGCTTATCTTCCCGTATCTGCACTGGGTGGGCGACAACAACCCTGACGGTGATACTCGCTATCGAATTGGATATAAGTACGAGAACATAGCAGGTGGATACGGTGTTCACAAGTTCTCCGGAGCCTTCTCGTATTTTATTCGATCAACGGACCGTGTCACGCATGTCTTCACACCAGCATCGCTCTCTATAGTCAGGGTGAAGGTCGAGTCACCTGATCTGATTAATAATGCAGTTGACCAATCGGAACTTATCAAATTGCTTGCTGGAAACGAGTTTGTTCCCTCAATCGGCTATGGGTTTACCTATAGTGATTACCGCTCCAAACGTCGAGTCAACACCATGTTCGACTGTGAAGTCAAAGAAGCAGGTAACCTGACTAACGCCATCTATTGCATTTTTGGACACGCGTGGGGTGAGCAGAGCAAATCGATTGGCAAAATCCCCTTCGACCAGTTTGTCAGGTTGACGGCCGAACTGTGGAATAAGTTCAACCTGACGGATAGAGTGTGTATTGCAACGCGTCTTTTTGCAGGTACTAATATTCCGTTGGGAAACTCCTCCAACTATGCTCCGCTTTCCGAAGCCTTCTATGCCGGCGGTCCCAACAGCTTGCGCGCGTCCGAACCCTACGCCTATGGACCGGGAAATTTCCATAGTGCTCAACATAACCAGAATGTTTACCATGCTGGAGATGTAAAACTGGAAGCCAACTTCGAGCTGCGTTTCCCCATCGTTTGGAAACTCTATGGTGCCCTTTTTCTTGATGCTGGCAATGTATGGGAGTGGCATAACACCTCCGACATCCTCAGTAGCGAGGAATATGCGTTACTTGTCGAGGCTTTGGAATTGACTGAAGATCTGCAGGACGGGATTATCGGAAATCCCAATTTTGCGAAACAGATAGCCTTGGGCACCGGCGCTGGACTCCGCCTCGACATCGACGGTCTTGTTATCCGTTTGGACTTAGGTGTTGGTATCCACGCACCATACCAGACATACAAATATACCAAGGAAGGCACACCTGATCTCTCTAAACCGATCAATACCTATTACAATATACCATCTGTCTTGGATGCCCTGCGCCTCAACTTCAGCATTGGGTATCCGTTCTGATAGAAAAAATGATGGCTTCTTATAGGGCAATAATGGGCGATTTTAATGGTTGTTCAATGCACATTTGTTCAATCAACTCCTTATGCTGCGTTCATATTCTTTTCGAATTGAGCTTTTCATGACAACTTCTTCCCTACAATCCGCTGCATCACCACCGCGCAGGAGGCGTCGCCCGTGACGGACATGACTGTGCGGCCCATGTCGATAATGCGGTCGATGCCGGCGGCCACGGCCACGCACTCCACCGGAATGCCCGCCGAGGCGAATACCATTGCCATCAAAGCCAAGCTGCCGCCCGGGATGCCTGGAGTGCCGATGGAAGCCACCGTGGAGGCGAATGCAATAGCCATGTACTGGCTCATGGTGAGGTCGATACCGCAGCATGTGGCCATGAACACTGAAGCCACACCTAAGTAGATAGCCACACCGTCCATGTTGATGGTCGCCCCCAAAGAGAGCACAAAGCGACCGATGTCTTTGTTGACACCCAGCTTCTCAGTGCATTGCATGGTGTAGGGTAGCGTGGCCACCGACGAATCGCTGGAGAAAGCGAAAAGCATGGCCGGTTGCATCCCCTTGAAGAACTTCAGCGGGTTGGTTTTGCCTATTAACCCTACTGCAGAGGCATAGACTAAGCCCGCATGCACGGCGAAGCAGAAGTATGCCAATGCTAACAGAGCTGCGTATGAGCCGAGTACTGATGGACCGTTTTCCACTACTACGGGTGTAAGCATACAGAAGACGCCTATGGGTGCCAGGGCCATAATGTATTCCAAAATTTTGCCTACCACGTCGTTGAAACTGAGTGTCACCTTGCGGGCCATCTCACCTTTATCACCCACATGGACCATTGCGATGCCGAAAAAGAGAGCCATTACGATAACTTGCATCATTGCCATGGAACTCACGGGCTCAAGGATGTTGTTTGGGAACATGTTGACAAGTTGGTCCATCATGGACAAATGGGGTGTCTCGATGGTTTCTGTCACTGTTCCGGTGCTGATATGGATGACTGGCAGTATGCCTTTCACCAGACTTGGGACCACCAATCCCAGCGTCACCGCGAAGAGGGTGGTCGTCATGAAATAGATTAATGCGCGAAGACCAAGCTTGCCCACTTTCGAGATGTCATTCATTGACAGAATGCCCGCCATAATGGAGAAGAGCACTAACGGCACCACGATGAACTTCAGCAGGTTCAGGAAGATAATGCCTATAGGCTGGATGTAGGTGTTGACAAAGTCGGCCTGGTTGCGCAGCAGTATGCCGGCGATGACGGCCAGCACGAGGGCGATGCCGATTTGGGCGGTAAGGGAGATTTTTTTCATGTTAGTCATATTTTTTATTGCGCAAAATTATCGTTCCTTGCTGCGGTCGCGAAGGTTGATGAAATGTTCGTAGCAGTGAGCACCTGCAAGATATTGGCCGTTGTCTTGTACGCTCTTGAGGATGCGTGTGCGTGTGGCAACGGCTTGTGCTGGATCTGAATCATAGCGGGCGCAGAATTGCGGATGATCCAATTGGAGGTCTTGGGCGTGGAGCAGGTCGCCGGCGATGAGACAGAGTCCGCCTACCATGTAAACGGTATGGCCCGGAGTGTGGCCCGGCGCAAGCTGGGCAATGACCAAGCCGTCGAAGAGCTTTTCGCCATCGTGGATGGTCTTGATATGTCCTTTGTAAGCCTCCATCACCTTTTTCCACATTCCGTTGCTTTTCGCCATCGGACCGCCGTCGCTCCATGCGTCATACTCCTCTTGTGAGAGGTAGAGGGTGGCGTTGGGGAACGCCGCGTGGCCCTTGAGCAGCAGGCCGCCGATATGGTCGAAGTGCAGGTGTGTAAGACACACGGCAGTCACTTTAGCAGGATCAAACCCAGCGTTTTTCATACTTTCCAGCAGATTGCCGCCATTGTCGGCACCCAGTCCAGCATCAAAGAGTATCGTATTTGACGAATCGACGGCTACGAAAGCGTTGATGGCCGAGCGCGAGGTGCCTGTGGGCATCAGGGTGGTGAGCAGACTGTCGTTGTAGGAGCCGAGGAAAAGCTCTTTGGGCATCTCGTTCTCTTTATCCACCAGTCCGAAAATCATGGGTTGGTTGTCATTCAAGAGCAGCGATGCTCCGTCCTTTGTGGTGATGGTAATGACGGGTTCCTGAGGAGTGTCCGTCGTTTGGGCTTGGGTATTGCCGTTGCGGCAGGAAACGGCCAGAACTATTGTTGCGGCCAGCAGAAAAATGGTGTGTTTCATTTTTTATCAATTATGTATTATTTCAATGAATATATTCGATTATCGATTGTGCAAAATACAGAATATTGTCAATGGATTGTCGTCACAATCTTGTAATACCGCTTCCGGATAATCACTAGCCGCACCAGCCAGATAACGAAGAAAGCATTTGACAGAATCTTGTAAAGCGGCGGCATCTGCACGAACAACGACATGATCCAAAGTATGAGGTCGATGTCGAAAAGGATGTTCCACAGCCGTTCGCGGTCGTGAAACTCGCAGACCACCTCGCCATCCATAGGAACCTCCAGTTGCTCTGTCGATGACACCGACAGGTCGATGCTTTTACCTTTCTTGCCGATCGGGATGATTCCGCCGAATTGTATCCGAAGTGCGTAGTTGCCCGGCAGTATTTCTCCCTGCAGTTGGCCATCCTTCAGTGTGCCGGCATAGTAGCCGTTCAGGAAGACCGCGTGCGGCAGCTTCGGCTCGTACCAATGTCGTTTATGTCGGATGGTGAGGGTGGGCATAATCGTCTAATCAATTTCCTCCAACGCCCCCGTTTCCGAATCAATGATGAAACCTCTGACCACGATGTCTTTCGGCACGAGCGGGTGCGTCTTGATGGTCTCGACGGTTTTGCGGACGGAGGTCGGGGTGTCCTTGAAGCCCTCCAGCCAGTGGTCCAGGTCGATGCCACACTTGCGGATGGTGTCGAGCGTTTCGTCCGTCACGCCGCGGACAATCATCTCGTGGTGGAAATGGTCGTAGCTCATGTGGCACGCCCCGCAGTGACTGTGCGCCACCACCATAATCTCTTCCACACCAAGTTCGTAGATGGCGACAATGAGGCTGCGCATCGCCGAGTCGAAGGCCGAAATCACCAGTCCGCCGGCGTTCTTGATGATCTTCGCGTCGCCG
The DNA here is from genome assembly GCA_045132055.1 of Bacteroidales bacterium. GTDB lineage: Bacteria > Bacteroidota > Bacteroidia > Bacteroidales > WCHB1-69 > F23-D06. Next base: position 190,641 of record JBGURP010000039.1, read on the forward strand.
TTCTTCAGCCCGAGCGCGGCAGGCAGCAGTTCCGTCAGCCGTGTGTCCATGCACGACAGCACTGCCAACTTCTTGTCGGGGTACTTGTCGGTGAGATACTTCTCGTAGCCTTTCTGTTCCACAAAAGTCTTGTTGAAAGCTATTATTTGATCTATCATAAGCAAGTCATCCTTCAATTTTTCCGCAAAAATAGTAAAATTGCGACAAAACAAGCCGGTGTTCTGTAAACGATTCCGTGACGGTGTGTGTATCGCCTCGGAGAGGCGACACGTATGCAGTGCTATAGTCGCATCTCTCCGAGATGTTTGTCCCGGCCGTGTCGGTCTGTAGGTACACAGAGCACCATCACCCTCACTCGGAGATCAGCGGACATCATACTGCGCTGCAAACACCACACTGCGCTATGCTTGTATGGTGTTACTTGCGCCTGACGGCGCGTTACATGCCTCCGGCATGGTGCCCATGTGATACAGTGCATTACTTAATGCGATATTTCTACCACGAAGAAGATACTTGTTACTGGCAACCCATTTCTAGTCATCGCCTCGGAGAGGCGTCACGCACGCAGTGCAACTAACACCATACAAGCCGTTAGGCGCAGTGTGGTGTTAGTACAAGAGGAGCGCAGTGTAGTGTAGTGAGAGAGCCGAGAGATATAGTGTGGCGATGCTGATGCGTACAAGCTATATGCATCTCGGAGAGATGCGACATATATGCCTCCGACATGATGCCTTGGGCGGACTGTTCAAGGCATAAACATGCTTTTGTTTTCGGCAAAAATACGGCAACGGAAAATTCCATTATGGGACAAGGAAAAACGTACTCGGACGAGAGGATGTATAGTGTTGATGTTAATTTTTTTTAGCCTTTTTTCTAAAGCCAGGAGGCGTGACACTTTTCATACCATCTATATGCTCAAACAATTGAGGGTCAACATTGGCATTCATTGGGTCCAAAATAAAATCGACACCTTCTCTACGGGCAAGTTTGGCAGCAGGAACGAAATCTGCATCACCAGAAAATAAGACAATAGTATCTACAAACCGCTTCAAAGACAAAGATGCTATATCCACCCCAATTTTCATATCAATTCCTTTCTGACGAATATTCAAGTAAACATCATTCTCTGAAAGAGAATGAATGTCTGTAGTACCATTGAGAAGTTCCTTGACTTTTGCTGAATAAATTTGCCATTGACGGTTGTCTTTCACGGTTCCAAGGCGAAGAGCCACTTTCCTTTTCTTTTTCAACTCTTCAAAAAGGGTCTTGCGAAATAGACATTCTTTTGTTTTGCTAAAATCAACAACCTTATGAGAAATGGGATTGTGAAACTTCTTTTCGAGAGGCTTGCAGTCGTAATAGAAAATCCTGTATAGGACATTGTTCTTCCCAACATGCAGATGGGCCATCGTGTACATGGCGTTGGCCATATCTTCCGCGGTCATTTTTCCATTCTTATTGTATTGGATGTTGAATCGCTTGATAAAAAAGCCGCCATCAATCAATACGGCAATCTTTTGAGGGGGTAGATTGTTTTTCTCCTTTTGCATAACTATATAAAAAAAACTCTTGGGTCGGCGTGCCCATTATCAAGATTAACGCAGGAAAATGAAGCGCTATCGGGCACGCGTAGCCAGGAGCATAATGATGCTGCAAAAATACAAAATTTTATTTTGCGTTCAAATGGAAGTTTCTTTTTTTTATTAACAGCGTGATTTTATAATCTTCCGATTATTATTCCTCAACCTCTACGGTGCACCAGTTGAGGCTGTCGTTGCCACTGTTTGTAGTGCGCCAAATCTGGTATATGGATGAGTACCGGTCCAAGAAGAGATCGCTATTTAATGGCAGAAACAATCAGCGCAGCTGATGTTTTTCTCCTTCATACCATTCCACGGACAACCGTCACATTCAAAATACCTGCGCTCACTACAGGTGTTTTAACACAACGCAAAATACCGGACATATAACCGAGTGCTGTTAGTAATACTGTTATTTAAGGTATGTGCCACAGATTGAGTTCATTTTTACGAATTCATTAAAGTATTCTTCATACTCATCATGTAATTTACAAAAATCATTAGTTAATTTTGAAAGATATGCCATTGTTTCGGGAGCCTCTCCCAATCTTAATTGATGGTCTTGAATTTTAATGTTCTCAATATCTTCATTTTCTATTATAGCATAGTAATCTCTTACGGTTGTAATACCATTTTCTTTAACCCTTGCTTTAATAACATATTGGTTTAAAACCGTTGAATCTGTTATGCTTTCAGCCTTTTTTAGTGAATTAATCAACAAAAAGTATTCAAGTCCATGTTCGTTCATGAAATCCCGATAGTTGTCTAACGATTCTTTTACTTTTTCTTTTACAGACTCAGGAACGCTTTTGTTATTTGCTAAATTGTAGTATCTTTTGTCGTTGCTTATCATTTGAATATAATCATGATGCTTTTGTTCAGATTCTTCTGCTATTTCAACCAGTTCCTTTGCCATTTTAACTAGCTTTTTTGTGGCCAATGTGTCAAATGGTTCGATTTTGATTATTTTTTTTATAGAATGCGAAGATGCGAAATGTTCTTTACCATATTCTTTGAAGGATTTAGTAATAGCTTGTTCGGCTTTATCTTGACAAGATATAAGCAAAAAACAAAATAAAACGCAAAATACGGGAACCAATTTTCTCATAACTAAATATTAATTATTATTTTGCGACAAAAATAAAAAAAAATACACACTGGACCAACTATAGAGATAATAAAAAAAGATTTTTGGCGCAGATTTAACATGACTCAAAATCATCCCCCCCCTTTTTTTACCTGGAAAATGTTATGTCGATTGTATGGCGTATCGCCTCGGAGAGGCGTCACGCACGTAGTACAACTAACACCATACAAGCCGTTAGGCGCAGTGTGGTGTTAGTATAAGAGGGGCGCAGTGTGGTGAAAGCGCAGTGTAGTATGGTGAGAGAACCGAGAGATACGGTGTGGCGATGCTCAAGTGCTATATGTATCTCGAAGAGATGGGACCATCCTACTCCCACTCAAAACTCCCCTCCCCAGCGCCGATCTCGAAGTGACATTTGGCGATGCCGAGGTCGATGGGGGCATAGCTGGCGAAAATGGCGAAGCGTTTCTGCGCCTCCACCTTGTTGCCGTCGTGGAGGATGAAGGTGAACTTCTGCTGGTTGACGGCGGTGGGGGCCATCAGGGCGGCTTCCACGCCACTTACGAACCACTCGGGGAAAGGCTTCCCGTGGTCGGTTGTGCGGCGGTCTTCCGTCACGTCGGCGATGGTCCGTTTCTGCGGATGCGGCACCCCTTGCGTGGCACCGTAGCCGAGCGACACCACGCAGACTAACGTCTCGTCGCTCTCCACCTTGTAACGGTCGGGCTGCTTGCGGTAGGAGGCGCCCACCCAGCAGGTGTTCAGCCCGAGC
>JBGURP010000040.1:0-2500 GCA_045132055.1 Bacteroidales bacterium
CCAACTTAAAGAGCATCATCTGCCTGTCGCCAACACCATATAGTTGGAATACTAATAACTTTCCGGAATCGGTCTTGAGCAGGGCCAAACTCATTGTGCCCCAGGGCAAAAAGGATGCCTATCAATCGGTGGGCGGTTGTTTGTCAACGTTTACCAACATCGAGGAAATGGACTGCGACTTTGTCGAGAATGCCATTTTCTATAAAAACTTGGGCGACAACAAGGTAGCCGTCACTCACGCCCTCCGTTATGCTGAGGATTACAGCGGTGACATAGAGATTCCCCAAGTGGTCGTCCATAACGGCACCTCCTACAACGTGACCTCGGTAGGCACTGAAGCTTTCTACTATGGCCATGAGCTATACAGCGTGAAGCTACCGCCGACAGTCAGCGCCATCGACACTTATGCTTTTTATGACTGTTCTAATTTGACCCAAGTGAACATCCCCGAAGGTGTCGAGTACATCAATTATTGCACCTTTGGCCGATGCCTTGCGTTGCAGGAGATCATTATCCCGTCCAGTGTCACCTGGATTGCCCAAAACGCATTTGTGAGCTGCAATAATCTCACTAACGTTACCTGCCGTGCGATAACGCCGCCCTTGTGTGCCAGCAGCAACAGTTTCCCCAGCCAGGCCTATGCCAATGCCACACTCAACGTCCCGTCGGTAGCCTTGAGTGCATATCAAACTGCCGATATTTGGAAAGATTTCTCCCATATCGCCGCCAGCACCTACGATTTTACCTACGACAATCTCCAGTTTGTCATCACCAGCCCCACCACAGCTAAGGTCGTAGGCCATGTACTTCCGTCACCTGCCGGCTACTATGCTATCCCCTCAACGGCCAACGGATATAACGTTACCGAGGTCGGTGATTATGCTTTTCAGAATTGCAATCAACTCACCGAAATATCCATCGGCGACAACGTGGTTACAATCGGTCGAGTTGCATTTGCTGGATGCTCGGGATTGACCAACTTAACGATTCCCAATTCGGTAACAAGCATCGATATGGCTGCATTCATGGGTTGTACGGGGTTGACAAGTGTGGTAATCCCCAATTCGGTCACTTATGTCGGCGGAATGGCTTTTTCTGATTGCTCATCGTTGACATCAGTTATCATAGGAGAGAATTGCCGATTTAACAACTCATACAGTTGGGCTTCGAACGTCTTTAAAGGAACTACCAATCTGACGTCTGTCACCTCCTTGAGTCCTGAAGCATGGAACATGGCCGCCGACAATTTTGAGCAAACTGTCTATGAGAACGCTCAGTTATGGGTGCCCAGGGGCAGCAAGAGTTCCTACCAGTCTACTGACAGTTGGAATCAATTTTCCAGCATAAAGGAATTGGAGTACGACTTCGAGTATGAAGGCATCTACTACAATATCACAGGCTCCAATACCGTGGAGGTAACCTGTAGGACCTCTGACTATAACAGTTACAGTGGCGCTGTCTATATCCCTGAGATCGTACCCTACAACGGCAAACCCTACACGGTGACAGCAATCGGTCAGAATGCTTTTAAAATGAGCAAATCGTTGACACGTGTCGTGATGCCCAATACCATCCGTTCCATCAATGCCTATGCTTTCCATTATTGTGAAGGATTGACCGAGGTAGCTATTCCCAATTCGGTACAGACCATCGGCAATAATGCTTTCTGGCTTTGCTTGAATCTCAAAAAAGTGGTTATTCCCCATTCGGTTCAGACCATTGGCAGTATGGCTTTCCGCAACTGCTCGGAATTGACCAGCGTGGAGATCGGTGAAAATGTGTCCTCAATAGGCTCGACATGTTTCTATTATTGCTCTAAAATCACCGAGGTGACCTGCCATGCCTTGACACCGCCCACGCTCAATGAGCCAAATAGTGATTATAATACAACCTTTATGCCCGAAGTGTACAACACCGCCGTCTTGAATATACCCCAAACTTCTAGGACAGCCTATCAGAACGCTTTGGGCTGGAAGAAATTTACCCACCTTGAGGCATTTGCAACCCTTGACGACGTCTTGAATGTTGATGGAGGCAATATCCACTTCACAAGCGTCGGCGATTATCCATGGTACACAATGTATGATGGCGGCCGCATGCTTGCCAAGTCAGGCAATTCCGGCATACACTCCAGTTCATCAGTCATGACTGCCACCGTCAATCTAAATAGGCCTGGCGTCTTGTCGTTTGACTTCAAGGCATGGGGCGAAGGCAGCGATCCAGTTTGGGATATATGTTGCTTCGCCATCGATGGAGTGAATCAATTCATATATGGTGCCTACGATAACGACTGGGAGACTTATTCGGTTTCTCTCTCCGAAGGCACCCACACGCTTTCCTGGAGTTATATCAAGGACAGTAGTGTCAATGCCACTGGCGACTACTTTGCCGTGGACAATGTTGCCATCACCCTGGGCGATGCGGAGCGGGGTGACGTGAATGCCGACGGGCAAGTGAACATTGCTGACGTAACGGCCCTTATCGATTATCTGCTGAGTGG
>JBGURP010000041.1:0-106922 GCA_045132055.1 Bacteroidales bacterium
ATAGGCCGTGCACTTCCTGGCAGAACCAGGCGTAGTAGTCGGGCTCGGGCTTGATAAGACTGTAAAATGTGTCGGTGATGACGCCGCCGCGCACCACGACCACACCCACGCTACATACACTGCTGCGCTGCCCGTTGGCGGTCTCAAAGTCGATGGCGGCGAAATCGGTCATACTCTCAATCGTTTTTCGGTGGCAAAAATACGAAATCGGTGTGAAAATTTCAGGCACCGACAACTGTGCCACATTTTTTCACACTTATTGCCTATCTTTGCAGCGTCTAATTCATTATTGATATGAGCAAGAATTTGATTAACAGGTATATATGGTTGGTTGACACCATATATCAGGCCGGATCCTCTGGCATCACACTTCATGAGATTTCTGAAAAATGGAAGAAGAATGACCGTCTTTCCGGTGGCATGGAATACCCGAGACGCACTTTCATGCATCACAAAAACGATATCTGGGATATCTTCGGCATCGAGATCGGCTGCCACAAGCATTCCAATTGCTACTATATTGTTGATCGTAAGGATGTTTCCGACTCTTCCGGTTTCCGGCAGTGGATGTACGAAACCATGTCGGTGAATAACCACATCAACGAGAACGCGCAGCTGCGGGACCGTATCCTGCTGGAGAACAATCCATCCGGCGGCGAGTTCCTCTCCACCATCCTGGAAGCTATGCGCGACGGCAAGATGCTGACGTTCAGCTATAAACCTTTCTGGGTGGAAGGTGACCGTGTCTCCGACTTGTACCACGTGGAACCCTACGCACTGAAGGTGTTCAAACGCCGCTGGTATCTGCTGGCCAAATATGGCGACTCGCCGCTCAAAGTCTATGCCCTTGACCGAATGCTGGACATGGACATTGAGTTTGAATCTTTCGAAATGCCCGCCGATTTCGATGCCAATGCCTATTTCTCCACCTGCTTTGGCATCATACTGAGCGATGAAGAACCTCAGACCGCCAAGCTGAAAGTGTCTGATTTTCAGGCAAACTATCTCCGCTCTTTGCCGCTTCATCATTCCCAGAAAGAGATGGAGCGAACGGACAAATACACTGTATTCTCCTACTTCCTCCGTCCCTCGTTCGATTTCACTCAAGAGATTCTTTCCATGGGCGACACGGTAGAGGTGCTGGAACCTAAGAGTATGCGGGCGGAAGTCGCTGCCCAAGGCAAGATGTTGGCCAAAATCAACAAGACTACCGCTTGACAGACTTCTTTCCTTTCCTCTTTTCCCACTTTTTCACAGCCTCTTTGTAGCGTTTGCGGCAACCTTTGATATACTCGTCGGTGAATTGCGGGTTGCCGTACTTGGCCATGCGGCCCTGGATCACACCGGCCTGGCGGTTCAGATAGCCGGAAGGACGTGCCGGATTCCGGTGGAGCGGGGCAGGGTAGCAGGCGGTGATGAGGGCGGCCTGCCGCGCACTCAAATGTTTGGCACTGCAATGGAAATAGTGCTGCGCGGCAGCCTCGGCACCGTAAATGCCAGGCCCCATCTCTATGACATTCAGATAGACTTCCATGATGCGTTTCTTCGACCAGAAAGTCTCGATCAGGAACGTGTAGTATGTCTCAAATCCCTTCCGGATCCATGAACTTCTGGGCCAGCAAAATACGTTCTTGGCCGTCTGTTGCGAGATGGTGCTGCCACCGCGCTTCCGTGTGCCGTTCTTGCGTTCCTGTAGGGCCATGTCCAACGCGATGACATCAAACCCGTTGTGCCCGAGGAAGTAGTTGTCCTCCGAAGCGATGGCCGCCTTGTACATGTTCGGCGAAATCTCCTCGATGGGTTTCCACTTCTTCTCAATCGGATAACCGTACTGTACCTTGCGGATGACCATCAACGGGGTAACAGGCGGGTTTATCCATCTGAAAATGATGGTGAAGAAAAGACTTAACAGAAAGAATAACAGGATGATAAGTCCTAATATCTTCCAGAATCCCCTTTTGCTCTTGCCTTTTGCCATAGTGATATTAGAATGTGTATCTAACCCCCAGATTTACTAATCCCCACTCGAACATGTGGTTGCCGATGAACTCATGGTTGAATTGGAAGAAATAGCCAGGACGGAAGTCCACCTGCAGGGTGAGGGGAATGTCGAATTTGTATTCCAGTCCGATGATGCCGTGTGCACCACCTTTGCCCATGATGTCGTGGATCTGCATTGCTGGTGAATAGCTGGTGTAGTATGACACCATCGGCCACCAAGTGAACCCGAGACTGAAACCTCCACCCACTAAACCGTACAAGCCTTTCACAAAGTGTCCCTCATACATGAAGCTCGGGGCCACTTCCATTGACCAATGTGTAGAACCGAAGCCGGCGATAACGCTGTAGTTGTATTTGGTGCCTAAGTCCACTTGGATGGCGAAATGATCTGTGGGGAAGGTTTTGTAGGAGATGGCTTGCATGGAACCGACGGTCACGCCGATGCTGTGCTTGTAAGGAGCTTGGGCTTGAACGGAAAATACCATGCCGACAAGCAGGGTCAGAATCAGGGTTAATTTCAGCTTTTTCATAGTACTATTATTTAGTTGTTATTATTTGCGTATGTTTTTGTAAACTGCCTCTTGGATGACTTCCGGCAGCGTAATGTCTTTTTCTTCCAAAATGGCAGGTTCGTAGCCCATTTCCAAGGCTTTTTCGGCGGGAAAAAGAAAATAGGTGCAGGTGCATTCGGCGCAGAGCACTCCGTCAGGGCTCCAGATTTCGCCGTTGACAATGGCCAATGTGCGTTTCTGTTTGTCCAGTCGCGCGCGGAGCAGGATGTACGGCCATTTTGTGCTGACAGGTTTGCGGTAGCGCATCTCCATTTTGGCCGTCACGCCGGAGGTCTGTAGTTGGAAGAAGACCACCCACCCGCAAATTTCGTCCAACAATGTGGCTTGCAAACCGCCGTGCAAGGTGTCGATCCAGCTTACATGGTTGGTCCCGGAGCGCCATACGGACACGACGTCCTGCCCATCCCAATAGAATTCCATGTGCATGCCGATGGGGTTGTTTGGATCGCAGCCGAAACAATTGTATCCGTTTGTGTTGCCGATCCAGGGGTTGATGATTTTTTTCATAGGCAGCGGTTTTTCTCGCTCGAATTTCGGGCCGCAAAAATAGAAAAAATCCAAACGGAATACTCTGTTTTGTTGTCGTTTTTAGAGAGGATAATATTTTCTTGCGACTGAATGGAAAATAGTGTATCTTTGTGCCATCAATAATATTATAGTAACACTTAAAAGATTTGAAACATGAAAAAGTACAAATGTAAAGTATGTAAAGCCGAGTTTGAATTGGCCGATGGTGAAGAATTGGTATGTCCGGTATGCGGAATGGGAGCGGAGGATTTGGAATTGATTTCTGATGATGCTCCGAAAGCCAATCCATACGCAGGCACGCAGACGGAGAAGAACCTTGAGGCTGCCTTTGCCGGCGAGTCGCAGGCCCGCAACAAATACACCTATTTTGCTTCCAAAGCGAAGAAGGAAGGCTACGAGCAGATTGCTGCCCTGTTCTTGAAGACCGCCGACAACGAGAAAGAACATGCCAAACTCTGGTTCAAGGAATTGAACGGCATCGGCAACACGGCCGAGAACCTGGCTGCCGCAGCTGCTGGCGAGAACTTCGAGTGGACCGACATGTACGAAGGTTTTGCCCAGACGGCAGAGAAAGAGGGCTTCAAGGAGCTTGCCGAAAAATTCCGCATGGTGGCCGCTATCGAGAAACACCATGAGGAGCGTTACCGCGCCTTGTTGAAGAACGTGGAGACAGCCCAGGTGTTCGAGAAGAGCGAGGTCAAGATTTGGGAGTGCCGCAACTGCGGTCACATCGTAGTGGGCACAAAAGCTCCGGATATCTGCCCGACCTGCGCACACCCGCAGTCGTTCTTCGAGGTGAATGCCGAGAATTACTAGGAGTCTGTTCCAAAACTGAAAAATCCCCCATTGAGGGGATTTTTTTATGGAATTAACTTTGATTATGGCCGTTAAGTCTCTGCAACATCTAAAAAAAATGTATCTTTGCACCGATTTTTTATCAAACCATAATGACCTTATTACTAGTTTTTTTATTGAGTGCAATGGCGATTTCATTCCTGTGCTCCACGCTGGAATCAAGTCTGCTTTCAACACCCATTTCTTACATTCTGATGCGTGAAGAGGAGGGATACAAACCTGCCATCTTGTTCAAGCAGTACAAGACTGATACGGAACGTCCGTTGGCAGCTATTCTCTCTCTCAATACTATTGCCAACACTATCGGTGCAGCCGGCGTGGGCCAACAAGCCACTTTGATTTTCGGCAGCCGCTGGTTCGGCTTGGTGTCAGCTATCATGACCATTCTCATCCTGATCTTTGCGGAAATTATTCCCAAGACCATAGGCACTACCCGCTGGAGAAGCTTGATGGGATTTACTGCCAATACGATTCGCGTACTGATTGTGTTGATGTTTCCTTTCGTGAAACTCGTTGAGTTGATTAGCCGTATGTTCACCAAAAAGGAACCCGATGCGGTCGTAAGCCGTGAAGAGGTGCTGGCTATCGCCAATGTGGGTGAGGAAGAGGGTGTGATTGAAAAAGACGAGAACAAGATCATCCAGAATATCATCAAGTTGGACAATGTGAAGGCCGAGGAGGTGATGACGCCCCGTGTGGTGGCTTCAGTCGCCCCCGAGAGCATGACCCTTCGCGAGTATTACGACGATGATCAGTATGATCATTTTTCCCGTATTCCCGTCTATGCTGAATCCCCGGAATACATCACAGGCTATGTGCTTCGTGATGATGCATTGGAGGATCTGGCAGAGGATAAATTCAATGTTACGTTGGGAGAGATCAAGCGTGAGATGCCCTATTTCAATGAGGATACCTCTGTGAGCGACATCTGGGACTCCATGCTGAAGCAGAAATCGCAAATTGCTTTGATTATCGATGAATATGGCTGTTTCCAAGGCATTTTGACTATGGAAGATATTATCGAGACCGTTTTCGGTCTTGAGATTATCGATGAAAGCGACGAGGTGTCTGATATGCAGCAATACGCCCGTGAGCGTTGGCAGCAACGACAGAAGAGATTCAAAACGCTCCAGCGTCCCGACACGCCGCCTTTGTCCTGTGAATAGTTTCATAGATCGCTTTTTTTCTAATTTGGCATAGGAACTCATTTTAATTAATTGATTTTGAAGATGAAACGTTTTTTTATTGTTGCGTTTTTGTGTTTTTCGTTTATCGGATTGGCAAACGCTCAAATTGCCAAGCGTCCGGTCAAACAAGTGCAGCTTGTGGCGAACGGAGGCTATTGGAAATCTTCTGGCACAACGTCGGGTAGCAAAGATGCGCTGGCCGCCGCCGCGAAGTTCGGATGCTATGCCTCTTTGTGCAAGGTGGAATTGAGCAAGGATAATGTATGGGTGATGTCTTCGGGCGTTCCCAAACAGAGTGTGGATGAGTTTTTGTTGATGTACAGGCGACAGGTTTTTCCAGATAAGAAATCCTCAAAAAATCAATTTGAATTGGAGGAGAATAGGGGAAAATCCAAGAAAAATCTGACAAAAGTGATATTGGACTTCAATCCGGGTGTAACGAAAGATTCGGAGAAGTCGCTGTTGCCTTTGCTGAAAAAGTTGATGAAAGAGGAATCCATTCGTTGCCTTATGGAGCTCGGATCGTCCGATATTGCTTTATGCAAGGCTTTGGTTCGGGAGTTTCCAGACATTCCGGTGTCTTATACGAAAGGAGATCTCTCTCCTCGAGAGCTCAAGAAGAATGGTTTCGCTGGATATGCGGTGTACGATTATCGCATGCTTAAAGATCATCCGCAATGGTTGCGTGAGGCCAGCGAATCCGAAATAGCACTATGTGCCTCGGGCGTGCAGAGTGCAGAAGCGGTGCGAGAGTTGCTGAGCGTGGGTGTTGGTCGCTTGTTGACCGATCAGGTTGCCATGACGAAAGTCTGGGCGAATAATGAGGTGCCGGTCAAGTTGATGTCATTCAATATCAGGATGAGTGGCATGCCTGATGTGGACGGTGACAATGCGTGGCCGAATAGGAAGGAGGCTGTGGCAGAGATGGTTAAGGGCGAGAACCCGGATGTGATTGGTGTGCAGGAGATGCTTCCAGACCAGCAAGAGTATCTGCGCAAGGCTTTGCCTGCGTATGATATGGTGGGGGTAGGTCGTGAAGATGGTGCCAATGAAGGGGAGTGCATGGGCATATTTTTCAAAAAGAGCATTTTTACGCTGCTGAAGAGCGGCACTTTCTGGTTGAGTCAGACGCCGGATGAGCCATCATTGGGTTGGGATGCCGCCTGCAGGCGTACCGTGACCTATGTGCAGCTGAAGCACAAGGCGAGTGGGAAGACATTCTTCTATTTCAACACGCACCTGGACCATGTGGGCCTCATCGCGCGTCAGGAATCGGTGAAACTTATTTGTGAGAAAATTCGGGAGCTGGTGCCCGACACCAACGGGGTCTTTATTCTGGGTGGTGATATGAACAGTCCGTTAAGTCAAAGCATTTTCAATCCATTGATTGGTGAGAGATTAAAGAACTCTTCAGAGGTGACGTCCGATGCTTTTCTGAATCTGAAGTCCAGCAGGGAAATGATGCCCATGGAGGTAAAAGGACAGCGCACGCCATCTTTGATGAAATCCGCGCGTAACACGGCGTGGGAGCGTGACAATATGCCCACCTATAATGGTTTTGGCAAGGATAAAGCCTCGCAGATAGACCATATTTTCACTTCGCAACGTGTAGAGAATCTGATCTTCAAGACGGTCGTGAACCGTTACGGTGTGCCGTACCTCTCCGACCATTATCCAATCACGCTGGTGTTTGTTTTGAAATAAAAAAAGAGACGCAATCGCGTCTCTTTTTTTATTTGGTCGGGGTGAGAAGACTCGAACTTCCGACCCCTTGCACCCCATGCAAGTGCGCTAGCCAACTGCGCCACACCCCGATCCTTTTTGAGGCTGCAAAAGTACACTTTTTTTGATATGATTCGCCAAAATGGTATTTTTTTTTAATTCTGCAGATTATTCTTTATCTTTGCACACTATTTTTTGAAATCATTATAGGATGATAAAACGATATTATTTGTTGATTATTACGGTGTTAGGATTTATTGGCGCGGCGGCGCAACCAGTCACCATGCCCGAAGCCCATAACGCGGCCACCCGTTTTTTCCAGTCGCACCAGAAAAACCTGCAACGCTGTGCGGCGGTCATAGCCGATGGTTCTGACACGTTGCTCTACATTTTCAATGCCGAAAATGCCTGCGTGGTGATCAGCGGCGACAAGCGCGTGCCGCCCGTGCTGGCATTCTCCGATCATCAATTGTACAATGCTGAGGATGTGATACCGCCTGTGAAAATGTGGCTGGACAACTACCAACAACAACTTCGCCAGCTCAAATCACAATCTGTTACTCAGGGTTTGCATGCTGGTTGGCGTCATCTGGCTGAAGGCAGGTCAGCTTTCAAAGGCACTTCGGAGGTGCTTCCTCTGATGAAGTCGCACTGGGGACAGGGCACTTTCTACAGCTACTATTGCCCGCGCGACTTCCAAGGTGAAAACAACCACGTGGTAACGGGCTGTGTGGCTACGGCTATGGCTCAGCTTATCTATTACTACCGTTTCCCAGAAACGGGCATTGGCTCTTATTCTTACACGGATTCTACCTACGGCGTGCAGTCGGCCGACTATGGCAACACCCATTATGATTACAGTGCCATGTGCGATGATCCGACCTCCGTCAATTTGGCCATTTCAACCTTAATGTATCATTGCGGCGTGGGTGTCGATATGGTCTATGGACCCGACGGCTCCGGCATGTACAACCATAGCGCGGCCAGAGTGCTCCGAACTTTCTTCAAATACTCTCCGGAAACCGAGTACGTGTTTCGCGATTCCACGGATTTGAACTGGGATAGCCTGATTGTCAGTCATCTGCACCGCAACATGCCGCTCTATTATGCCGGATGGAGCAATCCCAATATCAACGGACACGGCTTCATCTGCGACGGTTACAAGATGGTGGGCAACAACTATTATTACCACTTCAACTTCGGTTGGGACGGCTCGGCCGATGGTTATTTCTATACCAACGCGCTGAATTTGAGTGGCACGAACTTCAATCTTGCTCAAGAGCTCATCATTAATGCATATCCGGATACTACCCTCTATGAGTATCCTGTGGCGCAACCGCTGACTGGAACCAAAGTCCTGACCCCCGTGGCTGGATCTTTCACCGACGGCACGCAGGCATTTGATCTCTATCGCCCCAATATGGACTATACCTGGATTATCCGCCCGCAGGCGGACGATTTCTCTTCCATCAGTCTGAAAATTGAATATGATGTCGCTGCCGGCGATTCTCTGTTCGTGTCGTTCAACAACCCTGCATTGGCGGCCATGACATTTACCGATAGCATCGGAACGCTTACCAATACTTGGGATTGCACCGAAATCACCGTGAGGCTGGTGACAGATGATTCGCTGGCAGCGTCTGGCATTAGGGCAAGCTACAATGCCGTAGTGGATCCATTCTGCAATGGCCAGGTGGTCAAAACCTCCCCCACGGGCACGATTGAAGATGGCAGTGGCAACAACAATTACCGCCCGTTCAGCACCTGCAAGTATCGAATCATTGTACCCGCGTACGATGTCATTCAGCTGCATTTCGACTATCTGGATCTGGAGGAGGGACACGACTTTCTCCGTGTTTTTAACAACAATTTCTCGGATGATGCGCTGCTCGCCACTTTGACAGGCTCCATGTCGGATACTACACTGACATTTTATGTGCCTCGTTTGGCTTTGATGTTTGAAACGGACGAACATAACAATGCCGACGGATTCAAACTCACGTATCGGGCGGGCCATGTGGGTGTGGATGATCAGGAGATTCCAGAAATAGCAGTCTATCCAAATCCGGTTTCTGACAAACTGTTCATCCACGGCGACGGAGAGATTAACTCCGTAATGGTGCGCGATAGGCTCGGCAGAGTGGTACGTCTGTCCGCGGAACAGAACGGCAACGGATGCTCCTTGTCGGTGGCCGATCTGCCAGATGGCATGTATCTGCTGCAATTTAACTACAACAATCAAACCATTACTAGAAAATTCATCAAACAATGAAAGTGACACTTTTAGGAACCGGTACGTCGCAAGGCATTCCCGTAGTGGGATGCCAGTGTGAGGTATGCCAGTCGTCAGACCCGCGTAATATGCGTCTGCGAACCGCTGCGTTTGTGGAGGTGAACGGCACGCGCATTCTGATTGATACAGGTCCTGATCTTCGCCAACAGTTGTTACGGAATCAAATCACTATGGTGGATGCCATTCTGCTTACTCATGAGCATAAAGATCACCTTGCCGGTCTTGATGATATCCGCCCGATCTATTTCAGAAAGAAAGCTCCGATTGAGATTTACGGCCTTCAGCGCGTGCTCAATGTGATACGCAAGGATTTTGATTATGCCTTCAAGCCACATCCATATCCCGGGGCTCCGTCATTCCATCTGAATATCGTGAAAGATGATCCTTTTGAGGTGAACGGGATAGAGATTCAACCTATCCATGTACGCCATCTCACACTCCCCATTTTGGGATACCGGATCGGAAAATTCGCTTATGTTACCGACGCAAGTTTTATCTCCGAGACGGAAATGAAAAAAATGCAAGGTCTTGATTTGCTGGTATTGAATGCATTACGCATAAAAGAGCACTATTCTCATTTCAATTTGGAACAGGCTTTGAATATCATTCGGCAGCTGAATCCGGCTAAGTCGTTGCTTACGCATGTGTCGCACGAGATGGGCCTGTACGAGAATGTTGAAAAAATGTTGCCGGAAAACGTTTTTTTAGGAATGGATGGCCTCTCTATAGAGCTTTAATTGAAAAGTATTTTATACATTTGCGCCCCTGAATCAAAATAGGAGGATTCCCTATGTAATGATTTGTGGGATAGTAATTTAATGTTCTATAAATATGGGAAGAAAGATAAAATTTTGTCTGGTCTATCGTGACATGTGGCAGTCTTCAGGAAAGTACCAGCCGCGTGTGGATCAGTTGAAGGAGATTGCCCCTGTGATTGTGAAGATGGGGTGTTTTGACAGAGTGGAAACCAATGGTGGTGCCTTTGAGCAGGTGAACTTGCTGTATGGCGAGAACCCGAACCGTGCCGTGCGCGAGTGGACCAAGCCTCTGCGCGAAGCAGGCATCCAGACCCAGATGCTGGAGCGTGGCTTGAACGGTCTCCGCATGTTCCCTGTACCCGCCGATGTTCGTCGCCTGATGTTCAAGGTGAAGAAAGCCCAAGGCGTGGATGTGGTACGCTCGTTCTGCGGCCTCAACGACTATCGAAACTTGGAACTCTCCATCAAATACGCCAACGAGTTCGGCTTGATTTCACAAGCTGCTTTGAGTATCACGTATTCTCCTGTCCATACTATTGAGCATTACATGGAGATTGTCGATAAATACGTGGAGTATGGCGCCAAGGAAATTGGTTTGAAGGATATGGCAGGTATCGGCCGTCCGGCTATGCTTGGCAAACTGGTGACTTGCATCAAGGAAAAGTATCCGCAAATTGTGATCCAATATCACGGCCATACAGGTCCTGGCCTCTCCATGGCCTCTGTGCTGGAAGTGTGCAGGGCTGGTGCCGACATCATTGACGTGGCTATGGAGCCGCTTTCCTGGGGCATGGTGCATCCTGACGTGATAGCTGTGCAGGCTATGTTGAAAGATGCTGGCTTCGAGGTAAAAGATATCGACATGAACGCCTATATGGAGGCCCGTGCGCTGACACAAAAATTCATGGATGACTTCTTGGGCTATTTCATTGAGCCTAAAAACAAAATCTGCACCTCCTTGTTGCTCGGTTGCGGTCTCCCTGGCGGCATGATGGGCTCCATGATGGCCGACCTCAAAGGTTTGAAAGATGCCATCAATATGGCTCTGCGCAAACAGGGCAGGGCAGAGTTGTCGGAGGACGAGCTGCTGGTGAAACTCTTTGATGAAGTGCAGTATGTGTGGCCGCGCGTGGGTACGCCAGGTTTGGTGACTCCGTTCAGCCAATACGTCAAGAACATTGCCTTGATGAATATTCTGGCCGATGCACAGGGCAAACCGCGTTATTCGAACATGGACCAGAATATGTGGGATATGATACTAGGCAAATGCGGTCGACTGCCTGGTCCGCTGGCTCCGGAAATCCTGGAGCTGGCCAAGGAGAAAGGCTACGAATTCTTCGATGGCGTGCCACAAGACAACTATCCCGATGAGTTACCCAAGTACCGTGCCATGATGGAAGAGAAAGGCTGGGATGTAGGAGAAGACGAGGAAGAACTCTTTGAATTGGCTATGCATGAACGTCAATACATCGACTATAAAGAGGGTAGGGCAAAGGCTAATTTTGAGAAAGCACTTGCTGATGCCAAGAAGAAAGCACAACAGAAGCAGCAGGTTTTGGCCCCTGAGCAGTTCAAGCAAGCCATGATAGAGGCTACTATGAAGCGCGAGCCCAATGCGGTGCGTGTGGAAGCTCCGGTTTCAGGCCAAGTGATTTGGGAACTTGCTGTGAATGAAAATTCCATGGCAAAACCATTAGGAACCGAGTTCGCTGAAAATGGCATTCTTTGCTTTATCCAGACCTACTACGGTCAGGAGGAAGTTCGCGTGCCAGTGGCTGGGAAACTCGTGGAGGTTATTGCCCGCCAAGGTGACAAAGTGCAGAAAGGAGATCTCATAGCGTTCATCAAGTAATATGGATTTCATCAGGCCCTTTTTTGAAGGTAAAAACCGACTGGTACAAATATTGTTCCTGCTGCTCTTCGTGGTAGCAGGAACAATCGTTTTCAGCGGTCTGGGGATGCTGATCGCGTATGCGGTCTATCATACGAACAATATGTATGAGGCTTCGGACCCTGCCGGCTACATCCGGCTTGTGCAGGCGTTCAACTCCTTGGGCACGTTCCTCGTGCCCGCGCTGATGTTCGCGTACGCGCACGACCGGAAGTGGCTGCACTATAACTGGGCAGATCGCCAGCCGCATTATTTGCTGGTGAATGTCACATTGCTGCTTTCTATTGTAATCCTGCCCTTGGTGGCCATCGTGTCGCAATGGAATGAGGCCATTGAGTTGCCAAAAAGTATAGAACCTCTCCAGCAATGGATGGCCGATTTGGATGCCAGAGCGGAGGAGATAACCACTTTGCTGACATTCAAACACACGTACGGAACCTTGCTGGTTAATATCTTTGTTTTAGCACTAATTCCAGCGCTGTGTGAGGAATTCATGTTCCAAGGTACTGTGCAGGCGTTCCTGCACAAATGGACTCAAAAGCCTCACTTGGCGGTATGGATTACGGCTGTGATATTCAGTGCCATACACTTCCAGTTCAGCGGTTTTATCCCGCGTTTGTTACTGGGCGCATACTTAGGCTATCTCTTCTATTGGAGCCGTTCGCTCTGGCTGCCCGTACTGGCACACTTCCTGCACAACGCGCTCTCTTTATTGGTGGATTTCTCTTTCCAAGGACGTGGCATTTCATTGGATGAAATGAAGTTCACCGAGATTCACGGAGCGATTCCGTTGGTCATTTCCTGCGCCGTCGTAACGTTCGTCAGTTTGATTTTCATGTGGCGCACGCAGAAGGAACTGCATCACAACGAAGAGAGTCTTTAGAAGAACTTCACGATATTCTTCATCTCTTCCATTTCTTCCAAGTTGATAAGCACGTTTTCTTTGAGAAAATCGTTGAATGGTTTCATGCAATGGAAAATGTCGGCTATACGTTCCACGGCATGGGGCTTAAGCAAGTCTATTGGCTTGAGATAGCAGGCACATGTGAAATCCTTGCATAACAGAAGGTCCGGACGGCGGAAATCTTTCGGAAATCCATTTGGGATTCGCTTGTAGCGTTCCGTACCAAAGCCGATGACGGGACAGTGTTTTTTGAATTTGGGTTCCTCCAAAATCTGCTCGAAAACATCGATCTGATCCACGATGGCGTGGCGCAGGGCACGCATCTCTTTCGGCGGCAGCCACCACACTCCGCTGGCTAATACCACCTGATGTGGCTCGATTTGCAGATAGTAGCCACCATAGAAGGATTTCTTTCCGGCAGCGTTGATGTAGGCACCGAAATGGCCTTTATATGGGGTTTTGTCTTGTGAGAAACGGATGTCTCTGTAGATGCGATAAATGCAGTCTTTCGGTGTGAGGAATGCCACACTCTCATCAAATTGCCCGACTTGCAAAATCAGTTCGCCGACAAGCTGATGAAACCGTTCCCAGGCAGCATCATATCGCGCACGGTTGGCCTTGAACCACTCTCGGTTGTTGTTGGCGACCAAGTCGCTTAAAAATTCGAAAAGTATCCGGTTTTCTTTCATGTTGTCCACCATTCTGTTATTTTTTCAATTCCTTTTTTATCATCTTCACCTCATCGCAAATTTTGTTTAAATCCAGTCTATAGCGGTTGTCTTGTCGACTGAACAGGGCAAGAAACTCGACATTCTTATGCGTTTCGAACAAGGTGGAGATACTTAGGTTGTTAAGATGAAAGTGTTGGTTGAGAGCTTCTCCCACCACTTTCTGAATCGCCACTTTGTGACCCTTTTCATCGGTGACAATGCCGCTGCGGCCCAAAAACGAGGGCCCCGCCTCAAACTGCGGCTTGATGAGGAGCATCATCTGTCCGTCTGGCTTCAGAAATTGGCTGCAGTAGGGTAGAATGTATGTGAGTGATATGAAGGAAACGTCGGAGACGATAAAATCATATTGCCGGTTCTGCACATCTGCTGGTGTTAACTCGCGAAAATCCTTGTTCTCAATAGTTTGAACTCTTTTGTCGGTCTTAAGCGACTCTACTAGCTGGTTGCTACCCACATCCACGGCGGTAACGAACGCGGCTCCGTGCTGTAGGGCGCAGTCAGTGAACCCGCCGGTGGAAGAGCCGATGTCGAGCACCTCTTTGCCGCTGAAATCCAGCTCGAAGTCTTCGATGGCCTTCTCTAACTTCAGCCCGCCCATGCTCACGTATTTGTTGAAAAGGTCAATGACCTCCACCTGCATATTGTCCGTGATCTCCATCGATGCTTTGGTGACGATGTTATCGTTCACCTTCACCGTATTGTGTTTGATGGCGGTCTGTGCTTTTTCTCGGGATGGGAAGTATCCGTTTTCTATCAGATATTTGTCTAATCTCATGAGGGTATGGTTTTCGTTGCAAATGTCAGATTATCGAACTATCACTTTTTTCACAGTGTTTCGGCCAATTCTGGCCAAATACACGCCGGCCGGCAACGAAATGACATGCTGCTCGGAAGCACCTTCTTGAGCAATGGTACGTCCCAAAACGTCGTATAAGACAATGCTTTGTGGTGTGGAACATTGAATGTGCAGAGTGTTGGGGGAGGAATATATCGTGAAGGGTTCTTCCTGCGTATGCGAAGCAACAGCGGTTGAATCTTCCCGACAGCTGGCAAAAAGTGCAAAATCCTTGATTTCCCAGGCTGGAATGTCATTTTCATCCACGGTGTATTTGAAAGCAATGGTTACTTGGTTCTGGAGCTGGTACGGTTCCGGAACCTCCAGAATATTCTCCTCAAAACCCCATGCGTATGATGGAATGTTGGGAATAGGCAGTTCCTCCCAGGTTGCGGTTCGCACATCGCCGGCGTAGTTGTTGGAAATCATGAGATGGCAATGCTGGGCGTAGGTTATGGGCGAGCCGTACCCCAAGGTGTGTCGGAAAGATAGTTGGATGTTGTCTTTGTTCGAGAAATCGAAAGTGGGGGAAACAAGCCAGTCCTCATTCGCGCCCGAGTAGTAGCCATTGGCACACGCGCACTCGTAATTGTCGTAGGTGTACCAGTAGCTGTCGCCGATGGTGCTTTGCGCCGTGAAGCAGCCCAACGAATAGGCGAACGACTCGTTGAAATGGTAGTCTTGGCACTCGGTAACGGGCGTGGAATGGAGGTTCAGACCGATAATCAGGGGGTCGTGGTCGGAGTAGCGGTACATGGAGGTGTCACCGTAGGGATAATAGTGATAGTATGACTCGTCGGCGTTGATATGGTAGGGTTGGGCGCCAGTAACTTGATTAACCAAAGAAGATGATGCTAGCGCGTGGTCCAGGTACTCCACGCCGTTGTGGTAAGTGTAGCTGTATTGGTCAGGGGCATAGAGGTGCATAAGGTTCGTGTAGCCGGAGGATTCCAGAAAACGGATGGGCTCCTCCATGGTGCCGCAGTTCAAGTCGCCGAGAATCAAGATGTCCGGGTCTTGATAGTAGTTGTTGTCCTGTTCGGCTTCCAGAAAATAGGTGAGATGCTCGGCATTCTCCATGCGGTTGGCATTGTAGAAGTTGTTGGTGCTGTCGCCGCCCGATTTGGATTTGAAATGGTTCATGGAGACGATGAAACGTTCGGCGGTGGATAATTCCTCGAATGCCTGCACGTATTCGCGGCGGTGGTAGCCTGAAGGCATCCTGTATGTGTTGGAGGCGGGTCCGTAGGGGTGGCCCAACGACAGGATGGGCACTACTTTGTCGCTGCGGTACACGAAACCCACTTTGGTGTATGAATTGGTAACGGTATCGCCATCGGCCACGAAAGCGTATCGGCCTGGTATGGTGGCGGAGTTCAGTCCCCGGACAATGGAGTCCAGGGCGATGCTACCTTGTTGGATTTCGGCAAAGGCGTAGAGGTCGGCGTCGATGTTGAGGAGTGCCTTCATCAGCTTGGTGTGCTGCACCGCGAATTCTTCATCGCTTTCTGCGCCGTAGGTGCCTTGCCAGTCGGGACAGTAGTACTCCAGATTTGCGGCGCACACGACAAGGCGGGCGTTGCCCACATCGGGTCGGTGGGGGGGACTTTGGTTGTTAGTGAAAACCACGGGCGATGATATTTGGAGATTCCGTTCGCCGGTCACGGTTGCCGACAGTTGTAAAATGGTTGCTCCGGAGCGAATGGTGTCAGTGGAGATGTTAGGGCAGTAGGCGGTTAAGAATCCTTGGCTGAAAGCGGTTTGTGCGCTGTCGTAAGCTGGGGTATCGAAAATGGTCACCTCCTCGGGCAGCCGCATCCGTTCGTAGGAGAGGTAGAGGTTGTGCCCGTACCGTCCGCACACGTACAGGGTCTGGTCAAAGGTGACGGTTTGTCCGATGTACGGGGTAAGCGGGCTTCCGTCGAACACCACCTGTGCATCCAGAGTGGAGCGTAGGAACAGCAGGATTGTAACAAATAATAAATGTGGTTTCATAGTTGAATCAGTTGTTTATTTTTGTTTTGCAAAGATACAATAAAAAAAGACATGGTTGATTTGGGGATTCCGGTGAAATGCACCGAATTTGCGTAGAGACACTGATCTACACCGTTTCGCCGCCATCGGCTGCGGAACCTCCAACGGTAGCCGGGTAGTTTTGTTGCTGGCGTAACCCCAAAAAATTCTTCCAAATCCCGCTTCACCATTTAACAACTAATACTTAAAATAACACTATGTAATTTTCTAACATACTGATTATTACGTTAAAAAAATTTTTCACAAAACACTTGACAAAAGCGTTTTGTGCAGTATCTTTGTGGCATGGAAACAAACAATGTCATATTATGTTAGTAAGAACCTATTCGTGCGCCCTGATGGGCGTGGCGGCGATTCATATCGCCGTGGAAGTGAGCGTGGATGTCGGTATCGGATTCCATCTGGTTGGGCTTCCCGACAGCGCTATCAAGGAGAGTCAGCAGCGGATTGAGACTGCGCTGAAGAATTATAATTTCCGCATTCCCGGACGGAAAGTGGTCATCAACATGGCTCCGGCGGACATCCGCAAGGAGGGCTCGGCGTTTGATTTGACGCTGGCTATTGCCATATTGGCAGCCTCCGAGCAGATTCGAGGCGGTGGACGGCTGGAGGACTATTACATCATGGGCGAGTTGTCGCTGGATGGCTCATTGCAGCCCATCCGTGGAGCCTTGCCCATCGCGTTGGAGGCGCGCAGGCGTGGCAAGAAGGCCATCATTCTGCCTGCACAGAATGCACGCGAGGCGGCTATCGTGCAGGGTGTGGAAGTGTTGGGCGTGGAGAATATCAAGCAGGTTATCGATTACTTTGACAAGGATGTGCCTATTGAACCGACCATGGTGGACATAGAAGCGGAGTTTCAGCGCAATCTCAATAACTA
The DNA here is from genome assembly GCA_045132055.1 of Bacteroidales bacterium. Lineage (GTDB taxonomy): Bacteria > Bacteroidota > Bacteroidia > Bacteroidales > WCHB1-69 > F23-D06. Next base: position 17,192 of record JBGURP010000041.1, read on the forward strand.
CGAGTACGATTTTTCTGATGTGAAGGGTCAGGAGAACATCAAGCGTGCTTTGGAGATTGCGGCGGCAGGCGGGCATAATGTGATCCTCATCGGCCCGCCGGGCTCGGGCAAAACCATGTTGGCCAAGCGGCTACCATCCATCCTGCCGCCGCTGACGTTGGAGGAGGCGCTGGAGACCACCAAAATTCATTCCGTGGCGGGCAAGATGAGCCGCTATGCCTCGCTGATTGCAGTTAGGCCGTTCCGTTCCCCGCACCACACAATTTCAGATGTTGCCTTGGTTGGCGGAGGCACGCATCCGCAGCCTGGGGAGATCAGTCTCGCCCACAATGGTGTGCTCTTTCTTGATGAGCTTCCGGAATTCAAGCGCCAGGTGCTGGAGGTGATGCGCCAGCCACTGGAGGATCGTTGCGTCACCATCTCGCGCTCGCAGTATTCGGTGGAGTTTCCGGCGTCTTTCATGTTCGTGGCGGCCATGAATCCTTGTCCGTGCGGCAACTACAACCATCCCACCATTGTCTGCACGTGCAAGCCTGGCGAGGTGCAACACTACTTAAGCAAGGTGTCCGGGCCGCTGATGGACCGCATCGACCTGCATGTGGAAGTGGTACCTGTGAGTCACGAGGAACTAGCTGCCAACAAGCCCACAGAGCGGAGTGCAGATGTTCGCAGAAGGGTAGTGGCAGCGCGCGAACTTCAGAAAGCACGTTTTATGAAGCATGCCAACATCTTTTGCAACGCCCAGATGCCCAGCCGTATGGTGCGAGAATATTGTCAGATTGACGAGGCGGGGCAACTCATCCTGAAGCAGGCGATGGACCGTCTCGGCCTCTCTGCCCGCGCCTACGACCGCATCCTGAAGGTGGCCCGCACCATCGCCGACCTTGACAGCAGTCCGAACATCGAAATCGGGCATTTGTCCGAGGCAATTAATTTTCGGAGTCTGGACCGGGACAATTGGGGTAAAAGATGACGTAATAATCATCTGGTTTGTTGATTTTATATTCACATTTTTGTATTTTTGCAACTATAATTCATTGACGAAATAAGTGAATATGAAGAAACTCTATTTTGTGGCTTTGCTCATGGCCATTTCTTTTACCAATCTCTTTGCTGCCCCCGTTGATACCGCAATCACCGGTCGCGTGGCAGTGAACTTTTACGCAGGCAGAACCCGGATGACGTCAGACCCGTCGCAGGTTCCTCAGCAGCTGGTTTACACAGGAAAAATGATGCTGTCCGGCCAAACGGATCCAATGGATGGTTTTCGCATCTATAATGTCGGCAACGGGTATGTCATCGTGAGTGCGGATGACCGTTTTGTACCCGTGCTGGCATATTCTCTGGAAAACAACTTCCGTATGGCGGATGTGCCTGAATCCATGATAAGTCTTTTGAATGACTATCTGGATGAAATGCGGAGTGCGCTGGCGGATAATGTGTCGGCCTCAGAGTCCATCCAATCAAAATGGCAGGAGTTGTCGTCCGAAACTGTACATTTTACCCGTTTCGGTACCCCGGTTATTGGGCCACTGTTGACCACCACATGGAACCAGAGTTCCTATTACAACAATCTCTGTCCGGTCGATCCTGAAGGCCCTAACGGGCATACTTACGCAGGTTGTGTGGCTACGGCTATGGCCCAGATTATCCGTTATTGGCAATATCCCGAACATGGCATTGGCAGTCATACATACGTGGCAAATTTCGAATCCGATGGGTTTGGAAACTATGGAACCCAGACGGCTAATTTTGCTGCTGCCACATACAATTATGCCAATATGCCGAATATTATTAATTCTTCTACATCGCTTGCCCAACAGAATGAAGTTGCCCAACTGATCTACCATTGTGCGGTGAGCGTGGACATGATGTTTGGTCATTCAGGAAGCGGCGCCTACTCGGAAGATGTGCCTTCAGCGTTGATGAACTATTTTGGATATGTGGGCAGTCACCATGAGTACCGTGGCGATTACACAGATGTGACATGGATGAATATGCTGAAATCTTCGTTGAATGACTTGCAACCGATTTATTACCATGGCTCAGGCTCTGGAGGTCATGCCTTTGTTTTTGACGGATACGACAGCGAGGATTATTTCCATGTTAACTGGGGATGGGGTGGATACCTGAATGATTATTTCCAAATATCGGCATTGACCCCTGGCTCGCATGATTACAATTCAGGCCAAGGTGCTGTGTTAGGAATCACAGCGCTTACGCCTATTATCCAACCCGACAAGCATAGCCTGTCCTTTTTGGTGGAGCAGGGGACGGTTAGCGAAGGCGCTCCTGTGAATATTTTCACGAATGCCCTTGCCGAACCGCTGACTGCCACGGTTGCCGGCCGTTTCCAGATTAGCTTGGATTCTGTGAACTATGCGAACACCCAAATCTTCAGCGCAAACGGTGGAACGCTGTATGTTCGCTATGCCTCTTCTTTCGATGCGATTACGGATCATGGATACCTTTGTCTCTCTTCTGGCAATCAAAATGACACCATTGCTTTGACTGGAATCGGATATACGATTCGTTGCGGGGCGCCCGAAAACCTGACCGTGACAACGCAGGATATGCAAAATGTCAACATCCATTGGGATCCCGCAAACATGGGGCTGACTCAACAAGAGTTGTCATGGGATGTAGAGGATCCGAGTTACGGCACTGGATACGGTTCAGACTATAGGGTCACTTACTTGCATCGTTTTTGTGATACGGACTTGGTGGCATTTTATGGTCTGAGCCTGGTGTCCATAGATTTCTATGCCTATCCAGGCGTCACCACGTACAAGGCGGTGGTGTACAAAGGCGGCTATTACGACGGGATTTCATTCAATCCGGGGACGCAAGTGTATGCACAGAATATCCCGCTCAACACTTTGACGGTGAATAGCTGGAATACGGTCACCCTGAACACGCCGGTGGAGATAGATGCCAGCCAGGAACTTTGGTTCGGTATCTGTCTGGAAGCGCCAGGCGGTACGTACGCCATGCCAGTCTGCCAGGTATCAGCGCCGGATAAAAGCAATATCTACGGTTATCACGACAACAATTCAGTGTTTTGGGATAGATATGGTAATGGAGTCTATTCTTTCTGCCTGAGTGGAAAAGTGGAAGACCGGCATCAGCTTGACCATTATGAGGTTTTCCGTGATCAGGTATCGATTGGCGCTACGAGCTCACTGTCTATGCAGGACCATCTGAATGGAACTGGCACTCATTTGTACACGGTGGTGGCAACCTGGTCGCACGGATGCACGGCATCGGCACAATGTTATTTCACCAATACTCCGCATATTACGGCTGTCCCTGGAGCTTTGGATTTCTATACGAGTGATGGCTTTGACAATCGTGTGCAGCAAGTGACTTTGATAGGCAATGGCCTTTCCGCAAATATCCAGGCTACCGTCAATGGCAACTTCCTGATTAGTTCGGATTCTGTACAATTCGGCACTAATGCCACCTTCCCTCAAATGGGTGGCGCCCTGTATGTAAAATATGTGCCCGGTACCGATCCCAGTCCATTTGAGTCAGGAACGGTGACGCTGCAATCCGGGTCTGTCACCGCTACTGTCCCACTCACCGGGCAATCGTGTGAGCCTTGTAGTCCGCCCAGAGATCTGGTGCTCTCTCAAACCGACAGCCGGATGGATGCTACCTGGCTTGCTCCGGAGGTCAATGTTACCAACCAATACCCATTGACTTGGTGCACCTCATACGATATGAATTATGGCTCTTTCACGGATATGAAGACCTATCTCATGCATCGTTTCGAGCCCTCGGATCTGACCCCATATCATCATAAATTGCTGAAATCCATCTCCTTTATTCCTCATTCATCAGTTACAGTTTATAAACTGGTGGTGTTCCAGGGTGGTAGCTATGACGGAACAAATTACGATCCTGGCACATTGGTGATGGAGCAGACGGTGGATATCTCCACGTTGACCAACAACCAATGGAATACCGTAGCCTTGTCCACTCCTGTCGTGATCAATGCACGCGAGGAGCTTTGGTACGGCATCTATCTGGAAGCGCCTGTCGGCAATTATCCTTACCGAGTAGGTTTGCCATACGTGGCTCACAAAGGCAGCATTACGAAATCGCTCACTTCTTACCCCTACAATTGGTCTGAATATTCCTCAACTTATAGCTTTTCGTTAAATGCGACGGTGGAAGATGCCACGAGATCGTGCGTGCTGTACCAAATTGACAGAAATGAAGAGTTTGTTTCCAATACCCATGCTACTCATTATTCTGATTATCTGACGCAAGACAACCTGTATCATTATACAGTTTGGTCGGTGTGGAATGATGGTTGCCGGGCTGCGGTCAGAGAATCCATTCTGATGACGGGACTCTGTACTCATGACGGCGAGTCCACCACGCTTGAGGTGTGTGACAGCTGTATTTGGAATGGCACCCGCTACACGACTACTGGCACCTATTATCATGCTTGGCTTAACGGAGGATGTACACAGGTGGATACCCTGTATCTGACGGTGCATTATTCAAAGCCTCATGAGGAATACCTTCCTATTTGTGTAAATGATTTACCGTTCTATTATGGGGATACGCTTTTTGATGATGGCACACCGGCATATTCGGTACACCAATTCCATTATACTACGAGCTATGGTTGCGACAGCACGGTTACGCTGCACCTCGTTATCAGCGAACCGCAGCACCAGAACACTAGCGCCGAGGCTAATCATTCCTACACATGGTATGATAGCACCTATACGGAATCCGGTACTTATACGCATTCACACTTGGGAACGAACGGCTGTGTGCAGGTGGACACGCTCTATCTGACCATCCATCCCGTCTCATCGACGGATGTCTATGCCACGGTTTGTGGGGAATATACGTGGAATGAAAACACCTACACGGTTTCGGGCGATTATGTGCAGACATTTTCGGATGTTCATGGCGCTGACAGCACGGTTACCTTGCACCTTATCGTCCACCAGCCAGATAATCAGAGTACGACAGTGGTGGCCCAAAATCCATATTTGTGGCACGATAGCCTTTATTCTGCTTCCGGATACTACACGTATGGTCACGAGGATGTCAACGGTTGCGAGCAAGTAGATACATTGCACCTGATTATCTGCACGCCCAATTCGGGCGATACTGCCGCTTTCGCCTGCGACAGTTTCGATTGGTATGAATATACCGGCCTTACCCAAAGCGGCGATTATGAACGGGTCTTTACCAATGTGGAAGGCTGTGACTCTGTAGTTACGCTGCATCTGACGGTGGCCCATACAACGTATGGAAGTGAGACGATATTGGCTTGTGATATATATGTTTGGAACGGCGAAACCTTTTATGTCAGTGGCGATTATGTGCGCACATTGATGAATGCGATGGGCTGTGACTCAATAGTGACCTTGCATCTGATGATTAAACCCAAAACGTATGGACCGAATTTGGTGGAGACAGTGTGTGAAAACTATATGTGGAATGGAGTAATCTATACCGAAAGTGGTGATTATGAACAAGTTTTTACCAATTCGGTGGGTTGCGACTCCATCGTGACACTTCATCTGACGGTGGTGACACCACCGGAAATGTCTTACATTCTCGGTGAAGCATCCATTTGCCGATATCAAGATGCTGCGTATGAGTATAACACGTCCAACCCCAACTATCAGTATAAGTGGTTTAAGAACAATGAATTATGGCAGGAAAATGTCTCATCGGTGCATTTGAATGAATCTATGTCGGGTAACGTACTGCTGGCAATGCATGTGTCTGATTTTGCAGATGCTTGTGAGGCGAGCACTTCGCTGCTGGTATCAGTTCAACAGGGAGTGGCGCCTGCTCGTGCGGAGATTCGCCGGAAGCCGAATTCGAACATCCTGATTTGCCAGCCTGTTACGTCGGAGTACGGCCAAGTGCACTATCGATGGGGATATACCCATCGCGGCTCCTCATACGAGCATGTGCTGTCGGGCGACCGTACCTATTGCCAGTTCGATCTCGGCATTGACACGGTGAACTATCTGTATTGGGTGGAGACATTCATTCGCTCTGGTGGAGACGAGTGCGTTACTCGAAGCTACTACGGCGAGGATATCAACACAATTGTGCCAGATCTTGAACGTGCAAAGGTGAATGCCTATATGACGGACGGACAAATCGTGTTGAGTGTCTCGGCACTATCACAGGAAAATGTCAGTGCGGAGCTATACAGTACCGCCGGCAGCAAGTTGTTGCACAGAAACTATGGCCGTACCGATACCGTGTCGGATCTCATTCCGGTAAACGTGTCACAAGGTGTATATGTGCTGAAGGTGATGGTGGGACAGGAAGTTTATCTCTTTAAGTTATTGAAAATATGAAGATTATGAATATAAAAAACCTGGTTATTGCCATTCTAGTACTCTTGCTCGGCGGGTCTGCAAAAGGACAGGGCTCCTTGCCGAATCCACCTGCCAGTAATGAGATTTCCGTTAGGTTTGTTCCTCTTGCCGGCGGCGGCCCGAAACGGTTGAGGGCGAAGACGGTGGACGGATCCATTGTGAAAATCGGCGACCAGAAAGAACGAGTGGATCAAATCCTTTTGACCCGACTGAACAAACGAAGAAGTGTAAACTACTGGTATAGTATCCGGCAGGAAGGGCTGGATTCGAGCCATGTGGTGACCGCTATGACGAAAAAGAATGCCATCGGCTTGTCGGGATCACATCTGTTTCCCCGCGATATTGTCCATTGGGACCAATGGCTGCCCGAGGACCTGCAGTCCGATTTTAAGTCTTCATCCTATCGGGTGTACGATTTCAGCTTTGGCTTGAACATCAATCGCCAGCTGTGGGCTAAGAACCGCCATAGCATCAGTTTGGAGATCAATCCTCTCTATCGCCAGATGTATCACGAATTTGCTGTGCCCAGCTATGCCGTCTCGTTTCCTTCGATTGATCCTGACGGATCTGATTATGAACGTCTTGTGACGGTGACAAATTACCGTCAAACCTATCTGACTCATGCGGCGGCAGCAGCTCTTTCGCTAAGATACGATTTCTATTTTCTGAAATATGTTTCCCTGTTCCTGTCTGCGGGAGTGGAGAATGTGTTCACGTTGTTCGGTCGTTCCGAAACGAACTATGATGCACGCTATGCAGGTCAATACGGGCCGGAGCTGTTCAATGTCCTGATTGATGAAGATGGTATCTATGATTTTGGCACATATAACGATAATCACTTTAAGAATGTTGACAAGAGAGAGTTCCGCTACTCCTTGTATGGTGTAGCGAACGTCGGTTTGCAATTTTATCTCGGCCGTACGGTTTCCCTGGAGGTCGCGGGCGTTTACCAAAGGTTGTGTTATGACCACCCAATGGTGAAAACGGTTGAGAATTTTCATTTGTCCGAAGCCCCTGGAGATCATCAAAACATGATGTCGGTGCTGGTGCCTTCTGCCAAAAACCGCTTGGGTATGAATGTGAAATTCAAGATCAACTTCTAATTCTAGGCAATCCGCAACAAGAATGTTTAAAAAACAAAAGCGAGTGACCTGCCATGGCAAATCACTCGCTTTTGTTTATTCCGCGATGGAATAAGCTTACTTCTTGATAAACTTATGTGTTGCGGTTCCGTTTTCGGTGTAGATCTTCACGAGGTAGAGACCATTGTTCAAATCGCTGACACCGATGTTGTTGACGTTGCCGGAGAACGATTTGACCAATTGACCTTCAATATTGTAAATCTCGATATTCTGAATCTCATTCTCGGAGATGATATTCAGCAATTCGGTTGCAGGGTTCGGATAGATGGCCGTGCGGGTTTTGTTGTTGTCGCTGATGCCAGTACCGATTTTGAGCAACTTTCTTGAATTGGCGTTCAGGATGGCGCGGTTGTTAATATCGTTTGCATCATGATTGTTGATGAAGGCAACCACGGTGAGGTTTTCATCAACCCAGCTGCTGTTTACCGTGTATGTGTAGGTCTTGGAATAGGTGGAGCCCACGGTGGTGCTGACCACATTGGCATCGCCCCATGCACCGCCGCCGCTGATGGCATCGCGCATCACGCAATCGTGCGTGTAGCTGCCGGATGCTCCGGATTGGGTGCCCACAAGGCCGTCTTCCATAATATAGACAGAAAGTCTGGGGTTGGTCTCAATGATTTCGCCCACCAATTCGCCGGATACCGTAAGGTTAAGCACACGGGTGCTGGGATCGTAGGAACCGTCCAAGTTTACGGTGATGAAGGCAGGTGTATTGCGTTCTTGGTCTAAAAGACTCGTTGTGAAACCGCCTGTGGATGTCGGGAAGAAGATAGGACCAGGATCATCGGTAATGTGACGACGGTCAAGCATAACGGCCGGAGCGTAGGTGGAGCCTCCGTCATTGTAGAACACCATCAGATCTTTGCTTTCTGGAACAGTGTAGATGTCTTCGTAGTAACCACAGTGATGGATCAAATGGATGATTTCCGGACGTGTACTAAGCCAGTTCTCGATGTTGGTGTGTGCAGGAGGACAGTTCGGACATTTTGTGGTAGAGAAATGTTCCAGCAAAGGTTTTCTGGGCACAGAGTTCTCGTTGATGATGATTTCAATAGAGGATGTGTTGTCGCTCACTTGGTCAGTGCTTCCGTTGGGGTTGAATACTTCCACGGTAAGCGTGTGGTGGCCCGTTGTGCTAATAGTGGCGGGCACATTGTGCGTGAATGAGTGGGCGCCGGTTGCGGCCATGTTGCATGAAACGTTATAATCGGCAGACCAATTACCATCGTCCAGCTTGTATTTCACTTTATAGGAGGTGATGGCATTGACACCGTTGTTGATTACAGTACCCTTGATTTGGAATGCTTGGTTCAAAACCTGATATCCATTGACATCAATAGAAGAGAGGGTGATTTCGTCATTTGGACATGAGGAGGAGGTGGCGTTGAGGAAGTGGGTGTTCTCGGCGAAGTTGGCACCGCCGCTTCCCATAACGGTACCGTCGTATGAAACGGAATAGGAACCGCTACCATAGCTGCAGCAAATGCCGTCACCGTAAGAATCGTAAATGGTGAAACGGTAGCATCCGGTTCCATCCACATTGATGTCAGGGATGTTTTGCTGTGTGGTGCCGCTTGCACTCAAGTTGCTGTATGGACCACCAGAGGCGAGGGTGGTGTTGGTTGACATGTCAACCACTTCCCAAGTTGTCTCACTGGCGTATCTGTCGGTGACCAAATTAATGGAAATGGTGTGTTGCGCGAACAGACCGCACCATGCGACTAAAAGCATGGTAAATAGTAAAGTTTTCTTCATAAAGGTGATTTTTAAATGTTTGAAAATTATTGAATTATGTTATATGCAATGTTGTCCCTTATCAGATTCAAAGGTGCAAAAATATAAAAAAAACGGAATTGTCATCTTTGGTTTTTCAACATCTTCTCAGTGGGAAGAGTCAAAATGTATGGTTTTTAGTAAAAAAAAAGAAGACGGAGCGATATTTTTCGCTCCGTCTTCCAGTGTCCCCTCAGGGACTCGAACCCTGGACCCATTGATTAAGAGTCAATTGCTCTACCAACTGAGCTAAGGAGACATTAGCTTTGTTTGCGGTTGCAAAAATACACTTTTTTTGTACTTTTGCAAAAAAAAATTTCAAAATGAAAATTTATACAAAAACAGGTGACAAAGGTACTACTTCCCTGGTTGACGGAACCCGTGTTAGTAAAACAGACCAGCTGCTAAAATGCTATGGCACAGTGGATGAGCTCAATTCCTACATCGGTCTGCTGATTGCTATGGAGTCAGATGACTTCCTCACGGAAATCCAGCGTCAGCTGTTTGTCCTGGGTGGAATGTTGGCCACACCGACGGAAAAATGGGAGAAATTTTGGAAAGATTCGGACATCCAAGCTTTCATCTCAAAGATGGAAAGTAAGATTGATGAGATGACGCTGGAGCTTCCGCCTTTCCGTGGCTTCATTTTGCCGCAAGGCAACGAGGCCATTGCACGGGCGCACGTGTGCCGCACCGTATGCCGCCGTGCCGAGCGCGAAGTGGTGGCCTTGTATGAGGAAAATCCTGCCTACGAAATGCCGATGAAAATGCTGAATCGGCTGTCCGATTTCTTCTTTACTTTGGCCCGTTTCTACCACAAAAAAATGAACGTTGACGAAACTTGCTGGTAATCAATGGTATAAAATCAGTATTAAAATTGTTTTTTTCCGATTTTTATTATACTTTTGCCGCCCATTAAATTAAGATAATCAAGATATGTATTGGACATTAGAATTAGCGACAAAATTGGAGGATGCACCTTGGCCGGCAACTAAAGAAGAACTCTTGGATTATGCAGTCCGCTCGGGTGCCCCCATGGAGGTGATTGAGAATCTCCAGGAGATTGATGACGAGGGAGAATCCTATGATTCCATAGAAGATTTATGGCCGGACTACCCGTCCAAAGAAGACTTTTTCTTCCACGAGGACGAGTATTAATGGAAATTGCGTCCTGAGATGACGCTTTTGGGAATTTGATTAACAAAAAAAACGCGCTTACAAGGCGCGTTTTTTTTATTGCAGGGATAAGATTGTTACGTCAGTATTTGTTATATCAGCGAAAACAACACGAACAGCCAGTGTGCTGCGATGCCCGCGCACAAGCCCCCGATAGTGTGTGCTCCGATGGCCTTGCTGATGAGCTTGCGGTAACCCATGGAGTCCAACATAGCGGTGTGCGTGCTCAGATAGCCGCTCCAGCACATACCCATGGCGGTGAACACGGCGATGGCGTTGCTGTCGATGATACCCTGGGCTACGAAGCGCGGAACCAGACCCAACGCGGCGCCCACCGCACCCAAAGCGGTGATGGGGAAGGAGATGAGCTCCGGACTGGTGAACCCGAACAGCCATTTGAAAATAAAGTCAACCTTGGCGGCACACCATGTGATGATCGGCACACCTTCGTAGGCATTGCCCAAATAGGTTCCGCTTTCAGGGTCGGGGCCGAAGGTCATCATCATGACCAGGGTGGAGATGACCAGCACGCCGGGGATGATGGCCAAGCCGATGCCCACGCCGTCTTTGCCGCCGTCCAAAATGGAGTTCAGGAAACGCATAAAGACAGAACCTTCGCTCTTGAACGAAATCTGCTGCTCGTCACCTTCCTCTTCGGAAACCGGAGCATCGAGCTCCGGATATGCCTTCAAGGTGAAACGCTGCATCAGTCGGGTGGAGATGATACTGCCGATGATGGCACCCACAATGCCCACCAATGCGCCTTTGCCGTATCCCAATCCCGTCATGAAGGCCAATACCACCAAACCCATACCGAAGGCGGTGCCGAAGTTGGTGAGGGAGATAAGCTGGTATTTCTTGAAATATCGGCTGAAATTCTTGTCTTTCGATAACGTGATGATGGCCGGATTGTCACTCAAAAAGGTCATGATGGCTCCCAAAGCGGCTACACCCGGAAGGTTGTACAACGGCTTCATGAAGGGTTTCAGGATGTTCTCCAACAGACGCACCACACCGAATTCGGCCATCAACTTGCTGATGGCTCCCATCAATACACAAATGGCCATGATGTAGAAGACAGTCTCCATCAACAGATGGTAAGCAGTCTGCATGAATGTGTTCAACATCATGGGCAAAGACATCTTATAGGCCAAGAAACCGAAAAAGCCCAGGAATATGACGAGGAAGATGATAGCCTCGATGGAGCGCTTGCTCGTGAATTTCAAGGGATTCTTGAGCTTGAACTTCTCCTCAAGTCTCTTGAAGGCTTGCTCTATGCCTTTTGCGTATTGGAATGTGTTTTTACGTCTAATAATTCTCATTTCACCTTCTTGTTAATGTATCTCAAAATATCAATGTTCCAGGTAATGCCTACATTGGCCGTGATATTGTGGTCAGCGTGATATGCTTTGCCCCAAATGGGATGTTCGGGTTCATTTTTCATGTTCCGGGTGATGAATTCGGCCACAAAACCATGGATACGAATGTCGGGGCATCGTTTCGGGCGGTATTCAAGTCCAAGTCCTCCGTAGGTATAGATTTGTCCGGGAAGGGCCAGACAGTCCCAAATTTCCTCCGTTTGCAAGTAGTTGTTGTATTCATCCCGATCAAGGTTCTGCTCATAAGCACCCTTGACGAACAGGTTCAGCGTGGGGGTGACATGATAGTTGAGTTTGGCTATGATGCCGAAGTCTTTCATCAGCTGTTTGGTGGAGGTGGCGCGATGGATGAAATCCACATAGAAATCCCAGGTCTTGAACGTGAACTGGTTGCCTAGGGCGAGGTAGCTCATGAAGTGCCCTTTCTTGTCGCGTTGGAACATATTGAAAGAGTAAAGGGTATGGAAGCATCCGAAGTTGCCGCTCCAGAAGAGGTTGTAACTGAGCAAGGAGTTTTTGAAGGGGGAGCCATAATGGAGGTAAGGTGAGTTGCCCACTTGCGCTATGATGGCGTTCTTGCCGTCGAGTGTTTGGTACTTAACTCCGGCAGCCAGCTGGAAACAGTAGAAGTTGTCCCAGTAGTACGACCAGAAGAGCACGTCGATAGGCGGGGCGTCATACTCGAAGCCGCCCACGGCGAGGGCCTCTTTGCCGACCCGCACACTCCAGCGCGGCGTGATCTGGTAGTTGAGATAGAGAAAGTCCGTGTTGTCGAAGAAATTGGTGCTGCCGGGATTGGCTACGATACGCTGGCGGAAGTAGTAGGAGAGGTCTTTGGTGAAGTTGCCACCCACGTGGATGTTGAAATACCGACCCACAAAGCCGTAGGTGTTGTCGTTGTGCGTGACGGGCATGTACGACGAGCTGGTCATGAGGTGATGGTACTCGAAATCCGCACGGACTTCCATACGGAGCGTGCTGAAGAGCGGTACGGAGTCGTTGATGGCAAGTGCGCGGCTCCCTGTTAGGCTAAAGATGGTCAGGACAACCACCAGGAGTGTTTTTTTCATAACAGTGTCAAAAATCATTAATCCAGATGGAGTGTGTGTCCCATCTTATCCTGTTTGGTCTTGAGATAACGCTTGTTGAACTCATTGGGCTCGATGATGATAGGCACGGTTTCCTGTATCTGGATGCCGTGTGCCGACAGTCCGACTCTCTTGGCGGGGTTATTGGTGATGAGGCGGATGTTGGTAGCGCCCAGATCGCGCAAGATTTGTGCGCCGATACCGTAGTCGCGCTCATCGGCTTTGAAGCCAAGCTCAAGGTTGGCCTCCACAGTGTCGCGGCCCAGTTCCTGCAGGTGGTAGGCACGGAGCTTGTTGACAAGTCCGATGCCACGGCCTTCCTGGCTCATGTACAGGATTACGCCCTTGCCTGCCTGGTCCACCATCTGCATAGAACGGTGCAGTTGGTCGCCGCAGTCGCATTTGGACGAGCCGAAGATGTCGCCCGTGGCGCACGAGGAGTGCACGCGCACCATGATGGGATCGCCTTCCTTCCAGTCGCCTTTCTTCAGGGCCAGGTGTGTGGCGCCGTTGTTGAGCTGGGTGTAAGCTATCAGCTTGAATGTGCCCCATTGGGTGGGCAGGGTGACCTCCTGCTCTTTGCGGATGAGCTTCTCGTTTTGAAGTCGGTAAGCGATCAGCTTCTCTATGCTGGTGATCTTGATGTCGAATTTTTCAGCAACTTCCAGCAATTGTGGCATACGAGCCATGGTTCCGTCGGGGTTGATAATCTCGATGAGCGCGCCTACGGGCTTGAGACCGGCCAAGCGGCACATGTCCACGGAAGCTTCCGTATGTCCGGCACGCACGAGCACGCCGCCGTCGCGTGCGCGCAAGGGGTTCACGTGCCCCGGACGGCCGAAGTTGTGCGGCTTCATCGTCGGATCCGCCAACGCCTTGATAGTGGCTGCACGGTCGTGCATGGAGACGCCAGTAGTACAGCCGTGCTCCAACAAATCCACGGAAACCGTGAAGGGAGTGCCCAACAGCGAGGTGTTGTTGGAAACCTGCATCTCCAGATTCAGCTCCTCACAGCGCTGGCCCGTCAGAGGTGTGCACAGCACGCCACGGCCATATTGCAGCATGAAGTTGACTTTTTCTGGTGTGATATGTTCGGCGGCGATGATGAAATCCCCTTCGTTCTCGCGGTCCTCGTCATCGACCATGATGATGAACTTGCCTGCTTTTAAATCTTCTAATGCTTCTTCAATAGAGCATAGTTTAGTCATATCAGTTTAAAGTTTAGAGTTTAAAGTTTAGAGTTTAGAGTTTAGAGTTGTTGGTCTTAAGTCTATAGTCTTTGATCTATAAACTCTCAACTCTCAACTATTATCTCGCTTTCTGAAAAATTTTCGCTCCCTTGATGAACCATCTTGTGCCGTCGGCGGTGCCGTTCTTGTGGTAACGGAATGCGATGCGGAACTTGTTGCTGTTCATCACAGAAAGATCCAGCTCGTTGCTCAATTCAAAGTTGCTGGGATAGCTGTTCAAGTTGGGGTTGAATGCGGTCCAGTCGGCTTCGTTGAAGGCACCGCCATTGTAAGTGGTGGAGTAATAGACCTGATAGTAGGTGGCAGGACTGCCTTCCACATTGTTTCTGTGGTCCACTCTCAGCACCATGTTGTTCAGACTGGACAAGGTGATTTCCGGTGAAATAAGCCAGTCGTCGCAATTGCTAGTGGCGCTGTTATGGTAGATGAAATCGTCACCTTGGAAGCTCATGAATGCCCAAGCGTCATTGTTCGGAGAAGTGCTCCAACCGCCCGTTGTCAATGAGTTGTTGTTGAATGTCAAAGATTGTACCAGAACATCCTGCGTGTTGATAGCATCCTGGATGTCTTCTTTGGTTCTCAACGTAAGCTGATATTCCGAATTATAAACGGAGAGGATGCCATAGAGGCAATACTCTTTGTTTTCGATGATGGTGGAACGGAAATTGGCATAGTTGGACGTGCGCACGATGACGGTGGCGCCGTTGATATAGACCTCGCGATCCATGGTCTGGTCATTGGTGGCCAGCGGCTGGCCAACGTATTTGCTGTCGAACTTGCAGCCGTTGATGCGGACCAAGCAGTTGGTGTTTTCAGCGGTAAGTTGGTTGGTTCCAGTAATTTCGATGGGATGCGCAATCAGCGGATGATTCGGGTCAGGAAGGCCGTCTTTGTGCAGGTACTGGCCGAGCGCTTCCTGATTGATACGTTGGATAGAGGTTCTGTTTCTCCAGCCAATCTGGTATTTGTTGTGATAGTCTCCCACGATGAGCCCGCGGCAGTCCAAATAGACGGTCTGCCCCACAGGATATTCATTGTAGAGGCCAGTGCGGTCGATGGAAATCTCGATGCCGCCGGTCTCATCTTGAATGGTCATATACTTGTAGCAGTTGCCACCTTGGTCGGAGCTCACTACTACGGCTTTCACGATGAAGGGCTCATCCCAGCTGCAGATGGAGTCTTGTGCTCCGGTGCCCAATGAGGTGTGCATGTTCTTGATGTCCTGGATGGTGTGGTTGGCCGCAGGACCGGTGTAAACAGGCACTTGGAATTCGGGATCTTCCCAGCGGTTGCAGGATGCCAGCAGCACGATACCGGCGATGATGCATAATATATATAATGTATGCTTTTTCATAATGGCAATTTTCTTATCGTTGTTGATGATGGTTATTTCGAAATGGTAAACGATTCTGTTCCAGTTATTTTGATGTTGTTCACAACCCAGGTGGAACCACTACCACTGTAGCGGAAAGCAATTCTGAATTGGTTGCTAAACGCGGTCTCGGGGATGTTGAAGTTGACATCCAAAAAGTCTCCGGAGAAGTTGCTGATAGGCACTTCAACCCAATTGGTGGTAGTTACATCACCAGTATAGTTAGTGGTGTAATAGCATTTCATCGTGTTGCTGCCGGCGTTGATAGCGCGGTGACTGAATGAAAGCAGGTTGTCAGAGGTTGTGCTAAGATTGATTTTCGGGGAGATGATCCAACTGTCGGTTTGGAGGTTGGCGCTCATCATGAAACCGGAAAAGTTGGTGTTGGCAATAGCTGTCCATTCACTGCCGTTGGTTACCTTGAGCCATCCTTGGTTGAATGCATTGGCGTAATCGACGGTGAATACATCCACGCTTTGTGCGGGGTTTACAAACCCTTGCACGTCGTCCAAGTCACGGATGACAATCTGTACATAATTGTTGTAACGGGTGAGAATGCCATAAATAGTGCCAGTTCCGGTGGGCAGTTTCTCGTTGTAGAAATCGGCATAGTTGCTCGTTCTCATCGTGATGGTGGTGCCGTCGGCCATCTTGATGTCATGGCTGGTGGCAGTGTACGGGTCGCAATAGGTGGCAATGCCGCCCTCCACAAAAGTGGCGCCCTCCAGTTTGACCAACCGGTTGTAATTGGTGAACGGGATTGCATCCGCATTCGGAATCGAGGTCATGGTAACGGAGGGGATGACAGGTTGGGTGGGACCATCGCAGAAGATGTAAAGATAGGCTTTTCCGGAAGGAATGGGCTCAACCTTATCATTGGCCCACATGCCGAGTTGCGGCAGTTTGCGGTAATCGCCCAAGTCAAGTCCGTTGCATTTGACAAACACGCGCTGTCCGAGACGGTATTTGTTGTAGAGGGTTGAGCTGTTGATCTTGATTTGGATGGCACCGGTTTCATCCTCGATGTTGATGTATTTGTAGCAGTTGCCGTGTTTGTCGGAGGTGGTGACTATACCGGATATGATGATATCGTCAGCGTCCTCAGGGATGTGTATGTAGGAGTCGGAAGCTCCTATCTCGTGCATGGCCAGCAATTCAGCGATGGTCGTGTTGGCCTCGCCGTCGTAGGTGGGAACGGGAGCCACATCCGGATCCAGGTTGCAACCGGCAAACAGCACGGTTGCGATTATTACGGTGAAAATGGAATATATACGTTTCATATTTGTGATTTTTTACATTGAGAAATTGATACCCAGATAGAACGTGGTACCGAAAGCGTAATAATATTTGTTGCCGAATTTATTCACGTTATAATTGGAATAATCGAAACGATACTGTTCCCAAGCGGTGGTCACCAGGTTCTTGTTGTTCAGCAGGTTGGTGACGCTGGCGTTGAAGCCGATGTTGTATTTGTGCTTGATGCGCCATGATTTGCTGACGGAAACGTCCATGGTGAACTGACCTTTCATGCGGGTCTGGTCAACCACCTGGTGATAAAGCTCCGAATTTTCATCCAGTGCGCCGCGGGCGGTGCTGGTTCTTCTCTCGGGGTTCAGGTCACAATAGATTTTGTCGAAATAGTTGGCGTTGATGTTCACCCACCAGTAGTTGTAGTTGAACTTGAGGCCAGCGGTGGCGGCCACTTGCGGCGTGCCGGCCACGTGGAAGTTCTTCCAATAGACGGTCCGTTGCACTTCGCCGTCGAAGTCGGTGCCGTTCTCGGCGTTCATGGTCACCGTGGCGCGGTCGGAGTAGCGGTAGTCGCCGTAGTTGCCGGCCAGGATGAGGGAGAACATGCTACCCAGCTTGATCTCCGTGCCCAACTCGATGCCGATGTGGCGTTGGGAGATGTTGGAGATGGAGTAGTTGACCATGCTGGCGTAGTCGTCATGATAGAAGCTGATAAGACGTGTGGCGTTGTGGATTTGTGTGAAGTAGGCCGTGGCACGCAACTTGATGACAGGGTAGGAGAGGATGTAAGAGAGATCGGTGGAATAGACCTTCTCGCATTTCAGGTTGTCAACAAGTTTGTTGCGGATACGGGGTGCCAGGAAGGCGTTGAGCACGCTGGGTGCCGTGGATTGCACCTGACCGTTCAGCACGAGGTAGTTGCGGCCGTTGATCTTGTATGTGATACCGGCCTTCGCGCCACCTTCAAGGAATTCTTTGGTTTCTGACTTGCCCAATGACTCATCCTGGAAGCGACCGTTCTGCATGTTGCCCACGCGCCAGAACTCGGTGCCGCCAATCTCGCCGCCGATGTGGAAATCAAGATGCGGGTAAGTGAACACGGCGGTGGCCCAAGCACGCTCTGTGTAGATGTGGTAATCGTAACTGTAGCCAAACACGTCGCCTTCATACAGGGTGTCGTCTTTATGCAGCAGGTCGTTGTATTGCACGTTGTAGTCATCCGGGAATTCGCCTTCGGAGAATTTATCGACATCCAGCCAATAGGCTCCGCCCAGCAGGTCGTTGATGGTTTTGTAGTTCTTCTGCTTCATGCCACGGATATCCAGACCGGCGTGCAGTTTGATGTGGTCGTTGAAAGAGTAGGTGAGGTTGGTGCTTCCGCCCAGCTGGAAGTGGTCGAAGATGCGGTTCTCGATCATGTACTGGGCGCGTTTGCCTTGTGCGGCGGCCAATTGGTTCACTTCATACATCTTGTCCCAGTTGATTTGGGTGTATGACTCGTCATTGGTGGACCAGTAGTTGAAGATGTTTTGATAGTATTGGTTGGTGTCGCCGTTGTTGATTTGGTAAGAAGGCAGATAACGGTAGTAGTCGGGGCGCGGGTCAGCCACATCGTACCAGTTGAGGGAGGTCGTGTTGCTGCGACCGAAAGTGGTTCCTAACGTGGTGTTGATTTGCAGTTTGTTGTCAGCGGACAAGTAGGTGTGCGTGAGCAGGATCACGGGCTCACACACGGTGCGTATGCGGGCGTTGCGCTGTTTGCCCTGATACCAGCCCCAGTTGGCGTTGTAGTAGTTGTCGCCCAACAGGTCGTACACCTCTTGCACGGAGTTGGATTGCATACCGCGTGAGGTGTAGGAGGTGAAGGCGGCCAAGTTGATCCAGTTTTCGGAATTGATTTTCTTCTCTGCCGCAATGAAACCGGCGAAACTGTTGTAAGAGGTTCCCTCCACGTAAGACATGGCGTTGCCGAAGCGGGCGCTGAGCGAGCCGGCCACAGACCATCCGTTCTTCATGACACCCGTACCACCGGATACGATGAAGCGGTTGTTGTAGGTGCGGTTGGAGAGAGAATAGGTAGCACGGAGCTGGCGACGGAAATTGCTGGCGCGCAGGTTGTAGTTGGACGCGCCGCCCACGTTACCGAAGGTGAAGCTTGCCGGATTGATGTTGGTGATGTTCTCCGGATAGCGGAAAATGTGGTTCAAACCTCCCCATTGCGAGTAGGAGGCGCGTTGCGTGACGCGGCTGTTCATGTTGAAGCCGTTCATGCACACATCCTGGTACTTGTTGTCGTAACCGCGGGAGCGGAAGTAGGCGATGCTGAACGTGTAGGAGGTGTTGTTGACATAAACGTCTTGCGAGGAGTGGAGCAAACTGGGCACATAGTTGCCGCTGCCGGTCTCACTCTCGTCGTCCTGTCCCTCGCTGATGTTTGCGGAGGTGTTGTCATCGCTTTGGCTATCGCTTTTGACCACCGCCGTGGTGTCGCTGACGGAGGCTTTCTGCTTCTTGTTCTTGCCTTTGCCGGAGCCGGACTCCTGGGCGAATCCAACGCCGCAGGCCAGCAGAACAACTAAAATCAATAGTAGAGGTTTCTTCATATTTAGGGCATTTTAATATTAAAATGAAAAAGTGCGCAAAGATACATTTTTTTGTACTTTTGCCGCCCTAGAAATTCACGAATATGGAAAATAGACAATGCAAAGTTTTCAACGCCTCTAATAATGCCCTTCCCGCGTATGCGTCAGAGTGTGCTGCAGGCATGGATCTCCGCGCCAACCTGGAGGAAAGTGTGGTGCTGCAACCTGGCCAACGGATGCTCGTCCCCACGGGCCTCTACATAGAACTTCCCACCGACTGCGAGGCACAGATCCGCCCGCGCAGCGGACTGGCCATGAAGCACGGCATCACTGTCCTCAACAGCCCCGGCACCATCGACGCCGACTACCGCGGCGAGGTCAAAGTGCTGCTCATCAACCTCTCACAAGAGCCTTTTGAAATCCAGCATGGCGAACGCATCGCCCAGATGGTGGTGTCCCGATTCCAGCAGATTCAATGGGAGGAAGTGCCCACCCTGGAGGCTCTGTCTGAAACCGAGCGCGGCGCTGGCGGCTTCGGCCACAGCGGAACGAAATAGTTGAGAGTTGATAGATGAGAGATTAGAGAATTTTCATATTCTTTAATCTCTCATCTATCATCTCTAATCTTTAATCTCTAATCATTTATGAAAAGAATCACCCCTTTGATCATATTCCTTGCCGTTGCCGCAATAGCATTCGCCCAGGCTCCGCAAAAGACCCGAAACGTGGCCAAGACCGATGCCACGGCTGTGAGTGCGCGCAAGGTGTCCGTGGATTTCACCAATGGCCTAAAAGCCTTCTATTCAGGACATACCAGCGAGGCACTCAAAATTTTCAATGGCATCATTCTCGATAACCCCAAGCACGATCCGTCCTATTTCATGCTGGCGAAGATCTATGTCAGCCAGAAAAACTATGCCGATGCGCAGAATGCTTTGCAGCAGGCTATGAAAATCGACAAGAAAAATGTCTGGTACAAGGTGGACATGGCCAAGCTGTATTCGCTCATGGGTAACGATGCTGCCGCTGCCAAAATGTGGGAACAGGTGTGCAAGGAGATTGACAACAACGAGTATTATCTATACTCTCTGGCGGAATGCTATCTGAACATGGATAATCCCAAAAAGGTGATTGAGACCTATAGCCGGATGGAAAAAATAATGGGCACAAACGATGAGATTACGCGGGTGAAGGCATCTCTTTGGCTCTATTTGAACGATGTGAAATCCGCTGTGGGCGAGTATGATGCGCTCATTGCACAGTATCCCCACAATGCCGATTATTACATTCAGGCAGGGGTGATCTACCAGAGCAACAACATGCCTGACAAGGCGTTTGAATACTACAGCAAGGCCCAGACCATCAATCCCGACGATCCGCAGCTGAACCTCGCGCTGGCTTCCTATTGGGAGAGCAAAAAGTGCCCTGACAAGGTGTCAGAGTGTGTGACGAAGGTGTTCCGTAACCCTGATGTGCCGATCAATGAAAAACAGCCCTACATGCGCAGCTTCATGGCCACGGCGGTGCGCTCCAAGAGCCAGGCCGACTTGGTACGGGCCAATGAGATGGCCGAGGCACTCATCCAAGGCAACCCCACCGAGGCGGAAGGCTATGTGTGCAAGGCACGCCTGTGCGTCATCACCCAGCAATATGAGCAGGCTTTGCCCTATTACGACCAGGCCTTGAGTTATGACAACACCTCGTTTTCCCTGTGGGAGGATTACTGCTACGTGCTCGGCAAACTCAACCGCCATAAGGATTTTCTGAAATATGAAAAAGATGTGCTGGATCTCTTCCCGCAGAATGCCGCCATTCTCTATGAGCTGGGCTTGGCCTGCATTCAGGACGGACAGGCCGACAAGGCCATACAGTATCTTAAGGAGTCTTTGGCAATGACTTTTGAATCCGATAAAAAAGCGATAGTTAACAAGGCGTTGGGCGATGCGTATCATCTGAAAGGAGACGAGACTTCTGCCGAAGCGTATTGGAAAAAAGGGAAACAACGATAATAGCGTTTTTCATTTTTTTGTATTTTTGCAGCCAATTTAAAAATCAAAGATGGATAAGAATACGGTAATTGGATTGCTTTTGATTTTTGGACTGTTTATGGGTTTCAGTTTTTACCAGAGTAACAGGAACAAGAAAATTAGAGAAGAGCAAGAGGAGTTGATGGCGCAAGAAGCCGCCAAACAAAAACAGGAACAGGAAACCGGAACCCTTTCGCTGGCGGAAGACACCCTCGCCGCGGAACCCGTGACAACGGAAAAGGATCTTGTGAAGTCGTTTTCCAACCCGCAGGTCGCCAATGACAACGACTATGTGGTGGAAACGAGCAAGGCCATCTACAAATTCAGCAAGAAAGGCGGTTATCTGAAAAGTGCCATCCTCAAGGATGTGTATCGCTATACCCCCAAGGATTCAGCCAAGAAACAGCTGGAACTCTTTGAAGGAGGCACCAATGAGATGGGCATCAATCTTATGCTCCGTGACCAGACCGAAATCTCCACAAAGGATTGCTATTTTGTGGCAGACAAGGAGGATACACTGGTGGTGGACGACAAGAATACCTCTCTCATCCTTCGTCTTTATCCCAATCAAAAAGGCGAAGATGTCCAATGCGACATGCTGGACAACACCTCCTATATAGAGTACGTCTATACGTTCAGCGACGACGATTACAAGTTCGGCTTCAAGGTGCGTTTCGTGAATATGGAGCAGTACCTGTACGCCAACAAACATGACTATACGCTGACTTGGGCAGCCCAGCCGAAGAGCGTGGAAAAGAATTATGACTACGAAAAGAACATTACCTCCATCTACTACATGGATAATGTGAACGACGTGGATCATTTGGATGAACGCAAGAGCGATAAGAAGGACTTCACCTCTCCGCTGAAATGGGTCTCTTTCAAACAGCAGTTCTTCACCACCTGCCTGATTGTCGATGATGAGCCGTTCCAGTCTGGATCGTTGGCCGTGACAGCCAAGGACAAAGGTGAGAATGTGGTGTTAAAAGATTGTGAGGCGGATCTGGACTTTGAAGTTGCCGACCTCAACAAAGGTGACTTTGGCATGTCGATGTATGTCGGTCCTAACCAATACAAACTGTTGAAGACCTACGGACTGAAGTTGGAACGTCAGGTTCCGCTGGGTTGGGGATTCTTCCTGCTGCATTGGATCAACCGCTTCATCATCATCCCGATATTCAACTGGCTGGAAGCATATGGCATGAGTTACGGCCTGATCATTCTGATTCTGACCATCTTCATCAAGATTGTGGTGCTGCCCGTGAGCTATAAAACGTATATGTCATCGGCCAAGATGCGTGCGTTGAAGCCGGAGATTGAAGCTATCAATGCCCGTTATCCCAAGGATGAAGATATGATGAAGAAGCAGCAAGCCACGATGAGTCTGTACCGTAGTGCAGGTGTGAGTCCTGCCGGCGGATGCGTGCCCATGTTGCTCCAGATGCCTATCCTCATTGCCATGTACCGTTTCTTCCCGGCCGCATATGAGTTGCGTCAGCAATCATTCCTGTGGGCGGAAGACCTTTCCACGTATGATTCCATCTGGGATTTCGGACACACTATCCCGTTGTACGGCGACCACATGAGTTTGTTCACCATTTTGATGACCATAGCTACTATCGTCTATACGTGGTTGAACAACAAGTTGATGAGCCCGACGCAAGGCAACAAGGATCAGCAGCGCATGATGAACATCATGATGTATATGATGCCGATCATGTTCCTGTTCATGTTCAACAATTTCGCCTCTGCTTTGACATATTACTACTTGCTCTTTAACTTGGCTACCTTCTTGCAGATGTTCATCTTCCGTATGGCAGTGAACGAAGACAAGCTTCGTGCAAAATTGCAGGAGAACATGAAGAAACCGGTCAAGAAGTCCAAATGGCAGCTGAAGATGGAAGAAATGCAGAAGCAGCAGGCCCAGATGATGAAGCAACAGAATCGCAAATAATCCGTAAAGGCGCACGGCCGTGCGCCTCAATAGCAAATAATGTAAAGACGCACGACCGTGTGTCTCAACCCAAAAAATAAAAGAATATGGAAAATCAAGACAAGAACGAAGTTTTATCGAGAGCTGTGAAAGCCGGTAAAAGAACTTACTTTTTCGATGTAAAAAGTACGAAGACGGAAGAGTTGTATCTGACCATTACGGAAAGCAAGCGCAAGTTTGATGCTGAAACCGGAAACTTCTTTTATGAGAAGCATAAAATATTCCTGTACAAAGAGGATTTTGACAAATTCCAGAACGCGCTCAGTGGCGTGATCGACTTTATCAAAACAGGCAAGGTTCCTGAGGAAACCATGTTTGAGCAGGAATCCGGCTTCGGCGGAGAAGGCAAGATAGATGTCAGTTTCGAGGATTTAGACCGCGCATAAAATGGGCAAGATAGTCGCAATTGTCAACCAGAAAGGCGGGGTAGGGAAGACCACCACGGCGGTCAACCTGGCCGCGTCGTTGGCGGTGCTCGACTTCAAGGTGCTGCTGATCGACGCCGACCCGCAGGCCAACGCGTCCAGCGGTGTGGGCTACGAACAGCAGGAGGATGCGCGCAGCATTTACGACTGCATGATCGGCAACTGCATGGCCGCCGAGGCTGTCGTGCCGACCAAGATTCCGCACATGGACCTGCTTCCGGCTACCATTGACCTGGTGGGCGCGGAGATCGAGATGATTGCCTTCGACCGTCGCGAGTACCGCATGAAGGACGCCATCTATGCCCTGAAGCATGACTATGACTTCATCTTCATCGACTGTGCACCCTCACTCGGCCTGATCACGCTCAACTCGCTGGTGGCGGCCGACTCGGTGCTCATCCCGGTGCAGTGCGAGTACTTCGCACTGGAAGGTCTGGGCAAACTGCTCAATACCGTCCGTCTGGTGCAGTCCAACATGAACCCGGACTTGGCCATTGAGGGCATCCTGCTGACCATGTACACTTCGCGCTACAAATCATCCAATGCGGTGGTGGAAGACGTGAAGCTGCATTGCAAGGATATCGTCTTCAACACGGTCATCTCTCGCAACGTGCGTTTGAGCGAGGCCCCCAGCTTCGGCAAGCCCATCGTACTGTATGATGTGCAGTCGCGTGGCAACACCAACTACTTGAATCTGGCCAAGGAGTTTCTCTTGAAAAACGGTTATACCATCTAATACAGGAAAACAATGAGCAGTAAGAACGATAAACCATTGGGACGGGGTCTGGGTGCCATCCTGGGCGGGGTGGACATGCCTCCCGCGAAGCCGCAGTCCCATCATACAGTTGGCAGCAACAGTTTCATCAAATTGGAGTCCATCGAGGTAAATCCATATCAACCTCGTACCAAGTTTGACGAGGAGGCGCTGCAAGAGCTGGCACAGTCCATCAAGACCTATGGGCTGATACAGCCGGTGACAGTACGTCCGGTGGAGAACGGCAAATACCAGCTGATCTCCGGCGAACGCCGTTTCCGTGCCGCCAAGCTGGCCGGGCTGACCGAAATACCCGCTTTTGTGCGCACTGCCGACGACGTGCAGACCGTACAAATGGCGCTGGTGGAGAACATTCAGCGCACGGACTTGAACGCCATCGAAATCGCGCTCAGCTACCAGATGCTGCTAGATGAGTGTCATCTGACACAAACCGAGATTGCCGAGAAGGTGGGCAAGACCCTCAGCACGGTTTCCAACTACCTGCGTCTGCTCAAGTTGTCCACGGACGCGCAGATTGCCGTTCGCGACAACCAGATTTCCATGGCACACGCCCGTGCGTTGGTGCCCGTGGAGGATGAACAGCTCCAACGCAAGCTCGTCAACCAGATTGTGAACGAAGCGCTGTCGGTACGCCAGACAGAAGCTTTGGTGAAGAAGATGCTGGCCGATAGCGGAGCGCCGAAGACGAAGGTGAAGATTACCCTCTCCGACGAAGTGCGCAACTTCCAGTCGGAACTTTCCAAGAAACTGAAGACCAAAGTCAATATCAAAAAAGACATCTCCGGCAAAGGCTCCGTGACCATCCCGTTTGCATCGGATGCGGAGCTGAAAAGGATCATATCTCTCTTGCAATAAATTGAAAAAGCCATACGTTAGCTATATGTTTTGAGCAAGAAATATGAACGGTCGGACAATCTTTTTCCTGTTGATGATCCTTATCCTGTTCGGGCATGTTTGCAGTGCCCAACAGGATTCTGTCGTTTTGAAGGCGCAGGACAAAGTCGTGAAGAAAGACACGGTGAAGGCTAAACATAGTCCTACTACGGCAATACTGCTTTCCATCATCCCTGGAGGCGGCCAGATCTACAACAAGAAGTACTGGAAACTGCCCATCGTCTATGGCTGCTTGGGCACCTCGGGCTATTTCATCTATCGCTATGCCAGCGAGATGGTGATGTACCGCAATGAATATATCAACCGCCGTGACGGAAATGATGAGTTGCTGATACCCAGTTTGGCCAATAAGAATGATGAGAATATCTTGCAACTTAAAAATACAAGTCAGCGCAACATGGAGATTGCCATCGGCGTGACGGCCATCTTGTATGCGTTGAATTTGATAGATGCCATGGTGGATGCCCATTTCTATGATTTTGACATCTCCGATGACTTGTCGCTTCGAATAGCGCCGGAAGTGATATATCCCAGCATGGCGCACAACAGGCCGTTATATGGCATTACATTGAACTTTAAATGGTGACCACGATGAAATTTGCAATATTAGGATACGGTAAGATGGGACATCAGGTGGAGGAGATTCTGCTCCGCGAAGGGCACGAGATTGTCGCCATCATCGACAATGAGGAGGATTGGACGCAGAAGATGGCGGATTTTGAGGCCGCCGATGTGGCCATTGATTTCTCCATGCCTTCCGTAGCGGTGCAAAACATGTTCAACGCTTTTGAGCATCATGTGCCCATCGTCGTGGGTACAACTGGCTGGTTGGACCGCTTTGAAGAGGTGCGTCGCGTGTGCGAGGAACATGGCGGCTCGCTGGTATATGGTTCCAATTTCAGCATTGGCGCCAACCTGTTTATGCAGCTCAACAAAGAGCTGGCCCAGATGATGGAAACGCAATCCCAGTACAGTGCTTCCTTGGAAGAAACGCACCATACGGCCAAGAAGGACGCGCCCAGCGGCACGGCTATCCGTTTGGCCGAGGATTTGTTGCAGATTGTGAGCCGATTGAGCAGCTGGCAACTTACAGATGGCTCAGCACCGGCTGATGATGTGCTGCCGGTCAAAGCCAACCGTGTGGGCAATGTGCCGGGCACGCACACCATCCAGTGGCATTCCGAGGAGGACGACATTACCATCACGCATACCGCCCACAGTCGCAAAGGCTTCGCCCTTGGCGCGGTCAAGGCAGCCCTCTGGCTCACCCGACATTCGGGCATATATGATTTTCAACGCATTGCGTTGGAATTGAAAATTGAAAATTGAGATTTTACGTTTCATTAATAGAATGCACAACTTAAAACACAATTAATTATGAAAAAACTTGTACTTTCTGTCTTAATGATTACGGCTGCAACGATGTTCGCTACAGCCCAAACGGTTATCTTCAGTGATAACTTCGATTCCTACACCCCTGGCAGTCACCTTGCCGAATCAAATCCTGCCTGGACCACTTGGTCTGGTGTCGTAGGCGGTGATTTGGACGGTGTAATATCCGATGAACATTACACTTCTCCTTCGAATTCATTGTATATTTCCGAAAGTAACGACCAAATTTTCCGTTTTGATTCGCTTAGTACCGGAAGTTATCTGATTTCATTTCAATATTTCATCCCTTCATCCGGAAATGGAGCTTATTTTAATGTAGAACATATTTTCGGAGGATCTTGGGCAATGGCCTGTTACTTTTACAACGATGGGAATGCTTATCTTAAAGTAGGTGGTGAAAGTATTCCTTTTGTTTACCCTTCCGATCACTGGTTTCCCATTGAGTTGAAGATAGATTTGGATAACGACGAAGCTTCGCTGAAGGTTAATTATCAGAGTGTTCATTCTTGGCCGTATCACTATAGGGAAACAGATACCATATCCAGCTTCTGGTCTATTTATTTGCATGTCTTCAACTTCTTTTCATCGTCAGCGACTCCTAATCCGGCAGGTTCCCAGTATTCTAATCTGCCTGGCTCCTATTACGTAGATGATTTTGTGGTGACGGATATTACCGGTGTTTCCGTCAACGAACACAACCCGATTGAAGTGTCTGTTTATCCGAACCCCGCTTCCGACTTCATTCAGATCAATGCTGAAAACATTGAACATGTTGAGATCTATAACATTATGGGACAAAAGATATTCAATCAAGTTTATGGAGACAACAAAGTTGTAATTCCTACCTCAAACATCTCTTCTGGTACATACGTAGTAAAAGTTACTACAGCACAAGGTATCAGCACCCAAAAAGTTGTTATTCAATAATTCACCTCATTCACCTCATTCACCTCATTCACCCCTTTAATCTCTTTCACCTATGACAATTTCCATCACCGCCCTCATCGTAATAACGATCATCGTCTTCATCGGCTGGCAAATCGGCTTGTGTGGCATTTTCAAAAAGGCGGGCTTGGCCCCGTGGAAATCCCTCATCCCATTCTACAATATTTGGCTATGGGTCCGAGAGGTCATTGAACGCCCGTGGTGGTGGTTTCTGCTCTTCCTGATTCCGTATCTGGGCATCTTCATGTTCTACTACATGGTTTGGGAAACATTGCACCAGTTCAAGAAATACGGCTATGTGACCTTGATTCTGGGCACGTTTTTCTTCATGTTCTACATGCCTTATCTGGGATTTGCCAAAAGAGAAGTCTATGTGAAACGTGCGGATTTGCCCAAAATCAAGAAGACCAGCGCGCAGTCGTGGGTGGATGCCCTGATTTTCGCAGCTGCCGCTGCATACGTCATCCGCACCTGCTGGTTTGAGCTGTACAAAATCCCGACCTCTTCCATGGAGAGCTCGTTAATGGTGGGCGATTTTCTGTCTGTCAGCAAGCTCACGTATGGTGTGCGCGTGCCCAATACGCCTGTGGCCGTGCCATTCGTGCATAACAAGATGCCGCTGACCCAAAGCATGAAGTCCTACTTGGAAATCATCAAATTGCCGTACATCCGCATCGCAGCCCTGAAACCTGTGAGAAACAACGATGTGGTGGTCTTCAACTATCCCGATGGTGATACGGTTGCATTGGAGCGTCAGGCGGAGAGCTACTATGCCATCGTGCGCGAGTACGAGGCTATGTTCAACCCCAATGCGCTGCCCGAGGAGAAGGAGAACAACTACTATCGCTATAGCCCTGAGACCATTGCCATGCTGCAACAGAAGTATTCCGGACCCTATTATCCCGGCAAGGGCAGAGAGGTGGTCCGCAAGGAGTACAAGGTTGTTGACCGCCCCGTGGACAAGCGCGAAAACTATGTGAAACGTTGTATCGCGGTGGCCGGCGACGAGTTGCAGATCAAGAACAGACAAGTCTATATCAACGGCAAAGCGGTGGAGAATCCGGCTCGTCTGCAATATGCTTACTACGTGGTGAATCCGTCAGGCGTGCAACTTTCGTTGAAGAAACGCAAGGAGTTGAATATCAATGAAGAAGATGCCCAGAAAGTGGATGCTTACGCATACGTGCTCCGCTTGAATTCCGATCAGAAGTCCAGATTAGAGAAGATGGGCTTCAATGTCGAGATTATGGAAGACAAAGCCGGCGTATATGATCCTTCTATTTTCCCGCATTCTCCCAGCTATAAATGGAACAAGGACAACTTCGGTCCGCTCGTGATTCCGGCCAAGGGAATGACCGTGCAGATTGACACGCACAACATTGTGCTCTACGACAAGATTATCCATCAGTATGAAGGCAACGATCTGGCTGTGAAAGATGGCAAAATCTACATCAACGGCAAAGTCGCTACCGAATACACGTTCAAGATGGACTATTACTTCATGATGGGCGACAATCGTCACAATTCGGCCGACTCCCGATTCTGGGGCTTTGTGCCGGAAGATCATGTGGTGGGTAAGGCTTCCCTGGTCTGGTTGTCCGTTGACAAGTTCAAGGATTTCAGCGACAAGGGCAAGATCCGCTGGAACAGGATGTTCAAGAAAATTAAGATGTAAAGTCTTACTGCAACTATTTAACTGCAAGATATGAAGAAGAGATTTTTTGTTTTCGTTACGGGGTTGATGTTGATGATGTCCCCGTTGATGGCGCAAAATGATTTTGAGATTGCCAAGAATGTGGACATTTTCGTTTCGATTTTAAAGGAATTGAACGAGAAATATGCGGACGAGATTTCGCCGGGGCAGCTGACCAAGACGGCTATCGATGCCATGCTGGAGAGTCTGGATCCCTATACGGTTTTCTATCCTGAATCCGAAATTGAGGATTATCGGATGATGACCACCGGCCAATATGGCGGGGTGGGGGCGCTCATCATGCAACGCGGTTCCGATGTGGTGATTTCAGAGCCTTACGAGAACTCGCCTTCCGCCAAGGCAGGTGTGCGCGCGGGTGATATCATCCGCAAGGTGAACGGCCAAACCATTGAGGGTAAAAACTCTTCCGACGTGAGCACTGCCATGAAAGGTCAGCCGGGTTCCACACTCGTGTTGGAGGTGTTCCGTCCTTCGGAGAACAAGAACATGACCTTCAATATTGTCCGTGAGGAGATCAAATTGCCCAACATCCCGTACTCCGGCATGTTGGATGCCCAAGTGGGCTATATCAAACTCGACCAGTTTACCGACAAAGCCGGCTCTGAGGTGCGTGAGGCGTTTCTCAAGCTCAAGGAAGAGGGCATGAAATACCTGATTCTGGACCTGCGCAATAATGGTGGTGGTCTGTTGAGCGAGGCCGTCAACATCGTCAATATCTTCGTCGATAAAGGAGTGACTATCGTGGAGACCAAGGGCAAGATTCCCGAGCAACAGCATGTGTTCAAAACCCCGACGGGCGCGACCGACAAGAATATTCCGGTTGTGGTGCTCGTCAACGAGCATAGTGCCTCTGCTTCCGAGATTGTCTCCGGTGCCATTCAGGACCTTGACCGTGGCGTGATTGTTGGAAAGAAGTCGTTTGGCAAGGGGCTCGTGCAGAATGTGCTGCCCTTGGATTACAACACCAGCCTCAAGATCACGGTTTCGAAGTATTACATTCCATCGGGCCGTTGTGTGCAGAACATCGACTATTTCAATCACGACACCACCAAAGCCTATAAGATTCCGGATTCGTTGGCCGTGGCGTTCAAGACCAAGAACGGCAGAACGGTCTATGACAAGGGTGGGGTGGAGCCCGACGTGCTGACCGAAGACAGTCTGCTGAGCAATATCCTCTTTACGCTGGTATCCAAGAACCTGATATTCGATTTTGCAAACGATTACCGTGCTAAGCACGAGAGTATTCCGCCCGCGGACCAGTTCAAAATTGATGACCAGCTGTATGCCGAATTTGTTGAGTTCCTGAAAGACAAGGACATCTCTTACAAGTCGGAAACAGAAGAGGTGTTGGAGAAAATGAAGAAAAAAGCGGAGGAAGAAAAGGTGTTTGCATCCATCGAGCCCTATTATACTCAGTTGATGAACAAGTTGCAGGAGGAAAAGAAAAACGATTTGCAGAAATTCAAAGCAGAAATCTGCAACTATCTTTCTTCAGAAATTGTGGTACGTTATTACTACCAGAAGGGCAGAATCATGAATCTGCTGAGCGAAGATCCCGACATTGCAACGGCTAAGTCTGTTTTGCTGGATTCCCAACGCTATAATTCCATTTTGTCACCGAAGAAATAATGAAACTTTCGCGGGCGGACATACATCACGGTTTCTACGTGTTGGCGACGGGCCTGCTCATGGCCTCTTTGCCATTGTCCCATTTTGCCATGGGGTTGATCACGTTCCTGCTGCTGCTCAATTGGGTGGCGGAGTGGAACTGGCGTGAGAAGTGGGAGCGACTGCGCCAAAATCCGCAAGGTTTGGTCTTCTCCGCACTTTTTGTCGTGATGTGTATTGGCCTGTTCAAGACCGACAGCTGGCCTAATGCCGGGCAGTACATGTTGGGAAATCTCTCGATACTCTTCGCCCCGATTATCATTATCAGTTCCAGGCCGTTTTCCCGTCGGGAGATGGGCTGGTTTGCCCACGCATTCATTGTGGCCACCACCATCGCGTGTTTGTGCTCCGTAGGCTATTGGCTCACGCACGAGGTTCGCGACATTCGGTCCATCTCGTTGTTCATCGACCACATCCGGTTCAGTCTCTGCGTGGTCTTTGCCCTAGTGCTCAGTGTCTGTATGCTGGCACGGAAGCCGTCCGCCGGAGCCACCGCGCGCGTGCTCTATGGCTTGAATGCGTTGCTGATGGTTTTCTATCTGTTTATCGCGCAGACGCTCACGGGCATCCTGCTGTTTGTCATCATCACCATCGCATATCTGATTTATGTGCTGGTCCATACCGCCCCAGTCAAGGAAAAATGGTTTGTGTCGGCTGGCATATTGCTGGTGTTGGGTTCGGTGGCCATGTATGTCGTCGGCATCACCTACACTTACTATCATGACCGGGATAAAGCGATCACTGTCCGCACGACGGCCAAAGGCAATGAGTATTCGTTTGTGGATGACGGATTGGTGGAAAATGGCCACAGGGTCAACTATTACATCTGCCGTCCTGAACTGGAACAGGCCTGGACCATGCGCTCCGACAGCGTTCTGGATGAAATGGCCGAGGCCACGCTGATACGTTATCTCAACTCCAAAGGATTGCATAAGGATTTTGAGGCGGTGATGAGCTTGTCTCAAAAAGACATACACAATATCGAACAACGGATTGCCAATGTGGATTATACCCGTCCGCTGGGCTTGCGCCGTGCCCTGTATCAGACTTTTTTCAGTCTTTCCAATTACAAACTCAACCATTCCATCAATGGTTCTTCCTTGCTGGAACGCGTGGAGTTGTGGAAGGCATCCTGGGGTGCCATTTCGGATAATTGGCTGTTAGGTGTGGGCGTCGGCGACCAGAAAGCCGCCATTGATGATCAGTTGGAACAGATGGGCTCTCCGATTGCGAACAGACACAATCGTGGCTGTCACAATCAGATACTCACGTATTGGCTGATTGGCGGCGTGCTGTTGGCTGCTTTTTTGCTGTTTGTGCTGATTTATCCTTTCTTCGGAATGCGTAAGCGTGTGACCTTTATCTACGTTGCACTCAGTATCATAGTTTTCTGTTCCATGTTGGTAGAAGACACCATAGACACGCAGACGGGCAGAATGCTCTTCTCCATCGTGATGCCGATGTTGCTGTTCAATGAGGAAAGAAATGAGGCGGCGAACGCTTAGATGATGCCGATGATTTCGTTGATATCCTGAATGCCCTCCTGCATACAGAGTTTTTCCAGATTTTCCACCAATTCTTTGCCTGCGAGCGGGTTGTTGAAATTGACGGTGCCGATTTGCACGGCGGTGGCGCCGGCCATCATGAAGGCGAGGATGTCTTCGGCCGTATAGATGCCGCCGATGCCGATGACGGGCACGTGTACTTGCTTGCATACAGAATGTACCATTCGGAGCGCGATGGGACGGATGGCGGCGCCGGAGAGACCTGCATAGACGTTGTTGAAGATGGGCTTCCGCCGATGTATATCAATCGCCATGGCTTGGAAGGTGTTGACCAGTGACAGGGCATCTGCGCCGGATTCTTCGCACGCGAGGGCCATCTCCACGATGTTCTCCGCATTGGGCGACAGTTTCACGATGAGTGGCTTGGTGCAGACTTTGCGCACGGCAGACACCACCTCGCGGGCCACTTCGGCCTTGATGCCGAAGGCCATGCCGCCGCTTTTCACGTTGGGGCAGGAAATGTTGAGCTCCAGCATGTCAATGTCGGCTTTTGAAAGCATAGTTGCGCCTGTGATGTAGTCGTCCATGCTGTGTCCGCCCATGTTGGCGATGAGCACGGTGTCGAACTTCCGCATATTGGCGATGCCGTCGCGGATGAACGCCTCGATGCCGGGGTTCTGGAGTCCCACGCTGTTCATCATGCCGGCGGGCGTCTCATACACGCGGACGCCCTCGTTGCCGTCTTTGGGGTGCAGGGTCAGTCCTTTGGAACTGATGCCGCCCAGACAGCTCACGTCGTACAGTTCGTTGTATTCCTCCCCGAATCCGAACGTTCCTGACGCCGCGATGATGGGGTTCTTGAAGGTTATGCCGTGGATGGTGGTGCTCAATGTCATATCGCGCTGTGAAAAATTTTGAGGTTAGAAAATGATTTTGGATGGGAATACCGGCCCGTCTTTGCAGACGCGCTTCATGCCTTCGGTGGTGCGGATGCTGCAGCCCAAGCAGGCACCGATGCCACAGGCCATGCGGTGTTCCATCGAGCACCAGCATGCGGTCTGCTTCTCTGCACACATAGCCGCCACTTTGCGCATCATCACTTCCGGGCCGCAGGTGAACACAGCATCGTACTGCTCCGGTTTCAGCAGGTCGGTGATGAAGCCTTTGTATCCTTCCGAACCGGTTTCCGTGGAAATGAAGATGCTCTGGCAGTGGGGCTCGAAATCTTCCACGGCGAACAATTGGTCGCGAAAACCGATGTAGGCATCTACCTGCACGCCATGTTGGGTCAGTTCCTTGGCGGTTTGGCACAAGGGCGGAATGCCGAGCCCGCCGCCCACGAGGGCCACTTTGCCGTGCATCTCGCCAATCGGATAGCCAGTGCCCAACGCGCCCAGCAGACTGATGGTGTCGCCGGCTTTCAGCTCCGCCAACTTGCGCGTGCCTTCGCCCACCACACGGTACATGAAACTCAATATATCTTCATCGGCCTTGAAAATGCTGATGGGGCGCATCAAAGTCAACTCCCGGTCCCAGCACTTGAGCATGAAAAACTGACCGGCCGCTGCCGAAGCGCCCTTGCGCTCCACGGTCATGACAAAGATATCCTCTGTGAGCTGGAACTGAGCTAATACGATACTGTCGAAGTATTCCATATGATAAAAGATTAGAGATTAGAGATTAGAGATTAGAGATGAGGAATTAACAAAATTGTCTGATGTCATCGCGCATTCTTATGGCTTCGTTTCTGGCGCAGCCGGCAAAGTCCTCTTCGCCGTGCTCCTGTTTGCGGTATGCGAGCAGGATGCCTCTGGAGGAGTTGACCACACCGCCGTTGCCGTCGCGTAAATACTTGGCAATATCCTCGGCCTTGCCGCCCTGAGCACCGTAACCCGGGATCAGGAAGAAGGTGCTGTCCAACATGGCACGGATTTCAGAAGCCTCGTCCGCGTGGGTGCAGCCCATCACGCCGCCGATGCTGGAGAATCCGCACTGGCCAATGTATGGCTTGCCCAGTTCGTTGATTTTTTCGCCCACCACGTGATACACTCTTTTGTTATTCTCCGTAGGCAAATATTCAATATCCTTGGCTCCCTCGTTTGAAGTACGGATGAGCACAAATGCACCTTTTTCATTTTTCTCGAAGTAGGGGAGATAAGGATTCAAACTGTCCAGCCCCATGTACGGACTGAGCGTGATGAAGTCGGCCTCGAAATCGCCGGTGAAATGCGCTTTGGCATACATCTCGGCCGTCTTGGCAATGTCGCCGCGCTTGATGTCGGCAATGATGACAGCCTTTTTCTCGCGCAGGTAAGCCAGCGTCTTCTGGTACGCGCGCAGGCCTGCAATGCCGTAGGATTCGTAATAGGCGATCTGAACCTTGTAGCAAGCGGCTACGTCCAAAGTGGCGTCGATGATGCCCTTGTTGAAGGCAAACAACCCCTCTTCAATGTTGGGATGTTGTGCGGCCATGGCAGCCGGCAGATAGGAATAATCAGTATCAAGCCCCACACATACGTGTCCGTTGAGGGCTACTTTCTCAAAGAGTTTGTCTATTATCATAAGTGCGAAAATTATTCTTTGATTTTGAGCATGAAGCCCGTTCCGTGAACGTTGACGATTTCTACGAGCGGCTCGTAGTTGCCGATGTAGGTCACTTTGCGTTTGCCCTTGACCTTGGGAGCCATGTGGCCCTCATCGTCGATGAGCAGGTAGGAACGGAGTTTGGTGAGGAAGACATCCATGCTTCTGCCCACGGCGTGATCCTCGTCGCCCCAGACTTCCTTCAGGATGATTTCTCTCGGGATGAGCTTGTTTTTGTGGTCGCAGAGCAGTTTCAGCAACTCGGCCTCCTTGCGTGTAAGGGTGCGCTTGGCCTTGGGGTGTATCAGCTGCATGTCGCTGAAATTGAAGATGAAATTGCCCAGTTTATAGACCTTCTCTTCGTAAATGTCGGTGGTGGGCATGTTGCCCATGAGACTCCGGTTCAGGATGGCCTTGATACGCAACTCCAGCTCCTCAATGCTGAATGGCTTGGTGATGAAATCGTCGCAACCCAGCTTGAATCCCTTGATACGCTCATCTTTGCTGTCGTTGTTGGACAGGATGACGACGGGTATTCTCTTGTCGTACTTGCGGATGTATTGCAACAATGCGAAGCTCTCGCCACTGCGCATGTTCAAGTCGATGACGCATAAGTTGAAGGCAATTGCGTTGAGCGATTTCGCTGCGGCATCCACGTCTTTGAAATCCCAAACGGAATATCCTTTGATTTCCAAATAATCTTTAATGACATTTCGTAGATTTTCACTGTCATCTACTAAAATGATTTTGTTGGGCTTTTTATTCATAATTTGTTGATTTAAAATGTGTTTACTTTTTTACCATATTTCAAAAATGAATATTTAATTAAATAATTAACGTTTTAAATTTAAAAAAATTGCAAGGCTTGTTGCTTTTTTTGAGTATTTGTTAATTTTTTTATTTCAGGTGACTATTTTTGTATTTTTGCAGCCGAAAAATTGATTATGGAAAATACGCAATATTTTGTGGCCAAGACATTTGCGGGCATTGAGCCGCTGTTGGCCGAAGAACTGGCCGCTTTGGGTGCACGCAACTGCAAAGTGCTGAGCCGGTCGGTCTCTTTCGAAGGCGACCGGGACATGCTGTACCGTGCCAACTACTATTCACGATTCGCGCTGCGCATTCTGTGGCTTCAAAAGAAGTTCACCTTCACCAACAACCGCCAGTTCTACGAGCAGGTTTTCGATTTTCCGGCGGAAAAGTTCATGGATCCAGACAATACGCTGGCCGTGCACGCCACCATTGCGGATACCATATTCAAGACACCTTTGTACGCTTCTGTGCTGGCCAAGGATGCCGTCTGCGACCGTTTCCGCGATATGTTCGGGCGCCGTCCTTCGGTGGACAAGGAGTGCCCTGACGTGCAACTGCACCTGCACGTTTATAAGAACGAGGCGCAGCTGTTTCTGGACAGCTCCGGCGAGTCGCTGCACAAGCGCGGCTATAAGATACAGAACCATCCCGCACCCATCAATGAGGTGGTGGCCGCTGCCATGCTCAAATTCAGCGGCTGGAAGGCCGACTGCGACCTTATCGATCCCATGTGCGGCGGCGGTACTATCCTGATTGAGGCCGCCATGCAGGCGCTGAATATTCCCGCAGGATTTTATCGCAGAAACTATGGGTTCTGCTATTGGAAGACCTTCGACGAGGAACGCTGGAAGCAGATTCGACGCGAGGCCAAGATCAAAGATGACGTGCAGGTCGATTTCTACGGTTCCGACATCAATCCGAGGTTTTTGGAGATTGCCGAGACCAACATCCGGAAAGCGCGCTTGGAGGATTTCATCAGCCTGCGGCAAAAGGACATGCGCCAGGCCACGCCCGCGCGCAAGCCCGCGCTCGTGATGATGAACCCGCCCTATGGCGAACGTTTGGCCGTGGATGATCTCAATGAGTTCTATTCCGAAATCGGAGATTCGCTGAAAAACAATTTTTCGGGATGTCGTGCGTTTATCATAAGTTCGGACATGGATGCCCTGAAACATGTTGGGCTGAAGCCGAGCATGAAGGCCAAGCTCTTCAACGGGCCACTGGAGTGCAGATTCGTGGGCTACGACCTGTTTGCCGGCGACCACAAGAGCTTTGTGAAGAATAAGAAAAACGCGGACGAATGAAAAAACACCTGCTCATATCCATAGTTCTGCTGACGGCGGTGCTCGGTGCGAATGCCCAGAGCAAGTACAGCAACGAGTTCCTTTCGCTGGGCATCGGGGCACGCGGGTTGGCCATGGCCAACACCATGTGTGCCATCTCCGATGATGTGACCGCTGCCTATTGGAATCCCGCCGGATTGAGCCGCATGGACAAGAAGTACCAACTCTCGCTCATGCACGCCGAGTACTTCGCAGGCGTGGCCAAGTACGATTACGCCGGCATTGGATACAAGATTGACGACCGCTCCAACGTGGCGCTTTCCTATATCCGCTTTGGCGTGGACAACATTATGAATACCACGGAGTTGATCGATGCGCAGGGCAATGTGGATTATGACAGAATCACCTACTTCTCAGCGTCTGATAACGCGCTGTTGTTAAGTTATGCTTACAATTTCGAGAAGGTGCCGGGCTTGGCGCTTGGTGCCAACGCGAAGGTTATATACAGAAACATCGGCAAGTTCGCCCACGCGTGGGGTTTCGGACTTGACTTTGGTTTGCAGTACAACCACAAAGGCTGGCAGGTCGGCGCCATGCTGCGCGACGGTACCTCCACTTTTAATGCGTGGAGCTACCAGCTGACTGACCAGATCATTGACGTGTTCCAGCAGACGGGCAACGAGATTCCCGAGAATGAGCTGGAACTGACTATGCCTGCGCTGATGTTGGGTGCGGGTAAGTATGTGGAGTTGGGCAAGGGTTTCAACGCCACGTTTGCGTTGGGATTGGACTGCACCTTCGATGGTAAGCGCAATACATTGATCAAAAGCAATGTGTTGAGCATGGATCCGCATTTCGGCATGGAATTCGGTTACAAGAAGATTGTGGCTTTGCGTGCCGGCATCGGCAACTTCCAGCAGGAACCCGACTTTGACGGCAAGAAGAAAACCACCCTGCAAATCAACCTTGGGGTAGGGGTGTGCATCAAGAATATCGTCTCCATCGATTATGCGTTTACTGACCTTGGCGACATTTCCATTGCCCAGTATTCCCATATCATTTCCCTCAAGGTAGCGATTGATAGGTTCAAGAAACAAAAGTGATATCCCTATCCATACTTTGCCGCCAATAAACCAACTGCGATGGCAAAAACACCCGCCTTACAAGCTTCAACAAGTTTGTCGTGATCTGTCACGCTTAATTCAGTTTTTGATTAGGATCAAAAAGGACCAAACACCCTATTGGTCAAGTCTTTATTTTTGCGGTGTCTTTCTAAAACAGAAACAAACACCACATTATGCAATACATCCAATCAGCAGCTGAATTAAGACAGGAAATACAAAACCGGTGTCTCAAAGTGGAAAAACGCCCTGGCGTGTATCGTTGGTGGTTTTTTAAAGCCGATGCCGATGATCTACTGGCGCATTTCAAGAATAGCATATTGTTAAAAGACATAGAACTGCAAGAACGGAAGATTAACGGGAAGCAGTATATGGCCCTCTATTTCGGCATCAGCAGCGACATGAGTCGGCGCATACGCTGGCATATCCGCGGAACATTCAAAAGTTCCACCCTGCGGCGCACCCTGCGTGCTGTCATGGCGCCCAGAACCGATGACAAAACAGCCGAAAAATTGGTCAACCAACTGATTGACAGCTGTTATTGGGAGTGGGACTACACAGACACGGTGGAAAAGGCAGAACAACTGGAAACAGCTGAATTGACGCAAAAGAAGTTTGCCTATCCCTTGAACATCAGCAAGAACGAAACCATGCCCGCTGTATGGATTGCGGAACTGAAGAATCTTCGTGCCAATGCACCCCATTGACATTATGTATTCCTTTAATTCTATCATGGATTTCTAAAACGAATATAAAGAGGAAGTCGAAAATCTGAAAAAGAGTAGACAAAATTAAAAAAAAACTTTTTTATGGCAACTGGAAAAATCACGAAAGGTGACAAGAAAAGAGGCAAAAAGATTGCCGGTCACATGGTGTGGCAAAACGAGGACAACTCCATCGAAGTCAGCAAGGCTTTGGTTGAAGAGTGTGGCTCCGTGAAAGCCGCTTTGCGCAAATTGGCCGATAAAGCCGGTTTCAAATACGATCCCGACTGGACGGTCCAACAACTGGGCAAGAAACTTCTGGATTTCGCAGAAGACAAGTAATCAACTCTCAGGGGATGGGCAACTGTCCATCCCCCTTGTTGTTTAAACACATTATTTCATGGTAGTATTACTTTGGATTATCAACCTGCTTTCTCCTTTGATCTTCATCGGGAGTGTGATCTATTTTGCGTTTGGGGATATCGAGACCTGGGTGCTGATCGCCGGCGGCGGGGCGGCATTGCTCGGCCTCATTATCGGTTTCACTGGCTGGGCAGAGACTGTGCCACCGCGCTGGTTCTGGGTCAAGAGCAATGTTGATCTGCTTGACAACCTTGTCGGCACGGCATTGGGTTACGCCCTGAAGTTTTTCCTGATCCCCGCAGGTGTGATGGGGATCATTATGATTATCGAAAGAATAATTCATTAAATCATTTTTATGGGACTGTTTTTCAAATCATCTAAAGAGAGCATTGACAGAGATATCGCTGCAAAAAAAGAACAAATTGAGCGATTAAAAAAGGAAATCGACTCTGCAAAGCGCACTATTGCAGATGCAAAAGCGTATAACAAAGCTCAAGGCAGAAAAGTACGAAATTTCGACGGGCTTTCATACACATTAAAAATAAAGCAAGAACAAATGGCCAAGCTGAAGGATGATTTAGCTAGGTTACGCGAAAAGAAAAAGAGATAAGCATTGAAGCAAATCCTTATGACAATTTGAGTGATATTAATTTGGATTTAATATTTTGATATGGCAAAAAGTGACTTTATTTGTAAAAATTGTGGTGAAGTGAAGAGCGAACGTTTTTTTAGTTTTTCCACCTTCCACAAATACACGTGCCCGAACTGTAAAACAATTTGTGAAGATTGTGTAAAGAGCAGTTTCTTTGGCGGCACAACATGTTTAAAATGCGGTTCGAAAGTCATCCGATATTCCTGGACAAGAGGCAAATGGGTTCAGGATTAAGGCTTTTGAAAAGCGAATGAACGCAATCTGAAGACAGAAAAGGATCGCTTATGGCTGTGTTAATATGGATTCTCGGTATTCTTCACCCTCTAATTTTTATTGGAGCGGTGGTTTATTTTGCCTTTGTGGAGATTGAGCTTTGGGTTGTGATTGCCGGTGCTGGTACGGCGTTGCTCGGCCTCATCATCGGTTTCCTCGGTTGGAAAGAGCTCGCACCGCCACGCTGGAGATGGGTGAAGGGCAATGTCGATCTGCTCGCCAGCCGCGTGCGTACCGCACTGGGATATGCGCTGTATTTCTTCATGATTCCAGCAGGCGTAAAAGGCCTCATCTATACTATTGAAATAATAATTGAAAAGCTCTGAATCATTATTCAATACCGAATAATAACGAATATCAACAAATAATCACCCTTAATTCAACAAATTATGGCAAATAAAGTAAAAGTTTACGGTCAGTCGCAGAAATGGACGGCCTTGGGCATCGTGGCTGCCTACGTGAAAATGCATCCCCATGCCACATTAAAGGAGTTGCAGAAGGCATTCCCCACTTCGGAACTCAACAACACCTTGGACACTGTTGAGAACATCCTCAAAGCCGACAAATCAGGCTCGTTCGATGAAAAGATGTCCAAACAAATCGGGGAAATGGAGATGTTCATCACTCTGGAAGACGGCTCCCGAGTAGCCTTCACCAACCCGATGTGGCCAGCCGACAAATTCCAGAAAATTGTGGAAGTTGCTAAAAAGCACGACATTGAGATTGCGGAATACAAGGATGCGGAAAAAGGTATCGGCAAACGCGGTAGCTACAGCTTGGAGTATCTGAACGGCTATGTGCCGCCCAAGACGGAAGCCCCGAAAAAATCGAAGTCATGGCTCTGGATTCTGTTGGTCGCACTTGCCATCATTGGCCTGCTGCTCGCTCTGCTGGCCCGTAGCTTCAACAAAGAGCCTGAGGTGATTACTAAGGAGGTGGAAAAAGTAATCACTAAGGAAGTAGAGAAAACAGTCATTGTTCGCGACACCGTATTTGTGCAGGAGATTGAGGAAATTGAGAAAAACTACAATGCCGCACAGTTCAAGGCGGGCAAAGCAGACCTTCCCGAAGCCGCCAAGTTCGTACTGCACGACTTAGCCAAGGTGATGGAAAAGCACCCCGAAATCAAACTCCGTCTGGAAGGCCACACTAGTGCCGAGGGTACGGAATCTTTCAACCAGAAACTGAGCGAGCAACGCGCCCAGGCCGCTGTGAACTTCCTTGTCAACCATGAAAAAATTGATGCCAGCCGTCTCGAAGCAGTGGGCCTCGGTTCCTCCAAACTGAAAAACACCGATGACCCCAAGGCACCCGAGAACCGCAGAACAGAATTCGTGATTATAGAGGAATAAAATCCCAATATTGATTTATTAACAAATTTCAAAACAATGGACGAGAAAAAAATTATCAGTTTATCCGATGACATCGTAGGCAACATCGTGGATTTCAGTTTAGGAAAAGGCAAAGTCAAAGCCATGATTCCAAAATCTGTTGCAAAAAAAATGGCCAACGACGATGAACTTTTCGAGAAACTCAAACAGTGTTACATCGAGTATCTGTCAACTATTGACAATAAAATTGACAACTCCTCAGAGGTAAAACGTCTGTCGGATTTCCGTTTCCGTTTGGTGGATATTTTCAACGATAGCGTTCCTGAGAACGAAGTTTCACTGGACGAAGAATTAGAGTAATCGAATTATTTTTGCAGAAATCAACCATAACTCTTTCAGAATCAAATAAAATGAAAAAGTATTTATTCGCAATGGTAGCTGTGGCAGCCCTGTTGCTGGTGTCCTGCTCCCAAGAGCGAGTCCCAGAGATTTCGCTCGAGAAAAAGTTGAACCAGAAGCTTGCCGAAATGACCGAGGTAGCTGAGCTGGGGTCCGTGGAATACACGGTGACAAAAGTGGTGAAAGCCTCCGATGATGCCAAATGGTACAAAATTGGCGACCGTAAAATTCTGTTCAGGTGTACCGCCTACTTGAAGGCTGGCATTGACCTGAACAAACTCGACGTCTCAAAAATCGTGATTGACGAGCAGAAGAAATCCGTGTCCATCACCCTGCCCAAAGCCGAACTGCTCGCACTCAACATGCCTCCTGACAAGTCGGTGCTCGCATACGAGAATGTCGCGACTTTCCGTTCTAATTTCTCCGCTTCAGACAAAAACCATCTTCTCCAATTAGGCGAACAAAGTATCCGCGACGAGGTGCCGAACCTCGGTATTTTGAGCGAAGCAGAGAAAAACGCCTCCTCCTTTTTCAAATCATTGTTAAGTCAACTCGATTTCGAATTAATCACTGTTAAATTTGAATAGTTATGAAAAAGATAATAAAATTCTTCTTTGTTCTTATCGTCATTCTCGCGGTTTTGGCTGCAGGTGCTTTTTTCGCCATGAAAAAAGGTCTGTTGGATTTTAAGGGTGACGAGCTGAAAATCGACGAAACACCCACTGTGATTTCTGAAATCAAAAAAATCTCTGAGTTCACCTCGGCTTGTTTCTACGAAGAAATCATCCTCCAAGAGAAAAAAACCAGAAAGGTGGTGGACAACAGTGTTGGGAACAAGATTGCCGGTCTCTTCGGGAAAAAAGAAGGTTTGATAACCGATGAAATCGTGATTATCGCCAATGGAAAGGTGCGCGCTGGCTTCAATCTCAAAAACTTGGCTGATAACGACATCAGAATCAACGGCGACACTCTCACGGTCAATCTGCACGAAGCAGAGATTTTTGACGTGATTGTCAACCCTTCCAACTTCGACATCTACATAGAGGACGGCACTTGGGATGAAAAAAAGGTCACAGATATCAAAAACAAGGCTGTTTCCAAAATCAAAGAAGACGCTCTTTCAGAAGGCATTCTTGTGAAAGCCACCAACTCTGGCGTGAAGAAACTCGCCGAAATGTTCAAGACGTTCGGCTTCCCCGTTGTGCACATCACGGTCAACGGACAGGCTGTTGAACTGGAGGCTGAAAATTAGCCTTCCATCATCCCGGATTATAAAGGGGGTGTCTTTGCACACTCCCTTTATTAATTATTTTGAAAAATATTATTTTTGCACTGACAATTATAGTCATATGCCACAAAACGAAAACAACATAAAGATACTGCGCCAGATGATTGAGCAATCTGTAGCGCGCAAGATGAAAACCCCGGCGGACTTCCAGTTTCTCACCGGAGTGATTCAGGAACGCTGCAAGGAGACACTTGGCGTAACTACGCTCAAACGGCTGTGGGGCTATGTGGACGGCTATGATACCACGCGCTATTCCACGCTCTCTATCCTCGCCCGTTGTGTGGGTTTCCGCGACTGGGACGACTTTTGTGAGAATCGCGACCGTTCGGGCGAGTCTTCGAACATGATTGTCGGCCATGCTGTCAATCCCGCCGATTTGGCTGTAGGCGACTGTCTGATCATC
Source organism: Bacteroidales bacterium (assembly GCA_045132055.1). Lineage (GTDB taxonomy): Bacteria > Bacteroidota > Bacteroidia > Bacteroidales > WCHB1-69 > F23-D06. The sequence continues at coordinate 61,130 of JBGURP010000041.1, forward strand.
TCGTGGGCGCCCGACCGCCGCGTGCGGATCGAACATCTCGGCAATGGCGGTTTCGAGGTCTTGCAGAGTGAGAACTCCAAGCTCAAAACCGGCGACACTTTCCACACTTCTTGCTTCATCATCGGGGAGCCCCTTTATCTGGACAACTTCGTGCGTGGCACCAATCCGCCGACGCTTTTTGTGGTGGGCAACAAAGGCGGACTGACGGAGGTGCGGAAAGGGTAGGAGTTTTCACGAAATTTGTCGTATCTTTGCAACCTGAAAACTAACTGCGATGACCAATACACTCCTACGGGCTTCTGCCGCGTGCATCAGATTAATCACCGTGATTCTGATTGCCGCTTTCCCTGGTCATCTCATCGCCCAAAACGACGTTTCCGCGCACATACTTGTTGGCAATGCTCCCATGGAGATGTTTTTTGTGCCTTCCGGCATGTGCATGGCAGACTCCGCCCAATCCACATTCAAAAACTTCTACATTTCCAAACAACCGGTTACATGGCAACTTTGGAACGAGATTATGGGCACCCGGTCGGGCGGTGTGACAAGCGACAGCCTGCCCGTGATTAATGTATCCCGTGACGAGGTGGAACTTTTCATCCTCTGGTTCAACCAGAAAAGCGGTTTGCAATTCCGCCTTCCCACAACGATGGAGTGGACGTGTGCTGTTCGCACCGGTTTTCACCATGACGACGGACATGCGCTCTGCAGTGACGGCGGCGATGCCTCCGCAGGTTTCCGGCTGGTGATGGACGACCCCCGCGAAGTGCGGACCGCCGAGGTCATCGAAAAGGCTGATCAAGCAGGAGTCGCCGCCGACAGCACACGGAAAGAGGAAAGGGAGAGTTTGTCCCTCCAAAAGTCCCTGGCCCAACAGCTGAGGGCTGAACGCCAGCAGACACGGCAGAATAGGCGCAAGGCATTGCTGCCATCTGTGTTCTGCACCCTCAATGCCGCCTATACATCCATGCCGCAGTGGTCGGTCGGCTTCAAGGTCGGCACAATGCGGGTTGTCGGCTGGTATTTCAGCTTTATGACCAATTTCCACTACAAGGGCGCGTTTGATCCTTTTCAAACAAACGGACACTACGTCCTTACTGGGGCTTCTAAAACATCCTACTTGGGCGCTCAGTTGGGGCTGGTTGTCCGTCCGTGCCGACTGCTTTCCATCCACATCGGGGCAGGTTTCGGCTACCGTGCTCTCAAATTTGAAAGCGACCAGGGCTGGCATAGTTATCCTAAAAGAACCTATTACGGTCCCACGGCCGCCGCTGGGCTGATGTTCCATGTCAAGAACATGGTGCTTTCCGCCGAGGTCACAAGCATGGTCTACAACCTGAACACCCTCAATGAAATGCATTACGCTTTGGGCGTGCGGATGGGCGTTGGATTCTGCATCCCATATCATCATGATGTAAAATTGAAAATTAAAGATGAAAGGATATTGGTACATTAAATTGCTGTTTGTTGTCTCGGGAATCATGCTTTTCGTGGTTTCCTGCGGCAAAGACCCAACCTTTGTGCAAGGGGACTATATATACGAGAATGACGACTTCACCCGTGTTGACAATATCAACGGTATCATCATCCACTGGGCGGATGACATGGAAATTAGCGAGGAACAGAAAAATGTGATTCGGGATTTGGTGGCCAATATGGTGCGGGTGGACGGCGGCACCTTTCTGATGGGGGCGCAAAGCACGGATGCCCAAGGCAATAATTATGACTCAGATGCCCAAAACAATGAATGTCCCGTGCACGAGGTGCTACTGAACGACTATTACATTGGCAAGTTCGAGATCACCCAGCGGGAGTGGGCCGTGATTATGGGCCACAACTTGGGATGGTCTGATCTGTATGGCAGGGGAGACGATATGCCGGCCTACAACGTTTCTTGGGAAGCAGCCATCACCTTTGCAGAGCGGCTGAGCGCTATGACAGGCCTCTCCTTCCGGCTGCCCACGGAGGCCCAGTGGGAATACGCCGCACGGGGCGCTTCCTATACCCAATATTACCGTTTTAGCGGCAGTGATGATGTGGATAATGTGGCGTGGCACAATGGCAACGCCGGTGGAACATTGCATTCCGTGGGCGAAAAGATGCCGAACGAGCTGGGACTGTGTGATATGAGCGGAAGCCTGTGGGAATGGTGTGCAGACTCCTACGGCCCATATTCTGCGGATTCCAGCCAGGATCCGTGCGTTGTGTCCGGAAATCCCTACGTGTTGCGGGGCGGATCGTGGACCTATCTTCCGGATTATTGCCGAGTGACTTGTCGGGATTCCTATGACGGAAATGCTGTCAGTATTTCGGTTGGATTTAGGGTGAGTTTAGTTAATAATTGAGAATTGAAAATTGAGAATTATTTTTTTATATTATAAAAATCAAATTTTCAGAGATGATGTGTAAATCAGGATATATAGTAATTCTTTGGGCAACAATATTGGCCAGTGTTGGCTTCTTGCATGCGCAGGATAATGTCATTCTCCAATTTATTGGCCAAGACCAAAACGGCGGGTATGTAAAGCTGGATCGTGTGCTGGTGGAGAATATCTCCAAACACTGGCAGGAGGTGCTATATTATCCAGACACGGTTCTCCATATCGGAGGAGTTGGTATTGAAGAGAATCTTGGGTTAGGGGAAGGCGTTCGGCTTTTCCAGAATGTGCCGAACCCCTTCGAAGGCGTGACGGACTTTTCCCTTTATATCCCCAATTCCTCGAAAGTGTTGCTGGAAGTTTATGACTTGAACGGCAAGATCTCGGCAGCCTATACAGGTTCGCTGGATCCTGGGAACCACCAATTCAGAGCGTGGCTGGATAATCCGCAGACCTATCTGCTCCAAGCCCATACCGTAGATGGTATGGTCCAGATTAAAATGGTCAACACAGGCCATGCGGGACGGAGCTCGATAGAATATCTCGGAAAGGTAAGTGTGCCTGATGCGGGAAAAGCGGACAAAGGGGGCACTAACCAGCCGTTTTCGTTTGGCGACGTCATGTTGTATAAAGGTTTTGTCCACTTGGCGGGGACAGAATACGAGAGTGCCCACGTATTGAAGGAGCAATACAATTCAGAGCTGATCCCGCTGATTTTCACATTGCCGTTGCCGACAGTGACCACGGATGCTGCGACCAATATCACGACATCGGAAGCCCAACTGAACGGCTCGGTCACGGGAGTGGCAGGGTATCCGGTCCTGGAGCGGGGCTTCGTGTTTGCCGACAATGCAGAACTGACAGGAACAGTTACTTACACGAATGGTGCAGGAGTGGGGAGTTTCCATGTCACGGTTTCTAACCTGCAGGTGGCTACCCGCTACTACTATCGTGCTTACGCCCAAACAGCGTTAGGCGTCCAATACGGTGACATCCGGTTCTTCTACACACAGGCAGAATTGCCTGAAGTACACACACTCCAAGTAACCGATGTCAAGGCTTCGAGGGCCACTTGTGAGGGCAATGTAACCTACAATGGCGGCGCGTATGTGACGGCACGGGGTGTCTGCTATAGCACCTCGCCTAATCCCACCCTTAGCGACAACTATACTACAAACGGCAATGGCGACGGCTCCTTCACAAGCCTAATTACTGGGTTAATAGCTGATACAACTTACTATGTGCGGGCGTATGCCACTAACGGCGTAGGCACCACCTACGGGGAGCAGTTGATCTTCACCACTCAGCCGCCTTTCTATTGCGGCATTGATTCTGTAACAGACTACGACGGAAACGTTTATCCTACCGTGGAAATCGGCTACCAATGCTGGATGAAGGAGAATCTGCGCACCACACACCTCCCCGACGGAACCGCCATCCTTGTTGGCACAGTCCTTTCCGACAATGTCGCTTACCGCTATGTGCCCAACGACAACAGCGCCAACGTGCCTACATACGGCTATTTTTACAATCGGGCTGCTGTGATGAATGGTGCGGCTTCTTCTAACGCCAATCCAAGCGGGGTTCAAGGCATCTGCCCTGAAGGGTGGCACGTGCCGAGCTATGGCGAATTATTGCAATTGTGCAGCTTTGTGAACAGTCAGTATGTTAATGGTAATAACAACACCTCTGTTGCCAAGGTCCTGGCCGCGCCAAATGGATGGACATTTTATAATACCGGTATTGTGGGCTTTTCACCAAGCACGAACAATGCATCAGGTTTTTCCGCTGTACCGGCTGGCAGCTTTGGGCATGGCACATCGAATCTCGGTACTGTTGATTTCTGTACTGCGGCTTATATCGGCTCCACTACTATTTATACTAATCCTTCTTCTGACATCGTTGGTTGTTATCATCTTTACATTAGAGAAATTCATTCAATAACAGCTAGTGGATTTCGCTATGGCAAATCCGTTCGTTGCCTTCACGATGACCCCTATTTGTATATGAACAGCGGCCAGGCCGTTGCCCCGGTGGTAATAATCCAAAAGGTTGATAGCATTATGTCCACTACAGCTTCTTGCGACGGCTTCGTGGTGGCGAGTGGTGGTGCCGGGATATCGGCTCGGGGTCTTTGCTGGAGCACTACGCCAAACCCTACAGTCAACGACAATCATGTCATGGTTGGCAGCACCGGGACAGGACGTTTTCATTACAGCTTAACTAATCTCATTCCAGATACCACCTACCATTTACGCGCCTACGCCACCAACAGTGTCGGCACCTCATACAGCGAAGAAGTCGTTTTCAAGACTTACGCACTGACTGCCTGCGGCGGCTACACGGTGACAGACTACGACGGTAATCTCTACCACACGCTCCCGCTCGGACAGCAGTGCTGGCTGAAGGAGAACCTGCGCACCACGCATTACGCCGACGGTACGGCAATTGCACCCGGAAGCAGTTCTTCTTTGACTGTCCCATACCGATATGCACCTTGGGGGCAAGATAGCAACGTGCCTCTTTATGGTTATCTGTTCAACTGGGCGGCGGTGATGCGTGGGGATTCTTCAAGCAACGCCAACCCAAGTGGAGTGCAGGGCGTCTGCCCCACGGGGTGGCACGTGCCAAGTCTTTCGGAATGGGAACAGCTTGTCTCGTATGTGGGCGGTCAACCTCAATATGTGTGCGGCAGCGACAGCAGTTATATAGCCAAAGCATTGGCCTCTGAAATCGGATGGAATCAATCTACAAATGCATGCGCTCCGGGTAATGAACGATACACCAACAACGCCACCGGATTCTCGGCACTTCCTGCCGGATATTATCTAGCTCCAAGCGAATCGTATTCGAGTTTAACAGGCAGCTCTGTCTTTTGGTCTTCCTACTCAGATATTTTTCAGTTGCAAAATTATAAATCCGGCGCGACTGTTAGCAACTTCGGCAATTCAGGCTATGCTTTTTCCGTCCGCTGTCTCCGGGATTAGCGGCTCTCCCGCTGCCATGCGCTTACCGTGTTGTTCACTATCACCATCCGGTTCACAAATGTGGAGTTGTAAAATGTCGTCACCGAATCCCTGATGGACTCGCACTGGGGATATCGGCGAAGTATGTCGCTCACCACTGCTTCCCGGTGCCGCTCCCGAATTCTGTAGTTGTTTTTGAAAAAGTCGGATTGGAAATACTCCGCCAATTTGTCTTTGGATGACACTCCGCGGGCTGTCGCTGCCTTTTCCCAATCCCAGAACGGCTGGAAAACAGCATCCACCGACTGTTCAATGCTCCTTTTGACCGCTTGCGGGAGTTGATTATAGGCACTTGTGACGGCGGTGTTTTCGTTTATCGCAGTTTCTGTATGGTTTGGTTCTGCCTGAGAAACAGGATTTGCAGGAGCAGTTTCAGGACCGGCTATATCATCATTCATGATTTCCGAAACGGAGGCCTCTTGTTTTTCAATGTTTGGGTTCTCTTTGTCGCCGTCGTTGTTGGGACGGAACAAGAACCATGCGCAGATGGCTAATACAATCACAAAGGCGATGGCTATGATAATGGGGGCGGTGTGCTCATGTCGTTGCAGCCGTTGCAGGATTTCCTCCCCATTGCTGTAACGTTTTTCACGGTTCTCCTGCGTACACTTGTGCACGATGTGTCCGTATGAGTGCGGGAAGAGCAGCCGCAGAATCTTGCCAAAGGCGTATAGGTCGGCACGGCAGTCTATGGGCGAGCCCCCGGCCTTCTGCTCGGGTGCAGCGTAATGGTCAGAGCCTACAGGCTGTTTCAGCACGCCGTGCCAGTCGCTGTCCGCCAATCCGAAATCAATGATCTTGACATTGTGGCCATTTCGTGTGATGAGGATGTTGTCGGGTTTGAGATCGCGGTGAACAATCTGCATACTATGATAGTACGACATGGCGGACAGCAATTCCTTTGCGATTTTCATCCGCACTTTCCGGGGCGGATTCTGCTTCAGGAAGGCCTTTAGCGTAACGCCATCCACATATTCCATCACGATGCATGGCCCAGCCACAGGGTCAGTCTCCTTGCTGAAGATATGCGCGATGTTGGGGTGATCCATCTTCAGACCCAACTCAAACTCCTTGGTCAGCAGGCTGACAAATATCTCCTTGTGCTGGAGATCTGACTTCAACCCTTTAAGTATAAACCACTTGCCGTATCTTTGCGCCTTGAATAGCCGGTTGAATCCTTCGGAAGGGATTTCCGAATAGGATGTGAATACATCCGAGATGTTCTCGAAGGAGGAGGTGATTTCGCCGGAGGATGAGGAGTCGTTTGAGGACATAATGATGAATAAGGTTTGCAAAAATACAAAAAATGTAGGTGAAAAAAATGTTTCGTAAAATTCGTACCTTTGCAGCCGATTTTCATTAAAAACATTGAGTATGATTCCATTGGAAAACTATCCCTACACCGATGCGCAGATTCAGGAGCGCATAGCCGAATACACCCGCAAGGGCAACCCGTACATGGATGAGCAGCAAGCTTATCGTTTCATATTAAATTGTATTGACCTGACTACGCTGGAGGGCTCCGACAACCGTGCGGTGGTGGAAGCGCTTTGCCAAAAGGCCATCGATTTCAAGGATGATGTCCGCAACATCAAAAGCACAGCCGCCGTATGCGTCTATCCGCCGTTTGCAGCTATCGCAAAAGACAAACTCAAAGGCACAGGCATTCATGTGGCGTGCGTGGCGGGCGCGTTCCCCGCTGGCCAATCGCCCATTGAGGTGAAACTCGCCGAAGTGCGTTATGCTCTGGAGCAGGGCGCCGACGAAATCGACATGGTCATCTCACGCGGCAAGTTTCTGGAAGGCAACTATCAGGAGGTGTTCGACGAAATCAAGGCCATCCGCGAGGCGTGCGCCAACGCACACCTGAAGGTGATCTTGGAGACGGGTGAGCTGAAGACTGCTGACAATATCTACAAAGCTTCACAAATAGCCATTGCGGCAGGTGCGGATTTTATCAAGACTTCTACCGGGAAAATCGCCGTGAATGCCACGCCCGAATCCTTTTTGGTGATGCTGGATGCCATCAAGGCGCACTATGAGAAAACCGGCAAGATGGTGTCGATGAAACCTGCAGGTGGCATATCGGATCCGGAGACTGCGCTCCGATTTGTCGCTATTCTGGCTAATGTGTTGGGGGAGAAATGGATGGATAACAGCCATTTCAGAATCGGTGCCAGCCGCCTTGCTAACAAGGTTTTCGATAAAATACAATAAAAAAATCGCTAATTAGTGGAAGGTGAACAAAATAATTGTATTTTTGCAGCCCCTTAAAAAGAAGTATTTAACAATTAAATTTTAAAAGTTATGACCAAAGCAGAAATCGTTAATGAAATTTCAGGTAAAACAGGTTTTGACAAAGGTAGTGTGCAAACCATCGTTGAAGTATTCATGTCTTCCGTAAAGAATTCCATGATTGGTGGCGAGAACGTTTACTTGAGAGGTTTCGGTAGCTTCATTATCAAACAAAGAGCTCAGAAAACAGCCCGCAATATCTCCAAGAAAGAAACTATCACTATCCCCGCACACAACATCCCGGCTTTCAAACCGTGCAAGACTTTCGTGAATGCGGTCAAGAAATCTACGAAATAATCATTATTTAATCATAAAATAATTTTAATATGCCTAGCGGAAAGAAGCGCAAACGCGCTAAAATGAACACACACAAACGCAAAAAAAGACTCAGAAAGAACAGACATAAGAGCAGATAATGTTTTTGCGTGTAAACAAATGAAAACTAAATGTCCACACGGGCATTTAGTTTTCGTGTTTTAAGAGAAATAATTTATGAGCGAGAATGAAATAACAAAAGAGATTGTTATTACTTCCCATAACAACGAAGTCCAGGTGGCTCTTCTGGAGGACAAGAAACTCGTGGAGATCCATACGGAAAAGGCTTCGGCTCAGTTCTCTGTCGGTGACATATATTTAGGAAAGGTCAAGAAGATCATGCCGGGCCTGAACGCGGCATTTGTGGACGTGGGCAGCGAGAAGGAGGCCTTTCTCCACTATCTCGACCTGGGCGTCCACGCGCGTACCATCAATGCATTTGTAAGCCAGGCCATCACGACTGGCAAACGCAGCATCAGCCGCGTGCAATATTTGGAGGATGTGCCCAAGAACGGCAAGATCAGCGATGTGCTGACCAGCGGCCAGCATATCATGGTGCAAGTGGCCAAGGAGCCCATCTCCACCAAAGGCCCGCGCATCACCACCGAGATTTCCTTTGCAGGACGCTACCTTGTTTTGGTGCCTTTCGGCGACAAGGTGTCCGTGTCACAGAAAATTCGGAGCACAGCGGAACGCAAGCGGCTCAAATCTCTGGTGCAGGGTATCAAACCCCGCAATTTCGGCATCATTATCCGTACCGTGGCCGAGCACAAGAGCTTGGATGAACTGTCGGCCGACCTGGACCAGCTGCGCTATAAGTGGGACACGGCCGTGGAGAACCTGTTCGCCTCCAAACCGCCCATGCGCGTCATACAGGAGTCGGATTGCGTGACCACCATGATGCGCGACCTGCTGAACGACTCTTTCCACGCCATTTATGTGGACAAACCTGAGACATTCAAGGAAGTAAAGAACTACATGCACCTCTATGCCCCTGAGCAAGAGGATATTGTGAAGCTGTACAACGACAAACAGCCCATTTTTGAGAAATTTAACGTAGCCAAGCAGATCAAAGGCTCCTTCGGCAAGGTGGTCACCGTGAAGAACGGTGTTTATCTGATTATTGAGCATACCGAGGCCATGCACGTGATTGACGTGAACAGTGGCAACCGAGTGAAAGCGACCCAGACCCCGGAGGAGAATGCACTGAATACCAACATGATCGCGGCTGCGGAAATCGCCCGCCAACTCCGTTTGCGAGACATGGGCGGCATCATCACCATTGACTTTGTCGATCTCCACGATCCCAAGAACAAAGCCACTCTCAATAAAGCCATGGCCGAGTTCATGCGTAATGACAAGGCCAAACACACCATATTGCCCCTTAACAAGTTTGGCTTGATCCAGATCACGCGTCAGCGCGTGCGTCAGGCCACCATTATAGAAACCACCGAGCAATGCCCCACCTGCAAGGGCACCGGCAAAATCAAACCGCCCATCCTGATTGAGGACGAGATTGACAACACCCTGGAGTTCCTCTTCGACAAGCAACAGGAATCCAAGATTACTATCATGGTTCATCCGTTTGTGTATGCATTTCTGAAACAAGGATTTCCATCAATTTTACTAAAGTGGAGGTTTAAGTATAAGAAGCGCATACGATTGGTCTCCAATCAAAGCTATCACCTGATGGAACATCGATTTTTCAATGCCAAGATGGACGAAATTGTGCTGTGGAACGAACCCGTGACCAATGAATAGGAATCATTGCTAAAGATTATAGTTTATGGATATACCGGCAGATGTATTGAGCAAAATGGAACGCTATTGCGCCTACCAGGAGCGCAGCGAGGTCGAAGTGCGCAAGAAGCTTGGCTCCTTGGCCGTCTCGGCTACGATGAGCGACGAAGTGGTGCGCGTGCTCAAAGAGGACGATTTTCTCAACGAGCACCGTTTTGCTGAAATCTTTATCCGTAGTAAGGTCAAGGAACATTGGGGCAAGCTCAAGATACGTCAGGGCCTGTACGCCAAGGGCATTCCGGCGGACATTATCAATGAGCAGATGGAACAGATGGACGAGGAGGCTTATCAGGAGATGTTGCGTGAAAATATCGACAAGTGGAAGCGTCTCAACGCGGCCGATGCGGATAATAAGCCCAAGCTGATCCGCCACATGCTCACCAAAGGCTTCTCCATAGAAGAAATCATGTCATCTTTGAATCAATAGTATAATTTTTAATTCTCAATTCTTAATTCTCAATTCTCAATTTATAAAGTATGGTTATTGCAGAACAAATAAAGGAACTCCATAGCAGGCTCAGTGGGCTAAGGAGGTATCTTTGACATCGATGCAAAGAAATCCGAGATAGCTGAAAAAGAGAAGATAACGCAACAGGATGGCTTTTGGGATGATCCGAAGGCTGCCGAGAAGCTGATGCGCGAAATCAGCGGCATCAAGAATTGGGTGAACGACTATGAGAAGGCCGTGGAGCTGGGCGACGAGCTGTCGGTGGTGAACGAGTTTTTCGGCACTGGCGATGCTACGGAGGCCGAGTTGGATGCGGCATATGCAACTGCATTGAAAGCGGTGGAGAATCTGGAGTTCCGCAACATGATGCGCGACGAGGAGGACTCGCTGAACGCGGTCATCAACATTAACGCCGGCGCCGGCGGCACGGAAAGCTGCGACTGGGCGGAAATGCTCCTGCGCATGTACACCCGCTGGGCCGAGCGCAACAACTTCTCCATGAAACTGCTGGACAGACAGGATGGCGATGTGGCGGGCGTGAAGTCCGTGTCGCTGGAAATCGATGGTCCCTATGCATTTGGTTACCTGAAGAGCGAGATCGGTGTGCACCGCTTGGTGCGCTTGTCTCCGTTCGATTCCGCTAACCGTCGGCATACCTCTTTTGCTTCGGTCTTTGCTTATCCCATTATCAACGATGACATTGTGATTGACATCAACCCGGCGGATATCAGCTGGGACACGTACCGTTCCAGCGGCCACGGTGGACAGAATGTGAACAAGGTGGAAACGGCAGTACGACTCCATCACGCGCCCTCCGGCATTGTGGTCGAGTGCCAAGTGACGCGCTCACAGATACAGAACCGCGAAATGGCCATGCGAATGTTGAAATCGCGTCTTTATCAAATAGAATTGGAGAAAAAGAGAGAGAAACTGGCCGACATCGAGAGCACCAAGAAGAAGATAGAGTGGGGCAGCCAGATTCGCAGCTACGTGATGCAACCCTACAAGATGGTGAAAGACTTGCGTACTGGCTGTGAAACTTCCAACGTGAACGCCGTGATGGATGGGGATATTGACGATTTTATCAAGGCGTTTCTGATGAGCCGGCAATGATTTTGGAACAGAAAAACTTGTTATCGAATGTGTTAATAATTGGTAACAAGTTTTTTTTATTTGTATGGTTAGACTGATTATTTTTGCAACACGAAAAATTTTAACCTTAAGTATAAAAATATTAAATAGTTATGAGTTCAGAATACGTATTAGTGGCAGGCCGGGCCAATCCTGAACTGGCCAAGCGCATTGCAGACAATCTTGGAAAACCGCTGTTCCCTGTTGACATCCTTCAATTCAAAGATGGCGAAATCCAGGTTTATTTCAACGACACCATCCGTGGCAAGAACGTCTTCATCATCCAACCGACCTTCTCTCCGGCGGATAACATCATTGAGCTTTTGATCACGATTGATGCTGCGAAGCGCGCTTCTGCCCGCAACATCGTGGCCGTGATGCCCTATTTCGGCTATGCCCGTCAGGACCGCAAGGACAAGCCCAGAACCTCTATCGGTGCCAAGCTGATGAGCAACCTGCTTACCGCTGCCGGTGTTACCCGTATCATCACCATGGACCTGCACGCTGACCAGATTCAGGGATTCATGGAGTTCCCTGTGGACCATCTTTTCGTGTCCAACGTATTTATTCCGTACATCCGGGATTTGAATTTGGACAATATCTGCATCGCATCTCCGGATACAGGCGGTACCAAGCGTGCCTCTACGTATGCCAAAGCATTGGAGTGCGAGCTGGCCATCGGCTACAAACAACGCGAAAAACAGAATGAAGTGGCCTCTTTGCAGATTATCGGCGATGTGAAAGACAAGAATGTGATTCTCGTGGATGACATTATCGATACTGCAGGTACGTTGTGCAAGGCCGCAGCCCGTATCAAGGAAATGGGTGCGAAGAGCGTGCGTGCTATGTGTGCCCACGGTCTGTTCTCCGGCAATGCCATCGAGAATATCGAGAACTCTGTGTTGGACGAGGTTATCATTGCCGACACCATCCCATTGCGCCGCTCTTGCAGCAAGATCAAGGTTATTTCTGTGGCAAAACTGCTGGCCGATGTGATCCAATCTGTGGTGGATGATACCTCCATAGCATCCCATTATTTCGTATAAACACTTAGTAGAGACGCAATGCTTTGCGTCTCTACGGATAATAATCCACAAATCATCATTTTATGGATACACCTCAATCCGAAAACACTCCGCAATTCGGCAAATATGACCTGATTGCCGAACTGGCCCAATGTTTTCCCAATGACAACGCCTCCACCGTGGTGGGCATCGGCGATGACGCTTCCGTGATAGATACAGCGGGCAATCAGACCGTTGCTGCCACCAAGGTGTTCATGGAAAATATCCACTTCGACCTCACATACGTGCCGCTGAAGCATTTGGGCTACAAAGTGGTGACGGTGGCCGTTACAGACCTTTTAGGTATGAACGCTATCCCCACGCAGTTAACCGTCAATGTGGCCGTTTCCAACCGCTTTGATTTGAAGGCGGTGAACGAGCTGCTTGCGGGCATTGAGGCTTGTTGCGAAACCGCCCATGTGGATGTGGTAGGACTGGATTTGTCCACTTCCCGTCAGGATCTTGTAATTACCATCACCGCGATAGGGGAGTGCGAGCCGGCACGGCTGGTAACGCGCAAGGGTGCCTCCGACAACGAGCTGATCTGTGTGTCGGGCGACTTTGCCGCTGCCTACGCAGGCTTGCTGCTGCTTGAGCGCGAGAAGAAGGTGTTTGAGGTGAATCCTTCCACCCAGCCCGATTTCAGCGGCAAAGACTACCTGCTGCGCCGCCAGTTGAAGCCGGAACCGCGTCTGGATATCGTAGAAGCCTTGCGTCGCGAGGATATCCTGCCCACGGCCATGTGCGCCATTCCCGACGGTATAGCCGCTGCGGTGATGCAGATATGCCGCGCCTCGGGAAAGGGATGTGCGGTGTTTGAAGAAAAACTGCCTATGACAGAACTGGCCTTCACTACGCTGAAAGACTTGGATATTGTGCATACAGTGGCCGCTCTCAACGGCGGCGATGACTACGAGCTCATGTTCGTCATCAAGCAGGCAGACTTCGAGAAGATCAAGAATGTGGAGAATGTCTCCATTATTGGCTATATCAAAGAGCAAGAGGCTGGTTATAAATTGGTTACCGGCGATAATGTGCAAGTCGATATCCAGGCACAGGGATTCAAAAGAGCGTAGGTCATGAACAGTCGAATGATGTTCAATATCGGAAACATAACCATCGGTGGCGATGCGCCCGTGGTGGTGCAATCGATGGCCAATACCGACACCAACGATGTGTCGGCCTCCGTAGCGCAGTGCAAGCGAATGATAGCCGCTGGCGCCGAGATGGTGCGCCTCACGGTCCCTTCGCTCAAAGAAGTGGAGGCGATGCGCCAGATCAAGGAGCAGTTGCGCGCCGAAGGCATAGAAACGCCGCTGGTGGCCGATGTGCACTTCAACCCCAAAGTAGCCGAAGCCATGGCTGCCATCGTGGAGAAGGTGCGCATCAATCCCGGCAATTTTGTCGATAAACGCAACTTTTCGCAACGCGACCTCACCGATGCGGAGTATGAGGCTTCGGTGGAGCGCATGGCCCTGCGCGCCAAGCCCCTGCTGGACATTTGCAAGGAGCACGGCACGGCCATCCGTCTGGGCATCAATCACGGCTCGCTCTGCGACCGCATTGTGACGCGCTACGGCAACACGCCGATGGCCATGGTGCAATCTGCGTTAGAATGGATTGATATTTGCGAGCGGTACGACTTTCACAAAGTGGTGATTTCGATGAAATCGAGCAACGTGCAGACCATGATGGAGGCTACGGTGCTATTGAAGGAAGAGATGGACAAAAGAGGTTGCTCCTATCCGTTGCACATTGGCGTAACGGAGGCGGGCAGCGGCATTGAGGGCCGCGCCAAGTCCGCCGCTGGCATTGGAGCTTTGCTGTTGATGGGAGTAGGGGACACGGTGCGTGTGTCTCTGACCGAACCGCCGGAGAACGAGACGCCCTTTGCGCACAAATTGCTGCAAGCGGTACGCGAATTGCAACCGTCGCAATGTTTGGTGACTGACGGAGCTTTGGAGTACGCAGCTGACGAGCCCGACTTTGACTTGTGGTTGGCGAAGGCTGCCGCATTGACCGGCTATGCGTATTATCATCACCATATCAAGGATCTGCATCTGCAGAATGCCTGTTTCCAGCCCGATGCGGTACGCGACATGGAGAACACAATACTGCAGGCCTGCCGCATCAGGATGAGCAAGACTGAGTTCATATCCTGTCCCTCCTGCGGGCGCACGCAATACGACATCCAGTCGGTGCTTTCAGAAGTGAAGGCGCGCTTCTCCAATTATCCCGGCTTGAAAATCGGCGTGATGGGTTGCATCGTGAACGGTCCCGGCGAGATGGCCGACGCCGATTATGGCATCGTAGGCGCCTCCAACGGCCTGGTATGCGTGTATGAGGGCAAAAAACGCCTCACGCCGGCAATTACATTGGAGGAAGCGATGGCGGAATTGCAGAAATTGGTCGATATTGCCCAAAAATAAAATGTAGAGACGTGCCATGGCGCGTCTCTACATTATTGAAAAATCTATAATCGATAATCGTTTATTTGATCAAATTTCCCAGAATATCGCGGGTCAATTCCCTCGTGATGGTTCGGGTGGCGGCGGATGTGGTGTTCTTCACCACCTTTTCGGTTGCGGATTTGCTGGATTTGGTCTTTTTGCCTGTCACCTTGTCGCTGATCAGCGTGCCGACCAGTGTGCCGATGGTAGCAGTGAGGGCGGTGAACACCGCTTTCAATACTTTGGAAATCAAACCGGGTTTCTTTTTACCTGTGGTCTCTTTCCCGGATTTCTTCTCAATGTCGCCTCCCTTTTCATCGGAAGTAGCCGGAAGATTTTGAGCCTCAGTCTCTTTCATTAACATTTCGTAGGCACTCTCGCTGTCAACGGGTGTGTCGTACTTGCCATACACGCGGCTGCTTCTGATAATCTGGTTGCGCTGTTCGGGGGTGACGGCTCCGATTTGGGAGAGCGGGAACAGGATCTTGGCGCGTTGCACGATGCCTGGCGCACCTTTCTCATCGAGGAAGCTGACCAACGCCTCGCCGGTTTCCAACGTGGAGATGGCCTCTTCAGTCTTGAATTCAGGATTGGGGCGGAACGTGTCGGCGGCGGTCTTCACGGCCTTCTGGTCTTTGGGCGTGTATGCGCGCAATGCGTGTTGCACGCGGTTGCCGAGCTGTCCCAAGATGTTCTCTGGAATGTCGTTGGGGTATTGGGTGATGAAATAGACCCCCACGCCCTTGCTTCGGATCAGGCGGATCACCTGCTCAATCTTGTCGGTCATGGCCTTGGAGGTGTCCTCGAAGAGCATGTGGGCCTCGTCGAAGAAGAAGACCAGCTTGGGCAGATCGAGGTCGCCAACCTCGGGCAGGGTGGAGTAGAGCTCGGAAAGGAGCCACAGCAGGAAGGTGCTGTAGAGCTTGGGTTGGAGCATCAGCTTGTCGGCGGCGAGCACGCTCATCACGCCCTTGCCGTTTTCCAATTGAAGGAAATCGTGGATGTCGAAGCTGGGCTCGCCGAAGAACTGGTTGGCTCCCTGGCTTTCCAGTTGCAGCAGCGCGCGTTGGATGGCGCCTACGCTGGCGGAGGAGATGATGCCGTATTGGGTGGTGTATTCCTTGGCGTGCTTGGCCACATAGTCGAGCATGGCGCGCAGATCCTTCATGTCGAGGATTTGCAGACCACGCTCATCGGCGATGCGGAACACGATGTTGAGCACACCGTCCTGGGTTTCGTTGAGGCCAAGCAGGCGAGAGAGCAGTTGCGGACCCATCTGGGAGATGGTGGCGCGGATGGGGTGTCCCTGTTCGCCGTAAACATCATAAAAACGCACGGGGCACGGCTGGAACTGAGGGTTCTCAATGCCGAACTCGGGCATGCGCTTCTCGATGAAACCGCTCATCTGTCCGGTCTGGCTGATGCCGGAGAGGTCGCCCTTCATGTCGGCCATGAAGCAGGGCACGCCGGCCTGCGAGAAACTTTCGGCCATCACTTGCAGGGACACGGTCTTGCCCGTGCCCGTGGCGCCGGCGATGAGTCCGTGGCGATTGGCCATTTTACCTTGGATGGAGAGTGCGCCTTCCGCGCAATGGGCGATGTACAGCCCGCGTTCGATATCGTACATGATGAGTGGTTTTTTATTGTTCGTGCAAAAGTAGTAATTTTTTATTTTGTTTTAAAATTGTGCAGAGATAAAAAACACTATCTTTGCAGAAAAAATCTAACACCCTTAATTTTCAAACATCATGTCAAAATTCGAATTGATTTCCCTTCCGTACGAGGCTAACGCGCTGGAGCCCGTGATTTCCGCGCAGACTATCGGTTTCCACCACGGCAAACATCTGCAAGGATATGTCAACAACCTGAACGCGGCCATCGAAGGCACGCCGTTTGCTGAAATGGACTTGGTTGACATCGTAAAGAAGGCCTCCGGTGGCATGCTCAACAATGCCGGTCAGATTCTGAACCACAATCTCTATTTCCTGCAATTCAATGCTCCGAAGGCCGACAACAAGCCGGTGGGCAAGCTGGCCGCCGCCATTGATGCCCAATACGGCTCATTTGAGGCATTTCAGAAAGAGTTTGTGCAGGCAGGCGCCACCTTGTTCGGCTCCGGTTGGGTGTGGCTCTCCGCCGACGCCGACGGCAAGCTGGTGATCTCCCAGGAGACCAACGCTGCCAATCCCGTGCAAAAGGGCCTGAAACCGCTGCTTACCTTCGATGTGTGGGAGCACGCCTACTATCTGGACTACCAGAACCGCCGCCCCGACCATCTGAATGCCCTGTGGCAGATAGTGGACTGGAATGTGATTGAGAAACGCTATCACGAGTAAGAGCCATGTCCAAACGCGTCTTGATGGCCATGAGTGGCGGCATTGACAGCAGCGTGTCCGCATTGTTGCTCTTGGAGCAGGGATACGAGCTGGTGGGCGCCACGTTCCGCACGTTCGACTATATCAAAGAGTCGTGTCTGGCCAAGGAAAAGGGCTGTTGCTCGGTGGAGAGCATTATGGAAGCCAAGCATTTCGCCGAGTCGCTGGGCGTGGAGCACCATATCCTGGATTTCCGGCAGCTGTTCCGCGACCATGTGATTGCCAATTTCGTGCAGGAGTACAAGCTCGGGCGCACGCCCAATCCGTGCGTGCTCTGCAACTCGCACATCAAGTGGGGTGTGTTGCTGAAGGCCGCCGATGAGCTTGGCTGCGACTACATAGCAACAGGGCACTACGCGCGCATTGCGCAGCACCGTGGGCACTATTACCTGCAAACTGCCGCCGATGAGCACAAGGACCAGACCTATTTCCTCTGGATGCTTACCGAAGAGAACCTCAAACGCACCATTTTCCCGCTGGGCGACCTGACGAAGCCCGAAGTGCGGAAAATTGCGGCAGATCATCATTTCGAGAAACTGGCTAAGAAGAGCGAATCGCAAGAGATATGCTTCATTCCTAACAATGATTATCGCAGTTTCCTGGCTGAACAGGGCTGCGAAACCAGTCCGGGCAATTTCATTGATATGGAAGGTAAAGTGTTAGGCCAGCATCCCGGCTGCTTCAATTTCACAATAGGGCAGCGCAAGGGCATGGGCATGGCGTTCGGCTCGCCCAAGTATGTGACCAAAATTAACACTGAAACCCGCGAGGTTACGGTGGGTGATCGCGATGATCTGTTCTGCAACAATGTGTATGCCACCGATGTGCGCTTGCGTGACGAGGAGTGGTTGCGCGAGTCGCCGGAGCTGATGGCCCGCATCCGTTACAAATCGCCGGCCACCGAAGCCAAATTGATTTTAGAAGATGATTTTGCCGATACGGGCCGTATCCATTTACACTTCCACAAGCCCGTCTGGGGCGTTACCCCGGGGCAATCGGTAGTGCTGTACAAGGATGGCCTGTTGGTGGGCGGCGGGTTGATCAAGTAAGCTTATTCTACAGTTACTGACTTAGCCAAATTTCGGGGCTGATCGACATCGCGGTCCTTGGCTACTGCTATGTGATAGGCCAGCAGTTGCAAAGGAATTACCGACAAAATCGGCGTCAGGCATTCGGCAGTCTCCGGGATGGCAATGCAATAGTCGGACATCTGGGAAACTAGCGTGTCGCCTTCGGTAACGATGGAGATGATCTTGCCGTTTCTGGCTTTCACCTCCTGGATGTTGCTCACAATCTTGTCGTACGTGTGTCCGCGCGTGGCGATTACAACCACCGGCATCTCCTGCGAAATCAGGGCAATAGGGCCGTGTTTCATCTCGGCGGCCGGATAACCTTCCGCATGGATATAGCTGATTTCCTTCAACTTCAAAGCGCCTTCCAGGGCGATGGGGTAGTTGTAACCACGTCCCAGATAGATGAAGTTCTGCGCGTAGGTGAACGTTTTGGAAAAGTCGGCGATACGGTCGTTCTGATGAAGAATCTCCGAAATTTTCTCGGGTATCTCGCTCAAATCCTTCAAGATTTGCAGATATTGCTCCTCGGGGATGGATCTTTTCTCTTTGCCGATACAAAGCGACAGCATGATGAGCGCCGTCACTTGGGCGGTGAAAGCCTTGGTGGAAGCCACACCAATCTCAGGGCCTACGTGTGTGTAACAGCCGCTGTCCGAGATTCTGGGGATGGAGGAGCCGACCACGTTACAGATGGAGAAGATGAAAGCACCGGCTTCCTTGGCCAGCTTGATAGCTGCCAGCGTGTCGGCAGTCTCTCCGGACTGTGAAATGGCGATAACTACGTCGTCTTTGTGGATGACAGGTTTTCTATAGCGGAATTCGCTGCTGTATTCCACCTCCACAGGCACTTGAGCGAACTCTTCCATGGCATACATGGCGATGAGTCCAGCGTGCCATGAGGTGCCGCAAGCTGTGATGATGATGCGCTGGGCATTGAGGAAACGTTCCTTGTTGTCTATGAATCCCGAGAGAGCTATGTTGTTCTGGTCCACGTTCACGCGCCCACGCATGGAGGTCTGCAATGTCTGGGGTTGCTCGAAAATTTCCTTCAGCATGAAGTGCGGATAGCCACCTTTCTCCAATTGGCTCAAAGTCATCTCCAGTTGCTTGATTTCGGGTGTTTTGGTGGCGTTGGAGATGGTTGTGATGACAGGCTCTTTGCCTAATTCCAGTGTTACAATGTCCTCATCTTCCAGATAGATGACAGAATTGGTGTATTCCACGATGGGTGTGGCGTCGGAAGCGAGGAAGAACTCGTCCTGGCCGATGCCAACCACCAGCGGACTGCCTTTGCGGGCCGCCACGATGGTGTTGGGGTTGTTTTTGTCGAGCACAGCGATGGCGTATGCACCGACGACCTGGTTGAGTGTCAGCTGTACGGCGGTTTTCAGATCCACCTTCGAAGTGTGTTGGGTGTATTCAATCATCTGCACCAGCACTTCCGTGTCGGTGGTGGAACGGAACGTGTAGCCATGTTTCATCAGACCCTGTTTGAGCAGAGCGTAGTTTTCGATGATGCCATTGTGGATGATGGCCAGCTGCTCCGATTCGGAAAAATGCGGGTGTGCATTGACCTGGTTGGGCTCCCCGTGCGTGGCCCAGCGCGTGTGCGCGATGCCAATGTGGCCGCTCACGTCCTTGTCCTCGGCAAATTTCTCCAGCTCCGCAACCTTGCCCTTGGCCTTGTAAATATTCAGTTTTCCTTGGGAGTTGATAAGGGCGACGCCAGCGCTGTCATAACCCCGGTATTCCAATCTGTGAAGCCCTTTGATCAGAATTGGATAGGCTTCATTTTTGCCAATGTAACCGACTATTCCACACATAATCTTATTATGTTTTATAAAAAATGAAATGCAAAAATACAATTATTTTTTATCAAATGTGCATCGGAATATTATGAGGACGTGTGTGCAAAATTGAAAGAACTGTTTCGTGTGATGACAGAGGTCCCGTAACAAAAAAAAACGGCGGACGTGTCAGATTCGCCCGCCGCTGTCATCTTTAGTGCTATCTTATTGTTTGCACTTGTAGATGTTCATGCCCTCATCCTCGTTGAGCTGGGCCTCTATTGCCTTGCACTCGTCCTTGGTTGAAGTTTCATCTTCGTACACGGGTGCGAGGTGCGCGATGTCCGTCTTAACGTAACAATGGCATCCGGCCTTGTTGCAGGAAGTTGAGATTGCAGCCAGCATTAACACAGCTGATGCGATAGCCAATACTTTTTTCATAATTTTTCTGAAGACTTCTTTGTTAAAAATAATGGTCGTCTGGGATTCTCTCTGCGGAAGTCTGTAACACATAGATATCGTCAGATGCCTTCTTAAATGGGTTCAGAACGTGAAAGTCAGTCCAGCACCTGTCGGCGTTGGCCCAAATCGTAACTGCATGGACATGGTGGGGGATGCGTTGAAACGACTGACAATTCGGTTGATTTGCGTCTGGCCTTTGACAGTCAGCACGACGGCGGGTACGATGAATGCGGTGGCAGCGAGGGTACCGCCTGCACATAGGAATATCCCGCCCACTGCACTGCGCCATAGATTGACACCAAGATTGTCGCTATTGAGAATCTGTTCGTTACACTTTGCCGTCTGCACAAAAGAAGCACAGAACTGGAAAAGCCCGAGACCAGCTGTAGCCATGGCGGCCCCGCCGGCCACATAGAGCGGAATGCTGATGTACTGGTTACGTTTTGCCTTGCGATATTCCTCGTATTCGGGTGCGGAAAGCAGTCTCTTCAAGTCGGTTTTGTTGAGCCGGTACAGCTCGTTGGCTCCTGTGAGGTAAATGCCGCCCTTCTGATAGTATAGCTGTCCGATGCCCCTGTCATGGAGAAATATCTCTATCAGTTCGTCTTTGCTCATGCCAGTATAGTCTGAAAACGTTTCACTGACATACAGCGTATCATAGGTGATTTCCTCCTCGTAGATGTAGAGTGTGTCCTGCTTGGTCCGCTCTCCATCTACTTGTGCGGTAGCGGAGAATGTGGCACCAGCGGTGATACAAATCAGCAGGATTCTTTTTAATATGTTCATTATGTTGTTGCTATTTAACAGAATCTTGGATAACGATGGTACGGTTCGTGCGCCGGATCTTCTTGACCACCACAGGTTGCGGGCTTTCGGGTATTTCGGTTGGGCTATCGTTTGAAACGGTAACCTCAGGTGTCGTGAACTCAGAAGAGACAGGTGTTATATGTTTTGCGACTTTGCTTCTGTTCTCAGTCTTGCATGGCACCGGTTCTTCCGAATGGTTCTCATCAACGCTGTCGGCCACTGCAACGACGGGGTTCGGCTCAGTGACCTGAGGCAGTTTGGGCGTATTTTCCTGCGGCGATGGACTAAGCAGAATGCCAGCGGTGGCGACAGCTGCGCCAGTGGCTATTATGCCTGCAGTGATTGGAATCCTGTGCGCATAAACCCACAACTTGGGAGAAACCTTTCCGGTAACGGGGAATGTGTCGTCCGTCAGCGGCTGTAGCGGCGGGATGGAAAACCCTTTCATCTGCGTACGGCAATAGCTGTCTATTGCAGCGTCTGGGTGGATTAATAATGGAAGCAGTATCATAATGTTGTGCTTTTTCTCTTTGGATTTGTGGAACAGTATCTTTTGCAGCTCCTTGCGCGCCCTTAACAGGTGCGATTTGGAGGTGTTTGGGGAGATGTCCAGCAGTTCTGCAATCTGCTGATGGGTGAGCCGTTCAAAGACGTACAGGTTCAGCACTGTGCGGTGATGGTCGGGAAGTTGCGCGATGGCGTCCAGAATCTCCTTTTGGGAGAAGTCGGCTTTCCTGATGGCGGCCATCATGTCATCTGGAGAAGGCTCGTCTTCATCTTGACGGGTTGTTTGCTCCGCAACCGCATCGCCATTCAGTAGCTGTATGCGCTCTTGTTCCCTAAGGTGGAGTAGAGCCTTGTTGGCCGCAATACGCATCAGCCACCCCTCGAAGGAGCCGAATCCCCGGAAGGTGTCAGCCTTCTCAATGGCAGTGAGGAAGGCATCGTGCGCGAGATCCTCGGCGGTTGGGCGGTCAAGGACATAGCGGTAACACACGCCGATCATCTTTTCAATATTCTTCCCGTACGCTCTGGTCCAGAACGGTTTCATTCCATTTATCATACTTGCAATTCAGTGTTTTTCCGCGGCAAAACTACAAAAATGCCAGTGTAAAACGGAGTCTCTCCAATTAGTTTTTTTCTTTTGGTTTCGTTAAACAAACATTTTTAATACATCTATAGATGCAGTTTCATGATGCAAAAAACTCAAAAGGTTGCAGTGATTAATGCATTTTTTTTGAGAAAAAATAATACCTAGCAATTTCCGAAGGCATTCACCGAGAAAGGACTCTATATTGTGAATTGAATCTCGCGATGCTGAAATTCAAGCATTCTGTAAAATGGGGAGGGGAGGAGGAAAAGATTGCCCGTATGGAAGAAGAATTGGCGGCACTGAAACGACGGCTTGGGGAAGTGTAAGAAGAATAAAGGTACAGGGTTAATAGGGTGGTGTCTTGTTCGGGACTTTGGGTGTTCGTATATTTTGTACTTTTGCGCTTGATGTTTTAAAGGGAAAATATGTCCAAACGCAACCTCTTCCTCGCTGTTATCTTTTTGATACTCAGTCTCTCCGCCTTCGCCCAACAGCACCTGTGCAATGTCTCTGGGAAGGTGGTTGACGAGACGAATCACCCCATGCCTTACGTCTCAGTGTATGCCTCGCTTCAGGACAGCGTGGTGGCGGGTGCACTCACGGATCAAAACGGTCAGTTCGCGCTGAAAGTGCCCCGATCGCCGAAAACTTATACTCTGACCGTGATTTATATGGGCTATAAATCGAAACATCTTGATTTTACAGCGGATAAGAATGAAGTTGCTTTGGGGAATATTACAATGGAGGCCACATCGCAGGCACTGGAAGAGGTGAACATTTCGGCGAGGGATGACGGACGAACAATCGTCACCGCCGAACACACCACCATTATGCCCACGGACGCCACGGCTATGATGACCGGTACCGTCGCGGACTTACTTCGTCAGCAGTCTTCCGTGACTGTGGATCCAGACGGCAACGTCTCCATCCGTGGTAACGGCAATGTGTTGCTGCTCCTCGACGGCGTGCCCACCAACCTCGGCTCCATCAACGCGATACCATCCTCTAATGTGGCGAGCATCGATATCATCACGAATCCGAGTGCCAGTTACGATGCGGAGGGCACGGGCGGTATCATCAACATCGTCACTAAGAAGGACGGGAAGAAGGGTCTCAGCGGGATGGCGGCGGTCAACTACGGCTTCAACCATTTCACCAACGGCAGTCTCGCGCTGAACTATATCCGCAACAAGTTCGCCTTGCGCTTCAACTACCAAGTGAAGTATGAGGACGACATCAACGACGGCTATCTCTACCGCTATTACCGCACCACCGGCGACAGTCTCAGCCAGCAGATCCATGCCCTGCGGACGGTTTTCAACAACAACATCTCCCTCGGGGTCACCATCAAGCCCAATATGCGGAACAAGATTGATGCCGACTTCCGGCTCATCCTGCCCCGCCTTAACACCGTCCAAGACCTCTCCAACGACTGGTTCCACAACGGCATCCTGACGCACGAGAACCGCCGAAGCGATGTGACCTGGAACCGCGAGAATCTCGACGGTACGTTAGCCTACTGGCACGCCATCCGTCCCGGGAAGCTCACCTTCTCCGTCAAAGCGAATGTCTCCAAGATTTGGGGACACCGCCCGTCGTACTACTTCTTGGAGGGCGACTCGGTTAGTAAGTCGGTGTCGGGTGGAAGTCCGCTGCTCACCTCCGCGCAGACGGACTGGCGCATCATCGAGAAATACGGCTTCTGGGATGCGGGCGTGAAGTTCTCCTATCGCCAAAACGACATCTACCATAACTTTTATGTGCGCGACAGCATCGGTTGGGATTACTCCCATCAGTTTAGTAACGACCTGATGCACAGGGAGTACGTGCCTGCCGCCTACGTGCAGTTCACCTCTACGGAGTGGCGCGACCGTTTCACCTGGAGCGCCGGTCTCCGTGCCGAATACAGCCGCACGCACCTGCATAGCGAGAAGGAGCTGTTAGATGAGTGGTCGCAGCATTTCTTCCTCGGTCCGTCGCTGTCGTTCAAGTACAAGATTTCCAAGAAACACAGCCTGTCGTTCGCCTATTCGCGGCGCATCACGCGGCCCACATATCCACAGCTTAACCCCTACATGAGCATGATCGACCCGCACAACTTCGAGCAGGGCAACATGCATCTCCAGACCGAAACCGCCGATAATGCGGAACTGCTCTACCAGTTCAAGGTGCCGAAATGGGCTGTGAATGTGGGAATTTACGGCAACTACATCCATAACTACATCACGCAGGTGGCCCGTTTCGAGGGCGACATCCTGCTGATGACCTACATCAACGCCACCTCGCAGACCAAGGCGGGTCTGGACCTGAGCGTGAAGGCCGATCCGTGGAAATGGATGACGGCAACGCTCGGCACGAACACCTACTACCTCCGTTCGGTGGGCAATATCGACGAGTGGGACATCTCGAACAGCGGGTGGGTCAACAACAGCAACCTCCGTCTCGATTTCCGTCCGATCAAGGGGATGAACATCAACCTGCAGTATTTCGTGAACACGCCGCAGTACTACCCGCAGTTCACCACACGCCTATCGCACTACCTGAACATCGGCATCAGCCAGAAGTTCCTGAAGGGCGCGCTCACGGTCTCCGCGCAGCTCACGGATGTCTTCAACACCCGCAAGTGGGAGATCTTTTCCGACAACCAGTACTATCGGTTAGACAATATGTTGCACGGCAAGAGCCGAATGTTCTGGTTGGGCGTGAGCTACAATTTCAACGCCTACAAGAAGGCCGGTGCGGGCAAGACGGAAGGGGAGGATAGGAGCAAGATTCGGACGGGGGTATGATCATGCTATTAATCCTTTCCTCCGGTATAAACTATCATAAAGAAATCAATCAGGCCGTCAAAAACAATCCGGAAAAGTTCCCCAAAGGATATATCTTGGAATTGTCTGATAATAAGAAGTTTGAACTGGTCAAAAATTTTGACCGGTTCAATCGACAGAAGCATTCTACGGCTATTCCTAAAGCATTTACCGAGAAGGGCCTTTAGATTTGTGAATTGAATCTTGCGATGCTCAAAGCCGCTAGGGACTAACTGGGGGCGGGTAATTAAAAAGCAATTTTGCAGACACCCTCTATGTGTTAATTGTTATATCATTGCCTTTGATTATGCTGTCACTTTTTTTCGATGCACAGAATTCTATAAGTTACAGGCTCATCAAAGCAATTATGATAATTCGCGATTACTGCTAGATTAACATTTTGCAAATGATATTTTTTGTTTATAGTGCGATTTCCTCTTATAAGATATAAGTTGCCAGTAAATGGGTTGATGTCCCTATTTAACGCTTTCTCTATTTCTTCTTGAGAAGGATTTCCCGGCAATAGTAAAGCAGGGACTTTATATTGACCCTTAACCCCAAAAATAAGAGGATCTTCATAAATTATTAAAACGCCAGAAAGAGTGATGGATTCATCTACACAATCACATTTGCTATGTCTAACACAACCTGATTGAAAAAGCAGGAACGCAAAAAGTGAAAAAACGAAAACTATTTTTCTCATAATATTTGTAGGATTATTTGTATCTGTCAGTATGTTCAATAATGTTATACATGGTTGTTCGAATATTTTCTTCAATTAGTCGTCAGAGTTTTTACATTTATTACTCGGCAAAGGTAGTTTTTTTTCAATTTAATGCTTTTTCATAAACGCCACCGAGTCGCCCCAGGCGTTGTAGAGAATCTCATGCCCGATGGCTTTCATGCGGATGTCAAGGCAGGAGAAGCACTCTTCGGGCTTGTCGCCCACACAAGCCTTGTCGGGATAAATCAAATAATCCTCACGATACTCATTTGGCGTCAAATTGGGCATGATGACATTGGCGCCAGCCATGATGGCCTTCTCGCGCCCCATCGGGTCAATGGTCTGATTGGCGGTGGCGGCCACCATGTTTATTTCTGGCATCATCAGTCGCAGAACAGCAATCATCTTGAGTGTAAGGTTCATGCGATCTGCTGCAGATGGAATCTGGTCTGCATACTGGCACAGTGGCGTGTCAGGGTGGGGGATATAGGGCCCCATGCCTACCATGGCCACATCTTTTTTCTTGAAAAATAGGAGATCATCAGCCAGATTTTCCAAGGTTTGGAACGGCAAGCCCACCATCACGCCCGTGCCGGTCTGGTAGCCGATGCCGAGCAGCGAGTTAATACAAGCTAGTCTTTGATGGAAATCGTGCCGCTCGTCACGGGGATGGATCTTGTAGTATAATTCTTCAGTCGATGACTCAATGCGGAGTAGATAGCGATGGGCGCCCGCCTCGAACCACTGGCGGTAAACCTCGGGTGTCTGCTCGCCTAAAGAGAGTGTGACGCCGAGCGAGCCGTTGTCAATGGCCTTGATACGGTGCAGGATGCGGGTGATGCGGTCCGTGAACTCCTTGTCATTGCGCTCGCCGCTCTGGATGGCTACGGAGCCGTAACCCAACTTGTGGGCCAGCTTGGCGCACTCCACCACCTCGTCGTCCGTCAGCGTGTAGCGCTCCACCTTGGCGTTGCCGTTGCGCACCCCGCAGTAGAGGCACGACTTGCGGCACACATTGCTCATCTCAATCAACCCGCGAAGGTGCACATGGTTGTCCAGCCGCTCGAACTTCACCTCATGAGCCTTCTGCAAGAGCTGTTTCATCTCTTCGCTTTGTGTGGCAAGGAGACGAACGATGTCGTTCTTTTCGAGAGTCGTCTTGTTGAGAATGTCCTGGAGGGTCATGAGCGTGACGATTTTTTGAAGCTGCAAATATAGAAAAAAATGTAATGGAAATCATATGTTTGCATGGGGACGTTATGTCATAAAAAATACTAAATTTGCGGCCCGAAATTCAAGGCCTTTTTTGTGCCAAATTTCAGGATTTTTTAGTTCTTTAACTAATTATAAATGAATGACTAAAATCAAGAATACCGTGAGTCCGCGTTGGGCGCGTTTTTGCGGGTGGTTGTTGCGAAAATTAGGATGGACCAGCGTGGGCGGCATCATGGAAGGGGACAAGGCAATTGTGCTGGGTGTGCCCCATACCTCCATCATGGATTTTCCTATCTGCTATCTTTTCTATGCACAGTTCGGCACATTGGCTCACATCATGATCAAGAAGGAGTTCTTCTTCTGGCCACTCGGCCCTATCTTGCGCGCATTGGGAGGCGTGCCCGTTGACCGCACCAATGCTGCCAGCTCCATTCGCAGCATCATACAGACTTTCAATGAAAATGAGTTTTTCCATCTGGCCATCGCCCCGGAAGGGACGCGCAAACCGGTGAAAAAATGGAAGACCGGTTTCCACCTGATTGCCAGGCAGACTGGCGCCCGTGTCTATGTGGGCTACTACGACTGGGGACGCAAGGAAATCACCGTGGGGCAGGAGTGGCCGCTGACTGATGATGCCAATGCCGACCTTCAACGCATCCAGGAACACTATTCCACTATGGGCCTCAAAGGCCGTAACCGCACTGGCTATTGCTACGACTAATTTGAGTATAGATGCACGGCCGTGCATCTCAATATAACATAGTAAAGACGTGCGGCCGTACGTCTCAACGAATAAAATGTCAAAAAAAGTTAAATCCCCCTATAAGGAAAGAAAGAAATTCCGCGAAAATTATTGCACTACACTGCACAAAGTGCTCGAGTACACCACTTCCCATTACTGGGACCGCACCATGTCCCAATTTGTGGACGGCGGACAGAAATACACCTACGCCAGCTTCGGCGAGAAGTGCAACATGCTATCTATGAGAATGTCGCGTTTCGGTATCAGTGCCGGTGACAAAGTGGCTATACTGTCGCAGAATATGCCAAACTGGACGCTGGCCTTCTTTTCAGCTGCGGCTTTCGGGCGTGTGGCTATTCCCATTCTGCCCGACAGTTCAGAAAATGAAATCACCAATATTCTGACCCATTCCGAGAGCAAAGTCATCTTCGTTTCCAAAAAACTGATGTACAAGCTCAGCCAAGAGTGCATTGACAAACTCACTCTCGTGGTGGACATTGAGTCTCTGGAATTCATCAAACGCAGAAAAGAGGATTTCCAGTGCAACGGCTGGGTGAAAGACCCGCAGCCGGAGGATTTGGCGACCATCATCTACACGTCAGGCACCACGGGCAAGGCCAAGGGTGTGATGCTCAGCCATCGCAACATCTGCCACAATCTGGTGGCCTCATTCAAGGCGCAGCCCTCGTACAAGAACGACAGATTCCTTTCCATTCTGCCTATGGCGCATGCCTATGAGATGTGCGTGTCGAGCCTCTATTCTATGTACGTGGGAGCATGCTGCTATTATCTCTCCAAGCCGCCTACTCCATCTTTGCTGTTGCCGGCTATGCACAAGGTGAAACCCACCATCATGCTGTCTGTGCCGCTTATCATTGAAAAGATTTACCACAACAGCATCGTGCCTACAATTGCAAAAAGCCGTTTGCTGACGTGGATGGATCAGCATCTGCCAAGGATTCTGTATTGGTTTATTGGCAAAAAATTGGTCAGCACTTTCGGCGGCAAGTTGCGCTTCTTCGGCGTCGGCGGTTCCAAACTCGATCCCAAGGTGGAAGAATTTCTCATCAAGTGCCGCTTCCCGTATGCGGTGGGCTATGGCCTCACGGAAACAGCTCCTCTCGTCTGCAATGTGATGGTGAACAAGCGCAAGCGTCTGGGCTCCATCGGCGTGGCCTCTTACAAGGTGGAGATACGTCTGGATAATGTGGACTACAAGACTGGTGAAGGTGAGATTGTGTGCCGTGGCGATAATGTGATGATGGGCTATTACAAAGATCCCGAGCGTACGATCCAGGTGCTGGACGAAGATGGCTGGTTCCGCACTGGTGACATAGCCACTGTGGACAAAAATGGCTATTACTATATCAAAGGCCGCCTGAACAACACGATTCTGGGCGCTTCCGGCGAGAATATCTATCCTGAAGAGATTGAGATGGTGATTAACAACATGGAAGGCGTGAATGAATCGCTCGTGATGGAAGACCATGGCTCTCTGGTGGCTTTGGTGAAGTTTGATGACAATGTGCTCAACTGGAACCAAGAGTCGGAAGACCAATTTTTTGAAAAGCTGGATGAATTGAAGAAGTCGGTGCAGGAGTTTGTCAACAAAGCGGTGGGCAAGAATTCCAAGATCGACAAGGTGGAGGCTATGAAAGATCCGTTCGAGAAGACGGCTACACAGAAGATCCGCCGATATAAGTATGCCAAGACTAACGAGCAGCCTGAGAATCAGACGGATTCTGAAAAGAAAGAGGAAACCCCAAACAAGTAATTGTAATAATTAACTTTAAAGGATAGAGAACATGCCTTCATTCAGTATTTGGGAGATCTTGTTTCTGCTCTGTTTCGCAGTCAGCTGGCCTATTTCGATTGTGAAATCACTGCGTACGAAAGTGGTAATCGGCAAGAGTCCGCTCTTCATGTCGCTCATCATTCTGGGATACATCTTCGGCATCATCCACAAGCTGTTGTATCACAGAGACATTGTCATTTGGCTGTATGTATTCAATGCCACACTGGTAGCCACTGACCTGATACTGTATTTCGTCTATATCAAACGCAATCGCGAGGCGATGAAGGGTGGTGAAAACCAGACGAAGTATGAAAATAAGAAAAATACGATTCATTGACAGCATAATTATTTCGTATTTTTTTTATTTTTGCAGCCCATAAAAAGGATAATTTTTATGGACACCAAGTACATCTTCGTTACAGGCGGTGTGGTCTCTTCATTAGGGAAAGGCATTATTTCCGCCAGCATTGGCAAGTTGCTGCAGGCACGCGGCTACAAGGTCACCATTCAGAAATTCGATCCGTATATCAACATTGACCCGGGCACGCTGAACCCCTATGAGCATGGCGAGTGCTATGTGACGGTCGATGGCATGGAAACCGACCTCGACTTGGGACATTATGAACGGTTCACGGGCATACACACCACACGCAACAACTCTATTACCACAGGCCGTATTTACAAAACTGTCATCGACCGCGAGCGTCACGGCGACTATCTGGGCAAAACCATCCAGGTGGTACCGCACATTACGGACGAGATTAAGCGCAGAATGTTGCGGGAGGATGAAAAGGATGAGCAACTGGATTTCGTGATTACCGAAGTGGGCGGCACCATCGGCGACATCGAGAGTGCCCCGTTCATGGAGGCTATCCGACAACTACGTTGGCAATTGGGACGTAACGCAGTGTGCGTTCACCTGACCTTTGTGCCTTACCTGAAGGCGGCCGATGAGCTGAAAACGAAGCCCACGCAGCACAGCGTGAAAGAACTGCAAGGAATGGGTATCCAGCCGGACATTCTCGTGCTGCGCACGGAACGGCATCTGGACGACCACGTCCGAATGAAAGTGGCTTCGTTCTGCAACGTCGATCTGGAATGCGTGGTCCAGAGCGAGGATATGCCCAGCATCTACGAAGTTCCCGTAAGCATGCAGCACCAAGGACTTGATGCGGCTATTCTGCGAAAAATAGGTATCCCAGTAGGGGAGACACCCGAGATGAAACCCTGGCATGATTTCCTTGAAAAACAGCGCAACGCCACGCGCGAAGTTCATATCGCGCTGGTCGGCAAGTACGACTTGCAAGATGCCTACAAGAGTATCCGCGAGAGCTTGAATTTGGCCGGCATATACAACGATGTGAAAGCCAAGCTCCATTTTGTCAATAGCGAAGAAATTACCAAAGAGAATGTGGCCGAGAAACTCGCCGGCATGGCGGGTATCGTCATCTGCCCGGGCTTCGGACAGCGTGGCATAGAGGGAAAGATTATCGCGGCCGAATATACCCGCACCCACGATATTCCCACGTTTGGCATCTGCTTGGGTATGCAGATGATGGTGATTGAGTTTGCCCGTAACGTGTTAGGCTACCAGGATGCCAACAGTGCCGAGATGGACGAAAAAACGCCCCATAATGTCATTGACATCATGGAAGAACAGAAAAATATCACCCAGATGGGCGGTACGATGCGACTGGGCGCTTATGAGTGCAAACTGCGTGAAGGAAGCAGAGTTTTCGATGCCTACCATAACTCCCAATTTTCAATTCTCGACTCTCAATTCTCCATTTTCGAGCGCCATCGTCACCGCTATGAATTCAACAACGCATTCAAAGAGGAATACGAGACTAAAGGCATGAAGTGCGTGGGTGTCAATCCCGCTGCCAATTTGGTGGAGATTGTGGAGATTCCGGAAAAGCGCTGGTACATCGGCACGCAGTTCCATCCGGAATACTCGTCTTCCGTGCTCCATCCGCATCCTTTGTTCATGTCGTTCATTAAAGCCTGCATTTGATATGGAACCGTTGAAACATGAGTGCGGCGTGGCGATGATCCGCCTGCTGAAGCCGCTGGAATACTACGAGAAAAAATACGGCACCTGGGCTTACGGGTTCAACAAACTCTATCTGATGATGGAGAAGCAGCACAACCGCGGCCAGGAGGGAGCCGGTATCGCCTCCGTCAGTCTGACCAATGAGCCTGGTACGGAGTATATGTTCCGTGAAAAGGCTGAGGGCAAGGACGCTATCACCAAGATATTTTCAAAGGTGACGGAAGAGATGTCAGGAGAGTTGTTGATGGGGCATTTGCGCTATTCCACCACGGGCAAAAGCGGTCTGACGTTTGTGCATCCTTTCCTGCGTCGTAACAACTGGCGAGCCAAGAACCTCTGTCTGTGCGGCAATTTCAACATGACCAACGTTGAGGAGGTTTTCCAGTTCCTGACCGCCCAGGGACAGTCGCCGCGAGTCTATGGCGACACGTACATCACGCTTGAATTGATGGGACACCGTCTGGATCGCGAGGTGGAACGATGGTTCGTCAAGGCTAAAGAGCAAGGTCTGGAGGGCACGGACATCACGCAATACATCGAAGACCATGTGGAGATGGCCAATGTGCTGAAAACCACGATGAGTCATTACGATGGCGGCTACGTGATGTGTGGGCTGACGGGAAGTGGAGAGATGTTTTCTATGCGCGACCCTTGGGGTATCCGCCCTGCATTCTATTATCACGATGACGAGATTGTGGCTTTGGCCAGCGAACGTCCTGTGCTGCAGACCACCTTCGACCTGCAATGTGAGGATATCCATGAATTGCAACCGGGCCAGGCTCTTATCGTGCGTCGCAATGGCGATTTTAGCTTGAAACAGATTCTTGGAGAAGAGAAAACAGCAACAAATTCTCAATTCTCAATTCTCAATTCTCAATTTAAATATAGTGCCTGCTCGTTCGAGCGCATCTACTTCAGCCGGGGCTCTGACCGCGATATTTATCAGGAGCGCAAACGTCTGGGCGAACAACTGATTCCCGCCATCCTGAAATCCATCGACGGCGATGTGGAAAATACCGTTTTTTCGTACATTCCCAACACGGCAGAAGTTGCTTACTATGGCATGACGGACGGCTTCCGAAAGCTTCATAATGAGATACGCACCGAAAAGGTGGTCTGGAAGGATATCAAGATGCGCACCTTCATCGCTGACAACAGCGAGCGCAACGACCTTGCCGCCCACGTCTATGACATCAGCTACGGCTCGTTGCGACCCTACAAAGACAACCTCGTCATCATCGATGACAGCATTGTTCGAGGTACCACACTGAGAGAGAGCATCTTCAAGATTCTTGACCGTCTGCACCCCAAGAAAATCGTGATGGTCAGCTCGTCACCGCAAATCCGATACCCTGACTATTACGGCATTGACATGTCCCGTCTCGAAGAGTTTTGTGCTTTCCGTGCTACGATTGCGCTTATTGAGGAACGGGGTATGTGGCAATTGGTCAACGACACGTATATGGCTTGCAAGCGTGAACTGCAGAAGCCCAAGGAGGAGATGCAGAACTGTGTCCGCGCCCTGTACGAACCCTTCACCATTGAGGAAATCAATAAAAAGATTGTGGTGATGCTCCGTCCTGAGGGCATGGAGGCTCCTGTCGAACTTGTTTTCCAGAGCATTGAGGGATTGCACGAGGCTTGCCCCAACCATCCTGGCGACTGGTACTTCACGGGACATTATCCGACACCCGGCGGCACCCGTCTCGTCAACCAAGCGTTCGTGAACTATATGGACAGCCAACAGGAGAATCGTTCCATGCCAATTCCGAGTTCCAGATAAAAACTGAATTGAGGAATTATTAGGTTGTTTTTCCGGAAATATCATCATACGATGAATAATCGTATTTTTGCATCACGAAAAAACACGGAAAAAGGATGGAACAAACAGGTATTTCGACACAAATCTATCGCGCAAATATCATCTTCACACCGGAGAGCCATCGGTTCGAGGTCGTGCCACATGGCTATGTTGCGGTGCAAAACGGCAGGATTGAAGGCGTTTATTATGAATTGCCCGAACACTTGACGGGCTTGCCTGTTACCGATTTCGGCGACCGTCTGCTTATTCCGGCCATGAACGACATGCATGTGCATGCCCCGCAGTATCGTAATCAGGGTATTGCCATGGATTTGGAACTGTTGCCGTGGCTCCAGAATTACACTTTTCCGGAGGAGACGAAGTATGCAGACACAGACTACGCCGAGCGGATGTACCGCCGCTTTGTTCGAGACCTGTGGCGCTTCGGCACCATGCGCTCCTGTGTGTTTGCCACCATACATACGGAAAGTACCCGCGTGCTGATGCATCTCTTTCAAGCGGCCGGTATGGGAGCACTGGTGGGAAAAGTGGGTATGAACTGCAATTGTCCCGAAGCACTTTCGGAGTCGGTAGGGGAGATGGTGCAGGGCTATGAGGCGCTGATTGCGGAATTCAACAAACCGGACGCCTTGGTGCGGCCGATTGTCACCCCTCGCTTCATCCCGTCCTGTACGCCGGAGATGCTCCGTGCCTGTGGAGAATTGGCAGCCAAGTATCAATTGCCTGTGCAGTCGCACCTTTCCGAGAACAAGGACGAGATAGCCCTGGTGCAAACGTTGGAGCCGGGAAGCACCTGCTACGGAGACGCTTACAACCAGTACGGTCTCTTTGGGCAGACGCCCACGGTAATGGCCCACTGCGTGTTTACCGAAGGGAAAGAGCTGGAACTGATGAAACGGAATGATGTGATGGTGGCCCATTGTCCCACATCGAATCTCAACGTGACAACGGACATTGCGCCCATCCGGCATTTCCTTGACAAGGGATTGCACGTTGGACTCGGCAGCGATGTCAGTGGCGGCCATGACCTGAATATCTTCCGGGTGATGGTCTATGCCATCCAGATGAGCAAGCTGCACTATCAGCGGAATCGTGAACGGCGGTTTCTCACCCTTTCAGAGGCCTTTTGGATGGCCACCAAATCCGCAGGTCATTTCTTCGGAAAGGTCGGCAGTTTCGAGCCTGGCTATGAGTTCGACGCGCTGGTCATTGACGATTGCGACCTGAATCACGACAACTATTCTCTGCTCGAACGTTTGGAACGGTATGTCTATCTGGGCGACGACCGCCAGATTGAGCATCGTTTCTGCCGAGGAAAGGAAGTTTTGGATCCGAAAGATACAAACGTTCGAATTTAAGCCTGTTCGCCTGTCTTTTCGTGATTCATTTGCAAGCTAAAAAGCCTTTTGTAATTTTCTTCTTCGTAGCCATCTCCATTCCGATCATCTTCGCTATGTGGGTGCTCACAGAGGGCATTATCATCTTCGTTCAAAGCTTTGACTTTAAGAAAGTTGGATTTAGCTCCTGGTGGACGCTGATGCTTCTCGGCATTATCATTGCGGCTCTCGGTGTTCTGGGACTCTATCATCTGGAGGTCACTGGCAATTTGGTGGCAGTTTTGATCGGTGTTGGCATTATCGCCATGGGCATCGCTTATCTTGTCGCTTTCAGTGGTATTCACAAGTTCGACAAGGAAGTCTCAAAGCTCAACAATAACATTAAAGAAATGATCGAGTAAGAAATATTTTATTCGAATGTAAAAGCCGTGGCCTTCGAACTGCGGCTTTTTTTCATCTTTTTTCAAAATATCGCCCACGATATAATTTTTTTTGTATTTTTGCATCGTGAACGATATAAATAGAATACGTTACAAATGAACAAGGAAACAACTGATAATCAACTAAAACTGGAAAACCAACTCTGCTTCCGACTCTACACGGCGGCGCGGCTCACGATGGGCGCATACCACCCTTACCTGAATCCGTTGGGCATCACCTACCCGCAATATCTCGTAATGCTCGTACTTTGGGATCAGGACAAGCAGCCGGTCTGCGACATCGCCAAGAAATTGCTGCTGGACACCAACACCGTGACCCCGCTGTTGCAACGGATGGAAAAAGCGGGATTCATCAGTCGAGTAAAAGGCAAGGAGGACACCCGCCAGCGCATTGTCTCGCTGACCAAAAAAGGCAAAGCCTTGCAAGAGAAGGCAAAACCTATTCCTGACTGTCTCCGCAACGATGTCGCATTGAAAACGGGAGAGGAGGAGGAAATCTTGAGCATCATTCCCGCATTGGACGTGTTAATCGATGGATTGAAAAAAGTAAAAAAATAAAACTCAACAAATTTATACACCTTAAAATTATTGCAATTATGACAAAAGAAGAAGCATTAAAGAATTTCGCCATGCTCGGAGCTGCATGGTTTGGAAACAGCAAACAACATTTCGCCTTCTCGGCCTACGACCGCTTCAATGGTTGGAACAAACTGGCTGACAAATGGAAAGAGGAAGCCGAAGAGGAGTGGATTGAAGCCGAAGAGGTGCTCAACCGTATGGTGGAACTCGGCTGCAAGCCCGCCGACCTCCAAGAAGCCATGAAGACCATGGAATTCCCCTTCTACGACGACCCAAAACAGCAAATCGAGTCGGACTACCAGCCCAATAGCGTGAAGTTTATGAGCGAGATGGCTGAGGCCTTTGCCGACGACTACATCACCCAGAAGCTCATCTACAAGTGGATTGAGGACGAGAAGGCCCACATGGACTGGGAGCGTCAGTACCTCAACTACATTGACAAGCTCGGCTATGAGAATTTCTTAATTGAAATGATGTAATTTCCAGAATTCAAACAACTAAAAAACATAACAACAATGAAAGAGAAAGTATTACAGGCCATGCGTGAGTTCGGACAGCCCGTGAACGCAGGCAAAATCGCAGAAATCACAGGCATCGACCGCAAGGATGTTGACAAAGCATTTGCCGAACTGAAGAAGGAGGGTGCCATTGTGTCGCCCGTCCGCTGCAAATGGGAACCGGCAAAGTAATCTAATGGCTTCGACGAGTGTATCCGCACCTCGATGCATACAAATTTTTTCTTCACGGAGGGCTCCGGCCCTCCCTCTTTAAATTAGATAGTAATATGGAAATCAAAGCAGTAAAATTCAGAAAAGACGGCTTCTATACCCAGCCCTTCGTCTTCGGTGGTGAAGAGGGCCCTGACAAATTTGACAAAAACATCCGCTATCGCGGCAGCCTGCAGAACTACCTCATCGACACCGGTTCGGAAGTGATACTGGTAGATACGGGCATCACAGCGGGTACACCGGAAGAGGTACCCGACGAGAATTCAAAGATATTCACTGGAAAGGACATCTGCACCTACATGGAGGCATTCGCCGCCCTTGGCTACAAGCCGGAGCAGGTGACCAAGATTCTGCTCACCCACCGCCATGCCGACCACAGCGGTGAACTTCGCTCGTTCCCCAATGCGAAGGTGTATGTGAACAAGGACGAGATGGATGCTGCCGAGTTGCAGGGTCTCACGAACCTTGTGCCAGTGAGCTATACTGACGGACCGTACTACAATTTCCCCGAATGTCAGAAGATAGCCGACGGTGTTTACCTGATCAAGGCAAAGGGCCACACCAAGGGCAACAGCATCATCGTGGTGGAGAATGACGGTTTGTTCTATATGCTTCACGGCGACATCACCTACTGTGACGAGGCGCTGTATGAGAATAAGCTGTCGGTGGTTTATGACGACCTGCCTGCAGCCCGCGAGACGTTGGACCGAGTGCGTGAATTCGTCCGTAATCATCCCACGGTGTATTGCAGCACCCACACCCCGCAGGGCTATGAGAATCTGGAGGCCAAGCGTGTGATAGACCTTGACAATCCTGTTCCGACGATTTTTGCTGAGGTTGATTTCTCGAAGCAGGAAGCCAGCGGCAAGTATGTCTGCTCCATCTGCGGCTACGTCTATGACCCGGCTGAGCACGACGGTGTGGCCTTTGAAGACCTTCCCGACGACTGGCGCTGCCCCCGCTGCAAACAACCCAAAGAGAAATTCAACAAGGCATAATCCTCACTGTCAAATCACCAATCCGCAATCCGGACGAAAGCTTGGGTTGCGGCTTTTTTTGTATCTTTGCCATTCAAAAGCAAATACCGTCCACAACTCCGCCAGCTACTACACATACAGCGACGGCACCACCGGAAGGGAAAAAATGAATAAAACGACAATGATACAATGAAACAACGAATGAAGAAACACATCTTTCTACTCGCCGTCACCGTAATCTGCGGTTCTACGCTGATGATGTCGTGCGGCAAGGACAACATCCTGCCCTACACAGGCGTGCCGCTTGTCATCCTCGACGCCGACATCTGCTCGTCAACCGACGACCTTTTTGCCCTCGAGATGCTCTACCGCTACGAGGAGCAGGGAAAATGCCGCCTGTTGGGCGTGGTGGTGGACCGCGAGGGGGAAGCAAACGCCCGCTTCGCTGACGTGATGGGCACCTATTTCGGTCATGCCGACATCCCCATTGGACTTGTTCGCAACGGCATCAAAGACCCTCGGGTGTGGATTGACTACGCCCACGTGGCCGCCACGGAGGACAGCAACGGACAGCCGATATTCGCTTGCAGCATCAACGACTACTCGCAGCTGCCCGACGGCTGGCAGCTCTATCGTCGCCTGTTGGCCGCCCAGCCCGATCATAGCGTGAGCATTGTCTCCACCGGCTTTGTCACCTGCCTGGCACAGCTTCTGCAATCTGCCCCCGACAGCTACTCGCCACTCAACGGCGTGGAGCTTGTACGACGCAAGGTGAAGTGCATTTACGTGATGGGCGGTGTGTTCGGAGAGGCTGAGGAGCCCGACTTCAACTTCGCCCAAAGCATTGAATTCTCCAAAGTCTTTTTCCGTCTTTGGCCGCAGGAGGTCGATATGGTGTTCTCGCCTATGGAGGTTGGTCAGAATGTAGAGTACACCCCCGAACAGGTCATCGCCGATGTCTCGTGGACCGACGTGCATCCTATCAAGCAGGTCTATCTACAGTGTAACTGTAACACCGGTCAGCGCATGTGGGACGCGATGGCAGCCATTCATGCCGTCGAGGGCGACAGCCAATTCTCACTTTCCGAGCGTGGCACTGTGCAGCTTACCGACAATGCCGAAACCATCTTCACCCCCTCGGCTACCGGCAACTGCCGCTACCAGCTGCCTGGCGACGCGGCTTGGGCTGCCACTATGCTGGAACGCATCAGGACATTCAATAAAATGAGAGTTGAATAATTGAGAATTATGAACAAAACAATAATCAACCTGGACGATTATGAGCCATCCGCCCAGCCTTGTACGAGATGATGAAATAAATAAAGCTGATTTTTTGAGACTTATATAATCAGTTTCACGCGGAAGCCTAACACGGTTGGCTCTTCCACTACCTGTTGACACAGTCCGGCAAGTTCGTTGCGTTGCGCGTCGTTCAAAGGCGTGGATTCCATCTTTTCCACCATGAAGTCCAATGCAGTGACTTCCGATTGTTCGCTATGTGTAATACGGACTGTGATGGGGCAATAGGCGGCCATCACTTCGTCAAGCATCTTGTCTATCAGCTGCTGCGCTGTCTCCTGCTTCTCGGTAATGCCATATTTATAGCAGAAAGCATTGATGGCCGAGTGCATGCCGAGGAAGTCGAAATCGGGGCCGTCAATCTGGAACACTTCTTTGCGGATGCGCTGTATGAAGGCCTTGGTGGCACTGTGAACAGGATTCTCGAAAATTTGCTCGGGCGAACCGTCCTCGTGGATATATCCGTCGTACATGAAGAAGATGCGTGTGCTCACGTCGTGTGCGAACTTCATCTCGTGGGTGACTATGAGCATGGTCATGCCCTCGTTGGCCAGCTGGCGGATGACGCTGAGCACTTCGCCCACCATCGTGGGGTCAAGGGCAGAAGTGGGCTCGTCAAACAGGAGGATTTCGGGCTTCATGGCCAAGGCGCGGGCAATGGCCACACGCTGTTTCTGACCGCCGGAAAGACTCGTAGGATAAACATCAGCCTTCTCTGCCAACCCTACCTTGCGCAGAAGCGTCAATCCTTCCTCGCGTGCCTTTTCAGGCTCCTCATGGTGCAACTGGCAAGGGGCAAGCATGACGTTTTCCAACACAGTTTTGTGCGGGAAAAGGTTGAAACTCTGGAACACCATGCCCATCTTCTGGCGCATCAAATGGACGGGATAGCCCTTGACA
Organism: Bacteroidales bacterium; assembly: GCA_045132055.1. Classification (GTDB taxonomy): domain Bacteria; phylum Bacteroidota; class Bacteroidia; order Bacteroidales; family WCHB1-69; genus F23-D06. The sequence goes on from JBGURP010000041.1 coordinate 101,052, forward strand.
AGGATGTCCTCGCCATCGACGAAGATGCTGCCGCCGGTGGGTTGTTCCAACAGGTTCAGGCATCGCAATAAGGTACTCTTACCCGTGCCTGAAGGACCTATAATGGAGATGACCTCGCCGCGATGTATATCGACATTGATGTCGCGCAATACCTCCAGGTTCTCGTAACTTTTCTTCAGGTGGGAGATGGTGATTAGTTGAGAGTTTAGAGTTGAAAGTTTAGAGTTAATTGGTTTGAGGGGAGCGCTATGTTTGCGGCGAATGACGAACCACGTGCCGCCACCAACTATTACAATTATAGCCAGAATCCACGGCCATTTTTTTGTGTTTTTCTCGGTGTCAGATAGTTGCGAAGGATTGGTAAGTATCCCTGCTTCCCCTTTACGGGTGATTAACACGATATGTTCTGCGAGGTAGCCTTCGGAGAAAAGCACTTGTTTCTGTCGCTCCTCGGTGATGCTGATAGCCCCCATGGCCATATCGACCTTGCCGGTCTGCACGGCGGGAATCTGCGAGGCGAACTCCATGGCGAGGAACTCCAGCTGCCGGTTGCGACGGTTGGCCCACTCGCTTAGCAGGTCTATCTCCAAGCCAGAGGGTTCGCCGGAACTGATGAAACTGAAAGGAGGAAAAGCCGGGTAGATGGCTACGCGCAGTGTGTGACCCGTGCCGTGCCTCTGAGGCCGAGCCATCGCCGAGAGGTCGTCGGCATTGCTCCATCGGTCAATAATCTTCTGGTAGGTGCCGTCGTTGCGTATTTCTGCCAGGAAGCTGTCGAAGTCCTGCTTTAGCTCTATGTTGTCCAGCTGGAAACAAGCTCCGATGGGTGTTGTTGGCAGGCAGGCATTCACGGTGTCCACTTTAGAAGCTATCTCTTTGTTGAACGCCACCGAGAGATTATCCCAACCGGCAACGTCCACCTTGCCGTTCTCCAGTGCAGCCAACAGGTCTGCGCTGCTTGTGATACGCATAATGTCGGCATCGGGTGCATAGTTACTTACGGCCATGTCCTGTACGCTACCAATGACAACGCCGACACGCTTGCCGGAGAGCGCCTTGAATACTTCAGGAGTGTCCGCCACCACTTCGGTCTTGGTGTTGTCGGAACTGGTTATTGTCGGAACGTAGCACACTGTCGCGCCTATTGCCAACGCCAAAGCCGCCACGATGGCTTTCATGCGCTTGCGCTGTACCAGCGAAGTCAGCAACAGCCCGATGAGCCATGCCATGAGGAAATAGATGATGGCCGTCACGATAAGGGGGAAGAAGGCGTCGAAGGTGCGTGATCGGATAAGGTCGGAAGCCCTGGTCATGTCGGCCACTGCGATGTAGCCCACGACGCTGGTGCCCTTCAGCAGGCTGATGACCTCGCCCTGATAGACGGGCATCACAGACTTGATTACCTGCGGCAGCACAATTCTGACAAATGTCTGCCGACGTGTGAATCCCAAAGCAAGACCGGCTTCTGTCTGCCCACGGTCGATGCCTTGAATGGCGGTGCGTAGCATCTCGCTGACGTAGGCTGCCATGTTCATGGCAAAGGTGATGATAGCCACTACGATGCCCGTGGCTTTCATCGGTGCCAACACCACATAGTACATCAACATGAGCAGCACCAGCACTGGTGTGCCGCGCATGATGTCGATATACACTTTGGCCACTTTCTGCAGCCAAGAGCGGCGGTTCATGCGCATCCAGCACACCAGACCGCCCAGCAGGGTGCCCAGTATGGCTGCGCAAAAGGTGATGATGAGGGTCACCTGCAAACCATCGAGAATCATTCTGTAGCGGTCATCTTCTATCAGGTTGTTGTAAAAACTGTCAGACACACTCCAATTTGCGCCGGAGCAAGCGGTCAACAAAAAACAGCCGCACAAGGTTACGATGGCGGCAAGCATCCAGGGTATATTTTTACTCATTTTCTGTTTATTTTGCTTGAGTATCTTATCTTTTGAAAGATTTGCAAAAGTAAGTTTTTTTTTCGACAATCCGCTATGCCGTGGTCTCCGAACTGTGGTTTTTTTTTGTATTTTTGCCTGCTAAAGTAGAACCCCAATGGGTTGAATATGAAAAACATTAAAAAATAACAATATGCAAAACTTCGATTATCAAACCCCGACGCGCCTCATTTTCGGCAAGGGCGTTGTGGAGAAACTGCCCAGCGTGATGGCACAGTTCGGAAAGAAAATATTATTGACTTACGGTGGAGGAAGTATCAAGAAAATCGGCCTTTACCAGAAGGTCCAGGAACTGCTGAAAGACTATGAAATTGTAGAACTTTCCGGTATCCAGCCCAATCCGAAGTACGATCCCAGCGTGCTCGACGGCGTGCGTCTCTGCAAGGAGCACAAGATCGATGTCATCCTCGCTGTGGGCGGCGGCTCAGTGCTCGACTGTTCGAAGGCCATTGCCGCGGGTGCCTGCTACGACGGCGACCCTTGGGACCTCATTTCCTACCAGGTGAAAGCACAAGCCGCATTGCCTATCGTGGATATCATCACGTTGGCCGCCACGGGTAGTGAATACGACTGCGGTGGTGTCATCTCCCGCACCGAGACCAACGACAAGATTGGCTATCTCGATCGTCATCTTTTTCCGCACACTTCGTTACTTGACCCGGAATATACCTTTACCGTCAGCCGCAAGCATACCGCCGCTGGTATTGCCGATGCGATGAACCATACGATAGAGCAGTATTTTGTCGAGGACGCCACATTACTCAACGACGGTTTCTGCGAATCAATGTTCCGCAGCTTGATGGAGAATGGGCGCAAGTGTTTAGAGAACCCTGAAGACTACAATGCCCGTGCCGAGATGATGCTTGCCTGCACCTACGGCTGCAACGGAATTCTCGCACTCGGTAACAGTCCGTCAGGTTGGCCCTGTCACGGTATTGAGCACGCCCTGAGTGCCTACTACGACATCACCCACGGCGAAGGGCTGGCCATCATCACCCCGCGTTGGATGCGCCACATTCTCAACGAGCGCACCCTTCCGCGTTTCGTGAAATATGGCATTAATGTATTTGGTATTGACGCGAATCTCGACAAGTGGGAGATTGCCAATAAAGCCATCGACGAGACATACAAGTTCTTCGAGAGCATCGACATCCCGATGCACCTGCGTGAAGTGGGCATCGATGAGAGTCGCATCGGCGAGATGGCGCACCACATCGCCGTCAACGAAGGCCTTGAGAACGCCTATGCACCGCTCACCGAGAAGGATATCGTGGAAATACTTACCGCAAGTTTGTAAATAGAATCTATGACATTGTGAATCTTGGCTATTATGGTGAGAAGGTGGAAGCCAAGACCCGCTTCACGATGTTGAATGGCTATGCGCCCATCGACTTCGGTATCGCCAAGTGCCATTTCGAAATCGGTGCAGGGAAGGAGAATTTTGAGTGGGAATAGGATAACGACTATGTCATTTTTTTGTAATTTTGCCCCAAATTATTGATGCCCCTATGAAAGTTAAAACCCTCATTATTGCAGTTGTCGCTCTGTTGACGACGGTGCCCTGCCTCGGACAAAATAAAAAGTATAAAAGCATCTACGACATCCCCGTCAAGGACATCAAAGGCAATGATGTTTCACTGAAAGAGTACGAGGGCAAGGTGCTGCTGATTGTCAATGTGGCGAGCAAGTGCGGGCTCACCCCGCAGTATGAAGGTCTTGAAACCCTCTATCAGAAATACAAAGACCAAGGATTGGAAATTTTGGGATTCCCGTGCAACCAGTTTCTCGAACAGGAACCCGGTACCAATGACGAAATACTGAATTTTTGTTCCGTCAACTACAATGTCACCTTCCCGCTGTTCGACAAAGTCGATGTAAACGGCAAGGATGAGAGTCCTCTTTACACATTTCTCAAGGCCAAAGCCCCGTTCAAGGGCTATCCGGAAGGTTACGAGGCTTTTGCTGCCCAGCTCGACATGATCCACCAGAAAACTGGCACAGGTTTTGAGAAGGGGGACGCCATTAAATGGAACTTCGGCAAGTTTCTGGTCTCCAAAGACGGCAAGACCATCCTGCGCTTCGAACCGATGGTGTCGCCGGAGGGACTGGAGGAAGATGTCCAGCGGATGCTGGCAGAGTGATACAGGACAATAAAGGATTCAACAATCGATACGATATGAAATACTATATCGTTGACGCATTCACAGATAAACCCTTTGGCGGAAATCCTGCGGGAGTGGTGCTGTTGGAATCGGAAAATTTCCCGAAAGAAGAATTGATGCTGCAAGTCGCTGCAGAGTTGCGTTTTTCGGAAACCGCTTTCGTTAAAAGGCATTCCGCACAAGAATTTACCCTCCGCTATTTCACCCCGAAGGCCGAGGTGGATCTATGCGGACATGCTACGATCGCTTCGTTTTCCTTGCTGCACCAGAAAGGATTGGCTTCTGGCCAATGTATTTGCCACACCAAAGCGGGCGACCTGCACATTGGAGTGGGGGAGAAGGTGATGATGCAGATGGCGCAGCCGCGTGTCGTGGCTGCCATTGCCGATACGGAAGAGATTTATCAATCATTAAGTGTGAAGGATTATCGTCCGGCGATGCCTGTGCAGATTGTTTCCACTGGCCTGCCCGACCTTATGATCCCGCTGCCGGATGTTGTTACGTTGCAGTCGCTCCAGCCCGACAAGGAGGCCATCTCAGCCATCACGAAGAAATACGAAGCCGTGAGTTTCCATGTTTTTGCCTTCGGTGACGATGACGGATACACTGCCCATGTGCGCGACTTCGCCCCTTTGTATGACATTCCCGAAGAGTCGGCCACCGGTACCGCCAACGCTTCGCTGACCTATTACCTCCAGCAATGCGGCCGTCTTGGAAACGAAGCCGAGTGTTCCTTTATGCAAGGCGAAGCTATGGGGCGGTCTTCAGTAATTGCCACGCGGATTCAATCCGACGGGAATATCTTTGTCGGCGGTACTGCGTTTGTCGTTGCGGAGGGAATATTGATGCTTGGCTGACAACTGCGCTTTTTTTGTACTTTTGCCGAAAATCATATTATGGAAAACGAAGAATGCTTGATTTGCGGGGCACCGCTGGAGTATCTTGAGCAAGACACGCTGATGGAGTGCGTAATTTGCCACAAAAAGGAGAACAGTAAGACACGTTGCGTCAACGGTCATTATGTCTGTTCCGAATGCCATACGGCGGGGATGGACACCATCGTCAGGCTCTGTCTGGCGGAATCGTCGAAAAATCCCGTCGAAATCATCAACAAGATGATGGAGTTGCCGTTCTGCCATATACACGGTCCGGAGCACCATGTGATGGTGGGAGCGGCTCTGCTGACGGCCTACAAGAATGCCGGAGGGGAGATTGATCTTCCCAAAGCCCTTGCGGAGATGATGAACCGCGGCAAGCAGGTTCCCGGAGGCGCCTGCGGTTTCTGGGGCGCCTGTGGTGCGGGAATCAGTTCGGGCATGTTCGTTTCCATCATCGCCAAGTCCACCCCGTTGTCGCAGGAGCTATTCTCCTTGCCGCACTGGATGACGGCCAAGTCGCTCAGTGCGATCGGCAACATCGGCGGACCGCGCTGTTGTAAGCGCGATTCCTATCTGTCCATTTTGTCTGCCATAGATTTTGTCAAAGAGCATTTCGCTGTGGAAATGGAAAATCCAATCGTGGTATGCGAGCACTCTAAACAGAACAATCAATGTGTTGGAAATCGCTGTCCCTTTTTTAAGAAGCAATAAAACAAATACCGATTTATGGATATGATAAAAAACCGACCTAACCCCAACGAGGCCTTCCCGAATCCCAACATCCCGAGCCTCTGCTTCATCAAGAACGTGGTGAAGAACCCGCGTATCATCATCGGCGACTATACCTATTACGATGATGTGGATGGTGCTGAC
>JBGURP010000042.1:0-34884 GCA_045132055.1 Bacteroidales bacterium
GTTTGTGTATGTGGGACGAAACGAGCTGATTGAGCACCTGTTGGAAACGGATTTGTACGTGCATGCATCGGACATGGAGAGCGAGGCAATCAGTTGTATCGAGGCGTTTGCCACCGGTCTCGTTCCGATTATCGCCAACAGCCATGTGAGCGCCACGCCTCAGTTTGCCTTGGACGGTCGCAGCCTGTTTATGCCTGGCGACCCGAAAGACCTGGCGCGTGCCATCGACTACTGGCTTGACCATCCCGAAGAAAAAGCCCGCATGGAGGAGCAGTATCGTCAATTCGGCCGCCAATACAGCCTTTCTGCATCCGTGACGAAGTTTGAACAGATGTTGGACACGGAGATGCAAGAGCAAAGGGATGTCGTTTTTCAATCGCTCACCCCTGTTGTGCAACCCCGTAATCGAAGACTATTGCGCAGAGTGTCAGCCCTTTGGTCGATGTTAATGTAAGAATTGGCAAATCATGAAGCGTCTTTCGCAAAGGTATAGAAACTGTCTGATGCTTGTGCTTTCATTGTCTCTTTTTTTACTGAAAGTTCAAGCACAACAACTGCCTCATCTCCTTTATAATAATGATGGCTCTGTCACTTTCGTTCTCGACAAACCCGAAAGTAGGCGTGTACAGGTATTTTGCGACTGCGCCCTGCGAAACGACAGGTACAACATCAAAAGAGAGAATCTACAGTCTGCCCGCATGAAATTGGATAGTAATGGTTTATTTACTTTTACAACACAGCCACTTGCTCCAGAAATCTATACCTATCTGTTTAAAACAAAAGGAAAACGTTTTGTGGACCCCACCAATGTGGACTCCGTTCGAGTTCTAAACACCAAACGAAGTGTATTCGTGATACCTGGTTCTCGCTTATCTGATTTATGCCTTAATGATTCGCTGCACGGTAGAACAGAATTAATACAGTTTGAAGACTCTATTTGCGGAAAGACAAGACGCATAGTAGTTTACCTGCCACCTGATTATGACAACAGCGAGCACACCTACCCTGTACTTTATCTTCTGCATGGCATCAACGGGTACGAAAAGGCTTGGCAAGACAAAGGTCGGGCTGTGCAGATGGTGGACAAACTGATACGACAGGGAAAAACCGTCCCTCTTGTTCTGGTGATGCCCGACGGCAATCCACGAAAACTCATCGGACAGAAAGAGAACATTGGCATGCTGCGGAATCTACTTCAATACGGAACTTGGCTTCATCGCGATTTTGAACGCGCGTTTCCGCAGATGGATAGTCTGTTGTCCCATCATTATCGTATATCCTCTGACAAAAACCTGCGGGCGGTCGCGGGATTGTCTGCAGGTGCGACGCAATCTTGTAATCTTGCCAACATGTATGAGCAGAACTTTCGGTATGTAGGTCTGTTTTCCCCGGTCATACATCGGAAACAACTGCCGACAAACCAGAACACCATCTATTGGATTGGTTCTGGTAAAGTGGATATCTTCCATTCACAAAGCCTGCGATTTGTCAAGAAATTGCAGAAACAACAGATTCAATGTGTTTATTATGAGACCCAAGGGGGCCACACTTGGCGTAACTGGCGTATGTATTTTTCAGAATTTATACAATATATTTTTAAAACTACCAATTATGAATAGATATAAAATATTGAAGTTCAAAGTGTTAATAATGCTTCTCTTCTCAATTTCAACACTTTTAGCGCAAGAAAAAGTTGAATATTTGCCTTACGGCAAGATGGATTCCTGGACGGTGCGATACATCAAGGAGTCTGCCCTATTGGGCGGTAAGACCCGCGCCTTGTATGTCGTCGCCAAGACCGACACCATCCGTCAAAACAAGCCGTACCCGTACGGGAAGAACGGTTCGCCGTGGGGGACGAGCAATGCGTACGCCAAGGTGTGCGGGGTGGAGAAAGCCGCGGTGTCGGCCACTCCGGAACGGCGCGGAAACGGTTACTGCTGTCGCTTGGAAACCACGCTGCATACGGTTAAGGCCGTCGGGATCGACCTCAAGGCCTTGGCAACCGGCAGTTTGTTCACAGGCCGGCTTATCGACCCAGCGACTTTGGAGGGTGCCAAAAACCCGATGAAAGCGATTGACATGGGTATCCCTTTTACCAAACGTCCTGTAGCTTTAACACTTGATTACAAGGCACTTATACAACAGGGAAAGGATATGGTCCACGCGACCGGAGGCACCAAAGTGACCACGGTGAAAGGGCAGGATGCCGGCGAAATCGTGCTGCTTCTGCAACACCGCTGGGAGGATGCGGATGGGAACATTTTCGCCTACCGCGTCGGCACCGCATCGGAGCGTATTACGAAAAGCATCCCTAACTGGCAAAATAACCATCGTTTGTCTGTCCGATACGGCGACATCACCAACTCACCCGACTACAAATCATGGGAGAAGCTTGCCAAAAACCGTTTTATGGCCCGGAATTCCAAAGGAAAAATGGTACCGATCCAAGAAGTGGGTTACAAGGCAAATGTAACACCCACACATCTCATTCTGCAAATATCTTCCGGTTGCCAAGAGCCTTATACGGGATGCACGGGCAACATGGTGTGGGTGGATAATGTACGGCTTGTGTATTGACGAGGATAAAACGAAAAAAGAGCATCAATGATGCTCTTTTTTCTTTGGCGGACCGGACGAGACTCGAACTCGCGACCCCATGCGTGACAGGCATGTATTCTAACCAAACTGAACTACCGATCCGTTTGTTTTTTCAACGCTGCAAAGATACAATTTTTTCTATATCTCGTTTTATTTTTCTTGAAAAAATTTCTATCTCTACAACTTAATGTATTTCAGATAAATACAGAAAATAATCCTGATTTTAGAACCTCCAAGTCATACCAAAGTAGTACAGAAATGGGAGCTGATAGATGACTTCATTGGAAATTCTGTTCACATAAAACACATTCCTGTAGTTATAGACATTGGAGAAAGAGAGGCTTAACTCAAGCGTATTCCGTTCGCCAATATGGAATTTTTTCTTGGCACCAATATCCAAACGGTGGTAATGCGGAAGTCTCGCCTGGTTCAAGTCTGCCAGCATGAAGTACAGATCTTCATTGCCTCCGACATAATCATCGTCAATATTGGTAGGCATATAATGAGGATAATAAGCCTGTGTCTGCGTGAACGGGAATCCGGAACCAAAGTTCCAGCGGGCATCGATCTGCCAAGATCTGCGCTTGCCGAAAGCGTATGACACCAACAGGTTGACATTATGCCGTCTGTCGAAGTGCGGATTGTACTCCACCACCCCATCAGTACGCTTCACCCAACCCAACGAATAGACCAACCACACATAGAAGCCTTTGTTGTCGTATTTCACCGTCACATCACCGCCATACGCACGACCCTTTTCCCAGATAAACTCATCTTCCGTATCAAACATCTTGTAACGGTTGACAGAAATCAGCTGGGAGAAATTCTTGAAATAGCCTTCCAAATTGATGCTGATTTGTGAAATGGGGTCATATTCCAAACCCAGAATGACGTGTTGTGCCTTTTGCAGACGACCTTTCATCGTAGCACCATCATTGAGCATATTGGAGGCCAACAATTCGCCACTCACTGGAGAGGACAGGAATCCGTTGAACAAATTCACGACATCCTGATCGGAGGTGACTGCCACCAGATTCTGGGAATAGAGGCCACCTGCCAGTTTAAGACGGAGATTGCGCAAGATATTGTACTTGATAGCCAATCTCGGTTCTGGCGACGCTTCGCCCAACGAATAGTAGTACTGCAATCGGAAACTCGGCTCAAGCAACAGCTTGTTTTTGAAATTGTACTTGAATTTGGCGAAAAAAGACAAATCTGTCGTATGGTCTTCAATGTCCACCTTGGATCCAAATTGCGTAAAATAGGTGTATTGCGTGTTAAAGCCCACCGCTTCAACACCCACATTCAGTACGCTTCGACCTATGTAGTAGTTAAACGCAAGATTGAACGTAAACCCGTCCATAGTACTGCTCTTGGGCTGATACAATTTGTCATCCAGTTCGCAAGTGTACTTGGAATAAGCCAAAGCACCCGTGATCGTAATGGGCACATCACCGGGCACAATCTGGAAATTGGAACCTACACCCCAGTTGTTCCATGAATAGGCCGCAATGGAACTGTAATTCACCTTATCATTGAAATTGAAACCAAACACATTCAGTTTGGTACCGTTCAATGTGGAAAGCGTCAGTTTGCCATACAGGTCCCAGAAGCTGAACGGTAGTCCGTCTTTGCCTACATATGGATAGAAGAACTTGGATGCCGGCTCAAGATAAGAACCTTTTCCGGAGAGGATGAAGCTCAACGCGGTCTTGCGATTGTCTTTCAGCTTCACCAGCGGGCCTTCCAGCAGAATCTGCGATTGGATATTACTGACGTCCACCTTTCCGGAAATACGTTTTTTATTACCATCGCGAGTCTGGATATCCATCACGGAAGAAATTCTGCCACCAAATTCCGCTCCGAAACCGCCAGTATAGACATCTGCGCTGCTCATGATATCCATATCGAAGACAGAGAAGATACCGATGGAATGGAAGGGATTATAGATGAGCACGCCGTCGAGGAGCAGCATGTTCTGCACGGGCGTACCGCCACGCACATACAATTGACCGCCCTGGTCACCGGTGGAAATCACACCCGGCAACACCTGCAGATACTGGGCAAAGTCGGGTTGGCCGCCAATGGCCGGCATCTTGCTCATGTCCTTGGGCGTCACGCTGATGACAGAAGTGCGCGTCTCTTGCTCTTTACGTTGTCCCTCACCTTGAATTTGCACGGCATCCAGTGTAGTGGACGCGGGCGGAAGCGAGTAGCGCTTGGTGATAACCGTATCTTTCCGCACCCAAATCGTATCGATGATATCATTATACCCCAAAAAGGAGACCTTCACGGCGTAAGTGCCCTTCGGAATCTTGTTAATCATAAACGCACCCTTGGAATCCGACAGCGCACCGTAAGAGGTACCCATCAGCTGGATGGTACAATAGGGCAACACCTCGCCGTTGGAATCGTCGTAGGTAAAGCCTTTCACCACTGTATTCTGAGCGTATAGGGATGCCACACAGAAGAGCAGTGTGACAAATATGGAGAGTTTCTTCATGCGTCTAAAAATTTTAAGGCGCAAAGATACAAAAAATCAAATAGCCTGCCACCCGATATCTTCGCGATGAAACAGGCCCGGAGCATCAATGGCGCGCACGCCATTGTACGCGTCCTCACGGGCTTCGCGCAGCGTTGCACCCTGGCCCACCACAAAGAGAACCCGGCCACCGTTGGAAAGCCATTGTCCCTCCTTTTGCATGGTACCCATGTGGAACACCGTCTGCTTGACCGCCTCCAGATTCCGGATTTCAATCCCTTTGTCGTAGGAGCCCGGATAACCTTTTGCTGCCAAAACCACCCCAAGGAATGCATCAGAATAGAACTCCACTTTCGTCTCTTTATGTTCCATGAGGTCCATGATAACCTGAACCAAATCGCTTTTCATTTTGGGCAGCACCACCTCGGTTTCGGGATCGCCGAAACGCGCGTTGAACTCAATCACTTTCGGTCCCTCTTTTGTCAGCATCAGGCCGCCGTACAGGACGCCACAGAATGGGCAGTCTTCGGCAACCATAGCCTTGGCGGCCGGTTTCATGATATGCTCCACTGCCCATTCCACCTGCTCTTGCGGGATCACGGGCACCGGAGAATAGGCTCCCATGCCGCCGGTGTTCGGACCTTTGTCGCCATCGTATGCCCTTTTGTGGTCTTGAGCAATGGCCAATGGAATCACTTGTTCGCCGTTCACCAAAGTCAGCAGTGAGAATTCGGGGCCTTGCAGACACTCCTCCATCACCACCTTGCCTTTGCCGAAGTGGTTGTCCAGCAGCATGTCCTTGAGCGCAGCATCAGCCTCCTCAACAGTCATGGCCACCACGACGCCCTTGCCGGCAGCCAGCCCGTCGTATTTGATCACGATAGGTGCGCCAACCTCATCCAGATAGGCTTTTGCATCGTCATAATCTTCAAACGTGCGATACTTAGCAGTTGGGATATGATATTTTTCCATCAGTTCCTTGGCGAACTGCTTGCTACCTTCGATGCGAGCGGCAGCCTTGGTGGGGGCGAAAATGCGCAAGCCAGCCTTTTGGAATTCGTCAGCGATGCCGTTCATCAGGGCAGCCTCAGGCCCAACGATGGTCAGGTCCACATGCTGCTCCAGGGCAAAGGCAAGCAACGCCTCCGTGTTGTTCTCATCCAGCGCCACCCGATGCACAGGCACATTGGAGGTATTATTCAGCAGTAGCATTCCCTCGTTACCAGGAGCTACGAAAAGTTCAGACACCAAAGTGGACTGAGCCACTTTCCAAGCGATGGCGTGTTCGCGGCCGCCACGACCGACAATCAATACTTTCATTCTTCTTTTTTAGTTATGACATAACCGTGATAGCGACTCATCACCTCGGAGACATAACGTACGGTATGCTTGCCTGGGTAATAGCCACATTTCACAACTGGGTCGGTATAGTAATCTTTATGAGATTTCAGGGCAAGATAGTTGGACACCTCAGGCCAGTGGGTATGGTCGCCGCCATGCTTCTTGCACAATGCCTGCGCATCCAGAATGTGTCCGGGGCCGGAGTTATAGGAGCCAGCCACAAAATAGTAGATATCGGAAGTATCCACCTTATTGGCAAAAATCTTGTACAGATAGGAGATGTAGCGGGCGCCGGCCCACAGCTGTTCCTCCACGGAGGAGGTGTCGGTGATACCATAGCGCGCGGCGGTGGCGGGCATCATCTGCATGATACCAAAACTGCCGCCCATGCCCAGCAAGTCGGAATTGAAATGGGACTCCTGCCAGACAATCGATGACATGAAACGCCAGTCGATGTGATAGCGGGCACAAGCCTTCTGCATACACTTGTCGTACGAAGAAATATTGTTGCGCTTGGCGCCAAATGAGCGTTGGATTACATACGAGTGCGCCGTCAGGTATTTCTCACACAGCTTCTGGTATTGCTTGGTCGTGACAAACTCTTTCAGCCATTCGTTGATGTCGCGATTGAGCGAATCGCGGGAATTGTGGAGCACCCAAGTGCGCGGGAAGTTCTCCCCTACTCTCGGACCCAACGACAGGGATTTGTAGAACGGCAACAGTGTGATGGCCTCGTTGTAGTTGCACACAATATAATCCACCGTTTTATCCTCCAGCATGTCGAAAAGATCTTCCATCTCCACATCCTCGTCTTCCTGCAATTTCCAATTGTTTGTGTCCCCTAAAATGGAAAAATCCACTGGGTGCACATAGTTTTCGGGCGCGTGCACCACATGAAGCGTATCGTCATCCAATGCTGTTTTCTTCCTCGTAATCAGCACAGGATAGGTGTAGGAATGGGGCTCGGATTCGGAAATATACCATGGGATGAAGTTTGACTTGTCAAAATCATATCCCACAATGTCATATTCCCCGCTGAACGATTTCAGGAAAATCTGTGCCGGGTCAGACTCAATGGAAATAGTGACGGGTCGATTTAAATCAGCTCCCAACTGGCGAATCAAATCATATTGGAAACCGATAACGGAGCCTTGATAGACAAAATAATCCGCGGCGTGATAGAAAATAAGTGCCTTGATGGTATCACCGTGCCCTATTGGCTGTTGCTCTTTCTTTTCACTTTTGTTTATCAAAGGCAACGGTTGTATCCTGTCATGTGTAAACAAAACTACAACCAGGGCAATGACGGCGACGGCAATGAAAATATAACTAACGTGTTTCCGTTTCAAAATAATGTTTTTAGCATTATTTCATCCACTTCATCAACGAGCGAGGGCAGTAATAGCAGGTTACAGGAGTAATGCAGATAAAACTATTGGATAAAAATCTTGCTGAGAAAAGCTTTGGCTTCGGCGGGATTGTTGTCAGTAGGCTTTTTCTGATTGACAACATTATTCTCGTCAACCTTGACCTCTATCGTGTCACGATAGACCCAACGATACAGGCTGTCTGCACTCATGAACGTGTCGGTAGCCAAAACCACTCTGAGCAAAGCGGGATAGCGAAGGCCTTTGTATTCAGCCACACCCTTGACGATTTTCCCTTCAAGGTTAGCCAACGTAGGATCGCAATAATTGTATCTTGCATTCACGGAATCATACAAGAGATACTTACTGGTATCAATATAGAAATAGCCTTTGTCCGAATCGTTGATCAGCGTGTCCGTACCCTCATAATAGCAGGTAATCTTGAACCCCAGAGGTTGTTCTTTCTGACATTGGACAAAACATATCACCATGACGATGGCGACAATAACCGGTGTTAAAAAACCAAACTTTTTCATATTAATATGATTTAGAGGCGGCAAAGATAATAAAAAATTATTGTGACAGCATCAAGTTAATGGAAACGCCCACTTCAAAATTCATGTTATTGTACTGATTGAGCACTTTCGGACGGTTGATGGTATGGTCATAGAAGAACTTCAAACCCACCATCTGGCTGAACTGGTACTCGGCTGCCACATTGATCGTGGCGGTCAACATGCCAGAGGTAACCTGATCCACTTCTTCCTGAATCTTACGAAGCACAGTCGCATTATTTTTGATACCGACACCTGCGGTCAGGTTTAAATCGCTGACAAACTGTCGCTTCACACCGGAGAACACCAATCCCAGTTTCAGATCCTTGAAGCGGTAACCACCCGACACGGATAACTCCTTGGCGGAAGTTTCCGTAATCTGGTTGTTGGCAAAGCTCAAAGCCACATTGCGGGATTGCTTGTATTCCACTTTCAGCAACATGCTGTTTTTGAGCGTCATGTCGAATCCAATCAGCGGGCCGAACTGCTCGGACAAAGCAATTTGATTGAGTTCGTATTGCGGCATCATATCTCCGAGGTTGTTTCGGGCGGCGCCGCCCTCCTTATAGGAAACATTCGTAGCATAACTACCCACTTGGTAGGTACAAGTATAGTTATGGGTCAAGGAGAGGCTTTGGAACACTTTGTCCACACCTTTGATCTTGGAGAATCCGTTGTAGTTGATACGCCAGTTCGGAAGCGGAATCTTCAAGAACGGGCCGGAGAGTTTCATGTTATCGGCATTCATGCCCATATAAGAGGCATAGAAGGCGTACATCAACACATCCTGTGAAACATGGCTATAGCCATCAGGAAATCCGGTTGACGGATCAAACTCACCCGTGGTACGGTTGTCTTTTTCAGCCAATCGGTTGGCCATCGTCAATCGAGCCTCCTTGAAGGTTTCAAACAATTGGTCATAATCACCAAAGAAGGTCTTCAATCCGCAATAAGTCATGCTGAAAGAACCATTGCGCATAGGCGTGTAGTGCGAAATGTTGCCAGCTTCATCCACATGGAAATATTCGGAGAAATTCTGCGTATAGTTACGGTTTGCCGACACATCGATACGGAAATTCTTGAACGGTTCCACAGAAGCCCGGATGTTGAGTACCTCATTATGAGTCCTCTGATAAGCACTGTTCATGAGCGAGTCTGTAGTAAGCCAATGACCTCTGGCGCCCATCGCCTGAACGTCAGGTTGACCACCGAACACAAACAGGAATCCGGGAGAACGGTCAGCGAAGTTGATACCGAACATATTCGGAGTGCCCATGTAGCCTGGCAACACCGTTCCGCTACCTTGCGAATAGTTGACAGACACATTACGCAACATCATCATAAACCGCAAGGTTCCGTCCAGAATGATCTTGCCATAATTCGGTTTCTCCTTCAAGGAATCCTTTGGGTTAATGCCATCCTCTTCATCACCTTTTCCCTTGTCCCGAGTATTGGTATTTCTGTCTCCTCTTATATTCTTCGGACTATTATTACCTTGATTCACCTTCTTCAAATAGGGAATAGTATTGTACAGTGTCACGAAATTGACAGAGGCATTGCCCTGGATGCTGTTGGAATTTTGAATAGTATTACCCAGATATGACAATGACAGTGCAGAAGCCGTGTAGGTAAAACTTGAGTTATAGCGGACGCTTGCCGTGATCCATTTGAACAACGGAATCTTGTTGATCGGGATCTGGTAGGTACCGGCAAAGTTCTGGCGGAAGTCGGTCATACGGCCGCCACGGCCCAGACAATGCCAAACGGAATCCTTCTCCGTGCGGGTGTCAATCAGTCCATCGGGCTCATCGATACGCGCCGAAGCAATAGCCCTGTACTCAAGTTTCAGGCTCTGGAAGATATCCCAATTCAGCGTATAGTTGCGCGACCAGTCGAACGACTTCACAAAGCTGGTGTCCACGATGATGTTACCCTTGCTCTTCGGACGGTATTTGAACTCCTGCATCTCGCGGCGCAGGCTGGTACGGATGGTCACGTTCTTCGGCATCGGGGTGATGTTGAAATCGCGGATAATCTGCAACCATTTCGATTTCATCCATTTTACCTTGGAGAAAGGACGATAGTTCTTCGGGTTGGTACTGAACGTGTATCCTATTTCTCCATTATGGATATACTCATTATTCAACTCAAGATCCTCGTCGCGCTGCACCAATTCAGAATAAGAGTACGACAAGTCGAGGTTCTCGATATCCCATGGACGCATCTTCAGCTTGCCACCTTCCAGATTACGCTCTTTGCGGACGTTCATCAAGTTGACATTCTGCCGTTGGGTGAAGACGTTGGTGAGACGGCGGATGGAGTCGCGCTCGGCTGCTGTCTCATAAGTAGCCAGATCGTCTTTCATCTTGACATCAGGATTCAGCGGGTTGTACTCAGGCTGACTCACACCCAGGGAGTAATCATAGTGCAACGGAATCTTGATGTTCCATTTCTCGGGGAACAGGATTTTACCACCATCGATGTTAGTGGCAATATCCAGATTGTACTTGGTCTCCATGGAGCGTTCGGTCACCGACTGCTCGATACTGCCGAAGCCTGGTGTGGAATATGTACCCGACACCGACAGGTCGCCGACATCTGCGAGGTTCAAACGGGCGCGCATCGTAGCTGCAAATCCCTGCTTATCATCAAAGCCGCAAAGTCGCAACTCGTTGATCCACATCTCCACAGATTTTGGCAACATGTCATCATTGTCATGCAGCGATTTTTTCTTGGGGTTGCGAATACCTATCATGATGGTGGTGACGTCTCCCAAGTTTGGCACGCCCACCACGGTCATCCTGTTGCCATTTTCCAGTTCTTTGACGTATGGTACATGGTTGCCCGCCCATGTTCCATGACGGACTTCCACATTACGGCGCTGCTTCAAAGCCACCAAGGAATCCAGATAGATGAACATGCGGTTGGCTTCGGGCCAGATGGCGTTGGTATCCTTGCCCACCGACCATGGTGTGATATCCACAGGCATCTCATACTCGTAGTAGTTCTCGGTGTAGTCGGAGCCCAAACGGATGAAGCAGGTCACATCGCCTTTTTTCAGATCTCCGGAGCTGTACACATCTTCAGCGTGAATGAACATGCGCAGGTTGTTGAACTGGCGCAGGTCGTAGCTGGTGCTCTTATAGACGGCACGTGCGTCGCCATCGGGCAAGTCCACTGCCTTCATGGACAGAGCCTGCTCGTTAATTTCATAGAGGGTAAGCCCGTTCAGCTGCTCACGCTCGATGCCAGGAGGCAGCACATACGGAATCGGGGTGCGGTTGGCGTTCTCTTCGTAGCTCACTGTGCCCACATAGAACGAGCCCTCGCCATCACCCTGCGTAGGCAGGTAATCACCTTCCTCCTGCAAGCTGAGGTTATAGGTTCTCCAGTCGCCACGCACCAACTCAAAAGTGGCGAAACGGCAGATGACCGGTTCCTCAAAGTCGCGCATGAAGACACGCATGAAGCGGATGGAGTTGTAACCAGACATTCCATTCACCACCTTGTCAGGATTGTGAATAGGGATACGGAACTGATACCAGCGGGTGGTCGGTCTTGTGCCGTCGGGCAAGATGTCGGGCACTGCCTCATACACATCGTTGATGTAATTCTCGCCCACCACCATGTGCTGCGGAGAGAGGTCAATCACATACTGGTAGTACTTTTCATCCTCACTCAGCGTGTTATCGTTGTTCATATCCTCCAAGTTCGGAATCTGCGTAGCGCTGGTAGGATAGGATTCAGGACTTTGGGAGTCGGAGGGAGAGTTACCATCAGCATTGTTGAAATACTTGTAACGCTGCACCACTTTCAGGTCCGCATTATCGTAATCGGTACCTCTGAAGTAGTGATAGTTATCTCCGGACGGGTCTTCATAGGCTTTCTGGTAAGCTTGGGAACCCGTACCGAATTGATTGGAGAGCAAGTGCAGATAGTTCTCGTCAAAATAATCACGCTCACGGGAGTCTTGCAAGCCGTCGAAGCCGACATCCTGATACTGCCGTGCACTCTCAGTCTGGTCAAATGCATTGACAATCAGCTGGGTAGTCGGCACACGGCCCCATGCCGTGAACTCGACATTCTCATCGGAGCCATCGGCGGGCAGACCGTTCTCAAAGAACTTCACACCGTCGCGCAAAATATCTTCGGAGATGTCACCCAAGTTGAAATAGAGCTTACCACCGGTATGGTTGGGATTGTCAATGAAGGGATCCATCATCCAGAACTCGATATATTCATAGTTGGATGATTCAAAATCCGTGTTATCGAACTTGCGCATGATACCGCCCCAACGGGATTTCGGATCGCGCAAGGTACCATCTTCATTCAAACCTTTGGAAAAACCTTCCGTACCTGCCACATCGTAGTTGTAGGGTCCTCTTTCGGTCGGATAATAAGCCATGTTGAAGACCGTCATCAGCGTGGTGAGCGCCGTGGTACCGGAATTCTGTTTGTAGGGGAACAACTCGGGCTCATACACGGCGCGCGCGTATGGCTGGGAGAGGTCCTCCGGAGTCAAATTCTTCGGAGTGGCATTGTTGCGGTTATAGAAAACAGGATCAATGATGTACCATGACATCAAAGCTCTGTTGTAACCGTAAGCAAGTTTTCTACGGCTATTGTCCGCCATGGATGTAGCCATCGCCTCCGGGAAAAGGTCGGGCTGGCCTTGCGGGGTGGAAGCCAACACCCAGCTGGACATGGTCGTCAGGTCAATGGTGGATTTCGATGCCTCGAAATCATCGATATACGTTGTTCCCTTTTTGCCAATTGCCTTGGAGTGGCCCGGCACAAAATGGGCAAACTCACCTTCCAAATTCAAGAACGACTGGGTGGTCGTGCTGTGGAACGTGATCTTGTCAATCATCTTCGTGATGAAAGGAGTCTCCGTCTTATAGGCGAAGTTCATACCCCACACCAAGTTATTGATAGGCTCGTCGCCGTAGTTCACTTTGTTGGTAACCGGTCGCTCGCGCAAGTTCAGGAGGGTTGCCCCCACCGTGAAGTCCTTGGAGAACATGTAATCCAAGTTCAAGCCGAACATGGTCTGGTCGGTGGCACCGAAATCGTTGTCATTCTCCACCGTGATGGAAATCGGGGTGCCGGAATTGAGGATACCCTGGTTGATGATGGTCACGGTACCCATGTCATAGTTGACGGTGAAGTCCACATTTTCGGTCAGCTGGATGCCGCCGGCCGTGACTTTCACAGAACCTTGCGCCACATTGGTGGTGTTGAAATGGTACTCGGAGCCATATGAGGAGCGATAGCTACCTTCCAGGTAATATTTGTTCTTGTTGGTAATCTGCTGGGCCAGCGTCTTGGTCAGCGTGTACAGCGAGTCGAAAGCATACATATCCGCCAATTCCGCCTCGTCTTCATCAAAAATAGCCCGCAAATCCTTGCCGAACGGCTCAATGGTGGGGAAGAAAATCCTACCATTGGAGGCATTGATGGTACCACCCGTGGTTTGTGCACCGTCCAAAAAGTCGAAGATACCATCCGGATGAGGATCTTGCTGCTGGTTCAGTCGGTCCAAGCCCATCAACTTGATCAAGGAGATACCTTTATTCTTGCCCTTCGTGAAGAAGCCGTTGGCAATACCGTCCGCATCACCGGTATAAAGGATATTCAATCTGAACTTCTCAGAAGAGATTTGGTATGCAGACAGGTTATACACGTTCTTCATCATCAACTTCCACAACGGGGATTTGGTGTTCAGGTTGGTGCTCTTGAGCAATTTCACCCGGAGGCAGTTCGGGGCAGAAACCTCATTGGAAAATTCACCCACCTGATACACGGTCGTGTCGCCGATGACGGTATATTGAAATGCCACAGCCAACACCTGGTCGGAGCCAAGCGCAGAGTTCAGGGATATGAAACCCAGCTTGGAATTGAAGGTGTATTCAGAAGAAGCCAACAAACGGGCGCTCTCCACTTTTTCATAGTTGGTACCCGCTGTCAATCCCAGCGAGTGCATATTGTTGTTCACCGTGGAGATATTCCGAATCATGGAAGTATCCACAAAGGAGGTCAAATTGTTAATCTGATTATCGGGATACTGACCTCCGCTATACATGGGATTGTACGACAAGGCGCCAAACTCCGGATTAGCTTCACCCAAGTCGGTGAATGCCACGATATTACGGTTATTGGTCGTAGCCGCGCCCACTGTGGTGCGCCACACCTCAATCTTGGTAATCACAATAGGAGACCCCACCAACGGTAGGGTACTCAAGTATTCGTTGTAATGGTCGCGGAAGAACTGCCCAAGGAAGAAGTGCTTGTTCTCCTCATATTCATCCGCTCTGAAGTAAAAGTCGTTTTCCTCTGCGCCGCCTGTAATGGTGATGGTTTCAGAGGTACTGTTTTTCTGGGAAGCCACCGCCGTCACCATCAAGTTACCGAACTTCAACTGAGTTTTCACACCGAAGAGACTTTGGCTACCCGTAATCAACGTGCTGTTGAGCGGAAGTGTAACATTACCAAATTCAATAAGTTGCAAAATATCATCCTCCTTGCCCGCGTATTTCAGCTTGATCTTGTCCATGTTGTTGTCCAAGGTCAGCTGGTCGGTGGTATAGTTGAGATTGAACTCTATCTTGTCACCGATTTTGGCAATGAGGTTAAGCTGGATATCCTGATCAAACAGGAACTGTGGGGTACGACGTTGTTTTACAGGGAGGGAAGGGTTGTCAATCTGGGTGTATTTGAAGCCGAATTTCAGCTCCACATTACCGGAAGGACGTATGTCAATGGTATTGCTACCAAAGATGCTTTCGAAAATATCGCCACCCACATGCAATTCGGGGATGAGTCCCCCACCCTTTCGATTGCCGCCCGCATAGCTGCTGCTGTGCTTGTGCCAATAGTCATTGATACTCTTTCTCAGGTCGTAATCAATGTACTCGTTGACATCCATATAGGCTCCCGGTCCATATGGTGTGTTACCCGTCATGTACTGGAAGTTATAGGTGTTGGTATTGGGATCATATTCAATAACCGTGCCCACTCCGGGCGGGTTATGCAGGGAGAACGGGCTGGTAAACGGCTGACTCAGAGGGTTGTTATCGGGCTGTGGTACCAAGGGAGGGTCGGTGTCGGGCGGCATCAGGTTGGCATCGGGCCAGCTGTAGTCTGGCATAGGCATGGCATGATACACCGCTGCCGACAGCGTCTGCATGCCCGCGACACACCACGCCATCACGATAACAAGAATATATATAAAGTGTTTTATCTTCGTCGCTTTCAATTGACTTTCAGTACTATAGTAGTTTTAATGCTCTCTTGATGAGCTCCTCCACTGTTAAATTTATCCCTTCCGCCTTGATGATTTTGTCCAATGCCGATTCCGCACCGGCCTTCGCAAAACCCAAGGCAATTAAGGCAGATAACGCTTCATATTTATTATTATTGTACGTGACTGAAATTTTTGCTGTGCTTGACAATTCCGTCTTCTTGGCCTTGTCTTTCAGCTCAATGATGACGCGCTGGGCGGTCTTGGCTCCGATGCCCTTGATGGACTGGATGGCTCTGACATCCTCTGTAGCGATGGCGTTCAGCACCTCGCCCACGCTCATGGACGACAGGATCAGGCGGGCGGTGTTCGGGCCGATACCGTTCACCGAAATCAAGAGTTTGAAAAGCTCCCGTTCTTCCTCTTCGAGGAATCCGTACAGAACGTGTGCATCTTCCTTTACGATGTAGTAGGTGAGTAGTTTCACTTCTTCGCCCACATCCTTGAGTGCGGAAAAAGTGGCTAATGATATGTTGATATTGAACCCTACGCCGCCAGCCGTCTCCACCACTACGCATGCAGGATTCTTCTCCACTAATATTCCTTTAATGTAGCTTATCATAGGTCGGTTTTTACGGGTGCAAAAATACGAAAAAAATGAGGTAAAAAGGATATATGGAGTGAATGAGGTAAATGGGGTTCACGGGGTGAATGAGGTGAAAGGGGTATTTCGTGCCGTGCACCATTCGCGCCACCGCTCTATGTAGAATTTCGTGTTGGTTTCGTCGGCTATCACTTCCTGAAAGGACAAAACCTGGGCCACTTCGTCGGGTAATTGGACCGGATTATGCTGCAGAATCAGCACATCAACCGGAACAGGTTCGGACATTGGATAGACCTTCTCTTTTCGATTTATCAGATAATAGGTCTTGCCATTGAACCGTATCCACGAGCCGCGCTTGCACAAAAAACTATTGTCGTAGGCCATCGTGTCCACGGGCACGAACACGCACGCGGCGTGCTGCCGGCGCACGTGATTGCCCGCCGCATAATGGAATTTCTTGTCGCCAACATCTGCTATCGAGTCGGAAAAAACCACGCACTCCTGCTGATGGCAAAAAGATAGGGCACTGGCTTTGGGCACCGCATAGACCACCATCTCCTCCTGCCGCAACAACTCCACCTTCCTCCAAAGAAGCGTGCCCGCATACAGCGCAAAACAGGTAAGCGCCGCCATGCCAACCCTCTTCTTACGATAACGTATTGCCCAATAGGCCAATATGATCACCATATACAACAACAGCATCTGGGTCGGCGTCACCTCAATGCCCCGCGTGACCGCGCCCGGCAACTGCTCCACGAAGGTCACGATGCCGTTCATAATCCGTATCTCCCAGGTCAGCAGAAAAGTGATGATACTGCCCGCAAAAGGCACTGCAGACACACACAACAGCACAATACCCGTCATCATCACCACGAAGGAGAGCATGATGACCGACATGTTGGAGAGCAAGAAATAGTTGGGAAACTGGCCAAAATAGTGCGCGGAGATGGGAAACGTGCTGATCTGGGCTGCCACGGACACCGTTATAAGGCTCCAGAAATAGGTTCCCATCCGCGTCCTACAATTGTAGATGCCCGCCAACAACGGCTGCAATAGCACAATACCGCCCACTGCCAGATAGCTAAGCTGAAATCCTAACTCAAATAGTAGCAACGGGTTGACAACCAGCAAAATCCAAAGGGAAGCGAGGAGACTGTGGAACACATTGGTATTGCGTTGTATCAGCTGTCCTATCGTCACAAAAGTGAACATGGTGGCCGAGCGCGTGACCGAGGGCGACAGGCCCGTGATGTGCGCATACAGCCAGATAACGAGCAACATCAGCAGTGTTTTCAGGTAACGGGTGCTTTTAAACAGGTCGAAGGGGCGTAGCAGGAAGTTCAGTATCATGAAGATGACGCCGACGTGCATGCCCGACACGCAGAGGATATGGCTCACGCCGGCGGCAGCGTACGAAGCCTTGAGCTCCGGTTCCATCGTGTCGTCATCGCCGAGCAAAATAGCCTTCACGATCTCCAGCTCGTCGCCCGCCATGCCGGACTGTGCGAACATATTGGCGAGTCGCTGCTGTATCCGGTGCGCCAAGGCTTTCAAGGGATGGGCGGGCGCATGGTCCGCCGGCAGCCAGAAACCCTGCTGTACATACCCCGTGTAGTTAATGCCCTTCCGTTTCATATACAGCTGGTTGTCAAAAGCATCCGGGTTCTTCGGCGGTTCAATCTCAGAAAAACGAGTGTTCAACAAGAGCACATCTCCATACTCAATCGTGTCCGCTCCGGCGCCCTGCTGCACGTAAAGCATCACATCCTCTTTCAGCGCCAGTCCTTCGCCTGTGCGCAAAACCCTGGCCTTTATCTTCACACTCTTGGCCCGCGCCACGGGAAAGTCCTCCACCCTGACCAACCAGTTCCTGTTTTCTCTCATTATTTGGGATTCTTTTTCGGTAAGATGAGAGGAAAATCGGAAATTCACCGTCATCATGCCGCAAAAAACGAACATTATGAAGAGCATCAATGTTTTCACCCACTGCCATTTATAGGTCTTGATGAGCGATAAAACACCGCATATCAGCCAAAAAGTGCAAGCCAAAGCGAACCATAACTGGCACATTTTGTACGGAAACTGGCCATAATATGCCAAAATTATGCCAAAAAGATAGGGTAATAGGATTTTCAACAGCGGATAATTCGACAGTTTCATGGTATCGTTTTCCGCCAAAGATAGTAAAAACAGTGATATAGATGTTGACCTATGAAACTATGACACTTTTTTTCCTTTACTAATAATGATTACGTCACACAGCTAATTCCCCTTCTGAATCCAGAAGGGGTGCCCGAAGGGCGGGGTAGTTAATCTGGATTTATTCTTTATATTACTACCCCAGCCTGCGGCTACCCGTTGCAGGCAAGCCTGCTTTTCCTCTTCGCTCGGCATAACAAAAAAAAGTTTTTCCTCTGCCCTCGCTCATTCGTCAAACCTAAAATAGAAGGGGATTTTTGGAAAAATATCAGATGTGATTATAATATATAATGTAGGAAAAGACTACAACTCCTCGGTGGGGCGGTTGCTCACATAGCCGCGCCATTTATCCAAAACTGCCTGGAAATCAGCTGGAAGCTCCGACTCAAAAAGCACGGGTTTGCCTGTCGTAGGGTGCACAAAACCGATGGATTTGGCGTGCAGGGCCTGGCGGGGCATCAGGGCAAAACAATTGCGAATAAACTGCTGGTATTTGGAGAATGTGGTGCCCTTCAATATCCGGTCGCCACCGTAGGCTTCATCATTGAACAGCGGGTGGCCGATGTGTTGCATGTGCACGCGGATCTGGTGCGTGCGACCGGTCTCCAGCTGACACTCCACCAACGTAACGTAGCCGAATCGTTCAATCACCTTCCAGTGGGTAACAGCGTGCTTGCCCTGCTCGCTGCCTTCCGGGAAAACGGTCATCACCATGCGGTCTTTGGGATTTCGGCCTACGTTGCCCACGATGGTCCCTTCATCCTCCTCGAAGTCCCCCCACGCCAGCGCCCAGTACTTGCGCTCCAGGTCATGGTCGAAGAAAACCTTGGCCAAACGCATCTGCGCGAGCTCGTTCTTGGTCACTACAATCAAGCCAGAGGTATTCTTGTCAATACGGTGCACCAACAGTGGCTTCATGGGCGAGCCATCCGGCAATTTCTCATCGCGGAGGTAGTAGTACAGCGCATTGACCATCGTGCCGGTATAGTTGCCAAAAGCAGGATGCACCACCATGCCGGCCTCTTTGTTGATGACCATGATATCGTCATCTTCGTATTCGATGTTCAGCGGGATATCTTCGGGGACAATCTCAGTGTCGCGCGGCGGGTTGGGCATCAGCACCGAAATGACATCATTCGGCTTCACCTTGTAGTTCTGCCGCTCCACTTTGTCGTTCACCAAGATGCACCCGGCCTTCGCGGCCTGCTGAATCTTGTTGCGCGAGGTGTTGCGAATGAGATTGAACAAATATTTGTCTATGCGGATAATCTCCGTTCCAGGATCCACCACAAAACGGAAATGCTCGTACAATGCATCCTTGCTGGAAATGTCTTCTACTTCATTCATATAGATTAGAGATTAAAGATTAGAGATTAGAGATGCTTTTTTCGCTCATCTCTAATCTCTAATCGCTCATCTTATCTGTCGCAGTTCTTGCACAAAATGGCCTTCACCTCTTCATTCTCCATCACGCAGTACGGGATCTTGTCAAAAATCACGCACAAACGGCCCGGATTTTTCTCGTATGCTATCTTCACGGCCTTTGTGAACATGGAACTCAGATAGGTCTGCTCGCGATGGGCCGCAATGGAGACGTATGACATGATGAAATCCTCGGAGATAGTGGGATCATCCAAGAAAGGATCCATCAGCGAAAGGGCATAGTCATAATCGTATTTCTTCACAAAATAGGAAGCGAGCTTGTAGGCATTCTGCCAACTGTCGAGTTTCGGATTGCGAATCTCCTTGATTTTGGTAAAAGTGGCTGTTTGCAATGCGGCATTCTCCATATTGGACGCGGCGGTGTCCAGATAGTTCACCACCTTGAGCTGGTACTCCATGTTGAGGCTATTCACGCGGTCTTTGGGCACGCCAGGCACAGTATAGAGACGATCGATGGCGGCTTGGGTCTTGGCCACATCGGCAGCAGAGCCGATCTTGCCCAAGAACACATCACCTACTGTGGTGTTGAACAACAGCATCTGGTTGGCGTTGTTCAAGTTATAGATGCTCTTCATCTCAGCATCGATCTTTTCCGTCAGCTTGGGTGTAAGATGATACTGCATATATAATCTGTTATTCAACAGCGTCTGATAATCCTTCGTCTTGGGAATGCGCAGGTCATTGAGCACGGATGCGCTGTATTCGCCTTTTTCAATCTTGTCCAGAATGAAATTCTCTATCGACATAGCCAGACCTTTGTTCTTGTTTTTGATAGCCTGATTGAATTTCCAAGTGGCAAAGGATTGCTCCTGCTCTTTGGTGGTGGCGTTGTACGTTACGTAGTATTTGATTTCGTAGTAACGGCACGGGGCGAGCCAACCGCTGTCCAAGGACTTGAGGGCCCAGCTGTCGCTCCGGAGCTGACGACTGGCCTCATCCAACGTGAGGAAGCTCAAATCATAATACTCGCCATTGTTGACGATGTTCTTCTTGAAATCATCCCAGCAGTAGTCGTAGCTGATGGTAATATCAGCGCTAGGGGCCTTGGTCAGCATGTCCTTTTTGAGGAATTCGGCACGTTTGGTCTGGATTTTCTGGTAATTGGCATCCTTGTAATAGTTCGGGGAGTTGTGGGCAATGATCTCGATTTTGTTGACCGTGTACTCCGGAACATCCATATTGTTCAAAGCAGAATCGAAAGCAGCGGTGGTATAGTCCGTTTTCTTCAGATCGTATGGAAATGACACGCTGAACGTGCTCTCTTCCGGGGTGATCACCCACTCACCGGTACTTTTGATTCCTTTTTCATCTTTCAGATAGTTGATTTTCTCATCGTATGCGGCATTTTTCGTCTCCACATTCTTGGGAATGACCGTGCGGCAGACGCGGTTACCCTCTTTCAGCACCAGCACATGGAGATCCACCGCGCTGTTAAGGTCAATCTGCTCGGGCATATCCGCGATTTTTGCAATCAGCTTGCCGTTTTTGAGATTGGCGTTTTCATTTTTTTCCATCATATACTCAAATGTGATGGGTTTAGTGACGAATCCGCGGTTGGCATGGTCGTAGTCAATATTGAATTTTTTGCAATCGTATTGGCTCTGTTGCACAAAATCGATGGCAATGGCATCGCCTTCCTTGCCAATCAGTCGTTTCAGTTGTTTGTAATCGTCGCAATTGATATACACTTCGCCTTTTTTGTTGAGGCTGACATATTCGGAAAGCACTTCCAAAGCGGGTTCTGAGGCACATTTCTTACAAACTTTATCATCGTAGGCTTTGAGTCCTGACATACCTTTGGAATATGGCAGATCTTTGGCGCCGAAGGCCGGCTTGTAAGGATTGAATGTTCTGTCATTACCCAAGATGATAGAGAAATACATGTTCTTCATCTGCGCATCGGTGTTCAAGCCCACGCCGATGTAGCTGTATTGCTTGTCCAGCAGAATATCAGCCACCTTGACATTTTTTAGGAGGGTCTGCACTGCAGAGAGGCAAAGGTCATAGTAGGAGTATTCCTGTTCGCCGAGATAGGCTTTGGTCTTGGCGACCAATTCCACGCCGTTGCCGGAAAGCCCGTATTTATGCATACGATAGTACAGGGTCTTGTAAGGTGCGTAGTTGTCTTCCGTCTTCTCATCCTTGGAAGCCATGAAATCTGCCTGGAACTGGGCGGTGGAGTCAATTTTGAGGTCGTGTTTCAGGGCAGGCAGGAAGCGGTATTCCGCGCGGGCGGCGTCCACCACTGCACACATACAGTTGTACAACACCTTTTCGTCAAAATTGTTCGGGGCGAAATTTTTGGCGTATTTCGCATTTTCCTTGAGCTTCTCCGGATTGAAGTTCATATAGGGAGTCTCGGTTTGCGCAAAAGCTATATTGCTCAAAAACAGCACAATAACCGCAAATACTGAGGTGATATTCTTTATCATAGGTATAAATTTTTAGATTCTGTAATTAGAAAAGCAATAATAACAAAAAAATCCAAGCGGACACATTTTTAAGGTTATTTTTTTCAAAAGCTGGATTATTCAAAAAAAAGTGTATTTTTGCACCCCCAAAAAATAAGAGAAAAAAATAAACATTTAGAGAGATGAAAAGAACATATCAACCTTCGAATGAAAGACGCAGAAACAAACACGGTTTCAGAGAGAGAATGTCCACCGCTAACGGCCGTCGCGTTTTGGCAGCCCGCAGAGCGAAAGGCAGAAAGAAACTGACCGTTTCTGACGAAAGTCTTGGCAGAAAATAATCCTGTCCACATTATTGCGTTTTTATCAAGGAAAAGAAGGCGGTTGTCTTCTTTTTTTTGTATTTTCGCCCCGCGTTTCGCTGACGCGTTTTATTATTTCAGCTGAACATGATGATGAAAAAATTATTTTTAAGTAGTCTGCTGGTTTGTTGCATTTTTGCCCTTTTCGGGCAAAACAAAGGTGTACCCGTTGACGGCATCGTGGCGGTCGTGGGCAAAGAGATCATCATGCAGTCAGACCTTGAGAAGCACTATCTCGACTACACCTCCCAGTTCAACACGGTAGAAGATCCGGAAGAGACGCGCTGCTACATTCTGGAAACCCTGATGTACAACAAGCTGATGGTGAACCAGGCCGACTTGGACAGCATCGAGGTGACGGACGAGGAAATCGACTACCGCGTCAACGCGCGACTTTCCTATTTCCTACAGCAAGTGGGCGGCAATACCAAGTACATTGAAGAGTATTTCCACAAGTCGATGGCCGACATCAAGAAGGATCTGAAGGAGATGATGTACGACCAGGCGCTCATCGAGCAGGTGCAGGCCAAGATTACGGGCAACATCACCGTCACCCCGTCAGAAGTGAAGCAATTTGCCAAGAATCTGAGCGCCGACAGTCTGCCCGTCGTGCCCACCAGCTACCAGTTCGGTGAGATTGTAAAGATTCCGCCAGTGAGCGAAGAGGAAATCGAGGCGGTGAAAACACGACTGAACGAATACCGCGAGCGCGTGCTCCGGGGCGAGAAATTTTCCATGCTCGCACGCCTCTACTCCGACGACCCGGGCAGTGCCTCCAAGGGCGGCGACCTCGGCTTCGTGGAACGTGGCACCCTTTACCCCGAATTTGAAGCTGTGGCTTTTAACCTCAAGTCCGGCGAGATTTCCCAAGTGCTCAAAACCCGTGCTGGCTACCATATCATCCAACTCATCGAACGCAAGGGAGAATCTATCCACGTGGCCCACATCCTCATCCAACCCAAGCCCTCCACCGACGAGCAGGTGAACGCCATCTCCTACCTCGACAGCGTCCGCGGCATCATCATCAACGAGAAACTCGGCCTCAGCGAAGCGGCCAAGAAATACTCCGAAGGACCCACCAAATCCAACGGCGGCATGGTGGTCAACCCTTATACCAACTCCTACAGCTTCGACAAACAGTCGCTGGACGAGGCTACCTTTGCCACGCTCAACAAGCTCATTCCTGGCGAATACTCCGAATGCGTGCCCTTCGTCAACGAGGACGGCATCATGGGCTATAGACTCATCTACCTCAAGGAGAAAGTCGCCGAGCACAAAGCCAACATCGTGGAAGACTACGACATGATCAAGAACGCCGCGCTGGAGGAGAAGAAATACAATGCCTTGCAGAAATGGGTGCTGGAGAAAGTCAAAGTGACCAGCATCAAACTGAATGCACAATATAAAGAGTGCCCGTTCGTTAGCAAATGGCAGATTCCTGAATAGGGAACAGTAAACAGGGGACAGGGGACAGATTGTTTTTGAAGATAATAACTAAAATATGGACTTAAATACGAAAACTGATGTGGAAGCCATTGAGGCTTTTGTTGAAAAATACGCAGAGTTAAAACAGGAGATTGCAAAAGTGATTGTGGGGCAAGACGAGGTGGTCAAGAACATTTTGATGGCCATGTTCAGCCGCAGCCACGCTTTGCTCATCGGTGTGCCGGGGTTGGCTAAGACTTTGATGATCACCACCATCGCCAAGGCAGTAGATATGAGCTACAACCGTATCCAGTTCACACCCGACTTGATGCCTTCCGACATCATGGGTGCAGAGATTCTGGACGACAGT
The DNA here is from genome assembly GCA_045132055.1 of Bacteroidales bacterium. GTDB lineage: Bacteria > Bacteroidota > Bacteroidia > Bacteroidales > WCHB1-69 > F23-D06. The sequence goes on from JBGURP010000042.1 coordinate 24,400, forward strand.
CGTAATTTCAAGTTTGTCAAGGGCCCCATCTTTGCCAACATCGTCTTGGCGGATGAGATCAACCGTACGCCGCCCAAAACGCAATCCGCTTTGCTTGAAGCCATGCAGGAGCGCTCCGTCAGTATGAACGGTACCACCTACGCACTGCCCGATCCGTTCTTCGTTTTGGCTACCCAGAACCCCATCGAGCAGGAGGGCACCTACCCGCTGCCCGAGGCCCAGCAAGACCGTTTCATGTTCAACATCATGCTGGATTACCCCACACAGGATGAGGAGGTGCAGATTGTGAAGAGCACCATCCACGGCGCCATGCAGGAACCCAAGCGCGTGCTCACGGTGGAAGACATCATCTTCTATCAGAAGCTGTTGCAGAAGATTCCTATCCCTGAAAACGTCTATCGCTATGCCGTCAACCTGGCCACTTTGACCCGCCCGGGCACCGCTCAGGCACATCAATGGGCCAACGATTACCTCTCCTGGGGCGCAGGCCCTCGTGCTTCGCAGTTCCTCATCATCGGCGCCAGAACACACGCCGTGCTCGGAGGCAAGTACTCCCCTGACATTGAGGACGTGAAGGCTGTGGCCCACAACATCCTGCGTCACCGTATCATCAAGAACTACAAGGCAGAGGCCGAAGGCATCACAGTCGAACAGATTATCGACAAGCTGCTGGTAGCCGCCGAGTAACCCATCACCATGGCACGCAACGACCAACATAGCGCCCGTTGGAAATGGCTGCTCTTCGTTTCAGCGGTCATTGTCTTCGTGGTGATTATCGTGTATTCCAACAAGCTCATCAACAACATTGCCCAAGAGGAACGGAAACGTATTGAAATCTGGGCCGGCGCCATCTCCTACAAGGCGCAAATTGTGAATGAGACCGAGAATTTCTTCAACTCTATCAAGCTGGAGGAGGACAACCATGCCAAAATCCTGGCTACGGCTATCCAGAAAATCATTGAAGCGCCGCTGGATGCCGATATCACCTTTTACCAAAGCATCATTTCCGCTAACAAAACGGTACCTTTACTGGTCACGAGCCGCAATGGCAACATCGACGCTTCCGTCAACGTGCCCGACAGCGTGGCCCGGATGCGCAACATCAAAGAGATGGGCGACGAGCTGGAGAAATACAACAGTCTGACCATCCCGTACCTTCGAAACCGCTACCTCACCATCTATTACCAGGAATCTCCCGCATACAGCGACCTGCACGTGGTAATTGACAACCTGGTGCAGTCGTTTTTCCAGGAGACGGTCATCAACTCGGCTTCCGTGCCGGTCATCATCACGGACAGTACCAAAACCCACATCATCAACACGGGCAACATCGACTCGGCCAAGCTGTCCAACCCTACCCTACTGGCTTCCACGCTGAGCAAGATGAAGGATGCCAACGCCCCAATAGAAATCAACCTGCTGGACCACGGCACGTGCTACGTCTTCTACGAAGAATCGGCAGTGCTGAAACAGCTGCGCGTATTCCCGTTCATCGAGATGGGGTTCATCCTCGTCTTCATCATCATCGCATACCTGCTGTTCAGCACGCAGCGCCGCTCGGAGCAAAACCGAATCTGGGTGGGCATGTCCAAGGAGACGGCGCACCAATTAGGCACGCCCATTTCCTCCCTCATGGCCTGGAATGAACTGCTCAAGGACATGGACATAGATCAGTCCATCCCCACGGAAATCGGCAAGGACGTGAAGCGGTTGGAAACTATCGCGCAGCGTTTCTCCAAAATCGGTTCTGCGCCAGTATTGGATGACACCGACCTCATCATGGTGGTGGATGAATTCGTTCCATATCTGCAATCGCGCATCTCCTCCATGGTGAAAATCACGTTCGACAAGCCGGAACAGGAAAGCATCATACTTCCTTTGAACCGTTATCTGTTCGAATGGGTGATTGAAAATCTGTGCAAGAATGCCGTAGATGCCATGGACGGCAAAGGTTCCATCCACATATCCATCACGGAAGACAAGAAATCTGTGTTTGTGGATATCGAGGACACCGGCAAGGGCATCCCTGCGAAAATGCACAAGAAAATATTCTCACCCGGCTACACTTCCAAAAACCGTGGCTGGGGTTTGGGCCTCACTTTAGCCAAGCGCATCATCAACGAATACCACCGGGGCAAACTGTTCGTCAAATCCTCGGTGATCGATCAAGGTACGGTAATGCGCATCCAGCTTAGGAAAGGATAAACGAGGCCAGCACTTTTTTCATTTCCGCCAGTTTCTCTTGAAGCATGGCTTCGGTGCGGGCTTCCATCAGCAAGCGCAAGTATGGTTCTGTGTTTGAAGGACGGATGTTGAACCACCAGTCATTGAATTCAATGCGGTAGCCGTCAAAATCCAGCATTTTGACAGGAGTTTCTAGGGCACAGAAATGCGCCTTCACCGCTTCCATTGCCTCTTTTTTCTCCTGTATAGTGAAGTTAATCTCGCCGGAGTTGGCGTATTGTTTGATTTGGCTGATGAGTTGCGACACAGAGATGCCTTTTTTCTTCATTTCGGAAAAGACATGCAGCAGCACCTGTGCGGCAATCATGGCGGAGTCGGAGTAGAAGAAGTCGCGGAAATAGTAGTGGCCGGCGAACTCACCTCCGAAGGCACCGTCAATCTCGCGCAGCTTGAGCGCAGCGTAGGCCCGACCCACGCGCCAGATCTCCATCTCACGCCCCATCTTCTGAATGTATTCCGCCACCGACTTGGAAGTGCGAATATCCTGAATCACCTTGCCTTGATAGCCTTTCTCCTCGATGAAATAGTGTCCTAATACGGCAATCATCAAGTCTGGAGCGATAAAGTCGCCATGCTCGTCCACGAACATCACACGGTCGGCGTCGCCGTCGAAAATCACACCGATGTCAGCCTTTTCGGCGCGCACTTTCTCCTGCAAGGCTACCACATTTTCCAGTTCCAGCGGGTTGGCCTCGTGGTTGGGAAAAGTGCCGTCCAGAGTGTCAAAGAGATATACGGGAGAATCGCCAAAGATTTCCTTCACGAGGATGGAAGCCATACCGTTGCTGCAGTCCATCACCATCTTCAGATTGGAAAGGTCGTGATGATAGCGCGATTGGAATTGAAGATATTCGGCTTTCACATCGTAGGGTACAATTTTGCCTTTGTTAGCAACCGGCACTACGGGTTCCTCTTTCACGCGGCGCTCAATCTCACCCAGACCGGTGTCATAGCCCACGGGCAGCGCATTGGCTCTGGAAACTTTCAGCCCGTTGTGCTCTTTCGGATTGTGCGAGGCGGTGATCATCACGGAGGCGCCGAAATGATGTTGTGCCGTGAAATAATAGACCATCGGCGTGGTGGTCAGCCCCATGTCATACACATCCGCACCCGCGTCGGTAATGCCGCGCGACAGAGCTTCGAACATCTGCGGGGTAGAAACACGCATATCGCGTCCCACCAGCACCTTGTCCGTCTCCAATAATGAAGGCAAGAAGAAACCGAATTTGTAAACGGTGTCCAAATCGAAATCACGACCGAACACACCTCTGAAATCGTATGCTTTGAATGCTCCCATAAACTTTGAATATTTTGTTAATTATCCGAATCATCCTTCGCTTCTGCGACATTTTGAACCATGTTTTCCCATCGCAAAAAAGCAAAAGTCTTGATATCGTATAGAATATTGTAAAAAATCCTGGCCCAATAGTTACGCGTCCCGATGCCGCTGGGCACTTTGAGAAACTGCTCGCAGAGCACCGTCTCTCCGCTATCCGTCTTGTAGATTACCACCCACACCGCCGCCACCTTGGCCACGGCATCAAACGACTCGACGATGAAGGTCAGAGCGAAAGGCTGTTTGGCAGCGAAGGTAAACTGCGGAACAAACGCGCAAATGTCCTCCTCCGTCAGCGTGTCCTTCAAATTGATGCGCTCCGTCAGCACACTGTTCACCCGCACATTCTTGTTGGCCCTCGTGACAGCGGACAAATCGTACTGCATGATAGGCTTGCGGAAACTCATACGGATGTCGTATTTCTTCTGGTCGTTCAGAATCAACATATTCCAATCATGGAAATAGTGTTGCATGATTTCCTGCGTGAAATTGAAAGCACTTCTGGTAAATTTTGCCTTGGAAAAGTTGATACCCGTCCACAGAATCTCCCGGCTATTGAGAAAATCGTTAAAGAGAGATTCGTTCATGTACATGGCAGCGGATATTTAGAATAGAAATACGGCTGCAAATATACTCAAAAAAGGATGAATGCGCCACCCTTCTTTTTTCAAAAAAAGCAAATTTTCTATTACGATTGCATGAGATTGTCCAAAATGCGGACCGCGTTCTCCCAGTCGTAAAACTGGTGCACGTAGTTGTAGCCGCTGGCCGACAATGTACGGTAATCTTGTTCGTCGGTGAGCAAGCGGCTCACGGCCTGCACATAATCCTGCGTGGTGGTGCATGAGACGACCGCATCATGTTGCTCGGCCTCCACCAATGGTCTGGCGGCCAGGGGCGAGGTGATGCAAGGCAGCGACATGGACATGGCTTCCAGCAGCTTGTTTTGCAAGCCCGTGCCCATGCGCATAGGCGCGATGAAAATCTTGGATTTGGCGTACCATTCGGCCATGGAGTCCACCCAGCCGGTAACCACCACATGCTCGCTCCGGAGGGCCTGCACACGCGGCGCGGGCGTGGCTCCGCAAAGGACCAGACGCAAGCGCGGGAACTTCACCAGCAACGGGGGCAGAATCTCGCGCACGAGGTACTCGGCAGCATCTACATTGGGTGCGTATCCCATGTTGCCCGAAAAAATCAGGTCGTACTCCTTCTCTTCATCATGGTAAGAGAACTTGTCGAACTCCACGCCGTTGGGAACCACGGCAATCTCCTCGCGACGCAGGTGCGGAATGAGGTCGCGATCCACTGCCGTGATGATAGTCTTGTGGTCAAAATTGTCAAAAATCGCCGCCTCATAGCGCGCCACACGGCGGTGCTCCATGTTGAAGAACCACTTGACGGGACCTTTTGCATTCTCTGCGCGGCGGGCCATGCCTTTGGAGAAAACATCCTGATAATCAAGCGTTTTTGGTATAGAATAATCCTTTACATACTCCGCCATGCGGAACAATTGGCAATAGATATGGTCGGGATGCACGCGCTGAATTATTTTGTCAATCTGCTTATGGTTGTGGTGACTGTAAAAGTAACCGCACTGCACGGGCAGTCCCTTCAGCAATGCGCCCGCCATATTAGCCACACTGCGCACCGGATTCTGTTTCAGGAAGTGAACCTCGCGGCAAAATGGGGTCAGTTCGCGCATCGCCTCCGCCGGCACGGTACGGTTGTAGAGGGCCACCAAATAAATGTCGTGTTGTTTCGACAACTCCTTGATCTGGTAGTAGGCTCTCAACTTGTCGCCCTTCTCCAAAGGGAAGGGAATGCGGGAAAGGACCACTAATATTTTCATCTTGATGATATTACGATGACGGTTTTTCAGATGGCAAAGATACAAATTTTTAAGACAGGGTTTTTGTTTGGGTTTTGTTACACCTGCAACGCCGTGCTGAAAGCACGAAACTTCAATAACCCCACACGGCACTTCGTTTCGTGTGGGGTGGCGGACGCGGCATGAAGGTGGCGTGCAGAATGCACGCTACTACGTGATGATAGTAGCGTGTCTCCGACACGCCGGTTTTCGTGTGCACACATCCACCCCACACTGCGCTTCACTTCGTGAAGCTTATGCGGGGTTACTAAAATATCGTGCCTCCGGCACGCCTATCCTTACCCTATCACCTTCTCCGTCAATCTCATCAATCTCCGTTCAATGCGGTCTGCTTTCACCACATAGTCGTGTGCCTTGGCAATCATCATCTCGGCCCAAGCTTTGTCTTTCAATGAGGAGGCGTTGATTTTGACGTTGAGGTAGGCTCCGCGGACGGCAGCGCGGGCACAGAGTACGCCCACACCGGCATCTGAGACGCTGGCAGGGTTGCCCTTCTTGATCATTGCCTCGCAGATCTCGAACACCTTGAAGGAGTTCTCGATGGTGCGCATAGGCACCTCGGTGGCATACTTGGTGGCATCTTGGATGGCCTGTGAACGTGCTTCCTTCTCTTCGGGCGTGCCCTTCGGCATACCGAAAGCATTCATAATCACATTGAAAGCGTTGGTATCTTCGTCCACGAGGGCGAGCAGTGTATCTTTCAGCGCCTGGCCTTTCTCGGCCCACTTGGAGTAGTATTCCCATTTGGCATCCCAACCCGGTTTGTGGGAAGAGAGGTTGGCCACCATGGTACCGAGCGCCGCGCCCAGCGAGCCCATGTATGCAGAGATGGAGCCGCCGCCAGGAGCCGGACTTTCGGAGGCCGTCTCGTTGGCAAAGCCCGTGCAGGTCATATCCACCAACTTCGGTGTGGTATCCTCTTTCTCAAGCAGATATTCAATCACCTTTTCATCGGGATTGAAGGGTTTGAGGTCGTCCAAGCCCATGGACTTGATGGCGATTTTGATTTTCTCGCGCTCGTCGATACCGAGGGAGCGGTGTTGTTTGGCGAGATAATGGTTGCCGGCGTCAATGAGGGTTTTCTTCGGTACGAGGCCCACGATTTCGGTGCCCGTCACACGCACGCCGCGCTTGGCGGCCTTGTCGCACACCTCATCGAATGCCACATGCAGCGGCGTGAGATTGGTATTGGTGATGTTCATGGAAACCTGCGCAATGCCATATTCTGCGATATACCAGCCGATGGCTTTGGTGCCCTTGAGCGTGCCGGGGATCATGACGGGATTGCCATTCTTGTCGAGCACCTTCTTGCCCGTGATGGGGTTCCCCTCACGTTTCGGGCGGCCCTTTTCGCGCACGTCGAACGCGATGGCGTTGGCGCGGCGCGTGGAGGTGGTGTTCAGGTTGTAGTTGACGGCGATGAGGAAGTCGCGGGCGCCGATGGCGGTGGCACCGCTCTTGGCCACGCTGTCAGTGAATTTGTTGGGGCCGAAGTCGGGCTTCCACTCCTTGGTGGTGATACGCTCTTTCAGGGCCTCGTATTCACCTTGGCGGCAGTTGGCGAGGTTGCGGCGTTTTTCTTCGAAGGCGGCGTTCTCGTAGCAGAACACAGGGATGTTCAGCTCTTCGCCCACCTTCTTGGCCAGTTTGCGTGCGTATTCAGCCGTTTCTTCCATGGTAATGTTGGCGACGGGCACGAAGGGGCACACGTCGGTGGCGCCGAAGCGCGGATGGTCGCCATGATGGAAGCGCATATCGATGAGTTCCTGGCATTTGGCGATGAGGGCAAAGGCGGCATCCACCACGGCGTCGGGGGTGCCGACGAAGGTCACCACCGTGCGGTTGGTTGTCGCACCGGGATCCACATCCAACAGGGTCACACCTTCGGCCTGACGGATCACGTCAGCCACTTGATTGATGATTTCGGGATTTCTTCCCTCACTGAAATTGGGAACACATTCAATAAGCTGTTTCATATTGGTAAAATATTGATTTTTAATAAATTATTTTTTGCAACAATTGGGGTTGCAAAGATAGGTAAAATATTTGTATTCTACCCCCATTCACCTATTGCACCCCATGCACCAAAAAGAGACGCACGACCGTGCGTCTCTACATTTATAACCACACCACCATTCCGCCGCAGAGCGGCGGAATCTCCACCGTTTACTTCTTCACCACCTTCATGGTCCGTACCCCGCCGTCTCGCAACGTGATGCGTAAAACGTACACGCCCGAGGGCAAAGAGGATAGATCCACCGTATATGTTGGAGATGGTGGAGACGCAAGCGTCCCCACCATGGTGATACGCCCGAACGCATCGAACATTTCCACGCGGGCGATTTCACCGTCCGTCACCGACACGTGCAAAACGTTGTCCGTGGGGTTGGGATATAATTCCATAGCCGATTCGGGACATTCATGAACACCCACCGTCCCCGGACGAATTTCCATATAATCATGTATTGAAAATAAGATTTCCCCATCTTGTGTGAACATATGCGTTTCCGAATCATAATTCACATCGGAAGGGACAGCAAGATGACAGGATACCAATCTCCACCAAGGTATCAAATAATAGCATGTGGGCGCTGAAATACTCAATGCGCTGTTGTCTATCTCAAACACAGGATAAATCGGGTTAATATCTCCAATATAATCATACATGCAGGATATTCCCACTTCGGAAGCCGTGATGTTTAATACAGCCTGCTGCTTGAGGCCCAGATATGCAGTACGGCCTGCATCCACCGCGATGGATACTGTGGTAGCCCCTATATTGAGTATCCCGGGACCGACTACAGTGCAGGAGTCCGGGGCGATAAACAAACTCTGGATTGTGTTTTCCCCCTTCAATTGGATTCTGATGTGTCTCCACCATAAGGATACCCTTTCTGTGATAGAAGCATTATCCAATATCAATGTCTTTGTTTCCGCATTATATGAGACATGTCCGGAAATGCCATCTCCAACAATACTGTCATTGGATTCTGAAATGGCTATACTTCCTATCTGGATATCCGGAAGGGAATCATTTTGCCCCCTCGCCACCCCACTGCACAACAGCAGCAGGGCGAGGAGTGCCGTGGTGAATAATGATCGTTTCATAATGTGTGTATTTTATTGGTTAATATTTTCGTTGGGGCAAAGATATAAAATATGAGCAATAATCTTTAATCGCTAATATCTAAACGTTCATCGTTTCACTAACTTCTCGGTCCGCACGGCCCCGTCGCGCAATGTGACGCGCAAAACGTACACGCCCGAGGGGATGCCGGAGGTGTTGACCGTGGTTTGTTGGGGCGAATGATTATTCGCCCGTACCACCACGTTCCGCCCGAACGCATCGAACATTTCAATCCGCGCGATTTCGCCGTCCGTCACCGACACGTGCAAAACGTTGTCCGTGGGGTTAGGGTACAATGTTATTCCGTATGACACAACAGGTGTTTTGACACTGGTCGGGAAGCCGCCATCGGCATGGAGAAAATGGGAATTATTATAATTATTATTGTTATTATTCACCATCCAGAATGTCGAGTCGCCTACAGATTGCACGTCCGTGATGCAACTCCGCAAAAAATGCTCATCTAAACGGCTCCAATGCTGCCCGAAATCCCGTGTCAGCAATATGCAGTTGTATGTACACATTAAATCATTCATGTCATTCCCGCTGGCCACGGCACAACCTATGCCTCCGGGCAAAAAGGACACGCGCATACGGTCATACGACAATGACCATAAGCAGCTGCTTTCAATAGCCCATGGCTCCAGCCAAGGAAGCGCCGTGGTATCCACCGTGGCAAAACCGTCTGTTGTGCTGTACATCCTGCGACCTATGACACGACCCGCAAGCTTGTTGTCCATGGACAGACACCGTTCCGGTCCAATCCCGTAGAATGATGTTTGTTTCTCACCTTTCTCATATGGCGTTTCGTGATAGATCGGGAAGGTGCTCGCCAAAATCCAGGTTTCCGCCGAGTCGTCCGAATAATATATATTCATGTTTGACGAGGTCGCATATATCGCATATATCCTGCCTTCGACTATACTGAAATCCCACACAGTCATGGACGGGGCTGGCTTCGGAAGATAACTCCATGTTTCACCTCCGTCCAAGCTTCTCAACAAACTACCACCTGCCGTCCGTGCCATCAAGGTGTCCAGATTAAGCCATTGTATGTCAAGGAAATCATGCAGGCTATCTACCAGAATCCATGTGTTACCGCCATCTGTAGTCTTGAACAAGGCCGTCATCAGGTCTTCGGGCTGGTTCAAGACCTCGGGGAATCGGTTCCCAGACACCACAAAACCCTCATTTTCATCATAAAAACGGGTCAGAACAAGACTGTACCGGTTGGAGTCCGGGGCGCCCAGACCAACACAATACCAGCTCTGGCCACCGTCTGTTGACTTGTACACCTTATCGCCCATACCGCATGAGTAGAAAATGTCCTGTGACGGGCATGAGATACTGACTGGTGAAAAGCCGTCAACATACACGGGTGAAAACTGCCCCCTCACCACCCCGCCACACATCAGCAGCAGAGCGAGGATTACTGTGGATAAAAAATTTTTTTTCATAGTGCGATATGTTTTAATTGAAAATTGAAAATTCAGAATTGAGAATTATTTTTTATTCGAGGCAAAGGTAGTAAAAGATTTGAGACTGAAGACTGTCACCTGTTCACTGATCACTGTCCCCCTTGAACCCCTTTTACCACTTTATACCTCTTGAACCTATAACTAATTGTTATCATACGCCGGTTTGCCGGTGTAGAACAGCCCCGTGAAGGTGAACTGGAGTGTGGCGGTGTCGCGCTCAACCAACTGCGCGGGGATGTTGAGATAGGCGTTGTCCCCACCCTCGCCCGTGCTCAAAGATCGCGCCGGCATGTTGAAAAAGTCAAGGCAACGACAGCACTAAACAGATGGCGTGCTTCACCATAATCATTCTTGTTCTTTTCATATTGTTGTGTTTTTGTTACAAAGATACTGTCCTAATACTGAAAAA
>JBGURP010000043.1:0-41887 GCA_045132055.1 Bacteroidales bacterium
TTTTTCAGTATTAGGACAGTATCTTTGTAACAAAAACACAACAATATGAAAAGAACAAGAATGATTATGGTGAAGCACGCCATCTGTATAGTGCTGTCATTGCCTTTGCTTGTGTTGGGATGCCAAAGGCCGGATGAAACGACCCCGAACGAGAAAAACAGGTTGATATCCCTGAATCCAGAAACCAAAACAGGATCAGTGTTCTACATGGTCAGTGAGGTTGGTCACGACGGGTCCAAGTGTCCTGGATGTGTATTTGAAGCAGGTCAGTTGGTACATGTGGATTGCCAAGGTGACGGAAGCCAATGTAATATTACAGCCTCTGTCACCCTTCAGCAGGTGGGCACTGCTATCACGGCCACGACCACGGACACGTTCGGGTTGACGAGCCTTGACTTTTTCAACATGCCGGCGCGTTCTTTGAGCACGGGCGAGGGTGGGGACAATGCCTACCTCAACATCCCCGCGCAGTTGGTGGAGCGCGACACCGCCACACTCCAGTTCACCTTCACGGGGCTGTTCTACACAGGCAAACCGGCGTATGATAACAATTAGCTCTTTTTGTTTCACCTAGATTAAAAAGAAATGAAAAGTTCAATTTCTAATCCATTGATGTTTATTCTACTTCGCTGCCGGAGGTAGCAGCATTGTTATGCTAAAGCAACACGGTAAAGTGATTAGCATAATAAATAACTCTGGCAGCACTATTATTTTGATAGAAAAAAATATACAAACATAAAAAAATAATGTCATGAAAAAAGCAATTTTTCTCACCGCCTTTCTTGCCCTACTACTATACGGCAGGGTAGCGATAGGGCAGGAGATCAGGGATTATTACCCAAGGAGACAATGGAATATCACCATGTGTAATTATGGGGTTTATAGCCAGTCTGAGATTTATACAGGAATAGACACGATGTTAAACGGGGTATTGTCTAGTCAAATCTATGAGAACGGATTATATGTTGGCTCTTACTTTAAAGAAGATGGTAAATGTTATTTTATAGACACATTGAACAACACAAGAGTTCTCTATGATTATGGGTTGCAGCCCGGAGATACAGTGCCATGGATAACTGTGTTGAATGAATATTCAGGAGATGTAATGAACCTTATTGTTGACAGTGTTATCACTTTGCAAATCAGTGGGGATGAAAAGAAAGCGATTTTTTTTAGACCTCTTTCAGATGGTGTTTTCAGGAATATTCGTGAGTGTTGGATAGAAGATATAGGTAGTGTGCACGGTTTCTTGTTCCCCACACGATTTCAGTTATTGGAAGAAGAATCTCAACAAAAATGTGATCTGACATGTTTTTTTCAAGAAGATGTCCTAGTGTGGATGAATGCGCAATACGAGGAATGTGGAGTAGGGTTGAGGGAAGATGAAAAAGAGTCCGCTATGATATACCCTAATCCTGTTACAGATGTGCTAAATGTATTTATATCAGAAAAAAATGCCAATGAAAAAATTTGCATTAAGATTTTTGATAGCATAGGACATTTTTTGAAAGGAGAAACGATATTGGGTGGCGAATTGGCACAAATAGATGTTTCCACACTTCCCCAAGGTCTTTATGTTATTCACTTTTATAATAAGTCAAAACAAATCAAAAGCGTTAAATTGATAAAAAACTAAATTATGAAAATGTGGTAAAAAATCAAACCCCGCTCCGGAAGTCCAGGGCGGGGTTTTCAAATAATGAGTGGTAAAAAATAGGGGGTTATTTCTTCACAATTTTGGCGGTTTTGTTGCCACTCTTGACGAAATAGATGCCGGAAGGCAACTCATTCACATTCATCGTGGTGACTGCATCGGTAGCCACGGTGCTCATGACCACAGCACCTTGCAGGTTGTACAGAACCACATCGTCATTGGTGTTGGTCTGGATGCGGATGCTTTCGGTGCAAGGATTCGGGTAAACATTCAGTTTCTGGTTGTCATAGTTTGCTACAGAAGTAGGATTGGAAACCGGGACAACAGGATTCGTCCAAACGTATGCATAATCCCAATAGTCGCCCCAAGTGGGATCTTCAATCCATCTGCTTTCACCCTTTTGGGCGCTCATGTAGCCACCGAATTTCACATAGTCGCCAGCATGAACTACCTGTGCGTCTGCGGCATCTGCAAAGCTGCCATTGACGTTGTATGTTACATAATCCGGGGAAATCGTAAGTGTATCCGTGCCATTGAAATATTTCAAATCATTCAGCCAGCTTGTGGTGCCTTCATAGCTGAAGCGAGGATCGGCAGTGGCGATGTCGTCCAAAATGGTAGAAACCAACACAGATTCACCGTCAAAACGGTAGCCCCATGCTGTTGCGGTGGAGGCACTGTTCCAATCCACGATAAAACGGACCTCATTGCTACCCGTGCCAACCCAGTATTGGATTTCAGAAGCACTGATGGTGACATCTGCTACAGGAACGCCAGGAATCTCAACAGGTTCGATAGATGTGGTCCAAGTAGCCACCCAGTTTTCATCCAGATCAGCGCAATCCAGTCCGCCGAGCTTGATATAATCGCCGGAATGAAAATATTGTAAATTGGCATAATCTGCGAAACCTCCGTTTACATTATACATCACATAATCACCATCGGCAATCTGGTAGGTCTCGGTTCCGTCGGTATAGTCCAAAGCGGTCAAAAAGCCCGAAGAGGTAATGCTGAAGCTGAAGCGAGAATCCGCGGCAGAGATGGCGGCCAGCATGTCGGAAACCAGCATGGAATCTTCGCTGAATTTGAAACCCCAAGCCAGAGCGGTTTCGGTGGGTTCGCACCAGTTGATAATCATGATAGCCTCATTGTTGCCTGTACCAACCCAGTATTTCACTCGGTTAGAGTTGATAGTGGCGTCTTGAGCTTGAGCAAAGCTCATAAATGTGCAAAGAATTGCGGCAAATAATAAAAGTTTTTTCATAAGCATTATTTATTTGTTGTTATTATTGTTGATATATGTCGTAAAACAAAAAAGCCCGTCGCTTACGGCTCCGGGACAACAACTTAAAAACAATCATGGAAAAAATCCACTTGTTCGCAGAAGCCTATCTCCCGAAGCTTTCAACGTTTTTTGATCTGATGGCAGGTTTTCTGACTTGTTCGCCCTCGGAAGTCTTCCCATCGAAAACGACAGTGACTTATGTTGGCTCTTCGGGGTTGTTTGAACTTACAGCAGCGGGTACTGTGCAGGATTCACACCTGCTTCCCTCTCGAGATTTCCGAAGAAATCTTTCACCATTAAATCGGTCGCAAAGATACATTTTTTATCTCTTCATCGGTTATGTACACAATAATATTTGTACATTTGCAACCCGATTTTGAAAAAATGTTCATTAATTAAATACAAGGTCTATGAAAAAATCTTTTCTCTTAACCATGCTCATCGGTCTGCTGACGCTCGGCACGACCATGGCTTGTACCAACTTCATCGTGACGAAGGGTGCCAGCAAAGACGGCTCCTGTTTTCTGACTTACGCTGCTGACTCTCACTGCTTGTATGGTGAGCTCTACTATCGTCCGGCCCAAGATTATCCCGAAGGTGCCATGATGGATGTGATCGAGTGGGACACGGGCAAGCTGCTCGGACAGATTCCGCAGGTGCGCCACACCTATTCCGTGATTGGCAACATGAACGAGTGGCAGCTGGCTATCGGCGAGACTACTTACGGCGGTATTGAACAGCTGGAGCAGGGCCAGGGCATGATTGACTATGGTTCCCTGATCTACATTGCTTTGCAACGCGCCAAGAACGCCCGCGAAGCTATCAAAGTGATTGCCGAGCTGATGGATACGTATGGCTATGCCAGCGAGGGCGAGTCCTTCTCCATCGTGGATCCCAACGAGGCTTGGGTCATGGACCTCATCGGCAAAGGCGAGAAGATGCTGGATGCCAAGGGCAAAGTGGTGAAAGGCTGGAGCAACGGTGCCGTGTGGGTGGCACGTCGCATTCCCGATGGCTACATTTGTGGTCATGCTAACCAATCTCGTATTTCCACTTTCCCGTTGCGCGATGGCAAAACTTCCATCACCAGCAAGGAACTCGACAAGATTTTCCTGCCCGATGTGGAAACGGTCTATTCATACGATGTCATCTCTTTTGCCAGACTGAAAGGTCTTTATCCTAAAGATGTGAAAGCAGCTCCGGATGCTGAATTCAGCTTCTGCGACACCTATAATCCCATTACTTTTGACGGTGCCCGTTTCTGCGATTCCCGCGTGTGGGCTTTCTTCAACCACTGCAACCACGCTGAGGTGGCCCAATACGAAGACTACGCCCGTGGCGACAATCTCAAACACCGCTTCCCGCTGTGGATCAAGCCCGCCGATAAGAACAGAATAGACGCTCAATTTATGATGCAGATGATGCGCGACCATTTTGAGGGTACTTCCATGGATATGACCAACGATCTGGGTGCAGGCCCGTTCAAATGCCCGTATCGCTGGCGCCCGATGACATGGGAATACAACGGCAAAGGCTACATCCACGAGCGTGCTACGGCCACTCAACAAACCGGTTTCTCCTTCGTGGCGCAATGCCGTAATTGGCTGCCCAACTGGTTTGGCGGTATCTTCTGGTTTGGCGTGGACGATGCGGCCAGCACCTGCTACGTGCCCATGTTCTGCGGTATCACCGAAATTCCCAAACAGTATGCCCAAGGCAACGGCTCCATGGTGCAATACTCTGAAACCGCTGCCTATTGGACCTTCACCAAGGTCAGCAACTTTGTCTATTCCCGTTATTGCGACATGATCAAGCATGTGAATGAGAAACAAGCCTATTGGGAAGGCAAGTTTGTGAAAGACATTAACAACATGTCCGCCCAGATGAAGGATTTGTGCGCCAGCAATCCCGACAAGGCACGCAAGACCCTCAACCAATACTCTGTCAGAGCGGCTCAGGACGTGTGTGCAGAGTGGGACGATTTGTTTATCTACCTCTTGGTGAAGTACAATGATGGCAACATCAAGAAAGAAGCAAACGGACAGTTCAAGGTTACAAACACTCAAATTCCGCAATGCGAATTTCCTGAACAACCAAGATACCGTGATGAATGGTACAAGATGATTGTCAACGATTGTGGCAAGAATGTCGAGGCGAAGTAGTTTGTCGGTTGTGTTGGAGATTCCGCCGCAAAGCGGCGGAACGGTGAGATAAAAAAAGGAGCATCGATTGATGCTCCTTTTCTATTCGTGATTTGGTGTAATCGCTTAGCCAATCAATGCCTGATATGCAGCGGCATCCAGCAGGGTGTCGGCTTCGGCAGGGTTGGTGACTTTGATTTTCACGATCCAGCCTTCGCCGTAAGGATCGCTGTTCACCAATGCGGGGTTGCCTTCGAGAGCAGTGTTGAATTCCACCACTTCGCCACCCACGGGCAGCATAAGGTCGGAAACGGTCTTCACGGCCTCGATGGTACCGAACACTTCGTTCTGCTCCAAGGTCTCACCTTCGGTGGTGATATCGAGGAACACGATGTCACCCAATTCATTGGCTGCAAACGCGGTGATGCCCACGTATGCGAATTCACCTTCCATTCTCAACCACTCATGGTCGTTGGAATACTTCAAATTTTCAGGAATATTCATAATTCTAAAGTTTATAAGTTGATAACTGATATTTCTCTAATCTTTAATCTCTAATCTCTCATCTTTTTTACACTGTCATAATCTCCTTCTCCTTGGCCTCCATAATCTTATCGACCTTGGCGATGGCTTCGTCGGTGGCTTTTTGGATGTCGGTTTCCAGCTTCTTGATTTCGTCCTCCGGAGCACCGTCATCTTTCAGTTTCTTGGCCTCGTCGTTGGAGCTACGGCGGATGTTACGGATGGAGACTTTGGTCTGTTCAGCCTCCTGTTTGGCTTTCTTCACCAGCTCTTTGCGGCGCTCTTCGGTCGGGGTGGGGACCACCAGGCGGATGAACTCGCCGTTGTTTTGCGGGGTGAGGCCGATGTTGGCAGCCAGGATGGCTTTCTCAATCACGGGCAGCATGTTGCGTTCCCACGGTTGGATCACGATCTGGTGTGCGTCGGGGGTGTTGATGTTGGCCACTTGGTCAACGGGCGTGGGGTTGCCGTAATAGTCCACCTTCAGACCCTCCAGCATTTGCGGGGAGGCCTTGCCGGCACGGATTTTCTGTAATGATTTATCGAAAAAAGCGACGGCACTGTTCATGCTGTCTTTGGTGTTTTTCAAACAGGTTTGTGTATCCATATTATTAAGTTTATAGGGTAGGGGGCGAAAAATTTTTCGCCCTTACATGATTATTCGGTTGGGTTTTGTTGTTTATTTTTAGCTTCGGCGATTTTAGCCTTGATTCTCTCGATTTCTTTCAGTTGTTTGGCGCGTTGTTTTCTGATTCTGGCCAATTCTTTTTCCACCAGTGTCCTGTTCCATCTATAAGCAATAAGGAAATGGAGGAGCACGATGAGGAACCACACCAAAGTGACGCAGAGGAAGGCCTTCAGAATTGCGCTGCTGATGTAAGCGTCCGTCACAACCGCATTGAACAGGGTGAACCACAATGCCCAGATGATGAGATTGACCACCACGAACACGGTCAGATGGATTTTGAAAATGACACGGCTTTTGGAAGCGTTGATCATAGAGGCTTCTTCTTCCGTTGAGATATTATTGACAGTGATTTCTTCTTCAGCCATAGTGAATAGATTTATTGTAAAAGGGTGCCGATGGGTTCGCCGTTCAGCACTTTCAAAAGATTTCCGGGTTTGTTGGCGTCATAAACGTAGATGGGCATGTGGTTCTCTTTGCAGAGGGTAAACGCGGTCATGTCCATGATTTTGAGGTTTCTCTCATACGCTTCGTCAAAGGAGAGGTTGGAGTATTTGGTGGCGGAGGGGTCCTTTTCGGGGTCAGCGGTATAGACGCCATCCACGCGGGTGCCTTTGAGCAGCAGGTCGGCTCCGATTTCCACGGCGCGGAGTGCGGCGCCGGAGTCGGTGGTAAAGAAGGGGTTGCCGGTGCCGCCGCCGAAGATGGCGACGTAGCCGTCTTCAAGCTCTTCCACGGCTTTGCGCCAGGAGATGCGCTCGCCGATGCTTTCGATGGCAAAGGCGGTGAGCACCTTGGCTTTCACGCCCATCTCTTCCAGTGCGGCCTGCATGGCCATGGCATTGATGATGGTGGCCAGCATACCCATCTGGTCGCCCTGCCGGCGGTCGAAGCCCTTGGACGCGCCTTGCACGCCGCGGAAGATGTTGCCGCCGCCAATGACCACGCCCACTTGCACGCCCATATCCACCGCCGATTTGATTTCGGAAGCGTAGTGGTGCACATTCTGGTATTGGATGCCGTAGCCGTCATTTCCCATCAGGGATTCGCCACTGAGTTTGAGAAGGATTCGTTTGTATTTCATATCCGTCAAATTGAGCGCAAAGATACAAAAAAAACTCTTCCCAATCGGGAAGAGTTTTTTATTTGAAAAAAGTAATAGCGATTACTCTTCGGTTTCAGCAACCACGTGAAGCTTGAGGCTCACCTTGTTGAAATCCTTGTGCAGGTTGACAAGTGCGGTGTAGTCGCCAAGTTCTTTGATGTGGTCCTCGTGCATGACGATCTTGCGACGGTCAATGTCGATGTCGTGTTGCTCTTTCAGCGCGTTGGCTACGGCGATAGAGGTAACGGAACCGAAGATGGTGCCTTTCTCGGAAGCCTTGGTCGGGATGGTAACCTCGAGACCTTCGATCTTACCAGCCATGAATTCAGCTTCTTTTCTGATTTTTTCAGCCTTGAAAGCGCGTTGTTTCAGCGTCTCGGCCAACATTTTCTTCTTTGCAGGTGTTGCAAGTTCTGCCAATCCCTGAGGGATGAGGTAGTTGCGGGCGTAACCGTCTTTAACCTTTACGAGGTCATCGGCATAGCCTAAATTCTGTACGTCTTGTTTCAAAATAATTTCCATGTCAATTCCTCCTATTAGTTAGATTTTAAATTATCGGTTACGAACGGAAGCAGGGCCAGATGACGGGCTCTTTTCACAGCCTGGGCCACTTTCTTCTGATATTTCAAAGAAGTACCGGTGAGACGGCGGGGCAGAATCTTACCCTGCTCATTCACGAATTTCTTCAGAAACTCACCATCCTTGTAATCGATGTATTTGATACCGCTCTTTTTGAAACGGCAGTATTTTTTCTTCTTAATGTCAACTGCTACAGGAGCAATGTATTTGATGTCAGATTGTTGTGCCATAATTATTCTGCTTGTTCTGTTTGATTAGACTCATTGTTAACTTCCTGAGGTTGCTCAACTGCAGGAGCTTCTTCCTTCACCTCGACCTTTTCAGCGGCCTTGGCATTGCGGTTGGCACGTCTCTTCTCGGCGTATGCGATGGCGTATTTGTCCATGCTCACGGTGAGGAAACGCATGATGCGCTCGTCACGACGGTATTGCAGTTCCAAAGCTTCCACAACTTCGCCTTCAGCCTTGAATTCAATTAAATGATAGAAGCCGGAAGACTTCTTTTGGATGGGATACTCCAGCTTGCGGAGGCCCCAGTTCTCTTGATGCACGATCTCAGCGCCTTTGTCGGTGAGGATCTTCTCGAATTTTTGAACCGTTTCCTTCATCTGTTCTTCAGACAAAACGGGCGTCATAATGAAAACGGTTTCGTACTGATTTGCCATAATTTTTTAATTGTTTGTTT
Source organism: Bacteroidales bacterium (assembly GCA_045132055.1). Taxonomy (GTDB): domain Bacteria; phylum Bacteroidota; class Bacteroidia; order Bacteroidales; family WCHB1-69; genus F23-D06. The sequence goes on from JBGURP010000043.1 coordinate 8,656, forward strand.
GTTAAAATGTTATTTTTTAATTGGGCGGCAAAGGTACACTTTTTTTCATTAGTTCGTACCTATGCAGCCAAATTTCTTGAAAATCGCTATTTTACTCGAATTGGACAGCATTGACGGGGGTGATTTTCTTGCTTACCACCCAAGCCGGAATCAACAAAACGGCCATGCAAACCGCAAAAACGCCGACATTCAGCAGCAAAACATGCACCCAATCGAAATGGATGGGCACAAATTCCACATAGTAAGTGTCCGGATTCAATTTGACCAGATGGAATTTTTGTTGCAAGAAGCCCAGCAACAAGGCTATGGCATCTCCAATCAGCATGCCCCGGAGCAGGATGTCGCCAGCCACCAGCACGAACGTGCCCACCACCTCCCGAGTACGCATGCCAATGGTTTTCAGGATGCCGATGGTTTGCGTCTGCTCCAGCACAATGATGAAAAAAATGGACATCATGGTCACCAGGCACACACAAGTTGTGATGATGAGCAATACCGCCACGTTGGTGTCGAACAAGGCAATCCACTCGAAGATTTCGGGATATATCTGCTTGATGGTCTCGGCTTTCATCTCATAGTCGATGTGATGATGGATGAAGTCGCCGATTTCGTCGATTTTGTCATAGTCGCGTGTGAGCACCTCCACGCCGCTTACGAGACTGTCGTTCCAGTCGTTGAGTTTGCGCACGTGTCGCAAGTCCACCAGCGCGAACATGTTGTCATACTCGGGCAATCCTGTCTCATAAATGCCTGACACTGTGAAGTTGCGCTGGCGCGGCGGGTCTTGCACGAAATAAGTGCGCACCTTGTCGCCCACCGTCAGCTGCAGTTTGTCGGACATGCGCTTGGAGATGACGATGCTGTTGGTTGAGGAAGTATCGGTTGTGTTAAATCCTTCCCCTTGAATGATGTTTTTCTTGAAAAAATCCCAGGAAAAAGTCTCATCCACGCCTTTCAGCACGACGCCTTCCACTTGGTCGTCGGTCTTGATGACCCCCACTTTGGTGGCATAATTTTGCACTTGAAGAACATCCGGGTGCTGGCGCAGGCTCAGAATGCACTCGCTTTCCTTGTTGATGGGCACTTGCTCGAAGGAATAGTTCTGGTCGTAGTGCGTGATGCGGATGTGCGAGCCCATCGCGATGACTTTGTTGCGGATCTCTTGCTTGTAGCCCGACGTGATGCCTATGGCTATCATCATGATCACAATACCCAATGAAACCCCGCCAACCGACAAATAGACAATCGGACGGGAGAATCGGTCGCCCTTGTCTTTCAGTATGCGTCTGGACAGCAGGAAATTCAAGGAAAATCGTGACATGATCAAACAGGATTATAAGTCAACGGAGACGCCTATGCGGGCGAACATGGGCAGGAATCTGACGTAATAGTCGTTTTTGGATTGCAAGGGGTAGATGATGTACTGCGCCTGTATTCTGACCGTTTCGCTGACATGGGTTTGAAAACCTATACCTAATGCCAGCGCGTGAATGTTCTTGCGGATGGGTTGAGAGAGAATGAAGTTGTTAAACTCATCCTTTTCGAATGTGGGGTAGTTGAGAAATTCATAACCCACGTGTCCCATGATGTAATTGGCAATGATGAATTCCCCGAATGCAGAGGCACCGACGGAGTGCGACACCTTGTCTGCGATGTAGTTGAAGGTCATCTCGTAGCGTGGACCTGCACCGAAGCGGAGCCAAGGGGTGGCGTAAAGACCTCCTTCCAGATCCAGTGCCAGCTGGGGTCCGAAATTGTTATTGACGTTGCCGCTTACAAAAAAGGTTACTTTTTGGTCGTCTTGTCCGCCTTTTTCAGCCTGACGGGCACCACTGCGCAAAGCGCGCGGCACATTGTTGTCCTGTGCTCCGGCGGAAAAGGCAAGGATGATGGCAATTAAAAAAAACGTGAATTTTTTCATTTTAAAAATATCGTAGGGGCGAATAATCATTCGCCCCTACAACAAAATTTCGGAATAATTAGAATTTGTTACCGGCGGCCTGGCAGGCGGTGATGGCCACGAGGCTCACGATGTCTTCCACGGAACAACCGCGGGAGAGGTCGTTGATAGGAGCGGCCATACCCTGCATCACAGGACCTACGGCGTCGGCACCGGCCATACGCTGAACCAGTTTATACGCAATGTTGCCCACCTCAAGAGACGGGAACACCAGCACGTTGGCTTTGCCAGCCACGGGGCTGCCCGGAGCTTTCTTGGCGGCCACCTCGGGAATGATGGCGGCGTCGGCCTGCAAATCACCGTCAATTACCAAGTTGGGATCCATCTCCTTGGCGATGCGGGTAGCGTTGACCACCTTATCCACGAGCTCGTGTTTGGCGGAACCCTTGGTGGAGAAGCTCAACATGGCTACTCTCGGCTCAATGCCAGCGATGGTGCGGGCAGTCTGCGCGGTGACCACGGCAATCTGGGCCAGCTTGTTCTCGTCCGTGTTCGGGTCGGCGGCACAGTCGGCGAACACCATGATACCGTCATCGCCCCACTTCTTGTCGGGGAAGCACATGATGAAAGCACCGGAAACCACGGAGATACCGGGCAGGGTCTTCACAATCTGGAAGGCAGGACGCAACACATCGCCGGTGGCGTGCTGTGCGCCGGTAACCTCACCGTCAGCGTCGCCGTTCTTGATGAGCAAAGTGGCGAGATAGAGAGGATCTTCCACGAGCTTGCGGGCTTCCTCAATGGTCATGCCTTTCTTTTTGCGGATTTCGCAAAGCATTTCGGCATAGTATTCTTTCTTGGGGTTGTCCATCGGGTCGATGATTTCGGCTTTGCCGATGTTCTTCAAGCCCCATTCAGCGGCTTGCGCCTCAATTTTGGCTTTGTTACCCAATAAAACGATGCCGGCATAACCTTTGTCCAGGATGATGTCAGCAGCTTTCAGTGTTCTTTCTTCTTCGCCTTCAGCCAGAACGATTCTCTTGTTGGCTTCGATGGCATTTGCTTTGATTTTGTCAATTAGATTCATATAATTTCCTTATTTTTAGTTTGTTACAAAAAATTATTGTTCTTTGTTCATCGCCTCATTGAAACAATGGCGGCACAGCGGCTCATAGGAATCCTTCTCGCCGAGCAGCACTTGCCCGCCCGTAGCCACGATGCGGTGCGAGTATTGGGCCAGATCGCCGCAATGCGTGCAGATGGCGTGCTGTTTGCTCACGTATTCCGCCACGGCCATCAGTTTCGGCATCGGACCGAAGGGATTGCCTAAATAGTCCATGTCCAGACCGCTGACAATCACGCGGATACCGGCGTTGGCCAGTGTGTTGCAGACCTCCACAATGCCATCGTCGAAGAACTGGATTTCATCAATGGCCACCACTTCCACCGATTCCATGTTGACGTACAGCAGGATTTCGGAGGAGTTGTGTACAGGTGTGGAGACGCGGGAATTCTCGTTGTGCGAGACCACATCCGTTTCGTCGTAGCGCGTGTCAATGGCGGGCTTGAACAGCTCTATCTCCTGTTGTGCAAACTCTGCACGGCGTATTCTGCGCAGCAGTTCCTCCGTCTTTCCGGAGAACATGGAACCGCAGATAACCTCGATCCATCCTTTTTTGCTGTTTCTATTTGCTTTATTTTCCAAAAACATTTTGGTATGCCATTTAAAGAATTTTGTATTTTTGGCCGTTTTTTTGAGCCGCAAAATTAACAATATTTGCGCACCTAAACACCATTAACTGTTCGTAAAATGCAAAATTCTTTTAAAAACATCAATGAAATAGTTGATAATCTTTTGGTTATCTGCAATGAGAATTGTCATCTTCCCAAAATTGAGAAGGATATTCTGTTGGACAAAATCCGCCAATTATACCTGAAAGCGCAAGCTATTGAGGAGGTCGAAACTGAACTGGAAAAGCCTGAAAAATACGACATTCATCCGGGTATAGAGGAGGATGTGGATCTTTTCTTTGATACCGATCACGAAAGTTACGGTGCGCCCGAAGTTGCGGCGGAACCGCAACCCGAACCGGAACCAGTTCCTGCACCGAAGCCGGAGCCTGTGGTAGAGAAGCCTGCTCCGGAGCCAGAACCGGAACTGAAGCTGACCCTTGAGCCGGAGCCAGAACCAGTCAAAGAACCTGAACAAACTCCTATGGTGGAGACTCCGAAGCCTCAGCCGTCACAAGTGGCCCCGAAACCTGAAAAGGTAATAGAACCCGAGCCACTGAACAATAGCGATGAAGATGATTTGCTGCAATTCATCCCGCAGAAGTCTGCGCCGAAGGTTGAAGCCAAACCGAAGCCGGAGCCTGTAACGAAGCCGGAATCCAAACCTTTGCAAACGGGCACGCCGCGCTCCCTCAATGATCTGTTCAACAAACAGCAAGAAGACCGCTCCCTGGGCAGCCAGTTCCAACATGCCAAAGTCGGTGATTTGACGAAAGCTATCTCCATCAACGACAAGTTTACCTTCATCAAAGAGCTGTTCAACAACAAAGGCGAAGAGTTCAGCGCTGCTATCCAGCAACTCAACCAGTGCCCCAACATGGACGCGGCATTCGACTGTCTGGAAGGCTTGAAAAAACAGTATTATTGGGATTCCACTTCCACGGCCTATTTGTCTTTGTGTGACCTTCTCAGAAGAAAATTTCAGTAAAAAAGCATGAGTAGAGGTTTTGTCAAAGAAGGCGACCAGGAGGAAACCCCGATGGTTCCTCCAAGAGCGTTTTTGCCCGCTGGAGTTGTAAACTATGTCACGCCCACCGGCATGGAACTGTTGATGCAGGAGCGTCAACAGATTCTGGACGAGCGCGATGCCATCGATATGGGTGGCCAGGAGGCCGACGCGCGCGTGATGCGCAACTTCCTCAATGCCAAGCTGGAACTATTGGAAAATCGCATTAAAATCGCCAAAGTGATGGAGCCCAAAAAGCGAGATGAAATCGCATTCGGCTCGCGTGTGAGCGTGCGCATGAACGGCGAAGAGATGCAATTGCAAATCACCGGTGTGGATGAAGCCAATGCCGCTCAAGGCAAAATACCCTTCACCTCGCCCATGGCCAAAGGACTCTTCGGCCATCATGTCGGCGACGTGTTCGACATCTCCATCCCAACCGGGATCAAGACTATTAAAGTGTTGAAGATAGAGTAACGAGGATTTTTCCCTCGCTACTCGTTCTTATAAACTGGCAGCGGCTGGTCGATTACCTCGTGCCAAGGCAGACCATAACCGCCAATTTCCTTCATAAACGGATCCGGGTCAAATTGTTCCACATTGAACACGCCCTTGCCTTGCCAGGTGCCGGTGAGAATCATCTTGGCGCAGAGCATGGCGGGAACGCCCGTGGTGTAAGAAACGGCCTGTGCGCCAATCTCTTTGAAACATTCGGCGTGGTCGCAGTTGTTATATACATAATAGGTACGCTCCTTGCCGTCCTTGATACCTTTGATTTGGCAGCCGATGGAGGTCTGTCCGTGGTAACCCTCGCCCAGAGAAGAAGGTTCCGGCAGCACGGCTTTCAGGAATTGCAGCGGCACAATGTCTATACCTTGATATTTAATAGGCTTGATGCTGGTCATGCCGATTTCTTGCAACACGTTCAGGACGGTGATGTATTTCTGTCCGAAGGTCATCCAGAAGCGGGCACGCTTGATGGTGGGGTAGCTTCTCACCAGAGACTCCAGCTCTTCATGATAGAGCAAATAGGATTCGCGTTCGCCGATGTTGGGGTATTCCACGGCGCGGTGGATGGACATGGGGTCGATTTCCACCCATTGGCCATTTTCCCAATATTTGCCGCGTTGGGTAATCTCGCGGATGTTGATTTCGGGGTTGAAGTTGGTGGCGAAAGCTTTGCCATGGTCGCCGGCGTTGCAATCGACGATGTCGAGATAATGAATCTCATCGAAATAGTGTTTTGCTGCGTAGGCGGTGTAGATGCTGGTCACGCCCGGGTCGAAGCCGCAGCCGAGGAGAGCCATGATGCCGGCCTCTTTGAAGCGGTCTTGGTAAGCCCATTGCCAGCTGTATTCGAATTTGGCTTTATCGCGCGGCTCGTAGTTGGCCGTGTCCATATAGTTGGTCTTGGTGGCCAGACAGGCATCCATCAGCGGAAGATCCTGGTAGGGAAGGGCCACATTGATCAACAGGTCTGGTTTGTAGCTGTTCAGCAGCTGGATGGTTTCTTCCACATTGTCGGCATCCACCTGTGCGGTCTGGATACGGTTGCCTCCGATTTCAGCGGCTATCTTGTCGCATTTGGATTTGGTGCGGGAAGCAAGCATGATTTCTGTAAATACTTCCGGCACGGAAGCGCATTTGTGTGCCACCACGGCTCCCACGCCGCCGGCACCGATGATAAGAACTTTTGCCATAATATTGTGTGTTTTAGATATTATCAAATGAGGGTGCAAATATAAGAAAAAAGCGTATCTTTGCGGCCTGAAAACGTGGACAGATTTGTATTGCTTGCAACCACATGAAAAAATGCTAAAAAACAATCCTTTCGCACACGTTTTCCGACTTTTATTTATTCATTTAAAATGTTAGTTATGAGCTATCTATTCACATCTGAATCAGTATCTGAAGGACACCCGGACAAACTGTGTGATCAAATTTCAGACGCTTTATTGGATTCTTTTTTGGCCCAAGACCCTGAATCCAAAGTGGCTTGCGAAACCTTAACCACCACCGGTTTGGTGGTCTGTGCCGGCGAAGTGAAAACCAACGCTTACGTTTCCATCGACGATGTGGCTCGCGAGGTCATCAAGGAGGTGGGCTACGACAAAAGCGATTACCAATTTGACTATAAATCCTGTGGCATCCTGTCTGCCATCCATAGCCAGTCGGCCGACATCAACCGCGGCGTGGAGCGTGCGAACTTGGAAGAGCAAGGCGCCGGCGACCAGGGCATGATGTTCGGTTACGCCTGCAACGAGATGGACAACTACATGCCGTTGCCCATTGAGCTTGCCCATCGTTTGGTGCAGGAATTGGCCGCCATCCGCAAGGAAGGCAAGCAGATGCCGTATCTCCGCCCCGACTCCAAATCGCAGGTTACGGTGCAGTATTCCGACAATGGTATGCCCGAGCGTATTGACACCATCGTGCTCTCTACCCAGCACGACGAGTTTGCCGATGATGATACTATGTTGAAAAAAATCGAGCAGGATATTCGCGATATTCTCATCCCCAGAGTGATTGCCGATTGCCCCGACAAGGTGAAAGCATTGTTCAAGGGTGATTATAAATTGTTGGTCAACCCGACGGGCAAGTTTGTGATTGGCGGTCCCAACGGTGACACGGGTTTGACGGGTCGCAAGATTATCGTCGATACCTACGGCGGGCGCGGTGCTCACGGCGGTGGTGCTTTTTCTGGCAAAGATCCTTCCAAAGTGGATCGTTCGGCGGCCTACGCCACGCGCCACATTGCCAAGAACATGGTAGCGGCCGGTTTGTGCGACCAGGTGCTCGTGCAGGTGGCCTACGCCATCGGCAAGGCTGACCCCGTGGGCCTCTATGTCAACACTTACGGCACTGCCAAAGTTGCGATGAGCGACGGCGAGATTGCGAAAACCATTGGCACTATCTTCAATATGCGTCCATACAACATCATCCAGCGCTTCCAGCTGAAGAACCCCATCTATCAGCCCACCGCTTCTTACGGTCATTTTGGCCGCGATTGGTACGAAAAAGAGGTCAACGGTAAGAAAATCACCTTCTTCCCGTGGGAAAAACTCGATTATGTGGACGTGATTCGTGAAAAATTCCAATTATCATAGTTGATATGCGAGCATTTGTATTTCCCGGTCAGGGAGCCCAGTTTTCAGGCATGGGCAAGGATTTGTATGATCAATTTCCGGTAGCCAAAGAGCTGTTTGCTAAAGCAGACCATCTGCTTGGTTTCGGCTTGTCTGACATCATGTTTCATGGTTCCGAGGAGGATTTGAAGCAGACCAAGGTTACACAGCCGGCGGTGTTTCTTCATTCCTACATCGCTTATTGCTGTTTGGCCGAAGGCGATCCTGACATGGTGGCGGGTCACTCTTTAGGCGAGTTCACGGCTTTGGCAGTCAATGGCAGCCTGGCGTTTGAGGATGCGCTGTTGCTGGTGTCCAAGCGTGCGCAGGCCATGCAGAAAGCGTGCGAATTGCAGGAATCCGGCATGGCCGTGGTGCTGAAATTCGAAGATGCCATCACCGAGCGCGTGTGTGAGGAGATACAGGATGAGGTGGTGGTGCCTGCCAACTACAACAGTCCGCAGCAGCTGGTGATTTCCGGTTCGCTCAAGGGCCTGGAGTTGGCCATGGAGCGGTTGCGCGAGGCAGGTGCGAAGCGCATGATGCTGCTCAACGTGGGCGGTGCGTTCCACTCGCCGCTGATGCAGCCGGCGCAAGACGAGTTGGCCGAGGCCATCCGCCAATGCGAGTTCCATCAGCCGAGTTGCCCAGTCTGCCAGAATGCCACGGCATTGCCCTCCTCCGACCCGGAAGTGATACGGAGAAACCTGCTGGCCCAGCTGACCAGTCCCGTGCTATGGACCCAGTCCGTGCGCAAGATGATAGCAGACGGGGTTACCGAGTTTGTGGAATTCGGCCCCGGCAGCACACTTCAAGGGTTGATCAAAAGGATTGACCCGGAAGTAAACGCCTTAGGAAAATAATTTGAAAGGATGGCACAAAAGCCATCCTTTTTCTAAATATTTTTTTTAAAAGGTTCATAATCAAAACGAAAAATTATCAACGCAATTTTGTTGATATTATAGGGGCTCCTGTTCGATAATAATGGTTTCAAATTTCTATTTTTACGAACTCGTAATAATAGCGTGAAAAAAACTCACAATTACTTAAAAGACAAAAACTTGTGAAAATCTTTCCGAGCAGAATTTGTCGTTGTCGGGTCTTTTTGGATAGAAATAATAAAAAACCAACACAATATCAGGAACGCCTATGAATGATAATTTATCCCTTTTCAATTTTGAGGAGGACCGCACAGCAGAAGAAATCGTGGATGTGCAAAAAGAAGCAGCCGCCGATTTGATTCATTCCCGTGAGCAGGTCATGCAGAAAATGGCCCAATCGATGGACATGGAAAACAATTTTGAGGCAGAGGAAGAGGAGAAAACAGAGAAAAAGATTTACCAGAAAACCGAGATTTTCCCCGATGTGGTGAAGTACTTCGGTGGCGATGAACTGGCCGCCGGCGTATGGATCGACAAGTATGCCCTTAAGGACAGAAACGGCAACATCATGGAGCGAACACCCGAAGACATGCACCATCGTATGGCTTCCGAGTTCGCACGCATTGAGAAACGCTACGTGCATCCGATGAGCGAAGAGCTGATTTTCTCTCTCTTCGACAAGTTCAAATATGTCATTCCTCAGGGCAGTCCCATGGCCGGCATAGGCAACCGCGACCAGATCGTGTCTCTGTCCAACTGTTTTGTGATTGGTAATGAAGATAACTCCGACTCCTACGGTGGTATCATGAAGATGGACGAGGAGCAGGTGCAGCTGATGAAACGCCGTGGCGGTGTGGGTCACGACCTTTCTGACATTCGCCCCTCCGGCAGTCACGTGCAAAATTGCGCGCTCACTTCCACGGGCGTGGTGCCGTTCATGGAGCGCTTTTCCAACTCCACCCGCGAAGTGGCCCAGGATGGCCGTCGCGGCGCCCTGATGTTGACGATTTCCATCAAGCACCCCGACTCCGAGAAGTTCATCGATGCCAAGATGACAGAGGGCAGAGTTACAGGTGCCAACGTTTCCGTGAAGGTGGATGACGAATTCATGAAGGCTGCCAAGAACGGCACGCCCTACGTGCAGCAATATCCCATCCGTTCCGATAATCCTCAATATACACAAGAGGTTGACGCGCCCAAATTGTGGAAGAAAATCATCCACAATGCTTGGAAATCCGCTGAACCGGGCATCCTCTTCTGGGATACCATCCAGCGCGAGTCCGTTCCGGATTGCTACAAAAGCGAAGGCTTCGAAACAGTTTCCACCAACCCTTGCGGCGAGATTCCGCTCTGTCCGTACGACAGCTGCCGTCTCATCGCCATGAATCTCTACAGCTATGTGGAGAACCCCTTCACCGACAAGGCATACTTCAATATGCCGCTCTTCAAGGAGCACGTGCAGTATGCCCAACGTCTGATGGACGACCTCATTGACCTGGAATTGGAAAAGATCGACCAAATTCTGGCCAAGATCGAAAGCGATCCCGAGGGTGAGGACATCAAGCGCGTGGAGAGAGAGCTCTGGCTCAAGATTCGCCGCCAGTCCACCAAGGGCCGCCGTACGGGCTTGGGCATCACCGCCGAAGGCGATATGCTGGCCGCGCTGAATATCCGCTACGGTTCCGATGAAGGCAATGCCTTCTCCACCGAAGTGCACAAACAACTCGCTTTGGCTGCTTACCGTTCCTCTGTCAATATGGCCAAGGAGCGTGGCGCGTTCCCAGTCTATAGCTGCATCAAGGAAGGTCACAATCCGTTCATCCAAAGAATCCAGAAAGCTGATCCGAAGCTTTACGAAGATATGATTCGCTATGGTCGTAGAAATATCGCCCTGTTGACCATCGCTCCGACTGGCAGTGTGAGCATCTGCACACAGACGACCTCTGGCCTCGAACCTGCTTTCAACGTCTTCTACAAACGCAGAAGAAAAGTGAACCCCAACGACATGTCCATCAAGAAAAACACCGTGAAGGATGCGATGGGCGACAGCTTTGAGGAGTACATTGTATTCCATCAGAAATTTGTCACGTGGGCAGAAACGCAAGGCTACACCTACGAGCAGATGAGCACCATGAGCGAGAAGGAGATTCAGGATCTGATGCAGAAATCACCGTATTACAAGGCTACTGCAGCCGATACGGACTACATCAAGAAAGTGGAGCTCCAGGGCTCAGTGCAAAAATGGGTGGATCACTCGATCTCTGTCACCGTCAACCTGCCGAACAGTATCGACGAGCAGACGGTGGCCGACCTCTACATGAAAGCTTGGGAGTCTGGTTGCAAGGGTCTTACCGTGTATCGCGAGGGCTCTCGTGACGGTGTTTTGATCACCGCCAGCAAGGATGAAAAGAAACCTGAGAAACAGGAAAAACCCAAGAATTTCAAACGCCCGAAAGAATTACAGGCCGATGTCATACATTTTAAAAACAACAGTGAGGATTGGGTGGCCTATATCGGTATTTATGATGGAAAGCCGTATGAAATATTTACCGGTAAGACGGGTGATGAAAGCTTCCTGTTGCCCAAGTGGGTGGATCATGGTATCATCGTCAAGAACAGACACGAAGACGGTACCAAATCATACGATTTCAAGTATCTGGACAAAGCGGGCTACGAAGTAATCCTGCGCGGTCTGGACCGTTGCTTCGATCAAGAGTTCTGGAATTATGCCAAAATGACTTCCGCTTTGTTGCGCAACGGCATTCCCGTCAACAACATCGTCAGCATCATTTCCGGTCTCAATTTCCGTCAGGAGAGTATCAATTCATGGCGTAACGGTGTGTGCCGTGCCCTGAAAAAATTCGTCCAGGACGGTACCAAGCAGAAAGGCGTTGAATGCCCCAATTGTCATCAACACGACACGATGGAGTTCAAAGAAGGATGTCTGGTGTGCTCCAACTGCGGTTACTCCAAGTGCGGTTCCTAAGAATAACCCTTAATCTATTTCAATATATATGGCCGATAGTAGAATCGTCAACCTCTATATTCCCTGCCAGATGGACTTGTTCCAATCTGGCACGGCATATAGTGCGATGTCGGTTCTGGAACGTCTCGGCGACCGGTGCCAATATTTTGAAGAGCAAACTTGCTGCGGCTGTCGCTTCTATTTGGAAGGTGAGATTGTCTATGCAAAAGACCTGGCCATCAATGTGCTGGACTGCTACGACGAGAAGCTTCCTTTCATCATTCCTGACAGCACCTGTGCGGGTTTCATGAAGACCCAGTATAAGCATTTGCTCAAGAATGCCTATACGCCCACCAAGTTGGCTACTTTCATCCAAAACGTGCACGAGCTATGCGATTATATCGTGAACGTAAAAGGAGTGGAGAGTCTCAATAATGTTTTTCCCCACAAAGTCTTCTATTTCAAATCTTGCTCTGCGCGTAACGTTTATCCTGCCAATGATGCGCCGGAGACGCTTTTGCGGAACACGCGCGGACTGGAATTGCTGATGGATGATGATATTCATGGCTGCTGCGGCGCAAACGGACGTTTCTCCAAAGTGAATCCGAACGCCGCCGAAGCGTTGATGGGCGAGATTATCAGCAAAATCATCAATATGGGGGCCGAATATATCACCTCCACTGACATCCGTTGCCTCCAGCATTTGGATGCCTACAAAGTGGCACACGCTGTGGACATCGAAATCATTCACATCGCCGATATCCTGAAAGGGGAGTAGGCGGTTTACAAATTCACCACCTTGAAAGTCTTTCTTTTCCCGTCTTGTAAAACCGTTACAAGATAAATACCCTTGTTCCAGTCGGAAGTGGTAACGGTGAAGTTATTATCTGTGCTTTCTGCTTGATACACCAATTGTCCAGTAATGGAATGGACCTCCACTGCCATGGTTTTGCCACTTTCATTGTGGAGGGTGAACTGACCGCCAGAGACAGGATTGGGAGAGAGGATGACAGGCATAGTTTCATATTCTTCCACTGCTTCGGTGAAATTGATGACCGCCACGTAGGTCCGGCTCGTGCCGTGCGGCGTGGTCAAGGTGTAGCTGACAGGCTGGGTGAAGTTCTGCGGATTATCCAGTTCAGGAGAGCAGGTTACGCCCAGAGGCATACCGACGTTGGGTCTTATTTGCTCGAAAACCATGTCAGGCTCACCATTATAGGTGCCATAAATAGTGTCGCTGTCTTGCGATAAGTCAAAAACAATATCTTGGTAACCCGTATTGTCGTCATATATGTAAACAATGAAATATAAAAACTTCGGTTCTATCTCCATAATTGGACTGTAGGTAACTAACCCGAAGCTGCTGTTGTCCGCTTGGTGATAAATAACATCTTCCGCGTGAGTTACATCGTTGTTGCCCCAGTAGTTGCCGATGGCACTTATGTTGCAACTGGAATAGTTGTAAAGTTCATTCTCCACATTGTTGTTGCTGTTGTCGTAAAGCACATTTTCGCCAGGGTCTTCTGCGGTTCCCATGTCAATGTTGTGGCTGCCGATGGCAGTAATGCCCCACAAGTTGCCATGGATGAGGTTGCGACGTATTTTGGCTCCGCATGAGGTGGTGGATCCATAGATGCTGATGCCGCTGCCACCGTTGTTGGGATTGGTTTCCAAATTGTTGTTCCGGATGATGTTGTCTTCTATGATGGCGTAGATGTTTGTGCCGTTTTGGGTGTAGCCATAACGGTTGTTTTCAATCACATTGCCACTTAGCAGCAGTACCGTATTGCTGGCTCCCATGTTCATGATGCCGATGCCGCCCGACATGTTCTGCGCAACGCCCTCAATATAGTTACCCATAATGACAATCGTGTCTTCAGCACCGGGTCCTATATTGATTTGTGGTATGTTGGCATTGCTCAAGTCGTTGTTTTGAAAATAGTTACTGATAATTTTTGGGGACCCGGCTGTGTTAACCGCAGAAGCAATGGCCGCCTTTTGGTTGTCGTGGAAATAGCAATTCTGGATGGTCGGGCTGCAGTTCATGTAGTTGATGGCGGAGTTGCTGAAACCGCTGAATACACAATTATCAAAAAATACCGGACCAGAGTTAAAAAGAAGTATTTGCTCCCCATATTGAAAATGAATATACGACAGATTTGCATGGGAGGCTTGATCCAGCAGGAGTTCGAAAAATGATGTACCCGTAGAGTCGCCGATAATAGAAAGATAATTGATGCGAGGTTCAGAAACGATGGAACCAACAATAGTGATGGTTATATTGTTATCGACGAAGATATCATTGGCATCACTTTCCAAATGTAAGATGTCGTTGGCCGAAATGGTGATATTCTGATGAATCTGGAATTGTCCGTTTTGTAAATTGCTGACTGCCGCCGGAGCAATAGTGGAAATGGAAGCAATGGTGTAAGAGGTGCCGTTACCTGGGCTTACCCATTGTCCAAAAGCTGTAACAGAAACGATAATGGCAATTAAGGAGCTAAAAACTCTTTTCATATTTTTGGTTTTTTGATGATGCATTTTTAACCCCGCAAAACTATACAATAAAATGAAATATCAAGTGATAAAAGAAATTAAAAGTCGAAATTATTTTTGGCAAATTATTTGCTTAACATTACGTTGGCGGTCGTGTGAAAACAGGACCGCTGAATGAGTATGGAATGATAAATAATTAAAAATAAACAATTTATGGAACAAGAAGAGAATATGACCCAAGAGCAAGAACCCATTGAAAACAATGAGGTTTTGGAAGAAAAAGATTCTCAAACTGACAATTTGTCGGAGAAAACTGACACTCCGAAAAAAGGTGGAATGTTTTCCAGAAAGAATAACAAGGAGAAAGAGAAAATCAACAACTTGGAAGAACAGATTGAAAAACTGAAAGAAGAAAAGGCCGAATTGAACGACCGTTTTCTGCGTCTTTATTCTGAATTTGACAACTATAAAAAACGGGTTGGAAAAGAAAAATTGGATTTGATTTCCACCGCATCCGAGAAGGTTTTTGTGAATCTTTTACCCATCATAGATGATTTTGAAAGAGCCATTGCCGCCAACGAAAAGGTGGAAGATATCAATGCCATAAAAGAGGGTTTTAATCTGATTTACAATAAGATGCTGCAATTGTTGAAGCGTTTTGATGTAGAGGAAATCCCTGCCAAAGGCGAGGAGTTCAACACCGATTTTCATGAAGCCGTGACCCATTTCCCCACCGAAAAGGAAGAGGACAAAGGCAAGGTTATCGATGTGACCGAGAAGGGTTACAAAATCAAAGACAAGGTTATCCGTTATTCCAAGGTCGTTGTTGGCCAATAATACATTATTATGGCAGAAAAAAGAGATTATTACGAAGTGCTGGGCGTTGACAAAAACGCGTCAGCGGAAGAAATAAAAAAAGCATACCGCAAGTGTGCCATGCAGTATCATCCCGACCGTTGGGTGAATGGAACCGAGCAGGAAAAGAAAGATGCTGAGGAGAAGTTCAAGGAAGCGGCAGAAGCTTACGATGTGCTGAGCAATCCGGACAAGAAGTCGCGGTACGACCAGTTCGGCCATGCGGGCATGGGTGGCGCGGCCTCCGATTTTTCCGGATTTGACATCAGCGACATTTTCTCGCACTTTGCAGATGTATTCGGCGGCGCGACAGGTGGCGGTTTTAGCTTCGGCGACCTGTTCGGTGGCGGCGGCATGGGCGGCGGCCAGCGTGTGCGCAAGGGCGGCAACATTCGCATCAAGGTTAAACTCACATTGGAGGAGGTGGCCAACCCGACCGAGAAGAAAGTGAAAATCAACAAGTTTGTGGCTTGCGAACACTGCCATGGCACCGGCGCAAAAGACGAGCACAGCAAGGAAACCTGTCCTACCTGCAAAGGACGCGGCCAAGTGTATCGTCAGCAGCGCAGCATGTTTGGCATCATTCAACAAGCTTCCGTTTGTCCTCAGTGCAACGGCTCTGGTGAAATCATCAAGAATCCCTGCCCGCACTGTCACGGCAACGGCATCGTGCAAGGCGAAGAGGTTATCCAACTCACCATTCCCGCAGGTGTGGACAATGGCATGCAGCTCACTGTGCGTGGCAAAGGGCACGCGGCGGCCAACGGCGGCGTGAACGGCGACCTTCTGGTGGCTATTGAGGTGGCTGACCATGACGTGTTTGAGCGCGATGGTAACAACCTGTATCTCAATTACTACATCAGCTTCCCGCAGGCGGCACTCGGCGCCACAGTGGAAATCCCGACCCTGAATGGCAAGGCCAAGATCAAGATTGCGGCAGGTACGCAGGGAGGACAAATACTCCGCTTGCAAGGCAAGGGCCTGCCCGAGCTGCACTCGCGCAATGTGGGCGATTTGATTGTCAATGTGAATGTATGGACGCCCAAGAGCCTCACCAAAGAAGAGAAGGAAATGATTGAGAAACTTAGCACGCACGACAATTTTGTGCCCAAGCCCGGCAAAAACGAGCGTAGCGTGTTCAACCGCGTACGGCAGTTTTTCAGAGACTAAAAATCTGTCAGCGGTCGGATTTCCTCCGTTTCAAAATCTATAGTGAAGAAATAATGCGTGCTTCCATTGGTTACGCCAAGAATGGGAGCACGCAGTGTTTTGTTGTAGCGTCCCGCTTGCTCAATGACGGCCTGCGTGATTTCCACATCCGGCGCCTTGCATTCAATCACCATCTGTGGCTTCAGGTCTTCGCCAAAGACCACCAAATCGTAGCGTTTGGTCATGCCGTTCACGGTAATGGCCTTTTCTACAGACAGATGCGATACAGGTATCTTTTTGATATTCAGCAGAAAAAGGATGAATTGTTGCCGCACGCGTTCCTCCGGAGTCAGCACCAGCCATTTTTTACGGATGGGGTCAAAAACCTCCGTGCGTTCATCCTTGTCCCGTTGCTTGAAAACGTATTCCATTATCCTAATTTGGCTTTGTAAGAGGCATAGTCGCCGGGCTCCGACAACAACTCAAACTCGCCGTTGCGGTGAATCATGCCGATGGAAGGATGCGCGACGCCGTTGAAGAAGGTGGTCTTCACCATGGTGTAGTGGATCATGTCATCGAACACTATGCGGTCGCCGACTTCCAGCGGCTCGTCAAAGGCAAAGTCGCCCATGCCGATGTAGTCGCCGGCCAGGCAGGAGCAACCGCCGAGGCGATAGACGTATTTGTCCTTTTCGGTGGGCTCGTGCGCGCCGAGTACAGTAGGTTTGTAGGGCATCTCCAGACAGTCGGGCATGTGGCACGCAAAAGAAACGTTGAGCATCGCTATTTTGATTCCTTTGTTCACCACGATGTCCTCCACCGTTGAGGTGAGCACACCGGTTTGCCAGCCCACGGCCTCGCCCGGTTCCAGAATGACTTCCTCCAAGTTGGGATAGCGACTCCGGAAGTCTTTCAGCATCTGGATGAGGTGCGGGATGTTATAGTCTGCGCGGGTGATGTGGTGCCCGCCACCGAAGTTCACCCACTTGCATTGGCGGATGTATTTGGCGAAGCGTTGCTCAAAGGCCTCCAAGCAGTGCTCCAGTGCGTAGCTGTCGTTTTCACAAAGTACGTGGAAGTGCAGCCCCTCGATGCCTTCGGGCAGGTTTTCGGGCATATCTTCGGCCAAAATACCCAAGCGCGAACCCGGCAGAGCAGGGTTGTAAAGATCCGTCTCAATTTCCGAGTATTCGGGGTTCACGCGCAGTCCGAAGCTCACTTTCTTTGGACTGTTCAGCGCAGTTTCTTTGTACTTGTCCCACTGGCTTAATGAGTTGAAAGTCAGGTGACTGCTATAGATGAGCAGTTGCTGGAATTCATTCTCCAGATACACTGGCGCGTAGGTGTGCGCGTCGCAGCACATCTCCTCCGAAATCAAGCGTGCTTCGTTGAGCGAGGAGGCGGTGGCGCCGGCCAAGTAACTTTTAATCAGCGGAAAGGAGCGCCAGAACGACATGCCTTTCAACGCGCAGATGATGGAAACACCAGCTTCCTGTTGCACAAGATTCAGCAGCTCCAGGTTGGCAATCAGCGCATTCTCCGACATGATATAACAAGGGGAGGGAAGAGAGTCGTAGTGGGTCATTTTTAGTTTAAAGTTTAGAGTTTAAAGTTTAGAGAGAATTCCGTTGGGGATTAAACATCACCCTATGATTTTTCCCAACAGGTAAAATAGAATCCAAAAGACAAGTGTAGCGCCGCCAACGATAGTCATGACAACACCTCCTTGCAACTTAAATATCAAAAATATAATTCCTAACACGAAGATGATCAGTGCATAAATCAGCATTTTCTTCATAAACGCCTGGAACCCAGTGGAGTGGAACATTTCTTTCAAACTTCCCATAATGATATTGTTTTAGAAAGCACAAAAGTACAAAAATATCTCCACAGATTATCGATTATCCGTATCTCACGAATCTGCGCGGAAAGTATCCTCGCGATCCTTGTGATCCGCGACCAAAAAAGAGGCTCCGTTACCACGAAGCCTCTCTAATCTCTCATCTCTATACTCTAAACTAAATTCTAGTGGTTCTCCTTGAACAGCTTCAGTCTCTCCTCCAGAATCGGGAACTGGCGGCGCGGGGTCAGGGAGACGCAGGCGCGCAGGCCTTCTGTACGCTCACTGCCGCATGTCACCAACGAGATGGCGCTGATGCCGTAGTACAGGAACTCGTGCAACAGTTCATCGCTGCTCATTCCCGGATAGGCCACAGTGAAGTAGAAGCCGTCGGCCAAGTCTTTGTCACCATCCTTGTCATAGACAATCTCGAAACCATTATTCGTGAAGAGTTTCTTCATGATGGCGGCTTTCTCACCATATTCTTTCACATCGTTGATGTAGTTGTATGTGCCGTCGTTGCAGGCTTTCAGGATGGCGGCCATGGCGTATTGTGCGGAGTGCGCCACACCGGAGCTGATGGCATACACGGTACCGTAGATGATGGCGCGGCCCAGTTTCTTCATCTTGAAGTAGGGCTCCAGGTCGTCGAACTCGCGGTTGTAGAGCTTGTTTGACATGATCATCAGGGCGATACGCTCGCCGGCGTAGCTGAAAGCTTTGGAACCGGAGATCAGCAGGGCGTAGTTGTCGGTGTATTTGCCCACGCTCGGCTGGTAAGGCGGTACGCCCGGCTTGGAGATATCCTGACGGAAGTCCATGCCGAAGTAAGCCAAATCTTCAAAAACAAACACATCGTATTTGTTGGCCACCTCGCCGATGATTTGCAATTCCTCTTCGGTGAAGCAAATCCAGGACGGGTTGTTGGGGTTGGAGTACATGATGGTATGAATGTTGCCTTTTTCGAGATAGCTCTCCAATTTGGCGCGCAGTTTCTGACCACGGTGCTCATACACGTCGAAAGTTTCGTATTTGAGGCCCATCACACGGTGTTGTTGCTTTTGCACAGGGAAACCCGGATCGATGAAGAGCGTAGTGTCGCGTTCTTTGCGGCAGCGTACGAAGGTCATGAAGCCGGCCATGCCGCCCATCATGGAGCCCACGGTGGGAATGCAGTTTTCAGGATTCACGTCCAGGTCGATGAAATTCTTCACGAAGCGGGCAGCCTCTTGTTTAAGAGCAGGGATACCTTCGATATCGGGATAGATGGCGGCCACACCTTTCTTGAGGGCTTCAATCTGGGCCTCCACGCCCACGTGGCATGCGGGAAGTCCGGGAATGCCCATCTCCATGCGGACGAATTCTTTGCCAGAGGCTTGTTCAATCTCGTTAATCAACCTTTTGACCTCACGGATGGAGGCTTTGCCGACGGAAGAAATGCCGCTACCGGCCACGATTTTATCCACAATTTCTGCAGGGATGGGTGTGTTTTTCATTATAAAGCGTTTATTTATTGATGAATAACTGTTTTAATATTGGAACTGCAAAGATATAAAAAAAAGGGCAACGGTGAAGTTGCCCTTTTCGGTATGGAGTTAAAGAAAATTATCTTCTCTTAACGCCTTTGTTAACCACTTGGTTGGTAGCGTCTTTTTCAGCTTGATCGATAGCAGCGTTGGCTACGTTCTCAGCTGCGCTCTGAGCGTGTTCCTTAACCGTTTGTTTCGGTTTGGTCGTTTGTTTAGCAGGAGTTGCTTTTTGCTCTTGAACGGGCTCTTCAGCAACAACGGCTTCTTCTTCTTGAGCGGGAGCTTCAGTTACTTCTTCAGCAACGGGTTCCACAACCGGTTCTTCTTGTTTGTTCTTGTTACCACAAGCCACGAAAAGGCCAGCGCACAATAAAACTAAAAATAATTTTTTCATTGTTTATTGAATTTAAAAGGTTAAAAATTATTTTGCAGGAACGTAAGTCAGGGTGAAGGTGTATTGATCCTTGGTCGGAGCAGCAACATCGTCGATGGTGCAGTTGAATTTGAATTCTTCTTCAGTCAGATTCAGGATGTGGCAATAGACTTGTTTAATTTGGTCGTTAGCATCCAAAATGAAAGGAACTTGCATGTACATCCAGTTATCATCAACTGCGTCGAAAGAGTACAGGAAAGCGGTAGCTTCTTGCAGACCGTATTCAGGATCGATGTTAGCACCGGGATCGAGGGTCTGAACACCTTCTACGGTGAATGTCATGATATCATCCAGCTCATAGTCATACAAGTAACCATTCATGAGGTTGGTTACATATTCGCCAGAAGCCATGTGATAAGCAGGGGAAGATTCAGCAGCTGACAAAACCCAACCGTGTTTCGGAGAAGCGAGGAGCTCAGCTTTGGTTTTCTCAACAGGACCCGGACAAGCGGTGAAAAATACTGCCAATGCAGCAACTGCTAATGCTAAAAATGCTTTTTTCATTGTTTTGAAATTTTAAGTTATTAATAAGGTTTACAAATCGTTTCTTACTTCAAGCTCGCAAAAATAAAAAATTTTCTATACCGCAATTCTTAAAAAATAAAAAAAAACACAATGTCAAAAAAAATAGATTGAAAGTGCCAAACATCTGAAAAAAAAATGTACTTTTACGCCCTTAAAATACGAATGGTGCGGAACGTGCGTTGGTAGTAGGGGAGGAGAGGTTCTACAGTGGTTTTAAGAATTTGAAATTCAATTAGATATTAAATTATAAGTAATTATTCAAAAAATTAATCAAAAAAAAGTATTATGAAAAAAGTAGTCTCATTACTTGCCGTTTTAGGTTTCCTGACCTTCGGTATTGCAAACGTGTCATTTGCCGCAAATGATCAAAAAACGGACAATGCAGCCACTGAACAGGTTGCTGACTCTGCAGCTGCTCCCGCTGCTGCTCAAGCCGAACTGACAGAAGATCCCGATGATGCTGTCAACCACGGCTTGCATTATACGCTCAAAGAGAAATTTATCCAGGGTGGTGCTGTGTGGATGACCCCGGTGCTCATCTGTTTGATTTTAGGTCTTGCGTTCGTTATTGAACGTATATTCTACCTCAACCTTTCCACTGTCAATTCCAAGAAACTGCTCAACAAGATTGAGGATGCTCTCAAGAACGGTGGTGTTGAGAAGGCTAAAGAACTCTGCCGTGACACCAAAGGACCTCTTGCCGCTGTCTTCTATCAAGGTCTCGACCGCTATGACGAAGGTCTTGAGTCTGTTGAAAAATCCGTCGTTTCCTACGGTGGCGTTCAGATGGCCAAATTGGAAACCAACCTTACCTGGATCAGCTTGTTCATCGCCATTGCTCCGTCTTTGGGATTCTTGGGTACTGTGATCGGTATGGTGCAGGCATTCGATGACATCGAGCGCGCTGGTGATATTTCCCCGACTATCGTGGCTGGTGGTATGAAAGTGGCTTTGTTGACGACCGTGTTCGGTTTGATCACCGCCATGATCCTCCAAGTGTTCTACAACTATCTGCTTACCAAAGTTGACAGCATTGTGAACGACATGGAAGACGCCACCATCTCCTTCATGGATATTCTGGTGAAAAACAAATAATCTTTTCCAAAACTATACTATTATTATAAATACTATATAATAATGAAGGATAAAATCATTAAAATCATAATATTTGCAGTGGCGATCTTGGATTGCATTCTTGCGCTTGCCTTCGCTTTCACCTTTGATGATGACAAGAAGGATGCTTTCTCTCAAGCTCGACTGGTTCAGGCTGAAAATCCTACGATGATGGCCGACTTTACCGCTGCAACCCCCGAAGCTCTTCCCGACCTGGTGGCCAAATACCAGGACGAAATCAAGAATCTCAACGACTCATTGAAGGGTGTTCAACTTCAGAAAGATATTCTTTATACCTATCTTCAAGATTTGAAAGGCCTGAATGAGAATAATTTCGAGCAATACAAAGCTGATTTTCCGACCCGCGCAGAAGGCCTCTTTGCCAAATGTGACAAAAAGCAGGAATATGTTGACGGTTTCAATGCTGTGAACTCCCTCAAGGATCTGGAAGCTTATGTCCGCAAAATTGAAAGCGAATATGCTTCTCTGAAACAAAGCTACTTGGAAAGCTGTAACTATATGAAGGCTGCCAACTCCATTGTTTCCAGAGCTGACATGATCAATGCTACAGCTTCTGCTAACAAGAAGGCTACTGATCTGGAAGAGATGCAGAAGGATCTCAAAAGCTTCAAGTCCAGCTCCAGACTGCAGACGCTCTTTATGGTCATCGGTTATTGTCTTGGCGGACTTACCATTCTCCTGTTGCTTTGTTTTGCATTATTGAAGATGGTCAAGGAGTTTAAGACTTCCTATAAGATTCTCATTGTGCTGGCCTTGTTCGCCATTGTTGTATTCATCGGCTATGCCATCGGTTCTTCCGTACTCAGCCCCTCCGCTATCAAGATGGGCCTGACTGTCGGCGGATTCAAAATGGTGAATGCAGCTTGTTTTACAGTATATGTTTGTTTATTGGGTGCTCTCTTGGCCATTCTCGTGACCGGCATCATGAGTGCCATTAAAAATAGAAGATAACATGAGTAAAAGAAAAACACCGGGATTAAACACAGGTGCTTCAGCAGATATTTCCTTTCTGCTGTTGACGTTCTTCTTGTTGACATCCTCCATCAATACTGAACAAGGTATCCCTCGTAAGTTACCACCTCCAAAGACGGACGACACTCCGGAAATGAAGGCCGATATTAACAAACGTAATGTTTTGAATGTGTTGGTCAATTATCTGGATCAAATCTCCGTTAATGGTGAGGTGATGCCTGTTTCCGAACTGAAGGACAAAGCGAAGGAGTTTTTCTCCAATCCGACTAACGATCCTTCCCTTCCGGAAAAGGTGAACAAACCCATTGATGGTATTGGTGACTTTGCAGTGTCCAAGGGCGTTGTGTCTTTGACCAACGACCAAGGGACGAGCTATAACATGTATGTCCAGGTGCAGAACGAACTCCAGCGCGCTGTGAACGAGTTGCGTGACGAAACCGCTCTCCAATATTTCGGAAAAAAATACAACGCACTCGATTCTGCCGCACAGAGAGCTATCACCGCCGCTATACCTATGAGTATTTCGGAAGCTCCGCCTATGGACTACAGTAAAGCCCCTGCACAATAATCCTTAAAAAATTGAAAGATTATGTCAAGATTTAAAAAGAACGGAAAAAAAGAGACACCTGAACTCAACATGGGTTCCATGTCTGATATTATCTTTATGTTTTTGTTCTTCTTTATGGTGATCACCACGATGCGTGAGGCTTCTCTGAAAGTGCATTTCACCCCGCCGCAAGCAACTGAAATCCAGAAACTGGAGAAGAAATCCCTCGTGGCCAACATCTATGTGGGCGCACCTATCAGCAAGAATGAAAACACCCTCCCCCCCGGCGAGGTTTCCGTACAATTGAATGATCAGACTATCAAGGCTGAAGAGCTGGTCACCGACGTGCGCGACTTTATCGGTACCGAGAAAGAGTCCCGCGACGCTCAGGATCGTGACAAGCTGACCTTCTCCCTGAAAGTCGATAAGGATGTTCAAATGCGTTACGTGAATACCATTAAGCAGGAACTTCGTAAGAACAACGCGCTTAAAATCAACTACGCCGCAGGTAAGAAAGCAAACTAATCTTGCTAACACTCAATTCTATATACAAGGCAGACCCTCAAGGCCTGCCTTTTTTTTGTATCTTTGCCGCGCTAAAAAACTGATACTATGATAAAATCCATGACCGGCTTCGGGCGCACAACCATCGAGGTTACCGGTAAATCCATCACCGTTGAGATTCGCACGCTCAACAGCAAACAGCTGGACCTGAATACCCGCATTGCTCCGCTGTTCCGTAATAATGAAAATGAGATCCGCTCTCTGATCTCCCGTGAACTTGAACGCGGCAAAATCGACTTTTCCCTTTCCATCGACAAGAATGCTGCCGCCACTGTTTCTATCAATCCGGAACTTGCCAAATCCTATTACGATTCGCTCAATATGCTTTCCAAAGAGTTGGGAAACACCGTAGAGAGCGACATTTTCTTGCAAGTGCTCCGTATGCCCGACGTGATTTCCACACCACAGGAGGAATTGTCGGAAGAACTGTGGAACGCAGTGAAGAATGCCATTCAGGAGACTTGCGACAAGGTCAACGACTTCCGCATCACGGAAGGTGCGGTGTTGGCCAAGGATTTTGAAAAACGCATTTGCCTCATCCGCGACATGATCGACGAGGTGACGCCATTTGAGGAAAACCGCATTGCCACATTGCGCGCCAAGTTTGAGAAGGGCCTCGCAGAGCTCAGTCCCAAAGTCCAATTCGATGCGAACCGCATGGAGCAGGAGATTTTCTTCTACATTGAGAAATTGGATATCACGGAAGAGAAGGTGCGCCTGCGCAAGCATTGCAACTACTTCCTGGAAACCATGAACGAGCCGCAGGCCAATGGTAAGAAACTCGGTTTTATCGTACAGGAATGTGGCCGCGAAATCAACACGCTCGGTTCCAAGTGCAACGATTTCAAAATCCAGCAAATCGTGGTTCGCATGAAAGACGAACTCGAGAAATTGAAAGAACAATTGGCTAATATTTTATAGTGAGCAGTGAGTAGTGAGTAGTGAACAGGGTACAAGGTCCCCTTAATTCCTCTCTCCTCCTTTACTCCTTACTCCTTACTCCTCTTTTACCCCCATTCACCCTTTTCACCTCTTTAACCCCTTGTACCCTCTTAACCCATTATAACCCATTCATCATGTCAAACATACTCTCTCTTATCGGTCGGCCCAACGTGGGCAAATCAACATTGTTCAACCGTTTGATTCAGGCGCGCGAGGCTATCGTGGATTCTGTGGCCGGCGTGACGCGCGACCGCCATTACGGCAAATCCGATTGGAATGGTTACGAATTCTCGGTGATTGACACGGGCGGCTATGTAGTCGGTTCGGATGATATTTTCGAGTCGGAAATACGCAAGCAGGCACAACTGGCGATTGAAGAATCGGATGTGATTGTATTCATGGTGGATGGTCGCGAGGGACTCACTCCATTGGACGAAGAAGTGGCGCAAATTTTGCGCCGTTCCAAGAAACCCTACTATTTGGCTGTGAATAAGATTGACAGTCCCAGCAACTATTTTGATTATACCGAGTTTTATGCGCTGGGTGTGGAACAGATTTTCCCTATCTCCGCTGTTTCCGGTGGAGGCACGGGCGAGTTGTTAGATGAGGTGGTGAAGCACTTTTCCAAAGATGTGGAGCACGCACCCGACGACCTGCCTCGAATTGCCATCGTGGGCAAACCCAATGTAGGCAAATCTTCCATCATCAACGCGTTTTTGGGTGAGGACCGCCACATTGTGACACCGCTTGCCGGCACCACGCGTGACACTATCTTTACGCGCTACCGCAACTTTGGCTTCGACTTCTATCTTATTGACACAGCCGGTTTGCGCAAAAAGAGCAAAGTGGAAGAGGATTTGGAGTTCTACTCCGTGATGCGTGCCGTGCGCTCCATCGAAAATGCCGATGTCTGCATTGTGATGGCGGATGCTTCGCAAGGTTTCGACCAACAGGATCTCAACATCTTCGGTCTCGCTGCCCGCAACCACAAAGGCATTGTATTGGTGATGAACAAGTGGGATCTCATCGAAAAGGATACCCATACGCATAAACAATACGAAGATTTGATCAAAAAGCGCATCGCGCCTTTCAACGATGTGCCGATTATTTTCACGTCAGTTTTGGAAAAACAGCGCATCTACAAAGTGCTTGAAACGGCCATAGAGGTATATAAAAACCGCACGCGCAAGGTCTCCACTTCGGAGCTCAACGACGTGCTGTTGCCGATTATCCAGCATACCCCGCCGCCAATGAACAAAGACAAGGTTATCCGCATCAAATATGTTACACAGTTGCCAGTAGCTTACCCATCGTTCGCTTTCTTCTGCAACTTGCCACAATATGTCGTGGATTCCTATAAGCGTTTTCTGGAAAACCAGATTCGTAAGAACTGGGATTATTCCGGAGTTCCCATGGAGATTTATTTCAGAAAGAAGTAGAAAGAGTGAGTTGTGTTTTGTGGTAATTGTGCTTCATTTCTTGACCTGTAAAAAAGAGAGATAGATTTTTTCTTTAATAATACGGTTAAAATCAGTAAATTACAGAAAAAATTCGAGGGGGGGGGTGGATTCTAATTTTTAGTATTTTTGCACGTCTGTTTGCGATGCTTTCGTGTAAGGGACTCCACGTTAGTATCGAGGCAGATGATAGTAATAATCAAGGAGTCCTTTAAAAAAAATGAAAAAAGTATTAGTGATTTTCGCTTCAGTAGCATTGTTGGCAGCAATTAGCACCTCTTGCAGTAAAGGTTGTCATTGTTATTACAAAACCGACCTCTATCATGTTGCACCTGTTTTCGAAGATGAAACTATGAGCAAGGATGATTGCACCGCTAAACAAGCTGAATTGAATGATCTTGAAGGTATGAATATGATTAAATGTAAATAATCATTTTCACCTGAAATTAGAAAGAGAGAATCTCAATCGAGATTCTCTCTTTTTTTATGCTTTATTCTTTTTTTCTCCGAAAATTTGACAAGAAAACAAAGAAAAGAATCTATCTTTTTTTTCAACACTCTGATTATCAGCAAGAAAAAATTTTCTAAAAACCATTGACAAATAAAAAAGGTGTATTACTTTTGCGGTGTATTAGTTCACTAACACACTAAACAAGTAAAACACTTAAATATTATTGTCATGATACAGTTAGAAAACATCCAATTCGGCTACGTCAAGAGCAGACCCCTGTTCAAGGAGTTGAGCCTGACGATGGAGCCGGGGCACATTTACGGTTTGCTGGGCAAAAACGGCGCCGGCAAGACCACATTGTTAAAAATCATGTCGGGTTTGCGCTTCCCGGATAGTGGCACGGCCACCATTCTAGGAGAAAATGCCACGCTGCGCAAGTCCGAAGCTATGCGCGATATCTATTTCCTGCAAGAGGAGATGTTTGTGCCCCACCTCAAGATTGAGCAGTTCGAGGCAGCATATGCTCCATTCTACCCCAACTTCAACCACGAACAGTTTGAGGAATACCTCCGCGAGTTGGAATTGGACAAAGAGACTGGCTACATGGACAAGCTCTCGCACGGACAGAAGAAGAAAGTGCTCATCGCCTTTGCATTGGCCACCAACACCAAGATCCTCTTCATGGATGAACCCACTAACGGTTTGGATATTCCTTCCAAGAGCACTTTCCGCAAGTTGATGGCTTCGGCAGCCGATGACTCCCGCTTGGTGCTTATTTCTACCCATCAAGTGCGCGACCTGCATAGCCTCATTGACATGGTGGCCGTCTTGGACAACGGACACATGTTGCTCAATGCTTCCACCTACGAGATTACGCAGAAGTTGCTCTTTGATGTGGATGACGCCAAAAGTACAGATGGCAAGGTTTTCTACACTGAGGAGACTCCGCGCGGCAACTATCAAGTGAAAGAGAATGTGAATAATATCGATTCCAGCCTTGATCTTGAACTGCTGTTCAACGCAGCAATCACTAACAAAAACGAAATTGCTAACCTTTTTAAATAATCAGCATTATGAAAAAATACACCAATAAGATTTTGATTATCACATTGATAGCAGCTGCAGTGCTGATGATTGTCGTTAGCACGGTAGAAATTCGCAAGGCTTTCCATAACGGTGAGATAAAAACCCATAAAGAGTGGGAAACGATCCACGTGTGTCCTACTACGCCGGATGTCCCGTTGACTCTTGATTCATTGGAATCCTTAAGCAATATTGAAAAATAACCCTTAAAAGTATAAGATTATGAATACCAAGAATATAACAAACCTTTTGAAGGCCTATTTTATTGAAAGTTGGAAGACAGATCTGTTCCAATTCGGTATTTTGGTGGCTATTATTTTGTTTGGAACCCTTGCGAATGGTGCAAGCATGCATTTCGCCATTTTTTGTGCCACTATTTTCTTGATGATTTATCCGGAACGCCTGTTCCGTAACCTGCACAGCAATTCTCCGAAAATCCACTATCTCTCCATACCTGCATCTAACAGCGAAAAGGTGGTCGCCAACATGCTGCTGGCCAACATCTATTATGTAGCTGGGTTGGCACTTTCCTGTGTCATAGGGCTTGGATTGGCTCATTTGTACTTGACCATGCGCGGATTCGACGGTGTGAGTTTGCAGACTTCTATCAATGGTAACGGGATATTGCTTATGTATGGCATGCTTGCTGTCTTCTTCTTCGGAAGTGTTTATTTCCGCAAAAAAACTACTCTTTCCACAATAGGTGTCAGTATGCTGATCGGTTTGATTTTCACAACTTTGTTTTCTCTGGTGCTTTGGGTGAACGGAATAATTTTAATACCTAAAGATGCGGTTTTTGGCGATTATAGATGGAGTTTTAACTATCCGGAAGACATCTCCGAGCGTTTCTTGAACGCGTTATTCTATTTGTTCTTGGCTGGAGAGATTATTTATTTTTACGCACTCAGTTTTCTGAGACTTAAAGAAACGGAGGCATAGTATGTCAATAGATTTCAACAACACACAGACTATTTGGATGCAGCTGGTAGATTGGGTTTTCGAACAGATCCTGACCGCTGCCTGGAAACCCGGCGACAAGGCGAAGTCGGTGCGCGAGCTGGCCGTGATGTTCGAAGTGAACCCCAACACGGTGATGCGTTCATACGATTACCTGCAGAACAAAGAGATTATTTTTAACAAGCGTGGCGTGGGATTCTTCATTGCCGAAGATGCCACAGAAAAAATCATAGCCATACGAAAAAAGCAGTTTTTGGAGATGGAAGTCCCCGCCTTTGTTAAGAATATGAGACTTTTGGGCATTGATATTCAGGAGATAGTGGAGATGGCGAAGGGTAATTAGTTAATTGAGAATTGAAAATTGAGAATTTATGAAAAGATTATTTTTATCAGCAATTATTTTCATTGCATTTTTTAGCATGGCTCATGCGCAGAATGCGTATTGGGTGTTCTTCACGGATAAGCACAACACCACTTTCGATCCGTACTCTTATTTTGATTCGAAGGCCATTGAGCGTTATCAGGTGAACCATGCGGACTTGTATGATGTGACCAACTATCCTGTGAATCAGGAATATGAGGAGGCTGTGAATGCGGCCACGACTGAGTTTATTGGCGATTCGCGGTGGCTGAACGCGGTGGCTGTGATGGCCACGGAAGAGCAGATCGCTTTGGTGAAATCTTTTCCATTCGTGTTGAGTGTGCAGGAGATTGCCTCCGAAGCGAGCCCTACGCAAGCTCCAGTTTATATGCCAACCACCGTGTTGGATCCTCACATGAAACAGGTGTCCTTGATGCAAGGTGAAAAGTTCTTGCAGAAGAACATCAACGGCAAGGGCGTACGCATTGCCGTGTTTGATGGCGGCTTCCCCGATGTGGACACGCATCCCGCCTTCAAGCATTTGCGAGACAACCACCAGATTATCAAGACTTGGAACTTTGCCAACAAGAAAGAGAATGTCTATGGCTACAATTCGCACGGACGCATGGTGTTGAGCTGTATTGCGGGCATCATGAACGACACTACGATGTTAGGTCTGGCTCCCGGAGCAGAATTCCTGTTGGCTCGTACGGAAGTGGAAGCCGAAAAGAAGAAAGAGGAGGTTTGGTGGGTGCAGGCGCTGGAGTGGGCCGACCAGAACGGCGCCTCCATCGTGAGCAGTTCACTGGGTTATGGCAAGGAACTCCATAACCTCAAAGATATGAATGGAACATCTATCGTAGCCAAGGGCGCAGCCACCGCAATGAGCAAAGGCATTCTGGTGTGCACGGCCATGGGCAATGAGGGCGATGATGGCAGCTGGAAAATGTTGGTGACCCCTGCTGATGCTGATGGCGTGCTCTCTGTTGGCGCGGTGAACGCATTGGATAATCGTGAGTCCTATAGCTCATTCGGTCCCACCGCTGACGGTCGCCGCAAACCCAACGTGGTGGCCTGTGGCAACGACATGGTGGCCATGGGCAAAGGCAATTTCGCCTATGCGCAGGGCACCTCCTTCGCCACTCCGATGGTGTCGGGCTTCGCCGCCTGTGTAAAACAGATGCATCCCGAATGGACGACCGCTCAGTTGCTGGAAGAAATCGAAAAATCTGGGAACCATTATCCTTACTACGATTATGCTTTCGGCTACGGAGTGCCGCAAGCCGGCTACTTCACCGATGGCAAGAAAGCGAGTGTCCATACGTTTGATCTTACTGAAGATGATAATTATCTTTACATCATTCCGGTCAATTCTGAAAAGAGAAGCAAACTTTTCTATAACATCCAGAACGGGGATGGCAGTTTGGAGAAATACGATGTCTTAACCCTTGGCTTACAGGTGGGAGATGTGGGAGAAGAATTTGTTATAGACAGCAACAAGGCATATTACAGCATTTCAAAAAATCTTTTGGAAAATGGACAAACGGTGAATCTTTGGTATGGAAACCAATATGTGCAATATGTGATGGGTAAAGACAAGGTGGCCGTTGCCGATTCTGCAGTAACCTTTGGTACGTCCAACATGGATAGTGATTTTGGTGTTTTTAGAAAATCCAAACCTGATAATGAGATATTCAATCGTAAGCCCAAACGCTATTCCTGCAACTTGGTGCTCAATGCCTCCTTCATGCTTCCCTCCATGTGGACGCCGCAGGGCAATATTCATCAAGCGAAGAGAGTGTCTCGCTCATTCTCTTTCAGTTTTGTCAACAATTGGCAACTCGCCAGAGTGTATGGATTGGGTTTCCGAATCGGTTTCGGTTCTTCTTGGTACGCATTGCAGGACTATACCGATCCCCAAAGTTCCAATATGAACATTTATCCCGTGATTAATCAGAATCCGGATGTGACAATCAAAAAACACAATCTTAAAACATCACAATTTGATTTGGAATTGTATCAGCGTTTTATCTTAGCCAATGTTTCCTCCAGCCAACTTTATTTGGAAACCGGTGTGTTCGGTGATTGGATTACGGGTAGCCGTTTGAAAACCAAAACAGAATGGGGCAAACACACGGTTACCCATGTGGAGCGCCGCTATTTCCGCGACGGTTTGAACAGATTGGATTGTGGTGTGCGCCTGCGTATCGGTTTTACCAACATCTGTGCCCTCTATGGCCAGTATCGTATCACGCCGATAATGATTAACGGCGTTGATCTGCCGAAATGGGAAATAGGTATTCAGTTCAATGTTGGTTCCACGAATGGCAAACTCTCATCCCTCTGGCGGTAAGCAATAAGGGAAAACCTCGAATAGAGAAAATACATTAAGATCCTTCCGCTGTGCCCGGTTTTATCATAGCCATTAACCTGACCGGGAGAGCGGAAGGGCTTTTTTATGATATTGAAAAGAATAAGAGAAATTTACTCTTTCGGTCCCGCTTCTTTCTGAACTTTGGGTTCATGTGGAGAGACGTCCGAAAAGATTTTACGCTGTGTAAGCAATAAGATAGCGGCCAGTGCTGCGCCCATCACATCGGAAATGGTGCATGACACCCAGATGCCGGTGAGTCCGTTCATGCCCATGTTGGTAAAAATCACAGGGATGAGGTATGCCAGCGGCAGCAGGAAAATGAGCTGTCGGGAAAGGCTGGTGGTGATGGCAATCCAGGGCTTGTCGATGGACTGGAAGAAGTTGGAGTTGACGATGGTGAAGCCGATGAGCGGGAACATCACCATCAGGTATCGCATAGCCGGTTTGCCAATCTGGATAAGTTCCGCATCCGTGGTGAAAATTTTCACCATGCTAGCTGGGAAGAGGCAAGATACCACACTGCCGAACAAACCGATGAGGACGCAAACCCTCATGGTGAGGAGATAGACGTGTTTAAGTCGGTCAGGGTGCCCCGCGCCATAGTTGTAGCCGGCGATGGGCTGCATGCCTTGGCAGATACCGAGGATGAGCATCACCATGAAGCTGCCGAAGGTGTTCACAATGCCGTAAGCTCCTACAGCCAAATCGCCGCCGTAGCGCAGCAGCTGGCTGTTCAGCATGGCCACGACAAACGAAGCACACACATTCATCAAAAATGGACTCATGCCGATGAGCGTGATGTTTTTGAAAATATAACCTCTGGGTTTCCAACCGTGGGATTTGAAACGGATGAAGGAAGTGGGCTGTACGAAATGAAGAATGGACACAAAAGCGGTAATCGTCATGGAGATGGTGGTAGCCCAAGCGGCTCCCGCGATGCCTAAATGCAGACCGAAGATGAAAATCGGGTCCAGAATCATGTTGAGCACAGCGCCGCCAATCATGATGTACATGGACTTCATCGGATAGCCGGAAGCGCGTATGAGACCGGTGAGGTTGAACGTCATGGTGGTGAAGAACATGCCGGGCAACACAATGAGCAAGTATTCACGGGCGTATGACAGAGTCTCGGATGTTGCGCCGAAGCCGGTTAGGATATTATCCATGAACAGATATCCGCATGTGACGAACAAGAATCCCAATATAATAGTGAAGATCATGCTGTTGCCCAAGATATTTTCTGCCCATTTTATGTCTTTTCTACCTAAAACGATAGACATTCGCGCGCTTGAGCCAACGCCTATGAGGGATCCGAATGCGTGAATGATGTTCATGATGGGCATGGTGATGGCGAGGCCGGCGATAGCCATGGCTCCGACGCCGTGCCCGATGAAGATACGGTCAACAATATTATATATAGATGCGATAATCTGGCTGATGACGGATGGCAAAGCGTACATCCACAGCAATTGGCCAATGCCTTTTGTCTCTAATTCCCGGGTTCTGTCTAATTCTCCTACCATGTAATATTATTAAAGGCGGCAAAAGTACAAAAAAATCGAGGACAATATTAATACATATGTATAAGGTCTTTTTGGAGAATGCCGAGAAAAAGTTTCAGATGAGGATTGTTTTTTCAGGAAAATGAAGAGGTGAAAATGAACGGTTTTTACAGACTTTTCCGAAAAAACTCCGAAATGGTCTCCAAACACCCACTTAAAATAGGGTCAAAATAGGTTGTTTTTGCCTGTTTTTCACCCAAAAATCAGTATAAAAAACAAAAAAATAAAAATTTTTCTTATTGATTATCAATTAGATAAAAGAAAAATTAAAAAAAAGTGGGTAGGAGTAGGCGAATGTAATGTTCTAAAGTGTATTTTTGCGGTCCCAAATGAGAGGGAAAGAGGGGACAAGGGAATTGGGAGGTTCATTGAAAGAATGAAGAAAGATGTAGC
>JBGURP010000044.1:0-4588 GCA_045132055.1 Bacteroidales bacterium
CACCCGGAGATACCACAAGTGTAACAGCAAACCAGCCATATCCTAAATACCGAAGAGACTCCCATTTTTTTGAATTCGATGCGGTAAATCCTTCAAAACGAGGAGATTGATGCAGCCTACGTGGCGGTGCCGTTCGACATCATTGTTTTTTTTCATCTTTTTCAAAAATATCGCCCACGATATAAAATAAAGTTGTATTTTTGCATCGCAAACGATATAAATCAAATATGGACGAGCAATTCAAATTAGAGAATCAACTTTGCTTCCGCCTTTACACGGCGGCGCGGCTGACCATGGGAGCTTATCATCCGTATCTGGAACCGCTGGGCATCACGTATCCGCAATACCTCGTGCTGCTGGTGCTATGGGAAAAGGACAAACGCCCCGTGTGCGATATCGGCAAACGACTGCTATTGGAGACCAACACCCTCACCCCGCTTTTGCAACGAATGGAGAAGGCAGGCTTGGTGAACCGCACACGCGGCAAGGAGGACACGCGTCAGCGCATCGTTTCGCTCACGGAAAAAGGGCACGCCATGCGACAGCAAGCGGCCGTCATCCACGAAAGTATGCGCAAGGAGGTGACGCTGAAATTGAGCGAAGAGAAAGAGATGGTTCCCATGCTCGACAAATTGATTGAAGAATTACTGAAACTCAATAAATAACATTAAATCAAAGTATTATGGAAAAACAAAAATCAATTGAAGCATTACAGTTTTTTGTAACCCATCTGGCAGAAGGAGCCATTGTACACAAGCAGCAGGGTATGATCTTCAAGTCGCAGGGTATCACCAAACTTGGAGAGAAATACATCGACCATTTCAATGAGGAGATGGGCTGGGTAGAGAAGTTCACAGAACGCATTCTCGACCTTGGCGGAGAAATCAAGTTCGAAGGCATGAAGAGCCGCAACCTTATCTGCGACCCCATTGAGTATGTCAAGGCCGACCTCGCCATTCAGGAGCCGGGCGTTGAGCTGCTGATGAAGTGCATGGAAGGCGTGAAAGACGACCCCACCACCTACGACCTGCTGAAGGCTTACCTGAAGGACGAAGAGGAAGACCTCTACTGGAGCCAAGGCGCAGTGGAACTCATCGAGAAGATTGGCACGCAGAACTGGCTGTTGCTGCAACTTTAAGGAGTTAAGAGTTGAGAGTTAAGAGTTGAGAACTAATATCGCTAAATTCAATAACAATGAAAGAGAAAGTATTACAAGCCATGCGCGAGGTCGGTGCTCCCGTCAATGCAGGCAAAATCGCAGAAATCACAGGCATCGACCGCAAAGAGGTTGACAAAGCCTTTGCCGAACTGAAGAAGGAGGGTGCCATCGTGTCGCCCGTCCGCTGCAAGTGGGAACCGGCAAAGTAGTTTAATTAGAAGGTACTACGTTATCCGCAACTCAGGCTTAGGTTTGGGTTGCGGATTTTTTTCCGAATAAAAGAATTTTTGTAAATTTGCAGCGGCATATTTCCGGATTCTGTTCAAGGGATCTCGCAGGGGCCGGGGTGTGTCAAGAAAATAATAAAAACAGAGGTCCCCTGATCAATTCGCAATATGAAGACAAAAGGATTTTTTATGATTTTTATGGCTGCAGCCATGCTGATGTTCGCCTCATGCAACAAAGAAAAACAGACCGCAGAGAAGATTGTCGGTACTTGGATTGAGACGGAGTCGCTCTACCTCTATACTCACGACGGTGTATGCGATACCACCTCCATGTTCGAAGAAGGCGAGTCTATAGAAATCACGTTCAAAGCAGACAAGACCTACTCCAGCGTCTATCATTCCCTTGAGGGCGATTCCGAGGATCACGGCACTTGGTCGGTCAAAGGCGATAAATTTACTCTGAATGGTGAATTAGACTCCGCGGATTTCACAATCGACCAACTGGACAAGAACGTCTTCAACATCACCCACAGAGAGGAAGGCAATAATGGAAACA
Organism: Bacteroidales bacterium; assembly: GCA_045132055.1. GTDB lineage: Bacteria > Bacteroidota > Bacteroidia > Bacteroidales > WCHB1-69 > F23-D06. Next base: position 1,943 of record JBGURP010000044.1, read on the forward strand.
GTCACTACTCTCTCGAAATCATAATCCGAATGACAAGGAAATAAGATCATCCTGAAATGGGTGGTGCTTTTGCATTTTCAATATTTATCAAATTATGAAAAGACTATCATTTATTGCCATTATCCTTCTTTTCGTCGTTGCCTTTGTGGGATGCAAGCGAAATCAGGAAAGTCGTCAGGCGGAGGTGCTTCCCACTGAAGACAACAGCCAATTTGTCAATATCACAGACGTGGTGCCCGATGCCATTCTGGAAATCCGTTATTACAGCACCTATAACTTTGTAGGAGCCCGCATCGACGGCTATGAGCAACCTATCGCACTGATGACCAGACAGGCTGCCGACTCGCTCAAAGTGGCAAGCGACGAGCTGCGAGAGCAGGGCTACCGCATCAAAATCTGGGATTCCTATCGTCCACAGACCGCCGTGAATCATTTCATCAGGTGGGCAGAAGATTTACAGGACACCACCATGAAGCACATTTTCTACCCCATGGTGGACAAAAGCTTGCTCTTCGAGCAGCAATATATCATGGCCCGCTCAGGTCATTCACGCGGCTCCACTGTTGACCTCACTTTGGTGGATGAGCAGACTGGCAAGGAGCTTGACATGGGCAGCCCGTTCGACTGGTTCGGCATCGAGAGCCATCCCGACTACATGGATTTGACAGAAGAGCAAATTGCCAACCGCCATATTCTCTGGGATGCGATGTTCAGACATGGTTTCAAAGGCATCGACAGCGAATGGTGGCACTTCACGCTGAAGGACGAACCCTTCCCAGATACTTACTTTACTTTTCCCGTGAAACAGCTATAATAGTGCAAGGTGGTTGTGTCAACAAGAAAATGAATGACGGTGAAAAAGAATTATTCCAAAGGACGTAGCATCGCGTTGATAACGGCCATATATGTACTTGCCGGTGTGGCGGGTGTGCTTTTTTTCAACCAGCTGACCGCCTTGTCTGTAGCGCCCCTTTGGGCGCTTTTGTGGGCGGATGTCTTGGCCACGGTTATCGTCTGGCTGTTCGGACTGTTATACGAAAATGTATCGGTATATGATCCCTATTGGAGTGTGTTTCCGCCAGTGGTGTTTCTCCTCTGGGCCTTCTATACGCACACTTGGTCGGTGCCGATGATTCTGTTGCTGGTGGCCACGTGGTACTGGGGCTGGCGGCTGACACGCAACTGGGTCCTCACCTTCAAAGGGATAGGCCACGAAGATTGGCGCTACAGCCAATACCGCAGCAAACATCCATTGCTGTTCCACCTCATCAACCTGTTCGGACTGAACATGATGCCGACGCTGGTGGTGTTTATGGCCATGCTGCCCGCGCTCATGCTGTACAACACAAGCATTACCGCCAACCTCCTCACATGGTTGGGCTTCTTGATATGTCTCGCAGCCCCTACCATCCAGCTTATCGCCGACAAGCAAATTCACAACTTCCGTGCTACCCATCCAGGGCAATACTGCAATGTGGGATTGTGGAAACATGGGCGCCATCCCAACTACTTCGGCGAGATTCTGTTTTGGTGGGGAATGTGGGTAATGTACGCTTCGCTCGCCGGTTTCGACTGGCTCATCTGCGGTCCTGTCGCCATGACGGCGCTCTTTGTCTGCATCAGCATTCCGCTCATGGAAAAACGCCAACTGAAGAACAAACCTGGCTATGCAGAGTACCGCAAGCAGACACGAATGTTTATTTGAATCGGCGCATCAAGCATGTTTCCGCAATCTATGCGAAGGATGAGGGTGCGGAATTTTTTGCGGGTCAAGGTTCAACTCACCGGAAAACTATTTTTTCTTTCGTAAAACTAATTTCGCTCCGTATTGAAATAAAGTCATTGTATTCTTTTTCGGATTGAATTCAAATTTTGCCCCTATCTGGTCGCACCTGAATTTGTCCTTGTCAACTGCCTCTAACGGGATAGCATCATCTCCAATCTGCCCGATCAAAGTGTTTCCTTCTTTTGTGACAATAAAATCCAAACCTATTTTCTTGGAAACATACACCCCCAAATAAATGTCCAAATCTTCCGAAGACACATTATAGAATTCTGGCAACTCGTAAGGTTTGCCGTAAACTGCGCCTAAGACCGCCTTTTTAATATCTCCGAGTTTAAAATTAAGCCCGTTAGAAGTCAAGGCATACGTAATATTTCCGTCGGCAAAATGCGAATAAACAGAAATAAAACCATCTATGGCACCCGTGTGTCCTAAACCTATATTTTCGCCAAAAGGAATCTCGAACAACCCGAGACCATAGTCATCCTTAATGTTTTTCATGATTTCGAGACTTTCATTAGTCAGAAGCCTTCCACCAAACAAAGCGTCTGCGAATTTTGTCAAGTCGGTCGGCGTTGACACTATTGCACCTGCCCCCATCGGAACAGTGCAGTCCGTTTCGTTTTCTACCTTCCAAGAACCCAAGAAACGATATGATCGGCATTCGTTGTTGTTCGTATTGGTTTTTCCAAAAACGTATGTGTCGGTCAGACCAATTGGCTTGGCAATGTATTCCTGCAACAGGTCGGAATATGGTTTCAAGAAAATCTTTTCAAGCATGTATGTCAACAGCACATAGTTCGAATTGCTGTACTCGGCCGTGCTGTCGGGTTCGAAGTCGCTGCCGCCGTTCTCAATAATCC
>JBGURP010000045.1:0-2824 GCA_045132055.1 Bacteroidales bacterium
CTTGTTCTCGCTTCGATCGCCTTTACACTGCCTGCAAAGTGCGGCTGGAGCGCACTGAAAGCAAGGCTTGCCCGGGAATTACTACCCGAAGGGCTGGAGAATTTCCGAAGGCAACTCGTCTTGGCCTTGCGTGTGGGTAAGCCGCAATACCTTTGCAGGGTAAAGGCAACGAAAGCGAGGATGAACAAGTCATGGATGTCTTGGTGATTTTTACGGACAACAGGCTATTTCTCCTGCAAGCGGTTGCGCCCAAGACCGCTCCAGGGTCAAGAGCTGATGAAATAAGAACCATCATTTTTCATTTTCAAAAAAACATACAGTTTTGAGCCTCCACACGTTCCACACATTCCACATCGCTGATAACCAATTGTTTGACGAATCAGCATTTTGTAGAAATGTGGAAAATTTGTGGATGTTTTGTAGTCCTGAAACAGGTCTCTCAAATTTTGTGGAAAAGTGTGGAAGATTGTGGCAGCATTTAAGAATGACTAACTTATTGATATTCAATATTGTGGAATATGTGGAAATTGTGGAAGAAAATGTCTGCTGAAAATTTTGCTGCTTAACGGCCAATAAAAATAGGCACCGACTTTCCCAAGCCAGTACCTACGTCCAATTTGAAACGTCATTTGCGTTTCTGGAAGAATTTAAATTAGGGTTCGTTTACAGTCGTGTCCTCAAGGTTGACGTTGTAAGCCTCGTTCAACTTGTCGTAGTCGAAGCACATCACCTGATCGAAACCGTATTTCTTGACATACTTGACGTACCCGGTCATCGGGTCGCGTCGTTCTTCGGTCTGTTGTTCACCGTTGATGATGATCTTGTAGCGCCAGGAACGTTTCCTGCCTAGATACGCATTCGAGTTCTCGAGGTAGTAGATCAACGACGCTGGCGGTATCAGTACCTCATTGACCTGGCGTCCGTGCATCTTGTAAAGCTGGAAGATTCGGCTGTAGCGCAGATAGAGGATCCTCTTCGTTGTTGAGAACACCATCTCACCATTTCTGTCAGAACATTTGAGACGGTCTTCCCTGTCAATGCGGAAGTCGCAGCCGTCCCATATCTTGCCCTCCTGGTGGAAGTATGAGACGATGTTCCAGAAGTTGGCCAGTTCATTGTTGGATTTTGTCTCGTTGTTCTGGGCACGGATGCCGCTGATGACGACGTTACGGAGATCATCAAAGTTAAACGGCAGGTCAATGACATCCCTCAGGGCATGGTATGCCGCCATCGGGATGATCCAGTTGCGCAGTGTCCTGTCCTCAATGTTCTCCATCTCAAAGACTTCGCTGATGTCCGCAAAGCAGGAGTCATAGCTCTGCTTGAACTCCTGGATGAACTTGGCACGATACCTCAAGAGCTGGAGCGTGATGTGGGAGCACCCACGTTTGCGGGTTTCGACCAGGTCGGCGAACTTTCGCTTCGCCTCCTGCGAGAACTGGCTCTTGGAGTATGACAGGAAGATGAAGCGTGAGAACAGGGCGATGTCTGCAGTAGCCATCTCCTGGCCACTGACTATGACACCGCAACTGACCTTGGTCACCTCACGCTTCTTATCCCGTTCCATGTTCATGCGGTTGCGACCGGTGCCGTCCCATAATCCTTTCAGAAACTCACGCTTGTCTATCTCAATGCTGTTCTTGAACTCATCAAGATGGACAAGGGCGTTGGCGCACTGGGCGACAGCATCGGCGAGTGCAGGCAACGTGGAGTTGCTGATATTGGGCGGGATGTTCTCGATGATGAAGAACGACATCAGCGAATGGCCCAGTTCGGACTTTCCCGAGCCTTTAGGCCCGAACAGATTGAGGATGGGGAAATGCTTCGTGTAGCCCACGATGACGTCACGGAACAGTGTGGCCAGCAGGAAGCACAGTCCGACTTTGGCGTTGTCGCCGAACACATCTATTAGTTTCACGGCGTAGTCGTGGAACGAGATCGTACCGTAGTTCATGTGGACGAAGTTCCTCTCAAACTGGAAGAACTGGGTGTCATCCCTGTAGATGGAAGAAAATGCAGGCAGATAGTAGTTGCCCTGTTCTCCCAGACGCACGATACCGAGATCATCCACAGGATGCCATTCGGTGTCGAAAATACCGTTGCCGAAGGCGAAGAAGCCTTGGCGTTGCCATCCGAGCTGGCGTATCTCAACAGCCGTCTCGGTGGTGAAATAAAGAAACCGTTTCAAAGCCATAAGCTGATCGTCCTTTGCGAACCAAAGGTAATTGCCGAGTCCTTCTATGCGTTGTTTGAACTTCGATACCGAAACGAGTTCCTCGGCATGGAGTTCAACGATTTCGGACTCATGGTTGACGTTTGTGATCTGATACAGGCGGATGGGCGACACCATGTCCTTGATGTGGAACAAAGGTTTCATGGTGAAGTTCGACCATTCGCGGGTCTTGCCGTCGCTGTTGACCGAGATATAGCGGTTTCCCTGCTCCTGGAAGCCGTATTTCTCAAGAAGGTCAAGGCTGACGGTAACACCCGAGTTCTTGATGTCCGTCTCGGCACGCTGCCGCTTGGCACCCTTGATGGCATTGCGCCACATGGGTTTGCCGGGCATGATCTTGTTGAGCGTGTCGATATACATGGAGAGCTTGACCTCATCCTCCACATGGGCAACCAGCCTGGCGATGTCGGTCACCGCATCGCTCTTGTCAGCCTGCGTCGCCTTGTCGTCGATTCGCTTGCTGGCATACCAGAGGATGAAGTCCTGCTCGTCAATGGAGTCAAGGATCTGCTTGCTGGTGCAGAAGCTGTCAGGGTCGTTCTTCTGCCCACTGGCGGTCAGGGGAATCTCCTTGACAGTGACCTCAAAGCC
>JBGURP010000046.1:0-8904 GCA_045132055.1 Bacteroidales bacterium
ACATGTGCAATATCTGGAAGTTCCAGACTCACCCGAGCGAAGAAATAGACGCCTCCTACTATGAGAAACTGCCTGCGGGGTTGCGCATCAACATCACGGGCGGTGAGCCGACATTGCGTCCCGACATCGACAAGATTTTCGAAATCCTATATCCCAAATCACGACTTCTCGAACTCAGCACCAACGGTTACAATACCAAAAAAATCGTTGAGCTGGCCAATAAATATCCCAACATCCTCATCCGCGTGAGCGTCGAGGGCCTGCCCAAGATCAACGATGCCAAGCGCGGCCTCAAGGACGGCTTTGACCACGCCCTGCGCACGATGTTGGAACTCAAGAAGACCAAGTGCAAGAACATCGGCTTCTCGGTGGTCATCTCGCCCGACAACTACAAGGACCTGCTGCACCTCTATGACCTGTGCGTAGCACTGGATGTGGAGTTGGGAAACAGTGCGGTGCACAATTCATGGTACTTCCACAAGGAGGACAACCAGATCGAGAGTGAGGAGGCACTGCGTCAGCATGAGCTTTTCGTCAAGGCCTTGCTCACCAGCAAGCGCCGCCATTTCAAGGACCGCCTGAAGGACTATGGCCGTGCCTACTTCAACCGCTCGATCCACCGCCGCCTGCGTGGCGACACCGACGAGTACCGTCCGCCCTGCGGCGCCCTGAGCGACTTCTTCTTCATCGACCCGTGGGGCAACGTTACCCCGTGCAACGGCAGCGGAGAGGAGTGGATTATCGGCAATATCAAGGAAGATACCCTCGAGAACATCAAGGCCAGCGACAAGGCGCGTGAGGCAATGGAGAAGGTGCGCAGCTGCAAGCGCAACTGCACCTTTATCGTCACCGAGCGCCACGACATGGTGCGCCGTCCCTGGATCCCCATCAAGTGGATTCTCAAGAACAAGTGGCGCATCCGCAAGGGCCAGGACCTGTGCTGGGATTGAGGGGAATTAGAAGTTAGAAGTTAGGAATTAGAAGTTGGTATTTGCCAACAACTAGGGACTAGAAACTAAGGACTAAAAACTAAGAACTAAGGACTAGAAACTAGGGACTAGAAACTAAGAACTAAAAACTAATAACTTATGAAAACGATAGCGGTCATCGGCACGCGCGGTTTTCCTGGCATTCAGGGCGGTGTCGAGGCTCACAGCTATCACCTCTATACCCACATGGACGATGTGCACGTCAGGCTCTATCGCCGTCGTGCCTATCTCACTGAGCAATCGGCTCAGACCTTTCCCAATATCGAATACGTTGACCTGCCCTCGACCCGCATCAAGGGCTTTGAGGCCGTGTGGCACACCCTGCTGAGTGTCCTGCACATCCTTCTTCATCGTCCCGACGTGGTGCACATCCACAACATCGGGCCAGGCATGTTTGCGCCGCTCATTCGCCTCATGGGCTTGCCCGTGGTGCTGACCTACCACAGCCCCAACTATGAGCACGACAAGTGGAGCGCTCCCGCCCGCTGGCTGCTGCGTCAATGCGAGAAAATCTCTCTCCACTTCAGCAACCGCGTCATCTTCGTCAACAAGTACCAAATGGAGAAATGCGGAGCCCTCGACAAGAGCGTTTTCATCCCCAACGGCATCGATGCCGTCACCCGCAGCGAGTCCACAACGTTTCTTGACCAGCACGGCATTAAACACGGAGAGTATCTGCTGGCCGTGGGGCGCCTCACGCCCGAGAAAGGCCTGGAATACCTCGTCGAGGCTGCCAACCGCTTGCCTCAGGTCACCCAGGTGGTCATCGCCGGTGCCAGCGACCACGACAGCACCTACCGTAAGACGCTGGAGCAACTCGATGTCAATCACAAGGTCATTTTCACGGGATTTACCACTGGCGAGGACCTGCGCCAGCTCTATAGCCATGCCCGATGCTTTGTCCTGCCGTCGGTCAACGAGGGCTTCCCGATGGTGCTGCTCGAGGCCATGGCCTACGGCCTGCCCATCCTGTGCAGCGACATTCCCGGCACCCGCCAGGTCGATCTGCCCGAGCAAGACTACTTCACCGTCAAGGACGTTGATTCGCTTTGTGCCGCAATTTCACGCCTGCTCGACGCTCCCAGCGAGCCTCAACACTACGACCTAGAAAAATACGATTGGCAGTCAATCGCTGCTATTACCCGCCGTCAATATCCCGTCTAATCGCCCCACTGCGACTGGAGCCAGGCTATTTTGCGGTGGATGAATTGCTTGAAATCCCTTTTTTGTATATCGATGTCATATCTGGGCCAAAGGATAACATCGGCCTGATAAGCTGGCTTGATGGATTCAACAAACTCATCAGCAAAGCGGTCTATATCCAGTCCGTTAAAGTTTGAGCCGTAAAACGCTCGCCAGTGTTCACACACCGCTTGCTGGAAATGAGGAAAACGCGATATTTCCTTAATCCAGTGTGAAGTAAACACTGTTGGCTGGTCATACAAGAAATAACTGAAACTGGTATCTTCAAATAATCCCCAGCGATTAAAAGCATTGCCGAAGTCCCATACTGGTCCAAAAATCAGTTTAGCGTCGTTGCCCTGACGCTTGAACATATAACAGCTTCCCGAGAAGCGCTCAATGTCGTCCATTATTTCTGCGATGATGTAATACATCGCCAGAGTGTCGATATCGATGTATTGCTCCCATTCAGTACTTGTCTTGTCTGGGTTATAGATAGCAGCATTGACGCGCGAGATCCAGTCGGTGAGGTATTGTTCTTGAAGTGGGGACAAGTGCTCGGGCGAATGATACGTGATGACGATAGAGTCGCCCGCATGTTCTGGCAGTTTGATGTGATTATCGCTAGGATGGTTGTCTATTTCCAGTAGCCAGCTGCCAGTTGCAATCAATAGGGAATCCGTCTCATATTCACTCTGATCCTCGATGTTGACGCGGTTTTTCCCTGTGCGTATTTTCTCTGTCAGGAAATATAACCCGATATATTTGCCGTTAAGCACGACTTCGACAGGTTCTTGTGCCGGAGTGAAAGATAAGCCTATGCGGCGGCTCAGTTCAAATCCCATTGTGTTCTTGAGTTTAGCTAGCCAGTCGTCGTAGTGGGACAGCAAGCAAAAGTGGCGGTTCTTTTTCATGCCCATCAGTTCTTGCTTCTCGTCGAGCTTGATGCGATAGGACTTCTTGGGGTGGTTCTCCCATGAGTAATTACCATGACCCTTGATTTGCATACCCAGTGTCTCTTCCTTCGACCCCAGAGACTCAAAATCGTCAAGACCCATGTTGCCGAGCCACCATTCGGCATAAAGATATTCTTCTTTGCTGCTAATGGTGCGGCCATCTTCGGTGTTAATGTAAAGTACAGGTAGGCAGCCCGAAAAACCAGTAGCTTCTCCAACTGTATCAGTTGGTGGCAGTGGGTCGGGTTCAACAACAGGTTGTGGCATATCATCATGGCAGTTGGTCAGAATCAACATGAACGCCAACAGTGATAATGTGGATGTGAGCCTGTTCATGATGTCACTTGGGATTAGTCGTTTTGTGGCCGTTTCACGCCTCCATTGGAATTAAAATTGTGACCAGTTCCCCACTGGCTGTTCAGCCAGGTGATTTTGCTGTGGATGTATTGTTTGTATTCGCTTTTTTGGGTATCGATGTTATAATCTGGCCACCTCACGACGTCTGCTTTGTTGGCTGGCTTGATCGACTCGACAAAGTCATCGATGAACTGGTCGAGATACATCCCGTTAAAGTCAGTGTTGTAGAATTCCCGCCAAACCTCTCTGACGAGTTGCTGGAAATGGGCGAACTTGGACATCTCTTGAATCCAGTGGGCATGTGAGAAGGTTGGCTGTTCATAGAAGAAATAGCACAACGAGTCAACTCCGAAGATAGGAACACGGGTAAAGGAGTTGCCGAAGTCCCACACTGGGCCGAACATGAGTTTGGCCGAGTCGCCGCGGTGCTTGTACATGAACAGGCTTCCAGAGAAGTACTCCAGGTCGTCGGTGATTTCACCAACGATGTAAAACCTCACCAGGGTGTCGATGTCGATATATTTTTCCCACTCGGTACTGGTTGTGTCATCAATCTGGATGGCAGCGTTGGCATCGGTAAGAAATTGTGTGATGTAATCCTTTTGTTGATTGGAAAGGGATTCGGGAGAGACAGACTCAAAGCAGAGCATGTCGTCCCAGTCCCAGGGCTGGTCGTAATGCTCTTGGACATAAATCATGGGTCCATCAAAGGAATTTAATTCAAGCATCCATCCGCCACTCACTATCTCGGGATCAGTCTCGTTGTCCTGCTGCTCCTCGATGTTGACTCGGTGCTTGCCCACACGGGGTTTCTCGGTGAGGAAATACAACCCGATATACTGGCCGTTGAGCACGACTTCAACGGGCTCCTGAGCGGGGGTGTAGGACAATCCTATGCGGCGGCTCAGCTCAAATCCCACCGTGTTTTTCAGCTTTGCCAAGTGGTCATCGGCATGAGCCAACAAGCAAAAGTGACGGTTCTTGTTCATGCCCATCAAGGGCTCTTTTGAATCCAGCTTGATGCGGAATGACTTTTTCTCAAAGTTGTCCCACGTGTAATTGCCGCGCCCCTTGATGACCATGCCTAACGGATCATTGGGAGAACCTAACGATTCAAATTCATCATTCCCCATGTTGTCGAGCCACCAGGTAGCTTGTGTGTAGTTTTCCTTGCTGTCGATGTTGCGGTGCCCTTCGGTGTTGATGTAGAGAACGGGTAGGGTACCCGAATAGGATGGCATGGGTGGCAATTCCTCGCCCTGGATAGCCGCGATGATCATATTGAGGTCGGCGATGTTGATTTCCCTATCACCGTTTACATCAGTGGCATAACTGTAAAGTCTGTGGTACTTGGCATCGTTGAAGATGGAATCAATTACAGCATTGATGTCACCAATATTCACCTCCCAATCACAATTCACGTCACCGCGCGGCCTTAGTTCTGACTGGGCATGTGCCACCAGGCATGAAAATGCCACAGAGAGGATGAATATGGTAAGAATTCTGTTCATGGTAATGGGATTATCCGTTACACTGTTAAAACGCAAAATGGGTTGATTTATTGCCGCAATTCAATTTACCATCACTCCTAACTCCTAACTTTTAACTCCTGACTTCTAACTCCTGACTCCCAGCATTTTGCGTGCACAGGCCACGTTGGTCAGTTCTTTGCCCTCCTTGACACATGCAGCATGCATCTTGTCGTAGTTGTTGATGACCTCAATCAGGTCATTCTCGTCCCAGTTGTCTCGCACGACGCCTAATCCGTTGGCAGCGATGAACGGGGCTGTCGAGGGTACCGTGTTGGTCACCACAGGAGTGCCGCTGGTGATGGCCTCGGCTGTGGTGAGCATGTTCAGGTCATTGCTGGTATCCACTAGCAGGGCAAGAGCACGGCGCAGAGGGGACGCTAGTTGCTCGTGGCTGAGGAATCCGTGGAAGGCGACGTTGCCCTGAATGCCCAACGAGGCAACCTGTTGTTTTAATTCTTGCATCTGGTCACCGTCACCGATGATGTCCAGACGGTAGTCCCGATATGGCTCAAGAGCTGCAAGTCTGCTGAATTTTGTGATAATGCGGTCCACATTCTTGCCTGGAACCAGCCTGGCGATGACAATAAAGGCTTTGTCGTGCTCTTCGCAAGGATAAAGCACGCTGGCATCGGTGCCATGATCGACAATCACGTCGCTCACGTGACGGCTGTATCGGCTCATAAACTGCTTGGCGGGCAGACTGCGAGGCACAATGGTCACATCGCGCATGAACGTCGGGACCACGACATTGTGCCAGAACTTGGAGGGCAGTTTGAACAACAGACGCTGATGACGCACCATCTCTTGCCAGATGAGCAACTTGGACTTGCAGACGCCAGCAGCGATGAGGGAGGAAATCTGGAACGACTCGCTCGCGATCACCAGGTCATATTCGGCCGAATGCTGCTTGAGCCAGGCGCGCATGCCTTGTGGCCACGGCAGCAGGTCGGGCCTGAAAATCTTTGGCCAGCGTGACGGAAAATAGATGACGTCAAATGGCAGTTCTTCGTTTTCAGTCGGTTTGAATTCCTGTGAGGCGAGAATAGTGACTTTGTGTCCCAACTCGATAAACCCTCGCGCAAAGGTACTGATCATGCAGTCCCAAATGGATTTTTTGGGAGTGATGACGCCTTTCTCGGCCGTCGAGAGTATGCAATTGATAATGAGTACCTTCATGTGCGGTGCTGTTTGTCAAATGCAAAAGTACAAAAAAAGACCAATACAACAGGACTGCGTCACTAAAAATCAATAGGCTCGGCAATTGGGAGTCTATTTTGTTGGTCAGTCAGAAATAAAGAAGTACATTTGCCACGGATAAATCAAGAATTGTCATGCGTAAAAAGTTCTTTTTGTTTCGTGCCTATCTTTTCCTGCCAGTTGTGATGGTCCTTTGGCTCACCTTGAACGGAGCGCAAAAGAGGCTCATCATTGCCGACCGCAACCAGTGGTACCGATGGCAACACCTCCAGGAAGGTTGGAAAGGATTTGCCTACCTGTTTGCCAATTATCCCGAGTATAGGTCACTACTATATTGGCGCATGGGAGTGAAACGCTTTCTGTTCAGCTGGTGGATGAGACCGCTGCGCGACCTGTATATCAACACCAAGGATATCGGTGGCGGACTGATTATCCAGCATGGCTTCAGCACAATCATCTCAGCTAAGAAAATAGGAGAGAACTGCAAGATTTATCACCATGTTACATTAGGCTACAGTCATGATCTGCAGGCTCCTGTGATAGGCAATAACGTGGAAGTGTGTTGCGGGGCCAAGGTGATTGGAGGCGTTACCGTGGGCGATAATGTGCTCATCGGAGCCGGCGCCTTGGTCGTTAAGGACGTGCCCGCAAATACTGTCGTGGGAGGGGTGCCAGCCACTGTGATTAAGACGCTGGATCATCAGCGCGACCTCACTTTGTGAAACGGTGGATGCTCTTCAGCAAGTCGTTTAACGCATATAGGAGTTGGATTTCAAGCTGCGCTTCTTGACGTTGGTGATGTTCTTGAGCAGTTGGGCTTCGCCCTTTACGCCTTTCATGACGTTGTTAGTCACTTCCAGCCTGTCGAAACGCATCACGGAGGTTGCCCCCTTGGCCCAGTGTGTCATCAGTTCGCCATTGCCGTCCTTCACTGTGACGACGTTGCTGTTGAATACTACCGTGCCGCGGTCTGCGAACTCTTGCAAGAAGAAGTTCATGTTATCACTAACCAGAGTGTTGTGTGTGAAGTTGATGTCAAATCGCTTGATATTGTTGCAATAGATGCGCGTATCGCCCGAGAAATAATTGTTCTGGGCATTGAATTTCGCATGCTCGCATCCCTTACTTGAACTGAAGTATCCTATGTAATATAACCCCTTGAACACATTGTCGCGCAATGTGATGTCGCCTCCCTCAGCCCCGCACCACACGGCGCGTATTCCAGCCGCTTTACCATTGGTGGGGTTGACGGTCGCTTGATTGACAACTTTGTTGCCCTGGGCAAGATAGATGCCTCCATGAACACGCATGAAAGCGTAGGCGCTGGATCCGTAGGGGTCGATAACCGCATTGTTGTTCTTTACCGCATTGTTGAGGATGATGATAGTATCGTTGCTTGAACTGGCATCATGCACCTCAATATCCTGGTGATAGTATCTGTATTCTCGGCCGACAGCTGAATTGGTGATCTGGTTTCTCTCGATGAGAATGTTATCATGCCTGTCGGCTCGGTTGAATCCCAGGTATATGCTGCGCGTGGCAACGTCGCTGATGTGGAATTGATTATCGCGCAATGTCAGATTGCGTGTTGTGCAGCCTTGTCCTTCATTCTCGTCTTCCTCACTGAAGAAAGAAAATACCATGCTGCAGTTTGCATCAGGGTCTTTGTCTTTTCTTTTATAGCCTCCATAATAAAACTCGTTGCCCTCGACTAGGATGTTTGTACGGGTGACAAAGCCTGTGACATTTCCGGTGGAGCTGTCAAGTACTGTACCAAAGAAGGCCAGTGTCTCATCTTTCCCGTATTTGTAGAACTTGTTGTTCTTGATAGTGATGTTGTGCATATCCCCCCTGAGCCACAAGCATCCTCCAGTCTCGCAGTTATTGTAGTTGGTGATGGTGTTGTTGACAAAGGTGACATTAGAGCACACCCGAAGGTCAAAATTAGTGATATAGGCATTTTCCAGATAGCTGTCCACATCATGCACATTGACGTGGTTGGCATGATAGATCTTGACCGCATAACGTTCTGCATTTTCCCACCAGATGCCGTCATGCTCCTTGATGTCAAATGAGATGTCGCTGATATCAACGCTGATCGTATGGCTTGGTGTGCCATGTATCTTAATAAAAGCGTCAGACGTATAGGCCTTCATGCCGTTGCGGGTGTGTCCATGGTTAAATACAATCTTGGACTGCTTGCGCCCCTTTCCCTTGATAATTACATTGCACTTGCAATCGATAGTGGCATCAATGGTGTAGGTGCCTTTACCGAAGTTGAATATTACGGTGTCGTTATAGTTGGCAGTGCTGCACAGTTGGCGTAATTCCATCGGCAGGTCGCCGCGGATTCTGCTCACCTCGATTGTGATGGTCCTGGCTTGGGTGGACAATGCCGTGAGCGCCACAAGGGCAATCAGCATGATGAATTGTGCTATCCGTTTCATATCTTTGTGTCCTTTTTTATTGCTTTAGACTTGATTGTGTCACTTGTGTTTAACGGAATCGGGCGATAACGTCGTTGAGGGTTTCGCACAGTGCCTCAGGCAAATATTGCCGTTGATACATGTCGAGGGTCGATGTCGGGGCATCGAGCGACCGCTTGATGGCGTCGGCAAGACCCTCAATGTCACCGCTTGGGAAGAACTCCACTCCCGCGCACCCTTCACAGGTCTCCTTGAAGAAGGGCAG
>JBGURP010000047.1:0-5565 GCA_045132055.1 Bacteroidales bacterium
GGGAGTTGAGAAATGGTTTGTCATTTGCGGAATTGGCATTATCATCGTTGCGCTTGCCGTATTTTTACTACCCGGTTTGAGAGAGATTGACAATACGCAATAATCAACTGCACCTTTTTCTATTACTAAACAAAATGCCTGGATGGTGGTTCTGAAAAACCAGAACCGCCGTTCAGGCATTTTTTATCTTCGTCCTCTCTGCGGTTTTGGATTCTTCAGCAAGTCGGATTTTTCCGCAATCTTTTTCAGCCACTTCCGTTCTTCTACTGACAGCTTCCTAAAATTCAGCTTGAGCCGTTTGCAGATAAACGCCAAGTACGCTTGTTCCGTGTCGCTGTCCTGGCTGACGATTTCACCAGCAGTTTCCAGCATTTCTTTTAGCGGGTTATCCTCTGGGACGCTGAAAAAATCGTCCTTGTGTGTTTCCCGCAGAGCAAGGGCAATCCCGTTTATGTCCCGTTGTATCACATAGCGGCAAAACTCGTCCTCATCAATATGGGCGGTGATAAGCTGTCTTAACTGCGTATCACTCATGCCAGGATTATGCTTTTTTATAACAGTTGCGCTCATCGTGTCCACTATGGCGTTTGCACCCTGCGCCTGTTTCAGTGCCGTTCCGTTCACATAGATTTCAAGGTCAGCCATCAGCCGGGGGAAATCCGGGTGCGCCGCCAGCTCACACAGCAGGGTATTGTCTATCCTCCCGCTTTTCAGCAGGTCAATCATTTCATCACTCAAACGCAGGTCTGCAAGATCGGCGTTTGGGTGATTTTTCATTTCAGACAGCCCCAGCAGATAATCAGCGGTCACACCGTAAAACTTCGCCAGCCGGATAAGGGCATAGTGGCTGATGTCCTTGAAGTCTTCCGTTTCGTAACTGCCCAGCGCAGACTTGGAAAGCCCGGTCTGCTCCGCAAGCTGCCCCAGCGTCAAGCCACGCTCCACACGTAGGTCTTTTAATCGCTCTTGTATGGATAAAGACATATTCACCCTCCTTGCTAGCTCAACGAAAGAGAAGCCGTTATGCTATGTACTATGCTCATAGCATAACGGCATAGGCATTTACAGTTTTATTTTACCATTTGCTACATCTTCACGAAATTTATCAACAAGCTTCGCTGTCAGCTTGGATTTACCGTAGTGTTCAAGTACAAAAGTACGATAACTTTTTCCATCTACAAGCACATCACTTTTTCTGGTCAACAACCAATTTCCGTTACCTCCTCCCTGTTCTCTAATATTCCAGTCTTTCCCATATCTTTTATAGATTTCATCTTTTTTACCTTGAACAGACATTGATTCGCTTGGAATATAAACAATTTGCATAATAGCTCCTCCTTTATTTTGTGCAAGAAGACCAGAAACCTGAATTTGTCTTTTATCTTTTTTTGATTATATCACAAATCCGAGAGCGTGGAAATAGGGAGTTTTTCAGGCTGATTTCCTACCTCTTGGATATACGGCACAGGCGGTCAAAAAGGTGTAGACTTGGGATAGTTCATCGATGGACAAGCACCTTGGAAACAGAACACGCCAAAGAAAACGGAGGGACGCATGAGCAAAAGACCCTATCAACACCTGCCGCCGCTGGAACACAGGCCGGACGGCTCCCCCTACCGCATAACCCCGCCCCAGAAGAGACGAGCCAGCGGCCTGATACGCCGGGAGTGCTGCAACTGCGAGGACGGAAACTGCCTTGCGCTGGACGATGGCGACACCTGCGCCTGTCCGCAGATGATTTCGTTCTCCGTCTGCTGCAAGTGGTTCCGCTGGGCGGTCTTGCCGCTGGACAGGACGCTGGAAGCGGAGATTTACCGGGACAGGGACTTGAAACGCTGTGCGGAGTGCGGCGGTGTGTTCGTCCCGAAGTCCAACCGGGGCAAATACTGCCCGGACTGCGCCGCCAGAGTTCACAGGCGGCAGAAAACAGAAAGTGAACGGAAAAGGAGGTCTGCTGTGGACAGTTAAGAGCGGGAAAAGCCTTGATTTGCAAGGCTCCGCAAGCCCTCAACCGGGGCGGCTGGTATCATTTATCATTCGCCCCGGAAAACGGGCCTCTAACCGTCCACAAAACACGCTATGACAAACACGATTTATATTCACCAGCCGGAAAAGGCGTTCAGTTTCACCCGGCTCCCCAATTTCCTTTTTGAAGCACCCACATTCCAGCCCTTGAGCAACGAAGCGAAGGTGCTGTATGCCTTTGTCCTGCGCCGGGCGGAGTTGTCCCGGAAGAACGGCTGGGCGGACGAGTACGGGCGGGTCTACCTGTACTACCCCATCTGCGAGGTGGTCGCTTTGCTCCGCTGCGGGCGGCAGAAAGCGGTCAACACCCTGCGGGAGTTGCAGTATGCGGGGCTGGTGGAAATCCAGAAACAGGGCTGTGGAAAACCCAACCGCATTTACCCGAAATCCTATGAAGCGGTTCCAAACACCGACTTCAAGAAATCCGGTTATGGTACGCCGGAGGGCTGAAAACCGTACTTGGCGAGTACGAAAATCAATCCTCTTGAAGTACGGAAATCTGACGGTATATAGAAATACAGAGATTAAAACCATCTATTTACATTCATTCCATTCCAATCCTATCAGAGATATTTTCGGCGGGAAAACCCGCCGGAAAGGAATGGAATGGGGAAAGGAGTTCAATGGCACAACACGCAATTTTGCGATTTGAGAAGCACAAGGGCCACCCGGCGGGGCCGCTGGAAGCCCACCATGAACGGAAAAAGGAGCAGTACGCCAGCAACCCGGACATTGACACCAGCCGGAGCAAGTACAATTTCCACATCGTCAAGCCGGATGGCCGCTACTACCATTTCATTCAGAGCCGCATCGAGCAGGCCAGATGCCGCACCCGCAAGGACAGCACTCGGTTTGTGGACACGCTGATTACCGCCAGCCCGGAGTTTTTCAAGGGCAAGTCCCCAAAGGAGATAGCGGCCTACTTCCAGAGGGCGGCGGACTTCCTCATTGACCGGGTGGGCCGGGAGAACATCGTTTCGGCTATGGTACACATGGATGAAAAAACGCCCCATCTGCACTTGGTCTTTGTGCCGCTGACAAAGGACAACCGCCTGTGCGCCAAAGAAATTATCGGCAACCGGGCCAATCTGACGAAGTGGCAGGACGATTTTCACGCCTGTATGGTGGAGCAGTACCCCGACCTGGAGCGTGGGGAAAGCGCCAGCAAGACGGGCCGGAAGCATATCCCCACCCGGCTGTTCAAACAGGCGGTCAACCTCTCCAAACAGGCGAGGGCCATTGAAGCGGTTCTCTCCGGCATTACCCCGCTGAACGCCGGAAAGAAGAAAGAGGAAGCCCTCTCCATGCTGAAAAAGTGGTTTCCGCAGATGGAGAACTTCTCCGGGCAACTGAAAAAATACAAGGTCACAATCAATGACTTGTTAGCGGAAAATGAAAAGCTGGAAGTCAGGGCAAAGGCCAGCGAAAAAGGCAAGATGAATGACACGATGGAACGGGCGAAGTTAAAAAGCGAACTGGACGATATGCGGCGGCTGGTTGACCGTATCCCGCCGGAGATTTTAGCGGAACTGAAACGGCAACAGCGGCAGCATGGAAAGGAAAGGTGATCTTATAAGTAATATCAGATACAAAAAGGAAATCGAAATCGTGACTTTTCAGGGAAAGGAAATCACACTGGAAAATCTCTCCCCGGTGTTCACGCCGGAACAGGAAGCAGCCAAACGCCGGGAACTGGAACAGCAGCTTTATGAGGTGTTCCGCAAGTACGCCGACAAGCGGGAGAGTGAGGAAGCCGGGACATAAGGTTTTCCAAACCCATCATTGATTTGCGGGGCTGCTGGCGGTATAATAGAACTGTCAGCAGCTCCGTTTCTTTTTTAAGAAAAGGAGCGACAATATGAACAATCGGATAGACGCAATCTATGCAAGACAATCGGTAGACAAAAAGGACAGCATTTCCATTGAAAGCCAGATTGAATTTTGCAAATACGAGTTGAAAGGCGGTAACTGCAAGGAATACACAGACAAAGGGTACAGCGGCAAGAACACAGACCGTCCGAAGTTTCAAGAACTGGTGCGGGACATCAAGCGGGGCTTGATTGCAAAGGTCGTGGTTTACAAGCTCGACCGTATCAGCCGTTCCATTCTGGACTTTGCCAACATGATGGAGCTGTTCCAGCAGTACAATGTGGAGTTTGTGTCCTCTACGGAAAAGTTTGATACCTCCACGCCGATGGGACGGGCCATGCTGAATATCTGTATCGTGTTCGCCCAGCTTGAACGGGAAACGATACAGAAGCGGGTAACGGACGCTTACTACTCCCGCAGTCAGCGGGGCTTTAAGATGGGCGGGAAAGCCCCTTACGGCTTCCATACGGAGCCTATCAAGATGGACGGTATCAACACAAAGAAGCTGGTGGTAAACCCGGAGGAAGCGGCCAATATCCGGCTGATGTTTGAGATGTACGCCCAGCCCACAACTTCCTACGGGGACATTACCCGGTACTTTGCCGAACAGGGGATTTTGTTCCATGGCAAAGAGCTGATACGCCCCACGCTGGCGCAGATGTTACGCAATCCTGTCTATGTGCAGGCAGACCTTGATGTGTACGAATTTTTCAAAAGTCAAGGTACAGTCATTGTCAATGACGTTGCCGATTTTACGGGCATGAACGGCTGCTATCTGTATCAAGGGCGAGATGTAAAGGCCAGCAAGAAAAACGACTTAAAAGACCAAATGCTGGTACTGGCTCCCCATGAGGGTATCGTCCCCTCCGACACCTGGCTGACCTGCCGCAAGAAGCTGATGAACAACATGAAAATCCAGTCTGCCCGGAAAGCCACCCACACATGGCTGGCAGGAAAAATCAAGTGCGGGAATTGCGGGTATGCTCTTATGAGTATCTACAATCCCTCCGGCAAACAGTATCTCCGCTGCACGAAACGGCTGGACAATAAAAGCTGTCCTGGCTGTGGGAAAATCATCACTTCGGAACTGGAAGCGGTTGTTTATCAGCAGATGGTAAAGAAGCTGGCAAGCTACAAGACGCTGACAGGAAAAAAGAAAGCGGCAAAGGCAAACCCGAAAATCACCGCCCTGCAAGTGGAACTTGCCCATGTAGACAGCGAGATTGAAAAGCTGGTGGACAGTCTGACGGGGGCAAACAATGTCCTGTTCTCCTATGTGAATGTGAAGATAGCGGAACTGGACGGGCGCAAGCAGGAACTTCTGGCAAGGATAGCGGAGTTGACTGTGGAGGCCATCAGCCCGGAACAGGTCAGCCAGATTTCCGGCTACCTCGATACCTGGGAGAATGTATCTTTTGATGACAAGCGGCGTGTGGTGGATTTGATGATCACCACCATAGCCGCCACAAGCGACAGCTTGAACATCACATGGAAAATCTGACTGGCGGCACCCCTCCCGTCAGATACCTACCCTGTGTAGTCCCTTGTAAACTGTACTTTCCTTACCTCCTAAATTCTTTTGATACGTAATATTTTATCCGCCGATCAAAAGCAAGTCAAGACCGCCGGGAACGAAATCGCGAAAAACGGGAACGAAATGCGGCGCGTATA
>JBGURP010000048.1:0-15901 GCA_045132055.1 Bacteroidales bacterium
GCTTCAAAATCATTAACGGGCAAGTGCCGTTTATTGGCACTTGTTGTTGCTATTTTTGTCCCACAATCAATGAATTATTCACCATAAAACACAAGAATTACCATGCATTACAACCGTCAACCCCTTATCCCCGATACCCTTGACCCGTGGGAATCGCTATTCATTAACACCGACAATGATAACATCGCCAACTACAGGCCACATCCCATCGTCAACATTTGTGGTTCCACAGCCATTCATCGGCACGAAATCACTTTCCTGACGGGCTCATCGCACTGCAGGGCACACGCAATGGCTAAGATGATAACAGCGGCAGTCCTCAACGGCAACTATCCCTTTGCCCACTCATTGCAGGTAGCACGGCAAGCCGACAGCGGCAAATCTGACGACAACGACAATCAGGCGAAGGTCATACCGGGAAAAATCCTCTGGATTGATTCCGTCCACTCCTTCTACACTGTTTGTGGTTTCGTGGATGACTTCAAGCGCAATTTTAACGTCAACTCCGACAACTTCCGTGTCATGTGCCTCGATGACATCGGTACTTTCAACGAGCGCGACGAAACAGTACATCAGCACATCATCAAAGCCATACGCGATTTCAAACCCACACTGGTGGTTATTGATGACCTGGATCATCTCACTCCCGAGTGTGGCATGAATCTCGCCAATAACTTTTACCTCGCTATCAGGGAGACGCTCGACCACTACGATACGTCACTGCTTTGCGTTGGATACAATTTGATTGGAAGAGCAAAAGCCACGGCTGGATTTATCGGCAAGATGCTCTTTCCCGTCGCCAACAATGTCTTCCGCATCACCAACCGCGGCACCACTGCTCACGTCAGGCGCGTCAAGGGGGTGAGTGGTGATGACCAGTTCGAGTTCGCTTTCACGGTCAATGATCAAAATTTCCCACAGGAAGTCGTGATGATTCCCGACAATACAACTGCCGAGGCTCGTTTCGCCGAGGTGACTGCAGTACAAGATATCTTTACCTCGGTCTTACCAGCCCATGAGGCGCTGACTCCCGACGAATTGCTCACAAGACTCAACAAGCGGCACGATGACATGAACCGTCTCAACCGCAACCGGCACCTGATTGCGGGAGCACTCGCTCAAGGTATCATTGTCCGGGATGCCAATCGCCGTTATACCATTAACAACGACAGGTGTAGCAATAGCACGCTCGCAAAACCAGACTATGACCCGCTCGATGACCTCATTGCTAACATCCAGAATCACAACAAGATACCAAACATCCCAAAGGGATATCCAATCAATTCGTTAACATATTTTAACCGCCGCGCACGACACTCACACCCCCCCGCCACCTAACCGTATGTCCCTCGTAGCGTGACCGGTATTGCGACCAGTACCCTCACGTCACCTTTTATTTTATGTGGGCGGTGGCACCGCCACCGTCATCCAGCTCCCCTGTGCTGGGGCACCGCCACCGTCATCCAGGTCCCCTGTGCCGGGGCTCCGCCACGGCCTCCATGTTGATCCACCCACGGGGGGATGGTGTTACTATTATTAATGTGGCCGTTGTTTGATTAGTTGCAAGTCCAGAGAGTCATTGTCATGGTTTTTTTGTACTTTTGCAGTCTGTATGTAATTCGCATTCACATTATTATTAACATAAATCAAAACACGACGATGAACAAGAAACTACATTACCCGTTGCTCCTGCTTGCAGCGATTGTTGGCATGACGGCGGCCGCTGCAGTACCCAGTGGCTACTACAACAATGCCAAGAACAAGAGTGACCGGGCACTGATGGCTGCGTTGCATTCGATTATCGATGGACACACCAAGCGCTCTTACGATCAGTTGAAGATTGACTTCAAGACTACCGACTGCAACGGTAATATTATTATTGATCGCTACTCAAACTCACAGTTTACCTATGGCACGGATTTTTGCGGCAGCTATAACGGTGTAGGAGACTGCTACAACCGTGAGCATTCGATTCCCAACAGCTGGTGGGGCGGATCTTCCTCGGATACTGCCTACACTGACCTTCATCACTTGTTCCCCGTTGACGGATGGGTGAACAGTGAGCGCGGAAATCATCCGTTTGGCAATTGTGCTAACGGTTCAGCTAGGGGAACCGGCAAATTGGGCACATGCACCTTTAGCGGCTATAATGGCACTGTGTTTGAGGTCGCCGACGAGTATAAGGGTGACTTCGCACGCGTTTATTTCTATTTCGCGACACGCTACATGACGCGCATGAGTGACTATACCAGTGGTACCGGCAACGTTGTGTTCACTGCCAGCACCTATCTGGGACTGACCAATTGGGCCATCAACCAGTTGCTGGAATGGCACCGCAACGATCCTGTAAGTACGCTTGAAACCACTCGCAACGACGCGGTGTATAGTATCCAGAAGAACCGCAACCCCTTTGTTGACAATCCTGAGTTGGTCGAATACATCTGGGGAAACAAGAAGGGTAGTGTGTGGAATCCCAGTGGAACTCCGACACCGACGTTGACTTCTCCCACCAATGGCTCGACCGTGAACGTGGGTACCCATACGGGTGAAGGCGTGAGCAAGACCATCACCGTTAAGGGCGCTAACTTGACCAAGGCATTGACCATCAGCGTCAGCGGCACCGGCTTCTCGGTAACGCCGACAAGCATCACTGCAGCCAATGCCAACAACGGAACGTCAGTTACCGTAACTTATAATGGAACCCAGAGCAATGCTACAGGCACGCTTACTATCAACAGCACGGAGGTAAATGCTACAGTTAACCTTACCGCATCTTACCAGAGTGGCGGCGGCCAGACCGAAGATGAAGAGGTTATCGAGACCTGGGAGGGCTGCTCAACGGGTGGTTACTGGACCCAGGAAGTGCAAGGCGCTGCTTTCAAGTGGTATTTCAACAATGCTGGACTCTATGCGCGTGATAATGATCACTGGAATGGCTCGCTTGGCTGTTGCTTTGGTAAAGATACTAATTCCTCCATTACGATGAACGAAGATGTTCATAATGGTGCCAGCAAAATCACCTTCTATGCAGCAAAGTATGGCAATGATGCAAATGCTACGTTGCAGGTTCAGTATAGCACAAACGGCGGTAGTACTTGGACCACGTTGAACACTTGCACGCTCAATGGGACATGGCAGCAGTACACCTTTAACTTAAATGAGACTGGAGATGTGCGTTTCAAGTTTCAGCAGACGGCGGGGTCGCGCTTGAATATTGATGATATTGCTATCACCAGCAATCCATCTGCCCCCGTTGAACCCACGATTGCCATCACATCAATTGCAGCCATGAAGGCCGAGCAAGATGGTTCTTCCACTATTGTTACAGGTACTGTCACTGCTGAGGACAATACGGATGCCATCACTTTGACGGTTGAAGGTAATTTTGAACTGAGCTTGAACAGGCAGGATTGGGCACGTTCACTGACGCTCGACCCTTCGGGTGAAGTGTTCTATGTGCGTTTGGCAAACACGAGTGCAGTTGGAAATTTCTATGGTTCAATAACTGCTACCACGGGTAGGGTCAGCGCTTATGCCGATGTTCAGGGAACTGTCAATGCCAAGCCGACAATAATTGGCGATGTGAATAAGGATGGTTCGGTCAACATTGCCGATGTGACGGCGCTGATTGATTATTTGTTGAACAATGACGGAAGCAGCATTGATTTAGAGGCTGCAAATGTGACTCAAGATGGTGATATCAACATTGCTGATGTGACGGCGTTGATTGACAGATTGCTCTCATCTCCCAGTAGCTTGAGGGCAAGTGGTTGGGATGCATATCCTGCAGTTGGAGGCATTGCTATAGAGAATCATACGGGCGAGAGCCTTGAAGTGTATGACTTGGATGCAAATTGCTGCGCTGTGATTATGTCACAGGGCGAGAGCCACCTCGATTTGCCTGCTGGAATCTATATCGTTGCCAGCGAGCAATCTTCACGAAAGGTCGTTGTCAAGTGACCCGACTATAACTTATAGATGATCCGAAAAACAAAACTGCAAGACTCTTGATGAGCTTGCAGTTTTGTTTTATCGTTGATAATTAGTTGATTATCGGCCGATGCAGTGGTATTCGAAGCCTGCTTGCCGCAATTCATCGGCATCGAGGATGTTGCGGCCATCAAGAATAAGACGTCCTTGCATCTTGTTCTTCAACGTGTCCATGTTGGGCATGCGGAATTCTTTCCACTCGGTTACCAGCATCAGGGCATCGGCACCATCAGCGGCATCATACATGTCACTGGCATAAGTCACTGAGTCACCGATGCGTCGGCGGCATTCGTCCATGGCAACAGGATCGTAGACTCTTATCGTTGCACCCGCCTTGAGCAGCAGATTGATGAGCACCAGCGACGGAGCTTCACGCATGTCATCGGTCTCGGGCTTGAACGCCAGACCCCAAAGTGCAACCGTCTTGCCTTGGAGCTGTTTCTCGCTGCCATAGTAGTTGACAAGTTTGCGGTATAGTACAAGCTTTTGGTCAGCATTGACTTCTTCCACGGCTTGCAGCACGCGCATGGGATATCCCAAGTCGCTGGCTGTCTTGATGAGTGCTTTCACATCCTTGGGGAAGCACGAGCCGCCATAGCCGCAACCGGCATACAGGAATTTCTTGCCGATGCGGGTGTCGCTGCCGATACCCTTACGCACCATATTCACGTCGGCACCGACCAGCTCGCACAGGTTGGCAATGTCGTTCATGAAACTGATGCGTGTGGCCAGCATGGAGTTGGCGGCATATTTGATCATCTCAGCAGAGGGGATGTCGGTAAAGATGAGTCGGTCACTGACGATCATGAAGGGCTTGTAGAGACGTGCCATGAGTTTGTGGGCCCGTTCGCTCTCAACGCCAACGACCACACGGTCAGGGCTCATGAAGTCCTTCACCGCATTGCCTTCTTTGAGGAATTCGGGATTGCTGGCGACGTCAAACTCGATGTTTACTCCTCGCTTGGATAATTCCTCTTGGATGACCGCCTTAACCTTCTTGGCGGTACCTACGGGCACAGTGCTCTTGGTGACAACGACAACATAATGGTTCAAGTGACGGCCAATGGACCGAGCCACTTCGAGAACATACTTCAAATCAGCACTACCGTCCTCATCAGGCGGAGTGCCCACAGCGCTGAAGACGATGTCCACATGGTTGATGACATCTTCGAGACGAGTGGTGAAATGAAGTCTGCCTGACTTCATGTTTTTTCGAACCAGAGTCTCTAGCCCAGGCTCATAAATAGGGATTATGCCTTGATTGAGCTCCTTGATTTTTTGCTCATCGACATCGACACATGTCACGTGAACACCCATTTCACTGAAACAAGTGCCAGTAACCAGTCCCACATATCCTGTGCCAACTATTGCGACATTCATTTACTTATTCTATGATGGTAATATTTTCGGGTTCCACACAAATGGTGAAACCCGAAAAATGATGTTGAATGCTGAATTAACTCTTCATAGGCTTCTCGCGCTCCTTGGGGGTGTCGTCGACATAATAGCCGCCGCTGTCACCACCGTAGCCGTAGCCATATCCGTAGCCGTAACCATAGCCATAACCCTTACCGTAACCATAAGCGTAGGAGTAGTTATAGCGGGTCTTGCTCACCTTGATGTCGTTAACAAGGATGGTCAAGTTCTTGATCTTGCCCTCATCGGCCATGTGCTCGAGCTCATACATGAACGTCTGTTCAACCCTACCGTCGCGAATAACGTAAATGGTCAAGTCAACATGGCGGTTCACAACAGCAGCATCAGCAATCAGGTTGTAAGGTACGGTGTCAAGGATCACATAATCATAGCGTTTCTTGAGCTCTTCAATCATCTTGGTCATGTTGTCGCTCAACAGCAACGAAGTGGGGTTGGGCGGAATGGCACCAACGCTGATGATGTCGAAACCTTCATGGAGCGCTCCGCGATGGATGACGTTGTCCAGGTTTTTCTCCTTGCCAGACAGATATGCTGAAGCACCCTTACCATCTTGCACGCCCACATACTCTGAGAATTTACCCTTGCGGAGGTCAAGGTCGACTACGATGACCTTCTTGTTGACATAAGTGTAGGATAAAGCCAAGTTAACCGCAACGAAGCTCTTACCTTCACCAGACATGGTCGATGTGAACTGGATGACCGTTGCCTCACCATTGGGCTTGTCTTGGCTCGTGACAAAGTCAAGGTTGTTGCGAACGATACGGAATGCCTCGTTCATTCGGTCATTAGAAGTCTCATTAACGACAATCTCGCCAGTTACATTGTTCTTCTTGGCAGGCAACTCGCCGAGGATTGGGATGTCACAAACCTCTTCAACCTCACGACGTGTGTGGATGGTCTTATCGAGCGAGAAGTACCAGAATACACCGTAGAGAATAAATGCGGGAATCAGCAGACCAATAACCAAGCCAGTAAGCACGATACGCGTTAGCGGTGCTGTAATTGGGGAGTAATTGGGGATAGCAGGTTCCATAACCTTGGCATTAGGCTCGGTAATAGCCATCTGCAATGCGTTTTCCTCACGTTTGTTGAGCAGATAGAGATAAAGTTGCTCCTTGATCTTCTGCTGGCGGGTCACCTCGGTGATGGCTTTCTCGTGCGAGGGGTTGGCGGTCATGCTGCTTTGTGCTTGACTCTGCATGCGTTGTGCTTGTCCCTGGCGGGTGCGCAGGGTGCTCATGTAGTTGTCAAGACTGGCAAGTAGGTTTTTCTTTTGAGCAGTAAGTGAGCTGGAAAGCTCTTTCATCACAGGATTCTCGGCACTTGAAGTTGCAGAAATCTTTTGATATTCCTGCATAGCTTCGTTGTATTGATTGATTTGCCCATTGATGCCGACGTTGTTCATGCCTGAATTGGCGGGAATCAGTTCACCTGGACCCATATTTGCAATATGGCGGCGGATTTGCGAAGCCAGATTGATTTCGAGGGTTACATCCTCGGTTTGAGTAATCTGGTTCATTGTGTTGCCTTCGGAGCCCCACATGCGAGAGTTGGCTGACCCAGCAGTGAGAATTGCGACCTCGTTGTCGACACCACTCAGGTCCTTAGACAGGTCGGAAACACGTTCGGCGATGAAAGCTTCGGTATTGCGTGCCACCTGGTTCATGTCGTTGATGCCCTCTTGATTGTAGGCGACAACCAGCGCATTGAGGATATCGGCGCACATCTCGGGGTTCTCTCCCCTAACGGCAAGGTTGAGTACATCACTGTGTGCATCGGCATTTTCGACATGCAATGAACTGGCAAAAGCTCTTGCTATACTTGCCGGATTGGAGATATTGACAATAACCGTGTAGTCAATGAACTGATTGGTGAAAAGTTTCGTTTTGGTAATGGCAACGGGTCCGAAATCGGTATTGACCTTGTTGCCAAAGTGTGCCTTTTTCCACTCGCCGCCGTTCACCTTGAATTCATATTCCTCGGAACTCTTGGGAACAATGGTCAAAGAGAAACCACGTGTCACCTCCTTGAGCGGGGTAACTTGTACGGGCGTATCCTTGTAGATGTTCACATCACGAAGGAACATGTGCCCATAGTATTGCACATTCAGACCCAACGAGTTGACCACAACTTCCATTACTCTGGATGACCTGAGTTTGTGAGGCTCATTGGGTATATAGTTGACCGTGTTCAATCCCAGATCGCTGAATGTCATTGACGGAGTGCCTTGGGCACTGTCCTTTGAACGGATCAGGATAGACGATCTTGCCATATAAAACTGTGGCTTGGTTTTAGCGTAGAGGTAAGAAATGCTGGCACATACAATCATGGACAGGACAAACCAGTACCAGTTGTAGGCACATGCCATGAACAAGCGGTCCCACTTGATACCAGAGCGCGCACGTTTTTTCTTTTTCTCTTCGGCGGCCGCTTTTGCGACCAGATCTTCTTGAATGATTTGTTGCATATCTAGTTAATTATGTTCCACATTTGTTGAATGATGTTGCCATTGTGCGAGCTTTATCTCACACTAGGGCATATTCAAGTGCAAATTTACTGTAATTAGTTTAAATGGCAATACCATAATTCAATAAAAAATAATTAAAAATGTGGCATCAAAAATAATGGCATAAAAAAAGGAGTGGAAACCGTCAATGGTTCCACTCCTTTGTGGGTCTTATTTCCTTTAAAATGAGGAATTAGTCAATCTCCTCATCAGCGGGATAGCCGCCCATCTCACGGATGGCGTTCTTCAGCATCACATACTGCTGGAACAGGTGGTTTACGGGGATTTCGTCCTTGGTGTAGTCGTGCATCGGGCTCTTCAGGAAGAAACTCAGGAAGCGCTGAATGCCGCAGCGGCCAGCACGGTGAGCCAGGTCCATGAGCAGACACAGGTCGAGGCACAAGGGAGCAGCGAGGATAGAGTCGCGGCACAGGAAGTTGATCTTGATCTGCATGGGATAGCCCATCCAGCCGAAGATGTCGATGTTGTCCCAACCCTCCTTGTTATCGTTGCGGGGAGGATAGTAGTTGATACGTACCTTGTGGTAGTAGTTGCTGTACAGGTCGGGCTGATTGTCGGCAACGAGAATCGACTCGAGCGTCGACAGTTTGCTGACCTCCTTGGTGCGGAAGTTGGCGGGCTCATCGAGGACGAGACCGTCACGGTTGCCCAGGATGTTGGTCGAGAACCAACCGTTCAGACCCAGCATGCGGGTGCCGATGATGGGAGCAAAACCGCTCTTCACCAGAGTCTGGCCAGTCTTGAAGTCCTTACCTGCGATGGGCACCTGGGTCTTCTCTGAGAGTTCCCACATGGCGGGAATGTCGACGGTGGTGTTGGGGGCGCCCATGATGAAGGGGCAGTCCTCCATCAGTGCTGCATAGGCATAGCACATCGAGGGAGCAACCTTGTCAACTACGTTGTCCTTCATGGCCTGCTCCAGGGCAGCGATGGTGCCGTGGTACTTCATGTCGGGCTCTACGTAGATCTCGGTCGATGCGGCCCACAGAACAACCACGCGGTCAACACCGGTCTCCTTCTTGAAGTTGCGGATATCCTCGCGAATCTGCTCGGTCATGTCCCAGCGGTCCTTGCACTGCTTCACGTTGTCGCCGTCAAGACGCTTGGCGTAGTTCTTGTCAAAAGCAGCCTTCATGGGCTTGATCTTCAGCAACTCGTCCTTAACGGGCTCAATGTCCTTCTCCTTCAATACCTCGGCATTGATGGCGCTCTCATATGCGTTAGCGGGGTATACGTCCCATGCGGCAAACACGATGTCATCGAGGCTGGGCATCGAGACGATTTCATTATAATGTAAATACTTCTTGTTCTCGCCTTTTCCTACGCGAATCTTGTCATACTGTGTCATGCTGCCTACAGGCTTTGCAAGACCCTTGCGGGTCATCATAACACCAGTCATGAAGGTGGTGCTCACTGCACCCAATCCTACTACCATAATACCTAACTTGCCGGTAGCGGGCTTAACGATTTCTTTTGCCATAATTTTTATAAAACAGTTAATGTTTAAG
The DNA here is from genome assembly GCA_045132055.1 of Bacteroidales bacterium. GTDB lineage: Bacteria > Bacteroidota > Bacteroidia > Bacteroidales > WCHB1-69 > F23-D06. Next base: position 9,463 of record JBGURP010000048.1, read on the forward strand.
TTGTTATCAAAGCTTGTTAAAAATGACACCAATATAAGGGTCATGTCTTTTGCCGAAGTTTGCTCTCGCAAAAAACGGCGCTAAATTACAGTCTTTTTTATAAACGGAAAACTAAATAATTAGTAAATTATATATAAAAAAATTAAAAATCGGACAAAACATATAAAAGATGCAAAATCGACACCAATTCGAACGTGTAATGTTAATTTATATTAACTACACATCTGCATTTTTGCAGTCAAAAAAGGGTGTTTTTTATGTTTTTGCTGCCACTCTTGGCTGTGATAACATTTTTTTAGAAATCAAGAATGGTCAGCCGTTTTGGCGTAAATGCGGGATAGGTTTATGACGGGTTACTCCTGTAAGAAAGCTTCGGCCGTTGCAATGTCTCCAGCATGATCTACATCCACGATTTTCTCGATGCTGAAGGCCTGCAGTTTGTGCCCTGCCTCGATGAGTGCGCGCTGGAAATTGCGCATCCGGCTAATGCCCTTTTCGATGCACAGGTCGAGCACTTCAAAGGCTTTATCGGTCATGGAATATACTCCACCAGATACGTATTTGGCGCCCTCCCAACCCTTGTCGCGGAATGCGGTAATGTTCATCTGCTCATCAACTTCTACCCACAGGGGCTTTTCGTCATCAACAAATGGCGTGACTGCCCACATGCCGTCGTGAGTCTCGTCTTGTTCGAAGGCTTGGATGTATTCTTTGAAGTCCTGCTCCCTGAAAATTGTGTCGACTGTAGTGAGGCAGAATTTTCCCTCGGGGATGACGCGGCTCAGATGCCACAGGCTGTGCATTGAACTTGGAGTGGTCTGGACTACAAGGTGGAGAGGAACGGGCAGTTCAAGGCTCTCAAGATACTCGCGCACCTCTGTCATGTGTTCGTTAACGATGATGCTGATGCTTTCCGCGTTACATCTGAGCATGATATTGATGAGTCTTCCTATCATGGGCTCGCCTTGCAGTTCAACCAGCGGTTTGGGCTTGGCGATGCCTTCTTGTGCCAGTCGCGAGCCTTCGCCCGCAGCGATTATTGCATAGTTCATTGTCTGTTGTTTTGCTGAGTTATACCTAAATATCGTTGCTTAGAAACGTTCTATCCAATCTGTGACTTGTGTAACGCGGGTGATGGTGTTGGGGTGGGTTTGTTTGTCCTCATCTTCGGTCCATCCTTTGCCTTTGAGCCAAAGTACATGGCAGCCGAGTTTCTCGGCAGGCTCGATGTCCTTGCGCAGACTGTCGCCCACCACAAGAACCTCATGGGAATCGAGTTCTAATGCGTCTACTCCTAGCTTGAATAGGGTGGGGTTGGGCTTGCGCACCCCAACGACAGCGCTTTCGATGATGCCCTTAAACAAGTGGCGGATGCCATATGCTCGTAGCACCTCGTCGATGTTGCCGTAAAAATTGCTTACAAGCATCATCGGGAATCGATCATGTAGCATCTCAAGCATGGGCCGAGCCTCATTGATGCATTCTCGGGCTGCCTGGTCGCAATAATCGGCTACGCTATCGATCCAGCGTTGGCGGGTGTCTTCGTCTGGCTGTTGGGGCAAAAAGGAGATCTCCAAAGCTACTTTTTTGAGTAATAGGGTATGGAAATCGTCCTGGGGCAGAATGATTCGCTCGCGAGCAAGTGCGCGTTCTCCTTCGACGTAGGCAGTGCGGAAAGTTTCCTTGTCGATGGGCACTCCAGCTTGGCAATAACCTTGCCACAGTACTTCGCTCCAGTGCACACCACGGCTGTCCAATGTGCCGCCGTAATCAAAGATGATTCCTTTTATCATGGCTGCGAGGCGAATTAATCTTCCTTGGTCAGGTCGAGTTTCACGTTGTCGCGTCCGCGGTCCTGGAAAAGTTTGGGCAATGGATTCTGTTTTGCTTCATCATAGCGGATGCGGTTGCGGTATACGTCAATGGCCGTGTAAATGGCATGGCGCATTGATGACTCGTTGGCAATTCCTTGGCCGGCGATGTCGTAACCGGTGCCGTGGTCGGGGCTGGTGCGTACGATGGGAAGGCCGGCGGTGAAATTTACGCCTTCGTCCATAGCGATGGTTTTGAAGGGGGCAAGACCTTGGTCGTGGTACATCGCGAGCACGCCGTCAAAACGGCGGTAGTGCCGGGCACCAAAGAAGCCGTCTGCAGCATAGGGGCCGAAGCTCTGAATGCCTTCTTCGTCGAGAGACTGTTGAATGGCTGGCATGATGATGTCGTGCTCTTCTGTGCCCAGGATACCGTTCTCGCCAGCGTGGGGGTTGAGCGACAGCACGGCGATGCGGGGGCCATCGATATTGAAGTCGCGTTTCAGAGATGCATTGAACAGGCGCAGTTTCTCGCGTATACCCTCAATGCTTAATGCTGTGGGCACCTGTGACAGTGGCAGGTGGGTGGTGGCTAATGCCACGCGCAATCCTGAAGTGCACATGATCATCAGCGCTCTGTTTCCGTCTCCTGCTGCGCTCTCGAGGTACTCTGTATGTCCAGGGAAGTGGAATTGTTCGCTCTGGATGTTGTCTTTGTTGATGGGTGCCGTGACAAGCACGTCGATAAGGCCTGTTTTGAGGTCGCGTACGGCAGCTTCCAGCGCAAGGAACGCAGCTGTTCCTGCTTGCTTGCTGGGGTGACCCAGTTCTACCTTGATTTCCTGATCGATGCATTCCACTAGGTTGGGCATGTTCTCCTTAATGCGGTCTGCGCTCTTGGTGTGGTTGAGTTGAAATCCCGGCACGTTGCACGCGTTGCGGTGGTAGCTGACCACCTTGCTGGAGCCGTAAATCACAGGAATGCACAGGTCCATCATCTCAGGACTGGCAACGGCTTTAATGGCAACTTCGATGCCGATTCCGTTGGTGTCGCCGATGGTGATGCCGACTTTCAGTCGTTGGTTATTGTTTTCGCTCATTTGGTGTTGTCTATATTTTCTTAATGTATTTTCATCGTTTTCAACGTGCAAAGGTACATCATTATTGCAAATCCTGCAACCTTGCGTCGACTGTTTGTTGTCTAGACGCATCAGACAGGACCATGAAAACCAAGTTTTGTTATGGGCTATTTGAGTGGGCTGGGGTGTGGACTTGGGGCCGAAAACCTTTTGTAGGCCTGATGGTGTAAAATGCTAAGTACGAGCACCGAAATGACATAGACAGCTACCATAGTGGCAACCCCGATGTCGCAGTTGCTCAGTGCTTTATAAAGTACCATTCTCATAAATGGATGAATCACAAAAATGCTGGCCGAGATTATGCCAATAGCATTGATGGCCTTGAAGTTTAATAGCAAAGTCAGGCTGCCGAAAAACAGGATGGTGCTTACTTCGGTGAGCGGTGTCAATGCCTTGATCGTCAGGCAGAAGAATAAGACGACTGAGGAAGCAAGGCATAAGATAGCTAACCACCGCTTGGACGGTTGCCATCGCGTCCTTGCCGCTATCATGCCAAGTAGGAATGGGGCACCCCAACCGATGCAGTTTTGTCTGAACCACCACATCGTGTCGTCGTTAGTATTGTAGAGGAAAAAGTAGTGGAGCGCTAGAGAGCACAATACCAGCCCTGCCAACCAGTTTGTTTTCCATTTTCGAATGAATAAAAATACTAAATAAAATTGCAAGATAACACCAAAGAACCAGTATACTCCTGGCTCGATGACGAACTGATTATTTCCATAGCTCAGGAGGTTGATCGTGAAGGTCAGTTGGGCTATTATCGACTGCCAGTTGTGAGGCTCTCCGCACCAGTAATGCTGCACCACAACATACGGTAAATAAACAGGAATGAGCAATATCCACAGCTTGACCAAGTGGTGACGGATGAAATGTGATGTGTTGACGTTTTCACTGCCATATTTTCGCATCAGCCCGTATCCGCTGACGAACAGGAACAGGGCGACTCCAATCCAACCGGTAAATGAAAAAATATGCCAAATTGATGGTTGGGAAGTGGCCATGCTAATGAAGTCGGCTGTGGCTGCTGGAGAATAGGCCATCTCGTTACAGCCCATGCCCATGATATGGTCCACAAAATTGTGAATCATGATCAGCAGGATGGCATAACCTTTCATGCCGTTGCATTGTTCGCGTGTCAGCTCCATATCTTCTTGAGTGTCAGTGCCACATGAAAAAACACTCTCGCGGCGTCTTGACAGCGCAAAAATACTGCGATTTCTTGCAATGACAATCATTTGTGCTGTTTTATTTGCTAAGGCCTGATTTTTTCGGCTGCAAACTTGTGCATGTCGGTAGAAAAAGGTACTTTTGCAAGTTGAAACTATGCGCGGCAATCGCCCTAATCATGGGCATGGAAGCCACTGCGCATTGTGACATAAAGAGGTAACTCGCTGATAATGACTACTGCGATAGTGTCGCCAGCATTGCCTACTCTCCACTGGTTCGCCAGGTCCACAAGACCCGGTGACCCCTGTTTTATCTCCAACTGACGAAAGCGATGAATAAGGATTTGATTACTGTGACTTCCCCTCTGTTGCCCGACCTTGACGACTTCAACCAGATGCTCCGCGAGATTTGGGACAGCAAGTGGATTACCAATAACGGCTCTTTCCACAAACGTTTGGAACAGGCGCTGTGTGAGTACCTCAAGGTGCCCTACATCAGCCTGTTCACTAACGGTACGCTGCCGCTTATCACTGCACTGCAGGCTCTCAACATTAGCGGTGAGGTCATCACGACGCCCTACAGTTTTGTGGCCACGACACACTCGTTGTGGTGGAATGGCATCAAGCCGGTGTTTGTCGATATTGATCCCGCAACGGGAGGCATCGACCCCGACCGCATCGAGGCGGCCATCACGCCCCGCACAACGGCCATCATGCCGGTGCACGTTTATGGCAAGCCATGCCGCACAAGCGAAATACAAGCCATTGCTGACAAGTACGGCCTGCGTGTCATCTATGACGCCGCCCATGCCTTCGGCATCGAAGTGGACGGCAAGAGCATCCTCACCGAGGGCGACATGTCAACGCTGAGTTTCCATGCCACCAAGGTCTATAACACCATTGAGGGCGGGGCACTGGTTATGCATGACGAGAAGATGAAGCAGCGCATCGACTACCTCAAGAACTTCGGCTTTGCCAGCGAGACCGAGGTGGTTGCACCTGGTATCAACGGCAAGATGGACGAGCTGCGTGCGGCCTATGGCCTGCTGAATCTGCGCCAGGTCGATGCCTGCATCGAGGCGCGCCACCAGGTGGCTATCCGCTACCGTGAGGCGTTGCGTCCTGTCGAAGGCATCACCTTCTGGGACGACATGCCCAGTGTGCGCCACAACTACAGTTACTTCCCTATTTTTGTGGATGCTGGCAAATATGGCATGACCCGTGATGAGCTATTCGACAAGTTGCGCAGTCAGGGTATTCTCGCCCGCCGCTATTTCTATCCCCTTATCAGCGATTTCTCTACCTACCGAGGACTGCCTAGCGCCGCTCGCGAGAACCTGCCCAATGCCACACGCATGGCCGACACCGTCATTTGCCTGCCCATGCACCACCAGCTCACCGATGACGACCTCGACCGCATCCTTTCCCACATCATCAAGTAACAAAAATGGCTGAACGACAAAAGAAATTGATGCTGCTGGGTGGCCTGCGCTACCTGTTGCCAGTCATCGAGGCTGCGCATCGTCATGGCATCCACGTGATTACAGTGGATTACTTGCCCGATAATATCGCTCATCGTTACAGCGATGAGTATCACAACGTGAGCATCATCGACAAAGATGCCGTGCTTGCTTTGGCCCAGGAACTGCAGATTGACGGCATCATGTCGTTTGCCGTTGATCCCGGAGTGGTGGCTGCCGCCTATACGGCTGAGAAGATGGGCCTGCCGTTCCAGTGCAGCTATGAGGCTGCCTGCATCCTTCAGGATAAATCCAGGTTCCGTAAGTTCCTTGCCGACAACGGCTTCAACGTGCCCAATGCACGTGGCTACAGCGAGGGCGACGATGCTCTGCAAGATATCGACTACTTTAACTGGCCCGTTATTGTCAAACCAGTGGATAGCGCAGGCAGCAAGGGCATTACACGTGTTGATGATCCCGCCGACTTGCCTGCCGCTATCGCTCACGCCCTAGACTGTTCCCCTTCGAAACATTTCATCATCGAAGACTTCCTGGAGAAAAAGGGCCCGTCGATGGGCGATGAGTGTTTTGTGGTAGACGGTGTTCTCAAGTACAACGCCTTCTATGATCAGTTCTTTGACAACAAGGCGATAAATCCTTTCGCACCGTCGGGGGAGTTATGGCCCTCAGCTTTGGAGAAGGTCTACGAGCAGGATTTTAAGGATCAATTGCAGCGTCTTTTTGACCTCTTGCATATTTTGACTGGCATTTTCAACGTCGAGTGTCGTGTGTGCACCAATGGCAAGCCTTATCTCATGGAGGTGTCTCCCAGAGCAGGCGGAAACCGCTTGGCCGAGATTTTG
>JBGURP010000049.1:0-1569 GCA_045132055.1 Bacteroidales bacterium
CATAATTAGTGTTCGCTGATTAATTGACGACCACTTGACAGACAGGGCTCAGCCCTGACCTCCAACAGGTCACCAAAGTTAACCTGAATAATTCATAGAGGCACAAAAAAAGAAGCGTTTTTTCTTTGTCATTTCGACAAAAATTAGTACCTTTAAGTGCTTAAAATACAAGGTAATAAAAACGCTTCTTATGTGCAAAGGTACTTCAAAATCTTCAATCCACCAAGAGAAAATGCTTTTTTCTCTTCCAGAAATTGTTCCTGACAAGAAAATCCGTGTTGATTTCGACTCTCCGGACATCTCCTCCAATGGCGGTCTTGTGCTGATCGGCAACATGCATAACTCTCTGGCCTGGCAAATCGGGCAGCTCATTCCCGATTCCCGCAAAAAGGAATTCATCCATCATACTTACATGGAGATGGTGAGCCAGCGCATCGGTCAGATACTCTGCGGGTACGAGGATGCAAACGACTGCAACCAGCTCCGTGGCGACAGTGCGCTGAAGATGTCCGTGGGTCGCAAGCCGTCAGACTCGGACTTGTCCTCCCAATCCACGATGACCCGTCTTGAGAACTGTGTCGACAGCAAGACGCTCTATAAAATAGGCAAGCTGTTCCTTGACGAGTATATATCATCTTTTGAGAAGGCTCCAAAGAAAGTCATCATCGACGGCGATGACACGAATGCCAACACATACGGGGCGCAGCAGCTCACGCTGTTCAATGCCTATTACAACGAGTACTGCTACATGCCGATGCTGCTTTTCGACGGCCTGACTGGCAAGCTGATGCTCCCAATGCTGAGGCCAGGGCGCAGGAACAAGTCACTAAGCGTAGCACGCATCATTCAGCGTGTGGTGGAATACCTGCATGAGCATTGGCCAGATACCGTCATCGAGCTTCGCGGCGACAGCCATTTCGCCAGTCATGAGTTTATGGACTGGGCGCATGACAAGTGGTACGTGCGCTACCTTACGGGACTCTCCGGCAACAGCGTGCTCCTCTCCATGGTGGACAAGCCGAGACGGCGTGCAGAGAACGACTACAGGAAAGCCCAGAAAGCGGAGGATGAAAGGTGTGAGGCGCTGACAAGGCTGGGATTCCGTAGCGTAAGGCATGAGCGCGTCGTCATCAGGAGATACTACAAAATGGAGTACAAGGCCGAGTCATGGAAGCATGCCCAGCGTGTCATCGCCAAGATAGAGGTATCCTCAGAGGGAACAAACATCCGGTTTGTCGTGACCAAGAACAGGAACAACTCGGCAGAGACCATCTACAAGCGGTACTGCGGACGTGGTGAGATGGAACTGTGGATAAGGGACCTGAAGTATTTCAAGGCAGACCGCATGTCGGGCAACTCATACCGTGCCAACTACTTCCGCCTGTTCCTCTATGGGGCAGCCTTTGTCCTTGCACATAGGATGAAGCACACCGTGTTCAAAGGTACTGAGGTGGAGCGATTCAGCATGGACTCCATCATCAGGCGTATCATGCTCAGCGCAGTACATATAGTGGAAAAGAAAACATACATCAAAATCAGTTTCTCGCCTCACCACAGGCATCGGGAAGA
>JBGURP010000050.1:0-4696 GCA_045132055.1 Bacteroidales bacterium
AAGCACTGGAGAGATGGTAGAGTGGTCGATTACAGTAGTCTTGAAAACTACCGTACCGAGAGGTACCGGGGGTTCGAATCCCTCTCTGTCCGCTGAGAAAACGTAACTATTCTGATTTTCAAATAGTTACGTTTTTTTTATGTTCAGATACTCCCAAATTTACCCCCAAAAATACCCCCAAAAATTAATTTCTGTATTTGTCGTATCACAAAAAGCATATAAATGATACTTGATGGGTGATAATGCTTCAAGAAGGTGAACATTGGTAGCATCATTATTCTGATTATGCCTTTCCAAGCCCCACGAAGATTAATGTGAGGAGCAATGCAAGGATGATGAATCTTAACCAATCAATCATCCAAATGATTTTTTCAGCCTTTTCTCTTTCCATAAACAAATTAATTTTGTGCAGGCAAAGGTACTATCATGATATTACAAAAAAGTTTCAAATGTAAGACATCCTAATTACGAGGTTGCTTGTAACAGCATTGTAACATTAGCGTAACGCGAGCGTAACAAGATTCCATTACCTTTGCACAAAAATACAAAGAAATGGAATTAATCATCAACATTTTCTCGCTCGTCGGTTCGCTGGCTCTGTTCCTTTTTGGCATGAAGACGATGTCGGAAGGTCTGGAGAAGTTTGCGGGCGACCGCCTGCGCAGTATTCTGGCGGCGATGACTAAGAACCGCGTGATGGGTGTGTTGACGGGTATTCTCATCACAGCACTTATCCAGTCATCGAGTGCCACGACGGTGATGGTGGTTAGTTTTGTGAATGCCGGACTGATGACACTCGGCCAGTCGATTGGTGTCATCATGGGTGCCAACATTGGTACAACAGTGACAGCGTGGATAATCTCAGCCGTAGGATTCAAAGTAAATATTGCGGCATTTGCCATTCCCCTGCTGGCCATAGGAATGCCATTGATATTCAGCAATAAAGGTAATAGAAAGAGTATTGGAGAGTTTGTATTCGGCTTCTCTTTTCTGTTCATGGGTCTGGCATTCCTGCAGGAAGCGGCCACAGCGATGAACATTGGCGATATGGTAGCTAGCATGCTGTCCCATGTGCCGCAGGATTCGTTCCTTACCATACTGCTGTTCGTCATCGTTGGTGCACTGGTCACCATGATCGTTCAAGCTTCGGCAGCCACAATGGCCATCACGCTGATGCTCTTTGGCATGAACATCCCCGGCTTCGGATTCGAACAGGCAGCGGCATTGGCTATGGGTCAAAACATCGGAACGACTATCACGGCATTTATGGCCTCGCTCACTGCCAACACACAGGCTCGCCGTGCAGCTCTCGCCCACATGTTCTTCAATGTGTTTGGTGTCGTGGCGTTCCTCATAGTGTTCTATCCCGCCTGCGATGCTGTCAGTTGGTTTGTGGATAGCATTATGGGCGGTGGTAACGACCTCTTCAAACTCTCGGCCTTCCACACTGCCTTCAACATCATCAACACGCTGCTGCTCATTGGTTTTGTCCGCCAGATAGAGATGCTCGTATGCCGTGTGCTGCCGATGAAGGCCCAGGAGGAGGACTACCGTCTGCGCTTCATCAGCGGCGGTCTGCTATCAACGGCCGAACTCAGCATCATGGAGGCCCAGAAGGAGATTCACCATTTTGCCGAGCGTTGCCAAAGGATGTTTACATTCGTACCAGAGTTAATGCAGATACAGGACGAGACGGAGTTCAATAAACTTTTTTCACGCATTGGGAAGTATGAGAATATCACCGACTCGATGGAGATGGAGATTGCTGCCTATCTGAACAAGGTGAGCGAAGGCCGCCTGTCGGATGCCTCGAAGAGTCAGATACAGAAGATGCTTCGCCAGATAACGGAGTTGGAGTCCATTGGCGACTCGGTATATAATCTCGGTCGCACGCTGAACCGCCACCGCATGCACTGTCAGGATGACTTTACGCCAGAGCAGACGCAGCACATGCAGACGATGCTACAACTCGTAGAGGGCTCACTGGATGAAATGATGAAGCGCATAGACCTGACCGCACCAAGAACCAACATCACAAAATCTATCAATATAGAGCATGAGATCAACAACTACCGCAAGCAGCTGCGCAACCAGAACCTGCACGATGTGAATGCCGGTCTCTATAGTTACCAGCTCGGTGTTTTCTACGTCGATTTCATTTCTGAGTGTGAACGCCTGGCCGACTACGTGATGAACGTGGTACAAGCAGGAAAGGGTCTGAGCAACGACTTCGAGGACCGCCCGCGAAATGGGCAGGGGTAGTTAAAAACGTGCGAGGGTGAAGCGGATGGTGAGTCCGCCGCCTGGTGTTAGAAGTGCAGTTGTGGTTCCGCCGTGGGCAGCAACTGCATTTTTAACAATGGCAAGGCCGAGACCTGTGCCGCCAAGTTTGCGTGAGCGGCCCTTGTCGATGCGGTAGAAACGTTCGAAGATATGATCCAAGTGCACTGATTCAACCCCAGGGCCGTTGTCGCTGACGGTGAACTGGTAGAAATGACGGCCTTCAGTCGATTGGTGCTCACCATCGCCTTCCACCTCAGTGCAGTTGATATCCAAGCGCGATGCCCCAGTGGCGTAAGCTATTGTATTGTCGATGAGATTGCGAAAGATACTGTATATGAGACTATGATCGCCCAGAACCTCGATATGCTCTGGCACACGGAGTGACGGGATGATGCCTTTGTCCTGGAGATAGAGAGCAGTATCATCGAGGGCATTCTTAATAATCTCCAGCACATTGACCTGACGGTATTCACGACGGGCACTGGATTTATTGTCGTCCATATCGTCCAACCTGGTGAGGGCACTCATGTCGAGTAGCAGTTTGTTCATACGTTCGCTTTGGGCATAGCAGCGCTCAAGGAAATGTTTTTTCTTGTCCTCTGGCATGTCTGGATGGTCGAGGATGCTCTCCAAGTAGCCGTGGATACTGGCAGCAGGGGTCTTTAGTTCGTGAGCGGCATTTTGCGTGAGTTGGCGTTTGATACGTATTTTTTCTTCTTCAGAATGACGAAGCTTCCAGTAGAGCATAATAATGGTGTGACTGATGTCACCCAACTCATCGTCGGGCAGACGTCGCTCCAGTTCGTGGTCAAGTTCTTCGCCCTCTTCGGCCTTGACGGCAAACTCGCGCAGATAGCCGATATGGCGGCTGATACGACGGGTACTCAGGTAGAGGACGATGCCAAGCAACAGGGTAAGGGCAACGGCAAAGTAAATGTAGGTGTTATCGGCCTGCAGCGATTGCGTCAACTCAGCAGAATAGGGTACGGCAGTACGCACGATGACGTTGCCAAAGCGGGTGGCAGAATAGAAGTAGGTCTCGTGGGTGGATTGAGACAAACGCTTGATGTCGTAACCATTGCCATCATGCAGGGCCTGCTGGATTTCGGTTCGCTGAAGATGATTGCCTAGCGAATCCACTTGTGGCTCGTAGCTGTCAAGGACAACTCGCCCGTTCTTGTCTATAATAGAAACGCGAAGGCCTTCCATGCTGTGCCGCGCTACATAGTCGCGAAACAAACGGATGCTTGTGAGGCTGTCCTCGCCCAACGTCTGTACCATCTCGTAGTTGTACATCTGCAGTCGCGAGTGAAGGATGTCAATCTTGTACTCCTTCTCGCGCTGATACTGATATACACTGAAGCAGACGGCGAAGAGCAGGAAAATACCGCCAATGCTGAGCAATAGATTGCGCTGGAACGATTTACTTTTCGCCTCCGGCGCAAAATGCTCACGCTCGGCAGAGCTCAAACGAGTTTGGTTCTGCTCTCGCTTAATCTCATCTTTCAAAGCAGTAGCCATAGCCTACACGTGTTTTAATATGTTTACCATAGCGGCCAATTTTCTTGCGCAGTCGGGTGATGTTCACGTCCACCGTACGGTCAAGCACCAGCACGTCCTGCGGCCAGCAGTATTTCAGCAGATCTTCGCGCGAAAAAACCTTCCCAGGGTGTTGTAACAAGAGTGACAGCAGTTCATATTCCAACTTGGTGAGCGAAAGATTCTGGCCATCAAGTGTGGCCGTCTTTGCATTATGGTCAAGTGTAATGCCTTCGTAGCATATTTTGTTATCAGTGGTAATGATGGTTTGCTGGAGTTGCGGCTGAGACGATCGCCTGAGCACCGCTCTCACTCTGGCTTTCACCTCTTTCATACTCAACGGCTTGGCGATGTAGTCATCAGCCCCAATGTTCAGCCCCTTTACCAGATTGTCCTCGCTGTCGAGTGCCGTGATGAAGATGATGGGAATCTGCGCTGTCGCCGTATTGTCCTTCAATCGCCGAGCCATCTGGAAACCTGACATCTCGCCCATCATCACATCCAGCAGAATCAGCCCAAACTCCTGTAGGGGTAGTCCGAGTGCTTCTTCTGCCGAATTGGCGGTCACTACCTCATACCCCTCTGTTTCGAGGTTGTATTGCAGTATCTCGCAGATGTCCTGTTCATCATCGACAACAAGAATTCTCATAAATCAAGTACCTTTTTGGGGTGCAAATATAGTGATAATTGCTTAGAAATAAGAATGACTGGTATTACAATGTCGTTACAATCTTCCATAAACGTAGTGTCATAGAGTCTTTATAACTTTGCAGGGGTTGCCTACTGCAATAGAGTTCGAAGGAATATCTTTCGTCACGACGCTACCAGCACCGATGGTTACGTTATCACCGATGGTTACACCTGGCAGGATGGT
>JBGURP010000051.1:0-4332 GCA_045132055.1 Bacteroidales bacterium
TGGGGGTGGGGGTGATGGTCATGGGATGAAAGTTTAGAGTTTTGAGTTAATAGTTTAGAGATAATAGTTAAAGGTTTCTGTTTTATTGTTTTAATCTCAATTTTCAATTCTCAATTTTCAATTAGTTAGTCATCCGATTCCTCCGCCACAAACGCCTGATATTTAGTCAGAAATTTAGCGCGAGAAAGGAATCCGATATATAGTCTGTCGTGCGTGATGATGGGCATGTTGAAATTGCCGGTTTTCTTGAATTTATCCAATACCACGGCGCCTGTATCATCGTCGTAGATAAAATCCTCCGGTTCAATCATCAGATCTTCCACACGAACCAAATCATAAAGATCCTGATTGAAAATAACTTCGCGATGGTCGTCCATGACGAGCAGTCCTTGGAAGATATTTTGCTCATTGATGACCACAAAGAGATTGCGTTTGCTCTGGGCGATGATATCCACGTAGGTGCGCAGGGTGCTGTGCGCGGGCACGGTCTTGATATCAGTATCAATAAACTGGTCCCATTGCAGTTTGCGCAGCGCGAACTTGTTCTTGTTGTGGGTTTTCAAATTGCCCTTGTCGGCCAAGGGTTTGGTATAAACGGAATATTTTTCAAATGGATAGACACTGAGATAGGAGCAGGCGGCAGTGATCATCAGCGGGATGAGCAGAGTGTAGCCGCCCGAAAGCTCGGCAATGAGGAACATGGCCGTCATGGGCGCCTGCATCACGCCCGTCATCACGCCGGCCATGCCTGCGAGGATGAAGTTGACGTATGGCAGATGCAAACCCAACAGGTTGTTGGATACAGCAGCCACGAAGAAGCCCGTGAACGCGCCAATGAACAATGTGGGGGCAAACACACCGCCAATACCGCCAGCGGAAGTAGTAAGCGAAGTGGCGAACACCTTCAGCAAAATAATACCCGCAACTCCAGCAAGCATTATCCAAACGCTGGACCCAAACATCCGCAACGGAGAGTTGGCAAACAGAGATGTGTAATCTCCGTTGATGAGCACGTTAATGTTTCCATAACCTTCACCATAGAAAACCGGAAAGAGATAGATGAGCCCGCTGAGCAGCAAACCGCCGAAGACAGCTTTAACGTAGGGTTTCCGTATCCGCCGCATCTGCTTTTCCACCCATCTCGACAGGCGTAGAAAATAGACAGACAACAAACCTGTCAGCAATCCGAGGATGATATAGAAGGGAATGTTGGAAAGCCAAAATTCTTGGGTGCTGCCGATGGAAAACATCACATTGCGACCTAAGAACAGCATGGACATCACCGTTCCAGTTGCGGCAGAGATGAGCAAAGGCAGGATGGCGCTTCCGGTGAGGTCGAGCATGAGCACCTCGAAGGTGAAGACGATGGCGGCGATGGGAGCCTTGAAGATGGCAGCCATGGCAGCGGTGGAGCCGCATGCCAACAACAGGGTGGTCTGCTTGGGCTTAAGGTGGAAGAATCGTCCCAGATTGGAACCGATGGCGGAACCGGTGAGCACCATGGGGGCTTCCAAACCGACGGAGCCACCGAAACCCACGGTAATCGCACTTGACACCATGGAGGAATACACATTGTGGAATCGCAACTTGCCGTCGCTCTTGCAAATGGACTTGAGTACAATACTCACCCCATGCCCGATATTGTCTTTTACCACCCGCCTTACGAAAATCAGGGTGAGGATGATGCCGATGGGCGGAAAGATGAGGTACAGGTAGTTGACCTCCTCCACAGGAAACGCGCTACTGAGCACCTTGGTGGTGATATAGACCAGGTTTTTGATGATAATAGCGGCCAATGCACCCAGCATGCCAATCAGCACACTGAGAATCAACACCAAAGCCCGCTGGCTCAGATGCTGCTTCATGTAGCGTCTGATCCGAGCCAAAGTGTAGAGGTGATTCCGCTTGATAAGCCGTTTTTTCATCGGCGGCAAATATACAAAATAATCAAAACTGAATGAATTTAAAATCCCGTATCTTTGCAGCCCTTTAGAAAGAGTATGCTTTCCATTCGTAGAAAAATTTTGGACAACGGCTTGCGCGTAATCGTACACGAGGACCACACCACACCCTTGGCGGCCTGCAACATTGTCTATAACGTGGGCTCCCGCGACGAGCACCTCGACCATACCGGCTTCGCACACTTGATGGAGCATTTCATGTTCACCGGTTCTAAAAATGTGCCCGATTTTGACAAAGTATTGCAAAAAGTGGGCGCCATCAACAACGCTTACACTTCGCAAGATATCACCCATTACTACGAGGTGCTGCCCGCTAACAATCTGGAAACAGCCCTGTGGATAGAATCTGATCGAATGCTGGAGCTGGCCTTCCGACAGGAGTCGCTGGATATTCAGAAGCAGGTGGTGATTGAGGAATTCAAGGAGAATTACCTCAACCGCCCATATGGGGATTTGATGATGCTGTTCAATCAGATGGCCTACGAGCGACATCCGTATCAATGGCTGCCCATCGGCAAGAAACCCGAGCATATTGCGGAAGTCGATATGGCGATGATCAAGGATTTCTATTATCACTTCTACCGCACGAACAACGCCGTGCTGGTGGTGGCCGGCAATGTGTATTTTGATGAAGTTATCGCACTGGCAGAGAAATGGTTTGGCGACATTCCAGCTGGCGAAGCGGTGTGCAAAGAGTACCCGCAAGAGCTACCGCAGACAGCAGCACGCATCCAGATTGTGGAGCGGCCCGTGCCTTCCGACGTGCTGATGAAGGGCTGGCACATGTGCGACCGCCTACATCCCGACTTCTACGCCTGCGATCTGCTTTCCGATATGTTCGGAACAGGTCAGTCCTCGTATCTGTATCAAAAAATGGTGACGGAAAAGCAACTTTTCACCGACATTTCCGCTTCCATCATGGGCACCGCCGACGAAGGGCTGTTTCTCATCAGCGGCCGACCCGTGGAGGGCGTTTCCATAGAGGCTGCCGACGAGGCTTTATGCGAGTATCTGTACCATTTTCAAGCCGGTTCCACCTTCTCGCACGATTTGCAGAAGGTGCAAAACCGCGCCGAAGCGGTGTTACTCAACAACGACATCAAGATTGACGACAGGGCCACGAACATAGCAGTGGGCGAAACGCTTTCCAATGCTGAATATTTCCTCAACGAGCGCCAGCACTATTTTGACGTGACCGAAGAGCAGATGCTACGACTTATCTCGGAGATGCTGACGGAAAATAAGAGTAATACACTGTATTACAAAGTGATACAAGGTTAAAGAAATCATCCAAGTATGATTTTAGAGGAATCCATTCCCTATCCACTTTTTTTGTACATTTGCACGCTTTTTAGCGATATATAAGAATATTACATAATAATCAAAAAATTAACAACTTATGGCAGAAAAAAAATTTATGACTTGCGATGGTAACCAGGCTGCGGCCCATGTTGCCTACATGTTCAGCGAAGTCGCCGCTATCTATCCTATCACGCCCTCTTCCCCGATGGCTGAGTACATCGACGAGTGGAGTGCTGGCGGCAGAAAAAACATCTTCGGTGAGACCGTCAAGGTTGTCGAGATGCAGTCCGAGGCCGGTGCCGCTGGTGCCGTTCACGGTTCTCTGCAGGCCGGTGCTTTGACCACCACCTACACCGCCTCCCAAGGCCTCCTGCTCATGATCCCCAACATGTACAAGATTGCTGGTGAGTTGCTTCCCGGCGTTTTCCACGTGTCGGCTCGTGCATTGGCAGCTCAGGCTTTGTCCATCTTCGGCGACCACGCCGACGTGATGAGCGCCCGTCAGACCGGTTTCGCTATGCTGGCTACCGGCTCTGTGCAAGAGATCATGGACCTCGCTCCTGTTGCCCACCTGGCCGCTATCGAGGGTCGTGTTCCGTTCCTGCACTTCTTCGACGGTTTCCGCACCTCTCACGAAATCCAGAAAGTGGAAGCTGCTGATCAAAGCAAAATCGAGAAATTGGTCAACTGGAAAGCCCTCAAGGAGTATCGCGACCGCGCCCTGAATCCGGAACACCCCGTGACCCGCGGCACCGCCCAGAACCCCGACATCTACTTCCAGACCAGAGAGTTGCAGAACAAGTACTACGATGCTCTTCCCGACATCGTGGCCAAATATATGAAGAAACTGAGCAAGATCACGGGTCGTGAATATGCTCCGTTCACCTTCTACGGTGCTCCCGATGCTACCGATGTTATCGTCGCTATGGGCTCCATCACCGACGTCATCAAAACCGTCATCGACAAGGAGAACAAAGCCGGTAAGAAACTCGGTCTCGTCAGCGTTCACCTCTATCGTCCCTTCAGCGTGAAGTACTTCGGTGCTGTCCTTCCTGAAACAGTGAAGCGC
>JBGURP010000052.1:0-1600 GCA_045132055.1 Bacteroidales bacterium
GAGACGCACAGAAAACTGGCACAATTAGAATCCGTAGGAAAACTCCAAGGCATCATTACAACAAATATTGACTGTCTGCACAGCATATCCATATTCATTGCCTCCTTAATCTTTTACTCCTTGGCGGGTACTTCCGGAGAAAGGGTTTCCAACGTTTTGAATAATCTGTAATTGTTCAGGGTATTCATCATCTGAACAAGGCCCAAAAACTCCTCCACAGGGTCCTGCATGCCCCGCAGAAACCATTTTTCCAGTGTGCCGTACAGAGCCATGGCGTGATAGCCCACGATATATTCTATCTGTATCGGGCTCAGGGCCAGGGTCGTGCCATAATCCTTCTCATATTGAGCGATGATGGCGCGAAGATATTTCTCCGTGGCCCGGTCGAAGGTGCGGATGACGGCCTGACGCAACGCCCCGCCGTAGCTGGAATAATAGATTTTCGTAATATGCTCTCTGTCTTTCCTGATGCGGTTGGCGAACCGCTGCACCATGTCGACCCAGTTGTCAGGCTGAATGACTGCGGTATGGATGGCCTGATCCAGCTCATAGGTATACATCCAGCAGACCAGGTCCGTGATGCCATGAAAATGATAATAGAAAGTCTTCTTGTTTACGTTCGCCTCATCCGCGATCTCCTGAACCGTGATCTTGTCCAGTTCTTTGTCTTGCATCAAGCGTCGCAGGGCATCCGCGATCAACCGTTGAGTGTTTCTGGCCATAAGACACCTCTTTTTTTCGTCATTTCCGGTATAATGACCCGAATTAGGCTTAGTATACACCTTTGTCCCATTTACAGCAATAGGGGAACTTCCATACAATATACAAATAAACAAGGGATAGAAAGGAAATTAATGGAGTGGAAGCACCGAATCAAACCCAGGGACCGATCTATGCAGCCGCAAAGGCGCTGCGCATCCTTACAGCCCCACCCTGCATGATCGCCTGGTTGCTGACTTTTCTGCGTTGCCGCAGTGAAGAGCCCTTTTCGGACACCCCCGCCTACATCGTGGCCTGGATCGGGCTGGTCCTGTTTCCTTTGATGGGATATGGCGTCTGGTGGCTGGTTCCCCGGCTGCGGGAACAGGGACGGCCAGGACAGCGGAAGGTGGCGTTCTATGCGAACTTCATCGGCTACGTGGGCTGCGCCGTATACGGCTGGACCTGCAGCGGGGCTTCCGTCCGTTTGTTCTTCAATTCCTATTTCTTCACGGTCCTACTGCTGACGGTGATGAACGCCCTCCTCCATGTGCGGGCCAGCGGCCACGCCGCCAGCGCCAGCTCCCCCATCGTGTTTAGCTGGCTGTTTGCGGGGCCTGCCTGGAGCATTGCTTATATGGTGGCCTTCGGACTGTCTGTCTGGTCATCCCTGGTATTAAAGCGACATAAGAAGACGGACATCCTGGCGGGGGTGGCCTGCATGTTGACGGGCTTTTTGATCTCCCTGGCGCTGGCATTGGACTCCGGCTGGCGGCCGTAGGTATTGTATAGATTGTATAGGTACAAAAAAGACACGCCATTCATCATGTGCTGAAAGGAAAGGGACAGCATGAAGAATCTGACGCGACAGGCCATGGCCGATTCATTGCGTACGCTGCTT
>JBGURP010000053.1:0-7203 GCA_045132055.1 Bacteroidales bacterium
TGGGCTACATCGAAAACGCCCATAACGATGTTCCAGGTGTTGGTCACAATGAGCACCGCCGCGGCGGTTTTGAAGATCCACTTGAAGAAGATCCAGGTATCCACATCGTTGAGGTTGTTTCGGTCCACGATGAGGTGGATCAGCTCCAGGGTCATTACAAAGGCCAGGATGATCCCGGCGATGGGAACGATGACGTTCTCGGACAGGTTCTGGACCATGTTGAAGATACTGCCGTTCCAAGCCTGGGGCGTCATGCCTACCTGACCGGATATTTCCCCGATCTTTTCGTTGGTCGCGTTGAACAAGCCGGAGAGATTGCTGGTGATCCCGGAGATCAGCAGTTCCTTCAGCCATTCGGTGAATTTACTCCATAAAAAGTCCATCGGTTCGACCTCCTTCAGTCAGGAGAGGGAGCCGCACGGTGCGGCCCCCTCTGATTAGATTACATGAGATCAACCGAACAGGCCGGCAAGAAGCGGAACCAGGGTGGTGCCGATGAGGGCCACGCCGCCGCCAGCCATAAGCTGTTTCATCCCCAATTAGGTGTAAAAACTCTGCTCGATGGCGGGCGGCGGCGTACAAAAAATCTATATGGTGTTGTTAAGAGAACCGTCCCGGCGGGACAGGTCAGGCAGTGACCTGTTCCACCTCCGGGATGGGTTTGAGATTAAAATGAATTTCGATAGAAATGTGTCTTGTTTTATCTTCGTCAATGCGCTCATGCACAACGATTTCTTTGATTAAGCGGTTGAGGGTGGCTGCGTCCAGCTCTGTGATGTTGGCGTATTCCTGAATGGCTTCCACCCATTGTTTTGCATCATTGGCAAGCTGGACTTCATCGGACAGCCGCTTTCTGCCCTCGGACACTTTTGTTTTAAGCTCCGTCTGCTCGGTCTGTGTCTTTTCCAGCATGGTGTTGAAATTCTGCTCACTGATACGCCCTGCAATCATATCCTCATAAAGCCGCATGACCATTTTGTCCAGAACCTCAATCCGTTCCTCGTCCCTTGTAAGGGAGCGTTCCATTGCTTCCCGCTGTTCCCGCTGCTCGGCTTCACAGGTATTGGTCAGGCGGTCGGCAACCGCTTCCCCGTCCATCAGGGCAGCTCTGGCACATTCCCGGATTTTCCGCAGCACATGGCTGTAAAGGGTGTCATAATCAATCCGGTGCTGGGTGCAGTGGTTCTTTCCAAAGGCATTGTAGGTCTTGCAGGAGTAAATCCGCTGGGGATGTTTAGCGTTTGTGTAGCGTACCGTCAGCGACTTCCCACACTCGCCGCATTTTAACAGTCCGGCAAACAGGCTGATTTCATTGGTCTGCCCCGGACGCTGGCGGGATTTCAGCTTGTTCTGCACAATGTCAAAGCTCATGCTGTCAATCAGCGGTTCATGCTGTCCCTCCACCACAATCCAGTCCTCCGGCTTCTTTTCCCCAATCGTGCCGATTTTGAAGCGGTAGTCCTTTTTCTGGGAAGCAATCGCCCCGGTGTAGACGGGATTCATCAAAAGGTCTTTGATAACGGAGAAGTCCCACATATACCGCCCGTTTTCTGGGTCTTTCTTTTCCCATTTGGTGCGGGTATTGCGAAGCCCCCGTTCCCGGTTCCACCATGTAGGGCAGGGGATTTTTTCTTTCTCCAGCCGTCTGCGGATATAGTTCGGACCATGACCGTTCAGGGCATATCCGAAAATCAGCCGCACAATCGGGGCGGTTTCCTCGTCAATGAGCAGATGGTTTTTGTCCTCCGGGTCTTTCCGATACCCAAACGGGGCAAGACACCCGGTAAACTGTCCTTTCTGCGCTTTCAGAAGATAAGAGGAATGGACTTTCTTGGAAATATCCTTGCTGTACATCTCGTTCAGGATATTCTTGAACGGGGCAATGTCGTTGTTATCCCGCAGGGTGTCGATGCCGTCATTCATGGCGATATAGCGGACACCGTTTCTTGGGAAAAAGTCCTCAATCAAATGCCCGGTTTGCAGATAATTACGCCCCAGTCGGCTGAGGTCTTTCGTGATGACAAGGTTGATCTGCCTGCGCTCAATGGCTCTCAACATTCTCTGTAGGTCAGGACGCTCCATGTTAAGACCTGTGAAGCCATCGTCCTGATAGACTGCCACAACCTCCCATCCCTGCTTTTCGCAGTATTTTTCCAGCATATCACGCTGGTTTGCGATACTGGCACTTTCGCCTTGCAGGTCATCGTCCTTTGACAGCCTGCAATAGACCGCCGCACGATAACCCCCGGCAAGTGCCGAACCGATTGTTCTGTATTCCATTTCGTTCATCATAGCCATTTACCCACACAATCCAGACGGTATCTGGCTCTTTTGAACCTCATCTTCATTATAGCCTATATCTTTCTTTTTAGCAAGATATTCTTTTGCATTTGTCTTTCCGTATTTCTGGGAAATCAGGCTGACGAACACATCAGTGGCGTCAAGCTCCCCGTCAAATACAGTGGTCACATGAATCTCTGTTTTGTTTTTTGCCATAGGCAGTTATCCTCCATACATGAAAATAGCCAGACAGAGGGTGTCGGCAACGAAGTCCGGCAACGGACTTCAAAAGACCTTGCAAACAATCTCAATCTGGCGATGGTTACTATTTATACTTTTCTTTTATTTTTTTGTTGTTTTGGTTGTTATAAGGGAGAAAAGCCCGGAAATAAGGGGTTTTTCCCGGCAACCGGCTCGGCAACGGGATAACAACAGGGGGTGCAACGGGCTGTCCTTTTCAGAATGGAAGCTCCATCTGTTCTGTGACCTCCACAAAACCGTCCATCGTTTTTTCAGACGGGTTGCCGGAGTCCGTTGCCGGGTTTTCACGCTCCCAGCCCTTTTGTCTGCCATATTCGGAAAACATTCTTGGGTTTGGGAAGTACCGCCAGCTGGAAATGCACTGGTTCATAATCTCGTTGATTTCCCGGATTTCCCATTGCTTCGGCTCGTCAAAAGCATGGTTCAAGGCTTCCTTATAGAGCTGCTTGGAGCAGACCATGCTCCCGGTGTATTTATCAAGATACGCCTGTATCATCCCGGCTTTGGTGTCCTCCGGCATAAAATCCCGCTGGTGTTCTTTGAGATACCGCTGCATGGCGGGGCTGAAAGCCAGCTTGAACCTGCCGCTTTTATAAATCTCCATCGCTTCCGCCCACATCTGCCCGATATAGGCTCTGGAAGCGGCTTCATCCTCCAAAATGTGAACTTCCGCCTGCTCCGGGTACACCATGACCGGGATAAAGCGGCGGTTGCCGGAACGGTCAAGGGGCAGGAAGTCAAGGGCATTGGAAGTGCCGCCAAACACGCACTGACGGGGGCGGTCTGCCGGGTGGGTTTCATAAGGTATCTTGTAGACCTCTTTCTGCCGGCTTAAAAATGACTTGATTTCCTCAATGCTCTTGGCGTTGGCGGTTGCCATCATTTCCGACATTTCAATAATCCAGTGACCTTGCAGCTTGCGGTACACATTGTCATCGTCCAGCTTCCGCAAATCATCGGAGAACCACTCGTCCCGGACTGCCAGCAGCCGGAAGAAGGTGGACTTTCCAGCCCCCTGACCGCCTACCAGACAGAGCATGATTTCAAACTTGCACCCCGGCTGAAAGGCTCGTGAGATTGCACCCAGCAGGAACAGCTTCAACGCTTCATA
This sequence comes from Bacteroidales bacterium, assembly GCA_045132055.1. Classification (GTDB taxonomy): domain Bacteria; phylum Bacteroidota; class Bacteroidia; order Bacteroidales; family WCHB1-69; genus F23-D06. The sequence goes on from JBGURP010000053.1 coordinate 3,653, forward strand.
GGTGTAATCGTCTGCGTCAGCCCCCAGAAAGTGCCGCAGGCAGAAGCGGATTCGCTCTGTCCCGTCCCACACAAGGGTATTGAGATAGTCCCGGATGGGATGGTACTTGTTTTCATTCGCCACAATCCCGATGGCGTTATCAATCTTTTTCTCATTGGTAAGCCCGTAGGTTTCTTCCAGATAAAGAAGCAGATACTTCATGTCCGTATCGTTCAGGGCGGTGCTTTCTCTGTGAAAACCGATGGGCTTTATGATGTCCTTGCGGTCAGTCAGGATGTTGTATGCGATAGCCCCTGAAAGCAGAGGGTCACGTTGGAATACGGTCAGGCAGTTCCGTATGCTCTGACGGACACCGCCTTTCTCGGTGGTTTCCAGCCCCGCCTTGATTTCCTCAACGCTCTGGGGCGGCTGCATGGCGTTCATAGTGTTTTTTAGTTCTTGCTGCGTCTGCGGCTGCAAGTTCTGCCATTCGCTGTTCAAGCTGTATCACATCCTTTCCGTAGTCCGTAATCAAATCCGCTTTTTCCTCTGTTTCCCCGAACAGCAGCACATCCAGCAGATATTCCACTTGGGCTTGCTTCTGTAAGGCTTCCACAAACCGGGGATGAAAGGCTTCCTCCGGGGAGTGCGGGGCGTAGTCCGTTCTCCATGCCATCAGCAGATGGAGATAATCGGCAAGAATACGGAAGCAGCGATTCTTTGCTTCCTGAAACTGTTCCTCCGGGGATTTCTGCCGGGTCTTGGGCTTTTTTACCTTTCCCGGCGGTTTCCAGTCCTCATAGGAAAGCCCGAAGTCCTGTGCCAGCTGTACGGTGGCTTCTTTCTTTCCCAGCCCATACAGGGCGGCGGCAAAATCAATCACATCCCCATCCGCACCGCAGCCGAAGCAATGGTAACGCCGATCCAGCTTCATGCTTGGGGTTTTATCGTTATGGAACGGGCAGCAAGCCATCCCGTTCCGACCTACATGGATTCCATAATACTCCGCAGCCTGTCTTGTTGTGACGGACTGCTTCACAGCTTCGAATACATTCAAATCTATCCCTCCTTGAAAATAAGAAAAGCACCTGACATTCTCTAATTGAAAATGGCAAGTGCCTGTTAAAGTTCCATATCCTGTTGTCTGTGTTTCTCCTGTGCCGGGGCGGTTCTTTGTGCTTTTTTCTCGTCAGTCTTATCCTGCAAGACTTCTTTGATGGGCTGCTTCTTGGGCGGCTCTTTGCTTTCCTCTGTGCCGGGTGTGGCTTTCCGTACCCAGTAGCGGATGTCCCGCAGCTTCTTCAAATCCTCCTGTACCTCGGTCAGTGGTACTTTCAGCTCTGCGATTTCGCTGAGAAGCGTTTCCTGCTCCTGTTGCAACTCATTTTTCGTTTTATCCTTATCGTCCGGGTGCTTGGCAAGGTAGTCAGCGGCTTTCTCATACCGGGCAACCTCCGGGTGTTCCTGTTTGAATTTCCCCTTTATTTTCTTAAAAAATATCTTCTGGTACTTCTCATAGACAGCCTTACATTCCTTGCAGTCTGTCCGGCTGGCAAGAATCCCGTCAATCACTTTGCTCCGGGCTTCCTTTGGCTTCATCTGATTGCGGTAATCTGCGGCTGATTTCCCGGAAGATTCCAGAAACGCTTCTAAGTCCTCCACAGTGGAAAGCCCCTTTTGCCGGAGATAGGACAGGGCTTCGCTGACTGCCTTTAAGTCCTGTGAAGTTCCCCGGTTCTGTCCAGCCCTTGTCCAGTCCTTCCGTTCTTCCTTTCGTATCTCCATATACTTCATCAGCAGATTGGGAAGAAGTGTCGCTTCCTCCGCCGCCTTTTGTGCAAGCAGCTCCTTCCGTTTTTCTCCCAGCTCGGTAATCCAGCCTTTGAGGTTTTGGATAAGCTGCCGGATGGACTTCATCAGGCGGTTGGCGGCTCTGATTTCCCGGTTCAGGTTGCCGATATTCGTCTGGATACCTCGCTTTTCCATCTGCCGGACAGCAGTCCCCTCATGGACAGTGGGGACTATATCAAGCCCCTGTCTGGCATAGGAACGCAAGTCCACACGCTCCGGGCGGTCATTGGCGTCCAGATAGCGGTTCTGGATAACCTCCCATTCATGCCGCCAGATTTCACAATACTTCTGGTCGTTCCAGTCCACCGTATCCTCCTTGTGGCTTTTCCACCTGCCGGACGGCAGCTTTATCCGTTCCCCATTCTCGTCAAGGTCATAAACCTTGCGGCTCTTGGGAAGCCATTTTCCATGTTCATCCATTGCCCGCATGGTCAGCAGGACATGGGCGTGGGGATTGTGTCCCGGCGGATGGGGGTCATGGATGGCAAAATCAGCAATCATGCCTTTGGAAACAAACTGCTGTTCACAAAACTCCCGTACAAGGACAGCGTACTGGTCGGGCGGTATCTCTCTGGGAATGGTAAGCACCCACCGCCTTGCAAGCTGGGAGTTCCATTGCTTTTCCACCGCTTCGGCGGCATTCCATAAAGTATTGCGGTCTGCATATTCCTGTGGAGCATTTGCCGGGAGCAGGATTTCATTGTGGACGATACCACGCTTTTCCGGGTAGTGCTTTACTTGCTGGTCGTATTCACAGAACAGCTTTTCGCCGCTTTGGTAAGCAGCGGCGGCAACCGCAGACTGCCGCTGGCTGCGCTGAACAATCGTGATTTCGTTGTGTGGACAAGGCATTTCGTGTCCCTCCTTTCGCTAATTGGTGGATGGGGTGGCGTTTTACCACCTCATTTTGGGCAGAAAAAAAGCAGGAGACCTTTTTCAGATTTCCTGCTCGGTGTGCCACTGTGTGAGCGGCGGGTATTTAGTTGTAAAAGTTCGGGACAAGTTGACCCGATGTAAAGCTAACAAACTGGAATTGCACCAAAACAATCTAAGACAACAACGCTGCCCTACTTGCGATTTTTTCTTGTACTGCGGAAACAGTTTCTTGAATGGAATAAGTGGTCGTATCTATAACATTCGATTCATATATTCCCAGATTGCAAAATTGCTCCCACATGGTTTCTACCAATTCGATATTTGTCTTTCGGTCTAACTTTGAGCGTTCAACAGCTCGCTTCAAGGTTTCTTCCTTACTTGCCCTTAAAATAATATAATGCACCTCATAATGTTCCCGAACAAGACTTTGCCACGGCTTTAAAAACCACGGTCCGATAATACCGTCAACAATTACATCATATCCACCACGAGCATATCGCTTCGCAGCTTCTAAAAACGCTTCAATGACAATCAAATTTTGCTCATTTGATTCTGGCAAATGCGGTGGTATTGCCCCTTTACTCAAATAATGATAAAAGTCATCTGTGTGCATATGCACAGACTTTTCCAAATCTGATTCTTTTGCAACAGCAGATGCCGTTGTAGTTTTTCCTGTCCCCGGCGCACCTGTGATTACAATAATTCTACCTTGATTCATCTATATTTTACCTCCACAAATTACGATTTTCTTAATTCTACAAACTGGAATTTGAGTCTCTGTAAAGCTGGAATTAACCCATACAATTATTTTAATTTAGAGGTTCTTACGCAATTATCCGTATTTT
>JBGURP010000054.1:0-3646 GCA_045132055.1 Bacteroidales bacterium
CACCCCGGGGATCAAGGCGGGGTGCATTTTGCTCTGTCCGGGGTGCATTTTCGAAGGGTGGGGTGCATCTCGACAAACTGGAATTTGTATCAGAGTCTCAACGTAGCAATTGGTTCTTCGCCATCCATCTCTCCCGTTTCTTCAAAGCCGTATGACCGATATAGCCGACGCGCAACTTCGTTTTCGGGTTCATACGATAGCCAAAAATATTCAGCTTCGCCGCAGGGCAAAGATTTTATGAAGTCTAATGCAAGTTTAACTGCTTCTCTCCCGAACCCTCTGCTTTGATAAGCTTTGTCAATCATCAGACGCCAAAGATTATAGTTTCCTTTTGCAATTTCAGGTGCGTCAGTCCAATAATCATCAACATCAAACCCGATCATTAAAAAGCCTACAGGTTTATCATCGTCATATATGTTTCTTTTTCTTCCTTCGCCATAAGAAATAATGAACCAATAGACAACACAGACATGGAATCAGGAAAACCAGGATCTCCGTGGTGAGCGGGACTCCCTCGCGCACGGACGCGGGATGTTTAATCGCCGCGATGGTCAGGAACAAGCAAATCGTATGGACGAAGCGCACGGTTAGCGATTGTCGCCGCGCTTCCTTGCCTGGTAGTGTGCTGTCAAAAAAGACGACCATGGCAAATTCTACAAGCCCTAAGGCGACCAGCAATAGATTCAAGGGTCGTTCCGGGTGAAACAGGAAGGGACTGGTCACAAGCAGTACACCAATGATGCTGTTGATCTGAAGGAAAACGGAAAGGCCGATCAACTTTCGCATACTGATTGACTCCATCAGCAACTGTTCTGCAGTTTGCTGCTGATCCACAGCGTCAATTATTCGACCGGACAACAGCTCTGGTATGCTGATCTCCAACTCTTTGCATAACGGCTCAAGCAGTGAAACATCCGGCATAGAGTGTCCCGTTTCCCTTAGTTAAAGATATTGTTGGGTATCTCAAGATGTGTCATTCGATTTTGCCGATAAAGCGGTAGAAGATTTCCACTTCCTGTTCCCGGCTTCCGTCCTCACTTTTGACCGCTTCATGGACAAGGATTTTTTCAATCAGCGTATTCAGAAGTTCAGCCGTCAATTCTGTGGGATTGACATACTGTTTCATCAGACCTATCCACTTTTCAGCGTCAACCGCTGTCTGGGCGGCGGTCTCCATCGCTTCGTGAAGCCGTTCAATTTTTACGTCCAATTCTCGCTGTTCGCCCTGATACTTTTCGGACAGCATATTGAAATTGTATTCTGTAATGCGTCCGGCAGACCAGTCCTCATACATTTTTGCAAACAGGGTGTCTACTTCTGCTTTGCGCTTTTCCGCCTTTTTCAGTTCGGCTGTCTGCCGCTTCCTTGCAGTATTGCGTTCCTTGTCGCTGGCGTTAAGTAGCCGTTTCAGAAGTTTGTCCCCATCCTGCTGTGCCAGCACAGACCAGTATTGCAGACGGGAAAGGACATAGGCGTAAAGCACATCATAGCGGATATAGTGCATGGAACACTGGTGCAATCCTTGCCCGTACTTGCTACAATGGTAGTGGGCATAGGGATTTTTGTTCTGGCTGTTCATACCATAGGCCAGCGACCAGCCGCAGTCCGCACATTTTACCAGCCCGGAAAATATCTGTGTTGTGCCGTTCTTCTGCCGTCTGCGCCTGTTGCAAATCTGCTCCTGTACTTGACGGAACACATCTTCGGAAATAATCGCTTCGTGGGTGTTCTCCACACGATACCATTCCTCTTTTGGCTTGCGTACTTTCTTCTTGTTTTTGAATGAAATGTTGGTCTGCTTATTGTGGACGCTGTGTCCGATATAGGTTTCCTCTTTCAGAATACTTTTCACCTGCGCTATCGTCCACGCATAGGCTTTTTCCTCCGGCGCTCCGGCATAGATATTTGCGAAAGTGCCGTATCTCTGGAAATTCAGCCAGCCGGGAGTAGGTACTTTTTCTTCGACCAAAATCCGTGTAATGCTGGCGGCTCCCCGGCCATGAACGGCAAGGTCAAAAATCTTTTCGATAATCCACCTTGTTTCCGGGTCAATCAGAAGATGGCCTTTCTTATCTGGGTCTTTGACATAGCCAAGCGGAGCATAGGCTCCATAGTGTGCGCCATTTGCGAACCGTGTCCGCATGGCCGCCTTTACCTTTTTGCTGGTCTGGCGGGCGTGCATTTCATTCAGAATGTTGAGGAATGGGGCAAGCTCATTCTCTCCGTTGATGGTGTCCACATTGTCATTGACAGCGATATAGCGGACGCCTTTGCTGGGAAAGTAGATTTCCGTGTACTGGCCGGTCAGAATGTAGTTTCTGCCTAAGCGGGATAAATCCTTCGTAACAACGCAGTTGATTTTCCCGTCCTCAATGTCATCAATCATTCTCTGAAAATCCGGCCTGTCAAAGTTCGTTCCAGACCATCCATCGTCGATATATTCATCTATGACATTCAGGCCATGCTCGGCGGCATATTGCCGGAGCATCATGCGTTGTGTCTGAATACTCCCGCTTTCTCCTTGCAGTTCATCGTCCCGGCTCAATCTCATATAAAGCGCCGTGTTGTAAATCGTAGTATTGTAAGGTTGTTTCACCGTAAAAATCCTCCTTCTAAAGAAACAACCCACGCTTACAATACTTTTGCTCTATGGCAATTATATCATAAGCGTGGGCGTGTTATCAATGATGGGCTATCAGGTTGAAGCGGCTTTTTCTGCGGTATGCCGCACCACATCTACAATCAGATCACCGAGGGGCTTCCCGCCTGCGGCGAAGTGTTCGGAGATTTTTATACGGTTGTTCCCACATACAAAATACTGCGTGCCGTTCTCTGCTTGTATAACCTGCCCTGTTCGGGGTGTAAAAATATCGCTTTCACTTTTTGCCATCCAGTGTCCTCCATATTCAGTTTTCAAGGTACAATGCCGCACAGAGGCGGCGAAAATTTCTGCTTATATCTATCACCTTTCCTTTACCGTGTGCCGCTGCTGACGTTTCAGTTCCGCCAGTATATCCGGCGGGATACGGTCAACCAGCCGCTGTAAATTGTCCAGTTCGCTTTTCAGCTTTGCCCGTTCCATCGTATCTTTCATCTTTCCTTTTTCGCTGGCCTTTGCCCTTGCTTCCAACTTCTCATTCTCCGCCAGCAGGTCATTGATTGTGACCTTGTACTTTTTCAACTGCCCGGAGAAATTCTCCATCTGCGGGAACCACTTTTTCAGCATGGAGAGGGCTTCCTCTTTTTTCTTTCCGGCGTTCAGCGGGTTAATGCCGTCCAGTGTGGCTTCAATGGCTCTTGCCTGCCGGGAGAGGGAAACCGCCTGTTTGAAAAGCCGGGTGGGGATATGCTTCCGGCCTGTCCTGCTGGCGCTCTCCCCACGCTCCAAGTCAGGATATTTCTCCACCATATAGGCGTGAAAATCGTCCTGCCACTTCGTCAGGTTTGCCCGGTTGCCGATAATCTCCTTTGCACACAGGCGGTTGTCCTTTGTCAGCGGAACAAAGGTCAAATGCAGGTGGGGCGTTTTCTCGTCCATGTGTACCACCGCCGACACGATATTTTCCCGTCCTACCCGGCCAATGAGGAAGTCCGCCGCCCTCTGGAAAAACGCCTGTATCTCCTTTGGGGATTTCCCCTTGAAAAA
>JBGURP010000055.1:0-199858 GCA_045132055.1 Bacteroidales bacterium
ACGCATGAATGTGACGCATAACACCATATACCGCCACATCGCACGCCTCAAACAGCAGGGCCTCATCGAGCACGTCGGGGCGAACAAGACGGGAGGATACAGGATAGTGGAGAGATTAGAGATGAGAGATTAGAGAACCTCCTTTACCTCTTTCACCACCTTCACCCCATGTACCCCTTTCACCTCATGAACCCAAAAGAGCCGGTGCATGCACCGGCTCTCCTGTATCCTGTTCACTGATCACTGTCCCCTGTTAGGCTTCTTCCTGCTTGTGAACGAGCTTGTCGTCGATGAAAATACGGCCACAGGCTTCGCACACGATGATCTTTTTGTGCAGGGCGATATCCAGCTGGCGTTGGGGCGGAATCTTGCTGAAACAACCACCGCAGGCATCACGCTCAATCTTCACGATGGCCAAGCCGTTGTGCGCGTTCTTGCGGATTTTCTCAAAAGCGGTGAGCAGACGCTGGTCAACTTTGGCTTTCAACACCTCAGCCTGCGCCAGAAGCTCTTCCTCCTCTTTCTCCGTGTCAGCTACAATCACTTCCAATTCGGCTTTCTTCTGCTTCAACACCTCTTCCAATTCGCCAAGCTTCTCTTGAGTCTCAGCAATCAAAGCCTCTTTCTCTTCAATCTCAGCCTCGTATTTCACTTTGTGCTTCTCGGAAACCTGAATCTCCAACTTCTGGTATTCAATCTCCTTGCTCAGAGATTCATACTCGCGGTTGTTGCGCACATTGTTCTGCTGCTCTTCATATTTCTTGATGGCAGCCATGGATTCTTCCTTCTTGGTGTTCTCGGAGGAGATCTTCAAACGGAGGTTCTCAATCTCATCTTTGAACTTGGCAATACGCGTGCGTTTGCCTTCGCATTCGTCCTCGTTGTCGCGAATCTCTTCCGGCAATTCGCCGCGGATCATGCGGATATCGTCAATCTTGGTGCAGATTTGCTGGAGATTGTATAAGGAGAGCAGTTTTTGCTCGATTGTAATCTCTTCAGAGGTGATGGTGGTGTCCTCGTGTTTCTTCACTTCCACCACACCGTCGGAGGTCTTCTCCACAGTAACTTCCTCTTCCAATGCAGCCACAACGGGTTCTTCAGCTACAGCTGCCGTCTTTTTCGCTTTGGCGGTTGACTTCTTTGCCGTCTCTTTCTTCTCAGTTTCCTTCTTTTCCGCAGTCTTCTTGGCAGCGGCTTTCTTTACGGTTTTCTTTTCAGCAGCTTCCTCTTTGACGGGTTCTTCTTTGACGGGAGTCTCTTTTACAGCGGCTTTCTTGGCCGTGGTTTTCTTGGTTTTGGGTTCTTCTGCCGGTTCAGCAACTTTTTTTTCTGTAGCTTTTTTTGTAGCCATACTATTTTAACTGTTTGATTATCAAATATCTATAAATATAAAACTTCTAAATTGTCCATTTTAGAAATTGAGGCGGCAAAGGTAGTAAATTTTTCTTTTAATGCCTTATAAATTATTTCTTTAATAAAAAACTCCCCTTCATAATGTCCGATGTCCGCGATGAGCATCTCATTTTCGGCTTTGAAGAAGTCGTGATACTTGATGTCGCCCGACACGTAGGCATCAGCTCCGGCGCGTAGTGCGTCTTCAATGAACGAGGCGCCGCCACCGCCGCAAACGGCCACTGTCTCAATGGTTTTTGCTGGATCGCCATGATAGCGGATCACCTGCAAGGCCATCTTCTCCTTCACGTAGCGCAGGAAGTCGGTCATGGCCATCGGCTGGGGGAGCTTGCCGATACGGCCCAAGCCATTGCGTTCAGCCATGCCGTCGGCCGCCGAAGGCACCAGCACGCGTACATCACGCAAACCCAGTTTCTCGGCAAACACGTCGTTGCCGCCGCCTTCCGCGCTGTCAATGTTGGTGTGCATGGAGTATAGCACCATGTCGTGGCGCAGTGCCTTGCAAATCACCTTGCCCACGCGGTTGGTGGGTTCTATCTTGCAGATGCCGCGCTTTAGCATCAGCGGATGGTGCGAAATCACGAGGTTGGCCCCCATGGCCAATGCCTCCTCAATCACTTTCTCCGACATCTCGAAACACACGAGCGCACCACTGATCTCCTGTTCCACATCACCGCACTGCACTCCACAATTGTCAAAATCCTCCTGCAAACAAAGAGGAAAACGCGATTCCAGATACTGTATTACTTCTTTGATTTTCATACTGCCAATTTTTTTTGCAAAGATAAAGGTTTTTTGTTTTGAATTGTGGAGAATGTGCCGGAGGCACAACATTCTAATAACCCCGCACAAGCGCGACAGCGCGCAGTGTGGGGAGATACGGATGCATGGCGTGCTATGCGTGCAGAAAGCACGCCACTATGATCAGTCGCGTACCTCCGGCACGCTTGCCTTAGATTTCGGCACAACTACCCCACACAGCAAGCTGTGCGGGGTTATTAGAATAGCGTGCTTCCAGCACGCTACGATTCTGAATTCTCAATTATTTGTTGTGTCTCCCCACCAGCCGGTAGGTCTTCATGCCGCCGATGAGGTTATAGACGTTATCAAATCCCGATTGCATAAGGATACGGGAGGCCACGTATCCGCGCAGACCCACTTCGCAGAACACCACCGTCTTCTTGTCCGGCTCGATGTCTTCCAAAAACTCGCGGAGTTCATCCACAGGATAATTCTCTGCACTCTCAATGCTGCCAGCTTTGAATTCCTGAATTTCGCGTACATCGATGAGGTTGAAATCTTCCTTGTTGTCTATCATTTCATCCAGTTCCGCTGCTTGGATGGGGTTCATCAAGTGGGAGAGGATGTTTTCGGCCACCATGCCAGCGAACATCACGGGGCTTTTGGCGGAGCCGTAAGGCGGGGCGTAGGCGTGCTCGCTGTTCACCAGGTCGAAGATTGTGCCCTGGTGCTTGAGGAGCAGTGAAAACACGTCAATCTGCTTATCGACATTCTGCGTGCCGACCGCTTGCGCGCCCAAGATGCGTCCAGTTTCGGGGCAGAAGTTGAGTTTCAGATGGATGGGTTGACCGCCGGGGTAGTAGGTGGCGTGGGGCGCGGGGTGTGTAATGACCGTCTGATAAGCTATGCCAGCCTTTTGCAAAGCCGCTTCCGAGAGGCCCGTGCTGGCGGCGGTCAGGTCAAAGATTTTGGCGATGGCCGTGGCTACGGAGCCTTGGTATTGGACAGATTCGGGATAGACCATGTTCATGGCCGCGGTGCGCGCCTGCAGGTTGGCGGGTCCGGCCAGGAAGTTGCAATAGGGTTTGCCCGTCACGGGGTGCGGAAACTCGATGGCATCGCCCACCGCGAAGATGCACTCATCGGAGGTTTGCAGGTACTCGTTTACCCAGATGCCACCCGCCTCGCCGATCTTGAGACCGCAGGCTTTGGCAAGCGCCGTGTTGGGACGCACGCCGATGCTCAAAATGGCCAAGTCGCAGGACAATTGAGTATTGTCTTCCAACTTCACGGTCAGATTGCCGTCCTGTTCTTGAAACGCACTCAGACCGTTTTGCGTGATGACGTGGACACCCTTGTCCTGAAGATGTTGCTGCACGATGGCCGCCATGGGCCAGTCCAGTGGAGTGAGCACGTGGTCGGCTTTCTCCACCACGGTGACCGCGTAGCCGATTTTGCTCAGGTTTTCCGCCATCTCCAAGCCGATGAATCCGCCACCGATGATGACAGCGGCAGCATTGTCGTGCATTTTGTCGATAGCCTGCATCTTAATTTGGTCGCAGTCGCTGACATTGCGCAGCGTGAAAATGTTAGGCAGGTCAATGCCCTCAATGGCAGGTTTGATAGGTTCTGCGCCAGGCGAAAGCAGCAGGATGTCATAGTCCTCTTCGTACTCCTTACCGTTGCGCAGGTTTTTTACGGAAACGGTCTTGCGATCGCGGTTGATGGACGTCACCTCGTTCAGCGTGCGCACGTCCGCGTCGTAGCGGTTGCCGAACGAAACAGGCGTTTGCAAAAAGAGTTTTTTCCGGTCCTCAATGGTATTGCCGATATAGTAGGGCAGTCCGCAGTTGGCGTAGGAGATGTATTCGCCTTTCTCGAACAGCACAATCTCTGCGTCTTCGTTTATTCTTTTCAGTCTGGCCGCTGCCGAAGCGCCTCCGGCCACACCGCCGATAATCACGTACTTCATAATGGTGGGGTTTAAATGAGGTGCAAAAATACGAAAGAATTCAAAATAGTGGCGTGCTTTCAGCACGCATATCATGTTATTTCATCCGTATCTCCCCACACTGCGCGCTGTCGCGCTTGTGCGGGGTTATTAGAATGTTGTGCCTTCGGCACATTCTGGGAAAATCAAAAAAAACAACTATTTTTGCAGCCCAAAACTAAAAACAACAACTTTTTATGGCAGAATGTAATCACGACTGCGGACATTGCAGTCAATCGACTTGTGAACAGAGAGATTTGCGTGAAAAACCGAATCCCAAAAGCAATATCAAGAAAGTCATCGGCATTGTGAGCGGCAAAGGCGGCGTGGGCAAGAGCTCCGTCACTTCGCTATTGGCCGTGCAATTGCGCCGCAAGGGCTATCGCGTGGGCATCCTCGACGCCGACATCACCGGCCCTTCCATTCCCAAAATGTTCAACCTCCACACCATCGTCGGCGGCACGCAAGACGGCGTCATCCCGGCTGAAACCAAAACCGGCATCCAGGTCATCTCGGCCAACCTGCTGACCGATGACGAGAAAACGCCCGTCATCTGGCGCGGTCCCCTCGTGGCTGGCATGGTGAAACAGTTCTGGACAGAGGTGATTTGGGAAAATATTGATTTCCTGTTGGTTGACATGCCTCCCGGCACCGGCGATGTGCCCCTCACCGTGTTCCAAAGCATGGCCGTGGATGGCATCATCATGGTGACCTCCCCGCAAGACCTGGTTTCCCTCATCGTGAGCAAAGCTGTGAACATGGCCGGCATGATGAACATCCCTGTTCTAGGTTTGGTGGAAAACTACAGCTACATCAAATGTCCGCACTGCGGCGAGAAAATCAACGTGTTCGGCACCAGCCACGCCGAAGAGGTGGCCAAAGAGTTCAACCTCAAGCTGCTGGCCCAGATGCCTATCGACTCCAACCTGGCACAATTGGCCGACAAGGGTGAAATCGAAAATGCCGAAGTGGATTATCTTGACAACGTCGTCGATACGCTCGAAAGTCTGGAGGCCTAACCTGTCTATTCTCTTTTCTAAAACTCAAAACTGATACGCCCGCGAATTCCGAAGCCCTGCATGGGATAGTTTCGGATGATGGAATAATTCTTGTTGGCGAGGTTCAGGAACTCAATCTTGAAGCCGAGTTTGGTGCTTTTGATTGGGTACTCGTGACCGATAGTAATGCTGTGATCCACATAGCCAGACACCTCGTTGGCGGGAATGTTCTCGCCCAAGGAATAGCGTTTGCCGCACAGAATCGTGGCATACGTTATGGTGAACCACGGTGTTTCCAACCCCACGCTGGTAGAGCCCGACCACACAGGCGTGTATGGAATCTGGTGGTTAAAAGTCTTATCCAGCGGACTGGTGCGATCCACGGCCTTCTGATAGGTACCATTGCCATTGAAACGCAGATAATAGTGCTTCACAAACTGATACTCCAAGTTAGCGTTTAGTTCTGCGCCGGCAATCCATACTGTGCCGTAGTTGAGCATGGTCCAGGAGAAGAGGTTGTGCGAGGGAAAAGCCACAATTTTATCCTTCACGATATTGAAATAACCGTCCAGAGAAGCGGAAAGATAGACTTTGCCCGCTGCCAGATGTTGTTGCTCCAGCACGGCGCCCAGATTCCACTGATGTGTTTTTTCCGGCTCCAAATTGAGATTGCCCACTTCGCGGTAATAGAGGTCATTGAAGGTGGGCATCCGGAAGATGTTCTTGTAGAACGCCCTGAGGGTAACCGCCTCTTTGAGCCGCACCGAGGCGCTGACCGCCGGAGAGAGGTGCAGGTAGTTCTTGCCCAACTGTTCGCCCTGCGACATATTGTTGACCGTAGTGAACAGCAGATTGCCCACGATGGAAAAAATCTTCTTTCCGCCACGCACCGACAGCGAAGTCATGGACGTGAACCGCGCAGGGTTTGTATATTCCATCGTACTGGAATTGAGCTGATTATAAAACAAATCATTGGCTACCGACACGGAAAAGTCGATGTCTTTGTCTTTTTTCGGAAGCGTATAACAGACCACATTCGTCAGATAGCCTTCGTACTGCCGATATTCATTGTCCAGTTTCCCTTCCTCATTCAGGTATTCAGGGTCCAAATAGCGTGTGTAGTCGTAGTTGAACTTGCCACCCACCTGATATCGCCAGCCTTTGCCAAAGTGGTGGTAGTATTGCGCTTGCGCGAAGGTGTTCCGGTTCCAAAGCCTTTGAGAGGAGTTGAGATTGTAAAACACTGTGGCAGAAGGTAATCCGCGCTCCGAATCATAGTAATACCACTTCACCAACAGTCGCTGATTGGCGTTGAAGCTGACCTTGACGTTGGCCTCCGCGTTGATGGCCGAAATATCTGTGTTTTGTCTCCGCTCGCGAGAGACGCTGTCGGTAATTCCGCCATAATGCAAAATGTAGGGATACTCGCCCTTGGAGTAGGTGTAGTTGGCCGACAGATTCCACAACACGTAGCGGTCGCTTTGCTTCTTGCTTTTGATGAGATTTTCAAGAAACAGCTGCGGAGAAATGAGGCCATACATGCCTGCGGTAAGCGCCACCTTTACTTTCAGTGGCTTGGAAGGAAAAATATTTGTGGTATTGATATTCAATAAGTTACTGAAAGAAAAAAGACGGGAAGGCTTGAAGATGTCCAAATCCAAACCCGTGGTCAGGTTCAGACTACCGACATTGTCCAAGGTGAGCTTGCCCAAGTCGATTTGGCCGGTTTGGCAGTCGGTGAGGGCCATGCCGTCGTAGGCCACGCCCGTGTGCTGTGAGCCCAGCCCACGCACGGAGACCGTCTTCATACCTCCGGTGCCCCCATAATCCTTGACCACCACGCCAGACATGTATTTCAAAGCGTCAGACAATTGCAACGCCGGCAGATTCTCGATTTGATGCACGGTGAGGGTTTGCACGGCGGCGGGACTCGCTTCAATCTTGGAGTACCAGCCTCCAATTTGTACCTCCGGCAGCCACTGCGCAGGCTTATCGGCGGTATCGCTTTGCGCCGAAGCACGGGCTACACAAAAAAAGACAATCAACCCTGCCAACGCAAGCCCGATTGTCCATTTTTGTCTCATATAGTGACTTTAATTACCTGTTATACAAATTTATTGCCGAAATCAACCTGCACATTGGCCACATATTGCCGAATTTGCTGCTCTTCTGACTTCTTGCAAATCAGCAGCACATCGCCATTGTCCACCACGATGTAATCCTCCAAACCCTGGACCACCACCACTTTGTTCTTGGGTGCGTTGATGATGCAACGGTTGGTGTCGTAAGTCTTGACATGATTGCCCGTGATGGCATTGCGGTTCTGATCCTTCTTGCGCAACTCATACAAAGAGCCCCATGTGCCCAAGTCAGACCAGCCGAACTCGGCGGCATACACTTTCACGTTCTTGGCCTTCTCCATAACGCCATAGTCGATGGAGATGTTCTTGCAAATCTGATAAATCTGATCTACAAATTCTCTCTCTTTGTCCGTGTTGAACAACTCCTCTCCCTGCTTGAACAGGTCGTTAACCTCGGGAAGATATTGTTCGAAAGCCTTTTCAATGGATTTCAGCGACCACATGAAGATACCGGCATTCCAGAGAAAATCACCACTTTCCAAAAAGCTCTTAGCCATCGCTAACTCCGGTTTCTCTGTAAAGGTCTTCACTGCATAGATGGTGGCATTCTTGTCATAACTCTTGTCCTCATCGTATTGGATGTAGCCATAACCCGTGTTGGGCGAAGAGGGACGAATGCCGATGGTGAGCAGCCAGTCGTTCGACGACACCGCGTCAAGACCCTGCTCAATCACGCGGGTGAAAACGTCTTCTTTCAGAATCACATGGTCGGATGGAGCCACTACGATGACGGCATCGGGGTTCTGCTTCTTGATCTTGTAGTTGGCATACGCGATGCACGGCGCCGTGTTGCGACGGTAGGGTTCCAAAATCACCTGCTCTTCCGAAATCTCCGGAAGCTGCTCCAACGTGATGTCTCTGTAGTTTTTGCTGGTAACGATATAGATGTTTTCCTTCGGACAAATCTGGGTAAAACGATGAAACGTCTTCTGAATCAAAGTTTGGCCCTCGCCGAGAATGTCAATGAACTGCTTGGGGGTTTTGCTGTTGCTCATCGGCCAGAAACGGGCACCGATGCCACCAGCCATGATGACGCAATAATAATTGGGGTTAATCATAGATATTATTTGATTTTTGTTTGTTGTAGAGACGCGCCATGGCACGTCTCTACAGGTACAACATTATTTATTCCAGCGCCTTCACGCCTGGCAGGACCTTGCCTTCGAGATATTCCAACATGGCGCCGCCGCCGGTGCTGATGTAGGACACGAAATCGGCGAGGTCGTATTTGTTGACCGCTGCGATAGAGTCGCCACCACCGATGACGGAATAGGCGCCAGCCAATGTGGCTGCAGCCACGCTCACGGCCACTGCCTTGGTACCCTTGCTGAATTTCTCCAGCTCGAACACGCCCACTGGACCGTTCCAGAGGATGGTCTTGGACTCGCGCAACACCTGTGCGAAACTGCGCTGAGTCTTCGGACCGATGTCCAAACCTTCCCAGTTGTCGGGAATATTGTTGTCTTCCGTAATCAACACATTGGCATCATCGCCAAACTTGTCGCCGCAGATGGTATCCAGACGGCAATAGAAATTCTTGCCGGAGGCCTTCACCTGGTCGAGAATCTCCTTGGCCACGGGCAGCATGTCGGGCTCAAAGAGCGAGTTGCCGATGGTGTAGCCCATAGCAGCGAGAAACGTATAGCTCAAGCCACCGCCCACGATGAGGTTGTCAACCTTGGGCAGCAGGTTGGTGATGATGTTGATCTTGGTAGAAACCTTGGAGCCACCGATGATGGCCGTGAAGGGTTTCTCACCACCGTTTAATACGGTTTCCAAGCTCATCACTTCGTTGTAGAGCAGATAACCGGCAAAGGCTTTGCCAGGGAAGAACTGCGCGATGGTGGCCGTGGAGGCGTGCTCGCGGTGTGCGGTACCGAAGGCGTCGTTTATGTACACGTCGCCCAGGCGCGCAATAGCTTTGGCAAACTCCACATCACCCTTTTCTTCTTCGGCATGGAAACGCAGGTTCTCCAACAAAGCAATGGAACCGGGCTTCAATCCGGCAATCACGTTGGCGGTATTTTCATCCAGCACGTCGCCGGCGAAAACTACCTCTTGACCTAAAATTTCAGAAACCTTGGCCACAATGTGACGCAGAGAGTATTTGTCGTTGACCTCTCCCTTGGGACGTCCCAGGTGCGACATCAGAATCACCGTACCGCCGTCGTTCAGGATTTTGCCGACAGTCTCTTTCGTGCGGATGATACGAGTGGCGTCCGTTACGTTGAAATTGTCATCCAATGGAACGTTATAGTCCACGCGGATGAGTGCCTTTTGGTTGCTGAAATTGTATTGGTCTATGGATTTCATAATACTGTAGTTTTGTGAAAACTGATATGTTAACTGAATTATATGCTTTTTATTGTCAGAAGATTTTTATACGGCCACGTCTGCTTTGATGTGCGGGTGCGGGTCGTAATTTTCCAATTGGAAATCTTCATACTGGAAAGAGAATATGTCTTTGACCTCCGGATTGATGCGCATGGTGGGCAGGGGCCGCGGGTCACGCGACAATTGCAATTTGGCCTGCTCCACATGGTTGGAATAGATGTGCGCGTCGCCTAACGTGTGGACAAACTCTTTGGGTTTGAGGCCACATACCTGTGCCACCATCATCAGCAAAAGCGTGTAGGAGGCAATGTTGAACGGCACGCCCAGAAATACATCAGCGCTGCGCTGGTAGAGCTGCAACGAGATTTCGCCATTGTTCACGTAAAATTGGAACAGTACATGGCAGGGCGGCAGGGCCATCTTGTCGATCTCGCCCACGTTCCAGGCACACACCATGAGCCGGCGCGAGTCGGGATTCGTCTTGATTTGCTCTATCAATTGGCTGATCTGATCTACTTTACCACCATCAGGCGTGCCCCACGAACGCCACTGATGCCCGTAAATGGGCCCAAGGTCGCCGTTTTCATCTGCCCACTCGTCCCAGATGGATACGCCATGGTCTTTCAAATACTTGATATTCGTGTCCCCCTGCAGGAACCAAAGCAGTTCATAGATGATGGAACGGAGGTGCAACTTTTTGGTGGTCAGCAAGGGGAAACCCTGCGACAGATCAAAGCGCATCTGATAGCCGAAAATGCTGTACGTGCCCGTACCCGTGCGGTCCGACTTGTAGGAGCCCGTTTCCAGAATGGTGCGAAGAAGGTCTTGATATTGCTTCATTGAAAAACCAGTTATGGGCTGCAAAGATAGGAATTTTCAACGACTTTCGGACCATGAAAAACAAAGTCCCTGTGGCAGTGGCCTATTCGTACCTCAACGCGGAGATAGGATCCATATTGGCGGCCTTCTTGGCGGGATACCAACCGAAGAAAATACCCGTCAGCGCACACACGAAGAAGGAGCCAATAATGGCCATCTCGCTCACCACAAATGGCATGTTCAACAGCTTGGAGGCCACATACGAGATAATCAGGCCGAAAATAATGCCGATGACGCCACCAATCAAGCTCAAAATCACACTCTCGCATAGAAACTGCAACTTGATGTCGCGATTGTGTGCGCCGATAGCCATTCGCAAACCGATTTCCTTAGTACGCTCTGTAACAGTCACATACATGATATTCATAATGCCTATACCGCCCACCACCAAAGAGATGGAGGCAATGGCTGCCAACAACGTGGTCATCAAGCCGGTGATTGAGCTGATCGTGGAAACCAATTCCTCTTGCGTGCGGATATCAAAGTCATCGTCCGCTCCGGACTTGATGCCATGAGTGCTGCGCAAAATGTAGGTAATTTCGGTGGCTGCCAATTCGGATTCCTCTTCCGATGTGGCCGAAGCAAACATCATATTGAAATAGTTGATACCCAAGAAACGCTTTTGGATGGTCGTATAAGGTGCAAATACAACGTCATCTTGATCATCACCCATACCATTCTGCCCTTTGGATTCCAAAACTCCGATCACCGTCATGGGAATGGAACCAAAACGGATGGACTTGCCTATGGGATTTTCTCCATTGGTGAACAATTCTTTCACCACCGTTTGCCCGATGACACATACTTTGTTGTAGCGTTTCACATCTTCGTCGGTGAACATCACACCATCCTTCAATTCGTATTTCCGAATATCCAGATAAGCAGCGGACACACCATTGACAGAACAGCTGTGGTTGTTGTTTCCGTAAATCAGCTGTTTGTTGCTGCTGACCAAGGGGGAAACAGCAGCCACATAGCGAGTGTTTTTAGTCAATGCTTCCAAGTCATTGTTGTCCAAGGTTTTGGAAGATGACATACCCATATCCACACCGCCACGATTCTGGCGGGCGGGCATAATCATGATCATGTTGGAGCCCATAGAGGAGAGTTCCCCACGCACGCTCTGAGTAGAGGCCTGCCCAATGCTGACCATCGCAATGACGGAAGCGATACCGATCACGATGCCGAGCATGGTGAGGGCAGTCCGCATCTTGTTGCGGAACAGCGAGGTGATGGCTATTTTGATGAGATTTCCGATATTCATAGCTTAGTCTTCTTTTTGGAGGTTAAGGGCGGCTAACGCTTCGGCGGCCGACTGCGTGTCAATGGGCGCGTCTTCGATGATCTGGCCGTCGCGCAACTTGATTTTGCGAGTGGTAAAGGTCGCGATGTCAGGCTCGTGCGTGACGAAAGCGATGGTTTTGCCCTGATTGTGCAGATCCTGAAACAGGCTCATAATCTCGTAAGAGGTGCGGGTGTCGAGGTTGCCAGTGGCTTCGTCGGCCAGCAGGATCACGGGGTCGTTCACCAGCGCGCGGGCGATGGCCACACGCTGCTGTTGACCGCCGGAGAGCTGGTTGGGCATGTGCTCCATGCGGTTCTCCAAACCTACCAACTTGAGGGCGGCCTCCGCACGCTCGCGACGCTCCTTGGCCGGCACGGAATTGTTGTAAAACAGCGGCAACTCCACATTCTCAATGGCCGTGGTGCGCGCCAACAAGTTGTAATTCTGGAACACAAACCCGATCTTGCGGTTGCGCAAGGTAGATAACTCGTTCTTACTCAGCTCCTTGATGGAGACACCGTCAATGATATAATCGCCTGCACTCGGCGTGTCCAGACAACCCAGAATGTTCAGCAAGGTCGATTTTCCGGAACCGCTCGTGCCCATGATGCTCACGAACTCGCCCTCTGTGATGGAGAATGAGATGCCGCGCAACGCGTGCACATCTTCACTGCCCACGCGGAAGATACGCTCTAACTTTTCAACTTTTAAGATATCTTTGGCCATAATTATCTCTTCTTTTGGCTCGGTGGACCCGGCATGAATGGATTTGAACTCTTGCTGTCACCTTGGCTCGGCATACCATTCGTTGCCTCGCTGATGTTCACAATCACCTCTTCGCCTTCCCGCAAACCATCCATAATCAAAGTTTTCACGCCATTGTTCAAACCTGTGGTCACACTCACTTGCTCGTAGTTCTTGTCACCCTTCTTCACCCAAATGTTCTTTTTGGTGATGTCTTTCAACCCTTGTGCCAACTCTTCCTGATTCTTATACAACGATTTGAACGTGTAACCTTTTTTCTCGAATTGCTTCTGAACGGTGGGGTCGATGGAAGTGTATAAAGCTGTCAGCGGAATGCAGATGCCGCTCTCTTTCTTAGTCGTGATGGTCACGTTGGCGGTCATGCCCGGGAACAGCTTGGTTTCAGGGTTCGGAGCGTTGATGATGACGGTGTATGTCACCACATTAGATGTCACCGTCGGGTTGATGCGCACTTCGCGCACGGTGCCCGTGAAAACATCGTCCGGGAAAGCATCTACAGTGAACGTCACGGGCTGGCCGGCCTTCACTTCGCCGATGTCAGCTTCATCCACAGCGGCCTCTACTTGCATCTGCGTCAGGTCGTTGGCGATGGTGAACAGCGTGGGGGTGCTGAACGAAGAAGCCACGGTCTGTCCCTCCTCCACAGCCTTGTCCATGATCACACCATCGATGGGTGAGTAAATGGTGGCGTATGAGAGGTTTGTCTGCGCACGAGAAAGCTCGGATTGGGCAGTCTTAAGCTGGTTCTTGGCCAAATTCAAAGAGTTTACTGCCGACTCGTAAGATTCCTGCGTGGCTGCCTTGTTGTCGTATAACGCCTTCACTCGGTCGTATTGCTGTTGCGCCAGCGTCAGATTGCTCTTGGCATTCGAAACACTCGTCTGCGCCTGCGTGAGCTGCTCGTTGAGGTTGGAGCGGTCCAACTCGGCCAGCAACTGACCTTTCTTCACTACAGAATTGAAATCCACATAGATTCTTTCCACGATGCCGGACACCTGCGTACCCACATCGACCTTATAGACAGGCTGCAGTTCTCCGGTGGCGGTCACCGTCACCTCAATGCTGTCCATCGTGCTGCGCACCGTGTTGATCTGCATCTCGGCGTGCTTGCCTTTCTTCACTGCAAATACCACAATTATCGCGATAATCAACGCCGCAATAATTCCTAAAATCACCCAGAATTTTTTTGATTTTTTCATTTTATCTGTTTTTTCAATTTTTCAAAATCTCATTTCCATCATTATCCCCGCACTTCCGTGCGGAGCCACCCAATGCGAGACATCTTCGATGTCCATAATGAATACCCATCATTTCCTCTTCTCCTCTTTCTCCTCCTTCACCTCATGCACCCTTGAGACGCGCCATGGCACGTCTCTACCTCATGCACCCCATTCACCTCTTTCACCTCATTCATCCTTACAGTCTCACTGGTTCGCCCATCATCACATCCAAAATTTTGCGTTTCAACACAAACGTGTATTTTGCCTGCATGTAATTGTTCAATTGGTTCAGATAATTGGTCTGTTGCTGGATCAGGTCCACGGCGGTCACGGATCCATATTTGAATTTGAAACCGTAGGCATTGTAGTTGGCTTCGTAGGCCTCCTTCTTGGCCTCCGCTGTCATGTAGTCATTCTGCGCAGCGAGCACATCCAAATAGTACTGCTGCAGCTCGCGGCTCACCTGATATTCCGTCTCTTTCTGACTCAACTCGGCCTGTTGCACGCGCAATTGGGCCTGTTGCACGTTGTGGCGCACCGAACTCCGCTGATAGATGGGAATGCTGAGATTCAAGCCCACATTCTCGCCAAGTCCGTGCCACAACTGCGTACCCCAACCCAAATTATTCGTCAGATTGCTGTTATTGTATCCCGTGCTGATACCCGCATTCAAGGACAAGCTCGGATAGTAGTTGGCCTTCTGCAACTTCACATTGTACTGCGCATTGGTAACGTCATTCTGACTGATTTTCAACTCCGGCAGATAGTTGATGGATTTGTCCATCATCTCCTGCATGCCCGGAATCTCTAAACTGCGGAACAACGTTGCGCTGTCAGGACGGACAATGCGGATTTCCCTAGTTGGGTCAATCGCCAACAAGTTTTTGAGCGTCAAATAGTTGTTCTGAATATTGATTTTGGTGTTTTCAATATTGAAACGGTCGGAAGTGTATTGCGCTTGCAACATCTTGTAGTCGCTTTCCAGAATCTGGCCCACCTTGAACTGCTGCTCGCCCTGCTCCATCTGCTCTTGGCTGCTCTTCAACACATCCTGCTGATAGGCCAGCATGTCTTCATTCATCATGATGTTCAAGAAGGCCTGAATGATGGAAACGCGGATGCTGTTTTTGCTCTGCTCCAATTCCAGATTCGACTGCTCCACTTGCAACTTGCTCTGTTTGATGGAATTGTAGTTGCTCAAACCATTGAAAAGCGTCATGCCGGCACTGATGCCATAGTTGCCATTCCAGGACACCGACTTCTGGTAATGGTTGGTGCCCAAGCCTTGTGTGGCGGAAGCGGAAATAGACGGGGCAATGTTTTCTTTAGCCTGTTTTAAACTGATTTCGGAAGAAGTGACGTTCAAACCTGCTGTTTGCAACGAATAATTGTTCTCTTCCGCATAATTGATGCAATCTTCTAAGGTAAATTGCGTTTTTACTGTTGCGTTCTCACTGCCATCGTTTTGGGCGAACAAGGAAGGGACCAAGAGGCAGAAACACGCTATCAATATCCGATGTTTCATTGGGGTAGAATTAAAGAGAATATATAGACTCTAATATATACTGCAGGTTTAACGAAGTTTGAAAATGATTTTTCTTTTGTATCTTTGCCATCCCAAAAACCATTGACTTATATGAGAAAAATTGGCTTGTTTTTCATGCTATTATGTCCAATTCTCCTGTTCAGCTGCCGCCACAAGCAGCAGGAAACCCCGGAGGAGACCATAGAGTATCCCGTTTCCATTATTGCGGACACGCTGCGGGCAGATTTGTCGGACAATACAGAACTGTATCCTTTATCGGAAGAATTTCTGGAATCTTTTCTGGAAAAAGCCCATGATTATCAAGGACATAAGGTTATGGCCAAAGTGGATTTACCGCAGGAGTGGGGCATCCGCTGTGTGGAAAGATTGCCGGAAGGCAAGGAACTCTGGCTCGTGCAGTCCCAATCGCGCGAATGGCTCTATCTGGTTATCACCTCAGGCTTTGGCACCCAGCGCATCCTGGACTTGATTCCGGCGGCGGTCAATGTTGCCAATGAATCCAACGACGTGCTCGAAACCGAAGAATGGAACACCCTGCGCATGCCGGACGGCTCTTTCCTGGTGAACAAAAACTACGAGTGGGTGCGCTCTGTGAGCAAAGCCACGCGCCAACAAGTGATGGACAATCCTGAAAAATACCATCGCGAAAGCCACGTCGTGGAAGAGTACATCATCAACGATATGGGCCGCTTTGAGCTGGTGGAAATCACCGATTCAATCCCAAACTACAATGCGGTGATATTTTTCTATAATCGCAATGAAAAGCCCGATGCTTGGGACGATTGCGTGGAACGGCTGCAGTCGTTCTGCGAGGAAAACAACATCTTGTACGAAGAGGTTTACCAGAATTACAACCAAGTGCTGATTCAGAACTACGACTTCAGCTTCTCCGTCACCGCCGACATCACGCCGTACGTAGGAAATGTGCTTTGCGGTATGGTGCTGATGAAAAAGGATGAGGAGCCCAAGACCATCCCCTTCGGCAGCTACGAGTACATGCAGATGTCCATCCGGCGGTATTTCAAAATCGCCGCAACCGAAATGGCCCTTTAGCGTATGAAAGAGCGGTTTCTCGAACAGATGATCCATTTGGTGGGCGACCCCAACGCGCACAGCTACCTGTTAGCCGTCAGCGGGGGGGCAGACTCCTGTGTGATGGCACATCTGTTTCGCGAAGCTGGACTGAATTTCGCCCTGGCGCACTGCAACTTTCACCTGCGCGGAGAGGACTCCAATCAAGACATGCGACTGGTGCAAGAACTCGCTGAACTTTGGGGTATCGAACTCTTTGTAAAAGAGTTCGATACATTGGCTTTGCAAAGAGACTCTGGCAAGTCCGTGGAGATGGTGGCCCGCGAGTTGCGCTATGCCTGGTTTGCAGAAATCATGGCCGACTACGACTTCTTGGTTACCGCCCACCAAGCCGACGATGCACTGGAAACAACCCTGCTCAACCTCTGCCGGGGCACGGGCATCAAGGGACTGGCCTCCATTCCAGAACGCAACGGAAACATCATCCGTCCGATGCTGGACTTTTCCGCCGAAGAGATCCGCAACTATGCCCGAAGCCACAATATCGCCTTCGCCATCGATTGCACCAATGACGATGATTCCATCCGACGAAACAAAATCAGAAAATCCATCATTCCCCTACTCGCCACGCTGAACCCAAATCTCATCAACACCTACTCCCACAACCGCAAAATCCTTCAAAAACAGCTTTCTTTCTATAAAAATCATCTGGAAGACGAGAAAAAAAAGATAGTGACAAAAACAGATGAGACCGTAATAATCCGCCTTCACGACCTTCAAAATCATCCGCACAGGAATTTGATTCTGTATGAAATTCTGGACGAATTTGGCTTTTCTTCCAATACGGTAAACGAGCTTTGTGCCCGGAATTCCCAAACCGGCACACAATACCTTTCGCCCACGCACACGCTGCTGGTCAATCGTGACGAGTACCTCATCCGCCCCATCAATTCCAAAGAACACGTTGACCTCTTGCTCCCTTCTCTTGAAGAATTGAATTCCTATTTTTCTATAGAACTACTTGAAAATAAAGGAAATATAACATTTGAAAAAGACAATAACATCCTCTATTTGGACCAAAACGCTTTGCATTTTCCCATACGCATAAGATCTTGGGAAACAGGCGATTTCTTTTATCCCCTCGGCGGCAAAGGCAAGCAAAAAATCAGCGATTTTTTCACAGATCACAAATTTGACAGATTCGCTAAAAAAGAAGCTTTGCTTTTCGAAATGAACCAGGACATCGTCTGGATTATCGGCCACCGGTCGGATGAACGGTACAAAATAGATTTGGCTAAAACGAAATACTATTACAAAATTCGCTTCAATGGAACCCTATAATGCTCAACCTGATAAACCTCAACGGACCTTTCTGTTATGGTTTCTGGCCATCTGCACCATGATCAATGCCGGCTTGAACGTGATTTCTTTTTCCATGTATGCGTTCTTCCCCGATCTCATCCGGCAGTCCATGACCATCATGCAAAACATGTCACTGTTCAGCGGGGAAGAATACAAGGAGATGATTGAAATATTCCTGTCGGTAGCGCCCTGGCAATACCTTTTGCTGATTCTGGCAGAGGCAGCCTCCTTTGCAGGAGCGCTCATCATGCTGTGGAAGTTAAGAAGTGTCGGCTTCCACATCTACACAATTGGGCAAATACTGGAATTCTGCACTTTGAATTTCATCATCGGCGGAAAAATGACGATGCCGTTCTCCGCTGTGCTGGTAACGGTGCTCATCATCGTGATGTATGCTACCCAATTACGATACATGAACGACCATTTTGAAGAAAAAGACCAAAACATAGAACAAACCACTCCAAATGAATAGAGAAGATTTTCCCATATTGCGTCAACAGGTCTATAAAAAACCGTTGATTTATTTTGACAATGCGGCCACCACACAGAAGCCATCTTGCGTAATAGACGCATTATCAAATTATTACAAGACCATCAACAGCAACATCCACAGGGGTGTGCACTGTTTGAGCCAGCAAGCGACGGAGGAATTTGAGATAGCGCGCAAGACCGCGCAACAGTTCATCAACGCCGCGCACGACTACGAAATCATCTTCACGCGCGGGGCCACGGAGTCCATCAATCTGGTGGCCGCCTCCTTCGGGCGCACGTACATTCACGAGGGCGACGAGATTATCATCTCGGAGATGGAGCACCACTCCAACATTGTGCCGTGGCAGTTTTTGTGCGAAGACCGCGGCGCGAAACTGAAAGTGCTGCCCTTCAACGACAACGGCGAACTCTGCCTTGACCAACTGGAAAACCTCATCACGCCAAAAACCAAGATTATCGCGGTGACGCACGTTTCAAACAGCTTGGGCACCATCAACCCCATCAAGGAAATCATCGACATGGCACACGCACACAATGTGCCCGTGATGGTGGACGGTGCGCAGGCGGTGGCTCACGGCGCAGTTGACGTGCAAGCGCTTGACTGTGACTTCTATTGCTTTTCGGGGCACAAAATGTACGCGCCTATGGGCATCGGCGTGATGTATGGTAAAGAACGCTGGCTCAATGAGATGAAACCCTACCAAGGCGGCGGCGAGATGATCAGCACGGTAACGTTCGAGAAAACCACTTACAACGAGCTGCCTTTCAAGTTCGAGGCGGGCACGCCGGCAGTGGGCGATGTCATCGGGCTGCGCAAAGCCATTGAGTACATGCAGCAAACTGGCATCCAAAATATTGCCGATTACGAGCAGGAACTGTTGCAATACGGCACACAGGAATTACTGAAAATCAACGATTTACGAATTATCGGACAGGCAACGCACAAGGCGGCGGTCATTTCCTTCCTGGTCGGCAATATCCATCCTTACGATATGGGCGTGCTGCTGGATCATCAGGGCGTGGCCGTGCGCACGGGACACCATTGCACCCAGCCCATCATGGACCATTACCATATCCCGGGCACTGTGAGGGCCTCCTTTGCCCTGTACAACACAAAAGAAGAAATCGACACACTTGTCCAGGCCGTCCAAAAAGCAGCCCAAATGCTCCAATAATTCTCAATTTTCAATTCTTAATTCTCAATTATCATGAAATACGCTTTGGTTACCGGAGGAAGTTCAGGCATCGGATATGCATACGCCGAGGGACTGGCTGCCCGCCAATACAACGTGCTGATTGTCAGCAATCGAGAAGACTTGAACGCAAGCGCACAAGCTGAGTTACAACCCAAATATCCCGATGTCACCATCTCCATCCTGATGATGGATTTGGCGGAGGCTGGCGCCGGCCAACGGCTGTACGACTATTGCCACGAGCACGACATGGAGATTGAAGTGCTGGTGAACAATGCCGGCATGTTCTATTTCGGCGCGGTGGTGGAGAAGCCCTGCGCCGTGACCGACAAGATGCTATTGTTGCACGTCACCACGCCCACCGATTTATGCGTACTGTTTGGCAAGGAGATGAAAGACAAAGGCCATGGTTACATCCTCAATGCCGGCTCCATCGCAGGCTTTATGAGTTTCCCGACCATTGCAGCCTACGAGAGCTCCAAATCCTATTTGGTGAAGTTTACGCGCGCGCTGGCCTTTGAGCTGAGCCATTATGGCGTGAAAGTATGCTGCGTTTGCCCTGGCGCGGTGGATACCGACCTCTATAACCTGTCGCCCAACCTGCGCAAGTGGCTGTGCCGTATCGGCGTCATGCTCAAGCCACGACAACTCGCAAACCGCGGCCTCCGCGCCCTGTTCAACGGACGGAAACGCAAGATTCCCGGAGCTATCAATTACTTCTTCCTGCTCTGCTGTTTTCTCCTGCCAGGGTTTATTGTCGATATGGTAAAGAAGAAATTTGTCTAATATCCCAATTATCAAACAAAAAAAAGGCAGACTATGATGTCTGCCTTTTTTATTAGTCAGTTCAGTGAGGATTATTTCACAATGAACTTGTACGTAACCTTGCCGCCATCTTTACCCTGCAAATTCAGGAAATAGATGCCGTTAGCCAACGTGTTGACAGGGAGCGTGTATTGTTGCTCACCACCAGCATGGTTGAATTTGTCAACGAACACCACTTTGCCCGTCAGGTCCATAACGATAGCCTCCACATCTTGTGCTTCGGCGTTCAGTTTCACGAACAGGTTTTCCGTTGCAGGATTCGGGAAGATGGTCACATCTTCGAAGTTGCTGTGCTGATCCACACCCAACTTGCCGTAGAAGTTCATCTTGAAGCCAGTACCTTGCTGCCAGTTGTCAGAGACAAATCTAATCAACACATCCGTTGCGGGGATGGTGATAACGCCAGAAGGAAGATTGTTCATGTCATAGCGTACGATGAAATCTCTACCATCAGGGCTGATATCCAAGGAGCTGTTCAAATCATAGAACTCCACATAGTCACCGGCCTTCAATTCGAATTTCGGGAAAGCGACATAATAACCAGTGCTGTATTTCAGACCGTTCAATCTGTATTGGCACACCGTAGAAGCTCTGTAATGATCATCGCTCTCTGCATTGTTCTTCTTGTCTGTGATGACACCGCTATACACATTGTTGAACGGGGTAATCACATCACAAGTGTTAATGGAATAAGCAGTCACTTCGTAATCCAACACGAAACCATAGCTGGTTTCATCATCGCTGTTGGAAGTGAACACAACCAGCACGCTGTCAGCGGTAACTGAAATAGCGTTAGGAAGAGCTTGGCCGGTAAAGTCGCCATGGGTGCTTCCTGTCTGTGCAGAATAATCAGCGCAAGCAGCCATCAAATATTCTCCAGAATAAGTTTGTTTTACACCAGAAGCTTCAGTGCCACCGTTGTAAATCTTAACTTGGTCACCGTTTTTCAATTTCAGTTTGGAGAATTTGAATTGATAGGTTCGTGCATCAGGGCATGCGAATACCCAGCTACGGCTGGTATTGGGCGCATATTTCACATTGCCGGCACCATCGGAAATCGTACCTTGTGCAGCCGTGATTCTCTTGGAACCAGTTGTCGGTTTGGCAATAGCGTTGGTGTCACTCGGCATCAAACGAAGCATCATAGCTTCTTTGAATTGATAGTTGAAGTTTCCATAACCAGAGGTGTTCATATTACGGAGACGATAGAATCCATTATCATTACCAGCCCAACCCCAGTTCACATGGAAGAAGTGTGTACTGTCAATGGTTGTATAGCCGTCCACAATCCATGCGTGACCGCCAGCTGCTTTACTACGTCCAGAATAGAAAACAGGACGATGGTTATCCAATTCCGTCAACAATCTTTCTTCCCAAATAGGAAGTGTGGCTGCAGGTGCAGATGTATCGGTTACAACATCTGTAAGGTTTTGATATTGTGCGTTTTGAGCATAAAAGAAGTTGCCTTGCAATGCATTGAGAGCATATTCCGATTGCGTTCCGGAACCATCGTGACCATAACCCATTTTGGTAGCCACACCGCAATGATAAAGCAAATGAGCCAACTCATAATTGTATGATTCCAATTCGTTAGGAATAGCATCATAATTATAAGATGCAAGAGCAAAATTGGCTTGTTGTGGAGGATAAGTGTAGAGAATACTGGTATAGTCATCATTGTATTCCACTGGAATGTACATCATGCCACCGTAACCGCTTTCCGGATAACGGTAATAGAACATGATGTTAGCCATGGTCAATGCCACACAACCCACGGGAGATCTTTTATCATCACCATCATACTTGGTTCTCGGATTATACGGACATTCAGAGTTGTAGTACGGATTCTGGTTCCATGTGGTCGTTACCAAAGGTTCCATGCTCGGAGCGCCCTTGGTCTGACGAAGTTGGAAATTGTCAGACAAATAGCGATCCCATTCAGCGTTGCGGCCTTTTGGAGAAGGCATGGCCACTACCTCAGAAAGTTCTGCTTGGTATCTGCTGCAAAGATATGCGGCTGCAGGACCGTTCGTGAAATTGCTTTCCAAAGAGTAAGCCAAGACGGGAGCCACCTGATCCGTAGCGGAAATGATGATAAATCCCTTGTCACCAACTTGGAAACGATAATAAACAGGAGTGCCGTCTGTAGCATATTCCGTCTGCACAAGCGTGATGGAATAATTCTGAGCCTCCATGGAACCGATACGCTCGGAAAGGAAGTTCTTGGACACTCTAACAGCGTCGCCTACCGGCACAACATTCGTTGAGAAGCCGAAAGACATCACTGCTAACAATGATACTAAGAGCATAAATTTTTTCATAAGCATTTAGTTTTTAATATTTTACTTTTTTCTTCTTTGCTTAGTTAAAATGCTGAAAGTCCTATTTACTTTCAAGATGGCAAAAGTACAAATATTTTTTTAATACAAATGATTTTTTTTATTTTTAGTGATTTTCAGTCTTGATGGCCACTGCCAGGCATCCGTAAAGACCGGCCGTCTCGGTGCGCAAGCGGCGGTTGCCCAGCTTGATTTCTACGTATCCGGCATCCTTGGCGCACGCAATTTCTTCAGGGCTGAAATCCCCTTCGGGGCCAATGAGCAGGATGACATCCTCGTGGACAAACTTCTCCTCCGAAAACTGGCGCGTGTTACCGTCGTCGCACCAGGCAATGTACTTGTCGGCGACCAGCTGCCGGTGCCCGTTCACAAACTCGCCGAACGTGAGCAATTCCATCAGCGGCAGCCAAGTGGTCTGGCACTGCTTGAGGGCGGAAATGGCGATACGGTGCAGGCGGTCAAGGTTCACCTTGGGGCGCTCCGAGTGGTCGCACACGATAAAACTGATGGACTCGATGCCAATCTCCACGCACTTTTCCACCAGCCACTCCATGCGGTCCATGTTCTTGGTGGGCGCAATGGCCAAATGCAGGCAATGGGATGCGCCCGCGCGCACCTCACGCACCTCCGACAGCTCCACCATGCACGCCTTCGGGTCGGCGGCCACGATTAGCGCGGTGGCCTCGTGACCCAGACCATCGGTCAACAACACCCGGTCGCCCGCACGATGGCGCAAGGCCCGCACACAATGCTCCGACTCCTCCCGACTCAATGTAATCACACTCTGTGTCAGGTCCGGATGATAAAAATATTGATCAAATACCATATTCTGTGCTATTTTTGTTCGATGTTCATCAGGCTTCCTTCTCCGACAACTCCAGCCAACGGTTGGTCTTTTCTTCCAACAGCGGACCAATTTCCGCATAGCGCTTGCCCCAAGCGGCAAACTCATCTGGACTGCCCTCACCTGCACTCATCTTGCCTTCAATGTCCTTCTTCTCCGCCTCCAAGGTCTCAATCTCCATCTCCAAGGATTCCAACTCTTTTTTCTCTTTGTACGTTAACTTATTTTTAGAAGGCTCTCGCACAGGCTTTTCTTCCACCGGACGGTTGGCTTTTTCCACCAATTTCTGGATGCGCATCTCTTTGTCCTTGGCCTGCCGGTACTCCGTATAGTTGCCGTAATAATCCTTGATCTTGCCGTCACCCTCAAATACGAAGATATGATCCACGAGCTTGTTCATCAGCCAGCGGTCGTGCGACACGATGATCATGCAACCGCCGAAGTTGGTGAGAAAATCCTCCAACAGGTTCAACGTGTCGATGTCGAAGTCGTTGGTCGGCTCATCCAAAATCAGGAAATTTGGATTTTTTAACAAAGTGATGAGCAGGTGGAGTTTCCGTTTCTCACCACCACTCAAATCGTCGTAATAGGTGTATTGTTGGCTGAACGGGAATCCGAAATGGTTGAGAAACTGCGACGCGCTGATATAGTTGCCGTTGTCCATGCGGATGACCTCGGCGTGCTCCTTCACCAATTCTAACACAATCTTGTTGCCGGCGTAAGTTATGCCGTTTTGCGAAAAATATCCGAATTGGATCGTAAGACCCGGCGTGATTTTGCCGCCATCCGGCTTTATTTCGCCCATGATCATCTTCAAGAAGGTGCTCTTGCCTGTGCCGTTCTTGCCCACAATGCCACATTTTTCGCCTCGTTTGAAGATGTAGGAGAAATCCTTGATGATGACTTGATCAGGATAGGCAAAATCCAAGTGGCTAATCTCTAGGATTTTATGTCCAATTCTTTCCGATTGCACCTTGAAAGCCTCCGGAGCAGATTCCACCTTGCGGTCCATCTGCTCTTGCAGTTTTTCAAAATTGTTGATGCGGGCGCGCGCCTTGGTGGTTCGCGCTTGCGGAGAGGTGTGCACCCACTCCAACTCGCGCCGGTAGAGGTTTCTCAACCGCTCGTGCTCAGCGGCCTCATTGGCTAATCTTTCCGCCTTTTTCTCTACAAAATAGTCGTATTTGCCTCTGTAGTGAAACAGCTTGCCGTTGCTCAATTCGAAGATGTCGCTGCACACTTTGTCCAAAAACGCACGGTCGTGCGTCACCATCAGCAACGTGATGTTGGCCGAGGAGAGATAATTTTCGAGCCACTCGATCATCTCCACATCCAAGTGGTTGGTCGGCTCGTCCAAGATGAGCAGGTCGGTGTCCGCAATCAACGTTTTGGCCAGGGCAGCCTTCTTGCGCTGACCGCCAGAGAGCTCGTTCACATTCTTGAACATGTCGTGGATGCCGAATTTGGACAAAATCTCCTTGATTCGGGACTCATAATCCCAGGCATTCAGGCGGTCGATTTCCAAAATGGCATTGTCCATGCGGGCTTGCGGAACCTCATCCATCTTACCCTGTTCCAACAACGAAACGCAGGTTTCATACTCCTTGATGGCCTTCACCACAGGGGTTTGCTCATCGAACAGGGCATTGAGCACGGAATCTTCTTCGTTGAAATCATCCATCTGCGGAAGGTAGGACACCACAATGTCGTTGCGCACCACCACCTCGCCGGCGTCGGGCACGTCGCGGCCCGCAATGATGTTCAGCAGAGTGCTCTTGCCCGTGCCGTTACGGGCAATCAGTGCACTCTTCTGCCCCTTCTCTAACCCAAACGTGATGTCCTGGAAAAGCAATTTTTCCCCGACAGCTTTGGTAAGATTGTTGACAGCCAGATAGTTCATTGGACGATTTTTGAGCGTGCAAAGGTACAAAAAATGATGAGAGATTAGAGATAAGAGATGAGAGTGGAGGATTTAGAGTTGATAGTTTAGAGTTTAGGGTGGATAGAGTTGTAGTACATTTCCATATTTTTTTTAGTACTTTTGCACGTTAAAAAACAAGGATTATGCGCATTATCGTACAACGTTGCAGCCGGGCGGAGGTCCGAATCGACGGGGAGACTGTCGGACAGATTGGCACAGGATTCCTGTTGCTGGTGGGCATTACGCACGGCGACACGAAGCAGGAAGCTGAGTATTTAGCGAAGAAGGTCGCCAATATGCGGATTTTCAACGATGCCGAGGGCAAGATGAACCTGTCGTTAGCCGAAGTGGGCGGTGCTATATTGAGCATTTCGCAGTTCACCCTGTATGGCAACGCGCACAAGGGCAACCGTCCGAGCTTCATAAAAGCGGCCCCGCCGGAGGTGGCGGAGCCGTTGTACGCATATTTCAACACGCTGTTGCGCGAATTGTACGGGCTGACCGTGGAGACGGGCCGTTTCGGCGCGGACATGAAGGTCGATTTCGTCAACGACGGGCCAGTCACAATCTTATTGGACAGCGCGGATAGATAGAAGCTTGATTATTTGGATTTTACAGCGATGGTCTCGATTTCCACCATCACGCCTTTGGGCAGGTCGCGGACGGCGAAGGCTGCTCTTGCGGGCGGGTTGACCAGAAAATACTGGGCATACACCTCGTTCATGGCGCCGAAGTTGGCAATGTCGCTCAACAGACAGGTGGTCTTCACCACATCATCGAAAGAATAACCGGCTTCCAGCAAAATGGCGGCGATATTTTTCATCACCTGCTCGGTTTGTGCCTTGATGCCTTCAGGAACGATGCCTGTAGCGGGATCAACCGGTATCTGGCCGGAGATAAACAACATGCCGTTGGCCTCAATCGCCTGGCTGTACGGACCGATAGCAGCGGGAGCCTTCTCTGTATGAATCACTTTTTTCATCTTATAAGATTTTGATAATTAAACAATTGTTTATTTTAAGAAGCAATGGGCAAAAATAACACTTTTATCTGTTTGTTCTTTCTCTTTTTTTTATATTTTTGCACGTAATAAAAAAACAGTATTTATGTCTTTTATTACAGATAGAATCGCCCTTGAAGGATTGACGTTTGACGACGTTCTCTTGATCCCCTCCTATTCTGACGTGTTACCCAAAGAGGTGAGTCTGCAGACCCGCTTCACACGCAATATCCAACTCAATTTGCCGTTTGTCTCCGCCGCCATGGATACTGTGACGGAAGCCAAAATGGCCATTTCCATTGCCCGCGAAGGTGGCATCGGTGTCATCCACAAGAATATGTCCATTGCGGAGCAGGCCAAGCAGGTAGCTTCGGTCAAAAGAGCCGAAAACGGCATGATCAACGCTCCTGTGATCATTACGGCTGAAAAAACGGTCGGTGACGCACTGCGCATCATGGCCGAATACAAAATCGGCGGAATTCCGGTAGTGGATGACCAAAACCGGCTCATCGGTATTGTCACCAACCGCGACCTTCGTTTCGAGAAAAACTTCAACAAGCCCATTTCACAGGTGATGACCAAAGATAATCTGATCACCACCTCGCGCAACACGGACCTCAACCAGGCCACAGATATCCTGCAACAATACAAGATTGAAAAACTGCCTGTTGTTGCAGAAGACGGAACCCTGTTGGGACTTATCACATACAAGGACATCACGAAAGCCAAGGACAAACCATACGCATGCAAGGATGCGCAGGGTCGCTTGCGCGTGGCTGCGGGCGTGGGTATCACCACCGACGCCGTGGAGCGTGCCGAAGCCCTGGTGGAAGCCGGCGTGGATGCGCTGGTGCTGGACTGTGCGCACGGTCACTCCCAGAATGTGGTCAACGTGCTGAAAGCCGTCAAGCAACACTTCCCGGGTGTGGATGTGGTGGTGGGCAACATTGCCACGGGCGAGGCCGCCAAGATGCTGGCTGACGCTGGTGCGGATGCCGTGAAAGTGGGCATCGGACCTGGCTCCATCTGCACTACCCGTGTGGTGGCCGGCGTGGGCGTGCCTCAGCTGAGCGCCGTTTATGATGTGTACAAGACTTTGCAAGCTTACAATATCCCATTGATCGCCGACGGCGGTATCCGCTACTCCGGCGACATCGTGAAGGCGTTGGCCGCTGGCGGCAGCTCCGTCATGTTGGGCGGTTTGCTGGCCGGCGTGGAGGAATCTCCCGGCACCACTATTCTGTTCAACGGACGTAAGTTCAAGACTTACAGAGGTATGGGCTCCCTGGAAGCTATGCAGCAAGGTTCCAAGGACCGCTACATGCAAAGCGATGTGGAGGATGCCAAAAAACTCGTGCCGGAAGGCATTGTGGGCCGCGTGCCGTACAAAGGCGACCTGTACGAGGTCATTTACCAGATGGCCGGCGGTTTGCGCTCGGGCATGGGCTACTGCGGCGCCCACAACATTGAGGAGTTGCACAACGCTCGCTTCTGCCGCATCACGAACGCCGGCGTGCTCGAAAGCCATCCTCATGACATCACCATTACCGCCGAAGCACCGAACTATTCATCGGAATCCAAATAATCGATTATTAACCTTAAAATTAGCATATTATGAAAAATATTGTTGTCGGTACCGACTTTTCCAATAGCGCCATGACGGCCATGCGTCATGCTGTGGCTCTCGCCATCCGCTCCAAAGCCACCTTGCATCTGGTGTGGGTTAAAACTCCCGGCGCCAAAAGTGTGGAAGATGAGAATCAATCCGGTGAGTTTACCTCTCATTCACAAAACAAACTGCAAGAATGGATTGACCTCTGCAAGAAAGAATCCCCTGAAAGTCAGGTGAACAGCGTTATTCTGGAAGGAAAAGTGCATGTGGAGATCACGCGCTACGCCAATAATCTGCCAGAAGCCATCATCGTGATGGGTGCTCACGGCGCCTCCGGCTTTGAAGAGGGCTACATCGGCAACAATGCCTACCGACTGATCAACAATGCCGAGGTTCCTGTGCTGATTATGCGTGAAAACATCCAAATCAACCGCGACCTGCACAAGATTTTCGTGCCCATCGACATCAGCTTCGAGACCCTGCAGAAGATGAAACTCTCCATTGAACTGGCTAAGAATTTCGCCGCCCAGGTCTATCTGTTCGGTGTGGTTTATCCCAACAATAACGAAAGCCGCCATATTGTCAACGTCCAGTTGCGTCATGCCGCCGACATGTGCGACGAGGCCAACGTGCGCTACAATGTGGAGACGCACAATGTGAGCAACAACGATGTATGTAGCACCATTCTGAAAAGCGCCAGCGA
The DNA here is from genome assembly GCA_045132055.1 of Bacteroidales bacterium. Lineage (GTDB taxonomy): Bacteria > Bacteroidota > Bacteroidia > Bacteroidales > WCHB1-69 > F23-D06. Next base: position 28,636 of record JBGURP010000055.1, read on the forward strand.
ACTTGACGCTAACTTGATCACTATCATGCGTGAGGAACAGGAAACCGATTTCACCGCATCCCGCAACATGCGTCAGATTTTGAGCACCTGCCCTATGCCGTTGCTCATCATTCCCAACCGGAACGCATTTTCCGTAGGTAGATAATTTTTGAATTTTCCATCATTATAATTTTGTAGAGACGCACGCTGTGCGTCTCTACGTTATTAAAAACAATATGAAAACCACCAAAAAACGCCCCTTGCGCGCCGGCAACATGCTGAACCCCACCCCGGTGGTAATGGTTTCCTGCGGCGAAACCATCGATGAATACAACATCATTACCATCGCTTGGACAGGCACGTTGTGTTCAGACCCGCCGTTGTGCTACATTTCCGTGCGTCCTACGCGCCATTCCTACGACATCATCAAGAGGACTGGAGCATTTGTTATCAACCTAGTGAACAAAGAGTTGGCTACTGTTGCCGACTGGTGCGGCGTGAAATCGGGCAAAGATTACAACAAATTCCTTGAGACCGGCCTCACGCCCGTACGCGCTACACACGTGAGCGCCCCCATGATCAACGAAGCTCCCGTCAACATCGAGTGCAAGGTGACGCAAATCATACCCTTAGGTTCACACGACATGTTCGTCGCCGAAGTCGTGGCCGTACACGCCAAAGAAGAGCTTTTCAATAAAAAGACAGACGCATTAGAGCTGCAACGCGCCAACTTGGTAACCTATTCGCACGGCCATTACTACGACTTGGGCAAAATGTTCGGCAAATTTGGTTTTTCAGTTGAAAAGAAGAAAGTGTAGAGTTTAGAGTGTAGTGTTTAGAGATATGTAATTGTAGGCACACCTGAATTCCCCTTCTATTAGGGGTGCCCGAAGGGCGGGGTAGTAATATAAACATCAAAATTCCTTGTGAACGAAAAAAACAACATCGGCTCCCTTTTCAACCGCATCGCCGGCTCTTACGACCGGCTGAACCATCTTTTGTCTCTCAACATCGACAAACGATGGCGTAAGAAAGCGGTGAAAATGTTGCACCCTTGTGAACAGCTGTTGGATGTGGCCATCGGTACCGCCGATTTAGCCATTGAGGTTGTGCAACAGGGCAAAGCACAGCATGTTACTGGTATTGATTTGTCAACGGAGATGATGAGAATCGGCGAACAGAAAGTGGCCAAGCGGAACATGCAGGGACAAGTCGAGTTTGTGGAGGGCAGTGCCCTGGCGCTCCCCTACCCCGACCAGCATTTCGATGGAGTGACCTGTGCCTACGGAGTCCGCAATTTCTCGGATTTGGACCAAGGCCTGCGCGAGATGCGACGCGTGCTCAAACCCGGTGGCCAACTCGTGATTTTGGAATTCTCCTACCCAAAAAACAAACTCATCGCTTGGTTTTACGACCTCTATTTTTCACACATCCTACCCAAAATCGGTAAATGGCTGAGCAAGGACAAAACGGCCTACGACTACCTCAACCGCAGCGTCAAAAATTTCATCTGGGGCGAGGCGATGGCCGAACGCCTGCGGGCAGCGGGATTCCGTGATGTGGCATACAAAACGATGTCTTGTGGGATAACCACGGCCTACGAAGGGAGAGAGTAGTTGGAAATTTGTTGCGTACCTTCGGCACGCAGGGTTCTATAGAGACCATTACTCCCCCAAACTGCGCTCCTTTCAGTCGCTTGTTAGGGGTTATTGGGATGGCGTGCTTCCAGCACGCAAAGACAAACTGAACCAATTTCCTCTTGCACCACATGTACCCCATTCACCTCATGTACCCCGTGTACCTCACCGAGACGCAACGCATTGCGTCTCTACTGTACCCTGTACCCTGATCCCTGTCCCCTTGTTCCCCATCCACCTCTTGCACCCCATGTACCCCTTTAGAATCCCGTCCAGAACATCTCCCAGAATTTGTGTTCCATTTCCTGCCAGGTTTGGCGGGTGGCGCCGGCAAAATCTGCCGTGTATTGGTTCAGTACGTTCACCGCATCGTCTTTTTTACCGTCATTGATCAGATTCACCGTCTTTTTCTCAAGGTCGGGCAATTCATTGAAAGCCTTTTCTTCGTAGCGAGCCACGTTTTTCAGCAAATAATCTTTGGTGTAACCCCATTTCACCTGGGCCAGTTTGTTGGCTTTGCGGTAGTGCCAGAGCACAGCGTTCTCGTTGTAGCCAAAGTGTCCGCAAATATTGAATCCAGCGGGCAGGGAGGTTTCGCCGGCATAAATGGGAATGCGGGGGCTTTGGCCGGGATTCTCCAAGGAGAACCAACACAAGCCGCCTACCTCATCGGGCAGCCAGCTGCGACATTGGATGATGGTGGAGTAGGAACACCACGACATGGCCACGCCACGGTAGAAGGTCACTGCGCCGGGCTTCAGCATGTTGTACATGGCCCGCTCGTTGCCATCCATCCAAGGATTGGCGTTGGGGCACACCACCGTGTCAACGACAATTTCGCCATCCACTCTGCGCTTGCGGGGATAGAGCAGGTTTTGGGTTTGGTCCAGCTCAGGACAGCCTTCGTAGTTGGCGCGGAAGAGCTCCATTACACGCTGCGGGGAGACCTTCTCGTCGGGTTTGATGGAGAAAGGCAGCTCATCGGCATCCAAGGCAAAGTGCTGCGACGGAGCCAACTGCGTGAAAATATACCACTCGCGCTCCTTGAAGTTCTTGTTGCCAGAGTAGGAAGACGGGAAAGCTTTCCACCAGATGAAATCGCCTTTGCCATCCCAGAGACCGTACTTCTTGGCCACTTTCTCAATGTTGTCGGAGCACATGAAGTAATCCTTGTTTTTGCGGTCGAGTTTGCCGATGCGGGCCACATTGCAGCTCACGGCCACCTCATCGTCGGGCACGCGTTGCGCCGCCCAGATGCCGCCGATTTTGTCGGGACCCTCTCCGAGAATTTCCATTTGCCATACCTCCTTTTTGTCGGCAATGGTGATGCACTCGCCGCCATCGCCGTAGCCGTACTGGGCAATCAACTCGCCAATCAAACGGATGGCATCGCGGGCGTTGTCGCAGCGTTGCAAGGCGATGCGCTGCAGCTCCTCAATCAGGAACATGCCGTTTTCGTTTTCCAGCGTATCTGGGCCGGAGAAGGTGCTCTCACCCATGGCAAGTTGCTTCTCATTCATACACGGGTATGCCGTGTTCATGTAGGCATACGTGTGCGCCACTTCGGGAATTTCGCCGGCCAACTTCACGTTTTCCATGGCGTCGGGTGTGCTGGTGTGCATCGTGCCCTTATAGACCTTGTGCATGGTGCCAGGCTCGTGGTCGGCGGCGGGCTCCATCTTCACCCAAGTGCGATATTTGCTGTCGCACGTGTGCGAAGTGATGACAGAGCCGTCGGTCGAGGCTTTGCAGCCCACTATGATGGAAGTGCAGTTGGCGCCCACGAGTTCGGTTTCCTGGGCAAAAGCGAATGTCGCGAAAAAGCAGGCGACTACAGTGAGGAGGATGGTTTTGAGTTTCATCATGATGTTTTTTTCTTTTTTTAAGCCGCAAAAATAATCAATTTTCAACATTATTTGATTATGATATCACAGTTGGACTTATTGTCAGCACCTCAGTGCTGACGCTCCAAAATTCCCCTTCTATTTTAGAAGGGGTGGCTGTAAGCCGGGGTAGTAATATAAAGTATCAGAATACCTTAGAAAGATAAGAAATAAAAATCCATATTAACTACCCCTCCCTTCGGGCACCCCTTCTGGATTCAGAAGGGGAGTTTTTCGTGCTCCCTATTCCCTTTTTTTCCCTATCTTTGCACGCCAAAATATCACATTTATGGAAATCAAGCCTATTATTGCCCCTTCCCTTCTTTCCGCCGATTTCGGCAACCTGAAAAAAGATGTACAAATGCTCAACAAATCCAAGGCCGACTGGATTCACTTGGATATCATGGACGGTGTGTTCGTGCCCAACATCTCCTTCGGCATCCCCGTGGTCAAGGCCGTGCGCCAGCTGTCGGAGAAGCCCTTGGACACGCACTTGATGATTGTGCAGCCCGAGCGGTACATCCACGCCTTCAAGGAGGCGGGTGCCGACATGCTGACAGTGCACTGGGAGGCCTGCACGCACCTGCACCGCACTATCTACCAAATCAAGGAAGAGGGTATGTTGGCTGGCGTAGCTTTGAATCCGCACACGCCGGTGGCTGGGTTGGAAGACGTTATCAATGATCTGGATTTAGTGCTCATCATGTCGGTAAACCCCGGATTTGGAGGGCAGAAGTTCATTCCACGCGCTTTGAAAAAAATTGAAGCCTTGCGGGAGATGATTGAGCGCAACAATGCGGAGACGCTCATTGAAGTGGATGGCGGGGTGTGCCGCGACAATGTTGCCGACATCATGGCCGCCGGAGCCGATGCCTTAGTGGCCGGCAACGCTGTTTTCAAAGCAGAAGACCCAAAAAAAGAGATTTTAACTTTAAAAAACATATAAAATGAAAAAAATATTTGTTCTCTTGTTTGCAGTCATCTTTTGTGTGTCTTCTTTCGCACAAACCGTGACTTATCAAGATATCCTTGAACAGAAATCCGCCAAGGAGCTGACCGGAAAGAAAAGCGGAGATGTCATTACCGCGTATGTGGCTTCCAATGGCGTCACCTACACCAAAGGATCCACCATCACCTACGGCTATCCCAGAAGCGGTAAATATTATCTGTATTTCAAGGACATTACCGGCAGTATGCTCAGTGCTATAGAAGAAAGTGATAAAAACTCTTCCGTCAATGCCGCCAACCGTGAGGTGTACGAGCGTGTATCAAACCGCGCCGGCGGCGTTGCCACTGTTAAAAAAATTGAATGCCGTCCCATTGACCCTTTCAACCGCAAAAACAGCGGTTGTTATATTTACATGATCCTTAACCGTGGAGGCTTGGCATGCACCAACTTGGAAGAGGCAATCGCCACTCAGGAAATCGTCACCAAGGCTGATCCTTCCGATGTGGCCTCCGAAGCCGCTTTGCAAGAGTTAAAAAAATGGAAGGAAAAACTCGACCTCCAAATCATTACGCAGGAGGAATACGATGCCAAGAAGGCCGAATTGATGAAAAAAATAAAATAAACATCCTGAAAAAATGACAACAAAACAAAGAAGCACAGCATATTGCATGTTCGTCATCGGATCCCTGTTTTTCGTATTCGGATTCGTCACATGGCTGAACAACATCCTCATTCCCTACATGCGCACCTCCTGCGAACTCACCACGCAAGTGCAGGGCTATCTGGTCACTTTTGCCTTCTACATCGCCTATTTTGTGATGTCTATACCCTCCTCTTTCGTGTTGAAGAAGACCGGTTACGGAAACGGGATGGCGTTGGGACTTATCGTGATGGCCATCGGCTGTATGATGTTCATCCCCGGAGCCATGACGCGCAGTTATCCTATCTTCTTGATTGGCTTGTTCTTACAAGGAAGTGGTCTGTCGCTGTTGCAAACGGCCAGCAATCCGTATGTGACGGTCATCGGGCCGGTGGAGTCTGCCGCCCGCCGTATGAGCGTTATGGGCATTTGCAACAAAGTGGCCGGCATGATTGGCATTCTCATCCTGTACAATGCCCTGTTCAAAGGCAAGGAGGAACTCATCGCAAACATCCAAAACACACCAGCAGGGCCTGCGAAAGAACAGTTGTTGCAACAACTTTCCAGTGGCGTTATCCTGCCCTATATCATCATGACCGCCGTGCTAATCGCCTTGGTCATTTTTATCAAAACTGCGCGGTTACCGGAGATTATTGAAGAGGAAAAGAAAATTGAAGGCAAGAAAACCAGCATTTTCAGCTTTCCATACATGTGGCTCGGCGTACTGGCCATCTTCTTCTATGTGGGCGCAGAGGTCATTGCTATCGATACACTGATACCTTACGGCGATTATTATGGAATCCCCACGTCTGTTTCTCATTATTTCGGCATCTACGCCTTGGTTGCTCTGCTAATCGGTTATATCTGCGGAATTTTGTTTGTTCCCAAAGTCATTTCCCAGCGCAATGCGTTAATCATTCAACTCTGCCTGTCGGTAGTGCTGGTCATCGTGGCCTTGTGCACGCACGGTTTGGCCTCCATCGTGGCCATCATTTGCCTCAGTTTCACGCACGCCATCATGTGGCCGGCCATTTGGCCGCTGGCTATCCACGATCTGGGCGAACACACAGAATTTGCCTCTGCCCTCCTGGTGATGGCCATCGTGGGCGGGGCTGTCATGCCGCTGATTTACGGCAGAATTGCCGATGTGGCCAACCCGCATGATGCCTACGCCTTGTTGTTTGTTTCGTACTCGTACATCTTGTTTTTTGCAACAATTGGTTGCAAAATCACCAAACACCAATAAATAATGTAGAGACGGTGCATGCACCGTCTCTACAAATAATCAAACGATTTAATTCATTATTTTCCGATAATCGCGGCCAATTCGTCCACGCCCTTCGGCAAATGCGGACCCAATACGCGATGGCCGGTTTCCGTAATCAACAGGTCGTCCTCAATGCGGATGCCGCCGAAATCGCGGTATTTCTCCACCACATCGTAATTGATGAAATCGGCGAACTTGTGCTCTTTCTTCCAAATGTCAATCAAATGCGGGATGAAATAGATACCCGGCTCGATGGAAACCACGAAGCCCGGTTTCAGTTCGCGGGCCATGCGTAAGGAGGCCCAACCGAAGATATTGCTCGGGCGCACCGTCTCGTCGTAACCCACGTGAATCTGGCCCAAGCCCTCCATATCATGCACATCCAAGCCAATTTGATGGCCCAAACCATGCACCATGAACAGGGCGTGTGCTCCTAATTCCACTGCTTCTTTCACATCACCCTTCATCAGGCCCAAGTCTTTGAGACCTTGTGCGATAACCTCGCAAGAGAGGCGGTGTAATTCTTTGTTGTACATGCCCGGATGCGCAGCATCGATGGCATCCATATTGGCTTTCAGCACAATCTCATAGATTTCCTGCTGCTTGGTGGTGAACTTGCCACCTACGGGCATAGTGCGCGTGTAGTCGGAACAGTAGTTCATCAGTCCTTCGGCACCAGCGTCCATCAAGAGCATGTTGCCCTCTTGGAGAATGCCATTGTGTAGATGGTTGTGCAATGTCTCGCCATGCTGTGACAAGATAACAGGAAATGAGATGCCATTGCCGTACGACAGGGCGATGCCTTCTGCCAAACCAGCCAGTTCGCGCTCCGACTCGCCTGCCACGCAGCGGCGCATCACAGCGGTGTGCATCTTCACACCGATTTCGCAAGCCTTGTCCATCTCGTCAATTTCGCATTGCTCTTTAGCGGAACGCAGAGCCACAATACCTTTGATGAGCTCCAAGGAAGCCGCCTCGCGGATGTGGTTCACGTTGATGCCCGTGAGGTTGGAGAGCCAGATCTGGTTGTCGCCACGGTACATGGGCGTGAAATGTACCTTGCGGCCATCTTGTTGCGCCTTCTGGATGTAGTCTGCCAGCTTGGCCAATGGCATGGTCTCTGTTACACCGACTTTCTCTGCCAAAGAGGCAATGGTAGGCTGGTCGCCCATCCAGATGATGTCGTCAATGGTGAAGTCGTTGCCAAAAATGATGGATTTGTGCGCATCAAAGTCGATGACGGCAGCAATATCGGCGATGGAGAGGCCGAAGAAATAGAGGAAATCGCTGTCCTGACGGAAATTGTAGGTATTGTCGGGATAGTTCATCGGGGCCTCGTGATTGCCGAGGAACACCGCGATGCCGCTGCCCACCGATTGGGTGAGTTTGTCGCGGCGGTTTTGATAAACGGATTTTTCAAATAGAGGGTTCATTATTGTTGGGTTTTTAATTAAAATTTCGCGGTTTTGGGTATAGACGCACGGCCGTGCGTCTGTACCAATTATTGGACAATTATTTTTTTATTCAAAATGAAATCGTGGCCCGTGACGCGCAACACGTACACGCCCGCGGTCAAATCGGGCAATTGCAGGGTATATTCGTTCTGAAACATCCCGGATTCGGACCACACCATTTGGCCGGTGAGGTTGTACACCTGGAACACTGCCTCTGTTTCCACCTCCACGGGGGCGGAAATGGTGATTTTGTCGGTGGCTGGGTTGGGGTAAACCAGCCATCTGGAAGGCATGGAAAGCTCTGCAATGCCATTGGGGTTGAAGGCGTTCACGGAGTCGGCGCCCCAGATTTTGCCCACCAATTCGGGAAAATCGATGAACGGGTTACGGTTGTTCTGGAGGGCATAGACAGCGTTGTTGCGGTCTATCTCTTTCTGGCTCACAGGGTCTTCGTTGTGCCAGCGGATGAACATGTTCAGCGCCCACGGTTTAAGCGAACCGCCGGAGAACATGGACTGCGCTTCCTGTCCTAAGTTCTTGTCCATATAGCAGACAGCCATGTAGAAATAGCTACGGGCCAGGTCGCCTTTGTAGGCATCATTGGGCTCAAACACCGTGCCTGAATAGCCAGAAACCACACACGTTCCCAACTTGGAACCGTTGGTGCTCGTCCACGTGGCATTGTTTACCTCTCCCAAAGCCAAATTACCGCGCTTTCCGTTCACAAAACCATCGGTAGGATATACGTGGAAAAGATCAGTTTTCATCGGGGTAGCTTCTCCAAACCAGCTTTGCGGCACGGAATGCTCTCGATTGTAGCAGTCACCTTCGGAATTGTAGCTGCCGCACTGGTCGGAGACAAAAGTAAAGAAATACGCTGTCGTGCCGTTGGGGTTGTCGGAATAGATGTCCCAAACCTTGCCGTTGTCGGTTCGCTTGTCGGTCGTTTTATAAGCATCCCATAACGCACTGTAGGAGAGTGCCGTGTGATTCTTTATGATACCATACAAGGCCGTTCGCAAGGCTTGCCCTTTCTTCTGGTAGGCATTTTGGTAATAATTGGCAGGGGGCTGGGCGCAAACCGCTGTTGCCAATACGCTCAACAATAATAGTATCCTGAACTTCATATAGAAATATTGAATGGGCAAAGATACTAAAAAAGAGGGAGTGAGAACTTTTTGTAAAGGGAAAAACACTACTTGTTAGATTCTTTATAACACAAGAATATTTTCCGCGCTTCCACTGCTTCTTTCACATCGTGCACGCGCAAGATATGAGCGCCTTTCATGAGCGCCAGCGTGTTCACCACGGTGGTGCCGTTCAGGGCATGGTCGGGTGTGGTGCCCAGCAACTTGTAAATCATGGATTTGCGGGAGATGCCGACCAGGATGGGCAAATCGAACACCTGAAATGCGTCCATGTTTTTCAAGACGAAGTAGTTCTGTTCCAGCGTTTTGCCGAAGCCAAAGCCCGGATCCAGGATGATGTCGTGCACATGCACTGCGTGCAGTTTTTCAATCTGCTGGCCGAAGAACTGGATCATTTCAGCCAAAATATCCTCATAATCTGTGTGTTGTTGCATGGTATCCGGCTTCTCAGGCGTGTGCATTAGGATGTACGGGACCTGCAATTGTCCCATTGTCGGAATCATTTCCGGGTCAAACGTGCCGCCAGACACGTCGTTGATGATATCGGCACCGCATGGCACGGCGGCACGGGCTACCGATGCGCGCCACGTGTCCACGGAAACGACAGCGTCAGGGAGGGCGGCGCGCACCGCACTCACGGCTCGCTGGATGCGTGCGATTTCCTCTTGCTCGGGCAGGTCCTGCGCGCCGGGGCGCGTGGAGACCGCCCCGATGTCGATGATATCGCCACCCTCACGGATGATTTGCTCCGCGCGGGCCACAATCTTGGCCTCCTCTGTGTACTTCCCACCATCGAAGAAGGAGTCCTCCGTAACATTCAGAATGCCCATGATCAAAGGAGGGTCCAAGGGCATAAGCTTACCGCTGATATTCAGATGTTGTTGCATAGTGTCAATTTTTTATTACAAAGGGACGCTTGCGCGTCCCTTTGTACAAATACTCGCTCCGGCGCATTACTTCGCCAAGAAAGGATAACCATAGTCCGTGGCGGGCACGTAGGTTTCCTTGATGCAACGGGAGCTGATCCAACGGACCAAGTTGAGCATACTGCCGGCCTTGTCATTGGTACCGGAAGCACGTGCGCCACCAAAGGGCTGACAACCCACCACAGCGCCCGTCGGCTTGTCGTTGATGTAGAAGTTGCCGGCAGAATGACGGAGCATTCTCTCGGCTGTCTCGATAGCATAACGATCCTGGGCGAAAATGGAACCGGTAAGAGCGTACGGAGAGGTTTCGTCGCAAACACGCAACATTTCCTCATACTTGTCATCCTCATACACGTAAACCGTGATGACCGGTCCGAAGATTTCCTCGCGAATGGACTCATAATCCGGCGTCTTAGCGACGATAATGGTCGGCTCCACGAAATAGCCCACCGACTTGTCGTAATGGCCGCCCAGCACGATTTCTGCGTCTTTTGACTCCTTGGCACGGTCGATGTAACCGGCGATGTTGTCGAAGGATTTCTCATCGATGACGGCGTTCACGAAGTTGGAGAAGTCGCGGACATCGCCCATCTTCACGGTGGTCATCATGTCCTTGACGTGGTTCAGCGTGGGCTCCCAGAGGGATTTGGGCACGTATGCGCGGGAAGCGGCGGAGCACTTCTGGCCCTGATACTCGAATGCGCCACGGAGGATGGCCACGGCCAACTCGCGGGCTGGGGCAGTCTTGTGTGCAAAGATGAAGTCCTTGCCACCGGTCTCACCCACAATCTTCGGGTAGGTATTGTAAATGTCGATATTCTCACCAATCAGCTTCCAGAAGCTCTTGAACGTGGAGGTGCTGCCTGTGAAGTGAATACCGGCCAAGTGCGGAGACTTGAAGGCCACCTTGCTGATGACAGAGCCGCTGCCGGGCAGGAAGTTGATGACGCCATCGGGCAGACCAGCCTCTTGCAACAGTTTCATCAGGTAGTAGTTGGACAAGATAGCAGTGGTAGAGGGTTTCCAGATGGTAACGTTACCCATCAATGCGGGAGCCACGTTCAGGTTCAGTGCAATAGAGGTGAAGTTGAACGGGGTGATGGCATACACAAAGCCTTCCATGCCACGATACTCGTTGCGGTTGAGCGTGGCGTGGTCGGAGATGGGCTGCTGACTGTACAGCTGGGAAGCAAAATAGGTATTGAAACGCAAAAAGTCGATAGCTTCGCACGGACAGTCGATTTCGGCCTGCATCGGGCTCTTGCCCTGACCCAGCATACAAGAAGCATTGAGGATGTATCTGTATTTGGTAGCCAGAAGCTCGCCAGCCTTCATCATGATGGAAGCTCTTTGAATCCAGGGCATCTCTTCCCAGTCTTTCTTGGCAGCCATGGCAGCATCGATTGCCATTTGAACCTCTTTCTCCCCTACCTTGTGGTAGTTGGCCAGCACATGTGCATGTTCTGTCGGCATCACCACCTTGCCCATGTCACCGGTTTTCACTTCTTTGCCACCGATAATCGGGCAAATTTCAATGACTTGATTATATTGTTTTTCAAGTTCCTCTTGCAATAATTTTCTTTCGGGGGTTCCCGGTGCATAAGAAAATACGGGTTCGTTTTGGGGTTCTCTGAATACGAAATTTGCGTTGTTCATAGAATTTTAAATTTGGGTTTATAATTTTTCTTTTGCTTAAAAAAGCAGGCAAATATACAAAAAAGGTTGTTAGAATAATTTCTGCACGTCGGTTTTCAGAATCAGCAGAGCCTGATCCACCACCGGTTTTTGCGCCGCGGCAATCAACAATGCCTCCGCAAACTGCTGGCTATCGTTTCCCTCTTCCATCTGCTCTGCCACCGTGTTGATGATCTCGATAATGTCGTCCTTGGCGGCACATATCTGGGTCCACACAGGGTTGGAGATGTAGATTTGCTGCGACAGGTTATGCTCAAACTCCGAACGGATAGCCGTCAACAGGAGGTTTTGCTCCTGCGCCACCGAGAGGCCCGGGGCGTGGATGCGCATCACCAGCTGGGTGGGCTCAATGCGCTCCAGATACAACGCCATGCGCTCATACGCCTGCAGACGCAACGGCAACACAATGCCTTTCACAGCCTTGCCATTGTCCATCGCCTGCAATTTCAACGTGCGTTCGGTCAACATTTTGGCCAACAACACCACGGCCACCAGGGCTAGGCAGGCCACAATAATTATGGTGTAATTCATTATCCGCAATAAAAATATTCATTAACCATTTGGGTCATCAAATCCGGATTCTTTTCGATTTCCTTGCGGATTTTCTGGTCCTTGAACGATTTCAATTGTTTGACGATATCGTCAATCATTTCGGCATTGAAAACGCCGTGTCTTTGGAAAATGTCGCGGTGGCGGCTCAACTCTTCTGCAGACTCCCAGCAAGAGGTCGGCAGTTGTGCCAGACTCTCCACGAGAGCCTTGTTCTCCGGACGATGGATATCGACATCCACGTAGGTCTTGTCGGCGAACTCCAGCGCGCCTTCCATCTCGAAGCCGTGGCGTGCGGCGCACACCAAACCGGCGAGCAAGAGGTAGATGTCAGCGGAACCATCCGGACAGCGGAATTCTACCGTCTGTTTTTGCGTACGGTCTTTCTTCACGGCCTTCTCCAGCGGGTTCAGGTCGGCGAGAATGTCATTCTTGTAGTTCCAGCCCAGCGGCACGCGCACGAGCACGGAGCGGTTGCGGTCGCCCCAGCAAATGGATGTGGGCGCCTCCTGATGCGGCACCAAACGGAAGTAGGACGTCGGGTTGGTGTTACCAAAAGCGGTCAGGGAGCCTGCACAGGTCATGTAGCCTGCGATGGCAGTCTTGGCGATGGAATTGAGCTTGCCCTTGGTCACATATTGGTTCTTGCCATTGGCATCCACAATGCGCGTGTGGATGTGCAGACCGCTACCGGCCTTGCCCGTCGTGATCTTCGGCGAGAAGGTGACATCCAAGCCATATTCGTAGGCCAAGTTACGGATGATCCACTTGGCGATGATCAGCTGGTTGGCAGCTTCTTGCACGTCCGTGACGAGGAACTCGATTTCGTTCTGCTCATAAATCTTGCCATCCAAAGTAAAGTTACCTACTTCGGAGTGACCGTATTTGATCATGCCGCCGGCCTTGGCGATATTGTACATGCACTCGGCACGGAAACGCTCAAACTTTGTAAATGGGGCCGACTCGTGATAGCCGCGCTGGTCTGGAATAGTGTACAGCTCCTCGGCATCGCCGATGACGTAGTACTCCAACTCGCCCATGGCCTGGAAATACATGCCCGTCACATCGGTGAACGACTTGGCAGCCTTGCGCAAGATGAATTCCGGAGAATTCTCCAGCGGCTGGCCATCCTTGTTGTAATAGGAACAGAGGAACGACAGTGTAGGAAGGTCCGTGAAAGGGTTCATGAAAGCCGTGGCAAAGCGCGGAATGACGTACAAATCGGAAGAGCCGGCGTGGATGAAAGCCGGGAAGATGTTGGAACCATCCACACGCTCTCCGTTGGAGAGAATCTGCTCCAAATACTCGCGGCTGTGCAGCACAAAACCCAGCGTCTTCAGACGACCGTCGCCCGCCACATAGTGGAAATTGATCATCTTGATCTCATTCTCCTCCACGAACTTAATCATGTCGGCCTTAGTAAACTCCTTCGGGCTTTTTTTCAGAAAATTTACCAAAGGATTCATGCTCATTGTGATGTTTTCTTTCATATCGTATGTGTTTTTTAATTTTTGAATCTGTGGGAAAGGGGTGCAAATATACAAAATAAAAAGATACATCTGCGTGTCGGAGACACGCCATTTCAATAACCCCGCACAAGCGCGTCAGCGTGTAGTGTGGGGTTGTCCGTGACCCCCGTAACATCTGCGTGTCGGAGACACGCCATTAAAATCCCCTTCTATTGTAGAAGGGGTGGCCGTAGGCCGGGGTAGTAATATGGAATTTCATTCTTTATACAACTACCCTGCCCTTCGGGCACCCCTTCTTGAGAAGAAGGGGAACAATGACGAGCAAAAAAAGAGACGCGGAAATTCCGCGTCTCTTTTGAAGTTTGGCTTAACTACCGATTACCGGTTGATATGAACCTTGTAAACGGCAGGACCTTGTTGCGTGTTCAAACGAACCACGTAGGTACCCACTGCCACGTTCAACTCGATCACTTCAGGATTGCTGATAGCGTTGCCGCTGTAAATCAGCTTGCCGTACATGTCGTAGATTGCCACGTTGTTGATGTCAACATTGTAGTCGTTGATGATGTGTACGCGGTTGTGTTCTGCGTAAACATTCACGTGGTTCTTCACGTAGTCGTTGATGCCGTCCGGTGAAGAAGGACCAGCGAGCGTGGTGAAGCTGTTGGCGTTGGACCAATCGTTGTCTGTACAACCCACCGTGTTGGCCTTGATCTTCCAAACATAGTTGGTAGCAGACTGCAGGTTGGTGAGGTCGTAAGCGAAACCAGGAACATTGGAAACCAAAGTCCAAGTGTTGGCGGTAGAAACCTTGTACTGGATGTCGTAAGAATCAGCACCCGGGTGGTACCACACCAACGTAGCGGAGGTGGAGTCAATGTTGATGGTGCGCAAGTTGGTCGGAACCACGCAAGGTTCAACCTTGAAGGTAGCATGGATGGTGTGGTTAGCCGTCACATTGTGGAACGTGTAGGTAGCGACTGCACCGACATGCATACCGTCAACGGTCACATCCTCGATTTCATAACCTTCGCTTGCGGCGATGGTGTAAGTAGCGTTGTCACCGTAGCTTACTGTAGCAGGTCCTGTGATGGTACCATGAGCACCAGCAGTAGCTGTGATGGTGAACTGCTTCTTGGTCATCGTAGCGGTCAAAGTGCGGTTAGCGGTGACTGCAGGGAATGTGTAGGTGTAAGCACCCATCACAGTAGCCTGAGCGCTAGCAATCACATTGGTGCCGTTCACGGTGATGGCCGTCACATTGTAACCCGTAGCCGGAGTCACGGTGAAGGTCGGCGTTGCGCCATGGTTCACAGTGATGATGCCGTTCGGTGTGATAGTACCATTGGCAGGATCCGTAACGGTAATCGTGTAGGTCTTCATCTTGAAGGCGGCGAAGATCTCGTGGTTAGCGGTAACAGCGGCGAAGGTGTAAGCACCGTTCGTCAAAGCTACGTTCTGACCATCCACAAGTACATAGTCGATTTCATAACCTGGGTTAGCGGCCACGGTGAAGGTCGGCGTTGAGCCGTAGTTCACTGTCTGGACACCGGCAGGAGTGATAGTACCGTTAGCACCGGCAGTAGCCGTGATGGTGAACTGCAGTGCGCTGAAGGTAGCGGCGATGGTGTGGTCAGCTTCCACATTCTCGAAGGTGTAGGTGCTCACTGCGCCCACAGACTGGCCGTCAACGGTCACATCCTCGATTTCGTAACCTGCAGCAGGCGTGATGGTGTAAACCACTGTGCTGCCTGCTGCCACCTCGTTCTCACCGTCAGGATCGATGCTACCGTGGTTGCCGGCAGTAGCGGTGATGGTGTAGTTGTCAGCGGTGAAGGTTGCGCTGATAGTGTGGTTAGCGGTCAGAGCTTCGAACGTGTAAGCGTTGTTCGTCAACTCAACTTCCTCACCGTCCACATACACATGCTCGATTGCATAACCGGCATTCGGTGTAACTGTGAAGGTCGGGGTCTCACCATACTCGAAGGATTGTGCACCGTACGGGTCGATGGTACCGTTTTCACCGCAGGATGCGGTCACGGTGTAAACGTTGGCTGCGAAGAATGCCACATAGTTGTAGTCGCTCAAGACTGGAGCAATGGTCTCCGTGTAAGTAGCCTCAGGATCGCTGATCTCAAGAGCCTCGTTGTTGCGGAGGATCTGGCTGATATGGCTACCCACTGCCGGCGTTGCCGTGAAGGTGTAGCTGCTTTCAGGATCGAACACCACATGCATGCCTTCGCTCACAGAACCGTTGCCGTGGGCAGTGGTGGTGATGTCGTACTCGTTCAGAGCAAACGTCACAGTGATGTATTGAGCCTCGGTGAGGTACTCGGTCAACCATTGCGGGATCTCGTTGTAAGCAGTACCGTTCACCGTGACATTCACGATGTGGTAGCCAGTAGCGGCTGCAAAGTTGCTCATGAAGCTGGAACCATAATCCAGATAGAGGGTGTCAATAGCCGGAGCCTCCATCAGGTTGCCGTTCACGTAACCGTTACCACCATCCACTGTGTAGTAAATAGCGATAGTGTCGATACGTACCACAGCGACGATGTCGGTGTTGACCACGAGGGAGTCGATCGTGTAGCTGAAGTTGAGACCGTCGAAGGTCACATCGGCCAGCTTATCCACGCCGTTCACGAAGAAGTTGCTCAGGTGGAAGTGCTCTTGAACGTAACCGTGCACGGAGCAGCTGTCACCAGAGAGAATCATCTGCTCAGCCGGCTCGATGCTACCACGCACCTCGTCGCTGCCGAGATACTCATTGTTGTTGATGTTCATAATGGAAGCTGTCACCTTGTGACCGAACTGTGCCGTCACATATTGCTCGGTGATCACGCTGTCAAAATCATAGTGGTCAATGATGCCGGTATCCACACCGTTCACCGTCACATTCATCGTGTAGTAGCCTTCGGCCGGCAGGATGGAGGAGGTGAAGTCTGTGCCATAGTCAACATAGGTGATGTGGGTTTCGCCAGCATGCGTGTTCACGCCGTCATATACGCCTTCACCGGTGAGGGTAGCGTAGTTGATGGCTACTGTATCACGCTTGAAGCAAGCCTGTACGTAGTAGTTAGCCACATACATAGTGTCGATGATGTAGGAGTAAGTACGAGTAGCTTCATCGTAAGTAACATCAGCCGTCACATTTTCACCATCGATGATAGCGCCTTCGGATGCAGGAGGTTGGTTACCCATTACCATGCTGTACAGGGTGTAGTGCTCGTCAGCTGTGAACTGAACCAAACCGCCACTCGGGATGATAGTGGTGTCGATCGGTTTGCCCACAATCTGGCCACCAACTTCAGCATATTGGTCATTGTAGTTGTAAACATACTTGAAGATGTGGAATTCCATCTTGTACTGCACTTCAATCGTATGAGCCTCGGTGATATTGTCGAGCGTGTACATCATGAAGCTTGCGTTGTACGGGTCTTCGTTCACCACTTGGACGCTGTCAACCCAAACACCGGCAACGTGGTACATTTCGTTCGGAATCATGTTGATGGTGAGAGATCCGTTGTAAGGAACTTTGTTGATACCAACCTGAGGTCTCACAATACCGTTGTCTTCACCATGTGAATCAGGACGGATGCTGACCATCACGTCAATCATAGGCATAATCTTGAGGTTGTCGAAGGTGACACCCATGTTACCCTTGGTGCTGCGTGCTTCGATTGCGAAGTAATAAACACCCTCAACTTCGTTGTTGAAGAGGTAGCTGTAATTATAACCGTCGTCTGTCTTGGTGAAGCCTTCGTGAGAACCGATCAAGGTCATCGTGCTGATGTCCGGAGTGGTACCCATATAGACGTTCAGGTTCTCAGGCAGGTTGCTAAGTGCGTTGTAGTCGTAGGAAACTTGCACCTGTTCAGCCGGAATTTCGATACAGTGGGTGATGACGTAGTTCTGGGCATCGATAGTGTCGTTGTCCATGAAGGTCAGAACGCCGCCGTTGATCTTCCAGAGGTTCGGGTTGTTGTTCTCCGTACCCTGCTTCCAAGCATCGCGAGTGAGATCCACATTGGAGAAGGTTTGATCGTAAGGCACAGTGGCCGGAACCACTTGACGGATGTCATTCAAGGTAATTACATTGTTGTCTGCCACTTCGTCATTTTCAGCGGTGACGGTGACCATAATGTTATTGGAACCATCGGTGTAAGCCGGAACGTGTGCGAAAGTGAACGTGTAAGAACCTTGCGGTGCGATAGTAGCGTTCACGGTCTCGGTAACGACATCAGCAGTGTCATTCAAAGCGAGCGTAGCGGTGAAACCGTTTACTGCATTGAGGAAGGAAGTGTTCTTTACTCTGATCGTGACCTTGGCATTGCTCAAATCGCAATTATCCTCGATAGGTGCAATGGAATCAACTGCCAAATCATTGTCAGGAGGACAATAAATAGAACCGGTGGACAAAATAATGTCATTTCTATATGCCTGACAGTATTTATAAGTTGTAGTAGCGGTTGCCGGTGTTTCATAAGAGACAGCGGTCTTAGTGTCGGAATAATGGAAAATGGATTTGTTATTAGAGGTAGTATGAACATAGAATTCACTGGAACTATATCCTGCCATACCTTCATAGTAAGCCACCACAAGATTACTGGTACCATCATAGTGGAACGGTGTTTCAAACGTGAAAGTGCTCCACTCTCCGGCTGTAAACTGATAACTTTCTGTTTCTGGCATAGCATACACTTCTGTCAATGTATTGACATCCACATAGTCTGTTGTGCTGGAGAATGAGCTCTTGTTGGTTAGACCCAACCAGATATGGATACCACCTGTCTTGTCAACAGCAGGAGCTGAAGCACATTTGAAGCTGATGGATTTAATCTCTGTAGCGTCAAGATCCAGTTCATTAGCTTCGTAAATCTGCTGACTGTAGGTATAACCATAGAAACCATAGAACGGCAGATAGCCATAGGAAGCGGAACTGCTGAAGCCGGAGAAGTCAACTTCTTTTGCTGTATTGTAACCACCAGCGCACAAAGTAGTAAATTCAACTTCATCGGTGTATTCAGACTCGTCTAATTCGCTACAAACACTCTTCATACGCACGGTGTAGGTGGTGAGGTAGTTGAGGTTGGTGAGCGTCACCTTGAGGGTAGAGTCGCCAGCCACGGTCGTCCAAGTGGTGTCGCCTTCAGCCTTGTACTCGATAGCATAGTTGTTATGAGCGTGGCTGTCGGTCCAGGAAACATTGGCACTGTAGTAGGTCACACTGTCCACTGCAAGGTTGGTCGGGGTGAAGCAAACGACAGGAGTATGGAATTGCAGCACATCGCACCATTCGGAAAGATCTTCATTGCCACAATTGGTCTGCACTTGTGCCTCATAGTCACTATTGGGTTCCCAACGAGCAGGAGCATAGAAATTGGTATCTACCACTGCAGTAGTCCAAGTGGTGTCACCTTGCAAACGATAACGGACGTTGTAACTTGCCGGTGTACCATAGAGACCTTTGTTCCAAATGAGGGTGTCATCCTCGAATGCCAATCCCATAGGTGCGGAACAGGAAGGATGCGTGGTTATGGAAATGTCGTCCAACATCAACCAATCTTGATTTTCATCTTGATGACGGAAGGCAATGTAAATGGTTTCACCCAGATATGCTCCTAAGTCAAATGCGTATTCGGTATAACCGTAGGGTGCTTCCTCATTTCTCAACAATGGTGTTGTTGAAGTAAACAATGTTTGAATTGCTGTATCTACGTAAACACTAAAATGGTCAAGATAATCTGGATCTATACTAGAAGCCCAGAAAGTCAACTGTGCCGGAGATGAAATATGAATAGCCGGAGAAATCAACCAGTTGTCAGATGTGAGTGCTGTACTATTCCATGACGGGGAAGAATAACAATAATCACCACTATGAGTAAACCAATTAGAATTATTCATAAGCCTCCAGTTTTGTTCATCGCCGTCAACATCTGCTATTCTCCAGCAATCGCGGGTCGTACTGGTTTCTTCGAAGTCTTCAAAGAACGGGAGTTCGTATTGAGTTTGACAAGAATAAGGTACTCTGAAGGACAAGATAGGAGTCCAATCGGACTGGCCATCAGCTGCACCGCAATCTTGTTTCACTCTCAATTGATAGGTGGTGCCTTCTGTCAAGCCTGTGAACGTATAGGATGCAGTCGGAGTCGTAACCTCTGTAAATGTTTCTGTACCTAATTCACGGTATTGCAATATGTAGCCAGCAGGTGTTCCAACAGAACCAGGGCTCCAAGTCAAAGTGATGTTGGGACTAAACACTATTCCGAAAGAAGAAGCTTCAGGAGCAGAACAAGTAGGAATCTCTTCTACGGCAAAATCATCTACATAAACATTGTAACCATAGCCATCATAAGCTTCAAAGGCAAATTGACAAGTAGCAGTTAAAGCAGCTGCAGGAAGAATGATTTGTTCCTCACGCATGGTGGTGATACTTTCTGTATATTCTGCCAACATTGTCCAGTTTGAACCTGCTGTCGGACGATAATAAACTCTTAATTCATCCTGGTCTCCAGCCCATGATTTTTGACTATGTTTAAATCTAATCTGCACAGAGTTATAAGCACTTAAATCAAATTGCGGGGTAATCAATTTGGTTATTGTTCCTGTAGTACCATGAGCAAATGTAGCATCATAACTTCCTGAACCATTAGAGTGTGTTGTTCTAGTCCAATTATGCGTTCCAGAAACGTAATCCTGGCTCCAGCAATCTGGCGGGAATACAGTTCCTTCGAAATCTTGTGTATAAGGCAATGTCAGTGCCATACACGGTGTGGTGAAACTAATGGAAACCCATTCGGATGTACTATCTGTACCACAGTCAGATTGTACCTTCACCTCATAATCGGTTTGCGGCTGCATATTGGGTATTACAAAATAATTGGTATCCGTAGTGGCTGAAGTCCAAGTTTCGGCATTTCCTACACGATATTGCACATTATATGCTTCGGGCGCACCCAAGAGCGCATGAGGTGTGATTTTCACTGTGTCCTCAACAATGGCAATAGTCGGTTTACCACAAGAAGGCAGATAATCAATCTTAATATCATCCAAACCAATCATAATGTAAGAATATGCTGAAGAATATGTGTACTGTGCTTTGAAAGCCAAACGTGCACCCTGTGGAATGGTATAAGCATTCAGTTCAACCGTTTGCAACGGAGCACCTGTAGCCGTAGCGCAGGTAATCTGCTTAAGTTCTGTAAAGTTGTTATTACCTGTTACATAACCCAAATATAACTTTCCGTATGTGTTGTTGTATGCACGAGCTCTAAATGTAATCTGTGTCGTAGTCAAATCTTCATCAAAAGCAGGTAATGCCACAATCGTTGGGTTGTTATTGTAATATGCATAATAAGTACCACCAGCCAAGAAGAATAAATATTTTCCGCCATTCGGTGCATAGGAACTATAGCTTGTCACTTTGGGAGAATAATTGGAAGAGGTTGTGGCTGCTGCCCACTCGGCATTCCAGCAATCTGGCATTACATAAGTATAGGAAGTACTGGAAACTGAACTTGGGGCATTGTAAGCTTCAAAATCTTCCTCATACGGTAATGACAAAGCATTACACGGCGTCTTGAAGTTAAAGGTCTCCTCAACGCCTATTGATTGATGAGTAGCATCACAATTGGCATAGACACCAACCGTCATGTGATAATCTGTGGCGGCATCAAGACCTGTGATGGTATAGAACGTGTCGGTAGCCGTTGCAGATACTTCTGTTCCATTGTTCAATGTGTAAACCACGGTCCAAGCTGTTTCATTGCCACCCTTGTCCCAATTAACTGTGACACTCTCGGATTCAAGATTTGCCATGGCCACATTGCTCGGAGCCGGACAAGAAACCACAGGCTGACAAACCATACCTGAAGCTCCAAATATTACATTATCACGAGTAGAACCACTATATGAATAAATTGTACCACCGTCATACTTAGGTTGTCCATTGGCATCAAAGATAATATTATAACTATCTGTTCGAGCATATCTTGATATACCTGACGTTTTTGACATCACATAGAATCGGCTAGTACCATTGTATTCTGTGAAACAAGATGTGTTTTGATTATCTTTGTTCATTAAAGCGGAAACCACAATATTACCACCTGTATATTCGAAAGGAGTGTTGAAGTTAATAGTTACCCAATTCTCATTTTGATTAGAAAAAGTTGCACACTCTGATGAATATACTATTGTAAAGTCATTATTAGAAATGAAAGATGACGATAATGATTGTTGATTCGTGTTAGCCAAACCAATTGTAATTGGTCTGATAGTAGAATTAGCATAGAAATAGTTAAAACTAATGGATGAAATCGTCATACCAGCAGTAATACCTTGCTCCTCTAACTCATTTTGCAGGAATAATTGTTGAGTGTACGAATGATTATAATAACACGATATCGGGTATGTGTTATCACTTGTTGTTCCATTTCCTATTTGAGCCTCAACAATACCCGGCACTTCTATTACACACTCCACATGTTTCGTTGTGGTAACATAACCGCTTTCATCTGCTGTACTACAGATTGCTTTTACACGGAAGTCATAATCAACATTATCATCCAGCACCGGTGTAGTGTAGGTGTGGGTGTTGGCGTTCACATTGGCCGTTACCCAGCTGTAAGCATCGTGGAGTTTGTAACCCACCTCATAACCTAATGCCGCATTGCCGCTCCAAGAAAGTTGTGCGGTATGGCCAGTAATATTCACCGTCAAGGCTGTCGGCTCAGCACAAGATACTCTCACGAATGAAATAGTATCAGACCATTCGCCAGGTACATTATCGCACACAGGCTGTACTCTTAAAATGTATTTACCATTGGAGAGTTCATCAACAGGAATATTCACAGTGGTAGTTGTAGAAGTGAGTGTCTTAACCACAACTTCTCCTTCATTGAGCACTTGGATGTTGTAGCTTCTTTCAGCAGGGCCCCAGCAACCGGCAGTCCAAGTAAGAGCAGTCGTTACCTCATTGTATGCCAATTGGGTCGGAGCAGAACAGGTAGGAGCTGCTTCGCATTCAATTTGCAGATTCAATACAGGGTTGCTGTTGGCTTTTTTCACCAAACGCAAAGTGATTTCATTCTCACATTTAGGCGTAAGGGCAATGCCGCTCACGTTACCCGTGTAGGTTTTCAAAAGCTTATCGGTAGCCACTGCGTTGCCTTCATACACATACAGTGTACAACCATCAAGCTGTACATCACCCGTCAGTTTCACCCAGCTGGCAGCGTTGCTCGGGTTAATCACCATGGTCTTGGTGGTGGCAGCAGTTGTCGTGTCTTGGTACACCACTGTACCGTGGCAAGTTGTAATATTGGTATCTTTGGCAATGTTGTAATTCTTCACAAAAGTATAGACATACTCTTTTGACCATGCGCTGTGCATATCACCGCACTCGTGGCGGATCACAAACTTATACGTTGCACCGTATTCCAGGTCGTTGAAATCACGCGGAGTGGAAGCACCCAGCTTCTCTGTACCACCTTCGTACGGTTCAGGGAAGTTGTCAATAGTGGGGCTGGTTCTCTTCTTGTATCGGATCGTAAAGTCGTTATCACCACCTTCATCTTCAACATATTCCCAGGTAAGTCTAACTTGGCTTTCATTCAATGCTTCGGCAACCAAGTTAAAAGGTGCTTGACATGGCGGAATCACCTCTACTACCACATTGTTGATAAGGACCTCATGGCTCTCGGTACCTGTCATAGGCATACGGAAAGCCAGATTACCTTCACCTTCCTCACCATCAAGAGTAATCAAATAAGAAGCCTCTTCGCTGGTTGCTGTAATGGCTTTCACAACCTTGGTGTTGTTACCAACAGGATTGTTCACGTTGGTCACTACACACAATTGAACAGGCAGGTCGGGAGTACCATTGTTAGTTCTGATGTTGAAGCTGATCTGCAAAACATTCAACGCGGTGTCCATGGTAGGAAGGATAGCATATACATCACCATTGGGAGCATCCGTCACATGATAGTATTTCTTCAATAACAGTTGGCCAGAAGCAGAAACGCTGGCACCGCTTTGGGAGTCTCTTCCTGTGTAGAAAGGAATCCAGCAGTCAAGCGTACCACTGTAGCTACTGCCGTATTGAGCACTAGTAAAATCTTTATAAGGCACTGCTACAGCGTCGCAACGGGTTGTTATGGTAGCCACATTGGAAGGATTGCTGATAGAACCGCCTTCGCAGATGGTGCTTACACGGAACTTGTAGGTCGTTTGGCCCTCAAGACCGGTGAGCGTGTAGTTAACCGTATCGGTAGAGGTTTGATCCAGAGTCAGTTCAGTCCACTCGTTAGCATTGTTCTTGGCATATTCAAGTTTCCAACCATTGTTGTGGAGACCGTTCCAAGAGAGTTCAACAGAGTTGTTGAGCGGGTTGGCAGCCACGAGGTTGTTGGGCACAAACGGACATTGTGTGAATTCCACATTGTCGATGCTGAACGCGCCGGTAGCTAAGAACATGAAGTTGATGGCTTTGTTCTTATAAGCAGCGGGGATTTCAACGATGTAGTGACCAGTGCTGTCGTTAGCCAAGACAGAAACTTCAGCAAAACGGTCCATGGCCGTACCTCTGTAGGAAGCCATGAGGGTAGCTTCACCCTGCATGTCAACCACAATGTAGGTGTTATAATCAGCCGGGATTTGAACCGGAGGAGTCATCAACCATTGAGCAGCAGTATCAGCCACAGCAGCTGTGCCATTGAAGGTGATATTGTTATCATCCCAGCAGTTGGGACGAACGGCAGCGTTGAAGTTCTCGGTAGCTTCTTCCAAAGTAAACGGAGCACAACCGGAGATGAACTCATAGCGTACCCAAGAGCTTTGGTTATCTTCATCATCAGGATCGCAGAGAGCCTTGATTTCAACTTCGTAATCAGCTTGGTTAAGCAAACCGCCGAAGGTGGTGGAAGCAATACCGCTGATACGCGGAAGTTCAACCCACTCAGTGGTGCCCACCGGGCGGAAACGAACGATCCAGGAATTCTCTTCACCGCCAGGAGTCCAGGAAACGGTGGTGGTAGTGGAGAGGTTGGAAGAGGTAACATTGGTTACCACAGGGCAAACGCTGGTGGTGGTAAACGGAACCTCAACAGAATAGAGGCTATAATTGTTCTCGCCGCAGATAGCTTTCACGCGCACGAGGTAGTCAGTCTTTTGGGTCAGGTTGGTAAGTGTGTAGGTGTTGGTATTCACACTGAGCACGGTCCAGTCATTTTCACCGGTCTTGTACTCGAAGGAGTAGTTGGCAGCATTGCCCGTCCAGGAAATGGTGGCCGTTTCAGGAGTGATGTTGGAAACCGTCACGCTGTCAGGAGTAGCGCAAGCCAAACCGTCTTGGCAAACACCGTCCACCATATTCAAGCAAGGTACAGTGAAAGTACCGACAGTCCACTCGCTGCTTTCGCTGCCGCAGTTGGCTTTCACGCGCACATCGTAGTTGCTGTTGCCCTGCAGGCCGGTAAGCGTAGCCGTCTTGACGGTGGTGTTCATGGTGTACCACTCGTTATGGTCTTCGAGTTTGTACTCAAGGGTCCATGCGTTTTGGGTGGTATCAACCGTGTTCCAAGTTACCACTGCGGTATCGGCGGTCACGGCCACAGCCAGTTCCGTAGGCTGAGCACATGCGGCTTCGATAATGGAGATGTTGTCAATAGCAGCAGGATATTGCTCGCCGAGGCCATTGTTGTTATTCTTCCATTCGAAAACCAATCTGGCTTTGCCAGCATTTTCCGGAGAGATAATGCTGGTGATCGTTGTCCAATCTGATTTGTCGGACAAAGCCATCGTCAAGGAAGGAGTACTATTAATAACATTATTAGTATAATTATATAAGTACACCGTCAACATATCCTTGCCAGCTTCACCATTCACGCGCACGTCGAAGCTCAATGTAGCGCCGTTTTCCGGAATAATCACTTCGCGGGAAGCGGTAACTTGAGCAGCGCTTGAACAGTCGTATTTGTTGGTCACGCCATTGGAGGAGGAGATGTACAACTTGTTGTTGTCAAATCCTTCGGCTGTACCCACAAACCATTTGTTGATGGCGGTGCCGTTGTTGATATTGAGGAATTCGTCAACATTCTGATCGAAATCCACGGTATAGGGCAGTGTGGCAACCGGAATCACAATATCCTGGTTGTTGCGCGGAGCTATTTGGATCTTATTATTATAGCGAGTCACCAAGCCCGTCACGTCGGCCACATCGTTGGCGACTACAGACATACCCAGTGTCTTGAATGTGTTACGAATATTGAATATTGTATCACCTGTCGCATCGACTCCGTTGGCGCTACCGGTGGTGAAAGTGAAATCGTTGTTAATTTTCACACCCTTCACGGTAACCAGCTTTCCTTCATATAAGGCATAGTTTCTGTACAGTTCAGATACGGTAACCTCGATCGGGGCAACAGGGGTACCTGCCACACCGTCTGCGAGCGGAGCGCCGGCCACCGGTTTCATCTCATTCATAGTATAGTAGAGAGAGTATGTACCGAAGACACCGCCGTTGATGACATCGCCAGCTTGATAGGCTTTGTCCATGGTGCTATATACGTAGATGGCGGCGGAGCTGTCTTGCAAGAAGGTATGGTATTTATCCGCAGTTTGGAAGATCACCGTCATCGGGGAGTTCACTTTGAAGATGGTGTCTGTGGAAGTCTGTGCCTTGAAAGCGGCAATGTTGTCCAGCACGCGGAAAAATGGGAAAGTGTAAGCAGCAGTAGCCACAACACTCTTGTTGGTACCTTTCACGGCAATAGCCTTCAGGGTAATGTTACTGTCAATAGTAATCGGAGTGCTATATACAGCAGAAGAAGTGGTGGGTTTTGAACCGTCAAGTGTATAATAGATGATAGCGTCTGTGGTGTCACACGTGATCGTCACAGTTTGGGGAGCAGAATAGTAAGCACCGGGATTCAGACTGAAAACCGGAGCAGGAATACCCGTGAAATTTTCTCTTTTGAAGAAACTACAAG
This sequence comes from Bacteroidales bacterium, assembly GCA_045132055.1. GTDB lineage: Bacteria > Bacteroidota > Bacteroidia > Bacteroidales > WCHB1-69 > F23-D06. The sequence goes on from JBGURP010000055.1 coordinate 55,221, forward strand.
CTTTTTGATTTGAAGTGTATGTCGCAAAGCGGGGGCTACTCGTATTATATTGGAGTTTTCTGTTAGGAGTGTTCACATTGGCAATGGTCAGAACGCCATCTGTCATGGTAATCGTCCAATAATATTTATCTGAACTAGTTGAAGGAACCGATGTAGCGTTCGTCAATGAGTTGCCGCTGGACCATCCCAGATAACCTACATCTTTCAGATACAGGGTATAGGTGTTGTCCGTCACCGGGGTGATGGTAACAGCACAGGCGTCTGTAGTTGCATTGGAGAGCATGATATCGCCATCCAAATAGTCTGTCACATTGGTGGAACTACCATAGTGGGTTGATGAAGACTTGTTAATACCAGACAAAATAACTGTACTGGAGGTCGTGTGGTACGCCAGCAGGTAAGTGCCGGACCAGTCAGTTTGACTTTGAGTAACCAGCCTATACTGGTACGCTTGTGCATTCGCGCCCAGAGAAATCAGGCAGGCGAAAAGCACCACTGCTAAAACTTTCAAATGTTGGCTGAAAGTTTTCAAAGAGTCGAGTTTTTTCATAAGTGTTGAATTTAAATTAATATTGTGAATTATAACTTTTTAACAATCAAATGTTTATAAACTTTTTCCAAAAGACATTAAATGCAATTTTTGGAATGGCGAATATACAATTTTTTTTAATACGATTAACAAGGGTGAAATAAGTTATCAACAATTGCAAAAAATTTTGCATCAGCTAGAGCCTTTTTATTCCGCGGTGAGCAAATCTGGTGCTTCGTGTCAAGTGTGTCCCGCACCGCGGTGAGTGGTCGGATGCGGCTCTCCACCCCAGATTGCGCTACGCTTATCTGGGGTTAATAGAATGTGACCTCTGCGAGGTCATTTCAGGGGATTCTGTTATGCGCAAGGAAATGCATCCCGGAGGGATGCCATCTCAATGCCCCCGCACAAGGCCGTAGGCCGCAGTGTGGGGGCATGGCAATGCAGCGTACGGCCCTCGCGGCGCAAGGGTTGCTTGCGACGAAGCATGACGTCTGCCGCCGCGAAAGTCACACACGAGCAACTAACAAAACTACCCAGAATAAATCTAACAATTTTTGAGTATTTTTGCCCCGTTATAAATTCATGCAAAATGAATAGTAATCGTTTGATTCTGTCTCTACTATTATTGTGCGCGCTGATCTGCTGCGCCGCCTGCCACCGCAAGGAGAAGGTGGCCACCCCCACCATGACCACCGAACAGAAGGCCAAGGCCCGAAACGTGAAAGTGGATTTTTTCCGCTACGAACAGGCGCTTTTTGCCTTAGACCGCCAACACCTGGCCGCCGGCGTGGAAAACCTTTACGGCCAAGTGCCCGATATCCTCGTCGCCAAAGATTGCTGGAAAGACCCGCGCATGATGCAGTCGCTCAAGGACTACCTCGCCGACACCGTCATCAGAGTGCTCTATCGGGAAATCCAAAAGCAGTATCCCAACCTCAACGACTTGCAGAGCCAGCTCAATTCCGCTTTCAAAATCTACCTCACCCACTTCCCCGACGCTTCCGTGCCCAAATTCGTCACGATGATTTCCGGCATCGACACCTACAATCCCACCGTATGGGGCTACGACAACACCATCATCATCGACCTCGACATGTATCTCGGGGCCAATTTCAAATTCTATAGCCAGACGCACATTCCCAAGTTTATCAGCGCCCGTTACGAACGGAAATACCTGGCCACCGACTGCTTCACCAAAGTGATGGCCTACAAGCACCTACCCGACAAAACCTTGGTTTCGGCCTTGGACAACATGCTGGACGAGGGCAAGAAACTCTTCTTCACGCAGGTGATGTTCCCCGACACGCCGGAAATGGACATTCTGGGTTACAGCCCCGAAAAGTACGAGTGGGCCAAAAAACACGAAGGGCAGGTTTGGCAATACCTGATGGAAAAGAACATGATCTACTCCAAAGATGATGAAGTAATACGCATGCTGGTTGACGAAACGCCCTTCACGCGTGTGTTTGGCAACGAGTCGCCCGGACGCATCGGCGCTTACATCGGCCTGCAGATCATCAAAAGCTACATGAAACAGCATCCTGAAACGGAGCTGAAGGACATTATGCTGCGCACCGATGCACAGAAAGTGTTGGCTGAGTCGCTTTATAAACCCGTTTTGAAAAAATAATTAAAATATTTTTAAATTCAGTTGGATATATTGAAAAATTTAATATCTTTGCACCGAACTTAAAACAAATTACTATGTCAGGAATTAATAAAGTTATTCTGGTCGGTCGGTTAGGGAAGGATCCCGAGATCAGAACCTTTGAAAACAACGTCAAGAAAGCATCCTTCACATTGGCCACTTCCGAGTATTTCAAGGACAAGAGTGGCAACCGGATAGAGCAGACCGAGTGGCACAACATATACTGTTGGCGCACTTTGGCTGAGAATGCGGAGAAGTATTTGAACAAGGGCAAGATGATCTATTTGGAGGGCAAGTTGCGCACGCGCAGTTGGGAGGACAACGGTGCCAAGCGGTACATCACCGAGATTGAGGCGAGCACGTTCACGATTTTGTCGCCGAAGGGCGATGACGCGCCCGCCGGAGCGGTAGCCGCGCAGGTGCCCAACCAGGCAGCCGCGGTCACGCCCCCCGCCAACGTCCCCGAACCCACGTTCGAACCAGACACCGACGATCTGCCGTTTTAACCACGTCAAATAATTCCCCTTCTTTTCAAGAAGGGGTGCCTGAAAGGCAGGGTAGTAATATAAAGCATCATATTCCATATTACTACCCCGGCCTGCGGCCACCCCTTCTAAAATAGAAGGGGAGTTTGTCCTCCATATTGCCGGCGATACGCTTTGGAAGGGCTGCCTGATTGCTTTGGATGCGGTACTGGAAGTGCGCAAAGGCAAGGGCCGCACAAATATAGAGAAATACAAGGAAGCCGCCGGCAAGCGAGACCGCAAACTCCTAACTAACATTGCGATTGGATATGATCTCATGCATCTGACTATGGGTTACGACGGATGCAAAGACAAAAAGGTGTGTGATACCAGATTGGAATATGCCAACCGTATCATCAATCGCTGCGCCATGTTGTGTCCAGCAACCACCATTCCGCCGCAAAGCGGCGGAACCTCCAACGTTACCCACAAAATGTGAACGCGGCGGAACCCCCAAGGTTAACGGTAATCATATCCCGCCGCGTACGTTTCCCCGGTGCATACCACCAAATCGGCGCGGCGGCATTTTTCGTCCTGCGGCATCTGGCGTGCCATGCGAGCGAGAATCTGCCCGCGCGTCATTTCCGGATTGCGTGCCATAATCCGACGGATGCGCAATTCCACGGGCGCGTCTGCCACAATGATTTTATCAAAATAGGAAGTCAGATTGCCTTCAAACACCACCGCGGATTCCATCATGACGGTGGGCGCATCCTGCTGGGCGCACCATTCCTCGAATCTCTTCATCACCGCCGGGTGCACGAGCCGGTTGAGCCGCTGCAGTGCCTCCTCGTCGGCAAACACTTTCGCCGCCAAACGCTCGAAACTCAGCTGGTCGGGATGGCCCGCTGCGAATACCTCATCGCCGAAAGCCTCCCGGATGGTCTGCAGAAACTGCGGGTCGGCGTACAACTTCTTGGCCTCATCGTCGGCATAAAACACGGGAATGCCCATCTCAATGAAATGGGTGGACAAATAGGTCTTGCCCGTGCCGATGCCACCGGTGAGTGCAATCTTGTACATTAGCGCAGATAAAAGGTGATGACCTCGGGCTCATCGACGGAAACCAATTCGGGCCCGAAATTGTTGTGCAAAAGGAACTCCCGCATCTCCTTGTTGGAGAATGTATATACGGAAACCCTGTGCTTGGGCTTGATCAGCTCCGACACCGAAATATAGACTTTCTTTTCCTTGTCTTTGAAAGGAGAACTCAAGTATTTCAAGCCTTTCTGGTTGAATGTCAAGGTGATAACCGTGTCTGAAACGGTGACACTCTTCTTTCCTTCGGGCAGGTTGTAGCAGACAATCTTGAAATTATAGGAAACCTTATAATCTTTCGAGAAGGTCACTACACCCCACGCGATGGCAGCCACCACCAAACAGACAAGAAAGGCGATGGAAGGCAGTTTGATTTTCTCTTTGGGCATTATAAACTATTTTTGCTCTTCTTTTTTGGCTTTGAGCTGAGCTTCATCCACAGCGATGGCAGCCTTATCGACCTCAATGCGCACGTCGTTGGCGATTTCAACGAGGAAGGTGTTCTCCTTCACATCGCAAATCTTGCCATGAATACCGCCGATGGTCGTCACTTTGTCGCCCTTTTCCAGACTTTTCTTGAATTCTTCCATCTGTTTCTGACGTTTCTGTTGCGGACGAATCATGAAAAAGTAGAAAACCACGATGATCAACAGAATCATGATGAGGGTCATGCTCATGCCGCCACCTTGGGCGCCACCTGCTGCTTGCAATAATGTAAGTAAAAGTGTCATACTAATGTTTATTAATGTTGTAAAAAAATGAATTCTTAGTTTTTATATTACTACCCCGCCCTTCGGGCACCCCTTTTTTTCAAGAAGGGGATTCTTAATTCTCAATTTTCAATTCTCAATTCTTCATTGACGTCACGTTCGCCGTAATCGTCAGAATGGTCTCTGCCGGGTAGGTATTGGCGCCCACGAGGATGCGCTTCACCACTTTGCCCTTTTGGGATTGTGAGTCGAACGTCACTTTGATCTCACCCGACTCGCCCGGACGGATAGGGGCTTTGGGCGGCGTGGAGGTGGTACAGCCACACGTGGCCTCCGAAGAGAAAATGATGAGGTTCGACTTGCCGGTGTTCTTGAACTTGAACGTGTAGTTGAGCTTTTCGCCTTGCACCACCTCGCCGAAATCGTATGTGGTGCGCTCGAACTCGATAACGGGCAGCTTGTCTTTGTCCTTTTTCGACATGCCGTCAGCTGTCACGGGAATATGCACGTCCGAAACCTTGAAGTCGCCTTCCTGTGCGGGTTTGCGGTGACATGCCATCATAACCGACAAACCCAAAACAATACAAAATATGATTTTGATTTTCTTCATCCTATTAGTTTTGATATAATCCTATTCCTGTTTTCACAATCTTGCCTTCGGCCTTGAAATCCACAATGAGACGGTCCAAAATGCCGTTAATGAACTTCTGGCTCTTGTCGGAACTGTACAACTTGGCCATGTCGATGTATTCGTTCATCGTCACTTTGATGGGAATGGTGGGGAATTCCAAAAATTCGCAGATGGCCATTTTCATCAGCAGGATGTCCATACCGATGACACGCTCCAGCTCCCAGTTTTGCAGCTTGGCTTCAATCAGCTCCTCATACTCGTCTTCGTGCTGGATGGTCTTCTTGAAGAGATTGCGCAAAAACTGCTCATCCTCCTTGGCATCCTTGTACAGAGGCTGGATTTTGTTCTCGTTTCCGTCTTTCAACTTGAATTTGGAAACATTCTTATAGAACATCATCAACGCCTCGTCATAGTCGTCCAGCCAATTGGTATCCTTCTCGCTGAAAAACCAACGGATGTGGTCGTCTTCTCCCAAAATCTGCTCAATGATGTCCAAAACCAGCTTCTTGTCCTCCTCGTAACTGCGGGAAGGATTCTCCATGTAAGCCTTGTAGAAATCGGTCTCCTCAATGATGTGGAAGAGTCTGGGGATGAAGTCGCCGTCGTTGGACCAGTCGATGTGATTGGCCTTGAACATGGGCTGCAGGAACACATTGTCCTCGATCTGCGCAATGACCTGGTTATCTACAAACTTGGTGTTGGGGTTCAGGTCTTCGGGCGTCGGGTTGTGCTTGTTGCGAAGGTCCTCCAGCTTGTTCTTTCTATAGAAAGTCACTTCCGGCAGGATGGAGAAGAGCCAAAGGAAGAGCACGTAGCTGTTTTTCACCGTTTTCACGAGGGTGTTCTGGGCGCTCAGCACGTCCTCATAAGGCTTCATGCTGTGGGCATAAAGCGCCTGCATTGTTTTGATTCTCAAGTATCTTCGGCTAATCATTTTTGTGTTTTAAGAAGTTAGTTGAGAGTTGAGAGTTTATAGTTTAGAGTTTAGAGATTTTTTTAACCCTCTAAACTTTCAACTCTAAATTCTAAACTCTAAACATTTATTATTTTAGGGTAAAGAAGCTCTCACCCAGGAACTGGTCATCGGTGAAGACTTGGATGACATATTTGCCCTTGGCGGCCTTGTCGTCCGGCATCAAATCCCAGTTCATCGTCACAGTTTGTGCCTGCTTGTCGTAGTTGACGACGGTTTTGGTGGAGTACTGCAGACGTTGGCCATTGTGCACGAAAGAGTAGGTTTCGCTGGAGCCGGGCGTGAGCACTTTGCCAGAGCCGGGGATGGCGATACGACAATATACGTTGACCGGACCGGATTCAATCAATGAGTTCTCACCCAAGATGAAGGTGGTCTTGATGCGTTTGACGCGCGCAGCCCTGTCGGTGGGCTCTTCGACACCCTTGTTCTTGATCATGTAACCGGCACTGCGGATATTGTAGGCTTTGTAAACCGCTGCTCCGGAAATCTTGGCGTTGAGGGCCTCGTTCGACTTCTGGATGTTCTCCTTGTCCAGACGTTCTTGCTCCAAGTCAGCCTTCACAGAAAGGTTCTCCTCTTTCAGCGCTTTGTTCTCCTGATACAGCTTGTCCATCTCCTGTACATACTCTTGCGAGATATTCTGCAGACGGGCCAGTTGTTTCTTGATTTTACGATAGTCAGCCTGGGAGTTGATGAGCTCCTCAATCTGAGCGGCGTTGGCCATGATGATGCTGTCTTTCTCGCTGAGCTGGTCGGAAAGATCGCCGTACTGCGCTTTGATGCGCTCATGCTCTGCCAGCAAAGAGTCCAGCTCTGCCTGCAACTCCATGTTGCTGTTTTCCACTTTGGTGAACTCCTTGTTGAGCACGGGCTTGGCGAAGAAGCCGAAATAGAGCGTGGTGATGAAAAACACACCGGCCAAAATGCCGAGGATAATCACCCATTTTTTCAACGGATTGGTTTCATTCTGCTGTCCGTTGGTACCTGCATAATTTGTTGTCGTTTCCATTACTATTGATTTTTATTATTATTCACTTTGGATAGGTCTCCCCTACTCCAGACAATTCCGGAGGTTTTTGGGCAGATAGAAAGTCTTGTTTTTATCCATGAAAATCACCACTGAAGGCAATTCCACGTTTTTCTTGTTGATGACCACGGTGTTGGTGTAGCTGTCGGCCTCCAACGTGTTCTTCTTGTTCTTCACCACCAGCTTGTAATGGTTGGGCGCCAGACTGTCGATGCGGGTCGTGTAGCCCTCGAAAACCTGATGATGGTCGGCATAGATGTCGGCGGTGAGCTTGGGCAACGAGTCTGTGAGGTTGAGCTGGCGACACAGATACTCGTGCATCTGCACGTTCGTGACAAAGCCCGTCAACACATCATTTTGCGGATGGTAGATGGCGTAGAACACATTCTCGCCCGTATGCCCGAAGGTAGTGAAACCGAAATAGGTGCGGTTGTACAGGAACTGTCCGAGCAGGCGCGACATGTATTCATTGCCCTTGCGTTGCTCCTTCGGCATGGATGACAGTTTGTAGTCGCGCGCCGATTGCAGGAACTCAATGTCCGGTTGAGTAATCTGGAGGTTGTAGTACTGCTCAAACAGAGCGGGCCACTCAGAGGTCTCCACGGCTTTCATCTTTTCGGCCATCGTCCAAGTGGAGAGCTTGTAGTCGTCAATGGGGGACATAATCTGGGTGAGCGACAGCTTGTCGTAACCGTGATTGGATTTCGCATTGCCAATGGTGATAGCGGAGGTGCCGTGGTCAGGCATGACCAGCACCAAGGTTTGGCCATCTTTTTGGGCGAAGTCGAACGCCACCTTGCAAGCCTTGTCGAACGCGATGAAGTCGAGTAAAGCAGCTTTGGCGTCGTTATCGTGCGCGGCCCAATCTACTTTGCTGCCCTCCACCATCAGGAAGAAGCCGTTGGGTTCTTTCGACAGGGTCTCAATGGCCTTGCGGGTCATCTCTTCGAGCGAAGGTTGCTCTTTGGCGTCGCGCTCCAGCTCGTAGGACATGGACTTGTCGCAAAAGAGTGACCAGAAGGGGGCTTTATGGCAATTGGCCATGGCTTGCGGGTCGTTGAGGAAAACCTGATAGCCGTGGTCTTTCAGAAATTGCTGGTATTCGGGAGTGAGGTAGGAGACGCCGCCACCGATGACCACATCCACCAGGTTGTGCACCATCTGGGGCGCGATGACATCGTACTTGCTACGCTTGTAGGAGTGCGCGGCGCAGTCGGCGGGCGTGGCGTGCGGGAACTCGCACGTGAACACGAGCCCGGTAGCTTTGTGATGGATCTGTTTGGAAGCCTCCAACAAAGTGGCCAGCGGCTGGTAGGCGCGGGCAGCATCCACGGGCACGACATCATGGTCAGTCGCCACCGGATAGGTGGAGACGAAGCTCGTCTGGGACGGCTGGCCGGTCATGTAGCAGGAAGTGGTGGGGGCGGAATCGCCGATGGGCGCGTCGGAAGAATAGGTGCCCAACAATCCTTTCAGGAAGGGGTCGATATTGAGATTTTTTTGCGCCGGATCCTGATAAATTTGATACCAGCGAGCCGCAGAAAGCAGGCTGGTGGAGGTTCCGTCGGGTATCATCACAATCACATTCTTCACGGGCTGTGCTTGCGCAAAGAATGCTAAAAATGTAAGTAACAATACGTTGCAAAAAATCAGTCTTTTCATAAACAGCTACTTTCTTCAAACTTGCAAAGATAGAAAATATATGCAGACAAAAGATGTTGGTTTCATACAATTTTGTATCTTTGCAGCCTTAAAAAATGTTAAAAGAATCGTAATGACAGAGAGGGATTTTTTGCCCATCATACCCAGAAGTAAGAAGACCCGGTTGCGCTACCGCGTGGCCGTGATCGGAGGAGGTAGCTGGGCAACTGCCATCATCAAGATCATTTCCGCCAATCTGGAGCACATCCATTGGTGGATCCGGGATGAGGAGACGGCCAAGCACATCGTGCAGTTCGGGCACAACCCGCGCTACCTGAGCTCGGTGCTCATCAATCCTGAGGACGTGCGCGTGAGCACAAACATCAAGGCGGTGGTTTCCAAAGCCGACTATGTCATTATTGTCACCCCGTCAGCATATCTTCACCAGACGTTGGCCCCGCTGCAACGGAGTCAGCTGCACCGCAAGAAGATCATTCTGGCTGTAAAGGGCATTGTGCCGGAGACCATGCAGCTCATCAGCAACTACATGAAAACCCAGTTCAAGGTTCCTTTGGAGAACATGTCCATCATCAGCGGCCCTTCACACGCGGAGGAGATTGCGCAGGAGAAGTTCACCTTCCTCACTGCGGCCTCCGAGAACTTGGAGCTGGCCGAAACGGTGGCCAAGTTCTTCACCAACCGCTACTGCCGCACCTCCGTGTCGCGCGACATGATGGGCGCGGAGCTGGCCATTGTCCTAAAAAACATCTACGCGCTTGGCGCTGGTATTTATAGCGGCCTGGGCTACGGTGACAACTTCATCGCTGCCTATGTGGCCAACTGCCTGAAGGAGATGAAATACTTCGTCTCTAAACTCTATCCCAACGAGGACCGCCACATTTCCGATTCCGTGTATCTGGGCGACTTGCTGGTGACTGCCTACTCCACTTACAGCCGCAACCGGCTCTTCGGCATCATGATCGGCCACGGTCTTTCCGTGCGCGTGTCGCTGATGGAGCTGCGCATGGTGTCGGAGGGCTACACCGCCTGCCGCTGCGTGCACGAAATCAACAAGAAACACCTGGCCGAAATCCCCATTGTGGAAACCATATACGGAATTTTATACGAAAATAACAATGTTTCATCAGAAATGAAACGCATAGCTGAACATTTCATATAATGATACGCTTTGTTTGTCATCAGGAAATTGTCCCTGAACAATGGGACCGCGCCGTGCTGACATCCGCATGTCCAACTGCACTGGCCACTTTTGATTTGTTGAATGCCCTTACCGGCGATGCACAGTGGGACGCCCTCGTCGAGGACGACTACAAAGCCGTGTTGCCCCTGCCCCACCGGACCAAAGCGGGCATTTCCTACATCTACACGCCCTTCTTCCTCCCCAGAATGGGCATTTTTGCACCCAAACCCGTGGTTGCGAAGAAAACGCTCGAGTTCTTCAACGCCATCCCTGACAACTTCAAGCAAGTGGATTTGTTGCTCAACCCGGGCAACGACGCCACACTCCTGCCCCAGGAAAAAGTAGAGCTCGTATCGCACGTCACTTGCCTCAACCGCCCGTATGACGAAATGGCCAAGGGTTTCTCCACCAATACCCGCCGCAATATCCACGCTGCGGAAAAACATTTTTTAACGATTGAAAAAAATAAAAAATTTGTGGAGCCCATCATCAATTTGTTCAAGGACAACCGCGGAAAGAGCCGCGCCGTGCACTACAAAAACCAAGATTATCAACATCTTGCAGAGGCTGCCAAGCTGCTTATCAAGGACAAACGACTGGATGTTTTGGGCGTGTTCAATCCCGACCAGCGTCTGATGGCCGGTGCCTTTATGGTGCGCGACGTGGATCGCACTTGGTTTTGGTTCTCCGGAAGAGACGAAGCTGTGTCAGAAGCCAAGCCCATGTTCTTCTTGCTCAACGAATACCTGAAGGACCTCAGCGGTTCCGGCATCATGTTCGATTTCAACGGCTCAACCAATGAGAATGTGGCACGCATGTACAAAGGATTCGGCGGACTCCCCTACCCTATCGTGCTTGTACAGCATTCCCAGAAGGGCATCAAACCCCTCGTCACACTGAAACGGAAAGTTGCAAAAATCCTTCCGAAAAAATAGTCTGACAGAAAAACCGGTGTCTAATACTGCACCGGCATCACCTCATCATCCAACACTTCCAAAAAGTGGATATTGATATTCTCATATCCACCATTTGGCGTTTTGTCAAAAGACATGGGATAAGAGATGGATGACACCTTCACGCGGTCCATATCTCCTTCATTGCGAATCAATTCCACGAAGAAGCGCGTGATGTCATATCCCTGATAAGCAAAATTCTCGACCGTAGGAATACTTTTGAACTTCTCTTTGTACTTCTGCATGAACAGCTGTGTTTGCTGATCTTTTTCATCGACAAAGAAATTGGAGAAAAAGTGGACGTTGAGCTTGGAATAATACTCCACATCATACGTGTTGGAGGATAACCATTTTTCAGGCACCACCAGAATGATATCTTCGGGTTTGGAGTTGTACAGCAAATCCCTGGACAGCATCAGCATCTTGGCGGCATTGGTGCTGAACACCACTACAATGTTTTTTGTGTTGGGCTTGATGGCCTTCAACAACGCACTTTGTGAGGAGACTTCCTGATACGAAATGCTTTTGTTTTTGAAATAGTGCACGTAGGCCATCGGGTCTGCATTCTTCGTGGCAGAATCCTTATAGAGAATGATATTGCTGTGCGGATATACTTCCGCCATATAGCTCAACGTGGCCGGACGGGATTCCAAAGAAGGGATGACCTTATACACATACTCGTTTCCATCCAGAATATCTGTACGGTTGGTAAACGGGTTCACAATGGGAATTTTATACTGTTTGGCATACTCAGCGGCAATCTGGAAGGTTTTGTTGAAGAAGGGTCCGATAATCAAATCCACATCTTCCATCAATTCTTTGTCTTCCATAATCTTCCGAAGATCGGCCTCATCCTCCGTGACATCCTTCACCACAATGTTCAAGGCGACATTCTGATCCTGATATTCGTCCAAGGCAATCTGCGCGCCCGCCCAAAAGCCCATCAGCAGGAAAGAGTTGACACCCTGAATATCCTGACTTGAAGAGACAGATGGCGCCACCGGGTCACGGTACTCATGCGTGTAGAATGGAATGAGGTAAAGCACCGTTTTGCGCTCCCCAGTCGGCTGGGCCCACAGGGAAAAAACGGTCAAAACCATTAGGCTGAGTGCGATTATCTTTTTCATATTCCGTTAATTATCATTCAGTTTTATAAAAATAAACAACATGGTGGTGAAAGCCCACAAAGAAGATCCTCCGTAACTGAGGAACGGCAAAGGGATGCCGATAATGGGCACCAAACCGATTGTCATGCCTATATTCACAAAAAAGTGCACGGCGATGATGCCGGCAATGCCGTAACCATAATGTCGCACAAACGGTATTCGACTCTTCTCCGACAGCGAAAGTATTCGGTAAATCAAGGCCAAATAGAGATAAAAGATTACCAAAGTACCCATAAAACCCCACTCCTCGCCGATGGCGCAGAAGATGAAGTCGGTGCTCTGCTCGGGGACGAATTTCAGCTTGGTCTGTGTGCCCTTGAGGTAGCCCTTGCCGAAGAAACCGCCCGATCCGATAGCGATTTTGGACTGGTTGAGGTTGAAATCCGCGCCCTTGGGGTCGGAGGTCTGGCCCAAAATCGTGGCCACCCTGACCTTCTGGTGGGGTTCCAAAAGATGCTCGTACAGCAAGTTCACGGAAAACACAAACACGATACTGATGATAAAGACGATGATATCCCGCTGCATGTTTTTCTTGTGAACCCGGTCTTTAATCATGAAACAGATAAAGACCGTCGTGAGCAACGCTATAGCATACAATTCATTGAATTTCAATGTAAAAACTGCCAGAAAAGCAGCGATGAAGACCAATATCAGGAGACCTCCGCTCAAGCCTTCGCGGTAGAACAGGATGATGAACGAGGCGAATACCAAGGCGGATCCGGCATCGTGCTGCATCATGATGATAAATATAGGAATCAACACCAAACCGCCCACAATCAGCCAGACATAGCGCTTTTCAGTGCTGGTTTTGCCCTCGTTGAAGAACTTCGCCAACGCCAATGCCGTCGCCACTTTCATGAACTCCGTAGGCTGTATGCTGAACTCCCCTATCTTGATCCAGGCTTTTGCACCCGAAATCTCCGTGCCTATCAGCAACACCAAAACCATCAATACAAAACATAGTATATAGAAGTAATAGGCGTAGTGTTGTATTAACTGTTTGTCTATGAGTAAAATAACAATACCTATCAGTAGGGAGGATCCAATCCAGATCAGCTGTTTGCAATAGGGTTTGGAGATGTCAAATATGGAGTTCACTCCATCCGGAACGTAGCAAGTAGAGTATATAGTGATCCATCCTATAAAGACCAAGGCAAAATAGTAGATGATCAGACGAGCATCAAAACCTTTCGTATTCTTTCTGTTCAGGTCACTATACATTATCGTAGATAGAGTTCTTTCATTCGTTTTTCCAGATCGGTTCTTTTCACCTCGCCTTTCAGGTACTTTTCAGCCATCAGGCTGGCGATGGGGCAAGCTACGGATGCGCCGAAGCCGCCGTTTTCCACCAGACAGAAGATGACAATTTGCGGGTCGTCGGCCGGCGCGATGAGCGCAAAGACCGAGTGGTCGGCACCGTGCGGGTTTTGGGCCGTGCCCGTCTTGCCCGCCACTACAATGCCATCGATTTGCGCTCCCCTACCCGTTCCCGCGGTAACCACCAACTTCATGCCTTCCAACACGGTTTTGAAATGACGGGGGTCAATCTTGGAGTATATTTTTTCGGAAAATTGTGTGTTGAGATTGTCTTTGGTGCCAATGGCCTTCACCACATGCGGCTTGATGTAGTAGCCCTGATTGGCGATAACGGCCAGCATGTTAGCCATTTGTAAAGGAGTCACGGCCGCCTCGCCCTGCCCGATGCCCATGGAGACCACGGTGTTGCCGTTCCAGCTCTTGTTGTATTTCTTGTCAAAATAATCTGCCGTGGGAATGCTTCCCTTCAGCTCGTAAGGCAGGTCTGTCTCATAACGTTGGGCAAAGCCCATGGAGTGCATGTAATCGAGCCAAGCGGTGTAGGCTTCTTGTATATTCTTGTATTTACGGCGGTTAGACAAAATGTTGTAATATGCGCGACAGAAGTAGCTGTTGCAAGAGCGCTGGATGGCCGTGTAGATATTGAGTCCGCCGCAGTTGTGGCAGTGCACCACGTGGCTGCCGATGTGATAACCGCCACCCGAACAAGTGTAAACGGTGGTCGGTGTGACGATACCATCTTGCAAGGCAATCAGTCCGTTGGCCAATTTGAAGGTAGAGCCTGGCGGATAGCTGGCCATGAGAGCGCGGTTGAACAGAGGTTTCTTGGGGTCCTCCAGCAGCATGGCGTAGTTTTTCGGGCGCGCGGTGCCCACCAACAGGTTCGGATCGTACGTAGGCGCGGAGATAATGCACAGAATCTCCCCGGTTTTAGGCTCTATGGCGACAATACTGCCGCGTTTGTTGGCCATCAGCTCCTCACCATAGCGTTGCAGCTGCATGTCCAGTGTGCTCCAGATGGAAGTGCCGGGCACGGCTACCACATCCTCTGCACCGTTCTCGTAGCGGCCCACCTCGCGGTTGTGAACGTCCACCAGAACCACACGCTTGCCCTTCTCGCCGCGCAAAACCGTCTCGTAGGCCTTCTCAATGCCGCTCTTGCCGATATAGTCGCCCATCTGATAGTAATTGTCGTTCTCCATGTCCTGGTCATTCACCTCGCTGACATAACCCAAGATGTGCGCCGCTATGGGGTTGGGGTAAGAGCGCAAAGTACGGTTTTGCACGAAGAAGCCGGGAAACTCATACATTTTTTCCTGCAAAAAGCCGTAGTCCTCTTTTGAAATCTGCTGCTCAAACAGCGATGGAACGATATAGGAGTATTTTTTCGCTTTGTCGATTTTCTTCCGCACCTCCTCGATGGTGATGTCCAGCACGCGGCAAAGTTCCATAGTGTCAAACTCGCGCAACTCATTGGGTACCACCATGATATCGTATGCTGCATCATTGTACACCAGCAATGAGTCGTTACGGTCGTAAATCAGCCCTCGGGCAGGGTGCTCGGTAATGTAACGCAAGGCATTCTGGTTGGCTTTCTCCTTGTAGGACTTGTTCAGCACCTGCAGATTGAAAAGACGTATCAGATATACCAACGCCAGCACCGCCAAAACGGCCAAAACCACTATATATCGCTTTTTTTCTTGCACGATTTATTTTTCTCTGCCTATTAACTTGAGTATGAGTTCTTTAATGGTTGTCTTGCGTTCTTCTGCCACCTGAATTTTATCCAAATCCTGAAGACACAAATTCACATATTTGCGCACTTGCTCGTCTGTCTGGGCTTTGATGTTCAAATCATCATAGATACCTCTCACGATTTTGTATTTCTGCTCAAAATCGGTAGTGGGACAGGCAAAAAGGTCTTCCAGCGTTTTCTTTTGTTCTGGATTGGCCTGTTGCAAAGCCAAGAGATAGAGGTAGGTTTTCTTGTTGTCGCGGATATCGCCACCGATGGTTTTGCCAAACGCAGGTGAAGAAGCATACACATCCAGCACGTCATCGGCCAATTGGAACGCGATGCCCAAGTTGATACCCATATTGTACAGGTATTGCTGGTTTTGCTCGTCTGCACCGGCCAAAATGGCACCGGATTTCATGCAACCGGCAAACATGACGGCGGTTTTCTTACGAATCATGTTCAGGTATTCGTCAATGGTGACCATCTGCTGCGTTTCAAAGTCCAGATCATATTGCTGGCCTTCGCAGATTTCCAGCGAGGTCTGGGAAAAAACCTTGGCAATATCTATAATCAACTGGTTGTCACATTTCAGGCGGATTAACTGCTGGAATGCCATGATGGCCAGCGCGTCGCCGGAGAGGATGGCAATGTTGCTGTTCCACTTTTTATACACCGTGTCCTTTCCTCGGCGTATCGGGGCCACATCCATGATGTCGTCATGAATCAGAGTGAAGTTATGCAACATCTCAAAGGCCATGGCCACTTTCTGGGCCTCGTCTGCGTCGCCGCCAAACATCTCCACTGCCAAATGCACGAGTTTGGGCCGTAGCCGCTTGCCTGACTGTAACAACGTATAGGATATGGGAGCATAGAGATTGGCAGGCTGCTTATTCTCAAAAATCTGTTGAAATTCTTGTTCTAATGTGTTCACAATTCTTCTATTTTAAAACCTGCAAAAATACAAAAAAGGGCATGTATCAATAAAATCTGCCCTTAAAAAAACTGTTTTATACTATTTTGCTTGTACAGAATCCTTCTTTCCGTCGCAACCGATTTTCAAATACGGGTTCTCCACCGTTTTGAATAATACTTTATACTCGGTTTTGGAGGAAACCGGAATTTTCAGCGTATAGGATTTCCCATCCGGCACATACAATCTGGTATTCTTGATCCAGGGGTTGAGGTCGCGGATTTCTTTGTAGGTAGCCCCCTGCTCTTTGGCAAATTCCACCAAATCGGGGATGGTTTTCTCCGCGTTATACTCTTTGCAGGGCACGGGCTGGTACATTTCCGCCGGGCAGATTTCCACGCCGTACAACTGCGGGTTCTCGAAAAGCAGCTTGAAAGCGAGGATGCGATACACATAGCGGGAAGTTTCTGCGTTGAGCCACAAGTCCCAATAGTTGTTGACTTTTTGATGCTCTATGGCATTCTGCAAGCCGCCCTCTCCCCTATTGTAAGCCGCCGCCGCCAAGGTCCAGCTGCCGAATTGGTTTTTGCAACTTTTCAAATATTTGCACGCGGCGCGGGTCGCTTTTTCCAGATTGCAACGCTCATCGATGTCATCGGTAACCGTCAATCCGAATTTGCGGGCGGTGGAGGGGATAAATTGCCAATAACCTCCCGCGTTAGCGGGCGAAGTCACGTTCTCCAAACCGCTTTCTGCCACACAGAGGTACTTGAAATCCTCCGGCACACCCTCCTCTTTCAAGATACGCTCCACCTCAGGGAAAACGCGCGCGGAGAGCTTGAAAATGCGCAATGTCTTGGAGTGTTGGTAGCAATTGATAATCATCTCACGGTCCAAGCCTTCGTGCACCCAATACACCTCCAGCGGCACATTCTCGCCCGCAAAGGTGAGTTTGTCGGGGATATAGGGTGAGGTAAGTTTGTTGGCATAATAGTTGGGCTTGGGCTCGTCCTCCTTCACAATCTGCGACACAGCAAAGGAGACCGTGGCAATCAGGAGCACGGAAAGGACACTTATGGTAATTATGGCGTTTTTTTTCTTCATCAAATGAACAAAGTTTAGAGTGTAGAGTTTATAGTTTAGAGATGAAAATAGATTTTAAAAACATAACTATCTGTCTCTAAACTCTAAACCATCAACTCTAAACTAATTAAAAATATCTGCAAAGATAAAAAGAAAAAGGACACCCTTGCAGATGTCCTTCTCTTAATATTTGTGAAAACCTTATGCCTCTTTAATATTGGGTTCTTCCAATCCGAGGTGGTTCTTCTTATCGACACCCTTCAGGACGATACCCAGAATCAAAGCAGCCACACCAAGGCATGCCAGCATGACTAAGGGCCAAGTGTAGTTGTAAGAAACGGCAGCCGTTTCGGCGTCAATGATACCTTCGTTCATCTGGGCGATGACATCTTGGTTGGTTTTGTCGAGCACTTTGCCAATCAGCAGCGGGAACAACCACAAACCGATGTTCTGAATCCAGAAGATGAGCGCGTAAGCGGAACCGATAATCTTTTCATCAACCAACTTTGGCACGCTGGGCCACAAAGCGGCGGGCACCAAGGAGAAGGAAGCGCCAAGCACCAAGATGGTGATGTAGGCTACCACAACACCGCCGACCTCACTACCCTTGAACATAGGCAGAATAAAAGCGAAAGTCAAGTGGCAGATAATCAACAATAAAGAACCAATCATCAACATGGAAGCGGCCTTACCTTTATGGTCAACATAGTTGCCGAGAATAGGAGTGATAGCCACAGCCAACAGCGGGAACACAGCGAAAATGGTTTCGGCCGTGCCACGCATGTAACCCATCCAACAGTAAACCACCAGAGCCACGACGGCAATTGCCATCAAACCGTATTTTGCGGTTTTGTTCTTGGAGAAGTTGCTGGTGAAAGAGCAAGCAGCCACCACCAACATGATGAGGTATTGAATGATAGTAACGCTGCTGCCAGCCCAGAAACCTTCGCCCGGATTGAGGGTCAGGTTGCACTGCAACATGTTGACAGCATATTTCTGGAACGGGAAGATGGCACTGTAGTACAGCACGCAAAGCAAAGCGACCAACCAGAAACCGCCGGAGGACAAAATTTTGCCAATATCGGAAACTTTGAACGGATCGTCTTTCTCTTCTGCTTCACCTGTTTGGGCATCCAATTTCTTATCCATGAAGAAATAGACGATGAACATCATCAAGGCGATGCAAAGCAGCACCACACCGAATGCCACGGAGCGGGAAACATCCACTGTGCCGCCCAACTTGGCGAAGAAGGGTGAGAAAATCATACAGGTGGCCACACCCAGACGAGCCAAAGCCATCTCAGAACCCATAGCCAAGGCAGTCTCGCGACCCTTGAACCATTTCACGATACCACGGGAAACGGTAATACCTGCCATTTCCACGCCGCAACCGAAGATCATGAAACCGACCGCAGCAACTTTAGCGGAAGCAGGCATGCCCTCATAGAACGGAGCTACGCCAAGTTCCTGGAAACCGGGAATATAATTCAAATGATTGGTGAACCATGCTTCCACACCACTGCCCATAAAGGCTTCGGTCACAGCATAATACTTGATGAGACCACCTATGAGCATCACGGTACCGGACAAAATGGCCGTGAAACGAACACCCATTTTATCCAAGATGATACCGGCAAAGATGAGGAAGAAAACGAACACATTCAGGAACGTCTCTGCACCTTGCATGGTACCGAAAGCGGTGGAATCCCAACCTCTGGTCGATTGCATGAGGTCCTTGATAGGGGAGAGGATGTCCATGAAAATGTAGGAACAGAACATGGCTAATGCCAACAGTAACAACGCAATCCATCTGATGGCAGCGTTGTCTCGCAAAGTTTGTATTTTCTCTGTCATAGATATAAAGTTTAGTTAATAATTCCTAATTTGGTTTGAAAGCGCAAAAATAAACTATTTTTCGTTTTCATCTTCATTTTTTCGCTTCCGGGCGTTAAAAACCATGTCCATCAGTAAATAACCCACCAATAATCCCCAGATTGCCATCATTATCGGACTGTTTTTCAGCCAATTGTCGGAAAATTGGCCTTTTTTGGCCCAATAAATCATACTTAATCCCACACCTAATACCATGCCGAGGATGTGGTATTTGTTAAAATTGTTTTTTATGAAGCGGTTTATATCCTGCATCTAACATCTTATTATATTGATAATCATAATATTTACTCTTGATCTGAGACCTGATTTGCTCATCGCTCCAGCGCACCAAATCGTAATAGCTGAAACGGCAGAACATCATGAAATTTAACAGATCTTCACCTTTCAAACCCGTGAGTTCCTGGACAATTTCGCGATTGTATTTGTCCTGCACGCGCTCCACTTCGTCTTCGTACGACTGCATCTCATTATAGAGCTGGTGCATCTTGGATTTGTGGCTGTATTTGTCGTATAAATAGGAGATAGGGGA
Source organism: Bacteroidales bacterium (assembly GCA_045132055.1). Taxonomy (GTDB): domain Bacteria; phylum Bacteroidota; class Bacteroidia; order Bacteroidales; family WCHB1-69; genus F23-D06. The sequence continues at coordinate 74,738 of JBGURP010000055.1, forward strand.
GGTGGTGATTTTGCCGCCCAAGGACAAAATATTGCCGTTGGCCTGATAAGTAGCATTTGCCTTTTCAAATTCCGACAAATGTACATCTTGTGCCCGCTCGTAATAATCTGGCAGCTGCATCTGGACTATGTCTTTCTTGAAACCCTCGTAAGAGGGATTGATGGCGAAAATACGCACCTCTTTCAGCATAGTTGATTTGTAATAGAGGAAAAAATCCTCCGCACCATAGAAAATCTTATCGTTTACCTCCACTACCAGCTGCCGGTAAATGGATTTGGAAATCACCAAAGTGTCTTTTTTGGTAACCTGGATGGTAAAACGGCCGTCTTTGTCGGTAAACGCGAATTTTTTGGTGTTCATGTTATAAACGCTCGCACCTTGCAAAGGTTGGAAGGTGATGCCGTCATACACGCGCGAAGTCAATGCCTTCTGTTGTCCTTTTCCTATCAGGAAAAGACTCAATAAAACCAGTATCAGAAGGCTTTTTTTCATACGCACAAAAATACTATTTTATAAAAAAACGCAGCTATTAAAACGGAAAAATGCTACAACCGTATATATAGGAAGTTATGAATTTATCAACTTTCATTTGTTGAAAAAGTGGCGAGTTATCAAAATATATGAAGTTACGTTTTGATAATCCTGTTAAAAATTTTTGATAACTATTTTTATGCGCAATTTGGATGATTTTTCAACGTTTTTTATCCACGAAAGAAGAGAATAAACTATCAACATTATCCCTTCCTAGGAAATAAACAATCAAAAATTAACCTGTTTATTATAAATCGATTATTACCTCAAATTCTGTTAATATTGTGTTGAATACTTTTGATAAGTCACTTTTTCAAGAGGTTTTCGGAAAATTTATTCACGATATCAACAGCTTTTATAGTTCATTTCAAATTAATAAAAGAATGAATTATGATACAATAGGGCGGAAAAACAAAGGGAAAAAAATGTATTTTTGCCATTCAAAATACGTATATGAGTATGAAAGTAGTTATTGCCTCTGATCATGCGGGATATGAATTGAAAGAACTGATAAAAAAACAGTTTTCAGACCGTATGGATTTTGAAGATTTGGGAACCCATTCCACAGAAAGTGTTGACTATCCAGATTTCGCCCATCCATTAGCTGAAAAGGTTGGCAAAAATACGGAACTTTTCGGCATCCTGATCTGCGGAACTGGCAATGGCATGACCATGACGGCCAACAAGCACGCCAATGTTCGTGCCGGCCTCTGCTGGTCAAAGGAAATTGCTGCGCTGGCAAGACAGCATAACAATGCCAACGTGTTGGTTCTTCCTGCCCGCTTCATTCCTGTGGAAACTGCTTTTGACATAGTAGATACTTTCTTCCATACGGATTTTGAAGGTGGAAGACATCAGAGAAGAGTAGAAAAGATAAATTTGTAGGCATTATGGAACAACCTGGATTTCAAAATTTGGAAGCTTTGAAGGATAAAGCGTACTATCTCCGTCACAGTTACGTGGAGGATATGGACACGCATTTGCTCAATTTTGAAACCCGTGCCACTTCCCACAATATCAATGTGTTATGGGCTGCCAACGAGAATCAGCTCTCGAATGCCATTCTCGATTTATTACCCAGTAAGAAATACAACAAGATTTGTGTGGATTATCCTGCGATTCCTTCTGCAGTTGAAAATGCCCCACAAGTCAATGTGGTCACGCTGGACAATGTCATCCACAACTTCGATGAAGTGGATACACTTCTGGTAGATGCAGATTTTGCAATTGCCGAGAACGGAGCTTTGGTTTTTGTAAACAAAGCTTCCAAGGAGGTATTCAATACTTTCCGCAACTTGATTGTCGTGGCTTCGATTGACCAGTTTTTAGTCCGCCAAAAAGATCTTCAGATTTTCATCGATTTGAAATATGATAGCTATCCATCTGATATCAAGATAGTTCAGAAACCTTTCAAAAAGGTGGTGAAAGATCCGATGCCGTTGTCCGGTTCTTTGGGATATACAGAAGATGAGGTGCGCGTGAGCGTCATTCTATATGAGAATTCCGTCACCGATTACATGATGGATCCTTTTTTGCGTAAGTCTTTGTACTGTATCAAATGTGGAAAATGCGCTAAAGCTTGCCCAGTTCTACAACTCAACAATGATCTTGCGCCCATCGATATAGTGAAGCTCAATTGCATTGATGCTTATAACAGAACCCAAGCCATTTTCAAGCAAACCACGCTTTGTGGAAATTGCCAGAAAGTGTGCCCGGTGAAGATTCCACTGACTGAGATGATGATTTATGAAATGCAGCTGGTGAATGAGAAGAAGGATACCTCCAATAATAAACTTCTGCATGATATTTTCATCAAACGCAGCAAGTTGAACAAGCACAACTCTCCATTTTTCAGGTTTTTCCTGATGAAATTCCTGTATGGTAAAAACAGATTGCTCTATAACTATTTCTCTGATATCAAAAACACTTTTTTCAATATAACTCAAAGTACTACTGGAAAACAGGATGAACAGTTCTAACCAACAGATATTACAAGACAAAATAAGACAGTTCGTCAAAAAATACTACCTCAATGAACTATACAAGGGGATTGTATTTTTTGTACTCATTGTCCTGTCTGTTTTCATTTTGTATTCGCTGTTCGAGTATTTCTCCTATTCCAATCCAACGGTTAGAACCATCCTATTTTACTCATTCATAGCACTTTTTGTTCTCAATCTCATATTTTATATTCTCATTCCTGTATTGAAAATTGCGGGTTTGGGCAAGCAGCTCTCCAAAAAGGAGATTGCGAACATTATTGGAAAGCACTTCAGTGAAATTGATGATAAACTACTGAATCTGTTTGAGTTGCAAAACCAAATGGATGCCGGTGACTATAAGAGCTACGAATTGCTTTCTGCCGCTATTGACAGCAAGATAGACTCATTCAAGACGTATGCCTTCGTACAAGCGGTTCCGGTTAAGAAAACCAAAAAGTTTGCCCGTTGGGTGATTATCCCAGTTGCCATTTTTCTGCTGCTTTTCTCCATCAAAAGCGAGCTTTTCACGGAATCCACCAAACGAATTGTCCATTATACGCAAGTTTATGAGAAGCCGGCTCCTTACAGTTTTGAGGTGCTCAACTCCAAACTCACCGCTTTCCAACACGATGATTTCACTGTGAATGTGAAAGTTAACGGTGACGAAGTGCCCGATGAGGTTTATATCAAGTACAACAACAGAAGTTTCAAGTGTAATAAAGTTTCCAATACGGAATATAATTACACGTTCTCCAATATGCAGCAAAATACAGATTTCCAAATTGTCACTGATGAAGTGGAATCATCGGTATATGAAATCACTGTGCTGCCGAAGCCCGTTACTTTGGGTTTTGTAATGGAGTTGCATTATCCGGCATATCTGCATCAACCTGACGATATCGTAAAGAATGTCAGCAACATAACAGTTCCTGAAGGCACTCGCATTACGTGGAAATTCTATACTAAGAATTCAGAGAATCTGATTTTCATCGTGAATGGAAATGAGAAAGTCTATTCATCGGAAGAGGACAATTATGTAATAAACCTGCTTGCCAAAAACAGTTTCACGTATTCCATCTTCAATAAGAATCGATATTTCACGGGAAAAGATACGCTAACTGACGAAATCAATGTGATTAAGGATATGTATCCAGAGATTTTCGTCATTTCGCAGCAGGATTCCCTCTATCAGGAAAGACTTTATTTCAAGGGCAATATCAAGGATGATTACGGTTTTTCCGGTCTGCAGTTTGTTTACAATCGCTACAATGCCGATGGCCAGAAGATAGAATCTGACAAAAAGGTCAATATCGCCATCAAATCGGATGCCACCATCCAGGATTTCTACTATTATTTTGATGCGGCCACCTTTGATCTCAAGCCAGGTGAGAAGATTGATTATTATTTCCAAGTTTTTGATAATGATGGTGTTAATGGTCATAAATCCAGTAAAAGCCAATCCAACACCTATCGTGTGAAAACACTGGAAGAGATTGAGAAAGAGCTGAATAAATCCGAACAGAAGACCAAATCAGATTATTCGGATCTTATTGATCAATCGGCCCAGCTGATGAAGGATATTGACAAGTTGCAGGCCCAGTTGATGCAGCAGAAAGACTTGTCTTGGCAAGACAAAAAGAAACTGGAGAAACTGATGGAGCAGTATCAGCAGCTTCAGGATAAGCTGAATGAGTTGCAGCAGAATGAGCAAAACAAGCAAAATCTTGAAAATCAATATAAAAACCTTGATGAAGATATCATCAAAAAGCAGCAGGAATTGCAAAAACGAATGGATCAGGTTTTGTCAGATGAGATGAAACAGATGATGCAGAAGCTGCAAAACATGATGAATAATGCCAACAAGGATCAAGTGCAGAAGGAGATGCAGAAGCTGAAATCCAATACAGAGGATATCAATAAGACGTTGGATCAGCAACTGCAACTGTATAAGCAACTTGAGGTTGAAAAGAAGCTGAATGAGGCGGTCAAAGGATTACGTGATTTGTCGGATGAATTGAGGAAAAATGCTGACAAGACGAATGATAAAAATACCAACAAACAGTATCTGCAAAACAAGCAGCAACAGATTCAGGAAAAGTACAATCAGCTGAAGAAGGATATTCAGGAGATGAAGCAGTTGAACAGCGAGTTGGAGGATCCTACCAAGTTCCAAAACACGGAGCAATTGCAACAAGATGCCCAGCAGCAATTGAACCAGAGTCAGAGCAATTTGGAAAAAAACAACCGCGCTAAATCTGCCCAAAATCAGAAGCAAGCTGCCGACGATATGGAGAAGATGGCCAACCAAATGGAGCAGGATTTCAATCAAAGCGAATTAGAAGAAATCACTGAAGACATTGAAGCTTTGCGCCAGATATTGGATAATTTGGTTCTAATTTCCTTCGATCAAGAGGATGTTCTGAATAGAACCAAGAAGACAGGCGGACGTTCAGCAGTGGTTTCTGATATCATGACTAAGCAGTTCAAAGTAAAGAACAATATGCGGCTTATTGAGGACTCTTTGAGTGCCTTGGCGCGCCGCCAGATGGAAGTGAAACCCTTTATTCAGACTGAAGTTACCAAAATTCAAGACTATCTAAGCACTACTCAAACCTATCTTCAAGACCGCAATATGGCCCAGGCTGCCAAGGACCAACAGTTCGTACTGACTTCCATGAACAATTTGGCTTTGATGCTGAAGGAGTCCATGAAAGCCATGAAGAAGAAGCAAAGCGAGTGTAAATGCAAATGTAAGGGTAAAAAGTCAGGCAACGGTTCATGCAACAATCCTGGTGGAAAAGGCAAGAGTAAAAAGACCTCTGCACGCGAGTTACAGCAGCAGTTAAACCGCCAGATGCAAGCTTTGCAGAAATCAATGCAACAGCAGAGTAAACAGGGCATGAGTTCGCAGCAACAGCAGCAGATGAGCGAGCAATTTGCCAAGATGGCAGCCCAGCAAGAGGCCATCCGCAAGATGCTTGAGGATTACGATAATGCCTTGAAATCTGAAAATGGGGTAGGGGACAAGAGTTTGGAAGAGCTCATCAATGAGATGAAGAAGACAGAGAAAGAGTTGGTCAATCGGGTTCTCACCCAGCAGACTATCGACCGTCAGCAGTCCATTACCACGCGGTTGTTGAAAAGTGAACGTGCGGATTTGGAAAGAGAGAAAGAGGAGGAAAGAAAGGCCACCGAAGCCAAGCAAACCCCGCGTATCAATCCACCCAAGGATTGGAAATTCGACGAGGCCAAGACACAGCAGAACGAAATGTTGCGTTCTGTACCTGCCAACTTGAATTACTACTACAAAGAGAAAGCCAACAATTATTTTTATAACATCGAGTAAATATCACCATTATGATCACAATATCACATCAGAATTTGGACCGGGCAAACCTGTACACCACCGTGCTGCAAAGTGTGGAGGATGTATGTGACGAATACCAGTTGAGCAAAGAATTCGGTATCATTTCCACCGCTTGTCAAGAGGTGGTGGATTACCTTACGGAGCATCACCCGTCGTTTACGACCGACATGGAAATCTTTATTGACAATACCTCTTTATCGTACAACTTCTATTGTGCCGAGTCTCTTTTCGGCGAGCTTTTGTCGCAATATGAGGATGAGAACATATTGAAGGATTTATCCGACAAGATAGAGGTTTCTTCCGATAATAAGCAAGTTAGCCTCACTTTCCACGTGAAAACCCATATACCGATTGCTACTCCGCAGAGTGCCATGCAGACCCAATATCAGGAGATGTTGCATCGCAACTTTTAATCGTCATGATACAGTTTACCTATCAAAAACAGATGCCGTTTTCCTTTGCCCTTTTGCACAAGCAATGGCTAAAGGAGATTATCCGTAGGGAGCATCGTATTCCTGGCGACATCATCTATTTTTTCTGTGACGATGAATATCTCCATACACAGAATGTCCAGTTTTTGCAACACGACACACTGACTGACATCATCACGTTTGACGAAGGGGTAGGGGATATGGTGCAAGGAAACATTATGATCAGTTATGACCGGGTGAAAGACAATGCACGTACTTTTCAGGTTTCAGAACAGGAGGAGTTGCTGCGCGTAGTGGCCCATGGGGTGTTACACTTGTGCGGGTACAAGGACAAAACAGAAGAGGAGGCCAAGCAGATGAGACAGAAAGAGGCGGAGGCTCTCTCTCTGTTTTCTGAAATGTTAAACCATAACAATCAATAAATTACAATCACTTTTCACGTGAAAATGCAGTTTGATTATGACATCATAGTGGTAGGTGCTGGCCATGCCGGATGTGAGGCAGCGGTAGCAGCAGCCAACTTAGGTAGCCGCACACTACTCATCACCATGAACCTCGCGCTCGTGGCACAGATGTCTTGCAACCCTGCCATGGGGGGTATAGCAAAAGGTCAAATTGTTCGTGAAATTGATGCTCTCGGTGGTATGTCCGGAATTGTCACCGACCACACCATGATCCAGTTCCGGATGCTGAACCTTTCCAAGGGACCCGCTATGTGGAGTCCGCGCGCGCAATGCGATAAAACCGCTTTTTCTTTATATTGGCGTCAGGTGCTCGAAAGCACCCCTAACCTGATGCTCCGTCAGGACACAGTCACAAAGTTGCTGTTTCAAAAAGACTGTGTGGTTGGTGTAGAGACCCAACTCGCCAAACGTATCACCGCCAAGAAAGTGATTCTCACCAACGGCACTTTTCTGAATGGCCGCATCCATGTAGGGGAAGTCAATTTCACTGGTGGCAGAATGGGGGAGAGTGCCTCTTTCTTGCTTTCCGACCAACTCAAAAAACGTGGCATCCGGACAGAAAAACTCAAAACCGGAACCCCCGTTCGCATAGATGGTCGCACCATCGACTTTTCCAAAATGGAAGAACAACGCGGTGATGAAACCCCGACAAACTTCTCTTTTACCAATACTGCGAAGTTAAAGAATCAGAAGAGTTGCTGGATAGTTTATACCAACAAGGTGGTCCACGATATTCTGCAAAAAGGATTTGAGAAATCACCTATGTTCCAGGGCAGGATACAAGGCGTTGGACCACGTTATTGTCCCTCCATCGAAGACAAGCTGGTCCGTTTTGCAGACCGCGAGCGACATCAACTCTTCCTGGAGCCTGAAGGCAGAAATACTATCGAGTATTATTTGAATGGGTTCTCTTCTTCTTTACCTGAAGAAATACAAGTAGAGGCTTTGCATAAAATTCCAGGTTTGGAGAAAGCAGAAATTTTCCGCCCGGGTTATGCCATCGAGTACGACTACTTTGATCCCACCCAATTGCATTACACCCTCGAGTCAAAATGTGTGCCCAACCTTTACCTAGCCGGTCAGGTGAACGGTACCACAGGTTATGAAGAGGCCGCATGTCAGGGTCTGATGGCGGGTATCAACGCCCATCTTTCTATACAAAACACTGAACCACTGATACTTACTCGTTCACAAGCCTATATCGGCGTGCTTATTGACGATTTGGTTACTAAGGGTGTAAGAGACCCCTATCGCATGTTTACCTCCCGTGCGGAATACCGTATTTTGTTGCGCCAAGATAATGCAGATCAGCGACTTACACCTATTGGCCACCAGATAGGATTGGTGTCAGATGCACGTTACCGCAAGTACCAAAAAAAATATCGCCTCCAGAATCAAATTTCTGAATACCTGCGCGGCCATCTGACCGAATATTCTAAAATAAACGCGATGTTAGAGGCGAAAAATTCCTCTTTATTGACCCAAAATATCAGATACTCACAGCTTTTGCTCCGTCCGGAGATCACAATTGAGGACATCATCGAAAACGATCAAAATTTTGCAAATTTCTTGATTAGCCTCAAAGTAACACCTGAAAACATCAAAAATGCCGAGACCTCCATCAAGTATGAGAGCTATATCCAGAAGGAGGAGGAGTTTGTGCAGAAAATGTCCAATTTGGAAAATATCAAGATTTCCCCCGACTTCGATTACCAGAGTTTGGTCTGTGTAGCCAAGGAAGCCCGCGAGAAATTGTCGCAGGTGAAACCAGTCAATTTGGGACAAGCCTCCCGTATCAGCGGTGTGAACCCGGCGGATATCACCGCGTTGATGATTTATTTGCAACAAAAGGGGGAGAAGTAGTCCCGCCGGGAATCGAACCCGAATCTAAAGTTTAGGAAACTTTCGTTCTATCCATTGAACTACAGAACCAAAGCGCAAAAATACACTTTTTTTCATTTTGCCCTGCTTCTCCGGATCACGCTCCCAGTAATCAATTGAAATACTTTGAGAACGATTTGTAGAAGGAACGTGTGACTTTGAATACCACATTGTTGATGGTGACATTCTTCTTGTCGATACGATTCACCTTGTTGGCGTTAATCACAGTGGATCTGTTGATTTTCAAAAAGTTATTGCCCGGCAACTGCTTGAAGAAATTCTTCAGATTCTTTTTGTCATATACCACTGTACCGTTTTCTTTCATCACTCTCATCTCGTTGCCAACGCTTTGGGCGTACAGAATCTCATCGCAGAAGACTCGGCAATACCCGTTTTTCTTGTCTCTGATGAAAATGAAGTCCTTATTGGTTTGAAAGGATACTTCAGGTTGGTTGTATTGAATGCTGTTCTCCGAAGCCATTGCTTGGTTTTCCGGTGCAGAAAACAGGTAACCGTAAAAATTCAGGATTTTTCCCATCACATTTTGTACATTGTTCTTTTCGATGGGTGTGAAAATGAAATCTGAAAACCCAAGTTCCAGACAATCTTTCAATTTCTTGTATCCGTTGATGGACCCGACTCCCACCACGAAGGGAGGTTTTTGCACGATTTTCAGGATTTCGTACATTTCCAGATCCAGAAACAAAATCGGCGGACGATTCTGATTCAGATACTCCAAAGCTTCACTGCAATTGTGGAGAACTCTGTCCACACTGAACGAGTAAAACTCTGATAAAATGGTTTGCAGCTGTGACAGTTCTTCTTCTTTTAAAATAAACAAGGAACATTTGATAGGCATTTTAGGCATGGTCATAAGTTTAAATATCAGAATAAAAAAAGGTTAGTGCAAAAGTACGATTATAAGCCCATGGTTTGGCAGAAAAAATGATGAACAATCACAAAAATTTGAAAAAATAGCAAAAAACATTAAAAAAGTGGCAAAATTTGCGTGGTTTTTGACAAATGACTTTAGGCGATAAAAAAGGAAGGCATCTATATGCAAGCAAAGAAAAAAACAGTATCTTTGCCGCCCTTGTTATAAGAATATTGATTTTTTAATAATTAAAGCACAAAAACAATGAAAAAACTCGGATTATTTTTATTAATGAGCGTTTTCTGCGCAAGTTTTGCCTTTGCACAGGAAAATGAAGAGGCTAAAAAGGAAGAAGGTTATAAATTCACCGATCTTAAGGTGATTCCCGTTACCTCTGTGAAAGACCAACACCGTGCCGGTACTTGCTGGTGCTATTCTGGTCTTGGTTTCATCGAGGCTGAATTGCTCCGCATGGGCAAGGGCGAGTATGACCTTTCCGAAATGTACATCGTGTCCAACACATATAACGACAGAGCTATGGCTGCTGTTCGTATGCACGGCGATGTTTCCTTCTCCCAAGGTGGTTCTTTCTATGATGTTCTTTACGGCATGAAGAAATTCGGTTTGGTTCCTGAAGCTGAAATGCGTCCAGGTGCCGCTTACGGTGACACGCTTTCCGATCACAGCGAGCTTTCCCTGCTGACCGACGCTATGGTAAAGGCCGTTGCTACGGGTGACCAGAAGAGTCTTCAAAAGAACGACAAAAATGAAGTGCTCTGGCAAAAAGCCGTCGCTGCTGTTCATGATGTTTATCTGGGCAAATGTCCTGAAAAATTCACCTACAACGGCAAAGAATACACCCCGAAATCTTTCTATGAGTCATTGGATTTGAATCCGGACGACTACATTTCCATCACTTCCTACACGCATCATCCTTTCTATGAGAAGTTTGTGTTGGAAATCCAAGACAACTGGCGTTGGGCTCAGTGCTACAATGTGCCGTTGGATGAAATGATGGACATCTTTGACTATGCTGTTGACCATGGCTATACAGTAGCTTGGGGTTCCGACGTGAGCGAACCGGGCTTCCGCATGGGCGTGAAGAAAGGTTTCTGCGTGCTTCCGGAAACGAAACCTTCCGCTATGCAGGGCAGCGACATGGCTCATTGGACGGGCATGAGCGCCAAGGAAATCCAGGATGAGGCTGCCAAACACCCGACACCGCAACGCTGGGTGACCCAAGAGGAACGCCAAGTGGCTTTCGACAACTGGGAGACCACTGATGACCATGGCATGTTGATTTACGGCAAGGCCAAAGATCAGGACGGCAATGAGTACTACATAGTGAAGAACAGCTGGGGCGACTATGGCGACTATCACGGCATGTTCTATGCTTCCAAGGCTTTCGTGCGTTACAAAACCATGAACATTGTGGTGCACAAAGACGCCATTCCGAAGGATATCAAGAAAAAACTCGGCATCAAATAATAAAGATTGTCGATTTAAACACAAAAAGGCGCCAGCTGAATATTCGGTTGGCGCTTTTTTTGTATTTTTGCATTTCAGTTTTTCCGTTACGGAAATTATGTAATGAATATGAAGCATTTTACCCTCTCACTGATCATTCTTCTGTTTGCTGCCACCGCCTGGGGCCAAAGCGGAACACCGACAAAATCTTTTTCGTGGAAAGGAATTTCCGTTAACTATCCAGACAATTATACCATCACAAATAAAGGGTATGATCGCCAAAACAAATCACACTCTTTTATCTGCACGACCACCGATGATGGATATGTTTCATTGGTCACCATAGCTTTCTCTAAAAAACTAGCTAAAGATCTATCCACAAGCCTCTCGCGAAAAGCTTTTTTCAAAGATATTATACCTGCCATAGTCTCCGAATTAGAGTCGGGGGATAATTCGTTTAAGAGTCTGCATAACGGTGATATTAAGGAGTTTCCCATACCTTATCCCAATGTTTTCACGGATTACACCGCTTTAGTAGAAACTATTGATGTTCAAGGTAGAATTGTGGTCTTTATACAGAAAGAGTGTATTGTCACCTGCATTCTAACCACAGACGACTCTCAATATCTGCAGGAACTTGACGACATCGTTAAATCCATCATCGTGAAGTAGCGAATTCGGATTGAAACGATAAAAACAAAAAGAACAATTCTGAAGCAAAACTGGGCAACCGCATTGTTAGTGCGGTTACCAGAAAAAATTGTATTTTTGCAAGTTTTTTGGAAAAATCTATTTATTGATGAAATATACTGAATATAAAGGTCTTAACCTCCCTGGGATTGGGGAAGAAATGAGAAAGTATTGGGAAGATAAGGATGTCTTCGCCAAAAGTTTGTCCACCCGCGAAGGACACGAGCGCTTCGTGTTCTTTGAAGGACCTCCTTCTGCAAACGGTATGCCCGGCATTCACCACGTGATGGCCCGTACCATCAAGGACATCGTCTGCCGTTACCAAACCCTCACCGGCAAGTATGTCGGCAGAAAGGGCGGTTGGGACACGCACGGTCTGCCTGTGGAACTCGGTGTGGAGAAGACCCTCGGCATTACGAAAGAGGACATCGGCAAGAAAATCTCCGTGGAGGATTACAACAAGGCCTGCCGCCGCGAGGTGATGAAATTCAAGGACAAATGGGATGACCTTACCCGCGAAATGGGCTATTGGGTCGATCTTGAACACCCCTACATTACCTTCGATAATAAGTATATTGAAACCGTATGGTATTTGCTTTCAGAGCTTTACAAGAAAGGTCTGCTTTATAAAGGTTACTCCATCCAACCTTATTCTCCCGCCGCCGGTACCGGACTCAGCTCCCACGAGCTCAACCTGCCAGGCTGCTACCGCGATGTGAAGGATTTGACCTGCGTGGCGTTGTTCAAGTTAGCAGTTAGCAGTGAGCAGTTAGCAGTTGGGGCGGACGCAAATATTCCCGTATATGCCATTGCTTGGACCACAACCCCGTGGACATTGCCGAGCAATACCGCTTTGTGCGTGGGCCCGAATATCGACTATGTGATGCTGAAGACCGTGCATCCTACCACAGAGCAACCTTGCTACATCCTGATGGCTAAGGCGTTGGTTGGCACGATGTTCAAGGAAGCTCCTGAGGTCGTGAAAGAGTACAAAGGTAAAGACCTCGTGGGTATTTCGTACGAGCAGCTTATCCCGTGGGTGAACCCCGGTGAGGGCGCGTTCCGCATCATCCCCGGCGACTATGTCACCACGGAAGACGGTACCGGTATCGTCCACATCGCGCCGACTTTCGGTGCCGACGATAAGCGCGTGGCCGCTGCTGCTGGCATCCCGCCGCTCGTCATGGTCGATAAGGACGGCATCCGCCAACCGATGGTCGATCGTACCGGCAAGTTCTACCGCATCGAGGACCTTGATCCTGAATTTGTCAAAAACAGCATGGACGTGGAGGCTTACCGTCCCTACGCCGGCCAGTTCGTGAAGAACGCTTATGACCCCACCAAGACGGAGAAGGACAAATCGTTGGATGTCGATATCGTGGTGATGCTGAAGGAGCAGGGTAAGCTTTTCAAGAGCGAAAAGCACACTCACAACTACCCGCACTGCTGGCGTACCGACAAGCCCGTGCTCTACTATCCGCTCGACTCTTGGTTCATCAAGACGACCGCGTACAGAGAGCGCATGATGGAGCTGAACAAGACCATCAAGTGGAAACCTGCCGCCACCGGTTCCGGCCGTTTCGGCAACTGGCTCGAAAACCTCGTCGATTGGAACCTCTCCCGCTCCCGTTTCTGGGGCGTGCCGCTTCCCATCTGGACCACCGAGGACAAGAAAGAGCAGATTTGCATCGGCTCCATCGAGCAGTTGATGGCCGAAATCGATAAGTCTATCAAGGCTGGTTTCATGACGGAGAATCCGTATAAAAACTTCAAAGTCAATGATATGTCGCAGGAAAACTACGACAACAACATTGACCTCCATAAACCTTATGTCGATACCATCGTGCTGGTCTCCCCGAGCGGTCAGAAGATGTACCGCGAGAGCGACCTCATCGATGTGTGGTTCGACTCCGGCTCCATGCCGTACAGCCAGCTACACTACCCGTTCGAGAATAAGGAATTTTTCAAGACGAACTTCCCCGCCGACTTCATCGCGGAGGGCGTGGATCAGACCCGTGGTTGGTTCTTCACCTTGCACGCCATCGCCACGATGCTGTTCGACAGTGTGGCATTCAAGTCTGTGATTTCCAACGGTTTGGTGCTCGACAAGAACGGCAACAAGATGTCGAAACGTTTGGGCAACGCCGTGGATCCGTTCGAGATCATCCACAAATACGGTCCGGACGCCACGCGCTGGTACATGATTACTAACGCCTCTCCGTGGGACAACCTCAAGTTCGACGAGGCAGGCATCGGCGAGGTGCAGCGCAAGTTCTTCGGCACGCTGTACAACACCTACAACTTCTTCGCTATGTACGCTAACATCGATGGATTCACGTACAAAGAGGCGGAGATTCCGTTCGCAAAACGTCCTGAGATTGACCGCTGGATTCTTTCCGAACTGAACACGTTGGTGAAACATTGTCAGGAGAACTATATCGACTACGAGCCGACCAAGGTGGGCCGTGAAATTCAGGACTTCGTGGACGCTTACCTCAGCAACTGGTATGTGCGTCTCTGTCGCCGCCGCTTCTGGAAGGGCGAATACAGTGAGGACAAGATTTCCGCTTACCAGACGCTCTACACCTGCATGGTGACTATCGCCAAAATCGCTTCGCCGATCGCGCCGTTCTTCATGGACAAGCTCTATCAGGATCTCAACACCATCACTGGTAAGGAACCGTTTGAGTCTGTACATTTGGCCGATTATCCCGAAGTGCATGAGGAACTGATTGACAAGGAGTTGGAAGAGCGTATGCAGCTCGCACAGCAGATTTCCTCTATGGTGCTTTCCTTGAGAAAGAAGACCAATCTGAAGGTGCGTCAGCCGCTGGCTAAGATCATGATTCCCGTGCTGGACGACCATTTCAAACAGCAGCTTTCGTTGGTGCAGGATCTGATTCTGCATGAGGTCAACGTGAAAGAGCTGGTGTTCGTCAGCAACGAAGACGGTGTGTTCGTGAAACGTATCAAACCTGATTTCAAGAAGTTAGGACCGAAGTACGGCAAGATCATGAAGCAGGTGGCCGCCACGATCACCGGTTTCTCGCAGGCCGAAATCGCACAGTTGGAGAAAGAGGGCGTCATGAACTTCGAAATCGAAGGTCAGCCTGTGGAGATCACCACCGACGATGTGGAGATCCAGGCTCAGGACATCCCCGGTTGGGTGGTGGCCAACTTTGATGCGCTGACCGTCGCCTTGGACATCGAGGTAAGTGACGAGCTGAAGAACGAGGGTCACGCCCGCGAGTTCGTGAAGTTGGTGCAGACCTATCGCAAGGAGAACGACTTCGAGGTGCTGGACAAGATCGCCATCACCGTGGAGAACCACGAGGTGATCACGCCCGCGCTGAAGGCCTTCGAGCAGCACATCTGCAACGAAACCCTCTGCACATCACTGACCATCGCCGACAAGGTGGAGAACGGTGTGGAAATGGAGATGGACGATGTGAAGGTGAAGGTGCGGATTGAGAAACAGTAATGAAATTCCTGTAGAGACGCAATGCATTGCGTCTCTATTTTATCATTTTACATATTGATAGGATGTGGTTTTCGCGGCGGGAGGGCACAATGCTTCGGTGCAGACGAGACCTACGCCGCGAGTAGCCTTGCGCGCATCCCCTCCCCACACTGCGGCCTTTGGCCTTGTGCGGGGTTATTGAGATGGTATCCCTTTGGGATACATTCCTAATGAACCAAAACGATTTTTTTACAACGGTCTCAAAGAGACCATATTCTAATAACCCCAGACTAAACGCAGTGCAGTCTGGGGCGGTGAGCGAAGCCATACCACCTGCCGCGGTGCGAGAATCACTTGCTACGGAGCACAAAGCTAACTCACCGCGGAACAGGATGCCTGTAATAGATGCAAAATATTCAGCAGCAAGCAGAAAAACACCATGCCAAAAAAGGTGTTGTTGAAATTTTTATAATTTTGCACCAACTATGGTCACCTTTTCATAAACAGTAAAAATCAAACCTTTCAAATATGAACACCTTCAAAAGAATCGGATTGTCCTTGCTGTTTCTGCTGGCGTTGATTGCCACGGCGCTGGCGCAGACCGACAGCACAGGTTTTTACAAATTCAGTGTAGGATTGAATTATGACGGTTTAGGTGGAGGCCCTTCTATCAAATACGGCATCTCGAAGAATTGCGTGTTTCAGACGGATTTTTCCGGAAGGTTTTTTATTAACTATTATCTTCACAAACCAGTTTTTGAGGGTTTTGTATTTTATGTTTACGATATTTCTCAGAATTTCTTGTATCAACGTCAGTTTAAAGAGAAAAACGGAGTGCTTTATTATTATCTGGTAGGAGCTGGCGTTTCGGGAGGCGTTTCAATGCTTCGACCAACGCTATGGAAACTTGGGGCATATCCTTTATTTGGAATGGAGTTTGTTCTGAAAAAGCCAAAACTTTCTTTTCAGATAGATCTCAGGGCTGGGTATTGTGCCTTGCTCAAATCGGCTAATGCAAAACCGCCCGTTTTTGATGACTCTTCTTTGAGGCTAATGGGTTTCTATATCAACGTACCAACTGTATATCCATATCATGGATACGACGTTTCCCTGAATTTCGCCGTCAGATTTTGTAAGATCAAATAATTTTTTCCCTGTAGAGGCGCAATGATTGCGTTTCTACAGCATCTCCAAAGAAATATTGCGTTCGTTTTTTTTGTATTTTTGCACCCCATTGAAAAAACCACTAACCATTTATGTCAGAATACAAAGACGATGCTATTATAACCCTGAACTGGGATGACCATATCCGCACGCGGCCCGGCATGTACATCGGCAAGGTGGGCGACGGCTCCTCCCACGACGACGGCATTTATGTGCTGCTGAAAGAGGTGATGGACAACGCCATCGACGAGTTCATGAACGGCTACGGCAAGGCTATTGAAGTGACTATCAAAGAGAAACGCGTCACCGTGCGTGACTACGGCCGCGGAATTCCTTTGAACAAGGTGGTGGATTGCTACTCCAAGATGAACACTGGCCGCAACTTCAAAGGCGATTTTGCCTCCATCGGTATGAACGGCGTGGGCGTGAAAGCCGTGAACGCGCTTTCTACCAGTCTTTTGGTACAAAGCGTCCGCGATGGCAAGATCAAGAAAGCGGAATTTTCCAAAGGCAAACTGATAAAAGAATACCCGATAGAGGACACCACCGAGAAGAACGGCACCATGGCCTCCTTCCTGCCCGACGACACCATTTTCGTCAACTTCGATTGGTACACTGAATACATCGAAAACCTGCTGTGGAACTATGTTTATCTGAACCGCGGGCTTACCATCAACTTCAACGGCCAGAAGTTCTATTCCAAAAACGGTTTGCTGGATTTGCTGAACAAGGAGACCGGCAGCGACCGCCTGTATGAGCCGATTTATCTAACCGATGAGAATTTTGAGTTCGCCATGGTGCACACCACCCGCAAATATGGTGAGGATTACTACACTTTCGTGAACAGCCAGTACACTATCCACGGGGGCACGCACCAACAGGCCATGCGCGAGGCCATCGTGAAAACCTTCCGCGATTTCTACAAGAAGAACTTCGAGCCCAGCGATGTGCGCAACTCCGTGTGCGCCACCATGTCGGTGAAAATCAAGGATCCGCTATTCGACTCGCAGACTAAGACCAAATTGGGTTCCGACTACATGGAGCCCGGCGGCCAGACCGTCCGGTACTATGTGAACGAGATGATTGGCCGGTTGTTGGACAACTATCTGCACAAACACCAAGAGGTGGCGGACATTATCTTGAAAAAGATTCAGGAAGCCGAAAAAGAGCGTACCGCGATTGCCAATCTGAAAAAGCAGTCAAAGGAACTCCAAAAGAAAGTGAGTCTGAACAACAGCAAATTGCGCGATTGCCGCTACCATTTCAACACCAACGATCCTCGCGGGTTGGAGACCACCATCTTCATCACGGAGGGTATTTCCGCTTCCGGTTCCATCACGCAGTCGCGCGACGCCAATACGCAGGCAGTGTTCAGCCTGATGGGAAAACCAGCAAACATTATCAAGAAGAAGAGTGCTATTTACGAAAATAAAGAATTAGCCTTGTTGCTGGCCGCATTGAATCTGGAAGATGGTTTGGAAGGTTTGCGATACAATAATATTGTAATTGCCACCGATGCCGATGTGGACGGCATGCACATCCGTTTGCTGTTGCTGGCCTTTTTCCTGCAGTTGTTCCCCGATGTGGTGCGTTCCGGGCATGTGTATGTGCTGCAAACGCCGCTTTTCCGCGTGCGCAACAAACAAAAAACGCATTATTGCTATTCGGAAGAGGAAAAACTTGCAGCCATCAAGTCGTTGGGCGGCAAGCCGGAAATTACACGATTTAAAGGTTTGGGTGAAATTTCCCCGAAGGAATTCCAAGGATTTATTGGAAAAGCCATACGTCTGGAACCGGTAGTTTTGGACCCGAAAGCCAACATTGATGCTATTATAGAGTACTATATGGGAAACAACTCCATCGAGCGCCAGAATTTCATCATCGAGAACCTGCGGGAAGAAATTGACAATTTTTCGGAAGAGTCTTAATAAAACATAATTTTTTCCGAAATTTGGCCGCATAATAAAAAAAATGTATATTTGCAGGCTCTTAAATTAGAAGCAAAGAAACTTTAGTATAAATTAAATCTTAAACAAATGAAAAAAGTATTTACATTTTTAATGGCCATGGTGATTGTCATGGCAGCATTTGCTCAGCATGATAATGTTGGCAATGTTACAATGAAAACTGCTTCTCACAAATTTCCTTCCAAATTCGTGAAGAAAACTACGAACAATCAGGACAAAAATGCTGCTTCTTCTTTCTGGTTTGAATACAGTGAAGGTCTTAGCAACATGATGCAGTTGCCTGATGGTTTGGAAGCTGCTGGTTATTACATGTGTAAAGACACCAATGCTTATGTTAACTGGGATGGTGGTACACCGTCACCTGCTCAGTTCCTGTCAACAGGTCATGTGACAGACTGGACACACTCTTGCTGGGAGTCTTTCTACTATGGTTCCACTTACTCCAATGTTCCCGCTTTGTGGGCTACCGACAATTATTCCATCGACTCTATTGAGATTGTCTATGGTTATTCTGACGGCGACGAAAATCATATTGTTCCTGCCGATATTGTAGATACATTGAAGATTATGTACCTCATCAACCTTGACAATGAGGGTGTTCATAATTATTTAAAGATAGATGAAGCCACTCTTGATACTCTTTGGCGTGGTGGTGTCCTTTGGTTGCCTATGGATCCTACTACCTGCATGCCGACTATGTCCAATACTGCATGGGGTGGTTCTGACAACTTGGATGCCAACGTTCAAATTTTCGAACAAACTTTCCTGTTGCATCAATCCGACACTTCTGTTTATTGGCAAGACAAAGTGATTGCCACACCTGAAGGAATGTCCAATATCAGCTGCAAAAGATTAGCAGTGTTCTACACTTTCATTCCTGGTACCACTGGTCATACTACTATTGGTGAAGACTGTCGTGAGTTTATTTGCTACGCACATAAAGATCCTCGTGGTGAATATGAAAATGGTGGAGATCTTCCTAAAAACGACTTAAACATGAACTACAGCGCAAGTGATTGGACTATTGATCCTACACATCCTTGGTATGTTACGGCTATGCCTGATATTTTCTGGATTCGTCAAAGATATCATACCTATATTGGCATGCACGTCACCTGCAACGATTGCGCTATCGTGAATGTGGAAGAAATGGACAAGAACAATGTTACCATTTATCCTAACCCTGCCACCACTGAAATTACAGTGAACAACCCCACCAATGAGAGAACTCTCGTTGAAATGTTCAACCTGGTTGGCCAAAAGGTTTACAGCGAGCAATTCGTGAACACCACCAAGATCAATGTTTCCAACATGAAGGCTGGCGTTTACATGCTGAAGGTTAACAATCACACCACGAAAGTTGTGGTTAGATAATCCACACATTCGGATTCCTATAGAAAAGAGACCGGAATTCCGGTCTCTTTTTTTTGTGCCTCGAAAATCCAAACACTCCTGCTTTTTTTGTACTTTTGCAACCCTAAACACAAATAGTTATGCCAGAATTATCCGAACAAGAAATCATCCGCAGAAAGAAATTAGAAGACTTGCTTAACCTCGGCATTGATCCTTATCCTGCCGCTGAATATGAAGTGAATGCCACTACCGCAGAAATTCTAGAAAAATTTCCAAAAGACAACTCTCTTTTCCAGGAGGTGAGCATAGCCGGACGTATTATGAGCCAGCGCATTATGGGTGCCGTTTCGTTTTACGTGATTCAGGATGCCGTGGGCAAAATCCAAGTCTATGCCAAACGTGACGAGATTTGTCCCGGGGAGGACAAAACCATGTACAACAGTGTGTTCAAAAAGTTGGACATTGGCGATATCATCGGCGTAAAAGGTTTCGTGTTCGTTACCCAAACGGGTGAAATCAGCATCCATGTGAAGGAATTTACCATCCTTTGCAAGTCAGTGTGTCCGTTGCCTATCGTGAAGGAGAAGGATGGCGTGGTATATGATGCTTTCCAGAATCCTGAACAGCGCTATCGCCAGCGTTACATCGACCTTATCGTGAATCCGCACATTAAGGATACGTTCATCAAGCGCACCCTGCTTGTGAACACTATGCGTAACTATTTGAATGAAAAGGGTTATTTGGAGGTGGAAACACCGATTCTGCAACCGCTCTATGGCGGTGCCGCTGCCCGTCCGTTCAAAACCCATCATAATACATTGGATATGACGCTTTACCTGCGTATCGCCGATGAGTTGTATTTGAAAAAATTGATAGTGGGTGGTTTCAACGGCGTGTATGAGTTCTCCAAAGATTTCCGCAACGAAGGTATGGACCGTTTCCACAATCCGGAGTTCACCCAAATGGAACTCTATGTGCCGTATAAGGATTATGAATGGATGATGAATACGGTGGAGGAGATGGTGGAGAGAATCGCGTTGGCGTTGCATGGCGACACTAAAGTGCAAGTGGGGGAGAACATCATCGATTTCAAACGCCCGTGGAAGCGCTACACCATGTTCGAGGCCATTGAGCATTTTACCGGCACGGATATTTCCGAAATGGACGAGGAGCAATTGGCTAAGTTCGCACAGTCGCAAGGTGTGGAAGTGGATAGCACCATGGGCAAGGGCAAGCTGATTGACGAGATTTTCGGTGAAACTTGCGAGTCTAAACTCATCCAGCCGACCTTCATTTACGACTATCCTATTGAGATGTCGCCGCTTACTAAGAAGCACCGCTCCAAACCTGGCCTTACCGAGCGTTTCGAGGCGATGTGCAACGGCAAGGAGATTTGCAATGCATACTCCGAGTTGAATGATCCGATTGACCAGCGCAAGCGTTTTGAGGATCAGCTGGAGCTCGGCAAGCGCGGCGATACGGAGTCTATGGTGCTGGATGAAGACTTCCTGCGCTCTTTGGAAATAGGTATGCCGCCGACAGCCGGTCTGGGCATCGGTATCGACCGTCTGGCTATGATTATGACCAACTCGCCTTCCATCCAGGATGTGCTCTTCTTCCCGCAGATGCGTCCGGAGAAGAAACAAGAGGTCAGTAAAGACGAGGATTTCATCGCTTTGGGCATGGATGCCGCATGGATACCCGCATTGAAAAAGCTCAACATTCTCACTGTTGACCAACTCAAGCAGGCCAATCCAAATAAGCTGTTGAACGACCTTGGCGGTATGCGCAAGAAGCTGAAATTGGATGTCCCCGCTGCTACGCTGGAGACCATCCAAGGGTGGATTAGTAAATAGCGATAAAGACGCACGGCCGTGCGTTTCAATAAAAAGAGTAAGAAAAAATCGGAGCAAAGCAAAAAAAGTGTATTTTTGCCGCCGATTTGAGCCGAAGTGGCGGAATAGGTAGACGCGTTGGTCTCAAAAACCAATGAGGTAACACTCGTGCCGGTTCGATCCCGGCCTTCGGTACAAGAAAAGACATTCGCAAGAATGTCTTTTTTGTTATCTGTTCTCACCTTTTTTACGCCTGTTCTGGAAACACCTTTAACTTTTTGTTTTTCAAAAATTTTCCCTGTTTTGAAGGGGTGATATTGACAAATATATTTTGTATCTTTGCCACGGTTTTCAAAAAGAGAATATATAAACAATAACATAAACACAATCAATAAGTTATGAAAGAAGTACATAATTTTAATGCCGGACCTTGCGTCCTCCCGAAAGAAGCTATTGAATCCACCATCAACGCTATCCGCAATTTTGACAACACCGGTATCGGTCTGATGGAAATTTCCCACCGTACTCCGGGTTGGGAGCGTATCATGGCTGAGACCCGCCAACTGTGGCGCGACTTGCTCAACATCCCCGACAATTATGAGGTTCTTTTCCTCGGCGGTGGTGCCAGCACACAGTTCTTCACCGTGCCCGCTAACCTTTTGAAAACGAAAGCTGCTTACCTGCAGACTGGCGTTTGGGCAAAGAAATCTGCCAAAGAAGCCAAGAACTTCGGTAAGGTGGAAATCGTCGCCTCTTCTGAAGACAAAACCTATAACTATATTCCGAAAGGCTGGACTGTTCCCGCTGATGCTGACTATTTCCACATCACAACCAACAACACCATCTACGGTACGGAAATCCGCAAGGACTTCACCGCAGAAGAGTGCAACAATGTGATGCTCGTGGCTGATATGTCTTCCGACATCATGAGCCGCCCGGTGGATGTGACCAAATACGGTCTTATTTACGGTGGTGCTCAGAAGAACGTGGGTCCTGCCGGCGTTACCTTCGTCATCGTTCGCAAGGACATCCTGGGCAACATTGGTGACCGTGCTTATATGAACCCGCTGCCTACGATGGTTGACTACCGCACGCACGCTGCAGAGGAAGCCAAGAACATTTCCATGTTCAACACGCCTCCAGTACTGCCTATTTTCGTGATGCACGAAACCCTCACTTGGCTGAAGAACACCATCGGCGGTGTGTCTGAGATGAACAAGATCAATATGAAGAAATCCAACTTGCTGTACGAAGAAATCGACCGCAATAGCATGTTCGTTGGTACTGTGGCTGACAAGGCTGACCGTTCCATCATGAACCACTGCTGGGTGATGGCTCCGGGTTACGAAGACAAACAGGATGCTTTCATGGCCTTCGCCAAAGAGCGTGGTATGGTGGGTATCAAAGGTCACCGCTCCGTGGGCGGCTTCCGCGCTTCCCTCTACAACGCTTGCACCGTGGAAGATGTAGAAGCACTCGTTTCTTGTATGCAAGATTTCGAAAAAGCTAACAAATAAAAACGAAAGAGATGAAAGTTTTAGTTGCAACCCAAAAACCTTTTGCAAAGGCAGCCGTTGATGGCATTCGCGCTATCGTGGAAAAGGCTGGATATGAATTGGCATTGTTGGAAAAATATGAGACCGCAGAAGAACTCTACGCTGCCGTGGCAGATGTGGATGCTTTGATTGTCCGTTCCGACAAAGTGACGGCCCAAGTGGTGGATGCTGCCAAAAACCTGAAAATCGTGGTCCGCGCAGGCGCTGGCTTCGACAATTTGGACTTGGCTGCTTGCACCGCCAACAACATTGTGGCAATGAACACCCCTGGCCAGAACTCCAACGCCGTGGCTGAACTCGCCCTCGGTATGATGATCTACATGGCCCGCAACACCTTCAAACCCGGTACCGGTTCTGAGCTGAAAGGCAAGAGAGTTGGTATTCAGGCTTACGGCAACGTAGGTCGCCTCGTGGCTGAGAAGGCTCGCGCCATGGGTATGGAAGTCTGGGCTTTCGATCCGTTCATCCCGAAGGAGAAGATGGAAGCCGAAGGCGTGATCGTTCCTGACTCTTTGGAAGATCTCTACAAGAACTGCCACTACATTTCCCTGCACATCCCGGCCAACGATCAGACCAAGAAGTCCATCAACAAGGCTTTGGTTGGCTTGATGCCGAAAGGTGGCTGTGTGATCAACACTGCCCGCAAGGAGGTTATCAACGAGGAAGAACTGATCGCTTTGATGGCAGAGCGCGAAGACCTCAAATACTGCACTGACATTGCTCCCGATGCAATGGAAGAATTCAGCAAGTTTGAGAAGCGCTTCTTCGCCACCCCGAAAAAACAGGGTGCCGAAACCGCCGAAGCTAACATCAATGCTGGTTTGGCCGCCGCCAATCAGATTGTCAACTTCTTCGTCAGCGGCGACAAGAAATTCCAGGTTAACAAATAATCGTATAACCACGGGATTTATCACTAACAGAATAGGGTCGTTGTGCGCAACGGCCCTATCTTATTTTAAACTCAACTTTTGATTATTATGACCTTTTCCGATTTTTTTGACATCCTTTGTTCTCTTCCAAAGACGGTGCGCTTCAATTTGCATTACTTTCCGCTAAAAACGGCGTTGAAATTGCCAGTTTTTGTGTCGCGCCGCACTTATTTGCGCGAATTGGGTGGCAAGGTGATTCTTCCTGCAGACATTTACCCTGCCATGGTGAAAATCGGATTCGGAGATGTGGGACATTACGATCGTAAGCGTTCCCGTAGTATTTGGCAAGTAAGCGGAGCTGTAGAATTTGTCGGGAAGGCCAGTATCGGACACGGTTCAAAAATCTCTGTGCGCGGAAAACTGACGCTTGGAGAGGAGTTCAATATGACGGCAGAAAGCACTATTGTTTGCGCAAATGAGATCACTTTTGGCAAAGACTGTCTTTTAAGTTGGGATATCCTTGTGATGGACACGGATGAACATCCGTTGTTTGACAATGAGGGCAAACGCATAAACGAGGACAAACCTATTGTGGTGGGCAATCATGTGTGGATTGGCTGTAAATGCGCGTTGTTGAAGGGGGCAACAGTGCCCAATAACACAGTAATTGCTGCTGGTACAATGTTGAGAACGAGATTAACTGGTGAAAACCAAGTTGTCGGAGGAACCCCGCCTACCGTTCTTAAAAACGAGGTTCGCTGGGAACACTGATATATTTCCGCGAATTACACGGATCTGCACGGAAAAATATCCTTGTGATACGTGCGATCCGCGGAACAAATCATGAAAGCCTTTGAAAACAAATATCTTGCTACAATAGGAAATATTTTGTACTTTTGCAATCCTTTTGGGCCCCGTAGTTCAGCTGAATAGAACGTCAGATTCCGGTTCTGAAAGTCGTGGGTTTGAATCCCGCCGGGGTCACTTTTTTATCGATAGACCAGTCAAAACGCATGAAAATAGCTGTTAATACAAGATTGCTGCTGAAAGACAAGCTGGAGGGGATAGGCTGGTTTACTTACGAGAGTTTAAAACGTATCGTTCTGCAACATCCGGAACATACGTTTTATTTTATATTTGACCGCAAACATGATCCGCAGTTTATTTTTGCGGAGAATGTGATACCTGTGGAGATATTTCCCCCCGCGCGCCATCCGTACCTTTGGTACATCTATTTCGAGTTTTCCATCCCCCGCGTGCTGCGCAAGATCAAGCCCGACCTGTTCCTGTCCACCGACGGATGGCTCTCTCTGCGCACCAACGTGCCGCAAGTGGATGTCATTCACGACCTTAACTTCGAGCACAGGAAAGATTTTCTGAAATCCAAATATCAGAACTACTATACCCGTTTCTTCCCGAAATATGCCCGTAAGGCAGCGCGCATTGCCACTGTTTCCGAATTTTCCAAGCAAGACCTACAACGTTTCTATGGGATTCCTGAAGATAAGATTGATGTGGTCTATAATGGCAGCAATGAGGTTTATCGTCCGTTGCCAAAGGAGCAGCAAAAGACTGTAAAACAACAATATGCAGAAGGCCATTCCTATTTTCTGTTTGTCAGTGCCATCCACAAGAGAAAGAATTTGGCCAACATTCTGCGGGCTTTTGAGCAGTATAAGAAACAGACGGGCGCTGATACCCGATTTGTGGTCGTGGGTGCGCGCGCGGGCAAGCAGGATGAGCTGGATGAGGTGCTCCGGAGCATGACCTTTGCCCAGGATGTCCGCTTTGTGGGCCGTCTCTCCGCGCCAGAGCTGGCGCAAGTGATGGCCTCGTCGCTCGCGCTGGTCTATGCCACGCTCTTCGAGGGCTTCGGCATCCCCATTGTGGAGGCTTTCAACGCGGAGACAGCCGTTATTACCTCCAACGTAACTTCTATGCCAGAGGTGGCTGGCAACGCTGCCCTGTTGGTAAATCCTTATTCGGTGGATGAAATTGCCGGTGCCATGGTCCAAATTGCCACCAATGAAACCCTGCGGCAGGATTTGATTGCCAAAGGACGCGAACAACGCACCAAATTCAGCTGGGACCAGACCGCTGAACACCTGTGGGATTGCGTGATGAAATCAATTGATTTATCGTAGAGACGCGCCATGGCACGTCTCTACAACCAATAAAAATAACGATATGAATATCGAAAAATATCATCAAATCAAAAATACCATTCCAGGTAATGTGCAATTGATTGCCGTTTCCAAATTCAAACCGGCAACGGACATCCAGATGCTGTACGATGAGGGACATCGTGCATTTGGTGAGAACAAAGCGCAGGAGATGAAGGCCAAACATGAGGTGCTACCCAAGGATATCCAGTGGCATTTCATCGGGCACCTGCAGACCAACAAGGTCAAATACATCGCCCCGTTTGTCACATTGATTCACAGCATCGATAGCGAAGTGTTGCTTCAAGAGATTGACAAACAGGCTGTTAAAAACGACCGAGTGATACCCTGTTTGCTCCAGTTCCACATTGCCAAAGAGGATACCAAGTTCGGGTTTACGTTGGGCGAATGCGAAACGATGTTGCAAGGCGAGGTTTTCCAAAACCTGCATCATGTGAAGATTTGCGGCGTGATGGGCATGGCCACCTTCACGGAGAACATGGATCAGGTGCGTCGCGAGTTCCAGAATCTTCATAATATCTTTAACACTTTGAAAGAGAAATACTTCCAAAACAATCCAGACTTTAAGGAAATCTCCATGGGCATGACCGATGACTATCCGATTGCGATAGAGGAGGGGAGCACGATGATTCGCGTGGGCAGCGCCATCTTCGGCCCTCGCGATTATTCGCAAATGCTCTCCCCGGAGATATAGGGAATTGAGAATTGAAAATAATCCCCTTCTGTTTTAGATTTGACGAATGAGCGAGTGCAGAGGAAAAACTTATTTTTTCTCTGCCGAACGAAGAGGAAAAGCAGGCTTGCCTGCAACAGGTGGCCGAAGGCCAGGGTAGTAATATGGAAATTGAGAAATCAAAATTGAGAATTTATAATGGTAATTGCAAAACCAAAATTATTCCTAATAGACGCGATGGGCTTGATTTTCAGAGCCTATTATGCGATGATAAAGAGCCCGCGCTTTACCTCTAAGGGGCTGAACACGTCGGCCATTTTGGGATTCACGAACATGTTCTATGAGATCATCAAGAACGAGAAGCCCACACACATTGCCGTCGCATTTGACACGGGAGCACCTACATTCCGCCATGCGGATTTTGAGGAATACAAAGCCAACCGTGAGGCCACGCCCGATGACATCATCAATTCGGTGCCTTATATCCAGCGCATTTTGGACGCTTTTCGCGTAACAATGGTGGCTATGGACGGTTACGAGGCTGACGATATTGTGGGTACCTTGGCAAAACATGCTGAAATAGAGGGGTTTGATGTGTATATGATGACCTCGGACAAGGATTATGGTCAGCTGGTTTCTCCGAATATCAAGATGTACCGGCCGGGCAAGTTCGGGCAGCCGGCGGAGATATTGGGGCCCGAGGAAATCTGTGAGAAGTACAAGATACAAAATCCTGAGCAGCTGATAGATATGCTGGGGTTGTGGGGCGATTCGTCCGACAACATTCCGGGCGTGCCTTCTATCGGACAGGTGCGTGCGCAGAAGCTGTTGGCCAACTACGGCTCCATCGAGAATATGTACGCCTGCAATCTGGACAAGGACAACGAGAAAACGCGCAATTTGCTGTTGGAGTACAAAGAGCAAGCATTGATGTCGAAGCAGTTGGCCACCATCATGATTGATGTGCCCATTGAGTGCGATTTTGAGGAGATGGCCTATAAGGGTCCCGATCCCGACAAGCTGCGCGCCATCTTCAACGAGCTGGAATTCAAGGCATTGTCGCAGCGCATCTTCACGGACTTGTCGCTGAAACAGCAGCAGTCTGCGCCAGAGATGGACTTGTTCCATCAGGGCATGGAGCCGACCGCCGAAGCACAAACCGACCTCTTCCAAGAGGAAAATATTCTTCTTCCCAACATTGTCCAAATAGAATCCCTCGACCAACTACTGTCCCCTGACTCCTGTCCCCTGACTACTGACCCCTGTTACTTTGACTGGATCTTGCAAGATGAGAAAATAGCCGGTTTCGCCTTTGCATTAGATGATAAAACCTGTTATTATCATTTTGTCGAGAGCGAACACCGTCATTATCAGCAGCTTATACAATGGATTTTCACAGGTGAGCACACGGTGGTAACTTACGAAAGCAAGCCGACCTACAAGTATTTGAAGGCCTTCAAGGTGGAACCGACGGCCAAGATTTTCGACTTGCAAATTGCACATTATCTCATCCAGCCGGAAAACCAGCATGGATTGGATAGAATCTGTCTCGCTTATCTCAACTATACTTTGAAATCCTCTACAACAGCACTGCAAGATTCAGCCATTGAGCGCGTGAGTGCGTATGTGAAGTTGTATCCTATTTTGCAGAAAGAATTGATTGATAATCAGTTGCAAAAACTGTTTGACACGGTGGAGATGCCGTTAGTGCCAGTGTTGGCCGACATGGAACGTGCGGGTGTGCACGTGGATGTGCCCACCTTGCAGAAGAATTCGGAGACAATGAAAGCGGAATTGCAGGAGTTGGAAAACCAGATTTACGACTATGCCGGCGTGCAGTTCAACATAGGTTCGCCTAAGCAGCTAGGAGAAGTTCTTTTCGAGCGGCTGCGGATTATTGAGAATGCCAAATTGACCAAAAGCAAACAATACCAGACGGGCGAGGAGGTGTTGCTGAAACTGGCGCACAAGCATCCCATTGTGCCGCTGATTCTGGAATGGCGCAAACTTTCCAAATTGAAATCCACCTACATCGATGCGTTGCCGCAGTTAATCAATCCGAAGACAGGACGAATTCATACCACTTTCACGCAAACCATCACCTCTACAGGCCGGTTGAGTTCCGTGAACCCCAACTTGCAGAATATTCCGGTACGTACGGAGCGAGGCCGCGACATCCGCAAGGCGTTTGTGGCCTCCGATGATGAGCATGTAATGCTGGCTGCTGACTACTCGCAGATAGAGTTGCGCATCGTGGCGCACGTGTGTGGCGACGAGCGCATGATTGAGACTTTCCGCAAGAATGAGGACATCCACGCGTCTATGGCCGCACACATCTTCGGCGTTCCGCAGGATGAGGTTACCAAGGATATGCGACGCTCGGCCAAGACGGTGAACTTCGGCATCTTGTACGGCATTTCCGCGTTCGGGCTCGCTGACCGCTTGCAGATCCCGCAAGGCGAAGCGCGTCAGCTTATAGAGGATTATTTCAAAAGTTTCCCGAAAATATCGGATTATTTGAGTGATACGCTGGAGTTTGCCCGTAAAAACTTGTATGTGGAGACTTTGTTAGGTCGCCGCCGCTATATCCGAGACATCAACGCACAAAATGGCGTGTTGCGCAAGGCTGCCGAACGAAACGCCATCAACGCGCCCATACAGGGTACCGCCGCCGACCTCATCAAGATTGCGATGATCAACATACACCGCGAAATACGGGAACTGAACCTCCGGAGCAAGATGATTTTGCAAGTGCATGATGAGTTGGTGTTTGATGCACGGAAAGACGAACTTGAAGTGCTAAAACCGCTGGTAGTGAAGCACATGAGTGGCGCTATGCAGTTGTCGGTGCCGTTGGATGTAGATATCAATGAAGGCACCAGTTGGTTTGAGGCGCACTGATAATAAATGGAGATTGCTCACAAATTTTTTATACTTTTGCGGCCGTTTAACGCAAGGATTGTTAACCATTAGCTCGCATTTATGAAAATCATTGACGGTAAGGCATGTGCCCAGCAGATTAAAGACCAAATCACCAAAGAGGTTGAAATGATTAAGGCCATCGGCTTTCGCGTGCCCAAGCTGGCCATTCTTCTTGTGGGCAATCGGTCTGACAGTCTTTCCTACGTGCGCAGCAAGGAGAAAACCTGCAAATCGTTGGGTATGGATTGCGACACTTATCTGTTGCCCGCTACCACTTCTGAAAGGGAGATTCTGGATCTCATCGACCGATTGAACAATGATCGTACCGTTGATGCCATCTTGATACAACTGCCGTTGCCAGATCATTTTGACAGTGCCAAGATTCTGGATTTCATTGATTATAAAAAAGATGCAGACGGTCTGCACCTCATGAACGTAGGTTTGTTGCACTTAGGCGAACCCTACGTGATGCCCTGCACGCCGAAAGGCATTATCTCGTTGCTGGAGACCAACAACATTGAGGTTGCCGGCAAGCACGCGGTGGTCATCGGGCGCAGTCAGCTGGTAGGCGAACCCACGGCCCAGTTGCTCATCCGCCAGAATGCTACCGTTACGCTTTGCCATTCCCACACGCAGCATTTGTCAGACATCACGCGCATTGGCGACATCATTATCACCGCTGCTGGTCATCCTAACCTGCTGAAGCCCGAAGATTTCAAAGAGGGGGCCATCCTGATAGATGTGGCCATCAACCGCACCGACGAAGGTTTGGAGGGTGATGTGTATAGCCCGCGCACGCGTGAGGCGCTGGAGAAACGATTGAGCGCGGCCACGCCCGTGCCTGGCGGCGTAGGCCCCATGACCATCGCCATGCTCATGCAGAACGTGCTGGATATGTACAAAATTAAGAATGCGTAATGATATGTAGGGGCGAGTGATTATTCGCCCCAACCACGTATTACCGCGCGTAATAATCAATCACCTCTTCCAATGTTTTCTTGCACACCGGACAAAAATCATTGTACCGGATCTGGTGCATGGTGCAATGTTGTGCAGGACGATAGACACCTTTTGCAACGTAGCCGCCGCCTTCGTACACGCCCAATTGGTCATATTCCGGGGTTCCCTTGCCCGTGACGGGCGTGGGAATCGGCGTGTTTTCATCCAACATATTCTTCCATTTCGAATCGAAATCCACCAACGTAGTAAGGTTGGGTTCCACAGGTTCTATACCGGCAGGATAGAAGTCTTGCACAGACACTTCTGAAGTGTAATATTCGTCTGCTAGACCGCCGATGAGGTGCCCCATTTCGTGCACAATCACATAGTCAGGATATTGACCGTGGTTGTAAACCGTGCAGTAGAAATTGTAAATGCCTCCGCCACCGTATTTTTCACTGTTACAGATAATTACAATGGCATCAAAAGGTGCGTCATCAGCTACATCATACAAATGCCAAACACCCAGACACATCAGATAGCGGTCCAAATCCAAGGCGTTGTATGCAGTGTTCACAAGTGTTTTCTTGAAGATATTATTCTGCGGTTGCGTAATACCCGAATCTTCCGAATATCCTTTGATAGCACGGATGTTCACCTTCTTCTTCATCTCCTTATAGGGTGAGCAGTTCATCACGTAGGAGGCGAAGCGTTTCATGTCTTTCTTCAGCAGTTTGGCGTCGCTTTTGGCATAACCGTCGGGGATGAAAAGAATGTCGATGGCCTTGTCGGGCGTGTTGCCGATGTGCAGATTCATCGTAGGATAATTTTTCACCAGCGGCTTTGTCGGGGTCGTTTTCGGATTAAAATAGCTTTCAGAAAGCACGGTTCCCACACGTTTGCGGTCGTAAGAAGTGAATTTCAGTTTTACGGTGTTCTTGGGGAATGGCACGTTCACCGACTCCTCCATGGAAGCAATTTCGGTTTCGCCCCTTTCGGTGGTGCGGTACTCGGTAAACAGGCATGAGTAGCTGCGGCTGTAGAGCAGTTTGTTGGACACGGAGTCGAACAGCTCCACCACAATGTCGCCGTACATGTCGGGCTCAATCAGGAACTGGCGCGTGCCGTTCCAAGTGCCACCGGCCGTGAAATGGTCGATTTTCAACGCCTCCTGCGTTAAATTGCCGATGTGAAGATAGTTCACCCGCAGGTTCTTGTTTTCAAAATATTGATCAAAATGCTGTGCAAATGTTATTCCCAAGCAAAAAAAGAGGGTGAAAAGGGTGAAGAATAATTTTTTCATTTCTTAAAAGGGTTATGTTTCAATTTTTTTTCTATTTTTGCGGCCTCAAAAAAGCCACTTTAGCTCAGTTGGTAGAGCGACGCATTCGTAATGCGTAGGTCGCGAGTTCAAGTCTCACAAGTGGCTCCGTCAAGGGGCATGAAAGTGCCCCTTTTTTATTGCCATTTATTCGTCATATTTTGGCGACAAAAATACGAAAAACTCCGTTTGTGCACATGAGTCTCACTTTTCGCCCCATACAAATTGAAGATCAGGCCGTGTTCCGGCAGCACTTGCAGGACTGCGGGCGCGTGTGCGATCATGTCTTCGCCAATCTCTTCTGCTGGCGGGAGTATTATGGCAACCAGTGGGCCGCGTGCGCCGACCGGCTGATAATTCGTTCACAGTCCGCTGCAAGTCACAGTTTGCCTAAATACATGATTTATCCTAACATCCACACCTCATCCCTGCCGCAAATTCTCGAGCAGATTGGCAAAGATGCAGGAGAAGACGGATATATCTTGTTGCAACTTTCTGAAAAAGAGCAGCAAACGCTTGAGCAACTTTATCCCGATGGTTTTCTGTACGACAATCTCCGTTTCAGAGCGGATTATCTGTATGAAACTCGTGCCTTTCAGACTTTCAGCGGGCGGAAATTGGCCGCCAAGCGCAATCATGTCAACAAGTTCAAGTCGCTGTATTCATATCATTACGAGCCGCTTATGCCCAAACATTTCGATGCGTGTCTGCAACTGCTGCGCCAATGGCGTGAGCATTACACGGGCGACGCAACGCATTTGAATATGGAAGAAATAGCCATTCGTCGTTTTTTGGACCATTTTGAGGAATTCGGGTTGTTTGGCGGAGCGTTGTTTGTGGAGGAGAATCTCGTGGCGTTTACGCTAGGGTCGCCCATCAACAGCCATACCTTCGATATTCATGTGGAGAAGGCTGACGCGCAATATGAGGGCGTTTTCCCGATGATCAGCCAGCAGTTTGCGCAGCATTTGCCGACACAATATACCCATATCAACCGGGAGGAGGATTTGGGTTTGCCCGGTTTGCGGCAGTCGAAGCTGTCATACCAGCCGTTGCAATTGGTGGAGAAGCGCACCGCCCGGCTGGCCGACGATGATTTGCGCGGCATTGTGCGGTTGTGGCAGGCATGTTTCCATGACGAAATGGAGTTTGTACATACCTGTTTGTCGCGATACTATGACAGCCGCCATATATTCACGCGCAAAGTGGACGGGCGTGTGATTGCTGTTTGTCTGCTCATCCCGTGCGCGTGCGAAGTGGGGCGGGTTGGCTATTTGTATGGCATTGCGACGGAGGAGGCGTACCGCCGGCAGGGGTTAGCGGGCGAGGTGATACGCGAGGCGATAGGGTATGCGCGGGCGTGCGCCATGGACGCCGTGGTGCTGATCCCGGAGAATGAGGATTTGCGGAGATATTATGAAAAGTTTGGCTTCTTGGCGCACGCCCTGCCCGTGAGGTTCACCAACGACTGCGACTTGGGCACGGGCGATGTCACGCGCGACCTGGCCTCTGTCCTATGGCTGAACAAGGCGCACCCGGAAGTCGAGGCGCTGACGCTGACGGCTTAATCCACCACCATTTTGCTAAACAACACACGGTCTAACATCACCAGAGAACCTTTTCATAGCGTCGGTCAAGAGCAGTCCTGATTTTGCCGATGAATTCATCCACAGACATTGTATCTGTACCAGATGAAATCATGCCATTACCAATGCTTGCAGCACTCTCATCAGAATGTGCAATTGTATATGTTGCAACTGGCTCTTCCGCTGTAAATTCTAATTGCTCTTTAATTTTGTATTTTTCAGGTTTCATAATGTATGTATGTTTATGTTTCCGCTGCAAAAGTACGCATTTTTTCATACGGCATCGTTACTCTTTTTGTTGTAACGCTATTTTAGGACGAGACAATTTGTGAACAGTCAAGGGGCGTGGCCGTGGGGCTGCGCCCTTTTGGGATGAGTGGGTTAATGGTGGAGGTTCCGCCAGCAAAGCTGGCGGAATGGTGAGGGCTCAGCGGTGCGTTTGTGGTATTTCGCGGCGGGTTGGTTCAGTGCCTCGGCGCATGTGTGTCGCGCACCGCGACCCAACGCACAGACCATCCCGCACCCAGGGGTTGACACCCCTGGTTATCGCTCACACCCTGCACGGGAGTGCAGGGTTGCGCATCGGGCGGCCTCTCCGAGGCATACGGCATCATAGCCACAGACCTGCTGCAAGAGCTGAGTCCTGAAGAGAGACCTCCCATTGGTAGCCTCACACGGCAGTGTGAGGTACCGGCGATGCAGCGCATGGCCAATCGCGGCGCGGGAGTCGCGTGCACCGAAGCATAATGTTTGCCCGCCGCGAAACGCCCATCATTATCCACCAACCCACTACCATTCCGCGCGACATGTCGCGCGGAACCTCCAACACTGCATTTTAATAAGCCCGAAAGCAGTCGAGACCAACTATCGCGATTGTAGAAGCTTACGCAAAAAACTTTGCCTTCACCTCATTCCAAACCTCATCAGGAAGCTTGGCGCCGATGTGCTCGATGACTCTTCCGGCCAAGTAGGCGGCCAGCTCGCCCGCTTTCTCAGGGGTGTAGTCGTTCATCAAGCCATACAAGAAGCCAGAGGCGTATATGTCTCCTGCGCCGGTGCTGTCCACGGCTTTCACCGGAATCACACCCACCTGCGTGACTTTGCCGTTCATCTTGATGTAGGAACCCTCCTTGCCGACTTTCACGATGGCCACAGGGCAGTATTCCGACAACACTTCCAATGCCTCCCGGCCCTCTTTGCCCGTAAAGGCCTTGGCTTCTTCCTCGTTGGCAAAGATAATGTCCACATAGTCCGTCAACAACATCTTCACGAAGTCGTAGTTGGCCTCGATGATGTTGTAGCTGGCCATGTCCATGGAGATTTTCAGACCTTTTTCTTTGGCGATTTGGCATACTTTCAGGATAAGATCATGATTGAAGATGAGATAACCTTCCACATGGATGCAGTCGTACTGGTCAAACACCTTGGGGTCAAGTTCATCGGGGGTCATCATGGCGGCAGCGCCGAGGTAGGTGGCGAAGGTGCGCTCGACATCCTGCGAGATGAAGGTGGTGGCGATGCCCGTATCCACATCCGACTCGATCATGTGCGGGGTCACGTGGAAACGCTCCATCTCGCGGCGGAAGAAGTCGCCCATCTCGTCGCGGCCAATTTTGCCAATGTAGCCCGCCGGAGCACCCAAACGCGCCAACCCGTGTATTGTGTTGGAGGTGGAGCCGCCCGTGGCACACGACTGTTTCATATTCTTGATCCGTTCGTGCAGCTCTTTCTTCCGCTCCGCATCAATCATCACCATGCCGCCCTTGTCCAAGCCATTTTGTTTCAATATCTCATCATTGTCAATATTCAACAAAACATCCACTAAGGCGTTTCCGATTCCTAATATCTTTTTCATATACTCTCTTTTTTGAAAATTAACACTCTTTTGCTTTGAATGCCACTGCGTACAATTTGATTTGCTTGATCATGGAGGCCAGACCATTGGAGCGGGTGGGGGAAAGATGCTCTTTCAGCCCAATGGCGTCCAAGTAATGGAGGTCGTTGTCGATGATTTCCTGTGGCGTCCGCTCCGATAAAACTCTAATTAGTAGATTTACAATGCCTTTTGTGATAATGGCATCGCTGTCAGCGGTAAAGAATACCTTGCCATCCCGATAGTCGGCATGTAGCCACACCTGCGACTGGCACCCGTCAATCAGAAATTCCGGAGTCTTGTATTGCTCGTCAATCATGGGTAGCTCCTTGCCAAGCTCTATGATGTAGTTGTATTTGTCCATCCAGTCATCAAATAGCTCAAATTCTTCTATCAGAGCCTCTTCCACTTCTTTCATTGTTGCCATAACAGTATTTTTTTATTTTTGTGTATCTTCTTGATTTTCAACATGTATGATTTTCTCCCACTCCAAAGCATGCGGGACGATGGGGTTAATATATTCGAAAACTAACGATTTTTCTTTGGTTTCTTTCTTGATGATGATTTCGTGCGGGTCAATCATATCAATCAGATAGAAAAGGACGCTGAAGACCAGAATCACCTTGCCCGCTCCGAAAAGCAAGCCAAAAATATGGTCCACCGCTCCGGGAATCACCAGTTTCACAATCTTACACATCATTTTTCCAGCCAAATGCACCAAAAACAGAACGATAAAAAACGTTAATGTGAAAGATATTTGTTTTGCAAAGGGCATGTCGGGTAGCCAAAGTGCAATTGAATCTGAAAAACGATAGGCGGCCCAAACACCGAGGATTAGTGCCAAAATGGAGGTCAGCTCGTAAATGAGGCCCTTACGGAATCCCAAAAAGGCAAACCAACAGAGCGGAATCAGCACAATATAGTCGAGTAGGATCATAAATTACAGGGATTGTCTGATTCTTTGGGTTAGCGGTTGGGCATAGATGAAATCGTTGAGTTCTTTGCTGTCGGAGGTCAGCACATTGTCCTTGTTGCCGCGCCAAGCCAGATGTCCTTCGTAGATGAAGGAGATGGTTTCTCCGATGGTGATGACGGAGTTGAGGTCGTGGGTGTTCACCACCGTGGTGATGCCGAACTCGTGGGTGATATCAGTAATCAGTTCATCGATAACGAGCGAAGTCTTCGGGTCGAGGCCAGAGTTGGGCTCGTCGCAGAACAGGTACTTCGGGTTGCAGGCGATGGCGCGCGCGATGGCGGCACGCTTCTTCATACCGCCACTCAATTCGGCTGGATAAAGATTGTTCACATTGTGAAGATCCACTCGTTCCAAACAGAAGTTAACCCGATCCAACTTTTCCTTGTCCGTCATATTGGTGAACATATCCAGCGGAAACCCCACATTTTCCTGTATGGTCATGGAGTCAAACAATGCGGAGCCTTGGAACACCATGCCCATCTCGGCGCGGAGCAGCTGCTGTTCTGCAGTGCCCATGTGGTGGAAATCGCGGTTGTTGTAGAGTACCACGCCCTCCTCAGGGGAGTGCAATCCCACCAGACATTTCATCAGCACGGTCTTGCCCGATCCAGAACGCCCGATAATCAGGTTCACCTTACCTTCCAAAAAAGAGGTGTTGATGTCAAACAAAACCTGTTTGTCACCAAAATATTTCGATATATTGTTTAATACTATCATATTACAACATTATTTGGGTGACCAACACGTTCAAAATCAAAATAATGACACTGGAAACCACTATTCCTTGGGTATTTGCTATACCCAATTCCAATGCGCCACCATCAATTTTGTACCCATAAAATGAGGCTACTGATGACATGACAAAAGCGAAAATAAATGTTTTCACTATGGCGTAAACCACATCATATACCCGGAAAAACGAGATGAGTCCGTCCAAAAAATCGTATGTGGAGACGCACCCTGTTATGGCTACGGTGATGTAACTGCCGACCAAAGCGAAAAAAATACTGAAAATAATCAGGATGGGATTTACAATAAGAGAGGCCACAATCTTGGGCAACACTAGGTAGGATGCCGGATTGATACCCATAACTTCCAGGGCATCAATCTGTTCTGTTACCCGCATACTTCCTATTTCCGCCGTGATACGGGATCCAAGGTTGCCTACCAAGAGCAAACTGATGATAGTGGGACACACTTCCATCACGATAGAGGTGCGTGTGATAAAACCGACGGTCCAAGTTGGGACCCAGCTGCTCTCAATCTGCATGGCCGTCTGGGTGGTAATAACGCTTCCTATGCCAATGGAGACGATGCTCACAATCAGCATGGAGCCGATGCCCATAGCATCCATCTCAAAGACTAATTTCTTGAAGAAGATGCTCCATTTGTCAGGTTTGGAGAACACCTTTTTCAGGAAAATAAAATAATCGCCGATAGTGATAAATAAATGCTCTATCATTATGCCGTGTTAAGATGGTGCAAAAATACACCTTTTTTTGTACTTTTGCGCCTGCAAAACCAACTAGCATGAGACCCGTTGTAACCTTAATCAGTGACTGGAGAACGCGCGACCCGTATGTGGCCATGTTCAAAGGCAAGCTGCTGACCGCTATTCCCGATGCGGAGATCATTGACATCAGTCATGTGGTGGACTTGTACAACATCAACCAGACGGCGTTTCTCACCTTGCAGAGTTACCGCAACTTTCCTGAAGGTTCCAT
The DNA here is from genome assembly GCA_045132055.1 of Bacteroidales bacterium. Lineage (GTDB taxonomy): Bacteria > Bacteroidota > Bacteroidia > Bacteroidales > WCHB1-69 > F23-D06. Next base: position 112,826 of record JBGURP010000055.1, read on the forward strand.
CCATATCCTGCTGACCAACGCCTCGGCCACATCTGCTTTTTCGCCTGTGGTGGTACCTTACGACGGGCATTTTTTCATCGGGGAGGACAACGGCATTTTCTGCCTCATGTTCAATCTTCATTTTCCCATCACCGGCCACCAGTATTCTGGCAGTACGCCTGGCGCGCTGGATAGAATCATTGAGCTGACACAGGCCGTGAAGGAAGAAAAGATGGAATCTGTTACAACGGAATACACGAATTTCAAGAGAATGTTTGCCGCATTGCCAATACATTTTGACAATGACCGAACCATTGAAGGGGAGATAGTGTACATCGATGCCTATTTCAATGCCATCACGAACATTCCGGTCAGCATGTTCAAAGAAGCGGTAGGCAAAGGTTCCTTCCAAGCCACCATTCATTCCAAAAAGGAATGGAAATGCCAGATTTATCACGACAATTATCGCCCGGAAGAGGAGTTTTATTTCACGGGCAATGCCTTAGGATGTCTTGAAATTGCCATGTATCAAGGCAATGTGGCCATATTGGCCGATTTCAAGGTGGGCGACAAAATTACCATCAAATATTAAAAAATGGTTAAAGTAGCGCTGATTCAGTCCGATATCCGGCCTCATGATGTGGAGGCTAATCTTAATCATTATGAGCATTTACTGAAAGAGAAAATTCAGGAATCCGTTGATTTAATGGTATTTTCTGAAATGTTCAATTGCGGTTTTTCCATGGATTTTGATAAAAATGCCGAGACCATGGAGGGCGAAAGTGTGGCATTCTTGAAAACTATTGCGCATCGTTACCAGTGTGATGTGGTGGCCACGCTTCCTATCCGCGAGGGGGAGAGCATTGTCAATCGCCTGATTTGGATGTCGCCTGAGCAGATTTTGGGTTGGTATGACAAAAAACATCTTTTTTTAGGATCAGAGCAAAGAATATGCACATCGGGGAACAAGCGCACGATTGTGGAAAGTTTAGGCCAGCGTTGGCTGCCGCTTATCTGCTATGATGTCCGCTTTCCCATTTGGAGTCGCAATCATCTGCAAAATAATACATTTGAATACGATTGTCTGATTTATACCTGTAACTTTCCTGCGCCCCGCGAGCAGGTGTTACTGAAACTGGCTACGGCGCGCGCTATCGAAAACCAGGCATACGTGTTGGTGGTGAACCGCATCGGTTGTGATGGCGAGGGTCACGCGCACGCGGGTGGCACAGCGGTCATCTCGCCCCATGGCGAAATTTTGTGCCAAGCGGAACCCAATGGAGAGCAGGTGCTGACCTGTGCTTTGGATTTCGAGTCGTTGCAGCAATATCGCGCTTCTTTTCCGGTGGCAAAACAATGGGATTAGAAGGGAGAAGAGGAGGAAAAGAGGAGAGGAGGAAGAAAAAATCCCCTTCTATTATAGAAGGGGTGGCCGTAGGCCGGGGTAGTAATATTGATTCTTATGCATTGATTTTCAAGATATTACAAAAAATATTTTTTTATATGCTGTTTGAATCAAAAAAATTGTATTTTTGCAGCCTCAAAACTGAGATGGTGCTGTAGCTCAGTTGGTAGAGCAACGGACTGAAAATCCGTGTGTCACTGGTTCAATTCCCGTCAGCACCACAGAGCCTCGAATTTTTCGGGGCTTTTTTGTTTTCACAGCCTTCCATTTTTTGTATATTTGCCCCCGCTTTATTTCATCACACATTAAATTCGCACACTATGAAAGAAGAACTGTTGAAACGATTTTCCAAGTATATCTCTTACGCCACTACTTCTGATGAGACATCCGAAAAATATCCCAGCACGCAGGCGCTGCTGGACTTTGCCGACGTGATGGTGGAGGAACTGAAATCCATCGGCATGACGGAGGTGGCCAAAGACCAATATGGTTATGTATCTGCCCTGCTGCCGGGCAACACGGGTGGCAACGAGCCTACCATCGGGTTCATCGCGCACATGGACACGGCGCCCGACATGCCGGGCATCGCCGAGCCGCGCATCATCGAAAACTATGATGGTAAGGACATCATGCTGGATGCAGAAACCAACACGGCCCTCACCTTGGCCGACTTTCCGGAATTGGCCGGCTACAAAGGACAAACCCTGCTTACCACGGACGGCAAAACATTGTTGGGTGCCGACGACAAAGCCGGCATGGCCGAGATTGTCTGCGCCATGGAATACCTCATCCAACATCCTGAAATCAAACATGGTCCAATCAAGGTAGCTTTCACGCCCGACGAGGAGATTGGCCAAGGGGTCAAGTACTTTGATGTGGAGAAGTTCGGTTGCGACTATGCCTACACTATGGACGGCGGGGCCATTGGCGAGCTGGAGTATGAGAACTTTAATGCCGCTTCAGCAGTCATCAAGATTCAAGGGCGCAATATCCATCCAGGTTACGCCAAGAACAAAATGGTGAATTCCCAGCTCATCGCCATGGAGTTCAACAGTATGTTGCCGGAGTTCGAACGTCCACAATACACGCAGGATTACGAAGGATTCTTCCTGCTCATTCACATGGAGGGCAGCGTGGAGAACAGCCAGCTCAATTACATCATCCGCGACCACGACAAAGAGAAGTTCGAAGCCAAAAAGAAACAAATTCAGCAGATTACAGATTATCTGAACGTAAAATACCACAACCGCCTGACGTGCGAAATCAAGGATCAGTACTACAACATGCGCGAGAAGGTGGAACCAGTGTTTTACGTGGTGGAGCGTGCCATGAAAGCCATGGAGAAGGCGGGCGTGAAACCGGTGGTGCAACCCATTCGCGGCGGCACCGACGGAGCCAATCTGTCGTTCCGTGGACTGCCCTGTCCCAACATTTTCGCGGGCGGACACAACTTCCACGGCAAATACGAATATGTGCCGCTGGAGTCCATGGTGAAAGCCACGGAGGTCATCCTCAACATCGCAATGGTTTAGCGAAAACAAAAAGGAGACGCAAGAAAGCGTCTCCTTTTTTATATCTGATTACTCTTTAAAAAAGATTTTCTCGGGAACGATGTACGCGTTGGGGTAGGTCAGCTGGATGCGTTTCAAATCTTTGTATGCTTCCAGACGGGTGAGGTAATTGCCCACGCGGATCTTGAAATAAGGTTCGGAATAGGAGAGATAGACACTGATGCCGGGAAAATTGGCTTTGAAGGAGGCGCGTTCCGCCTCAGCGCGGTTGCGGGAATTGTTGCCGGAATAGGCTGTAATCTGAATGCGGTAGCCATCAATTTTGTCCACTTTCTCCCACGCTTTGATGTAGTCGGATTGAATCTGCTGCACCGTCGGGTCAATGGAGTAGTGCACCTGTGCAAAAGACACGGCGCAAAACAGAACCAATATTAAGACAAGTCCAATTTTTTTCATCATTGTTGAGACAAAAGTATCAAACTATTTTTTTTGCAAAAATAGAAATTTTTAAATAAACACGACTTTTTGTCGTTATCATGTAACATTAGAAAAAAATCAACGTATAGCAGTAAGATTTTTAATACATTTGCATTTTTAAATTTTTAAAGCAAATTATGGGTTTATTTTCAATATTCACAAAAGAAATCGCTATTGACTTAGGCACAGCCAACACCGTTATTTTGCAAAACAACCAGGTGGTGGTGGATGAGCCTTCCATTATTGCAATAGATCAGAAAACCAAGGAAGTCAAGGCTGTCGGCAAGAAAGCCTTGATGATGCATGGCAAGACGCCGGAAGGCATTCGCACCATCCGTCCGTTGCGCGACGGTGTCATTGCGGACTTCCAGTCCACCGAGATGATGTTGCGTGAGTTCATCAAGATGACGAGCAACAAAGGGCATTTTCTGCCGCCGGCATTGAAGATGGTGATTTGTATCCCGTCAGGCATTACGGAAGTGGAGGAGCGCGCTGTGCGTGATTCCGCCGAGCAAGCCGGTGCCAAGGATGTGCGTTTGATCCAGGAGCCCATGGCCGCCGCTATTGGTATTGGTATCGACGTGTTGGCTGCTTGTGGTAACATGATTATCGACATCGGTGGTGGTACGGCTGAAATCGCCGTCATCTCCTTGGGCGGCATCACGACGTTCAAGTCTGTTAAGGTGGCTGGCGACCGTTTCAACAGCGACATTCAGGAGTACATGCGTAAAAAACACAATATCGCCATCGGCGAACCCACTGCAGAGCAGATCAAGATCAATGTCGGTTCCGCTGTGGAGGATTTAGAGAACCCGCCTGCGGATTACGAGTTCTATGGCCGTAACCTGCTCACGGGCGTGCCCACCGCCGTGAAGGTCAACTACCGCGAGGTGGCTCAGGCTATCGACCGTTCCATCGCCCAAATTGAGACAGCCGTTATCAACGCATTGGAGAACACGCCGCCGGAGCTTTCCGCTGATATTTACAAAACCGGTATCTATCTGGCGGGTGGTGGTTCCCTGTTGCGCGGCCTTGACAAGCGTCTCGCCAAGAAGACGACCTTGGACGTTCACGTGGCGGAAGACCCGCTGAAAGCCGTGGCGCGCGGAACGGCAATTTCCCTCAAGAACTTCGACAAGTTCCCGTTCCTGATGAAGTAAAAAAAAGCGCCCACATCAATGCGGGCGCTTTTTTTTGGTAAGTATTCAAATACAATTTATATTGTTGCTGCGTCGCGGTGGAACACCAGCGGGAAGTTGATGATGGTGTTCTCATCCTCAGCGTTGGCAAACTGCAGATTGATGGTGATGGTGTCGTCGTTGTCATCATAGGTGAATACAATCTGATAGTTGATAGGATCGCCGTTCTCATCGGTACCCACAGCTGTTAACGTACCCGTATGTGTAAGGCCGTCATAGACGTATGCAAGATCCATATTTTGGATTTCCTCGTTGGTGTAACCGCCAGCTATTTCAACCACATTGATCAAGGCCATGTTGTCGCTGAATGTAAAATGTGCATAGGTCGGATCGAAGTTGAGATGGAAAACCATCGTGGTGTCGAAACCATCAGGGAATTGGCAGCCGTAGTCGCTGAGGTTCATGCCAGTCATAGCATATACCAGATCGCCAAAGGAACGGGTTGCGGTCCAATCGGTGTTGATGAGGTCGGCAGTAACTGTCACTTTAGGAGTGTTTCCGGGATTGTCACCATTTCCTCCATCAAGGACGATGTCTTCTCTGTTACAAGAGGTCAAACAAAGTGCGAAAGCAGCAATTGCGATAATAAAGATGTTTTTTTTCATACTTTTAAGATAATAATTTTGGTTATTGAATGTGTTGATTGTTTCTGCTATAAGAACGCAACAAGAAATCTAAAAACTACAACAGGGAAAAATTTTTTTATTCCCGGTCGAATTGCAACTGGTAGAGAATGTCTCCTTCTTCAGTCCCAAGATCGGAACGGGAGATAATCATGGTGTTGTTGGTAATCCAGTTCACGTCCCAACATCCGCTGTTCGGAAGCAGTTCGCAGTTGAGTTTTCCTTCATCCGTGAGGGTCCAAATGGAATTGTCCGTGGCAACAGTGCCATCCATCGAGTTGAATGTCAGTGTCATGGTTCCATTGTCATAGAAAGTGTAATACATTGAGCCGCCACCATTTTCAGGAGCATAGTGGTCGCTGTTGATCAAAGCGCCGTTCGGATCTATGTGACTTACCACCGAGCAGCTGAAATGCCAAGTGCCAATAATATTGTTTAAGGTAGTTGCTGGAGGAGCAGAGGCGTATGCTTTGCCGTTCCACGTTCCATTGTCATAGGTGACAACTACCGTTCGACCTTCTTCCTCCATTTTTTTCATCCAGGCTTTCATCTCATCACGATTGGTAGTGCTGAATGTTTTGGCGGCTTTAGTGCCCCCTGATTCATTATTCTGGAAGTAGGTGGTTTGATTCATGTTGAAGAATGTAACCTTGCTGCCACTTTGAACTTGGTTACAAAGCACATCCAGCATGGCGTCCCATTGACCTTCCGTTGCCAAAGTCTGGCGATATTCGTTGTTACCAATTTTGTAAACTATGACTCGCTCTTTTGGGTTGTTGTTGACATCATTACCATCAGGATCGTTGTTGTCAGGTCTTTCACATGCTGAGAAGGCAAAAAACAGTACTGCTAGTAAAGCGGAAAATTTCAGAATCTTTTTCATATAAACCAGTTTTTATTTTGCTTGTTTCATATTATTCAGTTGATAATCAAGAAGTGCATCGTATTGCGCTTCAGTGTCAAGGCGGTAGAAGGCTACCGTTCGTCGTGTGTGGGAGGCCACCACGCGCAAGACAGAAGAACCGGTCCATTTTACACGTTGCTCCGGTTTTCCGGTGTTGCCTAACCAACTCACGACACCTTCGTCTCCCTTGATATTCAATTCTTTAGTTAGTTTCTGCCATGCGGTTTCGCTGTCAGCCACAACAAGCACAACATCCACTCGTTCACTTTCGTTGAGCTTGAAGCCGCTTACTTGTGCGACAGTGAGATCCTGCCGAGAGGCATAGCGCTTATACAAGTCGTTTTGCGCCATGGCCACTATCGGAAGCATCAGCATCAATATGATTAATAGTCGTTTCATTATTCCAATAACATTTCTGAGGCCAAAGAAGCCCATTCTGCGTCGGTGGTACCGATACGATTACAATAAACTTTCTCGTAATTCCGAGACGGGTGCAGTTGAGTAGTAATTAGCGACACCGTCAAGGCTACAACAATCAAAATAGCGGCCACTATGTTGATAGTGCGGCGTTGTTTCTGCCTCCAAACCGGGTATTCCCCAGCTAAGCGTTGGCTATAACCCTCTGCTTCAGCTCGTTGCCATAATTCATCAAATTCTTTTTCTGTCATATTTCCATTGATTTTCTTAATTTTTCTTTGATTCTGACCAGTCTCACGCTCACATTTTTCTCTGTCATTCCCAATTGTTCGCCTATCTCTTTGTAGTTATAACCTTCCAGTTGCAACCTTACAATCGATCGGTCTGGTTCATCGAGCAGGTTAATCCTCTCATGCAATTCTCTCAACAAGCTGCGATCCTCATTGATCACATCATAATCCTCTGGCAAAGATTCAGTCTCTTTCACACGCCGCAGGCAGTCTATTACGGCGTTACGTCCTATTTTCCAAGATAATGCAGCCTGCTGCAAAGCGGGTAGGGAAAGTAAACGTTCCCTGTCGCGCCATAAAGCCACAGTGACTTCCTGCAATAGGTCGTCAACTTCCAGTCCCCGCCGACTGTAATGACGACAGAGAGAAAAAAGCAACCCCCTATGACGGTGGAGCATATCTTCGAAAGGATCCCTTAGTCTCACATATATAGAAACGTAAGATAAAGCAAAAAAACTACAACAGAAAAAAATTTTGCCTTTTCTATTCTTTAATGAAATCCGAATATTTCAATTCCACAATCTTGTAGGTCTTGGACAGCTCTTTGAGATCTATACGGCTCTTGTCGCCGGCAATGGTGATGATTAACGGGCTATTTCCCATTTTCTGCTTGCAGAAGTCGGTAAGATGATCTATCTTCACTTCTTCAATCAATTTCAATTGGTGTTCGCGGGGGTCGCTATTGTAGCCCTGCTCTTTCCAGCTCTGCACCTGGCCGGGGATGTTACGCGCACTGATGTAATTGGCCTCCGAAGCACGGAGACAGGCTGTCTTGGCCATCTCAAACTTTTCAAGTTTTTCAGGAAAATCTGTCAATAATTCACCCATGGCCTGACAGCCTTCCACAGTTTTATCGGATTGCGTGCCCAGAAAGCCCATCAAATATCCAGGTCTTCTATTCAGTTTATCGAATTGATAAGCCGCGTAGGCAGAGTATCCCAAAGAACGCAGCTCCCGGATTTCCTGGAAAATCACGCTGGCCATGCTGCCTCCCATGTATTCATTATATAATTGACAATCCACACGTTCTTTCAGGTCTTTCAATGGCTCACCCATTTTGTAGAAATAGATGTTGCTTTGCAGGAATTTGTTGTTGGAAGCGATGAAAATGGTGGGTTGCTCATATTGAACTGGCTGACGAACCAAAGATTTACCCTTTTCAACAGATTTTTCGACAAAACCCTCCTTAAGGCATTCCATCAGTTTTTCCATACCAGAGTTACCCACATACGTGGCATATTCGCCATGCCTGAGAGCAGCAGCAAAGGATTTCAACAGCTTGTCTCCGGACAATTTTTTCAGTTCTTTGAGCGATAGTCTGGAGAGATACGGGGAATTTTGGCCGTAGAGCGCATAGTTATATAAAGCCCGGCCCCACGCGGAGGCGTCATCTTTGGTCATCTTGTCATCACCTTCTCTATCTTCAATGATAGATTGCAGCACTTTTTTCTCATTACCGGGATTGAAAATTTTCTCGTGACACAGTTTCATGATGGAAGGCAGGTCTTTTTCAAATCCGGAAATGGAGATGTAAAGACGGTCATCCGTGGAATACATTTCCATATTACCACCTAATTTCTGCAATTGCAGCTGGAAACGGTCAAATTTGGTATCTTTTGTGCCTTGTCCATCCACGTATTTCACTGCAGTAGCGAACAATCTGTCGTTCAAATTACCGTAATTGTATGCAATGGTCAGCGTAAAGTAGTCATTATAAGGATTAGGCGAACAATAGAGCATGAAATCATCGTTGATAGAAATCTCTTTTACATCCGATTTGAAATTGATAATCTGAGGCTTGATAGGATTTACAGGTTTTGACTCTATCATTGTGGCAAATTCGGAAGCTTTTTCCGTGTTTTGCGCTACAATGGGTTTCCAATTGGGTTTTTGCAATTTGACTTGCTCTTTGCTGCCCATATCAGAACGGTAAATCAAGCAATTATCGTTAAAATAAAGATTAGCCAATTTCACAATATCCCCTTTCTGCAGTTTGCGAATCATCCGTTCGCGTTCGTTGATGGTTTTGGGATCCTGCTTGTTGCCGACAGCCATCAGCACCATGTGGAACTTGTCATCCAACGTCTCCATATTCAGCAGATGCTCTTTCAGGCAGCTCATCTTGACAGCATCAAACAGCTGGTCACTGAAATGGCCGCTTTTAAGGGAATCGATGGCAGCGAAAATGTAAGATTCGGCATTTTCATGAGATTGGCCCACAATCTTAGGCACATAGAAGAATGCGAACATTCCGTGCTCCAGCATTGTGTAATTGAAAGCATTGGCAGAAAGTACCTTTTTGTCCTTCACGAGTTTGTCTAACAGGCCGGTTTCCTCATTGTTGTTCAGGAAATTGCTTAAAATGTCCAGATAAAACTCATTATAATCATGAGCGCCTATGGTTTGGAATCCGATAATACCCATTTTCACAGGCGTTTCTTTGACCGTAACCACCTGATGACCTTTGAACGGTTCCACTTTCTGGTTCAGGTCAGTTTTCATGCGCTCTTTGGTGTTAACCAATTTAAGATCGACATTTTCACATTCATTATGATAAATACCAATGGTGGTGTTCAGCAAACCTTCGATATCCTTACTTTGGAAATCACCTACCAACACCAATGTCATGTTGTTAGGATGATAGTAAGTGTTGAAGAATTCCTGCATAGCGGAAATCTGCGGGTTTTTCAGATGCTGCTGGTAACCGATTACAGGACGGCCATAAGGATGTTTGCCGTAGGCTTCAGCAACAGCATCTTCAAAAAACACACTGATGGGCTGGTCCTGATACATGTTGTATTCTTCATAAACTGCCTCCAGTTCACTTTGGAACAAACGGAAAACAGGATGGCGGAAACGCTCAGCATACACATTCAGCCATTTTTCCAGTTGGTTGGAAGGAAATGCGTTGAGGTACACTGTAATATCGTTGGAGGTAAAAGCGTTGATGCCTTCGCCGCCCATTTTGCTGAGCACCACATCCACTTCGTTGGGAATGGCATACTCCACGGCGCGGTTGCTCAAATCATTGATTTGCTCCAAGATGATATTTCTATCGTATTCATCTGTAAGGGAATGTAACTTGTCGTATAAATCTGTAATCTGGTCAAGCAGTTCTTTCTCGGTTTTCCAATCCAAGGTGCCGAGTTGGTCGGTGCCCTTAAACATGAGATGTTCGAGATAATGGGCCATACCCGTATTGTCAGCAGGATCGTTTTTGCCACCCGCGTGCACGCATACAGCGCCCCAGATTTTAGGTTGAGAATGATCTTCACATAACACCACATTCATACCATTGGGTAAGGTGAGAGAAGTGAAGACATTTTTATTCTTTTCTTCATTCTTTTTAAGTTTTATCATCGGGCGTGATTCCACGCTCTTAGCTACGGGAATAGGATGGATATCTTGCGCCCATAAACAAGTTGAAAGGGCAACACAAATGAAAGTAAGAAGTACCTTTTTCATAAAAATGATTTTTAATGAGGGTGCAAAGGTATAAAAAAACCAGAAAAACGCATTTTTTGTATCTTTGCGCGTTTTAACGAAAAATCATAACATGCAGGAAATTAGAAATATAGCAATTATTGCCCATGTTGACCATGGCAAAACAACCTTAGTAGATAGAATTTTGTACCAAGCTCACCTGTTCCGCGATAACCAACAGGTGCAGGATTTGGTGCTCGACAATAACGATTTGGAACGCGAAAGAGGTATCACCATTCTTTCCAAAAACGTTTCTGTGCGCTACAAAGGTGTCAAGATCAATGTGATTGACACTCCGGGACACAGCGACTTTGGCGGTGAGGTGGAACGCGTGCTCAACATGGCCGACGGCGTGTTGCTCGTGGTGGACGCCTTCGAGGGCCCCATGCCGCAAACGCGCTTTGTGACACAGAAGGCTATTGAGCTGGGATTGAAACCCATCGTAGTTATCAATAAAGTTGATAAACCCAACTGCCAACCCGACCTTGCGCAGGAGGCCGTTTTCGAACTGATGTTCAATCTCGGTGCTTCGGACGATCAGCTGGATTTCCCGACCGTCTATGGCTCCGCCAAGAACGGCTGGATGGGCCCCGACTGGAAAACGCCGACCTCTGATATCTCCTACTTGTTGGACACCATCGTGAAATACATTCCCGCGCCCAAGGCCGAACCTGGTACATTGCAGATGATGATTTCCTCTTTGGATTACTCCTCTTATGTGGGTCGTATCGCCGTGGGTCGCGTGAAGCGTGGCTCCATCTCCTGGGGCCAGAACGTCTCCCTCGTGAAACGTGACGGCACTGTGCAACAATCCAAAGTGAAAGAGCTTTACGTGTTTGAAGGTTTAGGCAAGGAGAAAATCAAGACTCCGGTGGAAGCCGGCGAACTCTGCGCTATTTTGGGGTTGGATGATTTTGAGATAGGTGATACCGTAGCCGACTTCGAGAATCCTGAACAACTGCAGCCCATCAAGGTGGACGAACCGACCATGAGCATGTTGTTTACTATCAACAACTCCCCGTTCTTTGGCAAGGAAGGCAAGTATGTTACTTCCCGCCACTTGCGTGACCGTCTGTTTGCCGAGTTGGAACGTAATTTGGCCATGCGCATCGAGGAAACCGATTCACCCGACCGTTTGAACGTGTATGGACGTGGTATTCTCCACCTCTCCATCTTGATTGAGACTATGCGCCGCGAGGGTTATGAATTGCAGGTGGGCCAGCCGCAGGTTATCATCAAGGAGATTGACGGCCAAAAGTGCGAGCCTATTGAGGAACTCACCGTGCTGGTGCCAGAGGAGATGTCCAGCCGTGTCATCGATCACGTGTCGCGCCGAAAAGGCGAGATGTTGAGTATGGACACGCTCAATGACCGTGTGCATTTGACCTTCACTATTCCTTCCCGTGGTTTGATCGGTTTGAGCAACCAGTTGCTCACCGCCACCGAAGGTGAGGCTATTGTGTCGCACCGTTTCATGGAGTTCCAACCGTGGAAGGGCGAGATTCCGGGTCGCCACGCCGGTTCTTTGATTGCGATGGAAACGGGCCAAGCATACGCTTATTCCCTCAACAAATTGCAAGATCGTGGCCGCTTCTTCATCGAGCCTAACGACCAGGTGTATGCCGGTCAGGTTATCGGTGAGCATATCCGTCAGGGAGACTTGGTGATCAACGTGTGCAAGTCCAAGAAGCTTTCCAACATGCGTGCAGCGGGTTCTGACGAGAAGCTCGTGCTCGCTCCGGCGATCAAATATTCCTTGGAGCAATACATGGAGTTCATTGCCAAGGACGAGTACTTGGAAATCACCCCGCAATCGCTCCGTCTGCGCAAGATCATCCTCGACGAGCTCGAGCGCAAGCGTGCTGAAAAGCGCGCCGATTCTGCCGAGTAGACGTTGCTCTCCCCAATACCGAAAATATCAGACATGAATGAACTCATCGAAATACTGAGCCACTGGGGTACGCGCCGCGTGATGGTGCTGACCGACACCAATGTGGCTGGCCTTTACCCGCAGTATTTCGAGGCGCTGTCGTCGGTTTTCGAGTGTCAAACCATGGTGGTTCCAGCCGGAGAAGAATCCAAAAACGTGGAGCAATTGACACGGATTTGGAATCGGATGCTGGATTTCGGGATGGACCGTAGCGATACGCTCATCCTGTTCGGTGGCGGCACGATTTGCGACTTGGGCGGTTTTGCTGCAGCTACCTTCAAACGCGGAGTGCATGTGGTGAGTTGTCCAACCACCTTGCTAGCCATGATTGACGCGGCGGTGGGCGGCAAGACGGGCATCAACTTTGAGCACATCAAAAACTGCATCGGCGTAGTGCGCCAACCTGACTACATCCTGCCCGCCAATCCTGCCTTTTTGCACACTTTGCCCGATTCGGAACTGAAAAGTGGGTTCGGAGAGATGATCAAATATGCCCTCATCGCCTTGCCGGATTTGTTTCAGCAACTGTGTGCTATCAGAATACTGACCGCCGAAGCTATCCGTCCCGAATGGATAGAATGGTGTGTGGATTACAAACAGAAAGTGGTGGCGTTGGATCCCGAAGACCATAAGGAACGCCATGTTTTGAACTTCGGACATACCTTTGGCCATGCGCTGGAGAGTTTTTACTTGTCGGAAGGCATGCCCATCACCCATGGCGAGGCAGTGGCCATAGGCATGGTCTATGAAAGCCAGCTTTCGATGCAATATGCCGGTTTGAGTGAGATGCAGTTTGAACGGATTAAGGATTTGATTTCCCGGTTTTATGATGTACCGGAGTTTTCAGATGACCTTCTCAAGCAATTAAGGCCATTTCTTCAGCAAGACAAGAAAAACAGTGGCGGTGAAATCAATTTCACTTTGTTGCGTGAGATTGGCAACGCTACGATAAACAATTTTATACAGATAATTTAAAAGACAAAGAATATGCTTAAGACAAAATCAGACATTGTGCAAAATTGGCTCCCGCGCTATACGGGAATGAAATTGGAAGAGTTTGGTGAGTACATTTTGCTGACTAACTTCCAGGACTACGTCAACAACTTTGCGGAGTTGATGGGCACCGAAGTGAAAGGTGAGGGCCATCCCATGAAGTGTGCGACGAAGGACAACATTACCATCATCAATTTCACGATGGGCAGTGCCAATGCAGCCACCATCATGGACCTGCTTACGGCCATCAAACCCAAGGCAGCTCTGTTTTTGGGCAAGTGCGGCAGTTTGAAGGCCAACATTGGCATCGGCGAGCTGTTGCTTCCCATCGCGGGTATTCGGGGTGAAGGTACTTCGTTGGACTATTTTCCGGAAGAGGTGCCTGCGCTGCCGGCGTTCAACTTGGAAAAAGCTATCTCCACCACCATCCGCGATTATGGTTTGGATTACTGGACTGGTACGGTCTATACCACCAACCGTCGTGTGTGGGAGCACGATGAAGAATTCAAGGAGTATCTGCGCGACATTCGTGCCACGGCTGTGGATATGGAGACAGCCACGCTATTTTCTGTGGGCTTCTACAACCGCATACCTACCGGCGCCTTACTGCTGATTTCCGACCAGCCCATGCTACCCGACGGAGTGAAAACAGAAGCCTCTGACAAGCTGGTAAGTAAAAACTACAGTGTACGTCACTTGCAAATCGGTATTGATTCCCTGAAACAGCTAATTAACAAGGGAATGACAGTGAAACATTTGAAATTCGATTACGACGAATAAAAAAAAGAACGGTCATTTGACCGTTCTTTTTTTGTCAAACAGGAAGTCCTGTATTAGAATGTGTAACCAATCTTAGCCTGAATACCACCGTTGAAGGCGTTAGAACGCTCAAGGTTATAGTGGCCAGTACCATCAAGCACATAGTGATTGATAGGATTGCTTCTCAAGAAAAAGCCAGCATTAAAAGAGAGGGCTTTGTATCGGAAACCGGAAGCAATAGTGGCGTATAGGCCGAAACCGGTTTTATTCTTGTCAGATGCAGGATAATCATAAATTATCCCATCATAATACTGTCCGTTGTAATAATCGTCGTAGTAATCAAAGTTTCCGCTGAAGATGAACGTGGCACCTGCTGCGATGTTGATAAGGGGTTTGATAGCCTTTCCGCGATCAAAGTAGTGGCGGTAGTTCAAGAACATCGGAACACCGTGACCGGCACATATGTCAACGGAGTAGCCCAAACCGATACCGATTAGGTCTTGTGTATGGTTGAAGAGAATGCTGTTGATGAGCAAGCCTTCAAAACCGACATTGGTTTGCTGGGTACCGCCTTGAGAACCGCCACCCAGATATAATCCGTATTCATTGATCATGTTATACGAAATCTTCTTTTCCTGATTTTCTTGAGCAGAAACAGACAAAGTGGCGCACAGTAAAAGTGCAGTCACAAATAACGATAATACTTTTTTCATTTTTTTTAAAATCTTAGAAAATTTAAAAAATAATGATAATTATGAATTACAATTTCACCGTTTCGTTCATGCTGCAGATGAGGTCAACAACCTTGTTGGAGTAACCAATCTCATTGTCGTACCAGGAAACCAGCTTCACGAAATGTTCGTTCAACATGATACCAGCAGTAGCGTCGAAGATGGAAGTTCTCTTCTCGCCGAGGAAGTCGGTGGAAACCACAGCCTCTTCGGTGTAGCCGAGGATACCCTTGAGTTCGTTTTCGGAAGCTTTCTTCACAGCAGCCTTGATTTCATCGTATGTGGCAGCCTTGCGAATCTTGCAGGTCAAGTCCACAACGGAGACGTCAGCGGTAGGAACGCGGAAAGACATACCGGTAAGTTTGCCTTTCAGTTCAGGAATCACGCGACCCACAGCCTTGGCAGCACCTGTAGAGGAAGGAATGATGTTGCCGAGGATGGAACGACCGCCGCGCCAGTCTTTCTTGGAAGGACCGTCAACCGTCTTTTGTGTAGCGGTAGCAGCGTGTACAGTGGTCATGAGACCCTCTTCCAAACCGAAGTTATCGTTGATGACCTTGGCCAACGGAGCCAGACAATTGGTGGTGCAGGAGGCGTTGGAGACGATAGATTGTCCAGCATATTCCTTGTTGTTCACACCCATGACGAACATCGGAGTGTCATCCTTGGAAGGAGCAGACATCACCACTCTCTTGGCACCGGCTTTCAGGTGGGCGGAGGCGAGTTCCTCGGTCAGGAACAAACCTGTGGATTCTACCACGTAATCAGCACCCACTTCATTCCACTTCAAGTTTGCGGGATCTTTTTCAGCAGTGACGCGAATCTTGTTGCCGTTCACAACCAACATGCCGTCTTCAATCTCGACTGTACCATTGAATTTGCCGTGTGCGGTATCATAACGCAACATATAAGCCATATAATCCACATCCAGCAAGTCGTTGATAGCCACAACTTGAACATTGTCTCTTTCGGTGGTAGCTCTGAACACCAATCTGCCAATTCTACCAAAACCGTTGATACCAATTCTAATTTTTTCCATAATTTTTTTATTTAAAAAGAGTTGTTAATTATAATGCGTTTTTAGGACTGCAAAAATAAGAATATTATTCTATCGGTCAACATTTTTTCTCAATTCGGTTTCATAATCCAAAAGAAGATTCCGAATATAATCTAATTGCTTTATAGTAAATTGGTTAAATCCAATTTCAGGATGATACCAGTCGGGTATTTGGGAAGGCTGCCAAAGGGAGAGGTTTTGGTGCAGGGCAATTTCGTCTTCCATTGGGCGCGTTTGCTGCTGCCGGCGCACAAACTGGAGCGTCCGCAGGCCGTCTGCCTTTTCGTGGAACGCCTGTATGAAGTGGGGAAGGTCCTTCACGTTCTGCCGTATGCTTTGCCATAAGGAGACTTCGGATTTGGCACTCTCCTGCAAGAAATCCAGAAATTCGGTGTGCACATCCTGATGATAGAGTTGAGGCAATAGGGCGAAAGTCTGGGCAATGGGCTCAAACAATGAGTGATGGTACAATGGATAGCTGTTCCAGTCGCCTTGGTTCCCCTTCATCATAGCGGGGCCGGTGCCGAAGGCCACGCGGGTGGAGTAGCGGGCGGCGGGATAGACCATCTCTTCGTTATACAACCCGATTGTGGCCATCTTGCGGAATTTTTGCACCAAATAGAAGTCTTCGCCGCTCTTCAGGGGCGTGATGTTGCCGATTTTGTGCAAAGCACTCGCGCGCATTGCGATGGCCGAACCCAAGGCAGTGAACCCGTAGGGGCTCCCGATTCGGAGCAGGTTGATGGCGTAGTTGCGCATGTAGAGCTCATAGCGCAATATGGCCCTGTCGCGCGCCTCGTCGCCCGTAAGCGGATGATAGTAAGGTACAGCAATGGTTGGCCACTCAGGATGACGTGCGAAATTGTCCGCGATGGATTGCAAATAGTTCGGATTGATGCGCGTGTCGGCATCCAAGCTGATCAGGATGTCTTCAGGGTTGGCTTTTGCTAAAATATTGTCGAACAACATCTTGCGTGCCCAACCCACGCCAAAATCTTTTCCTCTCCAACCTTTTCCAGGAGAGGAATAGTCTAAAATCTGTAACGAAACATCTTGATACTGACGGAGATAGCAAAGCAATTGCTGGTTGCGTTCGCATATCTCTTTCTTGTCAGGCTGTTGCCAGTACTCCTCTGGCTGATTCACGCAGACGTGGACCTCAAAAGGCACACGAACCTGCTGGACTGCTAAATCCTGCAAGGTAAGCGGCAGGTCCTGCAACTCATCCATGGCCGGAATGGCCACATAGATGCGTGAAGTCGCCATTATTTCACCGTGATTACCACATCGCGGGTGCGGACGGGCTCATTGATGTTCTGGCGGGCATAGACAAACTTTATAGTCTGCGTGCCTTTTTCCTTGGCCGTGAACTTCCAGAAAAGCTCGGAGGATGCACCTACCATGCCTTCCGGGGCGTTGCTCTCATAACGTTTGTCCACAGATTCTACCACCGTAATTTCATCGGCGTTGGCTATCTGCCACCAGAAACCGGTAGAGGCATTGGTGCGGAACTGGATTTCGCAGGATTGACCTTTCTTAAGTGCCACTTCATTGGTCTCTTTGTTCACCGAAACCAATTCTTTTTGCGATTGACATCCAACCATCAAGCTTACAATAATGCCAATGAAGAGTATCTTTTTCATATTTGTATGGTTTTTCAAAAATCTCTAATCTTTAATCTCTTATCTCTAATCTCTTAGCAAGGTCCTCGTAGTCCTGAACTGTTAATTGCTCGGCGCGTTTGTTAAAGAGTGGGCTAGAGGTAACTTCCTTGGGAAAGGGTAGTGATTGCAGCGCGTTGCGCAGTGTTTTACGGCGATAGTTGAACGCAGTTTTCACGATTAGTTTAAAAGTGACCTCGTCGCAATGCAGTTTCTTGTCGAAGTTGCGCGTGAGCCGCACCACGGCAGACTTCACCTTGGGCGGCGGGTTGAACTCGTTTTCTCCAACCGTGAAGAGATATTCTGTGTCATAGAAAGCCTCCAAGAGTACGCTCAGGATGCCGTATTGCTTGTTGCCAGCCTTGGCGGTAACCCGCTCTGCCACCTCTTTTTGGAACATGCCCACCACCTCCACTGCTTGGTCTTTGTAATCGAGCACCTTGAAGAGGATTTGCGAAGAGATGTTATAGGGAAAATTGCCCACAATGACGAATTTGTCAGAATAGCGTTCAGCCAAATCCATACGGAGAAAATCGCCAGCGATGAGGTTTTCTCCTAATTGTGGAAAATGTTGTTGCAAATAAGCCACAGATTCTTCGTCCAATTCCACCACAGAGAGGTCGGCGAATGGTTGTTGCAGCAAATATTGGGTCAACACGCCCATGCCGGGGCCGATTTCCAGCACATGTGCGTCGGGTGTGCGCACGGCTTCTGCGATTCTCCGGGCAATATCTTCATTCTTGAGAAAATGTTGTCCCAGTCTCTTTTTTGCTCGAACTTTATCGTTATACATGGCTATTCTATGGTATCACCACGCAGCGCGCGGTAGTGTTTGCGGGCCTCCACCACGTAAAGGCTGCTGCTGTAATTTTGCATGATTTTGAGATAGTATTCCATTGCTTTGGGAATATCCTTGAGGTAATACTCGTACAATTCCGCCAGTTTGAACACAGCATCATCGCCCAGCAGTTCCTCGCCGTGCTTTTCCTCAATTTGTTTCAGAAGAGCCTCTGCCCCGAGATAGTTTTTCTGCTTGATGTAGATGAGCGCTTTCTGGTACAAAGCATCGTCCACCAACGTGCCCATCGGCGACAAGGTGATGACGGAGTCGAGTTCCACCAGCGCCTGTTCATCCTTGTTTTGGAAGATGAGGAAATCGGCTTCGGCGTATTTTTTCAACGGCAGATTAGTAGAAGGTTTTTCAAACAACAAATAAGTAGTATCTTCATCCTCTTCCTCTTCTTCATCCTCTTCTTCCAGATTGTCGGAGATTAACAGGGAAAAGTAGATGGCGTCATTGGATACCAGTTTGGATGTGGCAGCGCTGAGCACGTCGAGCTGGCTTTTGGCCCACTCAAACTCGCCGATGTAGAATGAAAGCTTGGCATTTTTAAATTTGGCTTCATTGCCCAAAGCATCGTTGGGCATGTCTTTGTCCACCTGCGAATAGTTGAGCGTGGCATCCCACACGTTGCCCATGTAGAGCTGCACGTCCGCAATGTCAATCTTGTACTGGTTCTTTTCCTTGGCTTCGCGGGTGTTGCTCATGGCCTGGTTGAGAATATCGATGGCCTCTTGAGGTCTGTTGACATAGAATGCCAACAGGTGCGCATATTTCCGAATCCAGTCCATGGAACCGGAATTGATGCCGTTTTCATCGATGACAGTTTGATAATCTTTCATCAGACGGACGGCTTCTGTCATTTTGACCGGAGAAGTGGAGGTTAGCTGTGAATAGCGCACGTCCAGAATCTTCATTCTGGCTTGTTTGTAGTTGAACACACCGTCGCCGAGGTTGATGATGTATTCCAAAGCTTCAATGGCGGTGGGATAATCGCGATTGTCGGCAGCCAGGCAGGCCAATTCGTAGGTTTTGACACATTCGGTCTTCATCCGCTTGTCGATAGCCTTGGCCAGTATCAGTGCCTCGCCGTACTCCTTGTGCAGCTGGTTAACCCAATACAGAAGGGTGAGATAATTGAGGTTGGTGGGGTTTTTCTGGATGATTTTTTGCAGATTGACCTTCACCGTGTTGTACTTCTGGTTGTCTTCGTCGTCCATGAGCAGATTCTGGATGGCAGTCTTGGCCTGATCCATGTATTTCTGCTCGTTGTCGTCTTTCACCAGCGACAACACTTCTTCAATCACCTTGTCTGTCTGGCGTTGGTACTGATACAGGTTGATGAGCTCCTTGGACAAGAGTTGCGGATTGTTCATCAAACGTCGCCCTTTTTGGATGGCGTCAATGGCATAATCGATTTTCATTTTAGAGTAGAAGGCGCTGTAAAGTTCTTGCACCGCATACTCTTTGGCCTGCAGGTTTTTCAGCAGATCTTGATACTGCTTCTCAGCCTTGGCATTGTCGCCGGAACGCTCATACACATAACCTAGATCCACCTTATACCGCTGAACATTCGCGAAATTCTTGATCTGCTTCTTGACCAGCTTTTCCAACTCGTTGTATCGCTCTAATTCGAGCAAAGCGTTGTAGTAGTAATAGTAGATGTAAGAAGATGGTTTTTTAGCTTGGATCTTCTCAAACAGCTCAATGGCTTTGTCATACTCTTTGTCCTTGTAATACTGCAAAGCAAGCTTTTCGTCGTCGCTTTGTTGGGCGGCGAGCGAGCCTAAAGAGACTAGCAGCAGCAAAAGGAAGAGTATGCGCTTCATTGGGGCGGTTAGTCGATAATGTCGAAATGGGTGTAAGGACGAAGCACTTCGGGCACGATGATGCCATTGTCGGTCTGGTAGTTCTCGAGGATGGCGGCGAGCACGCGCGGCAGGGCAAGTGCACTTCCGTTGAGCGTGTGCGCGAGACGAGTCTTGCCAGTGGAATCTTTATATCTCAGTTTCAAGCGGTTAGCTTGGTAGGATTCGAAGTTGGACACGGAGCTGACCTCCAGCCATTTCTGCTGGGCTTTGGAATAGACTTCCAAGTCGTAGGTGAGGGCGGAGGTGAAGCTGATGTCGCCACCGCAGAGACGAAGCACGCGGAACGGGAGACCTAGTTTCGTGAGCAGACCCTTGGCGTAGTTGGTCATCTTCTCCAAAGTCTCGTAAGAACGGTCAGGATGCTCAATCACCACAATCTCGATTTTGTCGAACTGGTGCAGGCGGTTGAGGCCGCGCACGTCCTTGCCGTAGGAGCCGGCTTCGCGACGGAAGCAAGCGGAGTAAGCGCAGTTCTTCAACGGAAAATCGCTCTCTTTGAGGATCACGTCGCGGTAAATGTTGGTGACGGGCACTTCAGCGGTCGGAATCAAATAGAAATTATCGACTTGGCAGTGGTACATCTGACCCTCTTTGTCGGGCAATTGGCCCGTGCCGTATGCGGAGTCTTCATTTACCATGTAAGGCGGCTGGATTTCGGTGAAGCCTGCGGCGATGGCGCTGTCAAGGAAAAAGTCGATGAGCGCGCGCTGCATGCGGGCACCTTTGCCTTTATAGACGGGGAAACCGGCGCCGGTGATCTTGTTGCCCAGTTCAAAGTCGATGATGTCGTATTTTTTCACCAAGTCCCAATGGGGCATGGCATCGTAGTCAAAGTTGGAGGCATCGCCTTCGGTATAGACGATTTCGTTATCCTCAGCGCCCTTGCCCGGAGCCACAGCGGGACTGGGCAGGTTGGGCAGCAATACCATCTTGGTTTGCAATAGTTCTTCCTGCTCTTGCAGTTTGGCACGATCCACTCTCTCGGCTTCTTTCAGCTCGGCCATGCGGGCTTTCAAAACCTCAGCCTCGTCGCGCTTGCCCTCTTTGAAAAGCTGGCCAATCTGCTTGGCACCTTGGTTTTGCTCCATCAGGTTGTCATCCAAACTCTTTTTAAGGGTACGGTTATCGGTATCCAACTGACGAATTTCATTTACTAAATCAGTGGCATCGAAATTCTTGATTTTCAGTCTGTCAATTACTTCTTGAGGATTTTCACGTAATAGTTGTATCTGTAACATTGGTCTAAAAATTTAAAGGTGCAAAGATATAAAAAATGAGGTGAAAGAGGTACAAGGGGTAAATGGGGTAGGTTAGGATCTTTCGTAGCGTGTTTCGCGAAGCAAGCGGAAATGGTCGGGTTGCACTTCATCCTGGATGAATTCTCTGGCTGAATTTTCCTTGCCGTTTTCATCGTAGGTATATTCTGCCCAACCTTGAAGTTCGTTGTTTTTGTTGAAAAGAGAATTCTTTACCACAAGGTTGCCTTCGTATTCCATCGTGATTTTGCGGTAGCTGTCCAAATCCTCGGTTTCTGTTTCCGTCAATTGATTATTCTCATTGTAAGTGCGGTAGGTTTTGGCGATGAGCATGTTCTCATAGTCGTACACCAACTCCTTGATACAGTTGTTGCGGTCATCGTAGGAATACTCGTACGTCCGGCGGTCTTTGTTTTGGACCTCGTCGCGGATATATTTGGAAAACAAACCTTTTTCATTGTATTCGTAGGAGTGGATGTTCATGGTTTTGCCATAATCGTCGTTTTCAAACTCTTTGATGAGCTGGCCGTTCTGGTAGTGCATTTCTCTTTCCACGTAATCCAGTTTGCCATCGTCGTACATCTCATGGCGCAGCAAATGTCCATCTTCATCATATATGAAGCGGGTGACATACTCAGTCTCACCCTCGCCGAAATAGTTGCTTTGTTGCACTATCAATCCTCTTTCATCGTAAGAATTCACGGATTTTTGAAGCAAAATATTGTCTTGGTCAAACTGTTCGGCTTGGATGAGTAGCCCTTTCTCATCGTAATAGTTGATGGTGAGGGTGTTGCGATTGCCATCGGGGTCGAAGCGTTCCTCGCGGACAATTTGTCCAGCCTCGTTGTAAGAGGCTTCTGTTTCCACATATTCCACTTTTTCGATATCGGCTTCATCGTACCCGATGCGCTGATATTCTGCTTTGACTATTTTCAGATTTTTCATAGCGATGATTTTTACAGGTGGCAAAGGTACGATTTTTTGATGAATGGCGGGCTTTTAAATGGATGGCAAATCCAATGTAAAGACGTGCCATGGCACGTCTCTACAAATCAAAAATCGGTATATACCCATTTGAAAATCTGATCGCCGCGGCGCACCAGGCTTTTCACAGGGATGGAACAGGCCACGCCCTTTTCCACTTTGTCCACCGGTTTGAGGTCGAGGCGGATTTCGGAAACCTTGTCTTCGTAAACGCCAGTGGTGGCTCCGATGATGAGAATCTCATCGCCCACGGCAAGCGAGTTTTCCTCCATCCAGATTTCGGCCACCGACAGTTTGGAGAAGTAGTTGGTGATTTTGCCGACTCTCTGTTTGGTGCGTGTGGCCATGGAGCCGTATTTTCCGGACCATTCGCCGATTTTGCGTCCCAAATAGTAGCCGCCCCAAAAATCGCGGTTATAGACGCTGCGCAAGCGCGTCATCCATTGCTCGGTTTTCTCTTCATTGAAAGTGCCCTCGTCAATGGCACGCAAAGCCTCGTGATAGCATTCCGTCACCACCTTCACGTACTCGGGAGAGCGGCCGCGACCTTCAATCTTGAGAATGGAAACCCCGGATTTGATGATTTTGTCCAGGAAACTGATGGTACACAAGTCTTTAGGAGACAAAATATAAGGATTATCTACCTCCAATTCTATCTCATTTTCCTCATCGATAATCCGGTATGAACGGCGGCAAGGTTGGTTGCAAGCTCCGCGGTTGGAGGAGAAATTGTAGTTGTCGAGGCTGAGGTAACATCTTCCCGAAACGGCCATGCACAAGGCGCCGTGCACGAAAATCTCAATCTTCATCAACTCGCCTTTCGGGCCTGTAATATGCTGGTCTTTAATTGCTTGACAGATGTCTGCAATCTGTCTCAGTGTACACTCGCGGCCCAGCACCACCACATCGGCAAACTGCGCGTAGTAGCGCACCGCCTCCACATTGGTGACGTTGCATTGGGTGGAAAGATGGATTTCCAGCCCGATTTGTCTGGCATATTGTATCACGGCCATATCGGAGGCGATGATAGCCGTCACATTGCATCGTTTGGCGGCGTCCAGCAGCTCATGCGCTTTCTCAATTTCATCGTTATATACGATGGTGTTGACGGTCAGGTAGGTTTTCACCTGATGCTCGTGGCAGATGTCCGTGATTTGCTGCAGGTCTTCTAATGTGAAATTGGCTGCGGAGCGGGAGCGCATGTTCAACACACCCACGCCAAAATACACAGACCCCGCACCGGCCTGAATCGCCGCTGCAAGAGACTCATACGAGCCAGCCGGAGACATTATTTCAACCATAATTGATAATTTGAAATTTGGAATGGGAAATGGGGAATGGGGAATTGGGAATTGGGAATTGGGAATTTAGACTGGAGATTGTACCCTGTTTACTGTACCCTGATCCCTGATTACTGTTCTCTATTCTCCTCTTTTTCCTTTTTCGATATCATTTTGAGGAAAGCCACTTCTTTTTTGGTGAGGAAGCGCCACATGCCGCGGGGCAGGTCTTTTTTGGTGAGGCCGGCGAAGATTACGCGGTCGAGTTTCACCACATCGTAGCCGAGAAAATCGAACATACGGCGGATGATGCGGTTTTTGCCGGAGTGGATGGTGATGCCAATCTCTTTCTTGGAGTCGGAACCTTCCACATACTGCACGTCGTCAGGGATGATGACGCCGTCGGAGAGTTCGAGGCCATTGCGGATGGCAGCCATGTCGATAGCGGCGAAGGGTTTGTCCACCTCCACCAGATAGGTCTTCTCAATCTGAGTGCTCGGGTGGGTCAGTTTCTTGGTAAGATCGCCGTCGTTGGTGAAGAGCAGCAGGCCGGTGGTGTCGCGGTCGAGGCGGCCCACAGGATAGATGCGTTCCTTGCACGCGTCGCGCACGAGTTCCATCACGTTGGCACGGTCGTGCTCATCGTCGGTGGTGGTGATGTAGTCTTTGGGCTTGTTGAGGAGCACATAGACGGGTTTCTCGCGTTGGAGCACGCGGTCGCCGAAGCGCACCTCATCGGTGGGCAGCACTTTGTGGCCCATCTCGGTCACCACTTCGCCGTTCACGGTGATGGCTCCGGAGGCAATCAGCACGTCCGCATCGCGGCGCGAGCAGATACCGGCGTTGGCGATGTACTTGTTCAAGCGGATCGGGCCGTGCTGTTCCTCAAATTCGAGGGAGAGGATTTTCTGCGAGCGTGGCGTCTGCCGGCCCTCGCGTTTGCGCCGGGCCACAATCTCGGTCAGAATCTCCGACTCGGCCGTAACATTACGTTTGCGCGGACGGTCGTCCTCCTTGCGATCGCGGAAAGAGCGTCTCGGACGCTCGTCGTTATCGTCAAAACGGCGCTTTGGACGGTCATTGTCGTAGCCGGTTTTCTTGAAACTGCGTTTGCCACGGGAAAAGTTCTCCTCGCCATTGTCAAAATGACGTTTGGATTTATAAGGCTTGTCCTTGAACGAACGTTTGGGTTTGGAACTGCCCGCTTCGTCGTTGTTGAAGCGGCGCTTTGGGCGACTCTCTGTGCGCGGCTTTCTCTCGAAAGTCTGGTCGTCCGAAAAATCTTCGCTGTTGAATTTGCGTGCCATTAAAGGTTTTTTCTAAAAATCGCTGCAAAGATATACAAAATATTGCACATTTTTCATGTAGGCCTGCCAGACCACGGTAGCAAAGACACACATCCTCCGCACGCCTTTAGGTGTGCGACGGGGGCTCTGAAATTGCACATAACATAAACATCTGTCAAGGCATTCATCTTCTTGCTGTTGATGTAGATGGTTACCCTGCGGGTACTGCTCTTTGTCATATACTTGCAGTTTGGGCAAAATGGCCGAAATGTCCGGCACAGTCTGGGAATTCAATTATGGATTTGAAAATCGGATGTTATTCTCTATGGGGTAAACGGTTCGAAGATTTAAAATCCAAAAATATATCTTCAAATTTTGAATCTGGTCTTACAACTTTAAATTTGCTTTTTTGATATACATACCTCTGTATATCAAAAGTGATAAACAAAGGTATATCAGAAGAATGTGTATCAATATGACTAAACAAATCATCCATATATCGGACACTTGACACTTCTGATATCCATTCAAATTTTTTAGGTATCAAGATTGTGTTTTTTGTTCTTCGAAAGAACCTTTTAGTGGATTGATCCCCAAAGACGAAACAATCATAATTCGAAATCTTAAGGTATCCTACAAGATTTTGAGATTGAAATTCTGTTTCTGTAATCAAATAACAAGCCAATCCTTTGTTGATACACCCGACGAATAGGAACTGACACCCATCAAATTTACAGACACTCAACAAAATGACATTTGACTTGTTTGTGCCTTTTGTGTTGAGGACCAAAGAATCTATGAGAGTCTTTACTTGTTTGTTTTTTAATATCAAAATTGGTGTTTGTTTTGGAACGGAATCATGAACTGCAGACGCGCTCAAAAACAAAAAACTAAAGAATATAAAAATAATAATTTTTGATACATGTTTTAACATTGTCAAATAAAATTAGGTAAAGATTGAAACGAGCAGGTAAAATGGAACTGTTGAGAGATTGATGGTTATGATATTGAAAATAAAGATTGTAAACTTTTTCAGATGGTGTCAAATATTAATTGTTATTAGTTCGTGCCGATTTCTTGCTTCCAAAATAATCGTAAAAAGTACCATTGGGAAAAGTTTTCTTCTCAAACATATAGTACTGTCTCTCTCCAGCCATATAAATACCTGTTGATACACTATTCTTGATGTGATTTTTTGCCGCATCACTATCTGCACGACTTATAAAATCTTTGCCTGTGTGTTTCAAATCATGACTATGATAGGATTCTTTTTCGTTAGTGACTCCAGGCATTCTCACAAAAAGTTCCTCTCCTGCTGTCCCCACACGAACTTCCTTGTCAGAGGATGAAATTGCCCATTCCACAGATGTGTTCTCGGCAGCAAATTCAAAAAATGAATATCCAACATCTAAATTTGAAAAGTGCATATAGTTAGTTGTACAGGATTTCATAGAAGATTTCCCGTTTTCATCGAAAATCTCTTGTTCGAACGTATAAGAATCTTTTTTTTGATTAATACTATTTGCTGGAAACTTTCTACTTGTGGCCTCTCCTTCTGAAGTTGTTGCGTGAACTATATCTATATCGGTTCTGCCATTTTCTCTTTTAGTTAAAGTTCCATCACGTGCTAAATCCCACTCGTCCTCCCCGTTAGGATCAACAACTTTTATAGGGTTATTACTGCAATAAACATAGTTTGATTGATGAGGATATTTCGAAGCCATCGGATCCACGCTCAGCCAAATGCTCAAATCGGAGTTGTAATACCTTGAACCAAAGTAGGAAAAGCCTGTTTCTTTGTCCTTTTCCTTTGCGGAGAAGGTGAAAGTCCGGGTAGGGGCAAAGGGGCTATATGCTCTGATGACGGGCATGGGCAATTTTTTTTAAAGATTATTTTTCACTACATTTGTAATGTTTGATAATTCTGTTGGCCTTGTGTTTTTTAACAGGTTTTTCAACCCGAATTGCAGAAGAAATACAATCATTTAAAGCAGCGGTGTCCCTTTCAGATGCATATGTATATCCCACATATAAATGTTCAAAACCACTGTTGCTTACTCCATATAAATGATCTGGCTTTTCCAAGTTATATATTAAACAATATTTCCAAAATGTAGAATCGTGTCCTCCGCATTCATATAAAACACCTGCACTTGGTATATTAATTCTTTCTCCCGATTGATATAAGTGCTGCGTTTTCAGTAAAAAGTTGTACAAAGTGTCATGTGATTTATATGGATATTCCTCACTAATGTAAAAAATAGCGTCATGATAGGTGGTGAACGTATAACAATCTGAATGTCCCCTTATTATGATTTTAATATTGCTGTTAAAAGGCAACTTTACCACATAGGCGGGGGAATCCTTTAATGGTTTGTATATAAATGCCTTACAACCACGTACATGTGAGTATGTTTCGCAACCATTTAATACAGTCATCACACACAAACAAATCAGACCCAGTTTAGCGCTTTTTTTCATAGGATTTGATATCAAAAGGTAAATATGGACTTGTACCATCTTCATTTAAAAGCGATGGCCATTCTCCTCCTTGAAAATGTCCATCGTTAGTAAACCCAGACCTATAATGAGTTCTATATCCAAACCCTAATTCTTTTCGGACAATATTTTCCCTATAACAGGCGACCCATTCGTTTTTCCCTATTTTATCCTCGGGGTTGGGATCTCTCCCAACGGAAGTGAGATCTGTCCAATTATTATTGTCATCAAAAGCATGGGATAATTCATGAGCCAAATCACATGTTGGATTAAATTCTCCTAAAGGTGTTCCTTCAACGGGCAGCCTTGTTCCATTAGAATTCCATGTGATAGTATTCGGGTCATTTTTCTCGTATCCACTCGCGCCAGCTTTTATTGTATATTTAGTGTCTGATTCTTGCAAATCAGAAATCATCCGGTTCCCCTCTGTGGTTTTATTTATCTTGTCCAATGAATTCTTCGCTTTGTTCACAAAGCGGTTCTGCTGTCGTTCATTAAGACTGCTACCTTTTAAATGAGTCAGCGTTCCGTCTTTTTCATACCTGTATTGTGATCCTTTCCATTCTATTATTATTTCTTCCCCATTCGGATCCACCAGCTTTATTGGGTTATTCGCGCAATACACA
The DNA here is from genome assembly GCA_045132055.1 of Bacteroidales bacterium. Classification (GTDB taxonomy): domain Bacteria; phylum Bacteroidota; class Bacteroidia; order Bacteroidales; family WCHB1-69; genus F23-D06. The sequence continues at coordinate 140,888 of JBGURP010000055.1, forward strand.
TACGGACTCAAATTCGGATATTTGTCACTCATCGGGTCAACGCTCAACCAGATGCTCAAGTCGGAGTTGTAGTACCTTGAGTCAAAGTAAGAAAAGCCTGTCTCGGCATCCTTCTCTTTTGCGGAGAAGGTGAAACGGGAAGATATATTGTTAAGATATTGATTTGCAATACTTTCAGTCACACAGGAAGACATACTCCAACATCTGCGATAGGAGTTTCCATTGCAGGCCATTTCTGGGTAATATGACACGAGTGAATCGGACTTCATTCGGCAAAGTTACGAAATATTCAAATACAGTTAATTATTTAACTGACAAGGGGGCATATCATTATTTTTTTCGTGATTTGCATATTGACAAACAACCATTGTCTTCAGATGGCAATATCTGAACATCTATAAATTCATATAATTTTTTTTGAGTTGTGTTACTTGTCAAAATCGTTTCGTCGGTGATTTTTATCCATAAATACATTTCAATAAATGGCATATAATCAACTATGGATTTCCCTATTTCAGTCTTACATTGCGCCTCCCAAAATTGTATTCTACTTTTTCTGTCCATACGTAAAAAAATCACATCATGTGCTGGATACCTAATACTATCCACATAAACTATTGTTGTTAATGGTGCTATCCGAAAAAACGATGGCAACCAACAGCAGTTTTTAGCATCAACACTATCATCGCCCAACACATAAGAATCATTTGTCAATGGGTGTAATGCATGTTTATAAGGTTCGTTGTAAATTTTCTGATATTCTCGAATACAGCACATCGCCGTAATACGCAGCATGCAAGGTTTGTCAATTGGCAGATATAGCGTGTCAGTTCTGTTAAAATCCCTGTTGGTATATATTTTTTCAATGCTATTATATTTTCTGTTCTGAGAAAATATAATATTAACATTAGACAACAAAAATAATACTAAGAAAATTCTAATAACCATTGATTTCATAATAGCATTTATTTGTAAAAAGACTTGATAAGAGATGGTGTGTGTGCTCCTTTATCAAACCCCTCATATAATCTCGTGGAATTGGCAATCGATTTGCTTTTAAAACCATCTCGTAGGGTATTGAATTTTTTAGTGAAATTAGTTTCATTAATACGGCGACATTGAAAATCAGCAAAAGCTTCACTATAGGGATCTCCTTCTTTGGTACCGCCTTTAGGCCCCAACACCAATCCGCCTCCAACTGTCAACATTGAAAAAAGATTAGCCTCCACCTCATTATGTATGGAAGCGCCTCCTTGTCCTTTCAATTCTTGATAACCATGAAATAGTTCATGAGCCAGATAATCAGCATTATCTAATTGTCCATTCATATACATGGTTCCACCGTTGTTTCCATCTTTCTGAAATCGTCCAGTCCCATCATTTTTAAGGGATTCATTGGTAAATGTGAAAGTGGGTGAATCCTTCCCCGTCATTTCATCAATTACTGATTTACCGGCTTCTTTCCCATATATTTTATCAAGATTGTTCCATGCTGCCTGAACATTCTTGTCTGTGCTGTTGCATTGTTGCCCAGGAGTGAAAGTGTGTTCTCCATCCTCGCCTTGTATTACTATTGTTTCCCCATTCGGATCCACCAGCTTAATGGGGTTGTTGGCACAATAGGTATATGGCGACAAATTCGGATATTTGTCACTCATCGGATCGACGCTCAGCCAGATGGACAAATCGGAGCTGTAATACCTTGAACCAAAGTAAGAAAAGCCGGTTTCGGAGTCCTTTTCTTTTGCGGAGAAGGTGAAACTTGCTGAAAACAAGGTTTTTATGGGGTAATATGTTGATACTGGGGTGTTCATACGCCGTGAAATTACAAAATAATTGAACATGGCACAAGTTCCTTGCTGTTGTGCGGCGTGGGAGGTTTAAATAATTGTAACAACCATAAGATATTGTCCATTTTTGAGAATGACTTCTATCATAGAACATGTGGTGAAATATTTATTACAATATTTTTTCCCTGTATAATAGAATCGGGTGAATAATGAAGAATCAATTGAGAGGTATACCAATCTAAATAAAATGAAGTGTCTGTGGAGTTCTGGAATTTTTTAGAAATCATGTATGAATCCCCGTCTTGAAGGTCTATTTGAAAACTCCCTAACACATCTCCTTGGATAGTAACGTCTATCCCAGTAATATTCAAATCTTCATCAAAACATATCGTATCTGTCACTTCTGAACAAATAGTATCTATGAGAAATGACTGGGATGAATCATTCTCACAAGATGCTAATGCTAAAGAAGATATAAGCAAAACGATTGCCATTCTAATAATCCGATGAGATTTGTACACCATCTTGTATGCTATTTGAAATTTTACGAATAGTTTCTTTATTTCTTATTTCTGATTGGTTAATAGGTTCTCCATTAGATTTTTTTATGACATCCTTGCCCGTATTATCTTTTTCGAGAATTATTAAATCCCCATTGTCAATACGTTGTTTTATAATCTCTCCCAATTGTTTTGGAGAAGCATTTGGATTCTGTTTTCCAATTTCAATTCCGACATCATTATTATGAATATCCATAACTAAATCAGTCTCTATTTCATCAGCAGGAGTACTATATTCATGCGCGTCCGACCATTTTCGAGTCATTTTTTCGCCAACACTTTGAACATTTAGCGCTTGCCACATAGCATGCCTGTAGGCATCCGTTTTTCCTCCCTTTCCTCCTTCACCCGAAAATGCTTTTTTAGCCATCGAAGAGGCAAGTTTAGCATTCGAGTTTACTTGTATAGCTGTTGGAAATCTAATATCATATTTTAATATATGTTTCTCCTGTGGATTGAGTGATTTAATTCTATTATACAGAGGTGGTTTTGTTAAATCTTCCCCGTTCGGGTCCACCAACTTTATCGGGTTGTTAGCACAATAAGTATAAGGCGAAAGAGAGGGATATTTGTCACTCATCGGATCGACGCTCAGCCAGATGGACAGGTCGGAGCTGTAATACCTTGAGCCAAAGTAAGAATAGCCAGTTTCTGTGTCCTTCTCTTTTGCGGAGAAGGTGAAACGGGCGGCATAATCGGTTATCCGCTGGTTCACGAAGTCCTCGCCCCAAGGCATATAATGCAGATGTTGCACGGCAGAACCGTCAGTATAAGTTATCCAAGAAGAACTTCCGAGATGGTCGGTGTGGTACCAGTAGCAATCCTTTTCCTCTTCCCTTATATCCTTCCATTCGTAAAGGAAATTCAGCAAAGATTCCTGCACTTCAGCCTGTGCATCAAGGCATTCCATCACATCATCGAAAAGCATTATGGAATGTTCCTTGTGTGCAACAAACATTTCAGGATTGTCATTTCGGTCCAAGTATTTCAATCCGCCACCGCCTATTCTGCTGGCAATCCGCTCATTCTCCGCATAATAATGCTTGGTATAGCCTTTGGGATTGGTTACCAGATACGGTGAGGCATATAGAGTTGGCCTCTTCATGTAATAGTAGTAACGCCACTCTCCATTTCGGTTCTGCCGGGCAAAATCACCGGTCAGTTTATATATCCTGTCACCGTTGGCGTCGTACTGGTAATATGACAGGAAACCATCGTCCTTAACACCCAGCAGCCTGTTCTGCTCGTCCCAGCAGAGACGACGGTCGGTATTGTTCAGGGTATTGATGTGTTGCGTCATGTTGCCCTTCACATCCCACTTGAAATATTGTTGCGGTCCGTTGTCTATGTATGCTAGAGTGTTCGGCTGGCTATTATTGTCATAATGATAGTCATTATGACAATGGACAGGGGCTTGGTTGTTGGAGAAGGGTGTTTGCGTGTAAGTGTCCGCATCGAGATGTTTTTTCACAATGCGACCATTCGGTTTATATTCCATGTCAAGTTCGTAGTCCACGGGATGATTTCCGTTCCATATACCATTCGAGTAATCCAACCTGTACATGTCATCGTATTGATACTCGTTAATGTAAGTGCCTCCCAAGCCGTTGGAGAGCATTCCGGCATTGTTGGCAATCATGGTTATGTTGCTCACCGAATCGTATCTGTAGTCAATGTCCTGCATGGGTTCATTTGCAGAAGTCACCGAATAAAGGTTTCTGAGTCGTTGCAGGGTGTCATACTTGTAGAACGTCTTCGTCCCGTTCCCGTAGTACATCGCAGCTTTCAGTTCAAACTCGTTGTAACGGACGCTGTCGAGATATTTGTAAGGGAAACCATTCTTGACACCCGTTATGCTGTTGAGCATACCGCCGCTGTTATAGCCATAACAAACTATCTCGCCATCGGGATAAACCATGCTGTCAATACGGTTCCAACTGTCGTAAACGAATCTCATATCAAATGTGTAAGGCTGGTTTTCATACGGCAGCGTAAATGTCCGTGTGTTTTCTGTCACTTCTCCCAATTTGCCGTAAGAAAATGTCTGCCAGCCGGATGCGTCCTCCTGCGATATAACCTTGCCTACTGCATTTCTGACGGCATCGACAGAGGTTCCGTAATTGTAATGCACATTGTATTCAGGATAATGGGAGCAAAAGATGTCTGAAAGCTGGTTGAAGTAGTATTTATACTCAAGATTTTCTCCCATCTCGTTTGTATGCCTTGTCAGATTCCCGGCCGGATCGTACTCATAGTAGTCGTTCCCTGCATCCGGATGTTTGCGATGAATCATCTGTCCGAACATGTCGTAGTCGTAAAAGGTCTCGAATCCGTCAGGGTCGGTGCTTTTCTTCAACTGTCCCAAGCAGTCGTAATCGAAAAAGGTTGTCGTGCCGTATGGGGCCACCTGCATGAGCTGCTGGCCGAGCGTGCCTTTCAGCACCTGCACGCTGTTATTCATGGCATCCGTAGTGGTCGTGGAAAACACTGTCTTGCCGCCTGTGTTGCCAAAGCCATATTCCATTCTGGTCACCTCATGGGTGGGAAGCTCCACACGAATCTGTCTGTCCAAAATATCATATTTGATGGAGGTTATTGTGGCAGGGGCAAAGTATGGATTGTACAAGGCGTATAGTGCAGTGTCCTCAACAAAAGGATGGTATTGCTCCACCGTCCTGCCGAAGCAGTCGTATGTGACACGTCCAGTCACCAGGCTCACCTCTTGCCCGTCAATCTCCGCATCTTTCTTTGTCTGCAGCAGGCGGCCTAATCCATCTGTAATAACTGTGGTGGCGATGTCATCGGTGGGATGCTGCGGGTCGTAATGGAATGTGCGGGCATAACTTTGGATGGTACCGATATTGAAAATGTCAGTGGTGCCATAATTTTTCGGGTGGTATTCCATTTTTATGGTATAAGGCTTGGACGCGTCAATTTCGTATGGAGCTATAATCACCGTAGTCCTGCCCAAAGCATCGTAGGAATACATCATGGCATTGCCATTGATGTCAACGGTTTCCGTAGGTTTCCCGATTTTGCAGTCGTAGTTTGCTGTAGAAGAGTACCCGAGCGACAAGTTTTCAACCTTGACAGGATAAGTCCATAGGGTATCATCGTACTGGTATTTAAACTCCAGCCGCTGTCCGTTGTGGTTTTCAGGCAAAACCGACCATACAAGGTTTCCATACTGGTCATAACTAAACTCATAGTCGGCGGTTTGCGAGCTGTTATGGCGTTCAAGATGCTGAAGTTTACCAGTGGAATAGTAAGAGGCCGTTCGCTTCTGCACGGTGTGACCAGCGTGGTTGCTGACAATTATCTGCACTGGCAATGCAGTCATGTTGAGGGGCATTCCCACTGCATAGTCTATCTTTGCCCTGAACCATTCATCAAAATGAGTGGTATCGCCACAGTGTGTATATTCCGTTACATTCCGCCATCTGTCGTACAATCTCATCACTACAGAAGTGATCTGCGGTAATGAAAGTCCCCCATACCAGTTGGTGATAACGGACTCCTTGGCCACATAGACATCACTGCGGGCACAGCCGCCATCGGCGACAACGCTGTCGGCAAAGTCGTGTAAGACGACATCGTACAGATGCTCCACGTATGGGTTGCCTGCAGTATCAAACACGCAGTCGCGGGTCTTACGACCGCGTTTGGCGAAATCATGGTTGTTGTATTCTTCCACAGTGTATCGGTAGAGAGTATCTCCCCCTTCCGTGTTGTATTGTCGCGTGGTTACGGTTCCGTATCCATAGTCCATGCGCTCGTACCGATCATGGTGAGGGTCGGCATAGACGAATTTTGTATGGGAGACAGATCCGGCCAAGGGGGAGTTCGGATCCTCCAAGGCCAAGGTGTCAAGATTCCAGGATCGTTGGGGCTTTTCATAGCATGGCTGCGAGAGGGCATAGTCCAGTTCTATTGTGCTACCAGTGAAGTTGGTTACCTTTTTCAAAAGGTTGGTCTTTCCAGCCTGGTTGTACCGGACTGACATGCTGTTTTCCGATGAAGATGTGACGTAATCCACATAGCCGTCCCCGTTAATGTCGGTAAGTTGAACGCTGTCTTTGCTAAAACTTTTTCCATAAGGGGAACCTGAAATGCCCACACAGACTTTCAATATACTCCAGAATGTGAATCCGAGTGTCACAGACAGGTCCACGGATTCGCTATACGACTTGCCATGGCTGATTTGCTGGATGGTCGTGACCGTATCCCAGCCGGACCACCGGCCGGCACCTTTGTTGTACTTGACCCGTATGCCTGTCGAAATCTTCTCCAGTAAATCAGGAAGTCCGTCCCCGTTGAAGTCGGTCAGCATCTTATCGGTTTGATTGCGGGAAAGGTTCACTCCGACACCGCCGCCGATACTTGCCTGTCCCACATTGAAATTTCCCCCTAAGCTCAACCCATAGTTCTGGCTGTTCCCTTCCCTCACTGCAGTCACGCCCCAATTTTCAAAGGGATTGAATCCGTAACCCATATTGAGGGCGACACCTCCGACAGCATTCACCTTGTCGGGCAGTCCGTCACCGTTCATGTCCATCCAAGTAAATGCGGTGTTGTCGCTACCTCCGCCAAGACTGGCTCCAACGTTGCCAGATCCATTGAAGCTGATTTTGGCACCCTTGGGATTGTTGGAGGCGTTTCTGGAGGGTGTAGAATAACTCCCTCCGAAGTTTGCACCTTCGGAGATTGTGTTCGAAGACGACACAATCTGCACATGCGAATCGAGACTGCTCAATGGGCCAATGCCTCCCCATGGTTGCGAATACTGAACATAAACTTGGCCAATGATGTCGGGATATTTGTCCCCGTTGAGATCCATGTAGTCTGTCAAGATGGTGTTTTCACCCGTTGAATGAGAAACCCCTACGGAAATTGGCACAACAGGAATGGAAAGACTCAAAGAGTGGTTCTTCAGTTTTGTCATGTTCTGTTTCCTGACAGTTTTCACTTCAAAGCCTTGAGGAACCACAGGCACGGGATGGTCATATTCCACGATGTCTGCAGTGATGCTGTCTGTCACATACTCTGGTATTCTGGTGTTGGACATAGTGTCACGGACAATATAGTTTATATTTCCGTATCCGACCCACGCACCGTGCCTGCTGTCAGGCTGCATTTCCACCCAGCCAGTTCTTTGGCTTAGAGGGTTGTATCCACCTGCCGATGAAAATGCCTGCGTAATAGTGGACTGTTCTTGAGGATGATCGGTTTCCTGACTCGGTTGGAAAGCGCGGATGGCAGCCGTGTCGGATTCTGCTTGTGTCTGGTCTGCAGGATGTGTTCGCAAATCCACCACAAGACGGGACAGTTTTATGACAGAGTCCTTGATAGCAATCCCGCCGACAGTGTCGTTGTTGTTATAGGCAAACTGTCCCCAGCCCCTGTACAAAGGCCCGAAAAGCCAATGGTAAACCGAATCAATGGGGGTTTGTTTATAATTGTTTACAATAGCTTGTACCGGCGGGTAATAGTGAATGGTGTCTGTCACAGGATTACCGTTGATGGTGTCGGGAAACATGTATTGGATATGCGGCCGTACGTCGAAAGAACCGTAATTGGTCGCCAACAAGATTAATCTTATATAATCATTCTCTTTCAAGGAATCACTCCTGTTGATGGTTAGGCTTTGGTTTCCACGTAAATCATATGTGAGTGGCGTAAAACCAGTGTCTTTGCCTAATACGACTGTAAGAACTGCAGTGTCAGGAAGAAGTGAACGGGGCAAACATTCAATTGTCATGGTGTACCGGGAACTATTTTTGTGCGCCTGGAAAAACATTTTTCCACTTACAAGATAGTCCTGCTCCGAATTATAATGATATGCATCCAGCTGAACAACCGAATCGTTTTCAAAGCTCGTGTAGGTAATATCCTGTTCCCATTTCACCTTGTCAAAGGATCTGTTCTCACCCGAAATGAGTCTGAACATTACGATGTCATTTTCTCGAACATTTACCCCTGTAATAGTGGTATCATGTATCACATGTATGCTGTCGGGGATGGTGTCTCGCACAAGGATTTCCGGTGTCGTGGAACTGTGAAGACGGTACTTTCCGTCAACACGTATGCCCCGGCACACTTGGATAGCATACTGCACACCGTCGCATCGCTTTGATTGCGCATGGCTTCTGGAACTATCACTGAGCAGAGTGATACCAGACGAAATACTGACAGTACCGCTATGCTGTGCAACCCAGACCTTCACTGTCTCCAAATCCGGATCTGAGGGAATAGGTGTACAATGGATAGATTTCCTATATATTTCCAAACATCCTGTTTCGCTATTGTGATTCATTCCTGTGGGATTACAGTCTGAATGCCTGAACACACACTCGTACATGCCTGTATTCATGAGACTGTCTGACAATGCGGCGGCATAACTGCTATCACCAACCTCCTTAATTTCAATACATCTATCAAACTCCCACTCCACGGTACAGGCCACGTTGTCATCAACCTCACCGTCGAAAATAATTCCCCCGCACTCCCCTGGTATCGTCACAATGGAATCCTCTGGGGCCGCCCCACCTTGAGAACTGACCATGGAATAATAATTCCGGAATTTGACAGTGTCATTTGTTGTGACATTAAAGTACACCCCATCGTCGGTCACAATGTCCGGAAGTCCATCGCCGTTGACATCCGAAAAATACACGGAAGTAGTTGAAGTGGTCTTGGGCCAGCTTCCACTATACGAGCATCCTGCAGAGGCCTGTAAGCCCCAGGTGGTGGTGCTTCCTGTTTCAGTCAGAAAGTCTGTGACACCGACGACAGGCACTGCAGGGCCGTAATGGAAAGACGTTTCACTATCAGCAATCTGTTTTCTGCAATAAAGTTTTTTTTCTGATTTGAACAGCTTGTCTGCAAGCCCATCGCCATTGAGGTCCACCAATGTGAGAATACCCTCGCTCTTGGAGCGGCTGTAATTGAAATTGCCGCCCACGCTAAAGGAAGTCAATGGGACCACGGGACCTATGCCGATGGTTGCAGTTCCACCGACATTCCAGCTTTTGCCTTTGGTGGCGCCCAAAGCAGTTGCACTGCCCTCATTACCCACATTAAACGCATTGGTAATGAAAAAACTATGAAGATCATCGTTGCTGCTGCTAAGGTTTATGGATGTTGATGGACCGAACAGAGCATTCCCTGAAGGAGCATCAAAGTAGTCGAAATGGGTACGAGTCCCGGAGAATCCCAGCTGGTCCAACCTGGAAAGTTCAGTATTGCAACCGAAGAAATCCTGAATGTTGTCAATACGCACGACATCAGTCAGACGAGTTTTGTATTGAGATTCACGTTTGTTTTCAGTATAGATCATATAGCGTCTGAACACCTCATCATCAAAAGATATCTCAATGTTACAAAGCTCTTCAGCTGTAACTTCCTTAAAACCCCTGTTGAAAGAGACTGTCATGTCATCCCTTCCCCCTTTTCTGACAAAATGAATCTTGTAACGCGAAGGTGCATCTTCATGATAGGTATAACAGATACTGTCTATGTAAATCTGCTTTCCCATGACGCTGGCGTTGCTAACTCCCGGATGCTGTATCACAGAATAACAATATCTTACGCCGTTGCCCGAAGGATCCACACTTTCTGCCAGGGCCCAGTGGGCGATGGCACCGGATGAGTTTCCAGCACCAGTGCGCAGCACACAGCTGTTGTTCACGCCATTGTCCAAAGCATACTTGCCGTAGTAGTCCGTCACGCCGTTCTTGTGCGTCACTGTCCACCAGTAGCTGTCGGGTCCGCCGCCGTGGCGCACGATGCTGTCGTAGGCCTCGTTCTTGCGCGGATAGAACTGTTCTTGGCCATCATGGTCTAGGATATTCCTGTTTGTCCAGTGATTGGTGCGGTGCGGCATGTCACGGAACCTGCCCGCCACGCTGTCGTAAGATACCAGCTGTTCGCCCTCAAAAACATACACTTCGCTTTCCAAATCGCTGTCGTATCTCGGCACGCCCCAGCGTGTCTCCACTGTGATGGAGGGGATGGAGATGTCCCAGCCCACACCGAGCCAGCCGTTGCCGCCACTGCTGCTGTAAGTCAGCGCGAGGTTGGGCTGCATGCCCTGACGTCCGGCAGGAATCTCGATAGGATAGCTCAGGTTGGCCGTTCCCATGTTGTTGGCGGTCGGCGGCTGCATCAGCGTCAGCCCCTCCAGCGGGTCGGCAGCCTTCAGCTCCTTGATGCTCGTGGGCGTGTAGGCCGATGTCTCCGGCATCTCCGGGGTCTTCAGCACCGCGTTGATGAAGTCCAGCGGCGATTCGCCGCCGCCCTCGCCCTGCGCGGCCACGGACAACATGCCCTGCGCCTGCGCGAGCGCGTCCTGCGGGCCGACCATGGCGTCCTGCGTGTGCGGCAGGCCTTTATCCCACGGCCTGAACCGCGAGCAGACCAGCAACGCCTCCGTGTTCACCGAGTCGCGCTGGATGGCCACCCATCTTCGATACTGCCTGTCATAGACATAGGTCTGTATGTCATCCTCGGTGAAGCCCTGCGGCAGCAATGATGGGTCATAGGGCACTGCAATAATGAACTCTCCTGGAAGGGGATTCACACGGTAGCCTGCCGTCTGACCGTTCCCGTCAAACCCGCCCGTCACGTTCACCATGCCCGCGTCCAGGGGCGGAAGCTGCGAGGGCGTGAGCTCTGCCATCGCGCCGGATGAAAGCGCCAAAGGCGGCGCGTTCAATGCGGAATTTGGAATGGGAAATGGGGAATGGTTCCCCGTTCCGATTTCTTCTTCCGGAATAGAGATGCAGTGCTTGACTGCGTTGACTTTCTGCAATCTAGCCGCCGGTTCGTTCAAGCTGTCGTTCAAAACGTTGAGTCCCGAATTGTAGCTATATGCCCTATAGGAGCGGGTGGATACACCTTCTTTTGCCGTGTCTATGGAGAACAGCATGGCAAGCAACGCTGCAAGGACGGATAATATGGCCAGTAGATATTGTCTCATAGATATTTTATTTCTTAATTCCTTAGTCCCTTGATTTCACAACTGTCGTCTGTCAGTTCACCACCATCTTGAGCGTTTTGCGCTCAGTGCCGGAGGCTATGTCGATCAGGTAGTTCCCGGCGGTCTGCACTTTGCCTGCGAAACGGTAACTGCTCTGCCCCTTGCCGTCCATTTTCAACAGCACCTTGCCATCTGCATCATACACAGTGACAAACACATCCTGTGCTTCGGGGTATATTATCCCCACAGTGAAGTTCCCGTGGTTAGGGTTGGGGTGCAGTTTGTAATGGGCGATTTGCAATGGTGAACTTTCAATTTGTGATTTGGAATGGGTAATGTACAATGATTCCTTATTGCAACCATTTGTTTGGCAGAGTGCTCCATCTCTTTCTGATTTTCTGTTTTCCATACCCCATTCTCCATTGGACTCCCCGTTTGCCGCCAGCGCCTTCGGCGTGTTGGTGTCCGGCATCGCCACGGCGAAGCAGAAGAAGTCACGGCCGTTGAGGTCGGTATCCCAGTATATGCCGTCGTACAGGCAGCGCCCTGCGGTGTCCGTGCCCGAACACTGTACCTGTTCCATTTCCCCTGCGGGGAATTCGCCCGTGCCGCTGCGGTCGATCAACAGGACAGGCGCGACGCTGTCCCGCACTGCCGCCGTGTCCAGCAGGATGAACGTGCCGTAGATGCTTGCGTCGCCCGTCACCTGCGCCATGCTGCGCCCGACAACCTCGTAGGTTTTCCCGTCCTGCGTGTATATTGTGGAGACGGTGCGCAGACTATCCCTGCACCCGAATAGGATGAAATCCCCGTCAGAGATGGCTGCAGCATTGTCCTCGTTTGTGTTCGCGAGCTGGCCCATGCCGAAAACCGTCTGGCCGTCTGCAAAGTATGTCTGCTTCTGGCACAGCCCCGTGGAGTCGTCCCGGCCCACTCCTGCGATGGAAATGCAGTAATCGGGATAGTCGGTGAAGTTCCAGATGACGTTCCTGCGGCTGTCGAGATAGTCGGTCTGCAAAAGGGTCACGCCGTATTTCACGGCCAGGTAGCTGATCCACTGGATGACGGCGGTGTCGCCGATGCGGCTGCCGAAGTACATCGCTTCGGCGATGCGCCCGTCCAGCAGCAGGGAATCCGCCGCGCAGAGGGTCAGCACGGGGGCGCACACCTCGGGTGTCCGCCACGACTGCGAGAGGTAGTTGACAACGGGCTTCAGGCGGTTGGCGGTGTCGTAGGTGATCTGGCCGTTGTCGTTCAGGATGCGCTGCGTGGTCTGCCCGATGCGTTTGGCCGAGTCAACCTGCACCTGCCACAGCGCGTTCTCGCCGAGGGTGTCGTATGTCTCATACACCACAATCACGTCCGCATGCCGCGAGTCGTTGATGCCCAGCGGCAGAGTGAAGGTCTCCGCGCCGCCGACCGCGAAGCATCTGTTGAAGTTCATGCGGGAGAAAGCGGCGGGCATTGCGCCCGATGACGGCACGGCGTCGAACCCGTTGCCGGAGACATCGTGCCACGACGATGTGCCGAGTGCCGCGCTGTCGGCGCGCAGCCACGCCACGGGGTGGACGATCTGCGCCTTGAGCTGGCAGGAAAGGGCGATTGCGGCAAAAAGGATCAGGGCTTTCTTCATGGCGGAATATATTTCTTGGATGATTGCAAAGATAGCATTTTTTTAATCCGGTTGCATTTTTTTGTCAGAAACGGATTTTGTTCGCCGCCAGTATCTTTCTGGCATCCGTCACGTGCGTGTAGCGGTCAGTCATGGAGATTGAGTGGTGCCCGGCAAGGTCCTTGACGTACTTCGGGGGCATTCCCGATTCGAGCATCTCGGTGATGCCCGTGTCCTTGAGGGAGTAGAAATGGAACGTGGAGGGCAGGGAGAGGTGTTTCAGCATCCTGTGCCAGGCCTCGAACAGGTTTCGGGTGGTGTAGGACTTCGGGCCGGGTTTGAAATGCCGGGAGAATATGAAAGTATGGGGAGAGAGCGTCTCCGCCCGCAGTTTCCTGAAGTGTCCGAGCACATCGTCGGACAGGGCTATCACACGTTCCTCATGGTTCTTCGACACGTTTGGCGGTATCCTGAGCATCCCCTCGTCAAAGTCTATGTCCCGCAGTTGGAGCATGAGTATCTCCTTGGGCCGCACCAGATGCTTGAAGCAGAGTTGCATAATGGCTATGTATTCCGTCATGCCTCTTTTCGTGAAGTAGTCGAGGATTTTTTTGCGCTCATGTTTTGGGATGGTTGTCCTATGTTTTTTTTCTTTCCTCTTGCCTTTGAACGGTTCGAAGGGGTTGGATGGCAGAAGACCGTCGCTGACAAAGGACCGGAACATGCTCTTCAGGAACTGGAGCATGTTGTTGTAGGCGTACGCGCTTCTTCCGCCTTTGCCGTACTCCTCCAGCAGTTCGGCGGCCTGCTTGCCCGTGAAGTAGGCACAAAGCCAGTCGGACAGGCCTTTCTTCTCGCACCATGTGAGAAAGAACGCAAGCTTCGACTTGTAGCCCCGTGTCGAGTCCTTCCGGAGGGTTTCCTGTTTTTTGCGGTAGAAGTCTTCGGCGGCCTGCTCCACGGTTTGCGGTCTTCTGTTCGACTCCTCTTCCCCCGTCAGAGGGTTCCAGCCCGCGTAGAGCCGTCTGTTGGTCTCCGCGCACAGCAGGCGCGCATAGCGCAAGCGCTCGCGGCGGTCACGGATGCGGTTGCAGCGGATCCTTCTGCGCTTGAGCCTTCCGCTGACAGGGTCGAGTACGTGGTAGCTGACATAGACCTCCTTGTTGGAGGACACTTGTGCCGGGATGAAGTCGATGAATGGTGTTGTCATGATGGTGAATTGAAAAGGTTAGGAATGCTGCCTTGCAAGCATCTTGCTTGCTGGAATAAATATGGTTATAATCGTATTTTGGTTTAAAACACATTATGGATAAATCCTTCGCGAAACCCTCCGGTGCATTGCCGTGGTGCAGAACTGGCGCAGCGGCACAGGTTCGCAAGCGGTTGTGGATGCGGCGTTCAGAAAATACATGGTGCAACATCGCGGCGCAAATATGGCCATTTTTTTCTTTTGCGAAAAAATCTTATTTTTGCCACGATAAGTTGTTGCGTATGAATCAGCCTGTTACATATAGTAAAACATTTCTGCCCGACACGCTTGCGGAGATTTTCACCTTCTCCGCAAAAGAGAAGGACGCAGAAACCGGCTATTCTTACTTTGGCTCAAGGTATTACAGCAGCGATCTGAGTATCTGGCTCAGCGTCGATCCGCAGGCTTCGAAATATCCTTCTTTGAGTCCGTACGTGTATTGCGCGAATAACCCGATAAAGTTGATGGATCCGAATGGGGAAGATTATGAAACCATTATAAATAAAGATAATAAAACCATAACCATTAAAGCAATATATTATGCAAAAGATTCCGATAAGAAAAACCTCCAAAAAGGACTTGATGCTTGGAATAGCCAATCCGGCAAATACACTTTCACTATAGAAAATGGTGAAAATGCAGGAACTTATACCATAAACTTTGAACTAACCATGGCAGAGAGTGACGGGACAAGTAGCCCTATCGATGGCATTTCGAATTCTTTCGAGATGGTTTCAGATAACATTGGTGGGCGAGGTCTAACTAACGACGGCCGTACTATTAAAGTAAACAATAACGCTCCGGACAGGACGATTATTCACGAAATAGGTCATACATTAGGAAATGGAGAATTTAATCGCGGAGTAATGCTACAAGGAGGGAATAGTGACAAAATCTTAAAGGAAAACATATCAACTACGCTTAATCAAGCAGGCTTTCATAGTCTGGGTAATTTCTGTGGCTCTCAAATCACAGATCCACCATCACAATCATGCAACACTTTTTGTAATCAAACCACTAATGAACCCATATATGGGATAATTAACAGAAAAAGATGAGGACTCTTGTTTCAGTTTGCCAAATTGTATTTTTTTCCTTCTTGTTATATTCTTGCACAACAACAGCACATTATCAGAAATATAACAAAGCAATTGAAGAATTGACAAAACAGTATGCAAATAATATAGACACTGCGTCCTCAGTCATTCAAGTAACTGGAGTGGTCAAAGTCGATTCTTTCTTCATCCATTATAATAGAAATATTGATCCTGACAAACTATGGAAATACAATATTTTCAAAACAAAATCTGATGTGCTTTACTTCAGTACAACCCCATGCGATGTCATTGATTGCGGAGCCCACCAAAAACTCTTTAAAGAATGTATTTTTGATTCAACATCTTTTGTCATTATTTCCTCTAGTGACTTTTTAAGAAAACATATTATTCCATTCGTTAAAGACACCATGCTGAAAGAGAATTTAAGAGTTATTGTTGACAATGATGACATACTACCTATAGGTGTCGTAAATTATAAAAGAATTTTTTTTAAGCACAATAAATATGCTTGTGATGTGGCCTTCTATAAAACAAATTGTTTTTTGCGCGTACAAATGCCTGTATGGTTTTTCAATTTGACATACTCTAAACATAGTTGCCCACCCATATTTTATTTTTTAGGAGAAGAAGAATACTATGACCTATATTTGAATGTGATTGTGCCCTTACCAGCGGATATTCAAGACATCTAAAAATACAATTTTGTATCTTCCACATATTGCTAATTAACCTTAATTAATTATTTTGTAACTTTGCAGCATGAATAATGGTAGATTTGTAGCATATTATTCAGCAACAGTCTGCGATGGGAATCCATATTGCAAAAGCAAGAGTATGTCTTTGGATATAGCAGGAACTTTCACCTTCTCCGCAAAAGAGAAAGATGCCGAAACCGGCTTTTCTTACTTTGGCTCAAGATATTACAGCTCCGACCTATCCATCTGGCTGAGCGTCGATCCGATGAGTGACAAATATCCCTCACTGAGTCCGTATGCTTACTGTGCGAATAACCCAATAAAGTTGGTGGATCCGAATGGGGAAGAGATTGGAGATTTTTATGATCAATGGGGAAGAAAAATCGGTTCAGATGGACGTGCTGATGATAATGTTTTCATTGTAAGTGATCAAGCTTCTCAAAACAAGATAAAAGAGAATAGGCGAAATCACGTAAATACCAATTCAGCCGATGTAAAAGTTGACGTGACTACCACGTATAATGTCTTAAGTGAGGCTTCAGATGTTTATGAAAGAACTGTAAAAAACGGAGGATATAACGAAGAAGCATCAGCATTACCTACAGATGGAGGATCCGCTGATTGGGAAAGAAAATCTGGAGTTAATGAACATAGTGTTGAAGTCCCAATACCCCAAGGAGATGTCCTTATTCATTCTCACCCGTTAAAAAAAAGGAATCCATGTGATTACACATCCCCGAAAGTGATAAGTGATAAAGATAAATCACATTTTGAAAAATTTAAATTAAATATTGTAGTCGGAAATGACGGAGGTAACTGTAGCGGTGGAGTATGGTCTGGCCGCAAACCAACAGCATCTTTTTATGACTCGAGCAGCAAAAATCTCATAAATTTACTTTTCGATGTGGTGAAGAAAATAGTCAACCGATAATTAGTACCATTATGTTGAACAGTAATAAGATCTTTCAAAAAATATTTGTATTATTGTTTTTATTTTGGCCATTTACAATTATTTGCCAAAATAACAATCCAAATGATCCGTTAGACACGTACAGTGCTCCTTCATTCGCCTATTTAACCGTAATAGATGGGAAAATTCCATATTCTGTTCTTTCAAAACTATCGTTTAAGCACAATAAGCTAAACGACACTATAATATATAATTGCTATTATATCAATAACAGACATTATTCAGAAAATCTGATGATGCTGGATTCCATACCCGATTCAGTCACAGTTTCGATAGATGTTTTTTTTGAAGAACCAATAGGATATAATAAAGCTAAAATGCATCATTATCATGATGAAATGCCTCTTGGTAGACTTAAACTTGTACAGATATTATCAATCACCAATTTCCGTCACAAACAATACTATATGCATTATGTTTTTGATCCACCATTAAGAACATATCCTTTGTATGAAAGACGCTTTGGCAATAAGAATAAATTTTATTCGAGAGTGTTCTCATGTTTTTATCCGTATTCATATAACAAATGGTCAAAAGGAGGAAGAACAAAACCGTCATATTAAGGTGAAAGTTTAATACTGATAAATCGTGGTCATCAACTCGACTCATTAAATTCTGTATCATTACTTTATTTAATCCTTATGACTGCTGTCGCCATGTATAATCACATGATTCTTGCCAATAGTTTCACCTTCTCCGCAAAAGAGAAGGATACCGAGACGGGGTATTCCTACTTTGGTGCGCGGTATTACTCTTCTGATTTATCTATTTGGCTGAGTGTGGATCCGATGAGTGACAAATATCCGTCACTTTCGCCTTATACTTACTGTGCGAACAACCCGATAAAACTTACTGATCCTGACGGAAGATGGATTCCAGGACTGGATGACGAAGGGAATGTGACATACACGGCAGAGAAAGGTGACAGTTATGACACTTTCATCAAACAGTTCGACTGTAGAGATGCTGATGGAAATAATCGGGGCAGAGATATTTTTTCGAATGCTGGTTTAAAAAAAGATGGAAGTGAAATAAAAGAAGGTTCCGTAATAAAAGGAGATGCTGTTAAACAAGTGACAGGCAATGATGTGTTGAAAGGAAATTGGAATAACATGACGGATGACCAAAAAGCTTCTCAAATAAAATTCGCTCTTGATTATGGAGAAAAACACAAGACTACGATTGGAAATTCCTATGCGATAGATCTGAATGAATTCATAAATGATTTTGGCTCATCTTATAGCGGTATAAGTTTGAACAATGTGCAAATCCCCGACAAAAATACAGGAACAGCGATTGTCAACATGAGGCTTTGGCCAAAGGAAGGATTGACAGATAGTCGAGGTCGAATACCCATACGCTGGAGGTCACAATCTGGAGGAGAAAATTATAATACCAAGTATTATTATAGTGCTAAAAATCCAAATGCGCGGAATCCTTTGCCGGCAATTGGAATTACTCGTTGTAAATAAATCCCATTATGAAATTCACCATATTATTACTATTCATATCTTTATCAGTTTTTGTATCTGCTCAACAAACAAAAATTGACACGATTAACATATCAATCGTAAAATCTAATTATCCGTTAATAGCAAAAACGGAAGATTTACATTTTATTCCAGATGTTCGACATTGGCATAGTTGTTTTAATGTGAAAGGTCAACTTTACCCTTCGCACAGTTCAGATTCTTTTTACGTCTTCTATGCAAATCAAATATCTGCAGACAAATATAAATTATCCTATCTTGAAACGGGCTCTGATGCGCGATTGGAATACATCTGGTTGAAAAAGAATAAAAAATTCTGGATGGATTATCGCGGATTAATTTTACGAAATAATACATCTTTAAGTGATGTCAATATTTTTTTTAAATATGACGAGAGTGAAGCAGAATACGGCATAGGCCCTTTAATCATAGGAAATAGATGCAAAAATATCCCACAGTACATTCTCTCTTTCAGTACAGGCGAACCAAATAACACTAAAATCACTTTGATTTTTGACAGGAAAAAACGCCTTAAAATCATACATATGGACTACTATCATCCATCTAATTTAATATTAAGACGCCAATGATTGTATCAAATGGATTTTTTGTAACTTTGCCACATGAAAAGCTGTTGGTTAGAAGCATATTATCCGGCAAAGGCACACTGTGAGAAGCCAGCTCGCAGGTGGTATGATATGCTGTTTTTATATATGGAAAGTGATGTGAGTCAATTCTTTAGTAAATCATCTATCCCTTTCAGCTTCAAAGTGATTGCTGATAGTTTCGCCCCAGGTCTCTGAGAGAATGTCAGCAATAGTATAAACAATTGTCAATTATCAGCCATCTGTCATGCGACGGCTTTAACCAAACGTGTGTTTCTATTGTCCTGCCATTTGCCGCGGCATTGATGCTGTTCACTCTGTAACCCACAGAAAGAATTAAATCCAAATTGAAATTTACAAGGTGTACGGTTGTTTGCCCTCATTACCCATATATTCCAAAATGGAATATGTGCCAATCATTGCCAATGCACTAATACAGCAGTCCCAACTCCAACTTGGCGGCTTCCGTCATCATGTCCATCTCCCAGGGCGGGTCGAAGGTAACATCTACTGTGACCTTGTTCACGCCCGGAATCATGGCCACCTTGGTCTGCACTTCCATGGGCAGACTTTCGGCCACCGGACAGTTGGGCGCGGTGAGCGTCATCAGGATATATACATCGTTGTTTTTGTTGACTTCCAGCTTGTAAATGAACCCCAACTCCCAGATGTTTACCGGAATCTCAGGGTCATAGATGGAATTGAGTACTTCAATGACTTTTTCTTTCATCAGAATAATGATTTATGAATTATTGGAGTGCTTTCTCTTTGAGTGAAGTGAAACCGTCGCCTAACGTTTCGGAAGCGTCCACGATGGTGACAAATGCCTTGGGGTCAATTTCGTGCACAAAGTGGATGAGCTCTGGGAGTTCCTTGCGCGAAATAGTCGTGAAAATGAGCTTTTTCTCATTGTAATTGTACATGCCTTCGCCATGGATGAACGTGCCACCGCGATCCAATTCGTCCAAAATGCGCAGACGAATCTCCTCATATTGGTCGGAAATGATGAGTACAGCCTTGCTGGAGTGGAAACCGGCTATCACCTTGTCCATCACAACGCCCGTCACGTAAATGATGAGCCAGGAGTACAATGGGATGGTCCAGTCTTTGAACGCGGCCAATGCAGCCAAAACGATGGTGGAATCCACCATGATGAGCAACGTTCCCAGCGGGATGTGTTTCACATATTTGCCAATGATCATGGCAATAATATCCGAGCCGCCTGAAGTGGCACGAGTCTTGAAAATCAACCCCAGTCCGATGCCGATGATGACACCGCCGCACAAGGCAATGATGAAGTTGGCCGAAGGGTCAGGAGTCATGGGATGACCTGGCAGACTGATGAGCGGCGCGTAACCGTAGATTTTTTCCCACAGTGAGATGAATGCCGGCAGTGAGATGACGCCTACCAGCGTCTTGGCTCCGAATTTGGGTCCTAACCACAAAGTTCCAATCAGCAGCAAAGGCAAATCCAGACAGATACCCGACAAACCGATGGGAAAGTTGAACACGTGGTGCAGGATAATAGCGATACCGTAAACACCACCCGGAGCCAATTTCAACGGAGAGACGAAAATCACATATCCGATGGACATGATGAATGTACCTAATATGATGAGCCCGTAACTCTTGACAACTTCTTTCCAGTTGATATTTTTCCAATCAATTTTGCTAAACAATTTCATATCCAAACAAAATTATCTACTAATGGTCATGTTAAGACGTTTGGCCAGCTCTTTTCTGACTCTGTCCACGTCCACGATTTTCTGAAGAATGCCGTTTGATTCTTCTTCCGTATAAGTGTGATCGGTGAGTTCCTTTTCCAAAAAAGCCTTGGCCTGTTCCGCGATGCGCAGCTTGAAGGTGAGAATGTTCTTTTCCACTTCCTGCTGCAAAGTCATCCGGCTGTTCATCACCGTATTGGTGTACATGTCGAAACGTTTTTCCCACATTGGACTGTATTCAGGGTCTTCGGTGGCAATATATTGCATGGCGAAAGCACTCTCTTCTTTGTCCTCACTGAGCAGAAATGTGCGCTTGATGTCGTCCTGGTTGCGCAGTATCTCCGCAACTTCAGCATAGTGTTCATAGATTCTAAGCAGGAGCGGATCTCTCAAGCGGATGCCATCGTGGAAGAGTTCATCAAAGATGTATTGATCGACACGCATAAGCATGGGGTCGCCAGTTTCAGGATCCTCCACATTGATTTCAAAGAGGCCGTACTTAATGAGCAGGATGACAAGGTTTTTTTCCGCTTCGTACAGAAGATCATGACTATCTACCTCTCTTTCAGGATGCTCGTGTTTGGTGGGTGGCGCGATTTCAGGCATTTGCTCGCTACCAGCGGGTTTGTTACCGCCCTTCACCTTGTCCTGCCAGGTCAGATACCGCAGCTCATCGCCCAAGGTTTTCTCCGACAGATCAAAGAGCGAGGCACACTTCTTAATGTAAAAAGACTGCGCGATGCGGTCTTGTACTTTGGCGATGGTTTTCACAATTTCCTTCACCATCTCGCTGCGCTTGCGCGGGTCGTCGCCAGCCTCCTCGGAGAGGATGTTGGCCTTGAACAAGAGGAAGTCTGTGGAATTGGTTTCCAAATATTCAGACAACTCACTGTCTCTGTGTTTCTTGGCAAATGAATCGGGATCTTCGCCGTCGGGCAGGAGGCACACTTTGACGTTGAGGTTCTTTTCCAGCAGCATGTCGATGCCGCGCAAAGAGGCCTTGATGCCCGCACGGTCGCCGTCATATAGCACCGTGATATTGCGGGTTTGCGTGCCCAAAATTTTCACCTGCTCGTTGGTGAGCGATGTGCCCGAAGAGGCCACCACATTCTCGATGCCCGCCTCAAACATGGAAATCACATCCGTATAGCCTTCTACCAAATAGACATTGTCCTTCTGACGGATAGTCTTTTTGGCCAAATAGATGTCATATAATGTATCGCTCTTGTGGTAAATGTCATTCTCCGGCGAGTTGATGTATTTGGCAGTTTTTTCATCTTTCTTCAAGACTCGTCCGCCGAAGCCGATGGTCTTACCCGTGGTGTTGTGGATGGGGAAGATGACGCGCCCGCGGTAGGCATCGTACAATTTGCCGCTGTCCGACTTCTTAATCAGGCCCAATTTCAGCAGAAATTCCTCTTTATAGCCTTTCTTCAATGCCTCCTTGGTAAAGGTATCCCAACCGCCAGGGCAATAGCCGAGATGGAATTTGTCGATGGTGGAGTCCAGAAAACCACGCTCTTTGAAATAGGACATGCCCAAAAGTTTACCCTCTTCGCCGTTGCGCAACTGGTCCATAAACCATTTCTCCGCAAATTCGTTGACGAGATAAAGGCTCTCTTTTTCACTCCGTATCTCCTTTTCCTCCGGCGTTTCTGCCCGGTCATACTCAACGGTGATGCTGTATTTGCTGGCCAGATATTCCAATGCCTCGGGGTAGGTCATTTTGGCATGTTCCATCAGGAACGTGACAGCACCGCCCTTGGCATCACACACAAAACACTTGTAGATACCCAGACGGGGATTCACGTGCATAGAGGGATTGCGATCGTCATGGAACGGGCACACACCCACGTAACCCTGCCCCTGCCGTTTCAGCGGGACAAAGTCACCCACGACCTCCTCAATCTTGGCCGCGAAGTTGATTTCATCTATGGTTTTCTTGGAAATCATCAATCTTCGTCGTTATCTTTGTGTTTTCCTTTATCGGAACTGCTTTTGCCAGCATCCACTTTGAACTTCTTGAAAATCTTCTTGTTATGCATTACCTCCAATGCCTTTTGGTAGGTATCATCGCTCTCAAGGAAGATGCGGTAGGCATCGCCGAATCCATACAGACTGCGTGCGATTTCGTATTTCAGATATTCGCGGATGTACTCACCCACGTGTGCTTCATTGCGCAGGCGCATGGCCTCGGCGTAGTTTTTCGTCACGTAGTTGGTGAACATGGTGTCTAAAATCTGCACATCAATGTTGTGCGAGGAGGTGAACAGAGAATCCAGTTTGCTGGTATTTTCCTTTATGAAAGCGTTGGCATAGTTGGAGAATTTGAATGTAGCGCTGTCGCTTACGCCCTCTTTTTTGGCATAATCCATGAATTCCTTGTAGAAATCATCCGTGATGATGTATTTGGATTGGAAATCTTCAAAAGTAGAGTATTGGCGTTTCAGCGGCTCGCGGTTGTTTTCCATATAATCGGCCACAAAACTGCCGAAAATGCCTTTCCGGACAATCTCGTTGTAAAGTGTGGAGTATTTGGTGGTGTCTAATGGCACGAAAATGTCGGGCATGATGCCACCGCCGCCATAGACAGTGCGTCCGTGCGGGGTTTTGTACTTCAGGGAATCCGGAAATTTGATACTGTCGGCGGTATAGAGCTCGCCACGGTTGGCGCGGGCTTGCAAATCTTTGAAATAGCTGTCTAAGCCGTCGTTATAAGGTTTTTGGATGCAACGGCCTGTGGGCGTATAGTAGTGAGAAATGGTAAGGCGTACTTGCGATTGATCTACAAAAGTGAGCGGTTTTTGCACCAGGCCTTTACCGAAAGTGCGGCGGCCAATGACAAGACCACGATCCCAATCTTGCACACAACCGGAGGTGATTTCGGATGCGGAAGCAGAGTTCTCGTCCACTAACACAATGAGCTTACCTTCTTCGAAAAGTCCATTCTTTTCCGAATAGAATTTCTCACCTGTCTTGCGGAAGTTGTCGGTGTAAACGATGATACGTTTGCCAGAGATGAACTGGTCACAAATCTCGAAAGCCACGTTCAGATAGCCGCCACCATTACCGCGCAAGTCGAGGATGAGATCCTGCATACCTTGCGATTTGAGTTTCTTGATGGCTGTCGTGAGTTCATTGGTGGAAGTGGCAGCAAAGCGCTCCAACTTGATGTAGCCGGTGGTCTCGTCGGCCATGAAGGAAACGTTGATGCTGTGCATGGGGATAGCCCCGCGCGTGATGACAAACTCCAGCAGTTCAGGATTGCGACCGCGCTTGATGGAGACTTTCACCTTGGAGCCCTTGGCTCCGCGCAAATGCTTGCGCACCCAGTCGTTGGTAATCTTGTCGCCGTAGGCAATCGTATCGTCCACCTTGATGATCTTGTCGCCGGCCAATAATCCTACTTTCTCGGACGGACCGTTGATGATCACTTCCATCACGTTGATGGTGTCCTTGATGAGCTGGAAGGTGACGCCGATGCCGTCAAAAGAGCCGACCAAAGGCTCATTCATGGCCTGCACATCCTTTTTGGGAATGTAGGCGGTGTGCGGATCCAACTCCTTGAGCATGGCCACGATAGCTTTGTCCGTCATAGGGTCAAAATCCACCGAATCGACATACATCATGTTGATGGCGTTGAGAAGCTGGTCCATCTTCGTCTTGTTGGGCTGGTAGTTTTTGTTCGGATTTTGTGCAAAAACCACTGTCAAGCAACCAATATAGAGCAAAAAAGTGCAAAGAATATTCTTTTTCATCACAGGGTGTGTTTTTTAGGGCGGCAAAGATAGTAAAAATAGGGGACAGTGAACAGTAGTCAGGGGACAGAAATTGCCCTATATTCGCATTTTCACCACCGTGATGCCGCTGCCACCCATTTCGAGGGCTTCATCTTGGTAGGCTTCCACATCCTTGCGCTTGGCCAATTCCTGGCGGGTGATTTGGCGCAGGATGCCGTTGCCTTTGCCGTGCAGGATGCGCACGAAACGGATGCTCAACAAAGCAGCTTCGTCCAGATACTCCTCCAAGTTGGAGATGAGCTCTTCCGCGCGCTGCCCGCGCACGTCCAACGTGGCGTCAAATTCCGCCAATTTCTTGTTCATGGCATCTCCCAACGTGCCTTCGTTGTAGCGAACTACCCCGCCCCTACGCACCTCGCGCGCCTCCTTCTTGCTGATTTTTGCCAACTTGCGGATGTCTGTTTTAAATGAGATGGAGTTGAACGCGATGGTGGCGTCATTGCCGTTGATGGCCGTCACCTCGCCTGTCACCTGCATTTCGGCCATAAAGACGCTGTCGCCCACACGGATGATGTTGTCCTCCGGCTTCTCCTCTACCTTCTTCGGCTTGGGCGCCGTGCGCTTAACAGGAATGATCGGTTTGATACTCTCCTCTTTCTCAATGGATTCTATCTCCTCTTTGAGTTCCTCTTTCAGCTTGGTGACATTTTCCCGCGCTTTCTTGGTTTTCACCGCATCGGCCTTGGCCTCTTTGATGTCGCGGATGGTCTTTTCTATCACCTTATTCGCGCTCTCTACAATGATATTGGCCTGGTTTTTAGCCTTTTGGATGATCTCTTTGCGCTGTTTGTCCAGTTCCGAAAACTTGGCAGAATATTCGTCAATCATTTCGGCCAACTGGTCATCGGCGGCACGCACCTGTTTCAGCGTCTTTTCCGTTTCCTGCTGGGCCAATTCAATCTCTTCTAGCTTGCGCTCATAGTCAATCTGCGCGGTGCCGGACTTGGAAATGGCGCTTTCGATGATATCGGGATTCAAACCGATGTGATGGGCAATTTCGTAGGTAAACGAGCTGCCAGGCTTGCCGATTTTGAGTTTGTACAACGGCTGTAACGCTTTGGTATCGTACAACATAGCCCCGTTTACCGCTTCCTCGTGCGTGTCGGGGAACATCTTCAAGTTGCCGTAGTGCGTGGTGATGATACCGAAAGATTTTTTCTCGTAAAAGCTCTCTAAGATAGCCTCCGCCAACGCGCCGCCCAGCGTGGGTTCCGTGCCTGAGCCGAACTCATCGATGAGGAACAGCGACTTCGCGTTGAGGTTTTCGTCCATCACTTTGAGGTTGGAAAGATGTGAGCTGTAGGTACTTAAGTCGTTTTCGATGGACTGCTCGTCGCCGATGTCAATGAAGATGCTCTGGAACACGCCCATGTCGGAAGTACTTTGCATGGAGACCAGCAGACCGCACTGCATCATATACTGGAGAAGCCCCACGCACTTGAGGCACACGGACTTGCCGCCGGCATTTGGACCGGAAATCAACAGAATACGCTGGTTTTCGGTGAGTTGCACATCCAACGGCACCACCTTTTTGCCCGCTTTCTGCAAAGCAAGATACAACAACGGATGCTGTGCCTGCTGCCAGTTGACGAGAGGCTGGTTGTGTACATGCGGCAGGGCGGCATTGAGGTCGATGGCGAATAGGGCCTTGGCGCGCAGGAAGTCGTAACGGCCCATAATCCGCTGTGCTTCCAATAGTTCCGGAATCAGCGGGCGGATGTTGGCCGACATCTCGGAGAGTATGCGCACCACCTCGCGGCTGGCGGCATTTTGCAAATCTTTGAGCTCGTTGTTGGCATCGAACACCTCCGTGGGCTCAATGAAAACCGTTTGGCCGGTGGCCGACTCGTCGTGGATGAAGCCCTTGAGGCGGCGTTTGTATTGCGCCGCGATGGGAATACAGAGGCGGCCGTTGCGGATGGTCATTTCGGCATCCTCCTTCACCAAACCATCTTGTTTAGCAGCATTGAGGATCTTGCGAATCTGACGGTCGGCGCTGTTGGAAATGCGGTTGATTTCGCTTTTGATGCGACTGAGCTCGTCGGAAGCGTTGTCGCGCAATTGCCCTTTGTCATCCAAAATGCGGTTGATGCCGTTCAGCAGGTCTCGTTGCACGGGCATCGCCTCGCAGATGTCCCACAGGTAGGGATACTTTTTGTCCTGGTGGCGTGTGCGCAGATAGACGAAGATGTTCGTCATGGTGACGATGAAAGCACGTAACTGAGCTAGTTCTTCCAGCTCGATGTAAGTGCCATCGGTTTGCAGGCGCTTCAGCTCGGCGCGAAGGTCGAAAAAATCCTGTGCGGGAAACGGCTCGTCGAAAAGCAGCACTTGCCGCATCTCTTCCACGCTTTCCAGTTCGGGTTGTATCTTGTCCAGATCCGACATCATGGCCACGGCATCCACCAATCCCTGCCCGAGTGCACTCAGGCAGCGCCCGCGCAACAATTGCCGTATGGTGTCGAAACCGATTTTCTCTTCAAAATTATTGGGGTAAAGCATAGATTCTGAATATTTTACGCAAACAGCGTTGCAGCAGTGCAATCCTTGACAGTCACATCGATATACTCGCCGATTTTGTGATTCTCTTTCGGGAAGATGATGACTTTGTTCTGGCTATTGCGGCCGTAGAGTTGGTCGGCGGAGCGCTTGGAGGCACCCTCAATCAATACTTGGAAGGTCTTGCCGATGTCGCGTTTGTTGCTGATGAGCGAGAGTTCACCCTGCAGCGCGATGATTTCCTCCAATCGGCGGGTTTTGACCTCATCGGGTACATCGTCAGTGAAGCGTTTGGCCGACATGGTGCCGCCGCGCTCGGAATATTTGAACATGTAGGCATACTCGTAGCCCACCTCGCGCATGATGGAGAGCGTTTGCTGGTGGTCTTCCTCCGTCTCGCCGCAGAATCCAGCAATAATGTCGGTGGAGATGGCGCAGTCGGGCATCAGCTCCTTGATTTTGCGCACTCTTTCCAGGTAGTACTCGCGGGTATAGACACGGTTCATGCGTTTGAGCACCGCGTCGCTGCCCGACTGCACGGGCAGGTGGATGTATTTGCAAATGTTGTCGTAACGGGCGATGGTTTCCAGCAGTTCGTCGGAGATGTCCTTGGGGTGCGATGTGGCGAAGCGCACGCGCAGGTCGGGCGACATCTCGGCCACAGCGGCCATCAGTTTGGCGAAGGTCATGTCTTCCCATTGATAGGAGTTGACATTTTGTCCAAGCAACGTCACTTCCTTGTAGCCGTCATTCAGCAATTGTTCCACCTCATGCAGGATGGTTTGAGGGCTACGGCTGCGCTCGCGTCCGCGGGTGTAGGGCACCACGCAGTAGGTGCAAAAGTTGTTGCACCCGCGCATGATGGAAACGAACGCCGACACGCCGTTGAGGTCGTAGCGCACGGGCATGATGTTGTCGTAAGTTTCTTCCTCCGACAGCAGCACGTTGTATTGCGACTCGCCTTGCGCCGACTCTTTGATAAGTTCCGGAAGGTTGCGATAAGCATCCGGACCGGCGATAAAGTTCAAAATAGGTTCTGTTTCAAACAGTTCTTCTTTCATGCGCTCAGCCATGCAGCCCAACAGGCCCACTTGCAGGGTGCGGTGTTTCTTCTTTAAGGCCTCCAGTTCGCGCAAGCGCTTGTGGATGCGCTGCTCTGCCTTGTCGCGGATGGAGCAAGTGTTGATCAATATCAGGTCGGCCTCCTGCACATCTTGTGTCAGGGTATATAAATCTTTAAGGATGGCGGCCACCACCTCGCTGTCGGCGAAGTTCATCTGGCAGCCGTAAGTTTCAATATAAAGCTTTTTCATGGCTGCAAAAGTACAAAAAAAGGCGCCTCGTAACGAAGCGCCTTTCTGTAAGTCAGTTTTCAGAAATTACTTTTTGATGAATTTCTTGGAAACACCGTTCATGGTGATGAAATAAACGCCGCTTTCGAGGTTGCTGACGTTGATTTCTTCAGAACCGTTAACCGTTGCAGAAGTAACGGTTTGGCCAAGAATGTTGGAGATCACAGCATTACCTTCGCCCGTAACTTTGATAGAGGTTGTAGCAGGGTTCGGATAAACAGTGAAAGTAGTGTTCTCGTTTTCAGCAACACCAGTACCACCAGCAACGATAGCCACATCGTCAATCCAGATCTCATATGCATCATAGTTCACATCGTGGAAAGCGATCCAGATGCTTTGACCTGCATATTGGCTCAGGCTGATATTGTGCTCACGCCAGTTGTTGTATTTTTCACCAGCACCATCCTTTGCACCACCATTCCAAATAGCAGTGAAATCAGCAGCAGTCGGATTTGCAGCAGTAGAAACGGCTACAGAAAAGTTCTCGGGATATGAATCATTGGCGTTGTCAGCAAAGAAAGTCAATGTTGAATTTGCAACGATGTCATATTTTTGAGGAGAAACGAGGTAGCTGTCAGTGTTGTATGCTCCATCATAGTCAACATAAGAGTAGCACATAGCAAAACCTGCGCCACTGTGAGCCAATTCGGAATAGTCATATTCACCGGGGTTAGCACTGCTGTGCAACCACTGGCCACCGTCAGCATTAACATTGATAACTGTCCAACCTTGCAAGTCGTTGTCAAAACTGTAGGTAAATGTGTTCTGTGCATTTACAGCAACAACTGCAAATAAAATTGCGAAAATGGTAAAAAGTTTTTTCATAATAATAGGGTTTTGGTTAATAAATTTTTTCCGGGGCAAATATAGTTTTTTTTTTGATTGACAATACAAAAAATAGCACACCGTCCTTTGTTCAAATTTTTGATAGCTAATGTGTATAAAACGAGAGCTTTACTCTAATACCAGCGCATCCGCCACCACTTCCGCCAACGACTTGATTTCCACGTTCAGATTGTAAGTGTGATTGAGTTGGGTGAGTTGATCGACGCAATTGTGACATGGAGTAATGACTACATTGGCTCCCGTTTGTTTAATCTGGTTGGCTTTAATTTCTCCAACTTTTAATCTGCGTTCGTTGTACTCGCTCATGGCTAGCATGCCGCCACCGCCGCCACAGCAGAAATTGTCGCTGCCTGTGGGCGTCATCTCGATCAACTCGGGCACCACCTGCTTTACCACATAGCGCAACGAGTTGTACAAGCCGCCGTTGCGGGTAATATTGCACGGATCATGGATAGTGTATTTCTTGGTGTTGAGGTTCTTATCGACTTTGATTTTGCCGCTCTTGATGTACTCTTCCAACAGTTCAATCAAGGTAATCATCTTGAAGTCGGGATGGGCCTTAAGGTAGTTGGGCGCTTCCCAGCGCAGCGCACGTGAGCCATGACCGCATTCGCCGAGCACCAGCGTGTTGCAATGCAACTTGTGCACCTCATCGAACATGTGCTTGGCAATGGCCGTGGCCTCCGCATCGTTGCCGGAGAAGTAGCCGTAGTTGGTCACGTCGTACATTTCGGTAGATAAAGTCCAATTGGCACCGGCCATGTGGAAAATCTTGGCGGCGGCAGCAATGGAGAGCGGGAAGAACTTAGGCTCGCGCGGGTTCAGCGTGTAGAGAATGTCGGAATTGTCCTTGTTCAACGGAATCTTGGCCTCTTCGCCCAGCTCGTCCTGCAAATCTTCTTCCATCCATTCGATAGTATCCACAAAGTCTTCCGTCGGGATTGCCATGTTGTTGCCGGTGTTGATGGCCGCATCCACCGTGGCTTGCAAAGTTTCGGGTACCAAACCCATGGTGGCCAGCATTCTTCGACCCGTGCGCACCACAAACGGGATATCTACACCGATAGAGCAGTGCTTCACGCAACGCCCGCACATAGTGCAAGCGCCGAACAGCGAATCCACCATTTCGGTGAGCGTGTTCTCGTCCAATTCGCGCGCATGCGTCAGCTTCGGAGCAGTTTTGCCCAAGAATGTGCAGTAGCGGCGATAGATGGAAGATACCATATCGACCTTCTTGCCCGGGATGTATTTGGGATCCTTGAACGTTTTCCAAAAAAGGCAGCTGGTCTCGCACAACCCGCAATGCACGCAGGCGTTCAGATGGGTGATGAGCTTGCTGTCACTATGCTTGGTTAGGATGTCAATGGCTTTCTGTTTGCTCTCGGCGGATACTTCTTTCATATCGTTGTTTTAAAAAATCGCGCAAAAATACAAAAATGGCGGCAAATTATGCATCCACATTGATTACCACACGCACAGTCTTGTGGTTTTGCTGGAATTTCTGCAAGATTTTCAGCAGTGTTGCTTTGTGGTTTTCCAGCTGGGAATCTTTGGCCAGTTTGATCCAGAAATCCTCCAGATAGTAGTTCTGGATGCGGGAGACCAGTGGTGCCTGTGGGCCGAGCACGTGCCCTGGGAAGGCTTCGCGCAAAGGAACGGCCAATGTTTGGGCCGCGGTGGTCACCACCTTCTCATCGGGGTGCTTGAGCGTTACTTTCACCAAACGTGTAACAGGCGGATAGTGATACTCCTTTCGCTCGGCAATCTGGCTTCGGTACATGGCCATGAAATCGTTGGTTTCCACGTACTTCAGTGCCGGATGTTCTGGCTGATACGACTGGATGACCACTTTGCCGGGCACCTCCTTGCGGCCCGCGCGCCCGCTCACCTGGGCGAGCAACTGGAACGCACGCTCAAACGAGCGGAAATCGGGGAACGAAATCAACGCGTCGGCATTCAGGATGCCCACTACGCTCACGCGGTCGAAGTCCAGCCCCTTTGTAACCATTTGTGTACCAACGAGTATGTCGGTTTTATGCTGCTCAAAGTCGCTGATGATTTGCTGGTAGCCATTCTTGGAGCGCGTGGTGTCCAAATCCATGCGCGCGATGGAGGCTTGCGGGAAGATTTCTGCCAGTGTATCTTCCACCTTTTCGGTGCCAAAACCTTTCATCTCAATGTCCGTGCTGTGGCAGGTGGGACACTCGTGCGGAACCGCAATGGCATAGCCGCAATAGTGGCACTTCAGTAGCCCAGTTTTTTTGTGGTAAGTCAACGTCACATCGCAATATTTGCAGGTGGGCATGGTCTGGCACGTGTTGCAGATCATCCGCACGGCATAGCCTCTTCTGTTTTGGAAAAGAATCACTTGCTCTTTTTTATCCAATGCTTCGCCGATGCGCTCAATGAGAAAATCGGAGAACACGCCTTGCACTTGATGCTGTTTGCGCGCCTCGATCATGTTCACCACCCAAATGTCGGGCAACTTGCTTTGGGCAAAGCGCTGTTTCAACTCCACCAGCCCGTATTTGTTCTGTTTCACATTGTAATAGCTTTCCAAGGAAGGCGTTGCCGTGCCCAGCAAGGTTTTGGCCTTGTGCATGTTGCCCAGCACGATGGCACAGTCGCGGGCGTGGTAGCGCGGCGCAGGGTCTTGCTGCTTGTAAGAGGCATCGTGCTCCTCGTCCACAATGATGAGTCCCAGATTTTGGTACGGCAGCAACAGGGCGGAGCGCGCACCCAAAATCAGCTGGTATTTGGAAGTGTCGGCTATATCCGAGCCTTGTTCCAGTACGCGGTTCCAAATCTCCACGCGCTCGTACTCGTTGAAACGGGAATGATACACCCCGACCTTCTCGCCGAAGTATTTTCGCAACCGGTTGACAATCTGCGAAGTAAGTGCGATTTCAGGGAGTAGGTAAAGTACTTGTTTACCCTGTTTCAGCACCTCATCGATGAGCTTGATATAGATTTCCGTCTTGCCGCTGCCGGTCACGCCGTGCAACAGCACCACTGGAAACTGGCCGAACTGCTCGTGTATTTGCTGGAAAGCTTTCTGCTGTGGATCAGACAGTTGGATGTTATCTGCAGTCTCGCGGGAGGAAAAGTCCGTCAAGCGGGACGTGACCACCTCTTCCGTTTTCAGAAATCCCTTTTTGAGGAGCGTTTGCAGGCGGGCGGGGGTCAGTGCGCTGGAATTAACCACTTGTGATTTGGGCACGCGCGCCGAAAAGTCATAGCCCTTGGCTCCCTTGGTCAGCATGATGAAGGCCAGCAGGCCATCGGCTTGAGCGGAGGTTCTCGTGCTGAGGTTGAGTTGGTCCAACAACGCCATGAACGAGGCTTCGGAGGCATAATTATCGCCCAAACGAACGTATGTCTCTTTCTTGGCCTTGTACGGGTTGCGCACCTCCTCGTCGGTCACCACTACCCTTTTGTCAACCAAGGATTTGATGATGGGGATCACTTTCTGGATATTGACGGCTTTGCTGATCTCATCCACTGTCATAAATTCCTTGTAGGTCAGTGCCTCGGCGATATGCAGCTCGTTAGGGGTGAGTGTGGAGACGTCCCCACTGAAGTTGGGATGGAGGTGAATTTTGGTTTCAGAAGCCAGTTTGAGTGCGGCGGGCAGTGCGGCGGCCATCACCTCGCCCAGCGTGCAGAGGTAGTAGTCGGCCATCCATTGCCAGAGCAGGAACTGCCGCTCGGAAATTACGGGGCGGTCGTCAACCACATCCAGGATGTATTTGGCGGTCACTTGCGGTGCATTCTCGTGCACGCGCACCACGAGGGCCGAATAGAGCTTGCTGCGCCCGAAGGGTACAATCACGCGCTTGCCGAAAGCCACAGCATCATCCAGCTCGTACGGCACGCGGTAGGTAAACAGCGCGGGCAGCGGCAGTGGCAGGAGAACATCGGCGAAATGAGTGACACGCATGGGATGGGGTGAATGTGGTGAATGAGGTAAAAGGGGTGAAAGGAGTAAAAGAGGTAAATGGGGTAAAAGGGGTGAATATGGTGAATGAGGAGTAAGGAGTAAAAGGAGTAAAGGAGGATTATTAACTATAAACTATTATCTATCAACTATTAACTAAAAAAGTGTGGGTTCCCAGTTGGAGGCGTTTTTGATTTTATGGGATTTGCGGGCTTCTTTGTTGAGCACTTTGATTTTCCGTTCTACGCCCCAGCGATAGCCGCCGAGCTTGCCATTGGAACAGATAACGCGATGGCAGGGCACCACGTACATCACGGGGTTACTGCCCACGGCCTTGCCCACCGCACGGGCTGCCCGTGGTTTGCCGACTCTTTCGGCAATATTGAGATAGGTGGTCACCTTGCCAGCAGGCACCGAGAGCAAATCCTCCCACACGGCAAGCTGGAAGGGTGTTCCGAGCAGATGCAACACGATTTCTTTTTCATTATCCCATTTTCCACGTAACAGCAAAGAGATGTTTTTATGAGCCGCCACTTTCTGGCAACGGAAATTGGCTTTTGGAAAATGCTTTTTCAAAGCCTCCACTGGATTCCATTTCATCTCGCCGGGCATCAGCAAACAGACACCCTTTTGCGTGGAAGCTACGAGAGCCTTGCCACCAAAAATGGAGATGAAACTGTAGTGAATCATCAGCTTTTTGTCTTTGCTTTTGAACTCCGCCCTGGTCATGGGAACGATTTTAACCGGATTGGAAGAGGTGCTCATAACATGGGATTTTATCGGTTATTTATTCACTTCTTTGTATTTGATGTGCAACAAATCCTGCTCCATGGCGGTTTTGTCGATGATCTTTTTCAGCATCACATCCAGTTCGCCGCCCTCGGAGTAGTTGGTGGGCGCGATGTAGTCGGCGCGGTTCTGGCGGATGAGGTCAAGGCAGATGTCTTTGGAAGATTTTGGGCGGTGCGGGGTGGCCACAGAAGCCGGGTTATAAACGGCAATGGTGGTGCCGCCGTAAAGGTTCACCATCTTCATGGCTGGCACGTCGGTTTCTCCATCGCCAATGTAGATGAAGTTGGAAAAAGGTACTGCGCGCTCATCTTCGGGCATCGATTTGTTAATCAGTGTATTGTCATACGAGTTGTAGATACCTTTGTTGATACGGAACAGATACTGGGTTTTGTTGGTGTAGTTGACCACCAGCGCGGGCCAACAGGCCACGCCGTTTTCGTCATACTCAAATCCAGAAGCGTAAATGGTTTTGAAATGTTTGGCGATGGCGGTACCTTTCACGAACTCGCGCAAGCCGGAAGAGATGATAAAGTGTTCCAAGTGCATGTTTTTGGAGGCGGCATACGCGTTGATGCGTTCAAAATAGCTTTCCACACCTTCAAAAAAAGTGATTTTCTCGCCGTATTTCATAAAGGCCTCTTCGCGAATGGGGATATTTTTCTCTTTGGCCTTGATGAGCATCAGGTGCATGTAGGCGAGCACTTCATCCATATCGTGCTTCTTGGCCAGTTCGTTGGCCTCTTGCCAGAACTCACCCTTGTCCATGTTGAGGTCGGGTATGAAGTTGTACTCCTGCATGTTGCCCGGCGCCAGCGTACCGTCAAAGTCGTACGCGATGGCCATATTGCGGTTTTCTTTAATCATCTTATTATCAATAGGTTATAAAAATCCATTTCATTAACTCTGTGATTGCAAAGATATTAAAAAATCCGGTTTTCATATTATCTCACTCCTAACAGGCTACATTACAGTAAAATTGTTATTTTTGCAACAGCTTTAAAACAAAATACTATGCCTACTTTATCTGAATTCTTTGGAATAACAATACGAATGAAATACCTTGATCACAATCCACCTCATTTTCATGCTCAATATCAACAAGACAAAATTTCTGTAGAAATTCGAAATGGAAAAATTAAAGGTGAAATGTCTGAAAGAGCCTTAAAATTGGTGTTGGAATGGCTCGATTTGCATCGAAATGACTTACTAAAAGCTTGGAATCAATCTTCTAATGGATAAAAACCAAATAAAATAGAACCTTTAAAATAATGAATGATATGTTTTTAGAAATAACAGACGCGAAATATATTGATTCTTACAGAATATGGGTGTGTTTCAACAATGGTGATTGTAGGATTTTTGACTTCGCAACAATTATTGATAAGTATCCCGTTTTTGAACCATTGAAAGATATAGAACTTTTGAAAAGTTTTATTATCACGGATACGCTTGAGTGGCAAAATGGTGAAATTGATATTGCACCGGAATATCTATATGAACATGGTATTGTCTCCTATCCCAACAAGGAAACGGAATTTGGCAGTGTAGCGGAGGATGAAATTCATTATGATACTGGCAAAGACTAATTGTTCATCAGCCACTCCCCCAGCTCCTTCACCCGTGCGCGGTACTTCGCGATTTGGCTTTCGATGAAGTCTTCGCTGAATTTGCGGTCGCAGAAGCCGTTGCCCCGCGCCACGTATTCATCGTCTTCCAATGAGCCAAATAAATCCAGATAGTTTTCGAGATATTGGCGGTTTTCATCCAAAAGACGTTTCAAATCCTCAACATCGGCCTCAATGGTCTCGCCGGTGGAATAGCGGTATTGTTTCTTTTCGGGCATGATTGGTAGTTCTGTTTACGATATTTTTCAATAATAAAAGAATAAAAAAATGGGCAAACCGAGTGATTCGCCCATTAAAGTTTTGAAACGCTGAATCTTTATTTCACCAAATTCTTGAACGTCTCGGTTCTTTTGTATTTCTTGAATTCGGCGTCTTTCTTGGCGGTTTTCTTGTAGGAAGGATCCAGCTGGATGGCGGTGCCGAGATTGCTATAGACACCGTTCTCATCCTTCATGCGGGCGGCCAACACAGCTTTCAGATAAGCCGTCTTGGCATCTACATTTTCAATGCAGTCCAAAGTTGTCTTGGCGGCATTGTAATCCTTTTGGAGCAATTGGATCAGTGCGGTATTGTAGTCGCAACTTTTGCCGCTCAACTGCTGTGAGGCTTGTGCATAGTTACCATCCATGATGGAGTAAACACCCAGCGCGTAGTCTTGGTTAACAGGACTAACAGTTGCCTTTTGGGAAGCCTCGAAGTTGGCTTTGGCGGCAGTATGATTGCCTTGCAGGAACTCAGCCACGGCCAAGTTGTTCAGCACGATACCATTATCCGGAGAGATGGCCGCCGCTTTGTTGAAATAGCTGACCGCGTCGTCCAAATCATCGGCATTGCCGTTGTTGTAATATTTGTTGAGATAAAGCACGCCCAAGTCGTTGTAGGCACGCCAGTCGCCTTGTGTCTTCGGGTCGCGGATCAGCGCTTTGTAGATGGTTTCCTGATCTTCCACCGTGTTGGCCACGGAAGCGGCATACAAACGTTCGTTGACAGAGAATTCGTCCGGGTTGGATTTCACTCTGCTCACCAATTCAGCATCGGTGTAAGATTCGTGCTTCTTGCAGATGAGCTGCATTTCGGCGCGGCGCAACGGCGGCAGGATTGCATCGGCGATTTCAGGATAGATGTCCGTCATTTCACGGATCTTCTGCTCGCGCATGTCGTTGTTGGCCTGTGAGCGAACCACATTCAAGATTTGGTTCTTTTGGGCAATATTGGATTTCTCGATAGCGGCCTCAAAACCGTCCCAGTCCTCACCCTTGGCATTATTCACATATTGGAATTCAGGTCTTTGCAGATCTTTCAGCTTGATTTTATTCTTCTTGGCATAATCCTTCAGATATTTCTCATATTGATCCTGAAACCATTTTTTGCCCTGCTCGAAACGTCTTTCGGAAAGACCTTGGTTGTTGCTCTCTTCGCCTTCAGGGGAAGCCCAACCGGAAATAACCACGCGGTCAATGATGATGTCGTTGTACAGGTAATCCACAAACGCCTTGATGGAGTCCTTGGCAGCCTGCTTTTTGTTGTTAGGGTTACTCCAGTTCATGTTGGAACTGTTAAGATCAAAATAGATCGTGGCTGTTTTGCCAGTGAACTCAGGGGTGTAGTTGTGCGGTGAGTGGATAAAATTACCGCTGGTAGCATCGTAGGTGCTCTTGGGTTGCAGACCAATGCGGGAAGAGGTGTTGGCAATACCTTCGCCAAGAGTCTTTTCCGGAGTCAGCGTGGTGGATTTTTTCTTGATTTGTGCAATGGCAGGAGCCACTATTTCAGCTTCTTCATAACTCGGATCGTATTTGAACGTGCCCGTCTGGGTGAAGCTGCCACCGTTTTTCCAACTGATAACAGTACCTTCGCCTTTAGCCTTTTCACCTTTCAGCTTGATGGTGGCAAAAGGAGGATTGACGTTGGTGCCGTCCACTTTCAATGTCGGGGAGAGCGTTACCGTTGCTTTCTTCTTCATATACTTGGGAGGGAAGGTGCCCTTGATGGTATAGGCAACCTCGCCGCCTTTGCTTTCCAAATCGGGATTATCCAAAGTAACTGAAACTTCAGGGTATTTGGTAACCATCTTCCCAAAACCACAGCTGGTCATCATAGCTGCTATCAAAACAGCAAAACCTAAAACATATATTCTTTTCATATTTATTTGATTATTTGATTATTAGCAAACATACGTATAGAGCGCAAAAATAATAAAATATTCTTACACGGACAATATACTTTTAAAAGGGTTTCATTAACCCACCATCATATAAAGGTCGGGATAGGTGTGCTGCGACTCCTGTCTATGGCGAGTCAGCGCAAATGCCAGTGTCAACGTACCGATACGGCCGATGTACATGTTGATAATCAGGATTATCTTGGCAGCATTGCACCAGTCGGCGGGGGCACCTGTGGAGAGTCCACAAGTAGTAAAAGCGGAAGTGGTCTCAAAAATAGCATGATTCAGCGACACGTCCGGCTGTACCAATGTGATGAGGAAACAGGAAACCAAAATGAACGCAAGCGACATCAGGATGATGGAATAGGCGCGGTCAACCAGCGAAAAGTGTATGTTACGATGCTGATATTCAATATTTTTCTTTCCATTAATGGTAGCAAAAACGGATTTAATTAGCACAAAAAACGTAGTGGTTTTCACACCACCAGCAGTTGAACCTGGCGAACCACCAATGAAGATAATCAGCGTGATCATAATCATGGTTGGTAGTGCCATATTGTTCACATCCAGCACCATGAATCCAGAGGTACGGCAGGTTATGATTTGGAAAAAGGAGGTGAAGATCTTGTCAAAAAGGGTCTTTTGTCCACTCAAAGCATTATCTTTTTCTATAAAAAAGAAGATTGCTGTGCAGATAAAGATGATGGCAAACGTGGTGGTGAGGATGATTTTTGTCTGCGGCAACAGGCTCATCCATTGGTGTTTTTTGCGTTCGCGAATGCGTTTTGCACTGAAGAAGTCGCGGATGGTCAGGAAGCCAATGCCACCCAAAAAGACCAAAATGGTGATAATCACCTGCGGAAAGTAGCTGTTGGAAACACCAAGCTCAAGCAAACTCTTGTCCATTAACACGAAACCGCCGTTGTTGAAAGCGGAAATAGTGTAGAAGAGAGAATAGAATAGGTTTTCGGAGTTGGAGGTGAAAAATCCTGTGGTGTTCCAGTACGTGTACAGCAAGGCCACGCCGGCAAATTCGATGATGGCAGTGGTCATTACAATGCTACGTAGCAATGAAAATGACTCCGACACCTGGTTGGTGGAGAGCATGTCGCGCACCATGTATTGGTAACGCAATCCCACGAACGATTTAGACAGGAAGGTTGTGAAGAATGTTGCGAAAGACAGGATACTGATACCACCCAGTTGGATGAGAATCATGATCACCACTTGTCCTTTTACCGTAAAGCAAGTGCCGGTGCTCACGACAGTGAGGCCTGTGATGCAACTTGCACTGGTGGCTGTGAACAGCGCATCCACAAACGAAATGCCGTTGACCGTCATACGCGGCATACAAAGCAAAAGGGTGCCGAAGGAAATGAGCAGCAGGAATGACGCCACCATGAGCATAGGAGGGCTGATGTTGAATTTGCCCACCAAGCCGTTTGCTTTTGTAAACTCCAGCAACACGATAATGAGGAAGTAGAACTGAACGAACAGCAGATAGTAGTTTTCAAAGTCCTCGGATTGGAAAAACTCTACGTTGTAATGGAATATATGAACGGATATGAACTGGGCGATAAGCAGGAAGATAATTACGCCCTCAAACCAGGTATTTTGCAGAAATTCCTTTCGATGCAGGGAGTAGAAGAGAAATACGAAATATTTTACGACATAAAAGCAAAGGCTTCCGTATATGACGAGACGAATGAGATTTTTGGCTTCCAGGGAGATGTAGAAGCCGTGGTAAAAAACAATGCAGACAATTGTCGCCAGGGAGATGACAGCACTACAAATCTGCATAATGCGGTGCACTTTATCTTTGTGCGTCGCAATGTGCAGTTTACGTTTACTATAATCGTACTCCTTGCGCGACTTCCAGCTGAGCATTACAGGTTGATTTTGATGAAATTGTCAATGTCGTGTTCCTTGCCGAAGAGCACAAACACATCGCCTTCCTGAATGATGGTTTTGTTGTCGGGCACACCGAGGATATGCTGTTTGGTGTCGAGTTTGTCGGCCACCAGCTCCTCAAAGTTGCGACGGATAGTAATCAAACTCAGTCTGTGGTTTTCGCGGAAGTCGATATCGCCGACGGAGAGGCCTATCAAGCGGTTTGGTGTAATGATTTCTGCAATCTTGTATCCATCAGGGAGTTGCAGATAGGAAATCATGTTGGGGTTGGTCAATCGTTCGGCCAGCAAGGTGCCCACTTCATCCTCAGGAGAGAGGAACTCAGTGATACCCATCTTTTCCAAAATCGTGCGCTGGCTCTTGCCCATGACGCGGCAGATGATGCGTTTCACGCCCAAATCGATGAGGTTTGCGGTGCAGAGCAGGCGGCCCACAAAGTCGTTACCGATGGAAACGATGACCGCGTCGAAATTCAGGATATTTTCGTTGAGCAGCGCCCGTTTGTTGGTGGCATCTATGCACACGGCGTAAGCCACATCTTCGGAAATCTCCTGTATCACATTGATGTCATTGTCGATGACGAGCACCTCGTGTCCTTTCTCTGAAAGGGCGAGACTGATTGCCTGGCCGAAATGTCCGGCACCGATGACTGCAAATTTCTCTTGTGCCATAGTAAAAAAATTATCGCGGGCAAAAATAAAAAAATATCAATGATGTCGGCATTTTTCCTATAAAGCTACGGCTTCCCAACCATAGTCCTGATAGTAGCGAACGTTGAGTTTGTGCTGTTTGACATACTCTTTCAATTGTTCTTTGCGGACGGCCTCGCGGACATTCTCATTCGAATGCATGTTTTGGTAAACATCGTAGTGTTTGCCGAAGATACGCTTGGCGCTGGCCTCGTTGCCGGCACCGTCCTCGGTTTGCTCGAAAGAGGTTACCGTGAGTTTGTCGCCCTGTTTCTGCACCATCATGCAGCCGGAGTGGTTGCCTCCCGAAACAGTCTTGAGCGTGTCGCCGACAAGGTTGTAGTTGAACACCCAGAAATCGCCCCACACCAACGTGTTGTCAGCATTTTCCTCCGTGGAAACAATCATCAGCACTGGAACACAGACCTCGCCTGGTGAGTATTGCGAGCCGATCTCCTTCACCAAGTACTCGCTAATGGCATCGCGTCGCGCCTGTTCCATACGGCTGTTGGCGATATTTTCGATGCAGTCCTGCTTGTGACCGTCGAAATCGGACATCAACCATTGACCGTCCACCTTCTCCATATAGAGCTTATGTTCCTCAATGTCAGTGTTTTCATCAAACGAACCATCCTCCCATTTTTGGCGCACTTTGATAGTCGCAATCGCATGGGTTTTGTCGGTCTTCTCTACGCCGACCACCTCGTAATCCGCAATGGTCCCGCCGTTGCCCGTCACGAAATAGTAAAGCCACTCGTGGTCCATAGCCTCGAATTCGGGCAGTTGGTTGAACATGGTGTCCAGCACGGCATAGAAATCGGCCGTCATATAGTCTTTCGACTGTTCTAGCAGCTCGTGGTCGGGGATATATTTGCACAACTCCGCCGCACGCTCTTTCAGCTGTTTTTCAGAATCACTACACGCCGCAAGCAACAGAGCGGCAAGGGTAATCACGATGAGTTTTTTCATTGTTTTTGATTTTATATCATTTGATTAAAGAACATTTTTCTAAAAAAAACACAGTTTTTTCAATGGTTACCATCCTTCGGGCAGCACGATGTTCTTCACGCCATGCGCTCCTGTGAACAGAGGAGCAATTTCATCGTCGGTGAATCCCGCGATGCCGCATCCAATGCGCGTCACGAGGAAGGTCAGATTTGGGTGCTCTTTTGCAAATGCGATGAACTCGTCCACGTATGGGCGGATGGTTTCCACGCCGCCCTGCATGGTCGGGATGCCATAGCTCTGGCCTTGCAATCCCACGCCCTGTCCCATGATGGCGCCGAACTTTTGGTAGGCGATGCGGGCCGCCCCGCCGCCATGCATTCCTTGCAGGTTGCTGCCAAACACGAAAATCTCGCCCGGCTTCAATTCTGTGATATACTCTGGTGTTGTGCGTTTCTTTTCCATAATTATTGTTGTTTTATTTTTTCCAAAACCTCCACATCTGCCGGCAGCCATTGCACACTGTCTAATTCCTCGGGGTTCAGCCAGCGGGCTGCTTCATGTTCCTTCAGAACCAGTTCGCCGCTCTC
Organism: Bacteroidales bacterium; assembly: GCA_045132055.1. Classification (GTDB taxonomy): domain Bacteria; phylum Bacteroidota; class Bacteroidia; order Bacteroidales; family WCHB1-69; genus F23-D06. The sequence continues at coordinate 182,768 of JBGURP010000055.1, forward strand.
CACGTGGCACCAGTAGCAGTGCATTGTCAGGTGAAATTTGGGATAATCCCATTCCACAGTTGTCACCAGATTTTCGATGGCGATGTGTGTTTCCAGTTCTTCCCAGATTTCGCGTTTCAGTGCCTCTTCGGGCGTCTCGCCCGGCTCGATCTTCCCGCCTGGAAACTCCCACCAGTCTTTCCAATCCCCACTTCCCCTTTGGGTGGCAAAGATACGATTTTCGGAATCGTGAATGATAGCAGCTACGACGTGTTTGTGGTTCATAGTATTCGTTATAAGAGATTTTCCATGTTCCATGTCAAAAATTCCTCAACCGGAATACCGTCTGTTCCGACGACGAAAGACTGTTGAGGATGGAATTTGTCGGAGAACACTTTTAGACCTTTGTTTGTGCTGCGCCTTCCACTTTTCACCTCGATGGCTATCTGTTGTTCTCCGGATTCCACGATAAAATCAACCTCATCATTATTTTTACGCCAGTAGTACAGTTTGTAGTCGTATTCGTCGGCCTGATTGAGAAGATGGGCTCCAACAGCACTTTCCGCCCATCTGCCCCACAGATTCGGAGTGGTGAAAGTCTTATGGAACGTTGTATTGGTCTGGGCTGTGAGCAGGGCTGTGTTATAGACCATCAGTTTGGGCACGGAATTGTATTTGCGCGCTTCATCGCGGGCATATTTCTGAAGACCGCAAAGCAGACGTGCTTCACCCAGTGTGTTCAGATAATTCGCCAGTGTTGTCACATTCCCGACATCCTGAAATTGTCCCAGCATCTTGTTTAAAGACAGCTCTTTGCTAGAATAAGCACATCCCAAATCAAAGAGTTGTCGCATCAGTGCGGGTTTGTATATAGTCTTGGTGGTCAAAATATCGCGCTCAATAGCCGGTGCAACAATGCTGTCTTTGATGTATTTCCGCCAACGGCGTTCGTCATGAACATACTTGGCCCCGCCGGGATAGCCGCCAAAGTAGATGAATTGTTCCAAGTCCATGCCAAATGCTTTGTGCATCTCGTTGTAGCTCCAGTGTGGCATTCGTATCAGTTCAAAGCGTCCGGCAAGCGATTCCGTCAACCCGTCCTTGAGTAATAATCGGGAAGACCCCAGAATGACAACTTTCATGTTTATGTCGTTCCTCGTGTCTTCATCCCATTCCTTTTTGATTGCTTCGCTCCAGTTGTTGAGTTTATGAACTTCGTCAATAACCAACAGAAACTCAGATGCTTTGGTGGCTTTCATTCTTGCCCGAGCGGAAGACCACATCTCGCTTATCCAAAAAGTATCCGTTTGGGGCACGTTGTCTGCTGTAACCGACAGATAAGGGATGTCCGTCTCTTGCAGTACCTGTTTGATCATGGTTGACTTACCCACCTGACGAGGACCAGAAATTGTCTGAATCTTGTCACGTGCTTCTGATAACCTTGATTTTAATTCATTGAATTGCGGTCTTTTATACATAACCATTTGATTTCACGGTGCAAAAATATTAAAAATTCTCAATTTCACAAATAAAATTTCTCAAAAGTAATGAGAAAAATTCTCAATTTATTCCCCGTTGGGTGGCAAAGATACGATTTTCGGAATCGTGAATGATAGCAGCTACGACGTGTTTGTGGTTCATAGTAGAGAATGTTTCTAATTGTATTCTATAGTGTCTTCGGCGGCCATGGGCAGGTTCTCCTCATCCACCAGGATGTAGGTTTTGGCTTTGTGGCTGAAGGTGCGGAGGTAATTGTCTTGGAGCGCAACCTCCACCTGGCGCATGGTGTCTTCGAGCAGATTGGCTTTCAGCTGGCACTCCCAGAGCACAATCACCTGCCAGCCGTTCTCCTGAAGGATTTGGTAATTCTGTTGATCCCGTTCCTGATTGCGTAGAATTTTTGCAACCCAGAAATCCCGATTCGTCTTCGGAATCTTACAACACGTGGAATTTTCAACTGAACCCTGTTCCCTATTCCCTGTAACCTGAATATCGTGTCCATGCCAGAAGCACCCGTTCACGAAGATGGCGGTGCGGTATTTGCGCATCACGATGTCGGGTTTGCCGGGCACGACTTTCACGCAGAGGCGGTAGCGGTAGCCGTGTTGCCACAGCCACTGCCGCACCTTAAGCTCGGGCTTGGTGTTGCGGCTGCGGATGTGCGACATGCAGCGGTGGCGTTGCGCGGGGGTCATCGTGTCGGTCATGGGTTACCAGATAAAGGGAATAACTTTGTATTTCACCCGTTGCTTGTATTCGCTATAGCCCCCCAGGCCTTGTTCCAGGACGGCTTCTTCGTTACAGATGCGCTTGGCGATGAGGGGGATATAGAGCAGCATGATCAGGAAGGAGATGGGCGAAGCTAGTATCAGCGGCATGGAGAGGAAGAGGATGAGTGTGGATGTGTACATCGGGTGTCGAACGATGCCGTAAAGTCCCGTGTCAATGACCTTTTGGTCTTCCTGCACTTCGATAGTGCGGGAGAGGTAGGTGTTTTCGCGGAGCACCACCCCATACAGGATATAGCCGAACATGAACAGCGCGGCGGCAACCCACACGGCCCAATTGGGCAGCATGAGCCATTGGAAGCGCCAATTGAGTCCCGCGACCACGAATGCCGCGATAAACATCACGCCACTTAGCGCCACGACGGACTTCTGTTCCTTCTCTTCCTCCTTGGCGTTCAACCGTTTGCGCAGCAGTTCCGGATTCTTCGCCATCAATAGTAGTCCGGCCACGAACATCGGCACAAACAGGATGCTCATCATCAGCCATCCCTGCCAATACTGGAGCGAGCCGGCGGGCAGGAAGATGAGCAGGCCGAAGATGATGACTCCGAGGAGGAATTTGGTGAGAGCTTGGAAGAAGAGTTTGGTATCCATAGTTTACAAAAGCGGTTGGAGATTGATTATTCGTTTTTGTTGAGGATGACGAGTGCGGCGATGACGCCCGGCACCCACCCGCAACAGGTGAGGATAAACACAATGAGTATCGATCCGCACCCACGGTCGTACACGGCCAGCGGCGGAAAGATGATGGAGAGGATGACGCGGAAGAGGGACATAGGGAGAAAAAATATTTGGTTTGATTATTCTGCAAAAATATCTGTATATGGCTTAAATGTGAACAATCTGTTACGACTTTGACCAGTGGATTCCACGAGGTATTTATCATCGCAAAGAAGTTTGACAATATCGTTAGCCGCCTTATATGATATCCCGCAAATTTTTGCTGCATGATCTACCGTTAATATTGGATTCTGTAGCAGTTGGTGTACAAGTAATATTGCATTTGTACTACGGCGACCATAATTAGCACGAATATGGTTTTCTGTTTCTTCTTTGAATTGTATAATTCTTGTAAGTGTTTGAACTGCAAGTGTTGCCGTCTGTTCCACACCTACAAGGAAGTACTTTATCCAATGTGACATATCATTGTTTACCCTAACCATATTAAGGTTATCATAGTATAGATCCTTCCTTTTTTCAAAATAGGTGGACAAATAAAGCAGAGGCTTTTCAAGTATCTTTTCCTCTACCATAAAAAGGGTGATCAGCAGTCGGCCTATACGTCCATTACCGTCAAGGAACGGGTGGATAGTTTCAAACTGATAATGTGCGATAGCTATTTTAATCAAATCGGGGACATTTACATCTGGATTATTCAGAAAATTCTCAAGATCCCCCATCAATTCTCCAACAAGTTGATAATGAGGGGGGATGAAACGGGCATCTGCAATGGCATTGCCGCCAATCCAGTTTTGGCTTGTCCGGTATTCTCCAGGCATTTTATGCTCTCCGCGAACGTTATTCAACAATATCTTATGCGTAGAACGAATAAGCCGTGAAGATATAGGTAGTCTGTCAAGATTCCCGATGGCATCGTTGATGGCGTCAATATAATTACGCACTTCTTGCCAATCGTTTCTACGTTCCTCGCGCACCTCGGATTGTGGCAAAAGTGCCTCGTCAATATGGGTCTGCGTACCTTCAATGCGGCTTGAGAGCACGGCCTCTTTTGTAACGTGAAGTTGAATGAACAGGTCTATATTTGGTACTAAACGAGAATACGAGTTAAGTTCTCCAAGTCGCAAAGATGCCTTTTCCAAAAGCTTGCTTATGGCCGGATCTTTCCACGTCCATTCGTCATTTATTTTAGTAGGAACAAAAAACTTATAGCCTGCCCCTTGTTCATAATGTCCCGACTGGTAGTTTTCTAATGCTATCATCTCATCTATATTATTTGGATGCAAAAATATAACTTTTTATTTTACTTTTCGCTTGTAAAGTAAAATAAAAGCACTGTTATTTTACTTTTGGCGGAGAAAGTAAAATAAGCTGTCTTATTATTTTACTTTCCATAAAAATCATTTAGGAGTGTTACGGCCAGCGGCGGGAAGATGATGGATAAGATAACGCGAATGAGGGACATAGATTATTCGGTTTTATTATTGTTTGATTTTGATATCTCAGAGTAAAAAAGTTGTGGATTTCGAAATGTAGATGATTGCTGTTGCTGCTCTAATGAGTTCTATATAATGGATATTAATGAATTATTAAATTGTGTGATAACATTTAAACTTTCATATATTGTCTTCTCCAAAATCAAAAGACAGCTGTTGCTCCCACATGTAACTATCAGCAACCATTCCTTTCTCTTTTATAGCTTTTAGCAGTAGTCTCATACTTTCAAAAACATGATAGGGGTACTTAATATGAGCATTTGAGTAGTATAGTAAACGAATTCCGTGTTCTTCACATAATCTTTTCTTTGCCTCATCGCGTTCAATTGTCAGATTGTAATAATCTTCGCCGCCGAATAATTTTGTAGGATAGAAATGTTGACCTCCTTGACATTCTATTGCCACTCCATATTCTGGCAAAAAGAAATCCAAAAACATATTGCGATTGTATTTTAACCAATCAAATCCCTTTTCCTGTTCAAATGCAATATTATTAGCTAATAAAAGATGTCGTATTTCGCCTTCCATGTTACTTTCTGGGCATGTGGGACATCCTGCGCCAAAGAGATGATTGTTTGGAGTTTGCCAGAATTCCCCATGCTCTGGACAAATTATACAGACTTTCGTCGCTGTATTCTTATATTGAACTTTAGAGTAATCATACTTGTCTTCGTGGACAAGTTTTGCTTTCTCAATAAACTCTTCATTTGTTAAACGTTTACTTCCTCCACAAATCGGACATCCATATCCGCGGTAATGTACACTTGCCCTTTGCCAAAATTTCCCATGTTTTGGACAAATAATACTCACATAGTCATGCAGATTTTTGAAATGCACATCTTTATAATCATATTTGCCATTATGAATCATCGTACAGCGCTCAATAAAGATTGGTATTGTTATCTTTTGTACTCCGCTACAGATGGGACATTGAGATCCTTTTAAATGTCTATAGGGCCCTTGCCAAAATTCCCCATGTTTTGGGCAAATTATACAAACTTTTTCTTTATTGCCATTATACACCACTTTAGAATAGTCATATTTATCATTGTGAATCTTTTTCGCTAATATAACAAACTGTTCCGTTGTTTTCTTGGGAGTACCATAACATCCAGGGCAGCGAGATCCCCTCAAGTGGTTATTAGGAGTTACCCAAAACTCTCCATGTTCAGGACAAATGACACATACTTTTTCTTTATTGCCTTTGTAATCTACTTTAGAATAGTCATAAATATTCCCATACATAGCTTTGGCTTTTTTAACAAACTCTTCTGTTGTGGATTTAGAAGAACCAAAACACATAGGGCATCCACTACCGTTCATGTGAACGCTCGGCTTTTGCTGAAATTCTCCATGTTTAGGACATACAATGGTTACAGGAATACTTAACCCTTGATAATCAACTTTTGAGTAATCGTATTTATCTTTGTGTTTACAGAGAGATCTTTCAATAAATATTGCTTTTGTTATTCTTTGACGCCCACTACATGTAGGACATGCATGATTATTCAGAAAATTATTTGGGGCTATCCAAAACTCACCATGCTCTGGACAAATAACACAAACTTTGGTTCCAGAATTGACATAAACGACCTTAGAGTAATCATATTTATCACTATATAGTTGTTTAGCTCTAGCAACAAAATCCTCCAATGTTAGTTTTCTAGGCATCTTTTCTCAAAACCATGTTGTTAAATTTCCTGAAACCCAATCTGAAGTAGATATTCATATGTTCCATCATAAAATTCTGGCAAGCGAGTATGGTCTTCAGGATTCCCTTCAGGAACACAGATAATCATGCCTTGACGGGCACGTGTAAGTAAGACACGATAAGCATTTAACTGGTATGCTTTGCGTTCTTCTTTGTTTATGCGATTCCATTTGCTACCACCATTGAATTCAAAATAATCCCATGAGGTGCCATTGTATCGCAAATCTCCATCCCAAATAAGGCATGTCCAATCCAACTCCAATCCTTGAATGTCAAATTCACTGGCAGCATCTTCCAAAAATAGTGAAGAGCGCACATCATTAATGTCATCCAAAAACCAATGTACAGTATCTGGTTTGCAACGCACATCAATAGCCAATGGTTTCAAACGATAAGCTTTTGAAGAAACAACCATTCCGTATCGCTCATTTCCACGTGCTTTGCTCCGTAACCATTGTTTTGCCTTTTCGACGTCTCGTGTAAGTACAATCGGATACCTGTCAGCAATACGTTGATAAACTTCTTTAGCTTTTTTCGATTCGCCATCTAATAGATAATGAACCATGTTCGATAAACTTTCGGCCCGAAAACTACGCATGGAAACAGCAAGATGCAAATTGTCGGAATAAGTAACGTGTTGGTTCGCATCCAACAAATCTTTGACTTTTCCTTCAGCATATTCTTTGGCCGTAAGTTGACCAGAAATATACACTTGCCAGTCAGGGAAAGTATCGTTCAGTGCACGAATCCACTCGCCAATTCCAGCCTCTCCAGTATTAATCTCTTGGCCACCACCGACAAGGCAAATTATTACCGCCCAATCTTTGCGTTGATCAAGAGACCAAATTAGAAACTCTCCTTCAGACATTGGGAAATCAGCAAAACCCTTCTTTCGTTTAAGCCATCCGGCGATATGCTCTTTATCCCACGAACGTTGGGCTTCATCATAGATGGCAATATTCTCCACTTCCCCGTAACCTGCTTTGTGATCTTTAAGTTCTTTAGTCGGATCAATTTCTAGATGACCATCTACAACCTGTACTTTGCCGAGCATGTTATCACGGTAGCGGTGAATAATTTGAATAAAACGTTTGACTTCACGTTCTGCTTCTTTTTTGGTTATCTTTTTACCCTTTGCCCTTTCTTGAGCTTGTTTGTCCCGCGTCAAGGCCTCGGTTAGAACAGCAACAAGAGGTGCATTTCCTGACAAATAAACAGCTAAATCCTCGTTTGATTCTTGTTGTACAGCCACATTGAGTCCAACCAAGGTTTTACCAGCACCTGGAACACCTGTTACAAAACAGATACTTTTACCTCTTCTGGCTTTTGTTTCACGGATGACTTGCTGTACGTAGCGCGTGGTACGCTCTAACTGTTCTCCTTCAGCTTCATGACGAGTTATATCTTCAACACTGTGATTCAAATAAAGCGACCTTGCAGCCTCAATGATGGTAGGAGTTGGTGAATAGCGACTACGAGCCCAATCTGCAGTTGAAACGGTGTATGTTTTAGGCTGAATATTATCAGATAAAACCATATTAATGACATCGTTGAGATGTGCCGAATCCGTCATAAGTGGTTCATAAACACCATCATCGTAATGCGAAAGTTTACAAATAGTGGAATATTGCCCACTTTCTGTTGCAACTAATATAGGAACAATTAGCCGATCAATGCTACCTTGGTGAAAGTTCTTCAAATCAAGAGCATAATCCATAACTTGATCTACATCTTGATGCAAGAACTCCGTTTCACCAGCTTTAAACTCAATTACAAAAACTCTTTCTCGCAACAAAACTACTACGTCAACTCTTTTGCCAAGACGAGGAATAGTATATTCGAAGAGAATACACGCATCTTCGTCTCTAAAAGGAGTCAAAATATCCTTCATGATAGTGATTTCATTTTCCCATGCAAATTTTTGTGTGGCAACAGTATCCATCTCATCGGCACGCGATATTATACCGAAGATAGTGTCGACGGAAGTGTTGAGGAAATCATTAACGGATGACTTATAGAAGTAGCGATTAATCATTTTTAATGGCTTTCTAACAATACATCAAACACAGATTATCAGAAATAACACTCTTTACTCCACAATCCTAATCTCCTGCATCAGATTCTGGGCGTTCGCCATCTTGTCGATGATGAAGAGGAGGTAGCGCATGTCCATGCAGATGGTGCGCTGCACCTCGTTCTCGAAGGCGATGTCGCCGCTCATGGCTTCCCAGTTGCCGTCGAAGGCCAAACCGATGAGGTTGCCCTCGGCATCGATGACCGGACTGCCGGAGTTGCCGCCCGTAATGTCATTGGTGGTGATGAAGTTCACGACCAAATCGCCGTTCTCGTTGGCATAACGACCGTAATCGTGGTTCTCCCACAACTTGATCAGATCTTTCGGCACGTCAAACTCCCAGTTGCCCGGTTTGTACTTGGCCATCACACCGTCCAACGTGGTGACGTAGTTGTACGTGATGGCATCCGACGGCTTGCAATCCTGCACGCTGCCGTACGTGAGTCGCATCGTGAAGTTGGCATCCGGATAGAAGTTGCGGTCCTTCTGCATCTCCATCAAACCCTGCATGTACAAACGGTCGGCACGCTTGCAGTTCACCTCATCCGCCTTTTCACCCAAATCCCAATAGGATTCCAAAATGCTATACATCAACGCGTAAATCGGATCCTTGGAAAGCGATTTCGGGTTCTCCAACCAAGCGTTCAATTTGTCGGGATCCACCAGCACAGACTTGGCAAAGGCATTATCCACAAACGCCGTGAAGTCGCCATGGCTCTTGTCGCCCACTTTCTTGACAACGGCAGGCAACTGGTTGTGATCCACATCTTTATAGAAAAGATTGAGCAATGCGATGGTCACGTCGCGGTCCAAGGCCTTGTCATAATCCTTGAAGAAATCCTGGATGTCACCAGTCATTCTCTTGGCGTAAGCCTTGATGTTGTCCATCGGGGCAGCCTTCGTCTCAATGGCATTGTTCAACGCCCTGAATCTCAGCGCAAACGTCACGGCCTCGCCGCCGCGCCAGCCCGCCTCACGATGATAAATCAACGCTTTGGTGTACTGGTTCTGATGATTCCAATATTTGTCCATCTCGTCAAAGATGCCATTGTATTTCACCTTCCGGTTTCTATCCTGATCAACCCATTGACGGAAAGCCTTTTCTTGGTCTTTGCGCTTCTCCACTACCTTGTTGCGCTGCAACTGCTTCACCTGGCCGATGTAATACTTCCAGTAGTTGCTCACGCTGGCCTGCTTGGAAGCATATTGGATGAACACGGCCGGATCGGCGTCCATGTGCTTGCGATACTGCTCCAGCTTGGTGGTGCGGCAATCCACTACAGCAGGACCTTCCAACTCGATGATGTTCTTCACTGCGCCGGAATATGAATAGCGGTCAGTGCTTCCAGGATAACCCAAAATCATGGTGTAATCACCTGGTTGAACGCCTTTTAAGGAAATCGGCAGATAGTGTTTTGACTTCATCGGCACATTGTTCTTGCTGTACTCCGCCGGAGAGCCGTCGGGGGCCGTATAGACGCGGAAGATGCAGAAGTCGCCCTTGTGGCGCGGCCAGGTCCAGTTGTCGGTGTCGGCGCCGAACTTGCCGATGCCCCAAGGCGGACAAGCCACCAGGCGCACGTCTTTATAGACATCATACACAAACAGGATGTATTGGTTGCCGTGATAGAATGGCACAATCTCCACTTCCACCGCGCGGTCGCCCTTGCGCTCTTTTTCCAGCGCTTTGCGGTTTTCCTCAATCTTCTTGGCACGGGTTTCCTCGGTCATGTTGTCGGTAACGCCCTTCAGCACTGCTTGCGTAACATCCTCAATATAAGTCAAGAATGACACGGTGAGGCCCTCGTTGGGGAGCTCCTGGTCCTTGCTGCGGGCCCAAAAGCCGTCTTGCAGGTAGTCGTGCTCCACGGAGGAGTGGGCCTGCACTTGGCCGAGGCCGCAGTGGTGGTTGGTGAGCAGCAGTCCCTCGGGCGAGATCAGTTCTCCGGTGCATCCGCCTCCGAACTGCACGATAGCATCCTTGAGGCTGGGCTGGTTGAAGCTGAAAATCTGCTCGGCGGTGAGCTTGCAGCCCAACCGCTGCATGTCGGCGAGGTTCTGACCGTTGATAGAATAGGGCAGCCACATGCCCTCATCGGCACGCGCGCCGAAGACGAAAAGCATCATGATGATGCACAAAAGGTTGAGTTTCTTTATCATAATGAAGGTTGTTTAAAGTTGCAAAAGTACATAATTATCTTAATTTTCCGTGAGTTTAGAGTTTTTTGTACATTTGCCACAAAAAGACAAATAACAGGAAAAATGCTACAAATTGGAACCAAAGCCCCTTATTTTGAGGGCGTTGACGAAAACGGAAAAGCCGTTTCACTGAAAGATTTTGAAGGAAAGAAGTTAGTGCTTTACTTCTACCCCAAGGACAGCACGCCGGGCTGCACCGCCGAGGCCTGCGACCTGCGCGACAACTACCAGCGTTTCCTCGCCTTGGGTTACGAAGTGTTGGGCGTAAGCAGAGACTCCGCCGCCTCGCACCAGCGGTTCATCGCCAAGTACGAGCTGCCCTTCCACCTCATCGCCGACACCGACCTCACCATACTCAAGGCCTACGAAGCCTGGGGCGAGAAGAAGATGTACGGCAAAGTGACCGAAGGCACCCTCCGCACCACCTACGTTATTGATGAACAAGGTGTTATCATTGACGCCATCGGCAAGGTGGATACCAAGAACCATACAGCGCAATTGCTGAAATAGAGATTTTATTTTACGATTACAAGGTCCGTAGAGACGCGATTAATCGCGTCTCTACAGTGTTGGTTATTTCATCTCCTTGCGGTAGAGGACAAAGGTTGCGATGAAAAAAGCCCAGTCACAAATCATAAAGACAGAGGAAAAAAAGACCATCTGCTCAATAGCGGAAAAGTCGGAGGTTAAATGTTCTTTTAAGATGTTATACAAATAATTGGTGGAAAAAAAGTGTACGAGCACGATGGATAAAATTGCTACAATAGGAAGAACCACAAGGCGTTTCTTCACAAGCAGGTAGATGGCTCCAACCGTAAAGAGAACGAGCAGCAAACAGGTGATCAGCTCCTCTAAAACCGGATGAGAGACAAATTCCCAACAAAAGCCACCAATTTTGTTAATCAAAGAGAGTATATATCCAAAAGTGATGGAGAAGAGTATTCCACCGTAATAACTTCGCGATTCAACAACAGATGTATCTATGTCAGAAGCAGTCACCTCCGAGTCGTAACGCCACCACAAGAACCCGATAGTGAGAAAAGATGTGGCCAAATTCACCCATTTTCGCACGTCTCGCATCACATAGTCGGGAACGTCACTGAGAACCCATTTGTCACGTATAACATCACCCAAACGGTCAACCAGAAAATAATCCAACACATGCATCAAAACAAGAAAACCGACCATTATCGCAACATGTACCCACTTGATATTGAACATTTTCGGTTCTCTAAACAGAAGGTAGAAGACCAGCAAGAACAATACAGATTTCCCGACAACCACAGCTACGGGATGCCCCGACAGACCTTCCAAGTTAAAGAAAAACGGAGCAAATGACGTCCAAACGGCTTCAAACATCCAATAGACGATGATTCCGAGCAGAAAGCAACGGTAATTCAGGGATTTTTCGGTTGTGGTATTCATAACCATGCTATTTTGAAAATGCGAATGCTTTGAGTTTTTCCTCCGTCAGCCGGTAAATCGTCCAATCCTCCATGGGAACGGCGCCGATGCTCTTGTAGAAGTCGATGGAGGGTTGGTTCCAGTCGAGGCAAACCCACTCCATGCGGCCGCAGTGTCGCTCCAGCGCCAGTTTGGCCAGATGCTGCAGCAGTGCCTTTCCGTAGCCGAGACCGCGTTTCTCCGGCAGCACGAAGAGGTCTTCCAAATAGAGGCCTTTGCGTCCCACGAAAGTGGAGAAGTTATGGAAGAAAAGGGCGAAACCGACGATCACGCCGTCCTCTTCGGCGAACACCACCTCTGCTTCGTGGCGCACGAAGAGTGCTTCATGAAGTCCTTTCTCAGTAGCCTCCACTTCATGGGCAAGTTTTTCATACTCAGCCAATTTCTTGATAAATTCCAAAACAGTGGCGGCCTCGTTCTCTTGCGCCGCGCGGATGGTGAATGTGGGCATAAGGGGCGGTTTTATTGTTACATTCTACTTATTTAGGCGCAAAAATACAAGATTTTCAAACACAAAAAGTACTTGTTGTGTTTCATTTTGACGGCAGTTTGAAGCCTATCGGCCTGCTGGGTTCGTCTTTCTTCTCCCGCAGCTGATCCAGAGCGTCGTTGATGACCTCAATTTGTCTTTAAGATGCCAAATTGGCACCTTAAAGCAGACGCCTCTTCCGCAGTCAGCTCAAACATGAAATCTTCTGGGAAGCGGTCTATGTTACGGCGCACTTGCCGCTTTAATTGTGCCACTTCCACTTCATACATAGTGGCCAAATCGTAGTCTAACATGACTTTCACGCCTCTGACATCGTAGATGATGTTTTCAATGGTGTCGTTTGTGATTGATAATTTGTCGTTCATAAGTTGTTGGTTTTTAGTATGCGATCACAAATTGTGATATCATAATTGTTTTCGTTTGCAAAATTACAACATTTTCCGAGACAAAAAAGGCGCACCGTTTCATTTCTGCGGCTTATCCTATAGGACCCATAGGCCTCCTCCCCCACAGCCTAATAATTCCGATAATTCCTCCTCGCTTGGCTCATCCTCTCGCGCAGACCGCCAAATTTGACGAAATCCTGCTCCAACCGCTTGATTTGCCTATCCAAGAGATAGTTACATTGGTTCACCAGACAAACCATAATGTTGGCGCAGACGATGCCGGAACGCGCCGCCTGCACCATCTGGTCAACGGTGCGGTCGCGCTTGTTCAGGAAGCGCTCGCAGAAAAGCACCGTGCCAGAATAGTGAAAGAGAGAAAAAGTGAGGATTTGGAATATTTAGCAGTAATAAATTATGAGATTTTGGAATATATGTTTCGGAATAAAGCCAACTGCCACATCAAATTTTCGCCAAATGGGCGAACGAGACAGAAAATGTTGTAAAAAAGGTTGTAGTGTTACAACCATTTCAATAATAAAACTCTGCTGAGAAGGAGGGCCGACTGTCGCCAGTGGATTTGCGGGTGTTTCGCCTATTGCACCTTTGAATTATTGGGAATTATATATCATTTTCCTTCATTCAGTTTCTTATACCCTTCGTATCTCAGCTTAGCGAATTGCTCGGTTTTGGCGAAGAACACTTGAAAACCTATCTCTTTTTCTTTTCGCGCAATTTGGCCAATTCTTCTTTCAGTTTGGCCATTTGTTCTTGCTTTCTTTTTAATGTGTATGAAAGCCCGTCAAAATTGCGTATTTTTCTGCCTTGAGCCTTGTTATATGCTTTCGCATCCGCGATGGAACTCTTTGCGGAGGCGATTTCCTCTTTCAATCTTGCTATTTGTTCCTTTTTGGCGGTAATATCTCTATCTATCGATTCTTTTGATGATCTGAAAAATAATCCCATAATATAATGTTGTTGTAGTGAATTACAGCATTTCAATAATCTGGATAATTCCCATCACACCTGCAGGTATCAGGAAAAATTTCAGTGCGTAGCTCAATGCCGTTCCGACAAGATTGTCAAGCAGATCGACGTTGCTCTTGACCCAGAACCAGCGCGGTGGCACAGTCTCTGCCCAGCCAGTGAAACCGATGATGAGGCCGAGCAATGCCGCCCCGCCACCGGCAATCAAGGTCCAAGTCTCTATGTCCCCAAACGCAAAATAGATCACACTTCCGATGAAGATCAACGGAGACAGGAGGTTGATAATCCAAAGCAATACTACCATGATGGAATGTTTAAAAAAACAAGGGGATGGGCGACTGTCCATCCCCTTGAAAGATGATTACTTTTCTTCTGCAAAATCCAGAAGTTTTTTGCCAAGTTGTTGAACCGTCCAGTCGGGATCGTATTTGAAACCGGCTTTATCGGCCAATTTGCGCAAAGCGGCTTTCACGGAGCCACACTCCTCAACCAAAGCCTTGCTGACTTCGATGGAGTTGTCTTCGTTTTGCCACACCATGTGACCAGCAATCTTTTTGCCTCTTTTCTTGTCACCTTTCGTGATTTTTCCAGTTGCCATAGAATTGTTTTTTAATTTTTGTCTACTCTTTTTCAGATTTTCGACTTCCTCTTTTTGACTCAAGACTACATATAGGTTTTTCGTCTTCTTCTTTTAAAGAAGGTTGTTATTTCAATGCGGTCACGGCGACGATAATGGCGATGACGATCACCGCAAGCAGAATCCACAGCCAAGTCTTTGATTTCTTTGTTTCAAGGCGATAGCTTCCGCGCTTGCCCATTCCCTTTTCTGCTTCATTGACTTCGAAATCGATGCCGTATTTCTGTGCCAATTCTGTCATTTTTTGGAATCTATCGGCCGGCCACATCGGGTTGGAAAATGCCACTTTGGTACCGTCTTTCAAGGTGATGTACATCTCCATGTCTCCGATTTGTTTGGACATTTTTTCATCAAACTTGCCAGATTTATCCATCTTGCCGATGTTTTCGACGGTATCTAAGGAGTTGTTGATTTCCGGGGCCGGGAATGCTTTTTGCAAATCCTCTAAAGTGGCTTTGGGGTGCAGTTCGAGATAGGCCGCCACAATGCCTAATGCCGTCCATTTCTGAGACTGGCCGTAAACTTTAACTTTATTTGCCATAATATTTTTTCGTTTGTTATACAGAATGAAAATCTACGGGATTTACAAGGAATACATTCAATAATCAATGTTGTGAATTGGCACGGAGATTTTTCAGTTCCGCAATCCATGCTGCGGGCATGGTCTCGTTTTTGCTGATGTTCAAGGGGTAAGCAAATTCATGTTGCGCCAATTCCGCCGTTTCCAATTGCTCTGCACTCTCCACTGTGTCCGTGTAGTCCCATTCCCAATAGCATTTGTCGAGCCATTGATTGACGATGGAGGCCGCCGTGTCGTCGTTGACATTCGGGGCGAGGATGGCACGGAGTGTACGCCGCAGGGTGGAACTCCTGAACGGACCGCGGAGGTGCCAGCGAATGCGCCGACTCATATCGCTGCTAATGCCGAAATAGAGGGCCATGTACATTTTCCCGTTTATCTTCCGTTTTTGTAGTTTCTTGTCTTTGAGCAATATATGGTTCTTGAAAAGTTTGAGTAATTCGTCAGCTTTCTCTTCTGGGAACCACCAGCGATACACGCCCGGATGGCTCTCCACTGCCGATTGCCGCAATGTCACCTTCTGCCGAAGTTCCGCAACGAGAATAATGTTTTGCATAGTGAAGTTGCTTGAATATAATCTATATTATCGTCAGTAATACTCAAAAATGCAAAAATAAAATATAATCAACTATAAATTATTGTGTTATACTATCTAATCTTAATAGCAAATACTATCCTTTTTTGATAAAATCCTCAAAAAAATTATACCCCAAAATCTTGGAAATGCGCACGAGCATCTCGGTGTTGATGCTCGGGCTGTTGTATATTTTGTAGATATGGTTCGGGGAACAGGGAAGCTGCCGTGCCAACCAAACGTTGGTGCGTCCTTGCTCTTTCATCTTCGCTTTGATGAGTTTGCCGATATGTATTTCCCTGATTTCGTGCATACAAAAAGCGTGGAATTTATTCCTTGCCTGAACGTCAGGGTTTCCACGCCCTACCAATCTAACAAGTTATTCCACGCCGTATCACTACGGCATTTGATAACTCTCCTTGATTGGTTTATGTCCTCGCAACGAGGACGTTGTGGAAATTTGACGTTCAAGGATAGCCACAAACGCTATCTAATATGTTTATTGTCGGTTCTTAATTGTTATTCGATTATTACTGTTTTTCGTTAATGCTCTTTTCTCATTTAGACGGCAAAAATAAAAAAAACAGACAAACAAAAGGCGCACCGTGCAATTTCTGCGGTACGCCCTTATATTTTTATATTGTAGAGACGCAATACATTGCGTCTCTACATAGGATTCCAATCAAGGATTATTTCCCTTCGCTCAGCTTCTTATAACCTTCGTATCTCAACTTAGCGAATTGCTCGGTCTTGGCAAACAATTCCTTGGCCTCTTCCGGGAAGGTCTTCAGCAAGCTGTTGTAACGGACCTCACCCATGATGAACTCTTGGAACTTGCTCCAGTCGGGCTCTTTGCTGTCCAAGTGGAAGCCGTTTTGACCAGCTTCGTCCTCGGCGGGGTTGAAGCGCCACAGGTGCCAGTAACCGCATTCAACGGCCTTGGCCTCTTCGTGCTGTGAACGACCCATACCGACCTTGATACCGTGGTTGATACAAGGAGCGTAGCAAATCACCAATGAAGGTCCCGGATAAGCTTCAGCTTCCTTGATGGCCTTGAAGTACTGAGCCTGGCTTGCGCCCATAGCGACCTGTGCCACATACACATAGCCGTAGCTCTTGGCAATCATGCCGAGGTCTTTCTTGCGCACCTTCTTACCAGAAGCGGCAAACTTGGCCACAGCACCTGCCGGAGTAGCCTTGGAAGACTGACCACCGGTGTTGGAATAAACCTCGGTGTCGAGCACGAGCACGTTGACGTCCTCGCCGCTGGCCAACACGTGGTCCAAACCACCGAAACCGATATCGTATGCCCAACCGTCACCACCGAAGATCCACTGTGATTTCTTCACCAAGTGGTCTTTCAGGTCAACGATTTGTTTGCAGTAGTCGCAACCGCATTTCTCGCAAGCAGCCACAATCTTGTCGGCCAGCTCGGCGGTCTTGATACCGTTCTCGCGGTTGTCGATCCACTCTTGGAAGAGGGCTTTGAGTTTCTTGTCGCAGCAGTCGCAGTTGGCGATGGCTTCCTTCATGACGCGCTCCACGCGGTCG
>JBGURP010000056.1:0-2763 GCA_045132055.1 Bacteroidales bacterium
AAAATTTCAAGTATTTTAAATATCCCGGAAGAAGAAGTAAAAGACCTCTGTGAGGCCTGACCAACACAACCACAAAGCCGCTGAGCACCAGCTCAGCGGCTTTCTTATTGTAAACATTTGATGCTTTACACCCGTCAGAAAACAGATTATGATGAAGTTGGCAACACCCCATTCGTTCAAGGTTTGAGTTATGAGAGGAGTTGACGTCTATGTATTCTGAGTACACCCAGTCCGCATTAGAAATACTGCGGCATCCGTCCGAGACCATGCACTGGTACATCATCCCCATTCTGCTGGTCCTCATCTACATCATCTCGAGAGAGATGCACGACAAACACTACCAGGTACTCGCCGGCGGTGTAGCCCTGTGGGGCATGGACCTGTTCAATGAGACCTGGAACTCCATGGTATGCTTCATCAGCGGGTACGCGCCCGTGTGGGGCACCCCGATGGGCGTGGGCGATACATCGCTCCTCATTCTCATCGGCTACAATGTGGAGATCTCCATGATGTTCCTCATGATGGGCATCGCATCCTGCCTCATGCTGCCGGAGGACCGCAAAGCGAAGATCCTCGGCATCAACAACCGCATCTTCTACGCCGTCGTGCTCACGACGCTGGCCGTCATCATCGAGTGCTTCCTGAACTACTCCGGGCTTCTGACCTGGGAGTGGCCGTTCTGGCAGCGCAAGGTGCCGTGGCTCATCTGGTTCATCGGCTACCTGCCATTCTTCGCGACCGCGTTCTATGTCCACGACCGTCCGACCCTGAAGCAGTCACTCAAGTGCGACGCGGCCATCCTTGGCTTCGACGCCGTCTTACTCATCGTCTGCGGCTTCGCAGGCTGGTTATAAGGAGGGATCTACCATGTTGACCGGAGGAGTCCTCGCCGTCATCATCGCGGCCACCGTCATCGACCTCGCCGCCGTCGGCATCGCCTTCTATGACTTCCTGAAGCGCGACTGACCAACACAACCACAAAGCCGCTGAGCGCCCAGCTCAGCGGCTTTACTTTCTGTCGCAAACAGCATATAATAGATTCGGCTAATATAATATCTGTTTTACAGATAAACATGCATTTTTGGCTAATATTTTATCTACGTATTGGAGGTTCTTTTATGGATGCGCTCATTTGGGAAACAGCGGATGAACTCGACCAGAAACTGGCAAATCGACTCCGCGGTATCCGCAAACGGCGGAAACTCTCCCAGGAGGAGCTCAGCCGGCAGAGCGGAGTCAGCCTCGGTTCACTGAAACGGTTTGAGCAAACCGGTCAGATCTCTTTGCTGTCCCTCACCAAACTCGCCATGGCTCTGGAGTGCGAGGACGAGCTGCGGAACCTCTTCACTGAGACGCCTTATCGAACCATAGAGGAGGTGCTCCATGAACAGACATAAAACGCTGGAGGTACGCTATCACGGCAAAACGGTCGGCACAAAAGCCGGTATCCCCTCCAAATGGTGCTCGGAAACAGCATCTGCGGTTCAGATCACTGTTCAATCCTCTTTGAAGAAGTATCTCCCATGACAACTATCCAACGCACAAAGCCGCTGAGCACCCAGCTCAGCGGCTTTTTTGGGCGATTCACTTTTCCAGCCGTTCCAGCAAAGCCCGCTTCAATGCTTCATCTTCCAAAAGAGATATGCCAAAGCATTTCTTCCCGGCGTCTTTCAACGATGCACCAATATGGTAGACCCGCACCTCGTCCAGTATCAAAAACCGGTCATGGAACTCAGATGATTTATGTAGGTTCAACTTCGGGTATTGGGCATTGAACTTGTTGATATCCCTTGTCGTTAGAAGCGAATTTGGAAAGGTGTAAACTTCGACCCGAACTTCTTTCTGCTTTTTTGCCAACAGGTTCAATGTGTTGACATCCACATATCCATCGACCAGGATGATCGTGCGCTCTGCTGACTGAATCAGTTCCACCAGAAAACTGAATGCGTCGTAGATTTGACCTTGAAAGAACAGCTTCTGCGGCACTTTCTCGTGTGCTCCAATGTACTCGAAGATCTGTTCAAACTTCTCATCCGCCTGCTTCTGATACTCCAGCTGCTTCAATTCAACACTACTGATACGGTCAAACAAAGCCGCATTATTGGCGATGAACCTTCGCATTTCGACAAAAGCCCGCATAATGTTCACACTCACTTGAACTGCCCTCTCGCTTCTCAACACGCTGGCCAGCATGGCAACCCCTTGTTCCGTATATGCAAATGGCAGTTTTCTACGACCTCCATGCTGATTTTCGGAACTTGATATTCCAGTTTGGAATATCAAATTTTCATATTCTTCTTTTCCGAGTTGAAAGCGAAAATCCAAAGGAAAACGCTTTTCATTCCTTTTTGCGGCCTTGTTTAAATTGAATGTTTCCACCCCATACAGCTTCGCAAGGTCACTGTCTAGCATAACCTGCTTTCCGCGGACCACATACACCATATTGCGGATGTCTTCCGTCCGCAGCGTTTCCACCACAGACTCACCAGTCTTCTCTATCTCCAGCTGTTCTTTCTTCTCTTCCACACGAACACCTCCAAGCCAAAAGGGCACCTCCGCCATCGAATCATACGATAGCGAAAATGCCCTCATTGAAATATATAATCGAACTTTTGTTCGTCTATATTATAGCAAATCGGTTTCCCTAAGTCAAGCCGCCGAGCAAATGCTCAGCGGCTTCTTCCTTTGGCGATTCACCCTTCCAATTCTTTCCTATGCATCCAGTGGATCCCGATGTGCCCGATGCCGAGGATCAGCACGGCC
>JBGURP010000057.1:0-10824 GCA_045132055.1 Bacteroidales bacterium
CAAAACCATCCTGTTTGGCGAGGCGGCGGTAAGCGCCTGTCGGCAGCGTACCGGGGTGGGCGTGCTGCAGGGCAGCCTCTTCGACATCGACCCGCGCAGCAAACTCGCCGTGCTGCTGCGATATTACAGCCGCGATTTTGTGAGTCTGTACGGCAATTCCTTCCATACCAACAGCTCGTGCAACAGCGAGGTCGGCATCTACCTCGCCGCCGACTTCGTGCTGGGCCGCAAGGCAGAGCTATCGCTCAATGCCGATTTCTATCACTTTCTGTGGTTGAAATATCAGGTGTCGCAACCCTCCGCAGGCTTTGATTTATCAGGGCGCTTAGGCCTCAATCTCACCCGTCATCTCACCCTGAATTTTCGCTATCAATATGCCAAAAAAGAGCAGAATCTAAGTCAAAATGAGCATCATCCTTTCGCCGATGGAAACGACTCGCACAAGTTCCGGCTGACCTTCAAAGCCACGCCCACCAATGCCCTGACCTTCAACACGGAAATCCATTATCTGTTGTCCATCAATGCAGAAAATACTGTCACACAAGGTTTTCTGTTTTTTCAAGACATCGGTATCAAAATCGAACGGTGGAACCTGGATTTCCATGGCCGAATTGCCGTTTTCGACACCGACAGCTATGCGGAACGGCTTTATGCCTACGAACACGACCTGCTGCAAACCTTCACCATCAATGGATATTATGGAAAAGGCGTGCGCTACTACCTGATGATGGGTTATCAATATTCTTTTATAAAAATACAAGCCCGCTTTTCGCAAACCTTCTTCGACGACCGGCAGCGCATCAGCTCGGGACTGGCGCAGATTGAGGGAAACACCAAGAGCGAAGTGGCCGTGCAAGTGATTTTCAACATCCGATCCTTCCACAAAATAACTCAAGAAAAAGCTCGTTTATGAAAAGTACATATCCTCGTTACATGGCAGAAATTCCACTTTCAACACTTTTGCACGAGTTCATGAAAGAAAACCATCATGAACGCGAGTATCAGGAAGTGACGGCTGTAGAAATTTTCAAGCAGTTGCTCCCAGATGCATACCGCACTATGATACAGCGTGTTAGTGTAAAAAACGGAGTCCTGTATGTAAAATCCAATTGTGCCAGTTTACGGTTTGAGCTGATGAACCAGCGTTCCTCCTACATCAAGCAACTCAACCAAAAATTGGGCGAATCCATCATCCGGGACATCCTTTTTTCCTAAATGGGGATTTTCGTTTGCACCTCTTGCCAATCTTGCCAAATTTTACTATTTTTGCACGTTGTTTTGATAAGATTTTCTACTATGAAATTCAAACAATACACGATAGAGAATCTGGAGATTACAGATGCCGGCGCCGAAGGGAAGGCTGTGGCCAAACACGAAGGTCTCACCATCTTCATTACCAACGTGGTACCGGGAGATGTGGTGGACGCGCTGGTGGTAAAGAAGAAAAAGAGCTACGCCGAAGCGCGATGCATCAGGATTGTCACCCCATCGCCGCACCGCATTGAGCCGCGCTGCGAGCACTTCGGCACCTGCGGTGGCTGCAAGTGGCAGATGCTGGATTACGCCCAGCAATTGTACTACAAACAGAAGCAGGTGACCGACAATTTCCAGCACCTCGGCCACTTCGAGTACCCCGACCCTCAACCCATCCTTGCCTCCGACCTGCAATATGGCTATCGCAACAAACTGGAATTTACCTTCACCCATCAGCGTTGGCTCTCCGACGAGGATTGGAAGGCCCAACAAGAGGGTAAGGAGATAGAGGTCAGAGGATTGGGCTTTCATGTGCCGGGCAAATTCGACAAAGTATTGGACATCAATCTCTGCCATTTACAGGCAGAGCCGAGCAACAAAATCCGCCTTGCCGTGCGTGAATTTGCCATCCGCAACGGCTACACCTTCTACAACCTCCGCAACCACGAAGGACTGCTCCGCAACATGATCATCCGCATGTCGTCCACCGGCGAGCTGATGGTCATCGTGGTGGTGACCGACTGGAACGAACAGGTGGTGAACCTGCTCAACTTTTTGGCAGAGTCGTTCCCCGAAATCACCTCGCTGCAATACGTCATCAACCAGAAGATGAACGACAGCATTTCGGATTTGGAGTTCAAGACGTACAAGGGCAAGGATTTCATGATGGAGAAGATGGGCGACCTGTCCTTCAAGGTGGGACCGGCCTCCTTTTACCAAACCAACAGCCAACAAGCATTCAAGCTCTACAGCGTGGCGAAGGAGTTTGCGGCCGTCACCCCCGAAGACACCGTGTACGATTTATACACCGGCACGGGCACCATCGCCAACTTCGTGGCCCGCGATGCACGCAAAGTGGTGGGTATAGAATATGTTGAAGCCGCCATTGAGGATGCGAAAGAGAATTCCGCCCTCAACCACATCAACAACACCGAGTTTGTGGCGGGCGACATGGCCAAGGTGTTGACGCCGGAGTTTGTGAAAGAACATGGCAGAGCCGACATCGTCATCACCGACCCGCCGCGCAGCGGAATGCACGCCGACGTGGTGAAACAGCTGCTGACCATGGAGCCGAAGCGCATCGTGTATGTCAGCTGCAACCCCGCCACGCAGGCCCGCGACCTGACTTTGCTGGATGAAAAGTACAAGGTGCTGCGCGTTCAGCCGGTGGATATGTTTCCGCACACCCAGCATGTGGAAAATGTGGTACTATTAGAATTAAAATAACAATCTGATTGACAATATGATAAAAGTAGCAATTCTCGGTTATGGGAAAATGGGAAAAGAGATAGAGAAGGTCGCCATCCGCGAAGGGATGAAGATTGTGGCCCGCATCGACAACGAAGAGGAGTGGGAAACCCAGCGCGAAGCCTTCCTCACCAGCGACGTGGCCATCGAATTTTCCACCCCCGGAACGGTGGTCAAGAACCTCACCCGCTGCTTCGAGGCCAACATCCCGGTGGTGTGCGGCACGACCGGCTGGACCAACGTGGAAAAGGACATCCTCAAGCAGTGCCAAGCCACCTCCAATGCCCTCATCTATGGCTCGAACTTCTCCATCGGCGCCAACATGTTCTTCAAAATCAACGACTTGATGGCGCAGCTGATGAACCAGCAGCCCCAGTACGATGTGACCATTGAGGAAACGCACCACATTCACAAAAAAGATGCGCCGAGCGGCACGGCCATCACCATCGCCAACATCATCATCAACCAGCTTGAAAGGAAAAAAGAGTGGGCACTGGAGGACGACAGCGATGCCGCTGACATCAACATCATCGCACACCGTTTCGGTGAAGAAGCCGGCACCCACGCCGTGAAGTACAAATCCGACGACGATTGTATCATTCTCTGCCACAAGGCTTTCAACAGAGCCATCTTCGCACAGGGAGCCGTACGCTCCGCCCGCTGGCTCATCAAAAACCGAGGCATTTATCCCTTCTACGACATCTTCCTCCAGATATAATTTTGTGCTTATGAAATTTGTACAAATCAAGTCATTTGTGCTCCTCTCTCTGCTGATTTTTGGCAGCTTCTCGCTCCTACAGGCGCAACGGTTGGAGTTGAGGTTCAACAAAGAGTTTTCGAGCGACAAGATGATCAACAAGACGCTGGGGGCAGGCGGCTCGTTCATTATCGACGGCTGGGTGGACCATTTGGATTTTCAAATCAACTTCGACTATGCCGGACACAAAGAAGCTGCTGATTACACGGGTGTTAGCTCAAAAATTGCCAAATACAAAGGCGGTGTTTCCGTGCTCTATTCGCATCCCATCGGACGGCTGCTTCACCTCCGTGCGGGCGGCGACCTCTCGTATAATTATATCAATAAAGTCAATACCCGCTGGGAGGATTTCAACCATTACAACACAGCGCATCGCGCTCACGCACTGGGAATTGGAGCCGTGGTACAGCTGCAGGTGCAGTTGGGGCAGCTCTTCCGCATCGGGGCCGGCCTCATCCCCACCTATCTCATTCCGATGGCCACCGATGTCAGTCAGCCCAACGTGGAGTGCGACTTCAAAAAAGGCATGTTTGTGATGCAATTGCAGATTGGCTTGGAAATCCGTTTAGTAAAAGAATAACAATATAAACAACTGAAAATATGGCACTTATCAAATCCATCTCCGGCATTCGCGGCACCATCGGCGGCCAAGTGGGCGACAACCTCACTCCGATTGACGTGGTGCAATTCGTATCGGCTTTTGTTACCTTTTTAAAAAAGGACGAGAAAGTCCTGACCCTCGTGACCGGTCGCGATGCACGCATCTCGGGAGAGATGATCAACAAACTCGTTTGCAGCACTTTACAGTCATTGGGAGTTAATGTGATTGATTTAGGATTATCCACCACGCCGACGGTGGAGATGGCGGTGGTGCAGCATAAGGCGGACGGTGGTATCATCCTGACGGCCAGTCACAACCCGATGCAATGGAACGCATTGAAACTGCTGAATGCAAGAGGTGAGTTCATCTCTGCGGCAGATGGAGCGAAAGTTTTGGGAATTATTGAAAAACAAGAATATACATTTGCCGATGTACACCACTTGGGCTGCTATGCCACTTACGACCAGGCCATCAGCGACCATGTGGGGCAGATTTTGAAGTTGAAGTTAGTGGATGTGGAGGCCATCCGAAAAGCCGGTTTTTCAGTGGCATTAGACTGTGTAAATTCCACAGGTGGAATTGCTTTACCATTGCTACTCAAAAAGTTAGGAGTGGAAAAAGTCAGCGTATTGAATGGGGATGTTTCGGGAATATTTGCGCACAACCCGGAGCCGCTACCCCAACATTTGGAAGGCATTTCCGAAATGATGCGCAAAGGCGGCTTTGATGTCGGTTTTGTGGTGGATCCCGACGTGGACAGGCTGGCCATTTTGAACGAAGATGGTTCGATGTTCGGGGAAGAGTACACCCTCGTGGCCGTATCCGACTATATTCTTCAAAACAAAAAAGGAAATACCGTTTCCAACCTGTCATCAACGCGGGCGCTGCGCGATGTAAGTAACCGATATGGCGTGAGTTACAATGCCTCGGCTGTGGGTGAGGTGAATGTAGTGGAAAAGATGAAAGCCACGAATGCCATCATTGGTGGCGAAGGCAATGGCGGGGTAATTTATCCTGAATTACATTATGGTAGAGACGCATTGGTCGGCATCGCGCTGTTCCTTACATTTATGGCCAAGACGGGGAAGAAATGCAGCGAAATCCGCCAGCAGTATCCTGCCTACACAATTTCCAAGAACAAAATTGAGTTGCAGCCGGGCATGAATGTGCCGGAGATTATGAAAAAAATCGCTGCAAAGTATTCTGATAATGAGATCAATACGATAGATGGAGTCAAAATCGACTTTCCTGACGGCTGGGTACACCTCCGCCCGTCGAACACGGAACCCATCATCCGCATTTATGCTGAAGGCCTGTCGGAAGAGTTTGCCACCTCCTTGGCCAACAAAATCATGACCGACATCCAGGCACTCATCGGATAACAAGCCTTAAATTTCATAAATTTTCAGATTTTCTCCGAAAATTATAAATTTTATTATGCTATTTTTAGGCATTGTTAATATTTTTATCAAAATATTATAATATAATTTGGTAATAATAAATACTTTGTGTTAATTTAGAAAATTTATTAACACTTTGTATTTTCATATTTTTTCTGTATATCTTTGCATCGCTGTTGGAAAGAAAACCAATGGCGACGATCTCAGTAAACTCAGACCGCTATGGACAAGACTATTGAAATCTATTGCTGCTGCCTACGAGCCATCCGGAAAAGATGGACAAGATTATTTCTGACAGGAATCTGCTTATTATATATAGGATATGGGGAAGCGCAATCAGGGTTTGCGCCTGCGCACGGAGAAGTTGGAAACAGTTCTTACACGATTGGGCAGGTCTTTTACCGGCAGATTGCGCAAGGCCTCGGTGTTTCAGAAGGAGTGGAACAGAGCTACCTCATCATTACCCAACTACAGGATGAGGTGTGTGAAGGAACCTCTTTCGCGAGTTATGGTTTTGAATATGGCGACACCCTGACAGCTGGAGAATACCTTGCTGAGAAATACTTGCAAAACAGTTCATTGCACTATGATAGCATTGTGCATTTTATCTTGGTGGTGCATCCCACTTGGAGAATCAACGATACCTTGTTGGTGCATCAGGGTGATCCGGCAGCAATTTCAGCCGGCACCCATATTGACAGTCTCGTGTCGCAGTACGGCTGCGACAGCATTGTGTCGAGGACCGTATATGTCATTACCTGTCCCGACGACTATATTGATACCGCTGCATACGGAGAGGAAAGTGTGCCTTTGTCGTTGATGCCGCCCGACATCTATCCGCCCAATCCCAGTCTTCAAATTTCATCAGACGCACCAGGGTCGGTGTTAGTGGGACGCTCGCACCTGATCACCTGGCAAGTAACAACAGGAGAAGATACGTTGTGGTGCACACAAAACGCAATCGTGCATTTTCCGCCGTGCGGTGGTGACTACACCATCACTGACCGGGAAGACAACATCTATCATACCATACGTGTCGGTGCCATTTGCTGGATGAAAGAGAACCTGCGCTCCACACTCTACCCGAATGGCGACACCATCATGAATGCCCGAATCTACACCATCGGCGCCGACACTATTTCTGAATGGGAGAGCTACGGGCGACTATATAGCTGGTATTCAGCAATAAACATCCCGGAGGGCAGCGACACCTTGCCAACAACAGACAGTGAAGGTAGGGTGCAAGGTGCCTGCCCCAACGGATGGCACATCCCGCTGTCGGAAGAGATGGCGCAGCTGTCCCTTGAAGATGCACAATCGTTGAGAATCGATGGCGAATACTGGTTGGGAGAAGCCGATAATCAGAGTGGCTTTTCCGCTATGCCTGCCGGTGACTACGATAACCGCACTGGCTATTTTGAATACCTGCTGACGGTGGCCCACTTCTGGACCAGTGAAAGAGTATCGAACAATATAGGTATTGTGGGAACACTGCCCGTTCTCTGCAATGACTTCTACCTTGAACGATTTCCTACCCATAACGGATGTAGTATTCGATGTATAAAAAACTGAAAATCATTACATTAAAAACATGAAAAAGACACTCACATTTTTAACTTTACTCCTTTCCATTACTTTCACTTTTGCACAAAGCAACACAAGACTGTCGTACCAGTCTGTAGTGAGAAACGCTGAAAACCAACTGGTTGTACAAGAAGAAATCACGGTACAATTCCAGTTGCACAACCACTCTCCTCTCACCGCTGCCATTTACACCGAGCAACACACGGTCACAAGCAACCAAAACGGCCTTATCAGTCTCGTGGTGGGAGAAGGAACGGGGCAAATCGGCAACCTCGACGCAGTAACCTGGAACGATGCCTACATTTGCACACAGTACTCTTTAGCGGGAGAAATGGTGCTGGCCGACACGCAAAAAATCAATGCCGTGCCCTATGCCTGCTATGCTGACAAAGTGCCGCTGTCGGCCATCGAGGAACATCTGGGCAGCACAGCACTGGTCACCATCAACATGCTGCAGGATTCCCTCTCGCAATATGCCACCCATCAGGAGGTGCAAAACGACATCGGTCTGCTCGTTCCACGGCAGGAGCTTGCAGACTCCCTCAGCCACTACATCCAACAAGGAGATCTGGACAATGCGGTCAGCTCGTTAGTGACCCGACAGGAACTTGCAGACTCAATGTCCCACACAGTCTCGCCAGAAGAACTCGCTGCCGCCACCGACACCTTGGTGGGCCGCCAAGAGCTCGCCGACTCGCTCAGCCACTACGCCACACATGGGGAATTGAACAACGCTGTAGGGCAGTTGGTGTCCCGGCAGGAGTTTTTGGACTCGCTGCAGCAGGTCGCCAACAACGGGGCTCTCAGTGCACTGATACAAAACCTTCAGAATCAAATCAATGAGCTGCAATCACTGCAGGAAACCGTGGACATGTTCACGGTACCTTCTTCGCCCTCCAACACCTTCACCCTCTCCTTCACTCCCCTCCCCAACCACCCTGTCATGATGTTCATCAACGGGGTGTTCATCAGCACGCAAGCTATCAGCCTTTCGGGCAACACGCTGACCTACCGCTACAACTACAATGGCAACAAGGCCCTTGCTGAAGGCGACCGCATACAAATTTACTATTCCCACAATTAGCGCGCTATGAACAGAAAAATCATCATACTCTTCCTTTCCTTGTCCAGCCTAATCACCTATGGGGTTGGACAAACCATAGGTGTGGACCGGCATGGCAACAACGGTCAAACGGATGGATTCTTTATCAACCAATTTGGAGGAGAGTGCAGCCGGCCGAGACTGAATTGTTACGGGCATCTTCTCGGTTATCCACCGACTGTCAGCACTGATAGTGGCAGCCTGCACGGCACAGACCATCTCGACCTGTTCGGAACCGTTCTCTCTGATGGCTGGGGTACCGTGACCAGCCGGGGGTTCCAATACTCCAACAATGAAAATTTTGCCAATGCCATCATTGTCGCTGCGGGCAATGGACTGGGGTCTTTTCAAGGTTCAATTACAAGCTTGAGTCCCAACCAAACCTATTATTATCGTGGTTTTGCAGACAACCAGTATGGGCGTGGTTACGGCAATACCCTCAACATTCATACAGAAGTAGGAAATCTTGTGCTGGGAGACTTAGTTCGCGGGGTGGCCTCTGACCATTTTGACATTCGGATACCTATCTTGGACAATGGAGGCGCTCCCGTGAGCGGCCGTGTTTGCGCCTACACTGATTCCGCCCACACCGAGTTATTCAACTGTCAAGAAATATCACCCACAATGGGCACAGCCTCCACACTGTACTTCACAGATGCCGTTCCCGGAACTTCTTACTTTGTGGAGGCAGTGGTAAATAATACCAAAGACACCCTTACAGTGCAAACGCAAATCTCTTGTCCTACTGATTTATCATTACGTGTCTATCAAGGAATTCCTTCTGAAACTCGTGGTTGCGACCCGCCTGAAGGAAAAGACTATCATTTTTATGTCTCTATATTTGGCAAAGACCCAAGGAAAGAACAGGCTGAAATTCTTTGGAACTATAGTTATGGAAGCGGAACCATGAACGATACAAACCTTGTCGTTCATGTAGAAGAAAACAATAATCTATATGTCACTGCCAGTATCGTCGTTGGAGACGACACCATTGCAGCACCTAACACCATGTTTTTAATCGTAAACGATGCCATCCGCACACAGTCAACCTGTTCCTGCTGTAGCGAAGAATTCAGGAATTCTGTTTCTTGTAATGGAAATGTCGTCGCGTATACATGGGTGAATGAAAACAACGATACTGTTGCCAATACCTCTTCTGTAATTCTTCCCACAGGGGATTATACTCTTTGGTACACAGACAATTACGGATGTTCCTTCGACAAACCCGTGTACGTCGGACCAAGAGTAAGACATTGTGTCATTGATGGAGAACCCAGAGCCAGCGAAAGTGCACATTTAGAGGATGGCGTGTGGGTGTTGGATTCCATCCAAGACCATCAAGGCAACTGGTACATCATCAAGCAGTTTGGCAGCCAATGCTGGATGCGGCAATCCTTGCGCTGCACACACTCCAAAGCAAACTATGATTTCATTAATTCCAACACCTCCTTTGTTCGCGCCACCTATTACGAAAATGTGTACGACCCTGTTGGATCCAAACAATATGGTCTCAGGTACACCCCCTTTGCGGCATACGACACCACTTTCGTTGCAGATCTTATCACCAACCTTGGGAACAATTGGCAAGGAATCTGCCCTGTGGGATGGCACATTCCTAGTTGGGAGGAGTGTTGTAACCTAGTAGAATACGTCGTTCACCAAAAAGATTCCACTTTGGTCATCTCTCCTGCTGCAGTTCCCTCCAATAAAACAATCTGTACCAATCTCCCCATTGGAACATGGCTTTCCCACACCTGTACTGCTAATATCGACGAAGATGACTGGTCTGAACTCACACTACTAAGAAACGGCAGCACATGCCCTACTGCTGGATTGTGTACTTTTTGGTTGACGGATAATTACGGTAGCAACACTTTCTGTGCATTGCGCACCATGCCCGGACAATATAGTGTGATCAAAAACACTCAGACAATCAATGCACAGGCACCCGTGCGTTGTCTTAGAAATCCTTGAAATATTTCCGACAAACCGATTGAGATTTTCCGTAAATTTGCCGCTTGAAAAAAACATCCAACTATGAAAAAATTTTTCATCTTCTTATTATTGATTTTAGGGGCAAATTTTATTTTTGCACAATCTGAAACCATTGATTTACAAGGAATTTTCAAAGGAAAATACCGCTACGACCGAGTACAGTCCCTCACATGGCGGCCGCAAACCACCGAATATACTTTTTACGATGCGGACAAAGACGCCATCCTGTCGGTGGACATGAAAAAGGGGAATGAGAAAGTCTTGTTTGAGTTCTCCAAACTTTATGGCTATGCACTTGGGAAAAGCAGTGCCACCAAAGACGAGTTCAAAGCTGCTGGCGGATGGATCTCTACCGCTTGGGAATGGATTGACAAGAACAGCTTCCGCATCTATGCCAGTGTGCCAGGTAAAGATCCGGCATACCTCGCCTGCAACCTTTCTTCTAAAACATTTTCTTGGGAGGAAGACAAAACCAAAGACATCGCTGTGATGGATCAAGATGCTAACAACTCATTATATATCTACACCACCGAATATGGCGACGGCTTTTACGTAAATGACCTGCGCAACCCTGTACAAGCCAAAATCATCCTCTGTCCCGACACCGCCAAGGATGTGGTCTTTGGCGAACCCGTACACCGCAGCGAATGGGGCATCGAAGAGG
>JBGURP010000058.1:0-7126 GCA_045132055.1 Bacteroidales bacterium
CCCATACTCAGGTGGTTGAAGTCTTCACTCTCGTCAAAGCAACCGTCCTTCAGCGTCAGGTAGGTGCGGCGCACGAGGTCAAATTCACTGGCCACCTGTTCCATGTCATCAGTGAGCGAGGCCATTGCCATCACGCCACAGACGCGAATGTGGGGGTAGCAGGTCAACAGGCCGTCATCGGCAGCCTGGAGCACTTCATCAACACTAAATCCGCTCTTGGTCTCCTCCTGAGCCACATGCAGTTGCAGCAGCACCTCGACTGTGCGGTCGATACGCGCGGCTTCTTTCTCGATAAGTTTGAGCAGTTCCACACTGTCAACACTCTCGATAACAGTCACATGGGGCATAATGGCGCGCACCTTGTTCTTCTGCAGGTGCCCGATGAAGTGCCACCGGATATCGGCAGGCAATTGAGGTGCTTTGGCAACAAGCTCTTGAGCCCGGTTTTCGCCGAAGAGGCGTTGACCGGCTTCATAGGCCTCGGCCAATTCCTCAACGGGATGAAACTTGGACACAGCTACAAGCTGCACGCCTTCAGGAAGTTGCGCGGTGAAATTCTCGATGTTCTCTTTGATGCTTGACATGGATGCTGATTTATGCTTTATTCTGTGCCTTTTGACGGGCTTCACGGTCGGCGCGAGTCTCATCGAGGTCGGCAGGGAAGACATCCATCAGGGGAGTCTCGGTGATGGATGCGATCTCAAAGTCGGCCATAGTGTCGTGCATGCCCTCCATGAAGGTGGCTAGCGCACCTTTCAGGTCACTGGCCTGCACGAGTTGGTAGGTAGCGGTTCGCTTCTCAACGGCTGTCTTCTCATCGATCGTGATGAAGTTGGTTTTTACCTTATACCAGCGGTCGCCGGCGTCATTATAAAATATGTCGCTCAGATTCACGCGCTTGACAGCGTCAACTTTGAACTCGCCGCTGATGTAGGGTTGCATTTTGTCGGTAATACGTGCCTCGGCCTCGGTAAACGACAGGGCATCAACCAGATAGGGTTCAGAAACGGTTTTCAGCACTCCGTTTTCCATCATGCGGTCATACTTTACTTTGCATTCAAACCACTGTGACATAGTTATATGATGTTATGATTTTAAAGTAATTGTTTAAAAAATATTGTGGTAAATAGACAATTTTGGGTCAATTGACCCGTACAAATAATCTGTCGATGAAGCAGCCTAATGCTTCATCGACAGGAATATCACATTAAAGTTCTTCTTGAAATCATGGCCTCCATCGCCTGATTAATCAGCTGCCTACGCGAAGAATAATACTCATCAACAAAGCGCTCCATCACGATAGCGACGGGTTCAATATCACGTCCCTTAAGCAGGCTGGCGGCTTGACCGATTTCTAGCTCACCGTTCTCCACATCGCCGTCAAAGATGCCGGTTTTCGTTTTGCCGATGCCGATGATTTCAAGCAGTTCTTCCTCGGAGGCGCCGCGATTCTCGGCTTCTTGTACCGCACTCTGGAATCCGTTCTTTACCAGGCGGGTAGGAGAGAGCTTCCTGAAGTGCAGCATGGTGTCACCCTCATCAAGGTTCAAGCATAAGCGCTTGAAATTCTCGTGGGCAGAGCTCTCTTGGGTGAGTGCAAACAATGTGCCGATTTGGACACCGTCAGCACCCATGGCCTCTACGGCGAGCATGCCGTCACCGGTAGCGATGCCGCCAGCGGCGATGAGGGGCAGATTGGTGACGCGGCGCACGGCGGGAATCAGGCACATGGTTGTCGTTTCCTCTTTGCCATTGTGCCCGCCAGCCTCAAATCCCTCAGCAACAACAGCATCCACACCGGCTTGCTCGCACTTAGCTGCGAATGCCGCCGACGATACAACATGGGCTACCTTGATCTTGTGATCATGCAGCCAGCCCGTCCATTTCTTGGGGCTTCCGGCCGAAGTGAACACGATGGGGACTTTTTGCTCAGCAATGACTTCCATCAGTTCAGCAGCCTGGGGGCGCATCAGGGGCACGTTCACGCCAAAGTTATATGGTGTCTTCTCACGGCACTTGATAATGTGCTCGCGCAGCACCTCGGGAGTCATCGATCCGGCCCCGATAAGTCCTAGGCCGCCAGCATTGCTGACAGCAGCAGCGAGTTCCCATCCGCTGCACCACACCATACCTCCTGACACGATGGGATAATCAATGTCAAACAGGTCGGTGATCCTTGATTGCATTGCCATATTTGTTCCTCCTCTTGGATTTAAATGATGCCGAATGCCACATCCATCATTTGCGTGAAGTTGTTCTGGCGCTCTTCGGCCGTGGTCACCTCTCCGGTTATCAGCGAGTCGCTGATCGTGCACATGCACAGGGCGCGGGCGCCACTGCGTGCGGCGTTCATGTAGAGCGCGGGAGCTTCCATCTCTACGGCCAGAACACCCATCTTCTGCCACTGGGCGGTATCGGGGGTGTCATCGTAGAAGGTATCCGACGAATAGACATTGCCCACCTTGTAGCGGTAACCCAGTTCCTCGGCCTTCTCCACGGCTGCACGCAGCAGGTCGAAGTCGGCAATCGGTGCATAGATGCCGGGCAGGTGGAACTGCATGGCATAGGCGCTGTTGGTGCAGGCACCTTGGGCCATCACCAGGTCACCGATGTGCAGGTCGGGATGCATCGAACCAGCCGAGCCCACGCGGATGATGGTCTTTACATCATAGAAGTTGAACAACTCATAGGAGTAGATGCCGATCGAGGGAATACCCATGCCATGGCCCTGGACCGACACGCGTTTGCCCTTATAGGTGCCGGTGTAGCCCAGCATGCCGCGCACTTGGTTATAGAGGGTGGGGTTTTCCAGATAGCGTTCAGCCATCATCTTGGCGCGCAAGGGGTCGCCGGCCATAATCACGGTGGGTGCAATCTCGCCATACTTGGCGCCGATGTGCGGAGTAGGTGTTTTGTCTGCCATAATTCAATATTTCATTAGATTTGTTGTAATGCGATTAACTGCAAAGGTACTCAGTTTTTCTTGATTTTTCTCTTTTAGATTCAATAATTTTCTTGCAAGAATAAAAAATAGGTGAGAACACGACTACTTAGTGCCGTTTTTCAAATGATCATTCATAGTATCTGACTAAATAGGGCTTGTCTGATTTCTTTTTTCTCTTTTATCGGGTTGATTATGGCAATTACACAAATATTGATTATATTTGCACATTGTTATAATTTATATAGTGTATGAATTGGACCATTATTTGTTTTATGGTGTTGATGGTGGGGTTGGGAGTCCTCATCCTGTCAGGAAAGGGTGATGTCCTGATCGCGGGTTATAACACGGCGAGTAAGGAGGATCGCGAAAAAGTTAACATCAAGCGGGTCAGGCTGTTGGTCGCCGTTTTATTGTTCTTGTGTGGAGCGCTGATGCCCTTGCTGGCAATAGAACCGATAGGGGGTATTGCCTTTGCTGCCATCATTTTTATCGCTTCTTTTGTCGTTGTATATCTGGCCAACACCTGGGCAATGAAAAAGTAAAAAAGTCAGCATTTGCTATATTTTACCTTAATAATATTTGCTCTATTGGCGTTTCTGTTGTAATTGTGCGGCTCCTTTGGGTAAAATTAAATACACTCCCACAAACCAATGCTTAACCTCGCACGGTATCCGTCAAGTGTGCTTGATGTATACTAGGCTAGAAACTGATATGATAAACCATGATGATTCCGTCAACATTGCCGATGTGACGGCGCTGATCGACTATCTGCTGAGCGGTAACTGGTAAGAAATAACCGTTCGTACAAGATACTTACAAAAGGCAGGCTTGACTCTCGAGCCTGCCTTTTTGTGTCTTGTTACATTATTGATAAGGAACAAAAGGAGCAAATCATCAAACAATATGCGTTAATTGCAAAATAATGAGTAATTTTGCGGCCAAATTAGAGAATGAGAAAATGATTAAGATTAACCCCAAGAGAAAATTGTGGCAGGAAGTGCTTGCTTACACCCTGCTGGTTATCGGCAGCCTGCTATTCGCTGTCGGCGATGTGATGTTTGTTAACCCTTACCTGATGGCACCTGGCGGCACCTATGGTCTGTCCAACGTGTTCAACACGCTGTGGCCGTGGAAGATTTCGCTTTACGCCATCTGCATGGATATCCCCTTGCTCATCATCGGCACCTGGATATTGGGACCCAAGTTCGGCATCAAGACTATCGTCTCAACGGCCTTGATTTTCCTCTTTACATTTATCCTGGAGAGCTGGTGGGGATATGATCCTGTCATTCACGATGGCGCCATCACCGCAACCGTCGATCCCTCGATGGTCAAGTCGATGGTCGAGATTCCCCATCATGGCGGCTGGTTCCACCCCGACTATTTCCTGAACACGGTGGTTGCCGGCATCATCTACGGCGTGGCCATCGGTCTGATTTTCCGCTCTGGAGCTACCAGTGGCGGCTCGGACATCATCTCGATGATCCTGCACAAGTACACCAAGATTTCCCTGGGCACCCTCGTCATGATTGTCGATGGCATCATCACCCTGAGCACGCTCGTCGCCTTTGGTGACATCCGTCTGCCCATTTATTCGATCATCATCATCTTCATCGAGGGCAAGGTGATCGACCTTGTTGTCGATGGTATGAAGACCTACAAGACCATGTTCATCGTTACCGACGAGGCCGATGCCGTTCGCGACTACATCATCAACGACATCAAGCGCGGCGGCACCCTCATCGCCGGCACGGGACTTTACAAGGGCACTGAGCGTAAGATGCTCTATGTCACCCTCGACCGTTCCGACATGATCAAGCTGCGTTCAGTCCTCTATCACATCGATCCCCGCGCGTTTGTCAACATTATGGAGAGCAGCGAGATCCTGGGCGAGGGCTTCCGTCGCCTGCCCCAGGAGTAATGTGTTGCATCCAAGTTTTTATTCACCTTAAATTATATACGACCAATGAAAAAGATTGCAAAGACATTGCTGATGGTGCTGCTTGTGCTTGTAGTAGCAACATCGTGTGGCAAAGAAGAAGAAGAGCCTATCGGCAATTGGACCCCGATGAAATGGAAAGTTCCCGGCGACCTTGTCCGGATCCAAGAAGGTGTCTATCAGGTACCCTTGGCGGGAGGCTCTTATACATTCATCTGTGAGAACTATGTGCCTAGGATTGTATCACTCCACGAGAGCGGCCCCTATGTTACTTATGACACCCCATGCCTCGGTGATACCGTCTATGGTGAGTGGTGTAATGTGAAATGCGTGAATAAATATTTGACCATCACATTTAGTCCTACAACTGAGGAAGCTCCTCATGAGTTTGAGGTCACACTCCAATCAGGAGATGCCTTTTACCAATTTCTTTTCTATCAAAGGAAACGCTTGTACTAGACACTCCCTGTCACCAGTAAACAAAGAAAGAAGCTCCATCAGGCTTCTTTCTTTTGTATCTTATATCTCGCTGGGTAACTGCGTTCATTCACACAGAAGTGCAAATTATCGAATTTTATTAGAAAATGAGATTTAGGGCAAAAAAAGTGTTATTTTTGCACAATCAATTATTTTGCCTCGAAACTATCGGGTTGTGTGTTAAAACGTCGATTAACCAATTAATACATAACAATATGAAGAAATTTACCTTATTATTCCTGTCACTTCTGGCGGCCCTTAGCGTTAACGCATCAATAGCGGTTTGTGGCATTGATCCTGATGATAACGGCCATTTCAACTGCCCATACATCAAGAGCGGCAGCATCATTTGGGATGAGACGAACCGCACACTCACCCTGGACAACGCCGTTGTGGAACACAGTAGCGAGACGCCCTACGATTACGTTTATCCCATACGCGTAACCGAGAATGCTACCATCATCATTCACGGTGAATGCAAACTGACTACAACGGGTTTTGTTGCCTTGGCATTGGATGGATATAACAGTAAAAGTGTAACTATCCAAGGTGATGGCACCCTCAATGTCTCCAGCAGGTTGCGTGGCATTTTCCTTGTGTGCACACGCTTGACAATCAAGGACATCACGCTGCAGGACGCCTATGGTATTATGAATAATGGAGACGGCGTGCTGTGTGCACTTACCTTTGATAATGTGAAAGCCGATATCCATGGAGGGGTTTCAAGAATAGGTGAAGGTATCACCTTCAAGAATTGCGCTATTACCTATCCTGGTGATGCCTATATAGCACATGACCAATATGAGGACGCCGACTATGGTTATTACATTGCCTATGGTGATGAAAATTTTGCCGACCATATCATTATCTCGCGTGCATCCGGTATTAAAGGTGACGTCAACGGTGACGGTGAGGTCAACATCGCCGACGTGAATGCCGTCATCGATGTGATTCTTGGCAGTGGCAGCAACACTTTTGCCGATGTCAACAAAGATGGTGAAATCAATATCGCTGACGTCAATGTCATCATTGACATCATCCTGGGCGGCGGAACTCCGCAAGATAATCATGAATACGTTGATATGGGTCTGCCCAGCGGCACACTCTGGGCCACTATGAACATCGGCGCCAACACCCCTGAGGAATATGGCTCTTACTTTGCTTGGGGAGAGACCGAGACAAAGGATAATTACAACTGGAGCAACAACAAGTGGCTCAACCTCATCGATGGCACGTACATCGAGCTGACAAAGTATTGCACTGACAGCGAGTATGGCACGGTGGATGGCAAGACCGAACTGGATCCTGAGGACGATGCTGCTTACGTCAACTGGGGAGCTTCGTGGCGAATGCCGACAAAGGAGCAATTTCAGGAATTGAGATCCAACTGCCGCCGAAAGTGGACAACGCAAAACGGCGTGAAAGGGTATCTGTTGACGGCTAACAATGGTAATACCTTGTTCTTCCCTGCTGGGGGCTATCGTTGGGGCAGTATGCTCGAAAGCGCGGGCTCGTATGGCTACTACTGGTCTCGTACGCTCAACTCCAGTGATCCGGTCTTCGCCTACTGTGTGTCCTACTCCGATTTCCTCATGTTCCAAGTTGACGAACACATTCGCAACTATGGCCTTGCCGTGCGGCCTGTTCGCGCATCGAATTAATCACGTTGCCGAATAGATACGAGGGTGTGTCATAATTCTGGCACATCCTCTTTTTGTAACATGCTGTAAAACATATAACAAAGCCTCTACTTTCCCAAGCGGAGG